>CAVPFY010000003.1:0-389497 GCA_963703905.1 uncultured Chloroflexia bacterium
AGCGCGGACGAGTAACGCGGCGGCGATGCGCTGGCCGTCCCCTTTTTCCAGCCCCTGGGTTAGCGGGCTTTCCCTCCAAGAGTTGACAGACTCATCTTATGGCAGTCTTATCTGCAAGACATATGTTCGGCGGGGAGACCTGAGGATGGAAAAGCGCGGACCGAAGACCCCCGGACGGAAAGGCGGCGGTGCGTTTCAACGCGATCCAGCACGGCATGTGATCGGTAGCGCCGGTGGTGCCGGAGTTGGAGCGAGAGGAGGACTGGCGCGAGCACCTGAAGGGCATCGAGGGCAGCTTGCAGCCTTCGGACCACCTGGAGTCCAGCCTCGCAGAGCGGATCGCGCTGTTGCTGTGGCGGCTGCGCAGGGTGACAGCCTTCGAAACGGAGACCTTGATCGGGGCGTTCGAGGACAGCGAGTCCGACTGGCAGAGGGAGGAGAGCGCGCGCAAGGAGCTAGCGGCGCTAGGGGGCTTCTATGGCAAGGGCGCGGAGAGGCCCCGGACAAGGAGGAGTGGCTGAGGCGGCACCGGGCCGACCAGATCATCCCGGAGGGAGCGGCGCTGGAGCGGGTCATGAGGTACGAGGCCCACTTGCACCGGCAGTTGCTGCAGACGATGCACGAGTTGGAGGCGCTGCAGGCGCGCCGACAGGGACATGCGACACCGCTGGCGCGGCTGGACGTGGCGGGCGGGCCGGGGGGTTTAGGCAGCCCGGGAGGGCACGACTTATCCCAGCAACTGATAATGACGGTAAGGAGTGAGCAATAATGGAGGAAACACGTGAGCTGCCACGACCGAAACCTATTGATGTTAATTATTTAGGTGAATTGCTGCGGGCAAGAATGGATGCTGTTGGGTTTAACGAAGGTGAACTAGAACAAGAATTAGTGCCCAGTCTTGTCTTTCTGTATGCCTTCTGTATTGACTTTATTCGAGAGGTGAACGAGATAATGGATTCATCATCGGACAACTACGAGTCCCTCTGGAAGTCAGGCATCGCCATTCAAGTTGGGGTAACCCACATGGACGAAACTTTCTGGCAGTTTATTAGAGAGCCGTTAGAAAGGTTCATTGATCGGATGGAGCAGCTCGAAAGGCCCAAACGATAATCATTTGCTCTAATGTACAGGCGCGCCTCAAATTGGTTCATTCATAGTGTTGGTGACTCCGCTCGAGCTAGTCGCGGCAGCAACTACACCTACGACGCGGCCGGCCGGCTGTCGTCGGTTGTCGACTACCCGACGGGCACCACGGACGTAAGCTTCACGTACGACGCCGTTCGGGACCGCACACGATGGTCGATGCTACAGGTACGACGAATTACTCCTATGATGAGGTGAATCGCCTGACCTCGGTCACCTTCCCCGGCTCGCGCACCGTCGGTTACAGCTACAGCAACGCCGGCAACCGCGCCACCATGACCTACCCCGGCGGCTCCAACCAGGTCAGCTACGGCTACGACGCCGCCAATAACCTCACCAGCGTCAGCGACTGGAACAGCCAGCAGACCCAGTACGCCTACAACGACGCCGGCATGCTCACGACAAGCACCCTACCCTCCGGGACGGACCTGACGTCGACCTACGCTTACGACAATTCCGACCGCCTCACCAGCATCACCCACAAGAAGGGCACGACCACGGTCTCCTCCTTCACCTACGTACTCGACGCCGCGGGTAACCGCAAGCAGGTGACCGACAACTCCGGCACCACGACCTACGGCTACGACGCCCTTTACCGCCTGACCAGCGCCGACTACCCCAGGCACCACCGACGAGACCTTCACCTATGACGCGCCGGCAACCGGCTCACGCACAACAGCACCAGCTACACCTACGACGCCGCCGACCGCCTCACGGCCGTTGGCAGCACCGCCTACGCCTACGACAACAACGGCAACCTGACGGCGCGCGGATCGGACAGCTTCTCGTGGGATGCCGAGGACAGGCTCACGAGCTCTACCATCGCCAGCAGCACCAAAAACTTCACCTACAACGGGGACGGCCTGCTCGCCACGCACGACCCCAACCGCACCCAGGTGTGGGATGTGGCAGCGGGCCTGCCGCAGGTCATCCAGATCGAGCGCGGCGGCGCCTCACCCGACACCTTCAGCTTCACGTACGGCCTCGGTCGCATCGCGCATGTCTCCGGCGATGACACCACGCACTACTACCTGGCCGACGCGCTTGGGTCCGTGAAGGACATACGCAGCAGCTCCGGGGTCTCGGACGGACTCTACGATTACACCGCCTTTGGGGACCAGACCGCCTTCCCCATCGACGGTCCGGACAGCGAGTTCACGTTCACGGGAGAGCAGGACCCGATCGGCGGCTCCAGCGGGCTGATCTACCTGCGCGCCCGCTGGTATGACCCGAGACGGGGCGGTTCTTGAGCCGCGATCCATTCATCGGACTCATCCGGTTACCCGCCTCTTTGAACCGATACTCTTACGTTGAGAACAATCCGGCCGCATTCATCGACCCCTGGGGCCTATTCAAGATAAAGGCCTTCGGGGTCACAGTTTTCAGTTCGAAACCCATCGAAAAAGCTGCTTCGTTTACCACTAACCAAGTCGTGACTGCAGTGGATTCGGTTTGGCCGCCGCAGGACTTCGGACAGTTGATGCAGTTGATTGATCTATTGCCTCTTGCCGAGACCTGCGCAGTCGTCGGCGCGGCGGTAGGTCTCGCTGCCGGCGGACCAGTCGGCGCATTGGGTGGCGCCATAGGCGGATATGCTGCATGCCAGACTATCGAGCGCGCAGTAGGGGCGGTGGCGCTGCTCCACAGCCTAAGGCAAGCCTACAACAGCGACTGCTCCGTGAGAGATCGTCTAATCTCCGCTGGTGCTTCCGGTCTCGGGTTCATGCTTGATGCTGGCCCGGTGTTCGGTGAGGTACCAGAGGCGATGCTCTTCAATTTGTCCAACACGATGCTGAATTGTGCCGACCGTAATGTTTCGCAGCCTTCACAAGGATCTGGTGGTGGCGGCAAAGAGTAACGATTCTCCTGGGAAGAGGCAGGGCATTTTACACGACCTGCCACCGCCTGATCTTGCATTCGGCGAGGTCTTCGTGAAGAGCGGCTGGGCAGCGTGGGTGAAAGGACTCCTCCCAGCCACGGGCTACCTCTGGCTTACGAACAAGCGCCTCCTATTCAGGGCCTCAAGACTGAATTTTCCACTCATGCTGCCGCGTCGGTTTAGGCCCGAATCGGATATTGCTCTTGGCGACATCGTAGGGGTCGGCAAGAGGGGTCGGTGGCGGGCAATTCTTGCTGGGTTTTCCTGGATGTCACCAATTTTCACGGTTCAACTTCGCGATGGTCGGGTGCTGGCCTTTCAGACTTACGGTGTCGACTCATGGCGTTCAGAAATCAAACGCCTCAATGAAGCCGTGAGCGACATCGGTGGATAGTTCATGGCCATCCAGTTAGCCGAACCTAACGGCGTCCCAAGGCCGAGCCGTCCCAGGTAGCTAGGATCAGGGCATTCCCTTAAGTCTCGATAGTCCGGAAGCGGCGCGATCTAAAGCTATGACAACCTGAACCGCCTCAGCAGCCAGGGATGCGCTGGGACATGTGTGGTCCTGCGGCTACAACAGCCGCAACGACCTCACGTCGATCGACTACCCGACGGGCACCACGGACGTAAGCTTCACGTACGACGCCGTTCGGGACCGCACACAGATGGTCGATGCTACAGGTACGACGAATTACTCCTATGATGAGGTGAATCGCCTGACCTCGGTCACCTTCCCCGGCTCGCGCACCGTCGGCTACGGCTACAGCAACGCCGGTAACCGCGCCACAATGACCTACCCCGGCGGCTCCAACCAGGTGAGCTACGGCTACGACGCCGCCAACAACCTGACCAGCCTGTACCGACTGGAACAGCAAGCAGACCACCGTACGCGTACAACGACGGCGGCATGCTCACGACCACGACCCTGCCGTCAGGGACGGACATGACGTCGACACGTATAGCTTACGACACCGCCGACCGGCTTACGAGCATAACCCGACAAGAAGCGGCACGACCACCTGGTCTCGGTCCTTCACCTACGGCCTCGACGCGACGGGCAACCGCAAGCAGGTGACCGACGACCTCGGCACCACGACCTACGGCTACGACGCTCTCTATCGCCTGACGAGTGCCGACCTATCCCTTGGCGGTGCCCGGCGACGAGACGCCTTCACGTACGACGCCGTCGGCAACCGGCTGACTCACGAACGGCACCAATCTACACTTACGACGCCGCTCGGCGTTTCGCCAGGCAGGATTAAGGCCCGGCGATTGGCTTATCAAAAATCCAGGCCCGCAAAGTGTCACGCTCCTAGCTCGCCCCACTCCCGCCTCGGGCCCTCCAGCGACCGCTCCAGCTCCGCGAAGCCCACGGGCCAAAGGGGGCGTTGCGCGGACGCGAGGTCGCCGGCGCGCCAGCGGCGGCGATCCGGGCGCCGAACGTGCCGATCTCGGCCTAGTGGGGTCGATCTGGAGTGCGGAGCCGGACCCAGATGGTCGATGCTAGAGGTACGACGAACTACTCTTATCCTTCGACAAGCTCAGGACAGGCTTGAGGTGAATCGCCTGACCTCGGTCACCTTCCCCGGCCTCGCGCACCGTCGGCTACAGCTACAGCAACGCCGGCAACCGCGCCACCATGACCTACCCCGGCGGCTCCAACCAGGTCACTTACGGCTACGACGCCGCCAACAACCTGACCAGCCTGACCGACTGGAACAGCAAGCAGACTCAGTACGCCTACAACAATGCCGGCATGCTCACGACTACGACGCTGCCGTCGGGCACCGGCATCGCCGGCACGTACAGCTACGACCCTTCGGCTCAGCTCAGGGCAGGCTCTGCCGACCGCCTCACGGGCATCAGCTGGGTCAAGGGCGGCAGCACCACCCTGGCCTCGGTCGTCGTACACCCTGGACGCGATCGGCAACCGCACGCAGCGGGTCGACGGCCTGGGCACGCACACGTACGCCTACGACGCCCTCTACCGCCTGACCAGCGTCACCTACCCGGGGCCATCGACCGACACCTACACCTACGACGCCAACGGCAACCGCCTGACCAAGAACAGCACCAACCTCACCTATGACGCCGCCGACCGCCTGACCGCGCTCGGCGCCGTCTCCTACGGCTACGACAGCAACGGCAACCTCACCAGCCGCGGCTCCGACACCTTCTCCTGGGACGCCGCCGACCGCCTGACCTCCGCGACGGTCAGCAGCGTCACCACTACCTTCGCCTACAACCCTTCGACTCCGCTCAGGGCAGGCTCCTTCGGCCGGGCTCAGGGCAGGCTCTGACGGCCTGAGGCGCAGCCGCACGACGGGTGGGAACACGACGACTTACACCTGGGACGTGGCCGCCGGCCTGCCGGTAATCCTCCAGGACGGGACGTACACCTACGTCTACGGCCTTGGCGGCATGCTGTACTGGGTCGATGGCTCCGGGAATGTGACCTACCGTCTGACTGACGCGCTCGGGTCAACGGTGGCCGTCTGCGATAGCTCGGGGACAGTCACAGACAGCTGGACGTACGACGTGTTTGGGGCCGTGCGAGCGCACACCGGCACGAACGCCACCGAGTTTACTTTTACGGGCGAGCAGAACGACCCCAACCTGCTGGAGTATCTGCGTGCCCGGTACTATGACAGCGCGACCGGGCGGTTCTTGGGGCGGGATGCCCTTGGCTCCGGCTACGGGTATGCGAGCAACATCCCGCCAACGTCATTGACCCCACCGGCATGGTCGATGTGATGGAAGATGGAGGCAACGGGCCGTCCGTATACCTCGGCAACGGGCAGATGGATTTCGACGGCGACGGGGGCGTTGATCTCACGGTCGTGATGGCCGTGGCGACCGCCCAAAGTGGAACCGGCCTCGAAGAGGCGACTGGCAGCCGAGGTGGCGTGGCTGTGGCGGCGTGCATTCAAGGCTGTCAACCCCAATGTAGTCTTGGCGGGATCCTATGTGGGGCCCTGGACCTTGTCGAAGCGGCTTCCTATGGAGTCTACTTCGTGAGTTATGAGACTGCAGGAGTGCTAGACGACGCGGCCCCCGGTATCATGGCGGTCGCACCAGTGTCCCTGACCCTAATCGGCTTGCAGTTTCTGGGTCTCGGGGGGGACGTCGCAATTGATCTCCTGCAAGGCGAAGGGGTTCGCGATGAAGGGCATCGCGATAGTATTCTCCCC
Source organism: uncultured Chloroflexia bacterium (assembly GCA_963703905.1). Classification (GTDB taxonomy): domain Bacteria; phylum Chloroflexota; class Dehalococcoidia; order DSTF01; family WHTK01; genus DATLYJ01. Next base: position 6,214 of record CAVPFY010000003.1, read on the forward strand.
GACCCTATCCAGAGTGTCTTTGGTTTCAATCCCGATGAGAGGGACGGGTGCCGCGACTGCATGCCCCCCATCATCGACGAATTGCCTGGAATCCATAGAAGTGGCCAAGTCGATTTGACTTGCGGGATTCTAGAACGCTTGGGTGTGTGTCGTTAAGGAACTGACATAGATGCCGCAAGGGCTTCTTGGACGCTTGGGCATTTATCTGGCCGCGCTTGCAGTCATCTTAGTCGTCGGCTCCTGTGGAACGGTAATTGTTTACTCATTCATCACGCAGCCCGACTCAGTGCGGGTGCACAACGACACGGGTGACACCGTCGTGCTTTTCGGCTGTAACCACACGATAGGATGGAACGGGCAGAGGGAAATTCGGCCAGGAAAGCAAGCCATCATCCGCCCGAGAGTTGCATGCAGCGTGTTCGTCCGCGGAACTCATGTTGCCTGTCTGTCAATTCCCGCTCAGGCATACAAAGGAGTGATACTTCAGGTCTCGGAGGCTGACCAGTCCATCAGCGAGAGTGAGTGTCGTGACCTTCCAGTTAGCGAGCATTAATGATTCGATCTCGTGGACAAATGCAATTGGCTTGAGGGGTTTTACGTAACGAACTGCTGTCGTATGCCCTGATGAGGCCCGGTGTCTATATCTCGATCGAGTACTATGATCTTAATGATTCGTCGAATCTAAATTGTTCCACCAGTGGACTATCTGCCGATCTCCCCTTCAACTCCCATCAAGACGCAGTAGCTTCGTAGACAGGTGTATTTGAAGTCACGGCGTTCGTCTCCGCCAGCTCGGGCAGAGAGACGCTCCTAGTGCAAGGGATCTAGGCGGCGACCTCAAGTTTGGTAGTGGTGCCGCCTGGCACTCCTGCCAGAGCCTCCAGATTGCCCCGATGACGAAGCGCTTGAGGGCGCGGTGCGCCTCGCGCCTGGACTCGCCTGGGACCACGAGAACCGCCTCACCTCGGCGACCGTCGGCCCGGCCACCACCACCTTCACCTACAACCCTTCGACCGCGCTCAGGGCAGGCTCCTTCGACCGGGCTCAGGGCAGGCTCCGACGGCCTGCGCCGCAGCCGCACGGCGGGCGGCAACACGACCTCACAGCAGAGAGCGTTCCGCGCCGCGCCCTCGTAAATAGAGAGCGGAGCTTATGTTATCGTGATCGCCGGCGAGTCATTTAATGCGGATTCGAGCGCGCGCCAGATCGAACGAGATCAGCCCCGGGTTTGTCCGCTGGGCCGCGAGGATCGCGCTACTCACGCTGGTAGTGCAGCTTTCCTCGCTGGGACACTGGTCGTTTGGCCCCTTCCACGCCGAGCCCGGCGCGCTGGCGGCCCATGCCGCGCACTGTCACGGCGATACGTCCGGGTGCGGCGGCCAACCATCGTTCGCTGGCACCTACGTCGAGAGGCCCCTCGCCGTGACCATCCCGGCCGCGACGATCTCGCTTTCGACCGACAGCCACGGCGCGCCCGCCGGAGTGGTCGCGCCCCTACCGGACTTGCCGCCGAAGGCCGCCTAGGTTTCGCCTGCCCGCGGGCAGGCTCGGCACTTTCCAGTTCTCGGGAGGCATCTGCTTGTCCAGGTATATGACCTGGGCGGGCGCGTTCGGAATCGCCATTGTCGCCGGTCTTGGCTTCACGGTCCTGACCGGTTCCGGCGAGACGAAGACTCCAAACGCCGCCCCCCAGGCCGTCGTCACGCTTACGCCCGAAGAGGGGCCGATCATCCGGAACGCCCGCGAGGGCGATCTGGACCTTTCGATGGTCATCTACCCCGGGTACGCCGGTAGCGACAACCTGAACTTCTACATGATCGATGTCGACCGCGACTGGAAGGATGTCCAGCGCTTTTCGGTGCGCTTCACCTATCTCGATGGCAACCTGCGCCAGGAGTACGACCTGACGCAGCTGCACGAAGGGCACTTCCCCCTGGACGCGCTGCCTCTCACCTTCGCCGGCCACTGGGCCGTAGAGGTGACAGTAGTGCGGGCCGAGGCCGGGACTGCGCGCTTCGCCTGGGATTTCGTGCTGGGCCACCAATAGGCGCTGAAACCTCACCCCCCGGCCCCCTCCTTCGCCGGCGGAAGGCTCCGCCCGGCGGAGAGGGGGAGATCGAAAGCATAGGAGACTCACTTCTCATGAAGAGACCGATTCTTGCCGCCGTGGCGGCAACGCTAATCGCGGGCGGCATTCTGGCCGCGACCTCCGGCGCCGTCTTCGCGCACTCACGGCCCGTCCGCCTGGACCCGGCGCCCGGCGCGGTGCTCGCGGCCGCGCCGGCCCAGGTACAGGGCTGGTTTACCGTCCCGATCCGGCGCGACGCCAACTGGTCATTCATCCAGGTAACGGACGCGCAGGGGGCTCGCGTCGACACGGGCGAGGTGCAGCTTAGCGCCGACCGCCTGCAGATGAGCATCGCGCTCAAGGCCGGCCTCGGCGCCGGCCGCTATCTCGTGACCTGGCGCACCTTCGACGACGGCGATGGCGCTATATTCGGGGACTGCTACGCTTTCTTCGTGGGCCAGGCCGCGGCCGACGCGGCGATCGCCGCTAAGACCCGGCTCGATGGCGGCGGCGCCTGCGCCCGGATCGACGTCAGCGCCCGCAACGGCACGCCTGTGCCCGGCGTCACGCCGACCGCCGCGGCCGGCACGGCGCCGGCCGATGACCACGACGAGGATGCGCAGGCATCCTCTGATGATGGTGACGACTCGGGCGAGATCCCGATCTGGGGTCTGGTCCTGGGTGTCGCCGGCGGCCTGGCCGTTGGCCTTGTGGGTGGACGGGTGGTCGGGAGGAGCTAATCATGCGCGCACCGGAAACCCTCTCGTCCCGGCCCCCTCTCCCATCAAGGAGAGGGGGAGGGCGGAGGAGAGCGGAAGCGGGGCGAAGCGGCGCAGGGTGGAGAGGCGGCCCTGTAGTCCTGATCCTCGCCATCGTCGTTTTGGTGGCGGCGCGGACGTTCGCGCCTCACGCCGCCGAAGCGCACGCGCTGCTGGTGCGGGCCGACCCGCCGGTGAACTCGCAGCTACGCGCCGCCCCGGCCCAGATGTCGCTGTATTTCAGCGAGGCCGTCGAGCGCAAGATCAGCACCATTCACGTCCTGGATTCGGACCGCAAGCGCGTCGAAACCGGGGTGGAGTTCGACGACCAGGACAACGCGCTGATGCGCGTGAACCTGGGCCCGATGGCGCCCGGCTACTACACCGTTACCTGGGAGACCCTGTCCAGGGTCGATGGCCATCGCATCGCCGGCCAGTATCCGATCACGGTCCTAAACCAGGACGGCTCGCTGCCACCGGGCACCAACCCGGCGGCGACGGGCGTCACCGCGACGGTTTCGGGCGTCGACGCCAAGCCCGACCGCGTTGTCACCAAATGGGCGCTGCTGCTGGCGGGCAGCGTCCTTACCGGCGCAATGATCTTCACCTGGGTCATCGGCGGCATCAGCGGCGATCGCGCATCCGAGGCGCGAGAAGCTGCCTGCCGCGGCATTGTCCTCGCCGCCGCGGCCGCTCTGCTTGTGCTCGCCATCGCCGGGCTGGCGGAGCTGCTGCTCCAGGCGGACGCTGTCTTCGGCTCCGCGGGAAAGTTCCCAGACGTTATCTCCAGCACGCGGTGGGGCCAGCGTTGGGTGCTGCGCAACTCCCTGCTGCTGCCGCTGGCGCTAGGTGTCCTGGCCCTGCACCGGCAACGTCTCGATAGCCGGGTCAGCCGCTACGTCCTGGCGGCGCTGATCGGCCTGTCGCTGGCATACCTGGCGGTTTCTGCGATGGTCAGTCACGCCGCGGCGGGCACCGGCGCCTTCTGGGCCACGGCCTCAGACTTCGTGCACCTGGTCGCGGCTTCGGTGTGGATTGGGATGCTGTTGCAGGTGGTGTTGCTGGTGCGCTGGGCGGGAAGGCACTTGCCGCGGGCGCAGCAGCCGGCCGTCATTGCTTCGGCGCTGCGGCGCTTTTCGCTGATCGCCGTCGGCAGCGTCGCCCTGCTCCTCTTCACCGGCGTGATCAACTCGGTAATCGAGCTCAACAGGCCTGCCGACCTTCTCGATACCGGCTACGGCCGGGCGCTGCTGATCAAGCTAATCCTGATCGTGCCGCTGTTGATCGCCGGGGCCATGAACGCCTACCTCTTCCGGCCCCAGGTGGTCGAAGAGGCCGAACGGGCGGAGTCCGGCCGGCGCGGCGGCGTGTCCGGCGGCTGGGAGGACCTGGAGAGGACGCTGGCGCGCACGGTGCGCGTCGAAGCGGGCCTCGCGAGCCTGGTCCTGCTGGTCGTAGCGGTGCTGGTGCAGCTGGCGCCTGCGCGCAGCGCTCTGGCGGCGCCTTCGCCCGCTGGCAAATTCACGGAGACCAGGCAGGTGTCCGGCCTCGGCGTCACGCTGAACATCGACCCCAACCAGCCGGGCACGAACACGTTCGAGGCCTACCTGACCGGCGACGCCATCAATGTGGAACGAGTCCGCCTATTGTTCCTGGAGGACAAGAAGGACGCGTTCCAGTCCGAGCTGATCCTTGATCAGTCGCCGACTACGCCGCTGTATTTTGTCGGCAGCGGCCCCTTCATCAACGATCCGGGCAGATGGAAGGTGACCGTGGACCTGCGGCGCGGCGCCGGCAGCACGAGCGACCTCTCGGTGCCATTCGACGTGAAGGTCAGCGCGCCCGGCGGCGTCGCGAGCGCCTCGCGTGCAGGCGGCGCCTTCGAGTCGCCCCGCAGCTTCTCGACGGCAGGCCTGGCGCTGATCGTTGCCGCCGGCGCGCTCTCGGCCGGCCTTTTCCTCGCCAGCCTCGACAAGCCCGGCCGCGCGGCAGGACTGATGGGCGACTGGGCGGACCGGGTGGCGACGATCGAGATCAGGCCCGGCTTTTCGCTCGCGGCCCTGGTGCTGGTCGGGATCGGCCTCGGAATACTGGTGGGCACGCACGGCCACAACGTCCTGTCGAGCAAGGAGGCCAAACAGGGCAACCCGGTGGCGTCTTCACCGGCTTCGATCGAGAAGGGCCGGACGCTGTTCATACAGAACTGCATCCAGTGCCACGGCGAGTCCGGGCGCGGTGACGGCCCCCTGGCGCCGTCTCTGCGCATCCCCCCCGCGAACCTTTACGACCACGTGCCCTACCACCCGGACGAGTTCTTTTTCAGCATCATCACAAACGGCTACAGCGGCATCATGCCGGCCTTCGGCTCCTCGATCAGCGAAGAGGACCGCTGGAACATCCTCAATTTCCTGCGCGACCAGTTCGGGCAGGCCCCGGCGGCGAAATAGTGAGGAGTGCAGTCCGGAAGCCGGCCGGTCGACCCCTAACCCCCGATCTTTGGGGGACCGGAGGGGAATGCACGCTTCCGGGCTCCGGACTGCTCGACTGCGTTCGCCCCGAACGTCCTTGTCCTGCTAGCATGGCCACGTGACCACGACGCCCGACCTCTGGGAACGCGTCGACCAGGCCCTGGACGAGATCAGGCCCTACATCCACTCGCACGCCGGCGACGTCAATATCGTCGACGTCAGCGATGACGGCGTCGTGAAGCTGCAAATGGTCGGCACCTGCCACGGTTGCCCCATGAGCATGTTGACGCTGCGCCTGGGCATCGAGCGCATCCTCACCGAAAAGGTGGAGGGCATCACCAAAGTCGTCTCGATCAAGCCGGACGACTTCGACTTTCCCGAGCTCCAGCCCGCCGAATAGCCTCGGCTCAAGCGCTCGCGGCCGGTGGTCCCGCGTCCGGCTGGGCCACCGCTGGCCGCGCCGTCTCTCCGCGGGCGGCGTTGTAGGCGATCAGGCCGACAGCCCCGGCGCCCCAGAACCCGGCGACGGCGCCCACAAGCCAGCCGATCACGGGAATAACGACCAGGATTTGCAGGATCACCACCCCCAGAAACGCCGCCAGGTAGGGGTGCTCGCCCGGGGTCCGGCCCAGCGAGCCCGTGACGGCCGCGCCGAGCCTGGCGCCGGCGGTGATGTACCCCAGGATCCACAGCGCGGGCAGGCCCAGGAGCAGGATCGCAAGCCCGATCGGTATGCCCACGACCGTTATCAGGAAGATCACGCCGATGATCGGCAGGCCGATCCAGAGCGCGAGCGCCGCGAGGAGCGAAGGGCCCGTGCGCGAGGTCATGCTCGCGGCAGCCGCTGAAAGCTGGCGGCCGCCGATCGCGGCGAACAGCAGGGCCGCGCCGATCAGGAATACGGTTGCGCCGACCCAAAACACCACCGAGAACCAAATCCACGCCCCGCGGAAAGAGAAGTCCGCGTTTCGGTTGACGTCGCCGGTTATGGTAGCGCCGGCCGCCTGGTCGAGGTCGCCGCGGACTATGTGTACGTCTTCGACCGTCGAGCCGTTCTCGAGGATCACGTCCCCGTTGATGGCGGTAATGCTGCCTTCGACCGCGCCCCGGACAGTAAGGTCGCCCCTGACGACAACGACGGCATCGTGCACCGTGCCTTCGATGATCGCGTCGCCCCTGATCACGACCACGGTGTCAAGCTCCTCACCGCGAGCCACCGTCACGTCGCCGTTGATGCGAATGAGGATATTGCCGTTGTCGCCGTCGTCGGCGCTGGCGGTCAGGGGGATCAGCGCCAGCATGACTCCAAAGGTCAGTCCCAGCAGAAGGCGCTTCATTCGCACTACCCTCCAGATCGGCTGAAATCAGGCCCCCTGCGCCGGCAGGCCCCGCGACAAACATCTCAGCGAAGGCGGGGCCTAATCGTAACGCCACGGCTTCCGGCCTGCCAGCCCTGAACGCACTTGCCCGCCGAAGGGGCCGGTCGAGGTCAGGCGCGGCCGCCGGGAGGTGAGACGATGCGGTCTCGCACACCGGCGAGCGCCTTCGATGCGCGCTCCCTGGACCAGCCGGCGACCGGCTGCAGCATCTCGGTCGCGGCATGAAGACGCTCGTTGATCTGCCGCCTCCGCGCCTTCAGCGTGTCGAGGCGCCGGCGGCCGGCGTCGGGCAGGCCGGCGATGGCCCGCGCCGTGACCGCCGTTGCGGCGCGTAGCCAGTCCCGCGCGATCACGGCCGTCTCGCCGGCGGCGCGGGCTGCCCGGGCCGCGTCGCCGGTTACGCGCTCGGCACGGGTCTCGACGTCGGCGCTGAAGGCCATGAGCGATGGGGCAAGCGCGCGCCAGGATTCTGCCGGCCCGGAGAGGTCCAGGCGCAAGGTGAGCGAGCGTGGCCGCGACCCGCGCGCCAGGAGCGAGAAGGCGGCGATGACCACCACCAGCATGGAGCCGGCGATTAGATACGCTTCCAGCGCCACGAGGGTGGAGAATTCGATGACGTGGCCGCTGCCGGCATTGGGCGCCGTTTCGGACGCCCGAAACGGCGCGGCCACAAAGCCGCCGGCCTCGTACAACCAGCGGGCGGGGCCGGAGAGGTCCGTTTCGGCCATGAACTGAGCCCCCAGGCGGAAGGCGACCAGTCCCGCAGCGCCTGCGAAGATGACGAAGGCCGCGGCCGCAAGGCCGGCCATGAAAGCGCCCGTGCCCAGCGGCAGGCGCAGGCTGATTGAGGGGCGCGTCCTGGGCAGCACGGCCGATCCGGGCGCGCCAGGGTAGTCAGGCATGGGCAACGCTGCCGCCTCCCCAGTAGGAAATGCGCGGATTGGTGGGGTGCTACCTAAAGTTAACGTCAGCGGGTTGCGCGCGGCATCCCAGGCCGGCGCCTGGACGTATAGGAAGGGTGTACGAGACTCAGATGCCTTTATGGCGACGGACGGCCGTTTCCAGGAGCGCGTCGAGCGCGGCGCTCTCGACCGCCGCCAGCGATGCTACACGGACGTGGCGCGCCCGTTTGCCAGTGCCCGTCAGCAGGCCGTCCGGGTCCGGCAGAAGGGCGCCTTCGACGAAGCCGAGGTTGGTGTGGGCGCGATAAAGCATGATCACGCACACGAGATCGGCCATCTTTGGCCCAAACCCGTAGAAGATCAGCCTGTCTTTTGAGTCGGGCCGCTCCAGGGCATCGGGCATTGCTCTCAGCACGAGGTCGCGCAGACTCAGCGCGATTTCCCTGACCTCGGGCGAGAAGCCCTCCAGGATCTCCTGAACGGCGGCGGGCGCTTCGCTCACCCGCCCTTCCACTGTGGCGGGCGCTTCTCGCGGAAGGCGGCGCGGCCTTCGGTCGCGTCCTCGGTGGCGCCGGCTACGCGGCGCATCGTCTCGCCGAAGCGGATCGCCTGGACGAAGGGCAGCTCCTGTCCCCGGGCGGCCACCTCTTTGGTGGCGCGGATCGCCAGCGGCGCCGGCTTGAGCAGGCGATCGGCAAGGGCACGCGCTTCCGTCATGAGGTCGTCGTGCGGGACCACCTTCCAGACCAGGCCCATTTCCTTCGCGCGCTCGGCGCTCACGCGGTCGCCCAGAAGCAGAAGCTCCATCGCGTTCTGCCAGCCGACGCGCTTGGGCATCCGCACCGCGCCCTGGATGGTCGGCACGCCGATCTGTACCTCCGGGAACCCGAACTCGGCGCGATCGCTGGCGATCACGAAGTCGCAAGAGGCGACGAGAGTGAGCGCGAAGCCGAGGCAGTAGCCGTTGACGGCGGCGATGACCGGCTTCCAGACTTCCATGCCGCTTTCCAGGGAGGTCAGGCTGGGGACCTCCCAGAAGGTGCCGCTGCTCTGCCCGGCAGGGCTGCGCAGGTCCGCGCCGGCACTGAACGCGCGCCCCGCCCCGGTAACGATGGCCACGTAAGCCTCTGCGTCGTCACGGAACTTCGCCCAGGCGTCGTTGAGGTCCTGGCGCAGCTCGGCGTTGATGGCGTTGAGGGCCTCCGGCCGGTTGTAGGTGATGGTCGCGACGCGGCCGTCGCGTTCGTAGAGGACGGTGCCGGGCATGAGGTATGCTCCTTGTTACGTATGGTTAGCGCCTAAACTCTTGAGGCTGGGTTAACAATTCTCTAACGGACGTTTCCGGCCAGCGCCCTATCATACGTAAAATCTTCCTCACCGAAGCGCGGACCCAGCGCGATGGAGAACTCCACCTCATGACCAGCAAGCGCCTCCTGCTCTTCGGCGGTGTCGCCATATTCGCCGTCCTGGCGGCCGTCGTCACCGCCGTCGCCGTCCAGACCCTGCGCAGCGACGACGTCAATCTCGAGACCTCGGCGCCTGCGATCACGGCGCAGCCGGGCGCGGCTTCCACTAGCCCCACGGCTACGGCCGCGAGCGGCCAGACAGCCCAGCCCGCGGCCGGGGTCTTCCACTTCGTGGTCGACCCTTCCGGCTCCAAGGCCACCTATGTCGTGCGGGAAAAGCTGGCGGCCCTGCCCGTCGATAGCAACGCCGTCGGCGCCACGAGCACACTCAGCGGCGACATCTACCTCACCAAGGACGGCCTGCACACCGGCCAGAAGTCAAGCTTCAAGGTCGACCTGCGCACCCTGCGCAGCGACGAGTCCCGGCGTGACAACTTCATTACCAGCAACACGCTTCAGGCCAACCGCTTCCCCTTCGCCGAGTTCGTCGTCGACAGCGTGACCGGCTGGCCCGCCGACTATGTCGATGGCACAGAGGTCACGTTGAAGCTTACCGGCAGCATGACCATCAAGGGCATCACCAAACCGGTGAGCTGGGACGTAAAGGCCCGCCGCCAGGGCGACACGCTAACGGCGATCGCCGACACCTCGTTCAAGATGACGGACTTCGGCATCACGCCGCCGGACGTCGGCATCGCTAAAGCGCAGGACGGCGTGCAGCTTCAGATAGTCCTCGTCGCCAAGCAGCCGGCGACGTAGGGGGGAACAGGGGACAGGGAACAAGGCTGGAGTCGCATCGGGTTCCCTGCCCCTATCCCCTATCCCCTGTTCCCGCCTGTGCTAGACTGCCTTGCCTTTGGCGGGAAGGCAGGCTGCGTGCTGGACACTAATAATTGGCCCTGCGGCAGCCGACAATAAAATCGTGCGCACAGGTTCAAGGGGGGCTCCTTGAATTGGATTGACGCGGCGATTCTCGCCACCCTGGCGTGGTTTACGTACGCCGCCTTCAACGCCGGCCTGATCCGCGAAGTCATCACGATTCTCGGGGCGGTCTTCGCCGTGGCCCTGGCGGGGCTGTTTTACACCGATCTGGCGAAAGACATCGACGTTGCCGTCAAGAACGAGGAGACCTCGCGCCTCATCGCCTTCGCGATCGTGTTCGGGGCGACCGTCCTTGCCAGCCAACTCCTGGCGCTGTTCCTGCGCCAGGCTGCATCTTTGCTATTCCTGGGCCTGTTCGATTCGCTGGGCGGCGCCATCTTCGGCATGGCGAAAGGCCTTATCTTCGTCGAGATCGCGCTGATCTTCGCGATCACCTTCCGCAGCCTGAACTTCGGCGACGACGTCGACAGGTCGGCGCTGGCGCCATTCTTCCTGGACGCGGTGCCGTTTCTGACCCGCATTTTGCCCGGCGAGTTCAAAAACGCCGTCAGCAGCTTCTGAAGGCTCCTCCTAGGGGCCAATCGTGACAAGGAGCCTAGCTTCAGTTCGCCCTGAGGCCCTCGAAGGGCGAAAGGATGAGGCGCAACCCAACGTACCCGCGAGACTCAACCCGTTGCATCAGCTAGACTCACGCTCGAAAAGGGCGCATTCAGGCAGCAGGAGGGGCTCGTGATCACGGTTACGGCAAAGCTACGCATCAACGAAGGCAAGGCGGACGAGTTCGTGGCGGTCGCCAAGAAGATGGTCGCGGCCGTCAAGGCCAACGAAGCCGGCAAGACCCTGAGCTACGAGATCTACCGCTCGAAGACCGACCCCCTGCTGTTCATGTTCATCGAGTCTTACGCCGACGACCAGGCGATGGCCGACCACGGCCAAACACCGCACATGGCCGAGTTCGGCGGCGCCCTGCGTAGCGGCGGCCTCACCGCCGCCCGCCCCGAGATCGAGCGCTTCGAGCCGGCGTAACCCCCACCCCTAACCCCTCCCCCATCAAGGGGAGGGGGATCGGAGCGGAAGTGGGAATCGCGCTCTTGCGGGTCTCTCCTTCTCTCGCTCCCCTGCGCTCGCTCCCCTCTCCTTGATGGGAGAGGGGCTGGGGGAGAGGGAGGCCCTAGCGCCGGTCGAGCAGGCGCGGCAGGGGCAGGCGGCGCATGCGCAGCTCCGCCTGGGTCGCGGGCGGGTATTCCACCCGGGGGTGGTACACGGCACGCAGGGTCTCCTTGAAGGATTGGGCCAGCTCGCGCAGGTTTTTCAGAGTGAGCTCGGAGTCGTCGAGCTGGCCTTCGGACAGCCTCTCCGCGAAGACTTCGTCGACGATGTCGTTGATGGCTTCGGCGGTGTGAACCGGGCTGGCGCGCGTCGCCGCCTCGCAGGAGTCGGCCAGCATGGTGATCGCGGTCTCGCGAGACTGGGGCTTGGGCCCCGGATAGCGGAACGGTTCCGCTGGCACGGCCGGGTCGCTTTCAGCGGCGTTGCGGTAAAAGTATGCGACCAGCCGCGTGCCGTGGTGCTCCGGAATGAAGGCTGCGACCTTGGCCGGCAGGCCGTACTGGCGCGCCAGCGCCTGGCCCGCCGTGACGTGGTCGATGATGATACGGGCGCTGTCCACCGGGTCTAGGGCGTCGTGCGGGTTGCCTTCGCCGAACTGGTTCTCGACGAAGAACCCGGGGCGCATCAGCTTGCCGATATCGTGGTAATAGCAGCCGACGCGCGCCAGGACCGGGTCGGCGCCGATGACGTAGGCGCCCTTTTCAGCCAGGTTGGCGACGATGACGCTGTGCTGGAAGGTCGCCGGCGCCTCCTCCTGGAGGCGGCGCAGGAGGGGCTGGCTCAGCTGCGACATCTCCAGCAGCTGCACCCGCGTCGTAATGCCAAAAAGCGACCCCAGGGTCACGAAGATTCCAACCGAAAGGAATGCGCTGGCCGCGCCGTTCCCTGTCGAAGCCAGCGCGATCCAGGCGAAGTCGTTGACTTCGCGGTTGGGGTCGATGAGCCAGGTTGAGGTGAGCACGGCGAAGACGCTGACGCCCACTGCCAGACCGCCGAGGAGGTAATGGCTCAGGCGGTCGGCGCTGCGGATCGCCAGCACGCCCGCCAGGCCGCCGAAGCCGGCCGTGAGCGCCAGGCGCACGACATCGACCGTCCCGACCAGCCCCACGACCGTAAGGTCGGCGAGATACACAGAGGAGAAGCTGACGAGCAGGGCGACGCCCACGGCGACAACGAGCGCCAGCTCCGCCCCGACCACGCCGGCGACGACCATGGGCGCCGCGGCGAGCGGCATCATGTACACCAGGAAGTGGCGGCTGTCGTCCGGCAGGATCAGGGGCAGGAAGAACTTCATCGCCAGCACGGGCAGCACCAGTCCCAGGCCGACGCCGATGAGCTGGCGATAGTTGAAGAAGATGGCCGGCCGCAGCGCCCGCCCCGCCGACACCATCCCGGCGGCCGTCAGCAGCGACATCAAGGCCACCGAGCCCAGCAGGTCCGCGTCCCAGCTTTCGTTGAGCAGCCCGCCCTGGACCAGCGCCTCGCGGGCCTCCGCTGTCACGGGCGTGTCCTTTTCGACGATGGGCTGGTTCTTCGCGAAAGTCACCCTTACCGGCGCCACGCTGGCACGGGCGGCCTGTCGCGCGGCTTCCGTCCGGGCCTGGTCGACGGCGAGGTTCGCGGCGATGAACGGGCGCGCGATCTCGGAGACCAGCGTCGCCGGCTCTCGGTCGAATGCCGGGTCGACGTAGGTGAGAACGCGCTCGCGCACATCGCTCACCCCTCCCGGCGGCAGCGACGTGTCAAGGATGCTGCCCAGGGTGCGCCTGGTCTCCGACTGCACGCGGTCCCACTCCTCCGGCGTCATGGCGATGAGGAGGGCAAGGCTGCGTTGAGACAGGCTGAGCCTGTCGATGCGACCCAGGGCCGCGGCGCGGGTGCTCGCGTTCAGGTTCTGGTCGTCGCGGACGTTGTTTATGCGAGTGAGGAGGGTATTGAGGTCCGACTGCTGCTTCACCGCCACGGAGGGGTCGTAGATCAGCGATTCGGGGATCGCCGCGGCGGCCTCGTCCTGGCGCTTTTCGGTGAGGGCGGGGCTCTCGAATGAGATGTCCTGCGGCGCCCGCACAGTTCTGAAGGCGATATCGCCCGAGTCGAGGTCGGCGCCGCCGCTGGTGAAGGGCAGCATCGCCACGAAGAGGCCGACCGCCAGCACGCCGGCGGAAATCGCCGTTACGGCGTAATGAAGGGCTGCGTTCGTTGGCCATGGTCGTTCTACAACATGATAGCCGGAGACCCCACCCCTAACCCTCCCCTCTCCCGGCGATTCTTCGACCATCAAGGGGAGGGGATCAGACGAGCATGGGAGCGGGATCAGACGGGCATGGGAGGCAGACCAGAGGCGGATGGCTCGGCTGGCGTAGGAGGGGGGCTGGCCCGCGAGGGGGAATTGCTACGAGGGCGGCCTGGGGGCCTCGCGACGTTCGCCGCACTGGGCCGGAAGGGTCAGGGGTTGTCCGCGAGCAGCTCGGTTACCACGGCGTTGATTTCGCCGCCATCGGCCTTGCCACGCAGGGCGCCCATGATGACGGGCATCACCTTGCCCTTATCGCGCGGCCCGCTGGCCCCGACCTGTTCGATTACCTTGCGCGCTTCGACGGCGATCTCGTCGCGGGACATCAGCTCTGGGAGGTAGGCCGAGATGACGTCGAGCTCGGCCTGCTCCTTGTCGACGAGGTCCTGGCGGTTGCCCTTGCGGAACTCCTCCATGCTCTCGCGGCGTTGCTTCGCCTCCTTGGTGAGCACGGCGGTTACGCCGGCGTCGTCCAGCTGGTGGCCGGCAGCGATCTCGGCGTTGTGCACGGACGAGAGGGCCAGGCGAATAGTCGTCTTGCGGACTTCTTCGTGCGCCCGCAGCGCCTGACGGAGGTCCTCGTTGAGCTTTTCTTTGAGGGTCAAAGCTGCCCCCTTCCGGCGGCTCGGGTGCGCCCAATCGCGTCTCCCGTCCGCGGCGAGGGAGGTCAGAAAATGTCGCTACGCGGCGGGTGCGAAGCGTTGTGATGTCTCAGGGTGTCTACGCGGCGGTCTTGCGGCTCTTACGGCGCTTGGCGGCTGCCTTCTTCTTGCGCCGGATGCTCGGCTTCTCGTAGTGCTCCCGCCTGCGTGCTTCCGCGAGGATGCCGTCCTGCTGGACCTTCTTCGTGAAGCGCTTCAGTGCCGATTCAAACGATTCGTGTTCGCCTACGACTACCTCAGCCAATAAGGCTTCCTCCCTGCGCTGGAAAGCTTTGTGAATCAGGAAAAGTGTAAGAGCAGCGGCCAAGGGCCGTCAAACGCGGCGGCCGTATAGAAGCTGGTCATGGTGGTCAGTGGTCGGAGGCCATGGCGGCTCCACCGTCCAAGGCCATCCGCTTCGCGGCTAGTCCCTCGGCAGCCCCATCCCCCGCTGCGAGATGATGTTGCGCTGGATCTCGCTGGTGCCGCCGCCGATCGTGGCGGCCACGCTGGCAATGTAGGAGCGCGCGTACGACGCCCGGTTGGGCGAGTAAGCCGAGTCGGCGTCCCAGGACAGCCCGTGCAGGCCGACCAGCTTCATCGTCGTCCGGGCGATGCGCTGGCTCAGCTCCGAGGAGAACAGCTTGGCCAGCGAGGCCTCATAGTTCGGGATCATGCCGATGTTCTGCATGTGCACCACGCGGAACGAGAGCATGGTCGCGAGGTGAGCGTCGATCAGCCGGTCGGCAAGCTCCAGGCGCACCAGGGGGTTCTTCGATAGCTGGCTGAACTGCTGGCCGGCGGTGTCGCGAGCGTATTCGATGATGCGCTCGACGTTCTTGCGCGTGCCGACGGCGCTGCCGATCGAGGAGCGTTCGTAGTCGAGCGTCGTGGTGCCGACGTACCAGCCGCGGTTGACCTCGCCGACGACGTTTCTGGCGGGCACGCGGACGTTGTCGAAGAACACCTGGTTGAAGCCGGCGGCGCCGGACATCTGGACCAGGGGCTGCACTGTGATCCCCGGCGATTTCATGTCCAGGAGGAAGTAGGTGATGCCGCGGTGCTTGGGCGCGTCCGGGTTGGTGCGCGCCAGCATGAACATCCAGCTGGCGTTCTGGGCGCCGGAGGTCCAGATCTTCTGGCCGTTGATGACGAAGTCATCGCCGTCCTTGACCGCTTTGGTCTGCAGGCCGGCGAGGTCGGAGCCGGCGCCGGGCTCGCTGAAGCCCTGACAGAACTGGGCCTCGCCGCTGAGGATGCGCGGCAGGTGCTCCGACTTCTGCTCCTCGGTGCCGTGGATGATGATCGTGGGGCCGGCCCAGCCAACGCTCATGCCACCCATCTGGGGTGCGCCGGATTCGGCGAACTCCTGATTCATGATGAACTGCTGCATGATGTCCAGGCCGGCGCCGCCGTATTCCTTCGGCCAGGCGGGCGCGATCCAGCCGCGCTCGACGAGGCTCTGGCGCCATTCGCCCGTCATCCCGCCGGCCATGCGGAAGCCGGAGCCTCCGGCCCGAGCCGTGGTGTCCGGCCGCCCCTGGGCGGGCGGTTCCTCGCCGCCGCCACCGTCGCGGCCGGCGCGGCCGGCGGCTCGCAGGCCTTGCGGCAACTTCTCTCGAATGAAGGCGCGGACTTCTTCGCGCCAGGTGGCCTCTTCGGGGGAATCGGAAAGCCTCATCTTCAAGCTCCTCGATGCGGTTGTCGCGGGACGCGGGGCCTATCTGGTGAACGCCAGCAGTATGGGCCTGGATCGGGCATTTGTCACGGCAAAGGCGGCGGTTGCCGGCTCCCAGGACTGGCCCAACTCATCCGCGATCGAAGGCATGCCATAGCGGCCAATCGGAAGGGCGCATGAGTCACGAGGACGCTGGCACAGGTACCTCTGCTGCCTTCCCTTAGGAGCCAGTCACCAGGTCGAGACCCTGGCCGCGATAGCCGACCGCAGGCGCTCGATCGCCGGGCCGGGCAGCACGCCCGCCAGCGCTTCCAGGCGCAGGTCGGCGTAGCGCAGGGCGGACTCGCGGTCGAAGGCGTCGTCGCTGGCCGCCGTTTCCGCGACGAGGGCATCGACAAGGGCATCGAAGCCTGCTTCGGCAGCGGCCTGCACCTGGGCGTCTGTCGCTGAGCGCAGAGCGTCATCCCCCAGCATTCGTGCTAGCTGGGCCAGGATTTCGGGCCTCACGGCCATTGGGGGGTGTGGGGACTAAGGCCGGACTACACCGCGGATTTTGTTGTAGCAGGAACTGCAGTAGACCGGGCGGTCGCCCCTCGGGATGAAGGGCACTTCGGTCATCATGCCGCAGTCGGCGCAAGCAGCCGGGTGCATCTGGCGTGGTGTCTTGCCGCCGAAGCTTGCGAAGACGCCGTAGCGGACGTAGCCCTCTTCGGGCTCCTGAGCCTTGGCGGTCCGCCGCGCGGTGCGGCAACGAGGGCAGCGGGCAGGCTCGTTCTGCAGGCCTTTGCCCGCGTAGAACTCCTGCTCGCCGGCTGTAAAGATGAAGCCAATGCCGCAGTCTTTACAGTTGATTTCTTTGTCTACGTATGCCAACTGGTGTGAAACCTCCTTGAACAGACCGGAGCAAACCGCTGCGAATCTTACGGATTAGCGTGCGGCCGGCACAAGCCCGTGGTTCACGAAAAGACTTTCGGCCGGATCAGCCAACTACAATAGAGCCGCTATGCCAGAAGTGCCTGACCTGGAAGCGATTCGTGGCTTCTTGAACCGGCGTGTGGTGGGGAAAAGCGTACAGAGGGTGGACGTCCTTATTCCGATCGTCCTCAGGATACCACGAAACGACTTCGTCAACCTGATGACGGACGACACCTTCGGCGAGATCCACCGCCACGGCAAGTTCCTTTTGTTCTCGATGGCTTCCGGCCGGGTGATGGTCATCAACCCCATGCTCACGGGCCGTTTCGCCTACCTGGACCGCAAAGCGAAGCGCACCGGCAAGACCTGCATGGCCCTCGGCGTCGATGACGATTGGGAGCTGCGCTACGCTGACCAGATGCTGATGGGACGCATTTACCTGCTGCCCTTGGAGCAACTGAGCACCATACCGCAGTTCGCCGAAATGGGCCCGGACGTGCTCTCGCCGGAGCTGACCGAGGAGGTCTTCCGGGAGCGCCTGCGCAGGCACAACGGCATGATCAAGGGCATCCTGGTCAACCTCAAATTCGTCGCCGGCATCGGCAACGCCTACTCGGACGAGATCCTCTGGGAGGCGCGCATCCATCCCTACACCAAGCGCACCCAACTCTCGCCGGAGGACATCGGCCGTCTCTACGTTGCGATCCGCGCGGTCTTCGATTGGGCGATCCCCATCCTCGAGAACGTGTTCGCCGAGTCCCTGGAGTACGGCGAGTGGCGCGACCACCTGCGGGTTCACCGCCGCGGCGGCCAGCCCTGCCCGCGCTGCGGCTCGCGCATCAGCGAGATCACCGCCGGCCAGCGCATAACCAGCTTCTGCCGCACCTGCCAGCCCGGCCCCGAGCGCTGACTCGTCCCATCGTCCATTCCGCTCTCCGTCAACGGAGAGGGGGAATCGGGAGCGAGGCTCGTCCGCTCTCGAGGCCGATCCCCCTCTCCGTTGACGGAGAGGGGGCCAGCGAGTGAGGTTTACCTGCCGCTATAGATGATCTCGCCGTCGTTCCACTCCGGGTCGGACTGGAGCAGCGCCCGGAACGTCTGGAAGCGCTTGTCCTGCGCCGGGTCTTCGGCGTTCTTCATGTAGGACGCCTCGTCCCTGAAGATGACGGCCATCAGGTACTCGTTGTTGCCCGAGTCCAGCTTGTACACCGTCGTGCTCACATAGCCATCGATCTTCAGGTCCCCGTAAGAGGACATTTCCGTGGCCAGCTTGGCCTCATTACCCGGCTTTATCTTGAAGCGAGCTACCGTCCCGTACATGTGAGTTCTCCTCTATATTCCTGGCCTTGCGGCCGGTTCGGCGGGGTGGATGGCCGTTGCCTTCCTGATATTAGGACTGTATGCCCTGCCGCGGACACCGTCCTGCGTGTTTACACGTATTTAGGAATGCGCTGCACACGTAGGTCCAGCGTTGGGGCCGCCACGAGGAGAAGCCGTCGTGGCGGCGATGGGCCGGTGCTTCGGTAGAAGGACCGTCCCGGGATTCCTCCTGGCGTCGGAATGACAGACCAGAGCGGCCTTCGCCATCCGTTTATCCGTTCGCCATCCGTTGGCGATTCGACGGGCGCCCGAAATAGCCTCGGCCGGCCGCCCTCCCCTTTGCGGCATCCAGAGCCTCGCAATGACGTAAGCGACCCCTTCCGCGGTTGGCGGACGCCGTCGAAAGGCCGCTCGACGCTTTCGTGGGCAGGCCGGCCGGGATTCCTCCTGGCGTCGGAATGACAGACAGGGGCCTTCTCCGCATCCGTTCTATCCGTTCGCCATAGGTTGACGATTCCCTTGACAAACATTGCATCTATGTGCAAACTGCATATAAGTGATGAACGAAGGCACAACCGCCCCCAAACAGCCGGCGCCGCCCAGGGACTTCCTTCAGGCCTGGATTCTCCTCCTCCTGCGCAACTGGCAGGCGCACGGCTACGCCCTTCAGAGCGCGCTGGCCTCGGCCGGCTTCACAGGGCTCGACCACTCGGTCTTGTATCGGGAGCTGAGGTCGCTGGAGGAGAAGGGCTCCCTGGAATCGTTCTGGGAAACCGGTGCAAGCGGCCCGGCCCGCCGCACCTACAAGATCACGCAGGCCGGCGAGCGGGTGTTGGGCGCAATGGCGCAAGACATGCAGGCCTACCAGGCCCAGATGGCGACGTTCCTGGGCGACTACTTCAACGCCTTCGCCGGCTTCGGCAAGGGCAAGGATTCCGCGGCTTCCTCGCCGGCGACACCATCAAGAAAGGCAGAAGAGAAATGACCATCGATAACTTTGTGGCGACCGTGACGAAGGCGGGCGAGGATCTCGCCGGCGCGTTCACCAAAAGCGCCGATGCCGCCCGGCAACACCTGGCTGAGCTGGTGAAGGCCGGCGAGCAGGCGGCCGAGTCGGCCTGGCCGGCTGCGACCAGTCTTGCCGATGACCTCAGCGCCGGCTCGCGTGAGAGCTTCGAGGGGGGGCAGAAGGTTTCCGCGCTGTGGCTCAGCGGCGGCCTCCTGGGCCCCGACGGCGGCTTCAGCGACGAAGGTAAAGTGGCCATCGCAGCCGCGAGCGCCTGGATCCCCAGCTACTTCAAGGCCCTGTCCGAAGGGCAGAAGCTCTTCTTCCAGGCCCAGCGCTCTTTGCTGGCGCAGGCAGCCCGCCTCCAGGAGGCCACCCTGGGCCGGGCCGGAGAGACCACCGCCGAGGCCGTGAAGTACGGCGAAACCTGCATCGTCGCGTTCACCAACCTGGCCCTTGACGGCACAGAGGCTCCTGCGTCCGGCAGGCCGGCGTCCTGGTATGAGGTAATCCGCTAAGCGCTTTCGATAGGACTACCAATCACCCAGCGGCGGCCCAGGCCGTTGTAAATCGGGTGCCGCGGGATTAACCTCAGCGTCTGGCCTGCCCGCCCGGCCACAGAAGCCACTCGCTCCGCCCGGGGCGGGAATGGAGAATGCTGGTGTCAGAGCAGACGTCCGGCCCGGAGCAGACAGCCAGGGTCTTCGAGGAAGAGAGCCAGCGCAACGCGGCTCGCCTCAACAACTTCGTCCAGTCATTCGTCATCCACCCCGGCGACCCACCCCTGGGGGCGACGCCGAGGGACCTGGTCTGGCGCCGCGGCAAGACGCACCTCTACCGCTACCGCCCGCTCGCCGAGAAGGTCTCTGCCGTCCCTTACCTGATCGTGCCCTGGCTGGGCATCAGCCGCACCTCGGTCATCGACATGCTGCCGGGGAAGAGCTTCGTCGAATTCCTGGTCAAGGCGGGCAATGACGTCTACCTGCTGGACTGGGGAGACATCGCCGAGGAAGATCGCGATCTCAGCTTCGAGGACGCGACCCTGAAGATCTTGCCCCGGGCCATCGACGCGATGCTGGCGCGGTCGCAGGCGTCCGAGATCAACCTCAACGGGCTTTGCATCGGCGGCACCATCAGCGCCAGCTACCTTGGCCTGACGCCGGACGCGCCGGTGCGAAACTTCATCAATATCGTCTCGCCGATCGACTTCGAGCACGGCGGCCAGTTCAAGGCCTGGCTCGACGAGCGCTACTTCCCGGTCGATGCCGTGGTCGCGCGCTTCGGCGGGCTACCGGCGCATCTAATGGGCAGCGCCTTCAAGATGCTGCGGCCAACACTGGAGGCCAGCTCCATGTCGTCGCTGTGGTTCAGCCTCGACAACCCCGACTATGGGGACAGCTACAAGGCGATGAACCGCTGGTCGAACGGCTACATCGGCATGCCGGGCCAGTTCTTCAAGACGCTGGCCAAGGACCTCTATATGCGGAACCTGCTCCTCAAGGGCGAGTTTCACCTCGATGGCCGCCGCGTCGACCTCAAGATGATCAAGCAGCCGTTGCTCGTCGCCTCCGCGACCCAGGACTACATCGTGCCGCCCATGGCCGCCAAGGGGCTGATGGAGGCCGTTTCGAGCGTGGACAAGGAATACGTCGAGCTGCCGGGCGGCCACATCTCCGTATTCTCCGGCCGGCAGGCAAATCAGACTCTGTGGCCCAAAATCGACGCCTGGCTCACGGCCCACAATCGGGCCGCTTGACCGAGGGACAACGCATATGAATGGACAGACCAACTCCCAAAACCCGTTCGCGGCCTGGCAGAACATGATCGCCGACTGGTCGAAGGCCTTCGCCGGGGCGCCCGGCGGTGGCGCCTCCGCGAACCCCTTCGATGCCTGGCGCAACGCGGTCTCGTCCTGGACCGGCGCGGCCGAAGCGCCTAAGCCGGCCGCCGCCGCGTCCAATGCCTGGCAGCAGTGGCCCCAGAAGTGGGCGGAGATGATGGCCAATCCCGCCGCCGCCACGAATCCCTTCGCCGCCTGGCAGGAAGCGATGAAGCCCTGGACGCAGGCCCAACCCGCCGCGGTCGGGTACCGGCACCGACGCCTTCAGCCTCTGGCTTTCGACCTATCAGAAGTGGGCCGAGCAGTCCGCGCGAATTCTCAACACGGCCAAGCCCATGGGCGAATGGGGCCTCTTCAACCCGTTCGAAGGGTTCAACCCGTTTCAGTCGGTCACTCCGGAACAGGTCTGGCAGCAGCTGTTTCAGCACTACGCCCAGAGCTGGAGCGACTTCATGACCAAGAACGCCGGCGCCGCGCCGACCGCCGACGTCTTTCGCCAGGCCGAGCGCAACTGGCTGGGCCAGCTCGACTCCATCGGCAAGGAGCTGGCGGCGACCATGAGCACGGAGGAGTTCTCGCGTAATCTCGGCGCCACGCTCGAGCAGAGCCTGGCGGCGCAGGAGCGGCTCAAGCGCGCCTCGGAGGAAGAGGTCAACGGCTTTCTCAGCGTCTTCCAGCTACCTTCGCGCGGTCAGATCGAGCGCCTGTTCCAGCGCGTGATCGCGATCGAGGAGCGCCTGGACGACGCCGAGGACGATAACCGTGAGCTGCTGAAGCAGTTGAAGGCGCTGGTCGCGAAGCTGGAGGCATCGGCTTCGGGCGGCGCCAAGGACGCTGGGGCATAGAGTTCGCGTCGACAAGTGAACCAGGTTTGGTGTAGCCCGAGAGCCTGAAATCTGAGGGCGTTCCCTAATTCCCGCGGTCCGGCTCGCCGGCCGATGATGAGTGCGAAGGAAGCCGCCGGCATCTCTCCGCCTGCCGGCAGGCTTCCTGACCTAACCCAGGGTGCACCGGCCGTCCTCGGTGGGGCCGGGCGCCACTAAAGACGCAGGGCCTGTCCTTATGGACAGGCCCTATGTTTTGCGTCGCAACAGGCTCAGCGGCGGGCGGCCGCGCGGGGCCGCGCGGTGCGTCCGTTGGTGGCCCGAGCGCCATTCATGTGCGTGTCCGTGCGCAGGCGGAACTCCGGCTCCAGCGCCTTGTGAGTGTCGACCAGGCCGGTGTAAGCGATTTCGGTGGTGCCGGCCATCGCCGCGCCGAAGAAGCCCTGCTTGCGCATTTCCAGCGCCTTCTCCTGCGAGCGCCGCCGGGCTTCGTCCCAGGCCGGCCCTTCGAAGACGTCGACGACGTTGGAGCTGAAGTGGCCGGTCGCGTTCATGGACAGGGCCAGGCCCGCCACGATGGGGTGGCAGTAGGGGCCGTTGACCGCGGTGTTGATCGGCACCGGCAGGAGGGGCATCACGTGCGAGCCGCGGGCGTCGCCGGTCACGTAGTGGGCGATCAAAAACGGTTCCGTAACCTCTTCCGGCGCTGGGAAAAGGCCCTGCGTACGCACGATCGCGATAGGGTCGTCCTTGCCGGTGTATTTGCCGGCGATGTTGTGCAGGCGCGTGGCCGAGACCGAGACGATCTGCTCGTCCGGCTTGTGGCGCGACCAGATCGATTCGATCGCGTAGCGGTCGATGTTCTGGACCAGGGCGGCGACGTCCCAGCCGCGTTCTGGCACCTCCAGCCGGATCAGGCGGTCCTGGCTCTTGCCCTTGTCACTCTTGTAGTCCATGTCGATTAGGTCCAGCGTGAAGCCCTTGTGCATCTTCGGGTTCAGGAGCAGGCCACCATCGTGCATGGGGTCGCAAAACGCCAGGTAGAGGGGCAGGTTGTAGGCGCCGGGGCCGCACTTGTCGGCTGTGAAGACCAGGAAGGCCTCGGCCGCGCGCTCGCTGCTCTTGGGGTCGCGGTCCATCTCGATCTCCGCCACGCCGGGGCCGGCGCCGCGGACGTTGCCGGAAGGCGCGTCGACGAGCAGGTCCTGGCCGGCGCCGTAGCAGCCCTCTTCGCGGGCGATCTCCGTCGCGGCCATGAAGCAGTCCCAGGCGAACTTGTGCACGGTGGTGTCGCCGGCGCCGTGGGTGTGAGTCATGATCAGGGCGATGTCGTCGCCCGTATACGTGACCATGCCGTCGATCAGGAGGCTGCCGATGGCCTCATGCATCCTGTGCTTGACCTCGGCCAGCATCCGTTCGGTTGGCCGTGTGTGACCGCCGATGCTGCCGACATCCGCCTTGATTGCCGATAGAGTGACTCTCACTGTGACCTCCTGAAAGAGTGCCTGCCCGTCGCCGTCACTGAAAAGAAAAAGGCGGCCATATGAGGCCGCCGTCAACCAGAAATCACGTCCGCGAGCGCTTACATAGGACTATCGGGTCGTCGTCGAAGGCCATCTGACCCTCCTGCGCAGAGCATGGTACGGTCAGCCCGATCTGCCGGTCAAGGGCGAGAAGGCCCTTGTTTGATGCACCGGTATTACGATTTCTAGCACCTGGAGACTAGCCCTCAAGTGGCCGGCGGTACTGGGCGGGCGAAGCCAGTAGGATGGCTGGCGCCAATCGTTCTATGATTCGCAGGAGCAGGACAAGCAGTGAAACCTGGAGGCAAATCGAAATGGGCAACCTGACTGAACTCGCCGCCACCGCGAACGCCCTGGTTGCCCCCGGCAAGGGCATCCTGGCCGCGGACGAGAGCTCCGGCACGATCAAGCGCCGCTTCGACGCGATCGGCGTCGAGAGCACCGAGGACAACCGCCGCGACTACCGCGAGCTGCTGTTCCGCACGCCCGGCGCCGCCGAGTTCGTCAGCGGCGTCATCCTCTACGACGAGACGATCCGCCAGAAGGCCGCGGACGGCACGCCGCTGGTCAAGGTCCTGCAGTCGCAGGGCATCATCCCCGGCATCAAGGTCGATACCGGCGCCAAGGCCCTCGCCGGCGCCGACGGACGAGCTGGTGACCGAGGGTCTGGACGGCCTGCGCGAGCGCTTCGCCGAGTACCGGGCGCTGGGCGCCAGGTTCAGCAAGTGGCGCGCCGTCATCACCATCGGCGCCGGCATCCCGACCGGCTACTGCATCGAGGTCAACGCCCACGCCCTGGCGCGCTACGCCGCCCTGAGCCAGGAAGCCGGCATCGTGCCGATCGTCGAGCCCGAGGTGCTGATGGACGGCGACCACTCGATCGAGCGCTGCTACGAGGTTACGCGCGCGACGCTGCTGCGATGTCTTCCCTCAGCTTGCCAGGCAGCGGGTCAGCTCTCGAAGGCATGCTCCTCAAGCCGAACATGGTCCTCTCCGGCAACAAGGCCGCGAACCGCGCCCCGGCCGAGGAGGTCGCGCGCCGGACGGTCGCCTGCTTCAAGGAGACGGTGCCGGCGGCGGTGCCGGGCATCGTCTTCCTCTCCGGCGGCCAGTCCGACGACGAGGCCACAGTGAACCTGGACGCGATCAACCGCTACGCGGCGCAGGTCGGCGCGCCCTGGCAGCTGAGCTACTCCTACGGCCGCGGCCTGCAGGCGGCGCCGCAGAAGGCCTGGTCCGGCAAGCGCGAGAACGTCGGCGCGGCGCAGAAGGCCTTCTACCACCGCGCCAAGGTCACCTCGGCCGCCCGCCAGGGCAAGTACTCACGCGAAATGGAGAAGGAGCTGACCGCGGCCGGCTGACCCGCGCCAGCCGTTCACGGTAGTGGCGCCTTCGTCGGCGGCTGGCGAAGCCGGCCGAGCCGTTTGGGCGGCTGGGAATCGCTAGCGGTACTCGCACCTTGTTCAGGCGCGTGAAGTCGTGGATCGCTGTCGATCCAGCGGATGGTGCCGGAGCGCGAGCGCATGACCAGCGACTGCGTGGTCGCGCCGTCCGGCACGAAGTTGACGCCCCGCAGCAGCTCGCCGGTGCTGGCGCCGGTCGCGGCGAAGAAGACGTCGTCGCCGCCGACCAGCTCGTCCGTCGTGTAGACGTGGTTCGAGGTCGAGGCCGGCGTCGAGGCACTTCTGGCGCTCGTCTTCGTCGCGCGGCCACGGCTTGCACTGGATCGCGCCGCCGGTGCAGCGGATGGCCGCCGCGGTGATCACGCCTTCCGGCGTGCCGCCGATGCCCATGAGCACGTCGACGCCGCTGTTCGGCAGCGCGGCCTGGATGCCGGCGGCGACGTCGCCGTCCGAGATCATCTTGACGCGGGCGCCGGCGGCGCGGACTTCCTCCAGCAGCTGCTGCGTGGCGCGGCCGGTCCAGCATGACCACCGTGACCTCGCGAATCGGCCTTGCCCAGGGCCTTCGCGATCTTCTGCAGGTTCTCGGCCACCGGCGCGTTGATGTCGATGACGTCGCGGGCGGCCGGGCCGACGGCGATCTTGTTCATGTAGAAGACCTCGCGCGGGCACGTTCATCGTGCCGCGGCCGACATCGCGATCACGGCGATGGCGCCGGGCAGGCCCTTCGACAGCAGCGTCGTGCCGTCGATCGGGTCGACGGCGATGTCGACCTCGGGCTCGGAGCCGTCGCCGATGCGCTCGCCGTTGTAGAGCATCGGCGCTTCGTCCTTCTCGCCCTCGCCGATGACGACGATGCCGTCCATGCTGATGCCGTCGAGCGTGTGGCGCATCGCGTCGACGGCGGCGCCGGTCGACCAGCTCCTTGTCGCCCTTGCCCATGTGCACGGCGGCGGCCATGGCCGCCGCTTCGGTGACGCGCACCAGCTCCATCGCCAGGTTGCGTTCGACCGGCGGACGTTCGCCCTGCTGACTCGCCATCGGATTCTCCTCTTCGCACCCTGTCTCTAAGCCCTGCTGACCGTCAGAATGACTATTCCGGCTTCTCGAAGCCTTCGCGGCGCCGGAACTCCTCGCGCTCGCTCGTCCTCTTCCTCGCGCCGCTCTTCGGCGTCCTTCGTCAGCTCCAGCTGCTCCTGGGTCGCCTCCTCCAGGCTGCGCTCGTACTCCTCGGCGGGCTTGGGCATGCGCGCCTCCATGACTTCCTGGAGGATGCGCGTAGAAGTTGCCGCCCAGGTAGTGCAGGGGCTTCTCGTCGTCGTCCGTGAGCAGCCAGTGGTCGTTGAACGCGTCCTCTTCGACGGTCGCCGCGACGACCCGACCGATCAGGACCATGTGGTCGCCGATCTCGAACTCTTCTTCGAGGCCGCACTCGATCCAGCCGACGCAGCCTTCGAGCAGCACGGTGTCGAGGCGGCGGGCGCGGAAAGTCGGCAGCTTCGTCAGCTCCAGCTTGTCGATGTCGGCGCCGCGTGACGCTGCCGAGGAACTGGACGTGGTGCAGGAGCTCGCCGCGACGGGATGTTGAGCGCGAACTCGTCGGTCTTGTGGATGATGTCGTAGCTGTAGCGGCTGGGGCTCATCGAGATGGCAATCAGCGGCGGCCGCAGGCTAACCGGCATGACGTAGGCGACCGGTATGACGTTGTGCCTGCCGCGATAGGAGGAGGTAATGAGCGTGATCGGCGCGCCGCCCAGGAGCCGTCTAGCGTCTTCTTCGTCGAGGTTGCGCCTCATGGGCGGAGTATAAGGCGAACGGGCAATAGATTCTGGATTATGGAATGTGGGCTCCGATCCCAGAATCTAAGATCCAAATTCAATCTCCTAGGCGGGTCTGGCCCACCCCATCCGCTCGTCGATGTGGCGGGTGAGGATGTGGGCCGCCGGGCGAAAGCCGTTGGCAGTCCAGAAGCGCGAGCCGGACAGGTTCATGGCAAAGAAGTGAAGGCTGCAAGTGGAGTAGCCCTTGGCCCGCGCCCAGCGCATCGAATGCGCCAGCAGCCCGCGGCCGATCCCGGCATGGCGGTAGGGCTCGTAGACGATGCCCTGGAACAAGTAGATGTCCTTCTCCGGCTGAAGCAGAGGCGAGTGGCGCGACTCCACCATGAAGGTGTTCATGCCTGCCGGTTCGCCGCCTTCGTAGGCCACGAAGTGGGCGTTCAGCGGGTCTTCGAAGAGCGCTTCCGTACGGGTGCGGTAACCGTCGCGGTCTTCGGGCAGGTAGGGGATGAAGACCGGCGAGCTGTTGTGGTGACGGGCGTTCGCGGCCTCCAACAGGGTGATGACGTCGATGTTGTCCGCACCGAGCTCGCGCACGTCCAGCTCCGGCGGGTCGGCGACCGGTTCGCTGACATCGCGCACCGCCATAGTGAGCCAGCGCCCGAACCCGAGGGAGTCCCAACAGTCGCGCAGCTCGAGGTCCGGCTGCAGGACGATGACCGAGTGCGAGAAGAAACCGCGTCGCACCCAGTCGTCCGCGAGGACGGCGTAAAGCTCGCGATAGGTCTCCAGCGGCTCGCCGGCCGCGATCGCATAGCCATGGAGGGGAATTGCCATCGCGCGGGCGGGCTGGCGGTGCAGGGCCAGGAGAAACGCCACCGGCTCGCCGTCTCGCAGAGCGACGTATCCGCCCGCCCCCGGCGTGCGGAACGCCTCTTCCAGCGGCCCCCGGCACGCCTCCGCTTGCTCGAACGCTGCCGGCAGCGCCGCGTCCAGCCGCCGCCGCCGCTTCTGGTCGCCGGCAAGCAGGCGGGAGGCGGCGTCCAGGTGCACTTCGGCGAAGGGGACGATGGTCAGGCCCATGCGGCAGATTGTACCAACGCCCTGCAGTATCCCGGGCGGCGGCGGACGCTAGACGCCGCTTTTGCTCTGGCGGCGCCGGGGCACGTACGTCGTACCCCAGTCGAACATCGACTTGACCACCGGGGCGAAGTCGCGGCCCTTGGCGGTCAGGCGGTACTCGGCGCGGGGCGGGTGGTCGCTATAGAAGGCGCGCTCCACCATTCCCGCCTGCTCCAGCCGCTTGAGGCGCGATGCCAGCAGGTTGGGCGAAATGCCGGTGAGGGACTCCTGCAGGTCCGTGAAGCGGTTGATGCCGCGCAAAAGGTCGCGGATTACAAGGATCGTCCAGCGGTCGCCGAGGATGTCCAGTGTCCGGGCGACGGGGCAAACGTCCTGGCTGGTGTACGTCCTCTGAATTGTCACTACTCGATTATGTACCCACTTGACAGCGGGTCAACCCTTGTCACTATAGTATGCAGCAGTTACTTCTTACTTGTATAGCGACCTTGAGGGAACTCCCATGGCTACGCCAGAAGCCTCACCGCAACGCAAGGACCTCGTCGAGAAGCTGCGTTCCCACTACGACGAGCTAGCGTCGGTGCTCAAGCAGCGTTCCGAGGACGAGCTGCGGCACAAGCCCGCGGCGGGCGACTGGTCCGCGCTGCAACAGGTAGAGCACCAGATGCTGGCCGAGAGCATCTGGGCGGCGATGGCCGCCCGCGCTTCGTCGGAGGACGAACCGGACCTGGCGGAGCTCTGGGCGACCTACAGGCGAGTCGAGGAGCAGAACCCGTTCCCGCCGCCATCCGAGCCGCGGCCGATGGCCGAAGTCCTGGCGGCGCTGGCCGCGCGCCACCAGGAGACGATGGCTCTCCTGGAGTCGGTGCCCGATTCGGCCTTCGAACGCATCGGCCGGAACACCGGCTTCGGGAACCTCAACGTCCTGCAGATGTTCCGCGGCGTCTACCGGCACTACCGCATGCACATCGACCAGATCGAGGGGCGCGAGCCCTCATTCCAGCCGCGGCGGGCGCCATAAGCATGCTCGCGGCGCTTCTGCGGCCGCCGGCGTCCCCATCCAAGTGGATGGTCATGGCCGCGGCCTGCCTGGGCCTGGGCATGATGATGGTCGACACCTTCGTCGTGAACGTGGCCCTGCCGGCGATGTCGCGCGACTTCAACGCCGGCCTTGGGACCGTGCAGTGGGTGGTGTCCGGCTACGTCCTAACGATCGCCGTGCTGCCGGTAGCCGCCGGCAGGATGGGCGACATTTTCGGCCGCCGCGAGGTGTACCTGCTCGGGCTGGTGACCTTCGTGCTGGCCTCGGCGGCCTGCTCTTTGGCCGGCGGCGTCTACGTTCTGATTGGCTTTCGTGTCCTGCAGGGTGTGGGCGCGGCGATGATGCAGCCGACAACGCTGGCCATTATCACGAACGCCTTCCCGCCGCACGAACGTGGCCTCGCGGTCGGCATCTGGGGCGGCGTATCCGGCCTGGGGCTCATCGTGGGACCGATCCTCGGCGGCTTGCTGGTCCACGATGACAACTGGCGCCTGATCTTTCTGATCAACGTGCCGCTCGGCATCGTCGCCCTGGCCATGGCGCTGCGGTTCGTGCCGGCCTCGCGCGACGAGTCGGCCGCGCGCGTTATCGACTTTCCCGGCGTGTTCCTGCTCTCGGGGGGCCTGCTTTCGATTATGTTCGGCGTCACCAGGGCCAACGCCGCCGGTTGGGGATCGCCGCTGATCCTCGGCTGCTTCCTCGCCGGCGCGGCGATGCTGCTGGCTTTCGTCACCGTCGAGCGCAGGACGCGATTTCCCCTGGTGGACTTGTCTTTGTTCCGCAGCGGCACCTTCGTGATGGCCTGCTTCGCCGCATTCCTCTTCTCGGCCACGGTGTTCGGGTCGCAGCCCTACACGAGCCTGTTCATGCAGAATTACTGGGGCTTCACGCCGCTGGAGGGCGGGCTGGCTTTCTTGCCGGCGACGGTGCTGGTCGCTCTGCTAATGCCCTTCTCCGGCATCATGGGCCAGCGCCTGGGCGACCAGATCAGGCTGGTGGTCATGGCCGGATCGATCCTCGTCGCGCTTTCATTCCTCTATCTGCTGCAACTCGACGTCAACGACGGCTATGCCGGCGGCTTTTTGCCGGCGTTCGTGCTCCGCGGCGCTGGAATTGGCCTGTTCATGAGCTCCAGCTCGCTGGCCGTTGTCAGCGCGGTGCCACTGGCCAAGAGCGGCCTGGCATCCGGCACGCTGACGATGTCACGGAACATCGGCACCTCTATGGGCGTGGCGGTCCTCGGCGCCGTCTACCTGCACTACGTCGACGCCCACGCGGCCGCGCGCTTCGCGCGCGGCCGACCCGACGCAGATCGCGGCGCTTTCTCGGGCGGCGGACAAGTTCGTGCCCGCGGGCGACGGCGCGCTACAGGCGGCGAGCAGTCAGCTTATCGTCGATGGCTACGTCCTGGTGGCGCTGGTCTGCGTTGTGGTGGCCATTGTCGCGACGGCGGCCGCGTTCTTCATCCGCAAGGGCGCGCCCGCCCCCCAACCGGCGATCGAGCGCGTGCCCGCGCCGGTGACCGCGGTCCTGAGGCCGGGCGGCGAGACCGGCGGCGACTAACGCCACAAGGTGCGGCGGGGGCGGTCCGGGTGGTTGCGGTAGCGCATGTCCGTGATGTCGTCGATGCAGCGCTGGCGGTGCAGGAAAAACAGGCCCAGCAGGATCAGGCCAAGGTCGCCGCCCAGGAACATCAGCAAGTAGATTTCGGGACTGAGCACGATCGGCCTCCATGCCAATCGCAGGCGGGTTGCGTCTAATCACACCAACGTTGGAGGCGACCGGACGTTTCAGGACACTCTGACGACGGCCTAGGGATTCTGCGCTTCGTCAGGGCAGCCGCAAAAGGGCGTCTTTGAGCTGTAGACCGGCAACTCGTACTTCGCGCGGCGGTTCGCCGGCCGGCGCGGCTGCCCCTGAAGGAGCCCGCGGGTCTTTTGGAAGAGCCTGAAGGGCTCCAGCGCGTCGGTGACGACCGGTGTATCGCGAGGAGAGTCGCGGAGGAGGATCCTGACGTCGGCCGAGGGATGGTCGCCGACGATCTCCCATCCGACCGATGGAATCGCCCTCACGAAGCTGCTGACCTCCACCGGCAGAAGCTCTTCGGGCGCAGTCCAGAAGCGTGTATCTGGGCCGGCCAAGAAGGCGAGAACAAGCGGGCGCGTACCCCAGAGCGCACTCGAAGGACCTGAGTAATTGTCGAGGATGCGCAAGTCTGTGCCGCAATAGCCCTGGGTGATGCAGCCGTCCTTGAAGCCGCCGTGGGAGACGAAGTACCTCCAGACCGCGTCCAGCGCGTGGCGCGCGAGTCCAGGAGTCACTACAGCGTCGCCCGGCGGCGAGGCAAGGCATGCAGCGACCAGCGGCGCCGGCGCCGCCAAGCGATAGCACACACTGCGGCCCATGATCGGAATGCCTTGCGGGCTCAGCAGATACGGCATTGTGGCCGCGAACGTCCCCACGATTTCGTCCAGCGCCGGAGTCCGGTAGCCCGAAGACAGCTCGCGCAGCCAGAAGAGCTCGTAGTGACTGGCCCAGACGTTGTACCAGTCGATGGCCTGCGGGTTGGGTCCGTCCGAGAACCAACCTTCGCCCCGGTAGAAGGTCATGAAGCGTGCGAAGCGCCTGGCTGCCTGGTCCATTTCGGCCTGGAATCCGAGGCTGTGAAGGACTTCATCCACCAATGTCACCGCAAGGGACCAATTGTTGTCGGGCAAGGACTTGCTGTTCACCTGATTCAGCCAGGCGGCGATTCGCTCGCGCTCGACCTTGGTGAGCAGGGGCAGGAGAACGTCGCGGCATATCCACAGCGCGCGGGCAATATCGGCCGCTTCGACGATCCGCTGGTCGCGGTCGCCGATGTCCCCCCAGTAGGCGGCACCTTCGGGGTTGGTGCCGGCAGCGAGGCCCTCCCGGAGGAGGGCCAGGACATCGATATAGCGTTGCCGCAGGTCTTCAATGACCGCCGGCCGGCCTCCTGCCACCCAGGCAGCCAGTAAAGGCGCCAGGCGAGAGAAGGCCTCCATGGCGTCGACGTCCCGGCCGTGTTGGCTGGGCGCGCCGGGCTGGTCGGCAGCCGCGCCGCCGGGCCTCATCCGATCACAGAAGCTTGTTAGGAGGTACCGGAAGACCTGACTGTAGCGCGCTTCGGCGGTCTCTTCGGGCGACGAGAAGCAGTCTCGCAGGTCCTGGTCAAACGCGGCACGCCAGGGAGGGCGCTTCGGTCGGCCCAAAGCATTCCAGAACCTCACCGCCCTGTCTGGCCTCCTGACTCAATCCATGGCCGGGAATGTGCAATAGTCTTCCGGCGCAACGAGATTAAGGCATCGCGTGGCTGATCGACGCAGGTTTCCCGCGCTTGCCCGCGGGTGTGCGGGATGACTGGAGAGACGTCTCTGGCGTAAGATTCCGGCGTCACCGGTTCGATCCATCCCCGCCCTGGCTTCGCCGTCTGAACATACTGGTCCGTACTGGAAGGAGTGTGCTTCCCATGGGAAGGCTCGACGGTAAGGTTGCGGTCGTCACCGGCGCCAGCCGCGGCATCGGCAAGGCCATCGCGGAGCTGTTCGCCGAAGAAGGCGCGAAGGTCGTGTGCGTCGCCCGCACGCTGAAGGAAGGCGACCACATGCTCGAGGGCTCCCTCGAGACGACGGTAAACGAGATCAAGGCCAAAGGCGGCCAGGCGGCATCGGTCGCGGCCGACATCTCGGAGGAGGCCGGCTGCGACGCCGTGATCAAGGGCGCGCACGACGCCTACGGGCCGGTCGACATCCTGGTCAACAATGCCGCCCTCAACTACTACATTCCGATCAAGGACTACCCGGTCAGCCGCTGGGTGCGCTCCTTCGCGGTCAACGTGCACGCGCCCTTCATCCTCTCGCAGAAGGTGCTGCCGGACATGATCGAGAAGAAGGCCGGCGCGATCATCAACGTCAGCTCGGGCGCGGCCATCGGGCCCGGCCGCGGGCCCTACGCCCAGACCAACGTGCGCGGCGGCACGATGTACGGCGCCTCCAAGGCCGCGCTCGAGCGCTTCACCCAGGGCCTGGCGCAGGAGGTGCAGGACTACGGCATCAGCGTGACCTGCTACTCGCCCAGCGGCGTGGTGCCGACACCCGGCACCGTCTACCACAAGCTCGTCGACAGCCTGGACGACCCGCGCGGCGAGCCGCCTTCGATGATGGCGAAGGCGGCGCTGCTGCTCGCGACCCTGCCCGCGGACAAGATCAGCGGCCGCGTCACCTACAGCCAGCCCATCCTCAAGGAGTTCGGCTGGATCGAAGACGGCGTCGGCCCCGGCCTCGGCGACCGCCCCGTTCGCGGCTACGCGGCGATGTGAGGCCAGGATAGAGACAGAGTGCAGAGTTCAGAGTGCATTAGGAAGATTAGGCTGGAGAGTCTCTAAAGGAGATGCGGTGCCGGTTCAGAGCGCGGGCCGCGGATCCGATGCACTCCGAACTCTGCACTCTGGAAATGCCATGAAGATCGGCGTCGTCTTCCCCCAGACCGAGATCGGCCCCGACCCCACGGCCGTGCGCGACTACGCCCAGGCGGCCGAGGATCTCGGCTACACGCACCTTCTCGCCTACGACCACGTTGTCGGCGCGGACCCCAACCGGCCGGACGGCCAGCCCTGGCGCGGCCCCTACACGGTGGCCACGCTGTTCCACGAGCCGCTGGTGCTCTTCGCCTACCTGGGCGCGATCACGAAGAGCATCGAGTTCGTCAGCGGCATCATCATCCTGCCCCAGCGCCAGGCCGTGCTGGTCGCGAAGCAGGCCGCCGAGGTCGACGTGCTCACGGGCGGGCGCCTGCGCCTCGGCGTCGCTGTCGGCTGGAACCAGGTCGAGTACGAGGCCCTGGGCGAGACCTGGGAGAACCGCGGCCGCCGCATCGTCGAGCAGGTCGCGGTGATGCGCGCGCTCTGGACGCAGGAGGTGGTCGACTTCCACGGCCGCTGGCACAACATCATCGAAGGCCGGCATCCTGCCCCTGCCCGTGCAGCGGCCGATCCCGGTCTGGTTCGGCGGCATGTCGGAGCCTGTCATCAAGCGCATCGCCCGCATCGGCGACGGCTGGTTCCCCCAGTTCCGCCCCGGCGACGCCGCCCGCCAGACGGTCGAGCGCCTGCACGGCTACATGGCCGAGGCCGGCCGCGCCCCGTCGGCCGTCGGCATCGAGGGCCGCGTCAACATCGCCAACGCCACGCCCGACGACTGGAAGCAGGCGCGTCGAGGACTGGCGCGCCCTCGGCGCCACCCACCTCAGCGTGAACACGATGGGCGCCGGCCTTCGCCTCGCCGAAGGAGCACATCGAGGCGATTGGGCGCTTCAAGGAAGCGGTGGGTGGAAGTTAGCCCGCTTTTCAGGGAGTGGCTCTGGAGACAGTACGACAAGGCCGAGGTGGAGGTGGTTGATCGCCAGGCAATAGTCGGACAGCAGATCATCATCCCAAATCGGCGTCTAACAACCGAGGAGGTCACCTCTAATATTGCGCGAGCCGAAGAGCGCAACCGCGAATTCGGAGGAGGCAAGTACAAGCTATATCTGCGACCGGACGGTGCCGACGATTTGCGGGGGCTGGTAGCAGACGTTGGCTTTCCGTTCTTTGGTCTGGACGGGGACGTCGAAGGGCTCGAAGCTGCCGGTTGGGCTAGCTCATCCGACGAGGGGGGCTTTGAAGAAATAAGCATGGGATACGCCGGTACGCTCGGCATGATCGAAATCACTTCGTCCAGGTCAAAGCTGTCCCGTAACCCGCTTCGCCGTTGGCTGGCCCTTACCGAACAATTACACAACTTCTTGTACAGCGATGTTTGGGCGCCTTCATCCGAGTTAAGCCCGGACCAACCGCTAAAGATGCCAACCGATGCGGAGATTGGGGATCTTGCCCGAAGCACCAACGCAACCATCGGCGCGCACAAATCTCAAGGCGGGCAATATGTTCTGGCCACGGCGAACGTTGGCAAGGGCGACTTAGAGTTGCTGCGAAGCCACATCGTCAGGCTTGACCGACGACCAGATGCGGTCGCAAGACTTGAAGCGCAATCCTTGGAACGACACTAGAGATTTTGGAGAGAACGTGGCCAGTAACAAACTCCGAAGCGGATTCATTGGCGCCGGCGGGAACACGCGGTTGCGGCAGATCCCCGGTGCTTGCCAGAAGTAAGGAAGCCAGGTGAACATTCGCCTTCTTCGACGCGAAGAGATCCCGCTTCTCTGGCAGATCGACCGCCGCGAGTACATCGCCAACATTTACCGCCTGCGCGGCGGCGCTCTCGTCCTCGAGCCCCACGACTTCGAGGTGCCGGGCTGGCCTCCCGGCCAGCAAGAGACCCAGATGCCGCTGCTCCACGCTTGCTACGACCATGGTGGCTGCGGCTGGGCAGCCTTCGACGACGGCACGATCGCCGGCGCCGCCGTCCTCGACGCCAAGCTCTTTGGCACCCGGCGGGATACCCTTCAGCTCGAATGGCTCCACGTCGGCCGCGACTACCGGGGCCGGGGACTCGGCGCCAGCCTGTTCGGCAAGGCCGCCCAGCGTGCGAAGGAGCTTGGCGCCGCGAAGCTGTACATATCGGCCACGCCTTCGGAGAATACTGTCCACTTCTACCAGCGCCGCGGCTGCGTCCTTGCGACCGAGGTCGACCCGGAGCTCTTCGCTATGGAGCCTGAAGACATACACCTCGAGTACACGATCTAATGCAGAAGCCTTACGCACTCGCCGCCGGCGAAGGCCGGACCTACGTCTGGCACGGCATCCCCTTCACCATGAAGGCGGCCGGACCCGAGACCGCTGGCGGGCTCGCGGTCTGGGAGGTGACCACGCGGCCGGGCGAAGAACCCGAACCCCACGTACACGAGAACGAGGACGAGCTCTTCTACCTTCTTTCCGGCGACATGACCTTCATCGCCGGCGGCGAGTCCTTCAAGGTCGCGGCAGGCGGCTTCGTCTTCATCCCGCGCGGCACGAGCCACACCTACCCCATCGACAGCGACGAGGCACACCTCCTCGGCTTCAGCACGCCGTCCAGTTTCGGCGACAACATCGAGCGGACCGGCACGCCTGTGAAGGGGACCTGAATGCCTGACAAACTCCGAATCGGATTCATCGGCGCCGGCGGGAACACGCGGCTGCGGCACATCCCCGGCCTCAAAGAGCAGTCGGGTATCGAGCTGACGGGGCTGTGATGACCTGATGTCCGTCAAAGCCCTGCGCTCCAAGAACGTGGGTAAGCCAGCCACTATCCCGAAGCGTCAGGTCAGGAGTTTCAGGTCAGGCAGATCCTTGAAGTCGTCGATGTTGCGGGTGACCAGAGTGAGGTCATATTCCAGAGCGGTTGCGGCGATCAGAAGGTCAAGCGCCCGCCGGTTGGCGTTCTTCTGCAACCGCCGCAGATCCTCCCGAAGCAGAGCGCATCTCTCCACGGCGGAGACGGTGAGTGGTAATACCGGCACTCTCTCGTTGAACGTGTGAAGCTTGGCGATTGCCTCTCCGGGGTTCTCCGACCGGAGTGCGCCCTGATACACCTCCATGTAGGTTATGAGGCTAATGTAGGTGGGCTCGACGGCCAACCGCTCCAACAGCGCGGTCGCCTCATGGACGTTGCTAAGGTGATCGATTACCCAGTCGGAGTCTATGAGATAAGGCATGCATCAAGCAGTCGGCTTGTGTTCCGCTTGCTCTCGTTGCGCATGCATTTCCTTCAGGAAGTTGCGCCGGTCCAGGCCACGAAAGGCGCCTGCCGTCTCTCGGATTGCGCGTCTGACGAGTTCGGGATCATATGCCCTTGCTTCCACGTCAACTCTCTCGAGAGGCTCTACCCGAAATACGCGCCCGTGCCTCTCTACGAGGAGTGCCTCGCTTTCGCGAGCCAAGCCATCCAATATGTCGCCAAGCTCCGCGGCCAATTGATCGAATGTGATCCTTTTTGCTTCTTTGGTCATGTCGGGCCCTACGCCATAATACTTCGTCCTACGGCTGCACATCCCCTTGTGGAGGTGCGTGACATTCTCTGAAGGTGGTTGCTCATGACTGATAAACTCCGAATCGGATTCATCGGCGCCGGCGGCAACACGCGGCTGCGGCACATCCCCGGCCTCAGGGAGCAGCCGGACGTCGAATTGGTCTGGGTCTGCAACCGCTCGATCGAGAGCGGGCAGAAGGTGGCGTCCGAGTTCGGCATCGAGAAGGTGACGACCAACCCCGAGGACGTCTTCAACGACGCCAGCATCGACGCCATCTGCATCGGCACCTGGCCCTACAAGCACAAGGACCTCAGCGTCTGGGCCCTGCAGTCCGGCAAGCACGTCCTCTGCGAAGCCCGCATGGCCATGGACGCCGCCGAGGCGCGCGAGATGCTGGCCGCCTCGAAGGCGCATCCCGAGCTTGTGGCGCAGATCGTGCCGGCGCCGTTCGACTTTCGCTGCGGCCCGACTATCACGAAAATGATCCGCGAGGGCTTCGTCGGCCGGCCGACCGACGTCGTGATTACCGTGCTCAACGGCCAGGGGCTCGACCCCAAGCGCACGCTGCAGTGGCGTCACCGCGTCGACTACTCCGGCCACAACACGATGATGATGGGCATCTACGCCGAGGTCATTCAGCGCTGGCTGGGCGACACCACCCGCGTCACGGCCGGCGCCCGCGTCTTCGTGAACAAGCGCGTCGACCCTGAGACCGGCAAGGAGGTCGAAGTCGGCATCCCGGACAGCGTCACCATCGCCGCGGAGATGGCCTGCGGCGCCCGCGCCAGCTACGTCATCAGCGCCGTCGCGCCCGTCGCGCAGCGCACCGCCATCACCGTTTACGGCAGCGAAGGCGTCATCGCCTGGGAGGGCGGCGACCGCATGTCGACAGCGAAGCTCGGCGCCCAGCTAGAGCCGCGCGAGCCCGAACCGGGGCTATCGTCGACCTGGCGCGTCGAAGCCGACTTCGTCGACTCGATCCGCAAGGGCACGCCCGTGACGCTGACCAACTTCGAGGACGGCGTGCGCTACATGGAGTTCACGGACGCCGTCTGGCGCTCCTGGAACGAAGGCCGCGCGGTCGACGTGAAAGGCCTTTAGGTGACGGCGCGAGTCTTCTCGGAGGCCACACGCACGCTGTAATCGACTCTCGCGAGAGGCGACTACAGGGATCGCGCGACAGCGAGGCTCCACCATGCGGATAGAGACGGCGCGCCTGATTCTTCGCGAGTTCGTCCTCGATGATTGGCCGGCCGTCAACGCCTACATCCAGGACGAACGCTACTGGCGCTTCTACGAGAGGCCCGAAAGTGGCGCCGTCGACCGCCGCGAGCTCGTCGAGCGCTTCGTCGCCGACCAGGCGCGGCAGCCGCGGCGCAGCTTCCAACTCGCAATCACCTTGAAGGCGGACGGGCGCCTCATCGGCAACGTTGGCATTCGCCTGCGCCGCCTCGTCGACTTCGGCGTCCCGGACGCGACCTTCGAGGCGGACATGGGTTACGAGCTCGACCCCGCTTACTGGGGCCACGGCTACGCGACCGAGGCCGCGGCCGCGATGGTCGACTTCGCTTGGGACAAGCTCAAGGTGCACCGCGTCTGGGCCTACTGCCTGGCCGAAAACGAGCCATCGTGGCGGGTGATGGAGCGCATCGGCTTCCAGCGCGAGGGGCACCTGCGCGAAAACGAGTGGATGCGGGGCAGGTGGTGGGACACGTACGTGTACGCGAGGATCAGCCCCCACCCCTAACCCCTCCCCCATCAAGGGGAGGGGGACGGGGGGGCACACTCACGCCGCCTCGCCTGTTAGCGGGTGGAAGGAAGCGATGGGGCGCCGGCCCCCTCACTCCTCTTCGGCGCCTCCGGCCTCCCTCGCCCTCCCTGTGAGAGGGGCCGGGGGAGAGGTCCCAATCCCACATTGAAACGCCGACAATCGTGGCAGGCGCCACGGCTCACGCGTAAGATTGGACGCACGGGAGGACTGGGGAAACATGGGCAGGAAAGAGCTGGCGGCGCTGGCGGAAATAATCGAACAGCAGCTCAAGGACGGGACGGATAGCCCGCTGATGGGCACCTGGACCATCCACTTCGACAAGGAGCGCCAGGCGCTCTACTTCGAGAAGTGCGAGTTCGGCGACTACTGTGAGGAGCGGCCGGCCGTTGTCGGGCTGGACGGTACTGTAATCGACAAGGGGGGCCCGCTGATCCAGATCGGGAGCTAGAGGTTGGAAGCTGGGCATGGGATTCCAATCCCGGACCCCATAGTCCATAATCCAGCTTCAGCCCCGGCAAGACCATGTTTACAAAACCAGACCTGGTAACCGCACTTAAGCACCTCGCCGGCACCGAGCGCGTCGTCATCTATGACGTCCACGAGGGTGACGCTCCGGAGCGTCCAAGCCCGGCCAGCCCCTTCATCCGCGGCTCTTCCGCCTGGTGGGACTTCGTCGCCCGCCGCCGGGTGCTGGACGACGGTGAGAACCTGACGCTGCTGGTCTCGATGCGCGGCCTGCGCACAGAAGAGCGCATGCTGGTCGTGAACTGGGGTAGCGCCTTCGCCAACACCTTCCTGCTCATCGAGCCCTCCGACCCCTGGCTTGACCTGACCGCGAATGAGAGCGTCCGGCAGCTTGCCGGGCAGACGGCTAACGAGAGTGACCCCAACCGCCTGGTTCGCGCCGCCTACGCCGACTGGGTCTACTGGTTCACAAGCCCGCAAGGCGAGACCGAAAGCCACCTGGCGACGCTGGACATGGCGGACCCAAATTCGACGCTCTGGGAAGCGATGTGGAACAAGCTCCCCGAGACCTTCCGCGAGGCCGACTACCTCTCATCGCTGACGCTGCTGAATTTGCGTGAGGCGGAGCTTTTCACCGGCGGCCGCGAAGTCGCGCGCGCGATCGTGCCCTTCCTCACGCGCCTCGGCCTGCCGATCCTGTACGACGGCCGCCACGTCATCAAGGGCGTGCGCCAGCTTGTGAACGCCGGCCTGGCCTGGGTGCAGGACCCGCAGGACAACTGGCGCCTCTACAAGGGGCCGAGCGAGCCGATTCCCGCCGACATCGCGGACGAGCGCGTGGCGGGCATGGTGCGGTAGAGGTTCGAGTGAGGCTGACTCGTGAGAATATCAGGAAGTCCGATCGA
Organism: uncultured Chloroflexia bacterium; assembly: GCA_963703905.1. Lineage (GTDB taxonomy): Bacteria > Chloroflexota > Dehalococcoidia > DSTF01 > WHTK01 > DATLYJ01. The sequence continues at coordinate 45,639 of CAVPFY010000003.1, forward strand.
CACGGGCGAGTTTCGGGCGAATGTAGACGCCAGCGAAATCCTTGACAGGCTACCGCGGCCCTATGACAGGATTCGGGCAGATTTCGAGTACTTTGCCGAACATCAGGACGACCTGAAAGTGAAGTACCCCGATCAATTTGTCGTGATTCTGTCCAAAGCAGTTGTCGCAAACGCGGTGGGGCTCGAAGAGCTAGATCGTCTTTTGACCGAGCGCGACCTCAGGTCAAAGGCACCAGTCGTCATGTTCGTGGAAAAGACCCCGCGAAATTTGTCCCTCTAATTGAAATGATCAGTGGCCGGCTGATTGACGGGCGACCTTTTGTCGACGCGCTGACTGTGTTGCCCCGCCTCGGAGTGATGGCTTCGATTGCGTTCCTGATAGACACGGGCGCGGACACATCGACCATTCATCCCTATGACGCTGTGGGCCTTGGCATCGACTTCTCGAGTGCCTTTGAGAATGTGACACCCCGTCAACTGGGTGGTGTAGGGGGCCTGGCCAACGAGTTTGAGGAGGCATGCGTAGTCCTGCTGTTGCACGGAAGCGGACAGGTTGACCGTCTGCCTTGCGCCATGGGGATTGCGTTGCCCTCTCGGGCGAACGGCTGACTGCCTTCCCTCATGGGCAGAGATCTCCTTCGCCACTACAAGTTGACATTCCAGGAGACGGCAGGACTCATGACCCTCGATTCGGCCTGACCAGCTGAGCTAGCGTCGCCATGCCTCAGCTACTGATCGCCTCCAACAACAAGGGCAAGATCGCCGAATTTCAGGCCCTGCTCGCGGGCTGCGGCTGGGAGCTCGTGACGCCGGCCGACCTGGGCCTGGACCTGGACGTGCATGAGGCAGGCCAGACGTATGCCGAAAATGCGCGCCTCAAGGCGCGGGCCTTCGCGTCCGCGGCGCGATTGCCGGCCCTGGCGGACGACTCCGGTCTGGAGGTCGACGCGCTTGGCGGCGAGCCCGGGCCCCTGCATCATCTGCGCGGCTGGGACGGCGCCAACAACGACGAGCGCATCAGCATCCTCCTGGGCCGCCTCAAGGGAGTCTCCGATCGTCGTGCCCGCTTTCGGGCGGTCATCGTGGTGGCGTTCCCCGACGGGCGCGAGATCGAGGCCGAAGGCGTGTGTGAGGGCTTGGTCGCGGAGCGCCCTTCGGGCCATGAGGGCTTCGGCTATGACCCGGTGTTCTTGCTGCCCGAGCTTGGCCGGACGATGGCGCAGCTTTCGTTCGAAGAAAAGAACCAGGTCAGCCATCGCGCGCGAGCGGCGGCCGCGGTGTGTGGCCGCCTGCGCGCCGCGGCACTCCCGGGCAGCCTGGAGTCCTGACCGCGCGTATAATTGAGACAGAGAGCCGTGGGAAGGTTCTCTCGCACCCAAATGACAACCATCACAGACGCGCTAAATCGTCCCCTGCGAGACCTTCGCATCTCGGTCACGGACCGTTGCAATTTCCGCTGCACCTACTGCATGCCGAAAGAGGTCTTCGGCCGGGATTACGTCTTTCTGCCTCAGTCGGAGGTCTTGACCTTCGAAGAGATCACGCGACTGGCGAAGGTCTTCGTCGCCAACGGCGTCGAAAAGATACGCCTGACCGGTGGCGAGCCCATGGTGCGCCGCAACCTCGAGAACTCTCGTGGCCATGGTCGCCGAGGTGCCCGGCCTGCGCGACCTGACGATGACCACGAACGGTTCGCTCCTGACGGCAGAGAAGGCGCGCGCCTTCAAGGACGCCGGCCTCAACCGCATCACTATCAGCCTCGACTCCCTGCGCGATGAGGTCTTCACGGCCATGAATGACGTCGGCGTGCCGGTGTCGGCCGTGCTTGGCGCCATCGACAACGCCGCTGCGGCGGGCCTGGCGCCGGTGAAGATCGATATGGTGGTGAAGCGCGGCGTCAACGAGGACAGCATCCTGGAGATGGCAGAGCACTTCCGCGGCAGCGGCCACATCCTGCGCTTCATCGAATACATGGACGTCGGCACGACCAACGGCTGGCGGATGGAAGACGTCGTCTCCGCACGCGAGATTATCGACACGATCAGCGCGGCCTGGCCGATCGAGCCGGTGGAGGCGAACTACTTCGGCGAAGTCGCCGAGCGCTGGCGCTACAAAGACGGCGCCGGCGAGGTCGGCGTCATTGCCTCGGTCACGCAGCCGTTCTGCGGCAGCTGCACGCGCCTGCGGCTTTCGGCCGACGGCCATCTCTACACCTGCCTCTTCGGTGTCATTGGCCACGACTTTCGCCAGCTCCTGCGCGAAGGCCGCAGCGACGACGAGATTGGCGAAGCGCTGCGCAAGCTCTGGTCGGTGCGCAACGACCGCTACTCCGAGATCCGCAGCGCCGACACGATCGGCCTGCGCAAGGTGGAGATGTCGCGCATCGGCGGCTAGCCGGGGCTGCCGGCGGCGCCGGCGATGGTATGATTTCCCTACGCCATGCGCTTCGCCGTACTTGTCTTTCCCGGCACCTGGAGCGACCACGATTGCCACTACGTCCTGCGTGACCTGCTGGAGCAGGACGCAAACCTCGTCTGGCATCGTGAGGAAGACCTGTCGTCCTACGATGCGATCGTCCTGCCCGGCGGCTTTTCTTACGGCGACTACCTGCGCACCGGCGCGATCGCCCGCTTCTCGCCGGTGATGCAGGCCGTGCAGCGGGAGGCGGAGCGCGGCAAGCTGGTCATCGGCATCTGCAACGGCTTTCAGATCTTGTGTGAGGCCGGCCTGCTTCCCGGCGTCCTGATGCGCAACGACAGCACCCAGTTCCGCTGCATGGACGTGCACCTGCGGGTCGAAACCGCGGCGTCGCCCTTCACCGCCGGCGCTTCAGTCGGCGAAGTCCTCAAGGTGCCCATCTCGCACGGCGAAGGCAACTACTACGCCGACCCGGATACGGTCGCGCGGCTGAACGCGGAAGACCGCGTCGCCTTCAGGTACTGCACGCCTTCCGGCGAGGTCACGGCCGAAGCCAACCCCAACGGCTCGCTGCAAAACATCGCCGGCATCCTTAACGAGCGCCGCAACGTCCTGGGGATGATGCCGCACCCGGAGCGCGCCAGCGAGGCACTGATGGGGGGCACGGACGGCCTGGTCATCTGGAAGTCGATGATCCAGGCGGGCATCGGCGTTCTGGTCCATTAGCGCGCGGGGAAACGCTTAACGCATGAGACATAACGCATAAAGCATAAGATCGAGATGACGCCAGTTCCCGGCCTCTCTTCGCCGGATTCATGAGTTATGTCCTATGCCTTATGCGCTATCAGACCCAGTCGGGCTTGCGCAGTTGGCTCCTGGTCTTGCGCTCGATTGTCTTCAGAAGGTCCTCGTTGATCTTCTGAGAGAGGACCCGCATCTCCTGGCTGGTTAACCGCATCTCGTCCGACTTCCAGCGGCGGATCTTTGCCCGGTCCGCGTCCGCGAGCTGCGTTTCTTCGACCATGCGGCCGATGACGTGCGAGAGAAGGTCCCAGGATTCTTCGACGGCCAGCTCGACCTTCATTCCTGGCCCTCCTTTGTTGAGACGTACATGCCTTTGCGGCGGATGAGGCGCGTGGTCTTTTCGTCCAGGGTGGTGCCCAGGACTTCGTTCATGCCGACTGTGAGGTCGGACATCTCCGAGGTGCCGTCATTGTGGTCGCTGCGCCAGCGGCGCACCATGGCTTTGGCTTCGTCCGAAAGCTCTACCTGGTCGAGGACTTGGGCCACGACCAGGGTCATGATTGACCAGGCTTCGTCTGGCTCCAGGATTACCTGCATATCTCCCCCTTTGATTACCTGCCCTTGAAGTTAGGCTTCCTTCTCTTTTCTACGAACGCGCGGACGCCTTCGGCGCGGTCTTCGGTCGTCTGCAGAATAATGGTCAGGTCCGTCTCGTAGCGCAGGCCCTGGTCCAGCGTCATGTCGAGGCCGCGGTGGACGGCCTCTTTGGCGTAGCGCGTCGCGATCGGCCCCCTTGCGGCGATGCTTTCGGCGAGGGCCTGCGCCTTCTGCCGCAGGTCGGCCGGCTCCACGACCATGGCCACGAGCCCGGCCCCATACGCCCCGCTGCCGTCCAGCTCGTCACCGATGAGGACCATCGCCAGCGCCCGGCCGCGGCCGACGGCGCGGGCCAGCCTCTGTGTCCCTCCGCCACGCGGCAGGATACCGTAAGCGGTTTCCGGCAGGGCAAAGCGGGCGTCGTGGGAGCAGATGCGGACATCGCAGGCAAGCGCCAACTCCAGGCCGGCGCTCAGGGCCGCGCCCTGGACAGCGCAGACAACCGGCTGCGGCAGCGCCGCCAGGAAACCGAAGGGGTCCGGCGGCAGGTCGAAGCCCTCGGCGAAGGTCTCCGGCGCCCAACCAGCGCAGAAGTCGGCGCCTTCGGCGTCAAGGACAACCGCGCGGACAGAAGCATCGTTGGCCAGGGCCTCGCAGGCGTCCGCCAGCTCGCGTAGCGTGCGCGCGCCGACGCGGTTCGATTCCGCGCCCCGCGCCAGGGTCAGGCGCGCTACAGCGCCGAGAGTCTCCAGGCGAATGGTCTGGTATTCCATGACGGTAACGGGATGGTAGCAAAGAAGGCGAGGGTCAGGCGATCCGGTCTCAGGTCCTCGGCCTCAGGTGGAAGGTCAGGAGTAGCCAAGCGCAATCAGCCGGGAACCTCAGACCCTGGTCTAGCCTGACGCCCGACCCTGACTGCTGAACGCTCAGGGCCTGACACCTCATCTCCCCACACCTGATAGCTTGTCAACCTTGACTTGCGATCTCCTAGTCCGATAGCGTGATGGCGATGTCTAACCGCAGCGGGCCGCAATCGCGGCCTTCCCCACGCCGCAAGTCGTCGCGCCCAAAGCTTCGCAACCAGGTCCTCTTCCTCGTCGGCATTCTGGTATTGGCGACGGGCGCTTTCTATACGGCCCTGGTCGTCGCCACGCAGATCGACCAGATTTTCTTCCCCAACGGCAACCTGCGCGCGCCTGGTCCTCTCGGCAGGCTCCCCGGCGTCGACAATCGCACCGAAGCCGAAATCGGCGGCGGCCGCATCAACCTGCTGGTTATGGGCATCGACCGCAGGCCGATTGAGGGCGCGACCCTCACGCGCTCAGACACGATGTTCGTGATGACCATCGACCCATCCACGAAGACCTCGCGCGGGATCGCGATGCCTCGCGACCTCTGGGTCGATATACCCGGCAAGAACGGCACCTTCAAGGAACGGATCAACACCGCCCTGGTCTACGGCGAGAACCAGAATTACCCCGGTGGCGGCCCCGGCCTGGCCAGGGCCACCGTCGAAAAACTGCTGGGGATCAAGATCAACTACTACGTGATCATCGACTTCTCCGGCTTCAAGCAGCTTATCGACCTCATGGGCGGCATCGACGTCGACGTCCCGACGGCTGTGAACGATCCCTTCTATTCCGAAACCGAGATCCTGAACGACTTCTATCCCTGCGTCTTCACGGCGGGCGTGCACCACATGAACGGCAGCGACGCCCTCTGCTACGCCCGCACGCGCCGCAATTCAGATGACCTGGACCGGATTACGCGCCAGCAGCGCATCATCTTCGCGGCCCTGGACAAGGCCAGCCAGCTCAAGCTGCTCTCCGACCCCTCGAACCTCGTCAGCCTCTGGAAGAACTACAAGAGCACCGTCAAGACCGATATCTCCGACCTGCAGATACCGGGATTCGCCCGTCTGGCGGTTGGAATGGACTCTGACAACCTGGCTTTCCTCTCCCTGGGGCCGGCCACCACTCCCTACACGACGTCCGAAGGCGCCGCCGTCCTCCTGCCTTCGCCCGAAGGCATCAAGCAGATCGTCACGGCGATGCTCTCCGACTACAAAGTCGAACAAGAGCACGCCTCTGTCGAGGTTCAGAACGGGACCGACAAGCAGGGCATGGGCCAGAAGGTGGCCGACTTTCTCAAGGGCCAGCTCGCCGCCGAGCAAACGATTACCGTGGCCAACGCCGCGGACACCAACCACGGCAAGACCGAGATCGTCGACTTCGCGAACAAGCCTTATACGGCGAAGAAGATCGCGGCGCTCCTCGGCGTCTCTAAAGACCGCGTGCGCGCGCCAACGGCGGCCGACACGGCCATCCGCACCAGCGCGACGGCCGACATCGTGGTCATCGTGGGCTCGGATGCCAGGGTCGATTCGAACGCTGTCGTAAGCCCGTAACACCACAGATCGCGGCGGGTGGCACTGTGGTATCCTTACACCACTCCTTTAATTCGTGGTGAATCATGGCCTCTGGCACCAGCACAAGAGCGCGCGTAGACAAGCAGGGCCGCCTCGTCATACCCGCGGAAATGCGCCGTCAGATGGGCATCGATGAAGGTGGTGTGGTCACACTGAGACTCGACGGCGAAGAGTTGCGGGTCTCGAGCAATCGAGCCGGCATCCGCAGGGCTCAGGCAATCGCGGCCAAATACGCCCAAGGCAGGACCAACCTCGTGACGAGTTCATTGCCGGAGCGCCGCCGCGAAGCCCGAACGTGAGTGACTACGTCTTCGATGCCTCCGCTCTGCTGGCGCTGCTCCTCATGGAGCCTGGTGAGGTTCAGGTTGCCCAATATCTGACCGAGTCGCGACAAGTCAGCGCGGTCAATTTCACGGAAGTCATAACCAAACTTGTTGATCTTGGCTACACCGACGCCGATGCCCTGGAAGCGGTGAGGCTCCTCCGGCTTGACGTCGTGGACTTTGACTCATCACAAGCTGAGCTGGCGGCCTTTTTGAGGCGTGAGACCAGGTTTTTGGGCTTATCTCTCGGTGACAGGGCTTGCATCGGCCTGGCGAAATACCTGGGCTGCGAGGCTGTCACAGCCGATCGAGCCTGGGGTCAGTTGAACCTCGGCGTTCAGATCACATGCGTTCGGTGAGTGGTGCTGAGGGTTAGTGGTGCTCGCCGCCGGCGGGCAGGTCTTCGGCGGGCAGTGCTTGATCTCCGCCGAACGCCACCTTGATGCCGTAAATCAGCAGCAGCAGGGCCATCATGACCGCGACCACTATGACGGTCCCGACCGCTACATCGGTAGCGTCAGGGCCCTTCGCCGCTTCGCCAACGCCAGCAAGGGCGAACGAGGCCATCACGCCCAGGGTCAAGGCTACAGAAAGACGCTGAAGCATGACATCACCCAGAATGTGTCTCGCCGTTACCGTTCGTCCTGAGCTTGTCGAAGGGCGAGCGGTAGGAGGGCTCACGCGCCGATGCTAGCACGCCCTCTTCTTAAGAGGCAGTGACCTCGCGATAGCCGCCAAGGTCCTCCATGGCGACCAGCCGCCCTGCGCGCGTGTACAGCCGCGGTATGCGTGAGCTCAGGCCCGCCAGCACCTCATAGCTGATGGTGCCGGCCAGCTCGGCGACCTCATCCGCCCAGATCGAAGCCTCGCCCTGCTCGCCGATAAGGGTCACCTCGTCTTCGACGGTCACTCCGGGGACGTCCGTCGCGTCCAGCATAACCATGTCCATGGCCACGCGGCCGGCGAAGGTGGCGCGGCAGCCTCTCACCAGGGCGATGCCGCGGCTCGAGAGCACGCGACGGATGCCGTCGGCATAGCCGGCCATCGCCGTCGCGATTACGCTGGCGCGCTCGCCGCTCCAGCTGCGCGCGTAGCCGACGCTTTCGCCGGCCTCGACCGCCTGCACTCGTGCGACCCGCGTGCGCAACTGCAGCGCCGGCGCCAGGGCCACGTTGTGGTTGACCTGCTCCGAGGGGTAGTAGCCGTAGGCGCCGATCCCGGCCCGTACCATGCCCAGGCTCAACTCTGGAAGGTCCAGTATGCCCCCTGTCGAAGACAGGTGGTGTACTCGGGACCCAAGGCAGCCGGTCGGCCGCGTCGCGGAAGGCGAAGTACTGGCGGAAGGTGAATTCCTTGTCGCCCTCGTCCACGCTGGCGAAGTGCGTCGAAAGACCTTCGACGACTATGTTGGGCAGGCCGCGTACTTCTTCGGCGAACGACACTGCCTCGGGAGGGAGGAGGCCGTAGCGGTTGAGGCCGGTCTCAACCTTGACGTGAACGGTCGCCTCTTCGCCGGCCCGGACGGCGGCCTGGGAGAGCGCCCGCGCCGTCTCGATCGAGGCAACCGTGGTTCGCAGGCCCGCCCCGACCGCGCGATCGGCGATACCCGGTGCGATGCTGCCGAGGACGAGGATCGGCGCTTCGACGCCGTTGTGGCGCAGCACCTCGCCCTCTTCGACGCCGATGACGCCGAGGCCCCAGGCGCCCGCGGCGAGCGCCGCCCCCGCGACGGCGGTGGCGCCGTGCCCGTAGGCGTTACCCTTGACGACGATCAGCAGCTTCGGCGCCCGCGACTGCGCTTTCAGCGCCCGGACGTTGGCCTCGATCCTGTCCAGGTCGATCTCAGCCCAGATGCGGAAGCCCGAGCGCAACGCCCATTCGCGGGCCGTCTCCACGGACGCTTCGATGGCGCTCAGGGGACCAGTGCCCAGTCGGCAGGCAGCCGGTAAGGAAATATCTCGCCGGTCCAAGCGTCGCCGTTGAATACGCGCGCGCGGCCCTGGCGCCTGACTTCGCGGTAGGTGTTTACCAGTTGGACGACCCGCCTCTCAGGCAGATTGAAGAGGACGGCGCCCGCGCCCGTCGGCTGCAGGCTGGCTTCGCGGGTGATCTCATCGACGACGCGGAACACCGGTTTCTCGTACTTTGGGGCCACAATGAGGTCGGTGTGGATCGCGAGCGCAGTGGCCGGGCAGGTTGCGCTCGTCGAAAACCGCGAGGCCGCTGAGGACGTATTCGCGCAGGGAGGCATAGTACGTTGCCGTCAGGTCGAGGAGGTCTTCGACAGTCAGCGGATAAAAGCTGCAGGCCTTGACCAGGGCCGGAAGGGCATCGCCGTGGGCGATAAAACTGACTGCGCCGCCCTGGTCGATAACGGTATATCGCAACAGATTCATTGTAAGTTTGACCCCGCGGCAAGGCCGAGTGTAGCATTGGCCCGATCAGGCTGTCAAAGACATTTGCTGTTGTTTCTCCGTCATTTCAGTACAGTAGTTCTTGCCGTTTTCCTCCTCGCGGGCTGTGTCGCATCGACGGATCAGGCCGGTTCGCCGACACCCGAGACCAGCGCCACTACGCCCGCGGAGATATCGGCCGCGCCCGCGACGCCGGCAGTCACGCCGACGATCTCGCTGACGCCGAAGGCCAACACGCCGCCGGCGGACCCCACCACCGCGCATCGCCTGGAGTCCGAGGGCGACCTTTCCGGCGCGCTGGACGCCTACCTTTCGATCGCGGCCTCGAGCGCCTCCAACAAGGCTGAGGGCGTCTACGGTGCCGCCCGCGTGCTCCTGCAGATGGACCGCCCGGCGGAAGCGCGGACGCTTCTGGAACCGTTCCTGGCCCTGGCCGCCACGTCTGAAGCCGGCCCTGCAAGGTACCTGCTCGCGCGCGCCTATACCGCGCTCTCGATGTACAACGAGGCGCTGCAACAGTACGACCTCTACCTCAAGTCGGGCCGCGTCGCCGCGCCCTACGCCTCCCTGGACCGCGCGCGAATTCTCATGGACTTCGGCCAGCCCCAGACGGCGGCGGCCGAAGCCCAGGCCGGCCTCAACATCGGCCTGCCTTCGGCCTCCAGGCGGACCTTTGTCCTGATAGCGGCGCAGTCTTACGAGAAGGCCGGCGCGCTCGCAGACGCGCTTCGCTGGTACCAGACCCTCTACGACGTCAGCCCCGGCGACCAGCCCCTCGCCCTGCAGCGGATGGCCGCGATCAAGCAGGCGCAGGGCAACCCTGACTACACCAACGACCTGGTCCGCATCATGGGCGGCTACCCCACGACCCAGGCAGCGCTCGACACGCTGAACGACTTCATCGCGAAGGGCGTCGCCGTCGACCCGTACCTCAAGGGCTTGGTGTATTACCGCCACAACGACTACGCCAACGCCGAGCCGGCGCTCCGCGCCAAGGTCAACGCCGCGCCCGAGGCCGTTGATAGCGCCGAGGCCTACTATTTCCTCGCCGCCATCGTGGAGTCGAAGGGCGACTACGCCGGCGCCCAGGCGTACTACGCGAAAGTCGTGAGCCTGAATCCGTCCAGCGGCCTCGCCGACGACGCCCTGTGGTGGCGAGGGCGCCTTGCTCGAAGACGACGGCAAGTCCGCCGACGCCCAGGCGCTCTACAACCAGATCGTCACCGACTACCCCAACTCCAGTTGGGCCGCGGACGCCGCCTTCCGGCGCGGCCTGCTGCCCTACAGGGCGAACGCCTACCGCGACGCCGCCAGCGTCTGGGCGGCGGGCATCGCCACGGCCGGCGACGCGACTCAGCGTCAGCGGCTGACCTTCTGGCAAGGCAAGGCCCTGCTCCAGGCGGGCGACAAGGCTGCCGCGACGCCGTTGCTCCAGGACCTGGCGTCCTCCGGCGAGGACGACTACTACGGCGTGCGGGCCGTGGCCGCGCTCAAGAACGACCACGACCAGCCCAAGGCCGAGCGAGACACCAAAGCCGACCTCAACCCCAGGTTCGACTGGGCGGCGGCGGAGACGTGGCTGGCTGCCCGGACCGGGCGCGCGGTTGCGCCGGCGTCCGCCCAGGCCTGGTCATCTGACCCCCGCTGGATCAGGGCGCAGGAGCTCTGGCTGGTCGGGCGCACCGGCCAGGCGAGCACGGAGGCCTTCGACCTGATCGAGGCCAACGCCCAGGACGCGATCGCGATGTACTCGATGGCGCGCACGCTCTCCGATATGGGGCAGTTCAGCCTTTCGGCGAGGGCCGGGCAGCGGCTGCTGCGCGTGCTGAACACGAACCCCAATGCCGGCCTGCCGAAAGCCCTGCTCTCGCTCTCCTATCCGGCGCCGTTCGCCACCAGCCTGAAGAAGTACGCCGAGGCCGAGAAGGTGTCGCCGCTGCTGCTGCTGGCCTTCGTCCGCCAGGAGAGCTTCTTCGACCCCGGCGCGGAGTCGGGAGCCCCGGCCTACGGCCTCACGCAGCTCCTGCTCGGGACGGCGAAGACCGTTGCCCAGCGCGCCGGCGCCGGTCCCGTGACCACGGACGACCTCTTCGAGGCCGACCTCAACCTGCGCCTGGGCGCGAACTACATGGCGGACCAGCTCAAGGACTTCGACAACAGCATCTTCGTGGCCTTCGCGGCCTACAACGCCGGCCCCAACGCGGCCAGGCGCTGGCTCGCCGGCGCCGGCAACGACGCCGACATGTACCTGGAGACGGTGGAGTTCAGCGAGACGCGCCTGTACGTCGAGATCGTGGCCGAGAACTACGCCATCTACCGCTACCTCTACGCCGGCGAGCAGGTGCCAGACCTGCCGGCGGACTAAAGCCCTCCCGGCTCTAGACCAGTCGCCCGAAGCAGTGCCGTGAGAGGATTCTCGATGTCGTCGAGCCAGCCGATGCAGCCCTCTGGATTCACGTCGATGCCTGTGAAGGCCGGGTCAAGCAGGACTGCAGGAATCCAGCTCAGGAGGTAGTGACGGCCTGTGTTCTCGAAAATGTAGCCAACCCACAGCCCCCACGGCGGAATGTTGTCGCGATCAAAGAAGCCGTTGGTGGAGAAGTCTGCGGCGCCGTCGAACAAGTTGTCGTCAGGCGAGTAAAGGAGCAAGCGTCCGCTCGGCCAGAGGCCGGAGTTGGAACGGCCTTCCTTGGTCAACCACGGGGGGGAATGACCGAGCGCGTGGCAGCGCTTGGCGGCGACAGACTCCACAACATATTTGGCGCCACGTTCATGGAACCAAAATGGGTTGGGCGCGATCTCAAGCGCCCGCAGTCGCGATGCAGGATTCTCACCCGGCGGTATTCGCTGGAAATAGAGGTCGGCGTCTCTAATGCGATGGCTCAGCGTCTCGACGTCATCGCTGTGCATTGGGTCGATTTCGCCAGCCCGCTCTCGAAAACTCTGATTCACAATTGTTTCACGTGAAACACCTGCAGCCGCATCCGGCGATCCATCGCTCTGGCTGACAGCTGATAGCTGATAGCTCCCTACCGCTTGCGCTCGCCGTAGTCCTCGAAGGGGCCGTCGCGTTGGCGGATGGTCTCGCGGAAGCCGATGGTCGAGAAGCTGTCGCGCCAATCGATTGCTTCCTGCGTATTCCGGGTCATGCCGTCGAAGAAGGTGCCGAACATCTGCGTGGTGCGCAGGCCCATGTTCTCGTAAGCCTGGTTGATCAGCAGCTTGTTCAATGCCAGCTGGTTCCAGGGGATGTTCTCGAACCGCCGCGCGAATTCGGCCGACCCTCCCGGGAAGCTTGTCGGCGGGCATGATCTCCGAGACCAGGCCGATTCGCAGCGCCGTGGGCGCGTCGATGGCGTCGCCGGTGAGCATGTAGCGCTTCGCCGCCTCCAGACCGAGGCGATAGACCCAGATCATGGAGGTGGGAGTGCCGTAGACGCGCGCCGGCGGATAGCCGATGTAGGCGTCGTCGGCCATGAAGATGAGGTCGCTGCACAGTGCCAGGTCGGTGCCGCCGCCGACGCACCAGCCGTGCACCTGGGCAATGACCGGCTTCGGCACCTCCCAGAGCTTCATGAAGCGCTTGACGTTGCGGCCCATGTTCTGGAAGTCACGTACCGGGTCCCAGCGTCGATTCGGCCGGTTGGCCGGGGCCGAGACCCGCTGGCCGCCGGGATTGAGGTCGTAGCCGCCGCTGAAGGCGCGCCCGGCGCCGCGCAGGATGATCGCGCGCACGGGCTCGGAAGCGGCGGCCTGGTCCACGGCCTGGCTGAAGGCCTCGAGGAGCGCGCCGTTCAACGTGTTCAGCTTCTCCGGCCGGTTCAGGGTGATGTAAGCGAGCGAGCCATCTTCTTCGTACAGGACCTCGTCGGGCACGGCGGCCTCCTTGGGCTGGACGGCGGGTTGGTGGGTTCAGGCGGCAATTGTACGAGGTGTGAGGGGTGAGGTGTGAGGCATCAGGCATCAGGTGAGGGGTGAGAGGTGAGGCCGTCCTTCGACAAGCTCAGGATGAGCCAGTGAGGTCTCGACTCAAGGGGACGCTGCCTCTTCAGTCAAACACCTCCCAGAGAATCATCCTGAGCTTGTCGAAGGACGGGGCTTCCTGGCGCCGGCGGGCTGTGAGACTAAAAGGTGTTCCCTTGGCTCCCTGCGACAGGAATTCAGCCTGCCGCGGGTTGCGAGACGCAAGCGATGCGCGGCGTTCAAGGTGAATCGCTCGCTATCCCCCGGCCAAATCATCGAAATCAGCGTCAATCCGTGGCATTTCCTTCCCGGCCCGACCAGCCGAAATGCCGGCCAGCCGACAAGCCACTTCGTTTGACACTGATTCTGCGCGAACCCTACACTGACTAGCGATTCAAGTGCCCAATCGCGGCGTTTCACGTGAAACAGCGAGGGGGCTGACGCGAGGTCAGGTTGCCCAAACGAACCTATCAACCCAAGAAGCGACGCCGAATGCGCGTGCACGGTTTTCGCGCCCGGATGTCAACGTCCACGGGGCGCCGAGTTCTTCAGCGACGTCGGGCAAAGGGCCGAACCAGTCTCACGGTCTAGCGAACACGCGGCCGCGCGAGCGCCGTCTACGTCGCCGCGCGGACTTCGACCGCGTGTTTCAGCATGGCCGTCACAATAGCGGACGCCTGATCGCAGTACGGTCAGCGCCGAATGAGGTAGGCATAACACGGTTCGGCTATTCAGTATCGAAAAGAGTCGGCAAGGCAGTCGTACGGAACAAGGTCCGGAGGCGTCTGCGCGAGATCGTACGCGCCCTTCCGTTGATCGAGGGCTTCGACGTCGTCATTACGGCCCGCCCCAGCACAGCGGCGACGGACTTCGCGACCCTGAGGTCGGAGGTGACACTGCTGTTCAAGAGAGCGCGCCTTCTCGGCGGGCCGGCCTGATAGCCGCAGGCATGCTTGCCACCATTCGCTTCTACCAGCGTCGCATCTCGCCGAACCTGGCGCCCATGTGCCGCTACCAGCCCACCTGCTCTGCCTACGCCTATCAGGCGATCGAGCGCTACGGACCCCTCAAGGGCCTGTGGTTGGCGGTAACACGCCTGGTGCGCTGCACTCCGTTGGGTCGAGGGGGCTGGGACCCCATCCCCTGATGTTCCACGTGAAACGCAAACTGCCGTTCCTGCTCGCCGCGTCTGTATTCGCCGTCCTGCTCGCGTCCGGCTGCGTCCATGCTGCCGCGCCGCGTGGCTGGGCGCCGCCGGTCGAGATGCAGTCGAACTGCGTCGGTACCTCCAGCACCCCTTGCCTGCTGATCAGCGCTCATGACGGCAAGCTGGACGCGATCGACCCTGTCAGCGGCGACCGCAAGTGGCGCTTTCCAGACGACTGGACTATCGCCGACAAGAATGCCCAGAAGCTGCAGGGCATCTACTCAAGACCGCAGATTTCCGGCGACATCGTCTACCTGGCCGACTACAACGGCTACATCTACGCCTTCAAGCCCTCCGAGGCTACCCAGGACGACAATAACCGCAAGCCCGCCGGCGTCTACAAGGTCGAAGGACGCGTCGTAGGCGGAATCCAGCTGGAGCCGGGCACTAACACCCTCTACGTCACTACCGATGCCGGCCTGCTGTACGCACTCAACGTCAACGCGATCAACACCGACCAGGCCAATGTCTTCCTGCCGTTCGCGGCCGGAGAGCGAATCTGGACCGCGCCGGTAGTCGCGGATGGCCGTGTCTACTTCGGCACGACCGACGGCCGCCTGTTCGCGGTCGACGCGAAGACCGGCGCCCAGGTCTGGGAGCCGTTCAAGGCGGACGCGGCCCTGGTCTCGACGCCGGTGGTCAGCGGCAACACCGTCCTCATCGGCGGCTTCGACCGCCGCCTGTACGCCATCGACACGGCGACCGGCAAGCAGAAGTGGTCTTTCGAGGCGACGGACTGGATCTGGGCCAAGCCGCTGGTTGACTCCGGCAGCGTTTACTTCGGGGACTTCAAGGGCAAGGTCTTCGCGGTGTCGCTTGCCGACGGCAAGCCGGTATGGGATGCCCCATTCGACGCCGTAACGATCGTGCGGTCCAGCCCGACGATGAGCGGCGGCGCCCTGGTCGTCGCGAACAACGACGGTAACGTCTTCGGCGTCGATCCGGCTAGCGGCCGGCCGAGCTGGGGCCCGGTGACTGTCGGCAACAGCGTCCAGGCGGACCTGACAGCGAACGGTTCGACCGTCTTCGTGGCGCCGACGGGTTGCGTAAGCGTTGAGGCCGTGGGCAAGATCTACTACTTCAGGGTGAACGCCAATACGCAAGAGCGGCAGTCCACCGGCAGCGTTTGCTGATGATCGGCGATTTTTTCAACCTCGTACTGATCAACCCGCTGACGAACCTGTTCGTGGCGCTGGCGGTGCTACCGGCAACTCCGGGCTCGCCGTCATTGTGCTGACCATCATCATTCGCCTGGTCACGATCCCGCTTCAGGTCCGGCAGATGCGCATGACGCGCGTCATGGCGGCGATCTCGCCGAAAATGCAGGAGATCCAGAAGCGCTACAGCGACCCCAAACGCCGCTCCTAGGAGCAGATGAAGCTCTACCGCGAGATGGGGGTGAACCCGCTCGGCTGCTTTGGCAGCATGATCGTGCAGTTCCCCATCCTGATCGCTCTGTACGCGACCTTCAGGCTGGCACTCGGCGAGTCGCCCGAGTCCACGGTCGCCCTCTCAACAAGGCTGTATGACTGGGACTTCTTGCGCAGCGCCATCCCCCTGGGGGAGCACTTCCTCTGGCTGAACCTGGGCAAGCCCGACCCGTTCATCATCCCGATAACCGTCGGTGCGACGACCTACATCTACCAGAAGATGAGCTCGCTGCCGCCACGAACGAGCAGCAGGCGGCACAGACCAACATGATGAACATGATGATGCCGCTGATGTTCGGCTACATCACGCTGACCCTGCCCAGCGGCCTGGGCCTATACTACGTGCTGTCCAACCTCATCGGCATGGTGATGCAGTACGTTTACGTCGGCGGCGGCCCCTTCAACTGGCGGGCCCTCGTCGGCCTCTCGAAGGAACCGGTGTTGCCGCGCGCGGCTGACGTCGGGCGGCGCAGATGGAGGCCGTGCGCCGCATCAGCGCCCGACGAGCCGCCTCCGAGTGGCGGCGGCAAGAAGCGCCGCCCCTCGGACGACGCCTCGACAAACGGCGCCCGGCGCAACGGCCCGACGCCGCCGCCGGACGAGAACGGCGCCTCGGCGCCTGAAAGCAGCTCAGCAGGCGCCCGAGGCGCAGGAGGTACGCGAGTGGAAGGCGTCGAGGCCGAAGGTAGGACCGTCAACGAGGCGACCGAGAAGGCGCTTGCCGAGCTGGGCCTGCGGCGCGACCAGGTCGACGTCGAGGTCCTCAGCGAAGGCCGGCCGCGCCTGCTGGGCTTCCGCGGCGAGCCCGCGCGCGTGCGGGTGACGCCGCTCGCCTCGGCGCCTCCGGCCGCGCCGCCCCCGCCGGAGTCACCTCCGCCTTCCGTGCGCGCGCCCCGAGCCCGCCGCGGGCAGCCAGCGGCGCCGCAGCCACGGAAGACGTCGAGGCCGAAGAAGGTGCCGGCAGGGAGGACGAAGAGGAAGAGGGTGAGGAAGAGGAAGAGCTTCCCGCCGCGCTTCGCCGTCCCAGCGCGCCCGCGCCCGCGGGCCCGCCCAGGGTAGCCGTCTCCCGAAGAGATCGAGACCGCGATGGGCGTCCTCCAGGAGCTGCTGCAGCCTCATGGGCGTCGAGGCGGAGGTGAACGCCGCGCGAACCGGAGACGGCCGGCGACGGCCTCGGCATGATCGAGGCCGTCCTCGACGTCGACGGCGACGACCTCGGCATCCTCATCGGCCGCCGCGGCCAGACGCTGGCGTCTCTGCAGTACCTGCTCAACCTGATCGTCGCCAAGCAGGTCAACCACCGCGTCTCCTTCGGCGTCGACGTCGACGGCTACCGGCGCCGCCGCGAGGAGGCGCTGGTGACTCTGGCGAAGCGCATGGCCGCTCGTGTACGAGGCACCGGCCGCTCGGTGACGCTGGAGCCCATGCCGCCGAACGAGCGCCGCATCGTCCACCTGACTCTGGCGGACGACCCCGCCGTCATGACCGTGAGCATCGGCGAAGGCGAAGCCCGCAAGGTCGCGATCACGCCCAGCCGCTAGGGACGTCCGTGCCGGCAGACTTCCTCATCGTCGGACATATCGTTAAGGATATAACTGCCGACGGCTGGCGGCCGGGGGGCAGCGTCGCCTACGCCGCGCTGCAGGCGCACCGGCTCGGGTCTGCGGACCGCGGCTGTCACCGCCTGCGCGCCGGACGTCAGCCCGGCCGAAATCTTGCCCACACTCGACTGGCACGTCCTGCCTGATGACGCAGACCACCACCTTCGAGAACGCCTACGAAGGCGGCCACCGCCAGCAGCGCCTGCTCGGCCTGGCCCGGCCGATCGGCCCCGCACAGATCCCCGACGAGCTGGCGGACGACGCCGATCGTGCTCCTGGCGCCGGTGTTTCACGACGTCGACGCGCGTGCGGGGTCCGCTTCCCGACGCAGTCGCCTCGTCGGCCTCGGCTGCCAGGGCTGGCTACGACGGCTCGAGGGCGACCGCGTCCGGCCGGTGCGACGTTCGACCCGGCTGCGCCCTGGCTGATCGGCGACGTCGTCTTCGTGTCGGAAGAGGACGTCAGACGAGCCGGAAGGCGTCGCCGGCCTGGCAGACGTACGTGCCGATGGTCGTGCTGACGCGCGGCAATCGCGGCTGCACCGTCTGGGACGACAACGGCCGCCACGACTTCTCCGCCTTCCCGACGACGCGAAGTCGACCCCACCGGCGCCGGCGACGTCTTCGCGGCCGCCTTCCTGGTGCGCTGCAAGGAGACAGCGAGACCTGCGCGAGTCGGCGCGATTCGCCGCCGCCGCCGCGGCGCTGGCGGTGCGGGCCGCCGGCCTCGACGCCGTGCCGTCGCGCGCTGAGATCGAGGCGCTGCGTGGCCTCACAAACCGTCCGAGAGTCCGCGATGACGCGCATCGATTGCCGTGGCCAACCAGAAGGGCGGCGTCGGCAAGACGACGACGGCGATCAACCTCGGCGCGGAGCTCGCCGCCCGCGGCCTCGCCTGCCTGCTCGATCGACCTCGACCCGCAGGCGAACGCCAGCGCCGGCCTCGGCCTGCGCGCGCCGCGAGCGCGCAACATGTACGACGTGCTGATCGACGGCCGGCGCCCTGGCCGACGTGATCGTCGAGCGTGGCCGAGCGGGCTCGACCTGGCGCCGTCCGGCCCCGACCTCGCCGGCGCCGAGGTGGAGCTGGTGCCGGCGATGGCGCGCGAGCAGCGCCTGCGCCGCGCCCTCGAAGCGTCGCGGCGGCCGTACGACTACGTCATCATCGATTGCCCGCCGTCGCTTGGGCTGCTGACGCTGAACGCGCTCTGACGGCCGCGGACGAGGTGCTGGTGCCGGTGCAGTGCGAGTACCTGGCGCTGGAAGGCCTGTCGCAGCTCACGCGCGACCCTGGAAGCCGTGCGCCGCAACCTCAACCCCGCGCTCAGCCTCGGCGGCCTGCTGCTGACGATGTACGACAGCCGCACCAACCTCTCCCAGCAGGTCGCGGAGGAGGTGCGCCGCCACTTCCCGCAACACCTTCAAGACCGTGATCCCGCGCAGCGTGCGCGTCAGCGAGGCGCCGAGCCACGGCCTGCCGTCGGCCAGTACGCGCCGTCATCGCCCGCGGCCAGGGCCTACCGCGCCTTCGCGGCCGAGTTCATCGGCGCGGACGCCCTGCGAAGCGCCGGCGCCGAAAGCCGGGGTGAAGGCGTGACCAGCGGACCGACACGGCCAGGCGCCGGCGCGGCCTCGGCCGCGGCCTCGACGCGCTGATCCCCGAAGTCGCGCCGGCGCGTCGTGGAGGTCGACATCGACCTGATCGTGCCGAACCCGCAGCAGCCGCGCTCCGTCTTCGAGCCGGAGGCGCTGGCGGAGCTGGCCGCAGAGCATCCGCGAGCACGGCGTGATCCAGCCGCTGATCGTCAGCCGCCGCGAAGGCGAGGCCGGCGCCTACCAGCTGATCGCCGGCGAGCGGCGGCTGCTGGCCTCGCGCCAGGCCGGCCTGCGCCAGCGTGCCGGTCATCGTCAAGGAGGCGAGCCCGCAGGCGCTGCTGGAGCTGGCGCTGGTCGAGAACCTGCAGCGCAGGACCTCGGCCCGCTCGAGGAGGCGGCGGCCTTCCGGCGTCTCGGCGACGACTTCGGCCTGACACAGGACGCGATCGCGGCGCGCGTCGGGCGCAGCCGCCCGGCCGTCGCCAACACGCTGCGCCTGCTCACGCTGCCGGACGAGATCCAGGCCAGCCTGGCTCGCGGCGAGATCAGCGCCGGCCACGCCCGCGCCCTGCTCGGCATCGATGACGCTCGGAACAGCGGCGCGTCTGGCAGCGCATTCTCGAGGCCTCGCTGACGGTGCGCGACGCGGAGGCGCTGGCCAGGTCCGGCCGCCCCTCCCGCAAGCCGAAGCGGCCGGCGAAGGCTTCGGCGGACATGGCGGCGCTTCAGGAGAAGCTGAGGTCGGCGCTGGGCACGAAGGTAGACCTGGTCAAGTCGCGCCGCGGAGGACGCCTGACCATTCACTTTTACAGCGAAGAAGAGTTCGATTCTCTGGTGGGACGCCTGCTGAGCAGTTGAGCGAGCCCTACAAGGCAAGGGGACAGCACCATGGTGGAGCGAATCATCCATAGCGCCGACAGGCTCGAGATTATCGAGGCGCTGAAGGCGATGCCCGGCAAGTTGGAGGCGGAAGTCGAAGGCCTGCCGGACGCCGTCCTGCGCTATCGCCCGGCCGAGCACGAGTGGTCGATCAAGGAAGTGGTCGGGCACCTACGCGACGGTGCCGAGGTCTGGGGGAAGCGCCTCTTTCAGGTCTTCGCCCAGAACGACCCCGCCTTCGTTTCCTACGATCAGGACGCTTACGTCAAGGAGCGCGGCTACCAGGACGCGGAGCTCAAGCGCGTCATCGAAGAGATGAAGAGATTCCGGCTCGAGACCGTAAACCTGCTGGACCACGCGCCCGACTGGTCCAAGCTTGGGCAGTGGCCCGGGGTCGGGCGGCGCAGCCTGAAGCAGCTCGCCGAGGCGCTGGTCGAGGCCGAGGACGGCCACCTGGGCCAGATACGCTCGCTCAAGCAGGCTGCCCAAGCCTCTAGCGGGCACGCTTGAACCGCGTCGAAATCACCGCCACCCTGACCGCATTCCCTCAGCGCCTCAGGGACGCGGCCGCCGGCCTCGACGCCGCGGCCGCGCGCGCCAGGCCGGCGTCAGGCGCCTGGTCTGTCATCGAGCTGGCTTGTCACATGCGCGACTACGGCGAGATCTTCAACAGCCGCCTGCTGCGCGCGACCAGCGAGGACAACCCGCGCGTCGCCAGCTACGACAACGAGGACCTGGTCGCGAGCCGGGAGTACCTTTCGCAGGACCTCGATCAAGTCATCACCGCCGCCACTCGCATCAGGGCCAATCTGCTGCAGAACGCCGCCAGGCTGTCCGATGACGACTGGCGACGCACGGTGCAGCATCCAACCTGGGGCGAGCCAAGCGTCGAGTGGCTGCTGAACCGTTGCGCCGAGCACGAGCTGGAGCACCTGGCCGACCTTTCGCAGGTGCGGGCGGAAGTCGCCGGCTAGGGACGGCGGGCGCCTGACTTATCTCGATCGCGTCAGGCCGCGTGTCGCGACGCCGGCGCCGAAGAGCACCAGCCACAGCTGCAGCCCGGCGATACCCACCGGCGACGCGAAGAACGAGAGCACAAGCACGCACATCAGCGCCACCAGCATGACGCCCAGGCGCTCCATCATTTCCACGTCCTCCGGACTGGAGCGCTGAGCGGCAGTCGGCGCCAGCATCAGCCAGCCACCCCAGAACGCCAGCAGCAGCGAGCTGACGAAGGCCTCCGGGCTGCCGGACCCGTAGACGTCGACGGAAGCGTTGGCGAGGCCAAACGCGAAGATCGCGAACCCCAGCGCGAAGACCAGGCCTCCGCGCGGGAGGATCATGGATAGGGTCCACGGTGCGGCGTAAACGGCCATCCACCAGGCGACGCAGATCGCCAGGACCATCGCGACAAACAGAAGGCTGCCCATGCCTTGCCTCCTCGCCCTTAATATCGGCGGGCCGGCGGGCCATCTGTGAATCGGGCAATGACGCGGCTGCCGGCGCCGATTCGCTTCTCTGGGGTTACTTTTGCCGTAACCAATCCACTAGCGATTGAGTAAGCCATTCTGGACGCTCGGTATAAATATCGTGGCCGGCTCCCGGCACAAGGACGAACTCTGCCGAAGGGATGGCCTCGGCAAGTTGGGAGACGAGCGCCGGTGTAGCGATAAAATCATTCTCGCCAACGAGCAGCAGGACGGGACAGGAGATGGTAGCGGCTTTAGAGCGGCTAATGTCGCCGCCTTGTTGGATCATCATTCGCAGGGCGCGGACAAAACTCTGCGTCATCGCCCGAGCGTTTGACTCGCCGTAGGCACTTTTGAGGTATTCAGCAAACTCTTGGAGTGGCTCGATCGGCTTGTCGACGACGTCGTAGAACGCATCCAGGAGTCCCTGTTCGTCCACTATCACTCCCGCGGCGCCCCAGGCGGCGATCGAGTGAGTTAGCTCTTCGTCCAGCTCGGCCATCAGCAGGGACACCTCGCCGCCATCACTGAAGCCCAGGAGGCGCGCGGGGCCGGATCCCAGGTGCTTAAGCAAAGCGATGAATGATTGGGCGTCATCGTGGTAGTACGTGGCCGTGTACTGCCGCGGCTGCGGCCCTGAACGGCCGGACCCAGGGAGATCGGCCGAGATCACCCTGTAACGGCCCGCGAGGGCTTCCCTGAGCGGAGCGAACTCCTCGATGCTGCCCGCGAAGCCCGGGAGCAGGAGGACAGCTTCGCCTTGGCCCTGTTCTTCGTAGTAGATTCGCGCGGTGTTGTGTTCGAACCAGGGCATGGCAACTCGCCTTTCGCGCTCGGCCGGCGGCGGCCCAAGCTGTTGAATCTTACGGGACGCCGGACCTTGCCACGAACTCTCAGCCGAAGCGAGCAGGCTCGCGACTTGGGATATTATGCGTGGCGGCACTTGTCGTAGAAGGCTCGGGGATGATTGGCGAATTCTTCAACCTCGTCCTGATCGATCCACTGACGAACCTGTTCGTATTCCTCGCGGTGCTGCTGGGTAACTCCGGCCTTGCCATTATCGCGCTGACGCTAATCATCCGCGTGGTGACGCTTCCGCTGCAGATCAGGCAGATTCGCATGACGCGGATCATGGGAGCGCTCGCGCCGAAAGTGCAGGACATTCAGCAACGCTACAGCGATCCCAAACTGCGTTCGGAAGAGCAGATGAAGCTCTACCGCGAGGTGGGAGTCAACCCGTTGGGCTGTCTGGGCCCAATGATTATCCAGCTCCCCATCTTCGTCGCCCTGTACGCGACCTTCCGCCTGGCCCTCGGCGAATCGCCCGAATCGACGGCAGCCCTCTCGACGCGGCTTTACGACTGGAACTTTTTGACCAGCGCCGTCCCGCTGGGCTTGCGCTTCCTGTGGATGAACCTGGCGCAGCCGGACCCGTTTGTCATTCCGGTGACCGTCGCCGTCTCCACCTACATCTACCAGAAGATGAGCTCGCTGCCGCCACGGAACAAGCAGCAGGCCGCTCAGACCAACATCGTGAACATGTTGATGCCGTTGCTCTTCGGCTACTTTGCCCTCATATTGCCCAGCGCCCTGGGCCTGTACTTCGTGGTGTCCAACCTCATCGGCATAGCGATCCTGCGCTTCTACGGACCCGGCGAGCCCTTCAACTGGGCTGGGCCTGCCTAACTGAACAGCGCCTTCGAGACGTCGTCCGTGAGCTCGAACAGCGGCGCCGGGTAGAGGCCGACGAAGAAGATGCCGACCGTAAGCACCGCGATGCTCACGCGCATGACAATCGGCACCGAGAAGCGGGTACGGTCCGTCGCCGGGCTGATGTACATCTCCCTGATCACGTACAGGTAGTAGTAGAGGCTGATAAGCGAGGCCGTCACGGCCACCGCGGCCAGCCAGAGGTAACCCTGGTCCGCCACGGACTGGAAGAAGATGAACTTGGTCAGGAAGCCGGCGAACAGAGGCATCCCGGCCAGCGAGAACAGGGCGATCGCCATCACCGCGGCCAGCATGGGCTGGCGGTCGGAGGCGCCCCTGAACTCGCTGATCTCTTCGGCGCCGGTGGCGTTGTGGTAGGCGATGATCGCGGTGAAGGCGGCCACGTTGGTGATGATGTAGCCGGTCATGTGCAGCAGGAGCGCGCTGGTCACCGCCGGCGAGAGCACGGCGATGCCCATGAGCATGTAGCCGACCTGGCCGATGCTCGAATAGGCGAGCAGACGCTTGATGTTGTGCTGCTGCAGGGCGACGACGTTGCCCACGACCATCGTGATCGCCGCGAGGCCGGCGACCATGAAGCGCCAGTCGTCGATTACCGGCAGCAGGGCGCTGCTGAACAACCTCAAGAGCAGCGCGAACCCGGCTGCCTTCGAGGTCGCCGAGAGGAACGCCGTGATCGGCAGCGGCGCGCCCTCGTACGCGTCCGGCGTCCACATGTGGAACGGCACCGCCGCGACCTTGAAGCCGAGGCCGGCGATGATGAGGGTCAGGCCCAACAGCATGGGCGCAGTGAACCCGCTGGTGCCTTCGGAGAAGGCGGCGCTGATCTCGTCGTAGTAGGTGCTGCCGGTGGTGCCGTAGATGAAGCTAATGCCGTAAAGCAGGATGGCGGACGAGAAGGCGCCCAGGAGCATGTACTTCATGCCGCCTTCGTTGGACCGGTTGTCCGACTTCGCGTAGGAAACCAGGATGTAGCTGCTGAAACTCAGCACCTCCAGCGAGATGTAGGCGGTCAGTAGCTCGTGCGCCGCGGCCATATAGATGGCGCCGGCCGTGGCGAGCAGGAGCAGGGCATAGTACTCGCCGGGGTGGCGCAGCTTCTCCTGCACGAACTGGGCCGAGGCCAGCACCACGAAGAAGGCGATGGCGATGAAGAAGCAGCGGAAGAACGTCGTGAATTCGTCGATGAAGATCAGGCGGGCGAAGTTGTCATTGGTGTCCAGCCAGGCGAAGGACAGGGCAAAAATGGCGGCCAGGCCGGCGGCCGCGATGTAGGGAAGCGCCTGCTTCGGGACCCTGGGCGCGAAGAGATCGAGCCCGATGAGGACGGCCGCCAGCGCGCCGAGGAGGTATTCCGGGTATGAGGAGCGAGTAATCGAAGTTGAGTCCCGCTGTCATCCGACCCCCGGTAGGTAGTTCACGACTGTGTCAGAGATGCGTTCGACGAACGGCTGCGGCCACAGGCCCATGAAGAGGATGAAGACGATCAGCACGCCGCCGCCAAGGGCCTCGAATGTCGTCATGTCTTTCAGCGCGCCCCAGCGCTGGGCGTTGAACTGGCCGAAGAAAGACAGGGCCAGCAAGCGGAAGATGTAGATCGCGGTGATCCCGGCGCCGAACACCGCCAGCGCCCCGGCCCAAGGGTAGGTCCTGAAGGTGCCGAGGAAGACATTGAACTCCGCGACAAAGCCGGAGAAGCCCGGTAAGCCCACTGAAGTCAGGCCGGCGATGATAAAGAAGACCGCGAATCTCGGCATCTTGCTCGCCAGGCCGCCGAACACCGCCAACTCGCGCGTGTGGGCCTGGTCGTAAACGGCGCCGACCATGGCGAACATGAGGGCGGTCATGACGCCGTGGGAGAACATCTGCAGTCCGGCGCCGTTGATCCCCACCGGGTCCAGCGTGGCCAGCCCCAGGAGCACGTAGCCCATGTGGCTCACCGACGAGTAGCCGATGACGTACTTGAAGTCGGTCTGCGCCAGCGCCGAGATGGCGCCGTAGATGATGTTGATCGTCGCCAGCACAACCAGCGCCGGCATCCAGAACTGCGCCCCTTCGGGCAGAAGCTGGATCCCCAGGCGCAGGATGGCGAACGCGCCCAGCTTCATCAGCACGCCGGCGTGCAGCATCGAGACCGCGGTCGGCGCGGCGACGTGGCCGTCCGGCGACCAGGTGTGGAACGGCCACAGGCCCGCCAGGCAGCCGGCGCCGATCGCGAACAGCGGGAATACCCACTTCTGGAAATCCGTGTCGAGGTTCGCGCCGTACAGGGCCGGCAGGTCGAAGGTCCCCAGGCCGGCTTCGTCGAAGGTCGCGAAGATGCCGATGAAGATCAGCACCGAGAAAGCGACCAGCATCATCATCAGCTTCAGGCCGCTGTACTCCTTGGTCCGCAGGAACGTCGGGAACCGCGTGCTCGAGCCCCAGTACGCGATCAGCAGGTACATCGGCAGCACGGCGAGCTCGTAGAAGAAGAAGAAGAAGAACAGGTCCAGCGACGAGAACGTGCCGAAGACGCCGGCGACCAGGAGCCAGTAAAGGATGAAGAAGTCCTTGTTCTTGTTGTCGATCTTCCAGGAGATGAGCACGCCGGCAAAGGCGACGACACCGTTGAGCAGGACCATCACCGCGGCGATGCCGTCGACGCCCAGGTGGAGGCTGATACCGTCCTCGCCGAGAATGCCGACGTTCTCGATCCAGGTGTAGCTCAGCTGGAACTGGAATTGCTCGTCCCCCGGCTTGAAGGAGATGAACACGTACAGCGATATGGCGAAGCACACGGCTCCGACCACCGCCGAAAGATAGCGCACCCAATCCTTGCGCTCACCCGGCACCCACAGAAGCACGAACGCCGTGGCCAGCGGAATTACGATCAGGGCTAGTAGCGCGTGTCCTTGCTCCATATCACCCCTTTGCCGCGTAGCCCGCGAGGGCGAGAACGACGACGCCGACGACGATGGCGAAGGCGTAGTTCGGCAGGCGGCCGGTTTGCGCGCGCTTGAGTACCCAACCCACGGCGCCCGTAGCCTCAGCAGGCCCGTTGATGCCGGTGTCATTGACGACCTTGCGGTCGAAGATGGCGATGATCCGGGCGAAGACGAGGACGAAGCGGTCGATGACCCACTGGTAGAAGTCGTCGACGTAGAACTTGTTCAGGAACAGGCGGTAGAAGAACGGGAAGCGGGCGGCCATCTCGCGCGCCGGAGCCATCTCGCCGCTCCAGGCCCGCAGGCCTACGAACAGGCCGCCGCTGACGAGCAGCGTCGAGCCGATCAGAATCGGCCAGTCGATCGAGAAGTCGTTCGCCTCGCCGAGGACGCTTTCGACCGTCCCCAGGAAGCCGCCGCCAAAGCCCAGCGCCTTGCCGACGCCTTCGAAGACCACGAAGCCGCCTACCGCGGCGAGGATGCCGAGGAGGATCAGCGGCCACGACATCACCGGCGGCGATTCGTGCGCGTGCTCGTAAGCGTGCTGGTCGCGCGGCTCGCCCTGGAAGGTGAGCATGTACACGCGGATCATGTACAGCGCCGTGATCGGCAGCGAGATCAGCAACAAGACCAGGGCCGCGACGTTCTCGTGCCTGGCCTCGACCAGGATCTCGTCCTTGGCCCAGAAGCCGGAGAACGGGATCAGTCCGGCCATCGCCAGCGTGCCGATCAGGAACGTCCAGTGCGTGATCGGCATCTTCTCCTTGAGGCCGCCGAGATGGTCGACCTCCTGATGTTCGGTCGCGTGGATCACGGAGCCGGAGCCGAGGAAGAGCAATGCTTTGAAGAAGCCGTGCGCGAACAGATACAGCATCGCCGGGGCCACGCCGGCCTCGCCGAAGCCGAGCGACACGAACATCAGGCCCAGGCTGTTGAGGGTCGAGTAGGCGATCACCTGCTTGATGTCGCGCATGACCAGGCCCATGAACACGGAAAGGAAGGTGGTGATCATGCCGATGATCAGGACGAAGTGCAGCAGCCACGGGTCCGCGGCCTCGAAAAGAGGCATCGTGCGCGCTACCAGGTAGACGCCGGCCACCACCATCGTGGCGGCGTGGATCAGGGCGGACACCGGCGTCGGGCCCTGCATCGCGTCCGGGAGCCACACGTGGAAGGGGAACTGCGCCGACTTGCCCATCGCGCCGCCGAACAGCGCCAGCGTCGCGACGGTGAGGTAGGTCTTGTCGAAGCCGCCCTCTTCGGCCATGTGGAAGATCTCGCGCATGTCGAAGGTGTCCGCCTTGACCCAGAGCATGATGATGCCGATGAGCAGCGCCACGTCGCCGAGGCGCGTGGTGATGAACGCCTTCTTCGCCGCCTCGGCCGCCGGCCGCCGCTCGTAAAAGAAGCCGATGAGCAGGAACGAGCAGATGCCCACGCCCTCCCAGACGATGTACAGCAGCAGGAAGTTGTCGGCCAGGACAAGGGTCAGCATCGATGCGATGAACAGAGACAGGACGGCGTAGAACCAGCCGTAGCGCGGCTCGCCCTTCATGTAGCCGAGCGAGTAAATCATCACCATCAGGCCGACAAAGCTGACGACGAAGACCATCACGATCGCTAGCTGGTCGACCAGGAAACCGACCCTCAGGAAGAAGTCGATATCTTCGACCTTCAGCCAGTCGAAGCCGGAGGTGTTGTTGACCAGGTCCGCGGCCTGGGCCGGCAACTGGTCGAACAGGTCGACCGCGACCAGCAGCCCCAGCACGAACGACGCCGACATTGCGCCGATCGCCAGGAAGGCGATCGCGTTCGGGACGCGCCCGCCGAAGAAGAACAGGGTCAGCGACAGCACCACAAAGGCGAGCGCCGGCAGCGCCGGTAGCAGCCATGCCTGCTCCATCATCGGGGCTCGCCTCCTGTCATTCCGACGGAGGAGGAATCCCGGGCAGGCTCATCTTTTACGAGTAGGACTTGCTTGAAGCCGGGGGCGCCGTCGGGATTCCTCGTCGGCGGCCTCCTCGGAATGACAGATAGAGCTTCATTTGACACGCGGCATTCCGCTGGTGTCATTCCGACGGAGGAGGAATCCCGCGTAGGCTCATCTTTTACGAGTAGGACTTGCTTGAAGCCGGGGGCGCCGTCGGGATTCCTCGTCGGCGGCCTCCTCGGAATGACAGATAGAGCTTCATTTGACACGCGGCATTCCGCTGGTGTCATACCGACGGAGGAGGAATCCCGCGTAGGCTCATCGTGAACGAGCAGGACTTGCTTGAAGCCGGGGGCGCCCTCGGGATTCTTCGTCGGCGGCCTCCTCGGAATGACAGGAACCATCGAATCTCGTCCGGCCGGCGTGACGTTCTGCCTCACCATTTGAGCGAGCTCACCTCGTCCACGTTCGCGGTCCCGCGGTTCCTGAAGACCCGGATGATGATGCCCAGCGCCAGGCCGACTTCGGCCGCGGCGATGGTGATCACGAAGATCGCGAAGATGATGCCGCGAAACAGCTCGCCGTCCGTGTAGACGGCAAAGGCCACGAAGTTCACAGCGACGGCGTTCAGCATGAGCTCCACGGACATCAGAATCAGCACGGCATTTCTGCGCGCCAGGACCCCGTATACGCCCAGTGAAAACAGGATGCCGGAGATGATGAGGAAGTGGTTGAGAGAGACCTGCTCTGCCGCGGTCTCCACTTAAGCCTCCTCCTCTTCCTGCCGCGAGATCACGACGGCGCCGATCAGCGCTATCAGAAGCACAACCGAAGCCAGCTCGAAGGGCAGGAGCCAGGGCCCGAACAGAGCATCACCGATGGTGCCGACGTCGATTAGCGTGACTTGCTGCGCGTAGCGCGGCCAGTCCGTGTTCAAGATCGCCCCGAGGATGACGCCCAGGAGCAGCACCCCCGCGATCAGGCCGCTGAGGCGCTGCGACTCGCCGAAGGTTACCGGCATCAGGTCGCGCCCGCGGGTGAGCATGAGGCCGAAGAGGATGATCGTGGCGACGGCGCCGCCGTAGATCAGGATCTGGACCAGCGCCAGGAACTCGCTTGTGAGGAGGATGTAAAAGCCGGCGACCGCGAGCAACGAAAGGATCAGCCATACAGCCGCGTGCACGACGTTTTGCGATGTCACGACGCCGATGCCGCCAATGATGGCGAAGATGCTGAGGATGTAGAAGACCGCTTCAGCCATTCAGGACGGAACCCAGGGCTTGATCCGCGAGGCGGGGTCCTTGTTGTGGTGTTGGGCCAGGAGCTGGTCGAGGTCCAGGACCAGTTCCTTACGGTCCTCGGTCGAAAGCTCGTGCCCGGCCCAGGTGTTGTTCATCGCGATCGCGTCGAAATTGCAGACCTCGACGCAGATGTTGCAGCGCATGCAGCGCCCGTAGTCGATGAAGAACTGGTCGATTATCTTGCGCCGCTTGCTGGTGCCATCGGCGTACCTGGGGTTGTCCTTCATGGTTACGGTCATGCACTCGACCGGGCAGGCGCGCTCGCAGGCGTGGCAGCCGGTGCAGAAGGGTTCGTCGATCTCATAGTCCCAGAGCAGGATCGGGAAGGCGCGGTCGCGTTCGGGAACCCGGCGGTGTTCCGAGGGGTACTGGATCGTCACCGGCGGGCGGAACATGGTGCTGAAGGTGACGCCGAGGGACTTGAGGACGCCGATCATTTAGGTCGCGCTCCTTAGTCGCCGCCATCGCGCCGAGGCGCTCTTCTCGCGAAGGCACCCGCGTGGCGCGGTAAATCACGTAACCCATCGCCAGGACCAGCGCGCCGGAGATTACGCCCATAACCGCGCGGGCCGCAGTCACGTCGTCGATGTACACCAGGACAATAGCGTTTGCCGCCACTTGGAGGAAGGCGAATGGCAGCAGGATCTTCCAGCAGAAGGCCATCAGCTGGTCGATGCGCAGGCGCGGGAACGTCGCGCCGATCCACATGAAGACCAGGATCATCAGCAGAGTCTTAGCGGTTATCAGGAACAGCTGCAGGCCCCAGCCCACTTCCGTCCCGAACGGCCAGTCGTAGCCGCCGAGGAAGACCAGCGACGCCAGCACGCAGAGGCCGAACATGGCGGCGTACTCGCCCAGGGCGAAGATGATGCTCCAGCGGATGCCGCTGTATTCGACCCAGGGCCCGCCGACGACCTCGGACTCACCGATCGGGATATCGAACGGGCGGCGTCCCAGCTCTGCGATCGCGGCCGTCAGGAGGATCAGGAATGGCAGCGGCTGATAGACGATGGCCGGCACGTTGTGCTGCTGCCGCACGATGTCACGCAGGTTCAGCGAACCGGCGACCATCGACACGGCCAGCACCGCGAGGATGAGCGGGAATTTCGTAGCTGATCAGCTGCGCCGCGGCGCGGATGGCGCCCAGCAGGGCGTACTTATTGTCGGATGCCCAGCCGGCCACGATGAAGCCGATCGTGTTCACGCCGGAAATCGCGATGATGTAGAACAGCCCCAGCTGCAGGTCGCGCACGCCCCAGGTCGCGGTGAACGGCAGCGCCAGAAGCGTCATGAACACCGGCACGAAGGTTATGTAGGGCGCCAGCTCGAACAGCAGGCCATCGGCCGTCGCCGGCCGCAGGTCTTCTTTGGTCAGCAACTTGATCGCATCGGCGATCGACTGCAGGGAGCCGTACGGCCCAGTGCGCATCGGCCCCAGCCGCATCTGGATGCGGCCGACGAACTTGCGCTCCAGGTAAATCAGCGCCATGACGACCATCGTCATCACCAGCGTGACGATGATCAGGCGGATGAACGCGTCCAGGCCCACGTTCATGTCGATGCCGAAGATGCCCCATAGCAACGACGTCATCGGGCGTCCTCAGAGCAAGCGGTCCTCACTTCGGCCGGCGCATAAGTCATTCGGAGTGAAACACCTCGATGAGCTGACCATCCGGGTCGGTAAACAGCACCTGATAGTAGACGCCCGGCCGGGACTCCGAGCCTGGGAGTATGCGCGGCGAATCGAAGGATCGGCGTGACGCTGTGAGGCTTCAAGTACTCGGCGGCGAACTGGTCGACCTCGGCCACGCTGCCAAGGTGAAGCCCCAGGTGGTTGAGGCCGACGGCGTCTCGGTTGTACTCGTTCTCCTGCGCCTGAGCCGGCGTTATCCAGATCGAGAGCTTGCCGTCGCTCAATCCGGCCCAACCCTCACCTTCGGCCACTACATTGAACTCGAGGAAGGCGAGCATCTCCTTGTAGAAGGACATCGTGTTCGCGCCGCTTACGTTCAGCCCGATGTGCTCGAAGGAGGCCTTCATCGGTCCACCTCGCACAGCACGATGTCCAGCGACCCCAGGATCGTGACCGCGTCGGCGACGTAGTGGCCGACGGTCATGTGACGCAGGGCCGCAAGGTTGCAGAAGCAGGACGAGCGGATGCGCAGGCGGTAGGGCTGGGTCGTGCCGCGCGACACGATGTAGACGCCGTACTCGCCGCGCGGGTTCTCGCAGGGCATGTATATCTCCCCCGGCTGGGGGCGCAGCGCGCGCGGCACACGCGCCGCCATCACAGGCCCTTCGTCCGGCATCTGGTCCACGGCCTGCTCGATGATGCGCACGGACTGCTTGATCTCCTCCAGCCTTACCAGGTAACGGTCGTAGCTGTCGCCGTTGGTCCCGACGGGGACGTCGAAGTCGAAGCGGTCGTAGATGCAGTAGGGCTGGTCCTTGCGCAGGTCGAACTTGAGGCCGGACGCGCGCAGGACGGGCCCGGTGGCGCCGTAGTCGATCGCGTCTTCGAGTCGAGAGCTTGCCGATGCCCGCGCGTGCGGGCTATGAACAGCTCGTTGTCGGTCAACAGCCTGTCCATGTCCGGGTAGCCGTACTTCAAGATCCTTTTGCAGAGGCCGCGGACGTGGTCCTTGAAGTCGCCGGGCACGTCCCAGGCGACGCCGCCGGGACGGAAGTAGGCGTACATCAGGCGGTCGCCGGAGACCTCCTCGAACAGGTCCAGGAGGTACTCGCGCTCGCGGAAGGCGTAGGTGAAGGAGGTGCCGAAGACGCCCAGGTCGGTGCCAAAGGCGCCCAGGAACATGAAGTGGCTGGAGATGCGGTTCAGTTCCGCCAGGATGACGCGGATGTACAGCGCGCGCTCCGGCGGTTCCAGGTTCGCCAGCTTCTCGACGGCCTGCACGTAGCACAGCTCGGCGTTGAACTGGGCCAGGTATTCGGTGCGGTCCTGGTAGCCGATGGCCTGGCGGTAGTCCATGTGCTCGGAGAGCTTCTCGGCCGCCGCGGTGCATGTAGCCGATGTGCGGCACGACGTCCTCGACCAGCTCGCCGTCGATGCGTCAGGACCATGCGGAACACGCCGTGCGTGGCCGGGTGCTGCGGCCCGATGTTGATGTTGAGGTCGAGCGTCTCGAGCTCGTGCTCGATGTAGGGCTGCACGCCCGGTCCTACTGCCATGGTGCCTCCCGAGACGATGATGGTGATTCGGGATATTGGCCGTAGACGGACGGCCGTCTATGCCATCGCCCTGCCAGGATCACCGAACGCCTCGCCTTCATGGCGTCACTCTTCGCCTTCTTCAGGCGTCACGTCGAAGCCGGAGCCGGCCGGGATGTAGCCGGCCTTGCCCATGTCCGCGCCCAACTGCTCGCCCTGCCACTCCTCCAGCGGCTGCCAGGGGATTCTCCTTGCGCAGCGGGAAGTGGTCCAGCATGTCTTCCGGCAGCAGGATCGGCACCAGGTTCGGGTGCCCCTCGAAGTTGATGCCGAACATGTCGCGGCACTCGCGTTCGTGCCAGTCGGCAGCCCGCCAGAGGTCGGTCGCGCTCTGGATCACGGCGTCGGCGGGGGGCACCTTCGCCCGCAGGGTGACGCCGTGTCCCAGCTTGTACGACCAGAGGTGGTACACCACCTCCAGCCCCTGGTCTTCGTAGTCGACGCCGCAGAGGTTGCGCAGGAAGTCCATTTGCAGCTTCGGGTGCGTCTTCGCCGTCTCCAGGACCTTGTGAGCGTCCTTGCGGTCGACGATCAGGATGACGTCGGCGACGCCCTGCGTCGGCGTGATTTCGACGCCCGGCAGGGCCTCGGCGAAGGTGTCCCAGATCGTGCCCGGCTCGGGCGCGACGATCGGGGCGTCGCGAAGGGCCCGGCGGTCCTCAGGCACGCTTCCCCACCTTGCTGCGTTCTTCCATGATCTTGTTCTGCAGGGCGATGAAGCCGTCCATCAGCGCCTCCGGGCGCGGCGGGCAGCCCGGCACGTAGATGTCCACGGGGATGATCTTGTCGACGCCCTGGAGGACGCGGTCGTAGCGGGTGTAGGGGCCGCCGTTGGTGGCGCAGGCGCCCATCGAGATCACCCACTTGGGGTTCGGCATCTGCTCGTACAGCAGCTTCACCGCCGGCGCCATCTTCTTGGTCACGGTGCCGGCCACGATCATCACGTCGCACTGCCGCGGCGACGGCCAGGGCACGATGCCGAAGCGGTCGAGGTCGTGGTGCGACATATAAGTCGCGATCATCTCGATGGCGCAGCAGGCCAGGCCGAAGGTCATCGGCCACAGCGACGACTTGCGCGCGGCGGCGATCAGGTAGTCGGCCGGCACCTGGAGGATGCCGGGCAGGAGCGAGCGGTAGAGCGCCCTCGGCTGCTCCAGCTCGACGGGCGTCAGGCGCGCGTTCTCGAGCGAGACACCGATGGAGTTTGCGCGCGGGCCCAGCTCGAACTCGTTGAGGACGCTGATTTCGGGCACCCGGCCCGGCACCGGCGAACTCGAGCGCTCGGGGCGCTGGGTCATGGCGGGGCCGCCGGCGGCGGCGCGGATGGCCGCCGATTCGGCCCGGGCGTCCGCAGCCGGCGCCGCCGCTGCTTCCGCCGGGACGGATGCTTCAGTCACGGGGGTAGCGTCCGGCTCGTCGCCGGGTGTGTTTCGCTCTACTTCCATTCCAGCGCACCCTTCTTCCAGGCGTAGGCCAGGCCGGCGCCCAGAATGACTATGAACAGGAGCATGGAATAGAGGGCCGGCTCGCCCACGCGGACAAGCGCCACGGCCCAGGGGAAGAGGAAGACGGCCTCGACGTCAAAGATAAGGAAGAGGATCGCGTACACGTAGTAGCGGACGTGGATCTGGGAGCGGACGTGGCCGATCGGCAGCATGCCGCACTCGTAGGGCGTGCCCTTGGAGCGCGTCGGCGCGTAAGGCGCCAGCAGCTTCGACCCGATTACGGCAGTGATGACCAGCATGGAGCCGACACCGGCCGCCATGAACACAGCGAGGTAGTTGTCGAATAGGGCCTGCATGCCGCTTCGCCTCGCTTGACCCGGCCCAATCCGCCACCCGGCCGGGTTGTGCAAACACTCACATGTCCGCCGATCAAAATTCTAGCCCCGCCCTCTTTATGGGTCAAAGACGCGGGTTGGAGGTTGGAGGTTGGAGGTTGGCCCGAGAAGCGATTGTGCCGTGCTTCAGACGAAGTCCTATGTGAATCATCCTGAGCCTGTCGAAATCATCCTGAGCCTGTCGCAATCATCCTGAGCCTGTCGAAGGACGCTCCGGTTCAGCGCGCGGCTTCTTGGACCTGGACAACTGAGGAAGGCGCGCGTAATCGCCGCCGACGAGCGCCTCCTTCTTGGCTCTCGACCACCCTTTCACCTCGCGCTCACGAAGGAAGGCCTCATAAATCGTCGGATGCTCCTCGGAGAACACGAGCTTTACGGGCAACCGGGCGGCGGTGTACAGGCCCCCTTCGCCCAGTTGGTGCTGGGAGACACGGTATTCGAGGTTGGAGGTCGAGCCGACGTAGGGCGAACCGTCGGCGCAACTGAGGATGTACATGAATCCGGGGCGCGGTGGCATTGCCGCCGTATCTTATACGAAGGTTGTGCTTGGTTCGGAAGCAGGCGTCCTTCGACAGGCTCAGGATGATTCAGGCAGGTCTCGTCTAAAGCTGTGAACGGCTGGCGGATGCATGCTCACGCCTCTGGGAAGGGCGCGCCGGTGCCGCCGTGCCTTGCAGGAGTTGGGCTCGCCCTGCTACTCCCGACTGATTACTGATTACTGACCACTGATTGCTACAAATCCGGCTTCGCGACCATCAGATAGACGATGCTCACGAAGAAGACGGTCAGCGTGATGCCGAGCACGGGGAATATCGGCTTGCGCATGCTCGCCCGGACCTCCTCCGGCACAGGCCCGTCGGGCAGGGCCTCGACCTCGCGCGCCAGGCGCAGGGCGCCGGGCATTAGCAGCAGCAGGCCCACGGCAAACGACGCCCAGAACAGCACCTGGGCGACGAAGAGCCAGCCGAGGTCCAGCGGCAGTCCCAGCTCGTTGGCGGTCAGGTAGCCGAAGACCGGCACCAGCACCGCGGCCGCTACGCCGAGGAACTGGTTCAGCCTGGAGAACCGCGTGATCGCGCGCAGCTCGGCCACGCTCTGCATCCGCGCCATCATCGGCCCCGAGAGGGCATCGATTAGCACCGTGCCGCCGAGGAAGATCACGGCCAGGACGTGCAGGGTCTTGAGGACTTCGTACATGGCTTGTCGCGCGAAAGATAGCGTGACCGCGCGATTAGAGTCGAGAGCCTAAACGGTTGCTTCGATCGCGTCTAGGTGTTGACACGTGACCACACGGGGTAACTATCCCGTGACTGTAGAGGGGGTTATGCCCCTAATGTCACAGAACGATGCAAACGCACTACCCCAACAATTGCAAGAGTTCTCCAATCCGGACGGCAATTCCGCCAAGAATGCGCGATACGGGCTGATTGCCAACGGCGGGCGTACCGTCGTCAAACGCTACTTGGAAGCGAACCTTGGCATCCACTTGCACGTTACCGCCGGGGCCTTTGAGAACGGCATACCTCGCGATTTCTGTCTTGCCTTTAATCGCGCCGAGGTTTCGGGAGATCACGATGAATCGCTGCGCCATCTCAGGCGGATCGAACTCGATAGTGCTTTCGTCCGTGTAGGCGCTGACGAGATGCAGCGCCTTGTGTCTGTCGAAACGTGCCAACTCGTAGAGATGCCAGAGAGGGTCATCAGCAAAACCGCCATAGAGTCCCTTGAACGGTTGCTGCCCCTCAATAAGTGCCTGCTTTACCGGATCAATGCCGCCAATTCTCTTAACGATGGCAGGCCTCAAGAGCCCTGTCTTGGGGTCGCGGAAGGCATCGCGATCCCAAAAGATCGGGAACTCGGTGTTGTCATTGACGGGCTGATTGTTGAGTTCCGTAAGTATGCAGGCCATGTGATTCAAACCGGAACTGAGGTGGTACAACACCTCCCCGATCAAGACGCCGGCGAGTGGTGGCGGCTCTTCACCAACGAAGGCATTGACAAGCAAATAATTCGGCTCGGAATCAAAATCCAAGACAACGCCGTTGGCGTCACTGGCGATGAATG
This sequence comes from uncultured Chloroflexia bacterium, assembly GCA_963703905.1. Taxonomy (GTDB): domain Bacteria; phylum Chloroflexota; class Dehalococcoidia; order DSTF01; family WHTK01; genus DATLYJ01. The sequence continues at coordinate 81,728 of CAVPFY010000003.1, forward strand.
CCTCGTTCAGATTGCCGAGCTTTTTGGTGGTGTCCAGCGCAGCGATTGAGTTTTTCGACAACGCCGGCAAACGCTTCATCGACCATGAGGTATTCTCATTTCATGCCGATCAAGAAACAGCCTCGGCAAAGGTTGCCGAAGGGCCGAAGGTTCCGGTTCCCAAGCGCGGCGGGTTTCTTCGGGACTTGAAGAAGGTCGCGAAAATGGGCGAGTCAGCCACTCCCGACCGTCCGAAGAAGTAGCTCCGCAAATATCGCCCGATCCTGCCCCCGGCGGTTACAGCGCCAAGCGTGTTCGTTCAGGTAGCCAAGCCGCATCAAAGGTGCTTAGCGAAAACCGCTCGGCATACTCGCCAACCCCATTGTGCGGTCAGCGACCACAACCATTCATCCTCTTGGCAAGTAACCCCCTGTACGACACCGTGGACGGTCGTTAGTTACCCCGTACAATTGTCTGCCACACGAACCATATTGTCACTCTGCCGTGGTGTGGGGCCCGGGACGATTAATCCCGGCGTGTAATCTTGACGTGAGCCTGGTAACCGCGTGCGAGGACCCAGGCTCGGCGAGTCGAAGGAGAGGACAGAGATGCCAGAGCGCGAACCCGGAGCGCCTGCCCAGATAACACCGACTGGCCTCGCGGATTACCTCGAGACCATGTCGAAGTCGGTCTTCCAGACAGGCATTAGCTGGGCGGTCGTCGAAAAGAAGTGGCCGGGTATTCGCGAAGCCTTCGACGGCTTCGATGCGAAGACGGTCGCCGACTACAAGCCTGAGGACGTCGACCGCCTGGTAGCGGACCCTCGCGTGATCCGCAACCGCCGCAAGATCGAGGGCATCGTCGGCAACGCCCGCGCCATGGTGGCGCTCGACCGCGAGCACGGCGGCTTCCAGAAGTACCTGCGTTCGCACAGCAGCTATGACGCCCTGGCCAAGGACCTGCGCAAGCGCTTCAAGTTTCTCGGCGACATGGGCTGCTACCACTTCCTCTACGTGGTTTCGGAACCTGTCCCCGAATACCACGAGTGGCGCGAAACCCACGAAACGGGGCGCCGGCCCTCTTCCGCCAAGAGCCGAATTGGACGGTAACATGGCGGCGCAATTGGCTGTTGTAAGGCCGTTTGCACAGATTTAACCTCACACCTTAACCACCAGAACAAGCATTGGATTGGAATATGACGAGCCTCAACCATCCAATAAGAATCGGCCAGTTCGAATATGACATCGCCCTCGAACGCGGCGGCGCCGGCGGGCCCGTGTACAGGCAGATCGCCGACGCGCTCCGTGACCGCATCGTGACCGGCCAGATCGCCTGCGGCGTGCGCCTGCCACCGGAGCGCCGCCTGGCGTCGCAGCTCGGCGTGAACCGCTCGACCGTCGTGACCGCCTACGACGAGCTCGCTTCTCAGGGCCTGATCAGCGGCCGTGTCGGTGACGGCACCGTCGTGACCTACCAGCCGGAGATCAGGGCCACGAACAGCCGCCAGATCTCCTGGCACCAGCTTTTTGCCGAAGGCTCGGGCGACCTCTCGCCCTGGATCCGCGAGATCCTGCGCACGGCGCTGCGCCAGGATGTGATCCCCTTCGCCGCCAGCGAACCATCGCCCGACCTGTTCCCGATGGAGGAGTTCGAGGCGATCACGCGCTCCATCCTCTCGAACGTCGGTGCGGAGGCCCTGCGTTACGCGCCCACCGAAGGCCTGCAGCCGCTGCGCGAGCTGATCGCGGCGCGGCTCTGCGCGCAGGGGGCGCGGGTCAGCGCGGCCAACGTCATCATCACGGCCGGCGCCCAGCAGGCGCTGGACCTTCTGGCGCGGTGCTTCCTGGAAACCGGCTCCGAAGTGGCCTGCGAGTCGCCGACGTTCGTCGGCGCGATTCAGGCCTTCCGCAATCGCTCGGCCCGGGTCGTCGGCATCCCCGTCGACGGCGACGGGATGCGGGCCGACGCTGTCGAGCAGGTGCTCGCGCGCCGTCCGGTGAAGTTCGTCTTCACGATTCCCAACTTCAACAACCCCACCGGCGCGGTGATGTCGGAAGAGCGGCGGCAGCGGCTGATGGAAATCACGCGGCGCTATCAGGTCCCCGTGATCGAGGACAACGTCTACGGCGACACCTGGTTCGATGCGCCGCCGCCGCCGACGCTGATCACCAGGGCGCGCGCTGAGCACGTAATCCATGTCGGCAGCCTCTCGAAGGCCCTGTTCGCGGGCCTGCGCATCGGCTGGATCGTCGCCCCGACTCCTGTTATCGAGCGCCTGGCCCTGACCAAGCAGATCGCGGACCTGTTCGCCGGCACGTTCACGCAGTGGCTGGCCTTGCGGATGCTGGAGGGCGGCCTCTACGACCGCCATATCGAGACGGTGCGGCCCATCTACCGCGGCCGCCGCGACTGGCTGATCGACGCCCTCGAGCGCCATTCCGGCGGCACCATCTCCGCCAACCGCCCCGGCGGCGCCTCCTTCCTGTGGTGCACCCTGGCCGATGGTCTGAGCTCGCGAGACCTGCTCTCGCAGGCGTCGCTGGCGGGCGTGACCTTTGTGCCGGGCGACGTCTTCTCGGTCGAAGGCGGCGAGGCCTCCAACCTGCGTATCGGCTTCAGCCTCCTCAATCAGGCCGGCATCGAGGAGGGCGCCAGGCGCCTCGCGGCCGCGATCGATGCCCTGCGCCAGCGCCGCCATCTGGAATCGCCGGCCCTGGCGCCGCCACCGCTGGTGTAGGCGCCAATGTCGATCTAAGCGCCTTACGTTCGTCTTTCAGGAAAGCCCGTCCCAGGGAGCAAGGAGCGGCGCCATGTGGGACCACATTTACATTGCGGAGAAGTTGGCGGAGTTTCGCGACGAAGGCTACGAGCGTCGGCGCCGGCGGGGGCGGTTGCCCGGCCGCGACTCAGGCCGGCCGCCGCGCAAGGTGGTTGCGCGCCTGGGCCGGATGCTGGTTCGGCTGGGCACGCGCCTGCAGGAGTGGTCCCGGGCGCCGGAGATCCCCGGCGTCCCGGCAGCGGAGTAGGACATCGGCGGGGCTTGACAGGCGTCGTACACTTAAGGAAATGGTTAAGTATCCGCCCTCGCTTGACGCTACCTTTCGAGCCCTGGCAGACCCCACCCGGCGCGGCATCGTCGAGCGCCTGGCGCAAGGCGAGACATCGGTCTCGGAACTTGCCGCGCCGTTCCAGTCCTCGTTGCCGGCCGTGTTCCAGCACCTGCGCGTGCTGGAGGAGGCGGGCCTCGTCAGCGGCACCAAGCGCGGCCGAGTGCGTTACTGCCGCCTGCACGCCGACCGGCTTTCCGAAGCGACCTCCTGGATCGAAGACCGCCGGCGCATCTGGGAACGCCGCCTCGACAACCTCGCGACGCACCTGGAGGAGCCAGCAGGGAACGGGAGCTAGCGCCCTGCCCGTCAGCGCCCTCACTCGGCCGAAGGAGATGACAATGGCCTCGGACCAAAAGGAAAAGATCGTCGTCCGCCGCAGCTACGCCGCCGCGCCCGCGAAAGTCTTCGCGGCCTGGACGGACGCGGCGCAGCTTGCGCGCTGGTACATGCCCGAGGACGGCTGGGTGGCCGCGGTCCACGAGCTCGACGTCCGCGCCGGCGGCCGCTATCGGGTAAGCTTCGGCCCCGCGGAAGAGCCTTCGCGGTACGTCGAGGACGGGGAGTATCTGGAGGTAGAGCCGGCGCGCAAGCTGGTGTTCATCGAGCGCGTGAGCCAGGGCGGGCGCCTGCTGTCAGAAGGTCTGACGACTGTCGAGTTCATCGATACGCGAGGTTCGACGGAGATAGTGCTCACGTCCGAAGGGGCGGGCGTCGCGTCTCACGAAGAAGGTTGGGGCAGCGCACTGCGCCACCTGGCGGAAATGCTTTCAGGCTAGCCTTAGGGGGTAGATATGACGCATGTAAACGTCCTGGTTGGGACGCGCAAAGGTGCCTGGATCTATAGCTCTGACGGACGGCGTCAGGATTGGCAAATCTCGGAGCCGATTATGCCCGGCTGGTCCATCTATCACATGTCGGCGGACCTCCGTGGCCCGGTCCCGAGGTTGTTCGCCGCCTCTAACCACTGGGCCTGGGGACCCTCCGTTGCGCGCAGCGATGACCTCGGCAGAACCTGGGAGCAGCGCAGCCCAGGTCTCGCGTTCCCCGCGGACATGGGCATCGCGGTGGCGAACACCTGGCACGTGGTCCCTGGCCATCAGAGTGAACCGGAGGTCGTCTATGCCGGCACCGAGCCGGCCGGCCTGTTCAAGAGCGAGGATCGGGGCGAGTCATGGGCGCCGCTCGATAGCCTGAACCGCCACGAGTTTCGCCAGTTCTGGGGACCCACCGGCGGCGACCCCGACTCCTGCGTCCACTCAATCGAAGTCGACCCGCGTGATGGCTCGCGGCTCTATGTGTCGATCAGCTCAGGCGGCACGTTTTACACCGAGGACCACGCAAAGACGTGGCAGTTCCGCAATCATGCCGTCATCGCAACGACGAAGATGGCCCGCGACATGATGGAGCGCTTCGCCGACGCCTTCGCCCAGCCCAATCTGCCGCCCAACGTCGACCCCGCCTCGGCTGACGAGTTCCACCGCGTGCGCATCGACGCCAAAAATCCCGATAGGCTCTGGGGCCAGGCTCACGTCGGCGTCTTCCGCACTGATAACCGCGGCGCAAGCTGGTCCGACGTGACAGAAGGCCTGCCCTCTTTCCACGGCTTTCCCATCGCCGTCACTCGCCGCGATCCCGATGCGGTTTTCGTTGTGCCCTTGCAGTTCGAAGAGGACAACTTTCGCGTGGTGCCGGGCCAGTTCGCGGTCTGGCGGTCGATGGACGAAGGCAAGAGCTGGCAGAAGCTCACAAGCGGCTTGCCGGGACCGCACGACTACCAGAGCGCGCTCCGCGAGGCCCTGGACACGGACGGCCTCGAAAGCGAAGGCGTCTACGTCGGCACGTCGAACGGCATGGTTTACGCCAGCGCCGACCTCGGCGAGCACTGGATGGAGCTGCCCGGCCGCCTGCCGCCGATCCTCTCGGTGACGGCCGTGGTCACCGACTGAACGCCCGTCGGCAAGTTAGAGTGCCGATGCCGGCTAGCCGCGCGGGAGAGTTCTTGCATAATTAGCGGTACAGGCCGGCGGCGCGGAGCGCCGCCTCAACCGGCCGAGAGGAGGCAATCATGCCCAAGGTCAACGTTGCTGTTGCCACCAAGAAGGGCGTTTGGGTGTACGGGTCGGACGAAAAGCGGCAAAGCTGGCAGGTCAGCGGCCCCTTCATCGGCGGGATCGACGTCAATCATGCGACGGTCGACGCTCGCAGCGGGGCAATCTTCGCCACCGCCAACGACCCCTGGTTCGGGCCGCAGGTGAGGTTCTCGCGTGACCAGGGCGCCGCGTGGGCGGACGCGAAGTCCAGCCCCAGGTTCGCCGGCGACCCCACCCAGCAGGCCGGCGGGACGCCCGTGCCCTGGTTCATTCAGGAGGGCAAAGTCATCGAGCGCCTGTGGCGGATCGAGCCGGGCCGGGCTTCGGAGCCGGATGTGCTGTACTGCGGCGTTGGGCCCGCGGCCCTCTTCCGCTCCGCCGACGGCGGCCAGACCTGGCAGGAGAACACCGCCCTGAGCAATCACCCGACGCGCTCCTCCTGGACTCCCGGCGCGGGCGGCCTGATCCTTCACTCAATCGTCCTCGACCCGGCGAACTCGAATCGCATGTGGGTCGCGATATCGGCGGCCGGCGTCTTCCGCACGGACGACGGCGGCGCGTCGTGGCAGGTCAAGAACCACAACATTCGCGAGCCGGCCCACCAGTTCGACCCGAACATCCCCCTCTACCCCGAGGTGGGCCAATGCGTGCACCACCTCTTGCCTGCCGGCGGCGGCTCTGCCCGGCTGTACCTTCAGGGTCACTGGGGCACATATCGCAGCGAAGACGGCGGCGATCACTGGACGGAGATTACGGAAGGGCTGCCTTCTTCCTTCGGGCTGGCGCTGGCCACCCATCCCCATGATCCCGAGACTGCCTATGTGGTGCCCCTCCGTGGCGGCGAATTTCGCAGTCCCCCGGATGGGAAGCTGCGCGTCTTCCGCACCCGCGACGCCGGCCAGACCTGGCAGCCGATGACGAAAGGCCTGCCCCAGCAGGACGCCTACATGGGCGTGTATCGGGACAACCTCTGCACCGACACCCTGGAGCGGGCCGGAGTGTACTTCGGCACCAATACCGGCCAGCTCTTCGCCAGCGCCGACGAGGGCGAGACCTGGACCCTGCTGACGCAAAACCTGCCGCCGATCACGTCCGTATCGGCAACGGTGATTGCCTGAGAGGTCACACTGAGCGCGGCGCGCAGTTGCGCTCACCGGTAGAGGGGTCTTGACGCAGGCCGCGAACGGGTAGCGCTTCTTCGAACGGCTCAGACCGTGGCGGCAGCCGCGGGCTCGCCCGCGGCTTCGAGGATGTAGCCCGCCATAGCGCGAGCATCGACTTCGCGCTGCGCGCGGGGCGGATAGGTGCCGTGCACCGTCGGGTACGGGCCATCGCCCAGCTCGCGGCAATAGTCGAAGCGCGAAAGGAAGTCGACCCGGCGGCGGGAGCAGTACTCGCGCAGCTCGCGCGTGAATGTGTCGACGCGCCGCTGGACGGCCCTCGAAGGCTTGGCGCGGGCTGTCGGCAGCAACTGGATTGCCACGGCCCTGTCTTCGAAGCGCGCGAGGGCGTCGATTGTCTCCTTGGTGTATTTCAGCGCCAGGTCCATCGGATAGCCTTCCTTGGACCCGATGAGGACGCGAGCCACGGCACGAGGCAGACGAAACAGCAGCCCGCGAGGTCCCTCGCCGCCTTCCGGGCCGCCTCCTGACGCCGCCTTGAGCTTGATTGCGAACTTCAGCGCGGCTTTGTAGAGGCGGGGCCACCTCTGTCTGACCATGTAAACGACGTAGCGGTCTTCGAGCCGGTTGGTGCCGACCTGAATGAAGGCCACGTCTGCCTGCTCGCGTTCGATGAGCTCTGCCGCCCGCGCGGCCATCTGCTCGCCGTAGAAGAGCCTGTCCGTGATGACTTCGTTCTCGATCTGAGTCGCGTTCTTTTTGAGATAGTCGCGCAACAGGTTCGGCGTCGTCGTGTCTTCGACACCGCGTTCCTGGAATCTGACATTGCTGGGCCCGAGGACGAGGATTCTCTGCAAAGCGCCCGAATAGTAGCACGAAGCCGCAGGCTCGCTAGTCGCGGGTCGCTGGTCGCTAGTCGCGGGTAGGAGGACGTAGTGGGTCGACCGCGTCTGGCGCCAGTCTTCGCCCGTCACCTAACCGTAGGCCAGGCCTTGCAGCCTGGCCGGCGACCGTCGAATAGCGCCGCCGAGCCAGCCAGCGACCAGAGACCAGCGACCAGCGCCCCTCGGCGGCTCTTCGTTTGGGACAAAGCAGACTCAGGTTCTATTGACGCGCCAGCAAGCGAGTTTCTATACTCGAATACGAGCCCCGGACTTCGGGGGTCTAATTTTGTTGCGCCCGAAACGCTCCTTCGACCGCGCTCAGGACAGGCCTTCGGATATCCAGCAGGCCGCAGGGTCACGAGACCCGGCGCCGAAGGCTTCGCCGCAGAAAGGCATCGAGCCCGAGTGGCGCAATGGCAGCGCAACCGATTTGTAATCGGTAGGTTGAGGGTTCGAATCCCCCCTCGGGCTCCAACAGCAGTCAGCGCCGGGCGGAGATGGGAGATAGGGGGCAGGGGTCAGAGAGTCGGGGCGGGCGCCGCTGGCGTCTTCGACCACCGGCCACCGGCTGCCATCGTGCCAACCAGAAGACGCCAGGGTGGGTGAGTGGCTAAAACCGACGGTCTGTAAAATCGTTGCCCTGACGGGCTACGCAGGTTCGAATCCTGCCCCTGGCACCAGACAAGAAAACGTCCTATGATATAGGACGCTGAATCACAGAGCCGAAGTCCGTCCGGATCCGGCGGCAGCCGGAAAAGGAGCACGCCGCCCACATAGCTCAGCTGGCAGAGCACGCCCTTGGTAAGGGCGAGGTCATCGGTTCGAATCCGATTGTGGGCTCCAGCGACAGGCAATCGGTCGCTGGCAACAGACCGGGGTCGCGAACCGGATCAAAGTGCGAACGTCTGCCGGAGAGGCCGGCGGAAGATAGGGAGGAACAGCAAGACAACATGGCCAAAGCAGAAGTTCGAGCGGACCAAGCCGCACGTCAACGTCGGCACCATCGGTCACGTTGACCATGGCAAGACCACGCTGACCGCGGCGATCACCAAGGTCCTGGCCCTGAAGAAGCTGGCCGTCCTATCGCGACTTCGCCAGCATCGACAACGCGCCGGAAGAGCGCGCGCGCGGCATCACGATCGCCATCCAGCACGTCGAGTACGAGACGGAGAAGCGCCACTACGCGCACGTCGACTGCCCCGGCCACGCCGACTACATCAAGAACATGATCACCGGCGCGGCCCAGATGGACGGCGCCATCCTCGTCGTCGCGGCGCCGGACGGCCCCATGCCCCAGACGCGCGAGCACATCCTGCTGGCCCGCCAGGTGGAGGTGCCGGCCATCGTCGTCTTCCTCAACAAGGTCGACATGATGGACGACCCGGAGCTGCTCGACCTGGTCGAGCTGGAGCTGCGCGAGCTGCTGACCAAGCACGGCTTCCCCGGCGACGACATCCCGATCATCCGCGGCAGCGCCCTCAAGGCGCTGGAGAGCACCAGCGACGACCCGGACGCGCCCGAGTACAAGTGCATCTGGGAGCTGATGGACGCCGTCGACAACTACATCCCGATGCCGGCGCGCCCGGCGGACCTGCCGTTCCTGATGCCGGTCGAAGACGTCTTCGGCATCAAGGGCCGCGGCACCGTGGTCACCGGCCGTATCGAGCGCGGCATCGTCAAGGTCGGCGACGAGATCGAGATCGTCGGCATCAGCGAGACGCGCAAGACCGTCGTCACCGGCGTCGAGATGTTCCGGAAGCTGCTGGACCAGGGCGAGCCCGGCGACAACGTCGGCTGCCTCCTGCGCGGCGTCGAGCGCGAGGACGTCGAGCGCGGCCAGGTGCTGGCCAAGCCCGGCTCGATCACGCCGCACACGGACTTCGAGGCGGAGGTCTACGTCCTCTCGAAGGACGAGGGCGGCCGCCACACGCCGTTCTTCACCGGCTACCGGCCCGCAGTTCTACATCCGCACGACGGACGTGACCGGCAACATCGAGCTGCCGGAGGGCGTCGAGATGATCATGCCCGGCGACAACACCAAGATGACGGTCCAGCTGATCCAGCCGATCGCCATGGAGGAAGGCCTGCGCTTCGCCATCCGCGAAGGCGGCCGCACGGTCGGCGCCGGCGCGGTGACGAAGATCCTGAACTAAGACGCGATGGCGAAGAAGGAAGACCGCAGTCATCATCACCTCGCCTGCAGCGAGTGCCGGGAGCGGACGTACACGACGACCAAGAACCGCCGGAACGACCCGGACCGCCTGGCGCTGAACAAGTACTGCCCGCGCTGCCGCGTGCACCGGCCTCACCGGGAGGTGCGGTAGACCTCGCCCCGGCGAGTTGGCCGTCCCCGCTCATGAGCCGCGCCGTACGCCGTCAACAGGCCGCCACGCCCAAGGAGCGCCCCGGCCGCAAGGCGCCCGCCTCCGCGGATGACCACCGGCCCGCGCGCCCCCGCCAGAGGCGCACGCCCGGCCGCCCAGCCCAGAAGCGCTTCCTGCGTGTCGCGCCGCGCTGGGTCCGAGGACATCTGGTCTGAGCTGAAGAAGGTCACCTGGCCAAGCTGCGACGAGACGCGCTACCTCACCACGGTCGTGATCATCGTCGCCGTCGCGGTCGGACTGATCCTCGGCGGCATCGACATCTTCTTCAACTGGCTGATCGACCGACTACTGCTGCGCTAGGAACACGATGGCGACAGCAAGACCAAGAGCAGCGCGCGCCAAGGGCGAAGTCAGCCGCCGTCGCCGACAGCAACAGCCCGACGAGATGCGTCCGAAGAGGAGACTATTCCAGGAAGGCCGCTCCTGGTACGTCATCCACACCTACTCCGGCTACGAGAACAAGGTCAAGACCAACCTCGAGCACCGCATCGAGTCGATGGACGCCGGGGACCTGATCCACCGCGTCGTCGTGCCGACCGTGGACGAGATCGAGGTGCACGGCGGCGTGCGCCGCACCGTCTCGCGCAAGATCTTCCCCGGCTACGTGCTGGTGCAGATGACGACGCTGAACGAGAACGACCCGGAGTCGAGCCGCGCCTGGTTCGTCGTGCGCAACACGCCCGGCGTCACCGGCTTCGTCGGCTCCGGCACGCGGCCCGTCCCGCTGGAAGAGGCCGAGGTGCAAGCGCATCCTGCGCCAGATGAAGGCGGAGGAGCCGCGCGTCCGCGTCGGCTTCGTCGAAGGCCAGAGCGTGCGCATCGTCGATGGCCCGTTCGTCGACTTCGTCGGCGTCGTGGACGAGATCAACCTGGAGAAGGGCAAGGTCAAGGTGATGGTGTCCTTCTTCGGCCGCGAGACGCCGGTGGAGCTGGACTTCCTCCAGGTCGAAAAGCTTTAGCAGTTGGCAACGCCGGCCTGGGCTCATAAGAAGAGGTACTGTCGATTTGAGGACCCCATCAACCTGGAGTTTCGATCGGCCTCATTGACCGGCGTTGTCTCAGAGCTGAATGGCGCCTCCTGGAATAAGCCCAGGATGCTGGGGCTTACGACAGCGGTCGACCTTTTCCTTCAAGATGACGGTATGTGCAACCACGCTCAGGACGAACAGCTTGTCCGTGGAAGTCTGCTGAGGCGATTTCACGTGCGGCTGTGGAAGCTCGATGACGGTACAATTGTTGCTGGCGCGCACGAAGAGGAGGTCAGCGGCGTAGGCCATCAAGTGATCTCCATTCGAACGGGGCAAGGCCGAAGTCTCTGCAGTATTCTCCAATTCGAACCTCTGGATTGTGCAATCGGACGTCCTGGACTTGAGAAACATGACCGATTACCCACCCCACAGTGGTTTCGCTTCCGTAGTTGAGTATGTAGGGCCATGAACCAGCAAGAAGTGCTTACCGCAGTCAATGGCCTGAGCAAGCGGGCTCGGGCTCGCGTCTTTGTTGATGGCGCGGTGACCGGCGCTACCATCGTCTACGGCAGCGACGGCATCGATATTCACGGGCTCGAGCCTGAGTTGCCGCCCCATCTCAGGTTGCGGGGTCAAAAGGCCTGGATATCGGACGATTCCGAGGTCTGGACGGAAGTTCCCGAAGAACGCGAACTGCAGATGTTCTGGCTATTCGACCCGCGCCGGGTAATCGCCTCTGACCCCAAGATGAAACCGACAAACAAAGACTTCATTGAGGTTCATTTCAGGACAAGTCATCTGAACCTTCCGCCCGAAGTCGAAGAATTTCTCGGTTCCGACCGCCGGGCGATATTGAGGGTGAAATTAGGCCTCCTCACGGAGATGGAAATGCCGGACTGGTCGCGAGATTCGAAGTCCTCGATTCGCGTCCAGTTCGAGTACGAGTAAGGCAGAAGAAATTGGCGAAGAAAGTAAGAGCCGTAGTACGAATTCAGCTGCACGCGGGCAAGGCAACGCCGGCGCCACCGGTAGGGCCCGCCCTCGGCCAGCACGCTATCAACATCATGGCGTTCTGCAAGGAATACAACGAGAAGACCGCTTCACAGGGCGGGCAGATCGTGCCGGCAGAGGTCACGGTCTTCGAGGACCGGTCATTCACCTTCGTCCTGAAGACGCCGCCGGCGAGCGACCTGCTGCGCAAGGCCGCCGGCCTCGACAAGGGCAGCCGGGCGCAGAAGCGCGAGAAGGTCGGCAGCATCACCCGCGACCAGCTGCGCGAGATCGCGCACACTAAGATGCGCGACCTCAACGCCACGGACATCGAGGCGGCGGAGCGCATGATCGAAGGCAGCGCCCGCAGCATGGGCATCGAGGTTAGCGGCTAGCGGCTTCGGGCCGCGGACAAGCCCTTATCGGCAGGCGGGAACGCGGACCGCGGATGCGGTGCGCTGGGGCGCGGGGATGTCCCTCCAGACCCTTCCCTAACACCAGGGTGGAACAGCGCGAGAGCGATGCGCAGCCCGGCAGACTGGTAGGACAGAAATGAAGCGCGGCAAGAACGATACGACGAAGCAGCGAAGCTCATCGAGCCTAACAAGCCCTATCCCGCCCGAGGAGGCGCATCAAGCTGGCCAAGAAGACCGCGCTCGGCCAAGTTCGACGAGACGGTCGAGCTGCACCTGCGCACCGGCCTCGACCCGCGTCACGCCGACCAGCAGCTTCGCGGCACCACCCTCCTGCCCCACGGCCTGGGCAAGACGGTGCGCGTCCTGGTCTTCGCCGAAGGCGAGGCCGCCCGCTACGCCGAAGAGGCCGGCGCCGACTTCGTCGGCGGCGACGACCTGATCAAGCGGGTCGAAGGCGGCTGGACCGACTTCGACGTCGCCCTGGCGTCCCGCGAGATCATGGGCAAGGTCAGCCGCCTCGGCCGCGTCCTCGGGCCACGCGGCCTGATGCCCAACCCGCGCTCCGGCACCGTCGTCGAGGCGCAGGACATCCCCAAGGCCGTCAAGGACGCGCGCCAGGGGCGGGTCGAGTTCCGGCTCGACCGCACGGCCTGATCCACGTGCCGATCGGCAAGGTCAGCTTCGAGGAGGATGCGCTCCTCGAGAACATGGCCGACCCTTGTCGACGCCATCGTCAAGGCGAAGCCGGCCGGCGCGAAGGGCGTTTACATCCGCTCGGCATCGCTGGCGACTACCATGGGCCCGGGCATCAAGCTTGGAGCTGGCGCCGACGCTGGCGCTGACTTCGAGCTAGCGCTACACTTCAGACATCCTTCGGGCTGGTTTGCGGACCGTCCGGGGGCCATAGCCAGAGACAGCGGGTGTCCTTCCCTCGAAGGACCCAAGCCCACAGGGCCCGCCGAGGCGAAGCACCAGCACTCACAGTGCGCTTACGTGCCCTCGTCTCGCCGGCGAGGGCATTTGTTTGCGTCCGGCCCGCTCTCCAAGTTCAGGGAGGACGGAAAATGCCGGACCCGGGACAGCTGAAGGAGGTTGAGGTTGCCGACAGAGAAAAAAGTCGAGACTGTCAAGGAGCTGACAGACCTGATCAGCCGCAGCACGGTCGTCATCGGCGCGGACTACCGCGGCCTTCGGGTCGGTGACGTTACCGCGCTGCGGCGTCAGCTGCGCGAGCGGGCATCGAGATGCACGTGGTCAAGAACACGCTGTTCCGTCGCGCCGCCGAGGCCGCCGGCAAGCCTGACGCCGCCCAGGTCTGCGACGGGCCAACGGCCGTTGTTCGTCGGCTTCGACGACCCGCTGGCGCCGATCAAGACCGTCGTCGAGTACCAGCGCACGGCGCGCAACACCTTCGCCGCGCGCAAGGCCTACCTCGACGGCCAGATCTATCCGGCCAGCCGGCTGACCGAGCTGGCGACCTTGCCGCCGAGAGAGCACTTGATCGCCGAGTTCGCCGGCGCGCTGCAGTCGCCGATAACCACGTTCGTGTATCTGATCCAGGCCACCATTCAGGAGTTCAGCGGCCTGCATCGACGCCCGCGCCGAGCAGGTCGGAGGCGCCGCCGCCTGAGGATCACCTCCCGGGCGGGCCTCACGGGCGGGACACAACTGAGAACCCAAAAGGAGTAAGGAAATGGCAACCAAAGACAGACCAGGTGCTGGAGCTGATCAAGGGCATGACGATCCTCGAGCTCAAGGACCTCAACGACGAGATCAAGGAGGAGTTCGGCGTCTCTGCCATGGCGCCGATGGCCATGGCCGCCGCCCCTGCCGCGGGCGGTGGCGGCGCGGCCGCGGCGGTAGCCGAAGAAGAGAAGACCGAGTGGACCGTGGTTCTCAAGGACTTCGGCGCCAACAAGATCAACGTGATCAAGGCCGTCCGCGAGGTCACCACCCTGGGCCTCAAGGAGGCCAAGGACCTGGTCGAGGCCGCTCCTACGAACGTCAAGGAAGGCGTCGACAAGGCCGAGGCGGAGGCGGTCAAGGCCAAGCTGGTCGACGCCGGCGCGACCGTCGACCTTATCTAAACGGCGGCACGGCGGAACGTCCGGGTTGCAGAGTACAGGCCATGATTCACGAGTCCGGTCTGTACTCTGCACTCTGTCCTTTTCGATGTGGCCTAACCCGCTTCGTCTGCTAAGCTTGACGCCGTGCCGGACCTGAAATGCTACGCCTGCGAGCGGGAGCCGACACAGCAGTGTCCCCGCTGCGGCCGGCCCTACTGCGAAGACCACGGCGAAGACTTCTGCAACGTCTGCCTGGAGCCGTCCAGCGGCGTCCCCTCGTTCTCGCTGTACCGCGGTTCGCTCCTGGCCCTGATCATCGGCGCGGGGATAGCGCTCTGGCTGATCCTGCAACCCGCCAGCAGCGCCGGCGAATCCGCCCTGCGGCCCGTTGTCCTCACCGCGACCAGCCAGCCCGGCGCCTCCAACCTGACGACGCCCGTGGCCGGTTCGCCCCAGGCGGCGACGACGCCCGGCACGCCGCGGCCCGGCGCCACGAATCCCCCCGCCGCCGCCACCGGCACCGCGCGGCCGGCCGCCACAGGCACGGCCGGACCGACAACCACCGGAGATTACGTGGTAGTCTCCGGCGATACGCTTTCCGGAATTTGTAGCGATAAGATACGCCGGCCGGGCGCTATGACTGTGTCTGAGTGCGTGGAGCAGATAAGATCGCTCAACGCTCTCAGTGGTGATGCCCTGGAGATAGGTCAGAGACTCAAAGTACCGCAATGAGCTCCTGGTACGAAGACAAGACGCCTCGCCCGGCCCGCCGCTCCTGGCTGGATGAAGAGAAGCCGCCGCCAAACAAGCGCGCTCACATCGTGATTCAGGCCTTGATCTTCACGCCTGTGGCCGTCCTCTGCGGCATTGGCATCGGCGTCGCGCTGACCAACATCTTCGCCGGCAACAGCGGCTACGTGGTCATGCTCTTTGTCACTGGCATCCTGTTCCTCGTCGTCGGCTACCAGGCCTGGCACTACCTGCGTGACATGGCGGCGCAGCCGACGGCAAGCGAAGGCGAGGTCACGAAGAAGTGGACCAAGGGCAACTTCTTCTTCTTCTTCATGCACAGCCACTACATCGCCGTCAAAGGCCAGATCTACACGATCAGCCGCAACGAGTACCGGGGACTGCTGGAGGAGGACATGGTCCGCATCCAGCACTACCCCCACAGCCTCACGGTGGTCTTCGTCGAACGGTACGACGACGCCGACAAGAAGTTCGTGCCCGCCGAGCCCGATGAACCGGCCCGCTGAAGACCCCTCAATTGAGGCGCCGTACGAAGCCGGCCCCGAACGAGTCCGCGTCGAGTACAACACCCGTATCCGGGACATGCCTTCGGCCGACCGCCCGCGCGAGCGCCTGCGCGATAGCGGGCCCCAGGCGCTATCGAACGCCGAGCTCCTGGCAATAATCCTGCGCACAGGGTCGACCGGCCAGAACGTCCTCACCCTGGCAACCTCGCTCATCGCCAAGTACAGGGGCCTGGGCGGCCTGGCCCGCCTGTCTTTCAGCGACCTTGTCCGCGAGCACGGCCTGGGGCAAGCGAAGGCGGCCGAGCTCGTCGCGCTGTTCACCCTGGCGCAACGCATCAACGCCCTGCAGCCGGAGGACCGGCCCGTGATCCGCTCGCCGGGGGATGTCATGGCGCTCCTGGGCAACGAGATGAGCTTCCTGGACAACGAACGCCTGCGCATACTCCTGGTCAACATCCGCAACCAGGTGACTTCGATCTCGGAGCCTTACAAGGGCAGCGTCACCCTGACTCAGGTCAGGATTGGCGAGCTGTTCCAGGAGGCCGTCCGCCAGAAAGCGCCCGGACTGATCATGGTGCACAATCACCCCTCCGGCGACCCTTCCCCTTCGCCGGACGACGTCGCGCTGACAAAGGAAGCGGTCCAGGCCGGCCGCCTCCTCCAGATCGAGGTCCTCGACCACGTGATCATCGGCGAGAAGCGCTGGGTGAGTCTGAAGCAGCTAGGGTTGGGCTTTGGCGCCTGACATCCGCATCGTTGCCCTGGACCTCGATGGCACGCTGCTGGACCCGCGGAACCAGGTGTCGGAGGACGACGCCGCGGCGGTCCGCGCCGCCGTGGCGGCCGGCGTCACAGTCGTGCTCGCGACCTCCCGCTGGCACCAGGCGGCGCGGCGCACGGCGGTATCTCTGGGCCTGGATGGCTTCATCATCAGCCATAACGGCGCCCTGGTCCGGAGCACTGACGGCGCGCGGGAGCTCCTGCACGTCCGCATCGAGGAACATCTGGCCCGCCGCGTCGCGGCCTATGTCGATGCGCTCGAGGGCGACGCCTACGTGACGGTAGAGGACCGCACCTTCATTCGCAGCGGCCGTTTGCGCGACGCCTCGCGAATGCCGCCGGATATGGTGCTGGTCGAAAGCCTTGCGCCGGCGATCTCGGCGGCGCCGACGGCCTTTCTGCTCTTCGGCAAGGAGGGCGTCCGCAGCACCGTACAGCACTTTCGCGAGTATCACGGCCACGGCCTGAACCTGGCCGAGGGCTTCAGCGACAGCTTCCCCGACTATCTCAACGTCGTCCACCACGACGCCGACAAGGGCCGCGGCCTGGCAGCGGTCTGCGAGGCCCTCGGCCTCCCGCTCGCCGCCGCGATGGCGATCGGCGACGCCTCCCCCGACATCGCCATGATCGAGGCCGCCGGCGTTGGCATCGCCATGGGCAACGCCGCGCCGGCCGTGAAGGACGCCGCGGACGCCGTTGCGCCGTCCAACAGCGAGGCCGGCGTGGCCTGGGCGATCCGCAAGTACGTGCTTGGTGAGTAGCGCCCTTCCTTCAGGCGGCCCCAGGGCAGGCTGGCTGAGGACGAACGGAAACGGCGATGGTCCACCCGGGCTCGCTTTGGATATGGCCTGACCCAGCGCAGGACGTGGCGGAATTCGATTCCCCTTATGCGTTATGTCCTATGCGCTATGCCCTTCTTTCGTCCGCATCGCCAGCGGGATCACCAGCTTCAGCGCCGTGTGCGTATCCGAAAACCCGACAACCTTGGTGTCGACCAGGCGCGCGGCCTTCGCGGCCGCGATGACGTCGACGTCGCGGACGCGGGCCGCCTTACCCTTGGGCGAGACGACCCAGATCGCGCCGCCGTCCTTGATCAGCGCTCGAAGCTCTGACAGGCGGGCCAGCGCTACAACTTCGTCCGCTTCATAGAAGACGAAGTCGAGTGCCGGAGGGGCCTCGCCAGCCGCAAGTTCGGCGCCACGCGCGCGCAGCTGCTGGATGAATTCCTGGTCCGGCATGCCGAGCACGGCCACGCGCGCTCCCGGCTTCACGCCCAGCTTGTCCAGCAGGCCGCGGGGGTTGCGCATCTTCTCGGCCCAGGCCGGCGCGTAACGCTGACCGATGTCGAAAGACGCCCGTCCGCCCGGCCATTTGACATCCAGGCGTCCGTCCTCAACCAACAGGTCCTGGACCTCGCGAAAGGGAATGCGCAGGCGGAAGCCGCCGCGAAATATCAGCTCGGAGGTCTCGAGCAGCGCTTTGCCTTCGGATGACTGCTCGCCGTCAGGGCCGTGGAAGTCGACTCGCGCCGGTAACTCGTGGCCCAACCTAGACCAGTACGGCCTGCCGCGCCGCCGTTGCCATGACGTTCGAGGCTTCGTGGTCCAGGAGCCAGCGTTTCACCGGCAGGCCGCCGCCGAAGCCGTGCAGGCCGCGGTCCGATCCGACGACGCGGTGACAGGGAATCACGATCGCGACGTTGTTGGCGCCGCAGGCCGCGCCTGCGGCGCGGTACGCGTTCGGCGCGCCGGCGTCCGCGGCAAGCTGCGCGTAGCTGATCACCTGCGCGTAAGGAATGGCCGCGATCGCCTCCCAGACGCGCTTGCGGAAGGGCGTGCCTTCGATGTCCAACGCCAGGTCGAAGTCCTTGCGCGCGCCGGCGAAGTACTCGCGAACCTGGTTGACCGCTCGCTCCAGCATCTCGACGGCCTCGGGGTGTGCGGGCTCTGACGGCGCGGCAGCGACTGCGGCGTCGAACTTGCCGCCGCTGCCGAAAGTCAGCTTGTGCAGGCCCAGGGCGGAAGCCTCCAGATACAGCGGCCCGATCGGCGATTCGAGGACGGTGTGGGCGTTCATGTTGGCCTCTCCCTGTGAAACAAGTGTTCGATTAGTTTATCACGAAGGCTGCCGTACTTGAATCACCTGAGCGGCCGGAATGCCCACCGCGACACGCTTCTCGGAGCCGTTGAGTGACACCGTGATCGTCGCGTTGGACAGCGCCACCTCGTCGACCAGGAGCGGGTGTTGGGGACCAGGCCGTTGCGCTCGAGGTAGTGCATCAGGTCGCGTCGTCCTCGGCGTGCTCGGCGATGTTGTTGATCGACCACCGTCTCGCCTTCGCGTGCCGTGCGCAGGGGCTTGGTCTCCGGCAACGGGCCTGTCTGCATGCCCGGGATCGGGTTGCCGTGCGGGCAGGTCGTCGGGTTGTCCAGCAGCGCCAGGATCTGCGTTCTCGATCAGCGGCGAGATCGCGTGCTCCATGCGGTGCGCCTCGTCGTGCACGTCGGCCCAGTCGAGCTTGAGGATGTCGGTCAGCAGGCGTCTCGGCCAGCATGTGGCGGCGGATGATCGATTCGGCCGCTTCGAGGCCCTCGCCGCGTGAGCTCGATGTGGTGGCCGCGTTCCAGGGTCACCAGGCCGTCGCGCTCCATGCGCTTCAGGGTCGCCCAGGCGGTCGGCGCGGAGACACCCTTGCGCTCCTTTAGCGCGCGCCGCGATCACCGCCTCGCCTTCGCGGCGCATCGTGTAGATCAGCTGCAGATAGTCTTCGACGGTCTGCGACGGCCGGTCGTTCGGTCATGCCATACGATCGTAGGCATCGCCTACGGCGCGTCCCCTTGACATGGCCGTCGAATGCGAGCCGTTCCGCCTCGGCCGCGACGATGCGATAGACCTCCGCCAGCGGCAGGCCGGTCGATTCGGCGATCCGGCGGCAGACCTCGTACTCCGGCGCGGCCGCGGGCGCTTCGCCGGGCAGGCGCTTCACCTTCACGGCCGCCGGCCCGAGGCTGGACTCGAACTCGAACACGTCGCGCTCGGCCTCGTAGCGGCCGACGTCGCGCGACGCGCACGCCCAGCGTCGTCGTCTCGCGCAGCAGCAGGCGCACGATCTCCGCCTCCAGCGCCTCCGCGCAGAGCACGGAGAGCATGACGGCCGGGCGGTTCTTCTTCATCTGGATCGGCGTGAACCAGACGTCGGCCGCGCCCGCGGCCAGCAGCCGCTCCTGCACGTAGCCCAGCAGCTCCGGCGTCATGTCGTCGATGTTCGTCTCGATCAGGCGCATGCGTCCGCGGCCCGTCTCGGTCTCGCCGAGCCAGAGCGCGCAGCACGTTGGGCCGGTCGGCGGGGTCGCGGCCGCCGGCGCCGTAGCCGACGGCCTGCGACGCGCATCGCCGGCCGCTCGAAGCGGCCAAGCGTCGTCAGAATCGCCGCGCCGGTCGGCGTCACCAGCTCTCCGCGCGGCGCCCTCGCCGCTCGACAGTCGGCGCGCCGGCCCGCGGCGAGCAGCTCCAGCGTCGCCGGCGCCGGCAGCGGCAGGACGCCGTGGCGGCCCTTGACTCGCCCCGTGGCCCAGCGGCAGCGGCGAGACGTAGACCTCCTCGACGCCGAGCAGGCGCAGGCCCGGCGACCGCGCCCGGCGACGTCGACCATCGCGTCGACGGCGCCGACCTCGTGCAGCTCGCACGTCTTCGAGGCGTTCGCCGTGGACCTTCGCCTCGACCTCGCCCAGCGCCTGGAAGACGGCCTCGACGCGTCGCCTTGTCGCCTTCCGGCAGGGTGGAAGCGGCGATCACAGCCTCAGCACCTCGGCCAGCGACCGCGGTGGCGCGGCGGCTCGCGGACGGTCACGTCGAGCTTGGTCGCGGCGAAGCCGGCGCGCTGGACGCGTCGCGGCCCGCAGCTCGAAGGCGCCTTCGGGCAGTGCCAGCTTCGCGACCTCGGCTCGCAAGGCCGTCGAAGGACAGGCCGGCGTCGACCAGGGCGCCGAGGATCATGTCGCCGCTGGCGCCGGAAAAGCAGTCGAAGTAGGCGACGCGCGGCATAGGGCAGGCCGGTCTAGTCGGCGCGAGGCGCACGGTGGGCGAGGGCGTTGATCACGCCGGCCAGGTAGCCGGCGCCGAAGCCGTTGTCGATGTTCACGACCGAGACGCCGGCGGCGCAGCTGTTGAGCATCGCCAGCAGCGGCGCCAGGCCGCCGAAGCTCGCGCCGTAGCCGACGGAGGTCGGCACGGCGATGACCGGCGCCGAGACCAGGCCCGCCACCACGCTGGGCAGCGCGCCCTCCATGCCCGGCGACCACGACGATCACGTTGGCCTCGCAGCATCTGGGGCAGGTGGTCGAACAGGCGGTGGATGCCGGCCACGCCGACGTCGCTGGTGATCGTGACGTCGTTGCCCATCATGCGCGCCGTGATCGCCGCCTCTTCGGCCACCGGCAGGTCGGACGTCCCGGCGCAGAGCGACCATGACGCCCGGCAGCAACGGCGGCGGGTCGCGGTCGACGGTGGCGCAGCGCGCCGAGCTCGTGGTACTCGACGTCCGGCACCGCCTGCCTTCAGCGCCGCGAAGCCGTCGCGGCCGACGCGCGTGACCAGCAGCCGGCCGGACTGCGCGCACCAGCCGCGCGCCGATCGCCGCGATCTGCGCCGGCGTCTTGCCCTCGCCCAGCACCACCTCCGGCAGCTGGTCGCGCAGCGCCGCGGTGGTGGTCGATCTTGGCGAAGCCCAGGTCTTCGTAGGGCAGGTGGCGCAGCTCGTCGAGCGCGGCCTCGATGCTCAGTGAGCCCGCGGAAACGGCCTCCAGCAGGGCACGGAGCTTTTCGTTAACGGCGGGCCTCCGAGGTCGAAGCTGTGCAGCGCATCGCCACAATACTAGCGCTTCAGGTTGCGGGGAGGCTGCTTCGGCGACTGAAGGCCCGGGGTTGTCGAGCCCCAACCTGGCGCCCGACCTGCGCCTCAAACCAGGCGAAGCGCTCGGGCGACTTCACCGCGCCATCTCCCTGAATCATCCTGAGCTTGTCGAAGGACGGCGGCGGTGAGTTGCCGAAGCCAACCTGACGCCCGACGCGCGCCTCGAACCGGGCGAAACGTTCGGGCCAGTTTCACCCGCCACCTACCTGGATCATCCTGAGCTTGTCGAAGGACGGCGGCGGCGAGTTGCCGAAGCCAACCTGGCGCCCGACGCGCGTCTCGAACTAGGCGAAACGTTCGGGCCAATTTCACCCGCCACCTACCTGGATCATCCTGAGCTTGTCGAAGGACGGCGGCGGCGAGTTGCCGAAGCCAACCTGGCGCCCGACGCGCGTCTCGAACCAGGCGAAACGTTCGGGCCAATTTCACCCGCCACCTACCTGGATCATCCTGAGCTTGTCGAAGGACGGCGGCGGCGAGTTGCCGAGGCCAACCTAGCGCCCGACGTGACCCTCGAACCAGGCGAAACGCTCGGGCGACTTCACCCGCAGGTCGTCCGGTGAGAAGAAGTACAGCGCGAATGAGTTCGCGAAGTCTTCCAGCGGGTCATTGTTGGAGAGCCTTGGCCAGATGCTCTGGCCTTCGTAAGCCATCTGCACTCCCATGTGGTCGCGGGCGGCGCGGACCTGGTCGGGCGTGCTCAATACCCGCCAGCCGGCCGCGGCCATGAAGCTCTGCATTTCCGGGTCCAGCAAGACCAGTGCGTACTTGCCGGCAGGCGCCTGCCGCAGGTTGTAGGCGTGTCCCATCTCGTGGAGGATGGTCAGCGTGCTCTGGGCGGGGAAGAGGACCAGCTCATTGCGGCTGTCGTTGGTGGAGAAGAAATTGGCGGCGCCGCCGTAGGGCTGCTTGCCGCTGAGCGTTCGACCCGAGCGGTTGACCATGATCTGGACCGGGCCCAGGGCGCGGTTGGCGAGCTGCGCCCGGATGCGCGCCGGCAGCTTCGAGAGGGCCGCGTCGACGTTCCCGAAGCTGTCGGCGTCCCATTCCTGGCCCTCGATAACGAAGACGAAGCCCTCCGCCAGCCAGCGCTGGCCGGGGACAGAAGCGGCCTGTGGCGCGCTCGGGTCAGGCGGCGCGGCCGCCGGCGCTTGTGCAGGCTGGCTTGCCGCCAGTACGGGGCTTAGCTCGGCCGGCGCCGAAGTGGCGGGCTGGACGACCGGCGGCGCGGCGATGAGGGACGCTGTCAGCGGTCCGGGCGCCTCGACGGCTATCGAAGAGGTCTCGGAAACCAGCGCCACCGCGGTCGTGGTACTGGAGGTCTCGGCCGGCGCCGAGGCCGCCACCTGAGTCGACGTCAGCGGCGTCGAGGGTGCGGGGAGCAGGTGCGGAGTGAGCAGGTAAACGAACAGGGCGAACGACGCCGTCAGCGCCGCCAGGGACGCCCAGGGGCGGAGCGGCAGGTGGCCCGCCGGCGCCCGGCGAAGGGTGAGTGAGTATGCGGTCTGTTCCGGCATCCTTGCCGCCCCGTGTCCCCCC
The DNA here is from genome assembly GCA_963703905.1 of uncultured Chloroflexia bacterium. GTDB lineage: Bacteria > Chloroflexota > Dehalococcoidia > DSTF01 > WHTK01 > DATLYJ01. Next base: position 104,223 of record CAVPFY010000003.1, read on the forward strand.
GCCCTGCCTTCGTCCGGGCTTCGCGCCTCGGCTACGTAGACAGGTCGGGGTCTGCGCTGATCCTTGCGTCTAACCTAAGAACGCAATCGGCGGGGCCGCGTTTCGCGCCGCCGAGATCACCGCACCGAGTCTAGGGCCGCTTCGGCTTCGATCGCTGTGATCGGCTTCACAGGGACAACCACGGGACCGGGGGCTATGACCACCTGAGCCGCCGCGGCCGGCGCGCTGCTCGAGGCGACGCCACATGAGCCAGCCATGACCTCGAAGCGCAGGTCGACGCTGGGGCGGCCGTTCGCGGTCGAGAGCGAGACGGCGTTCCAGGCGACCGAGGCCTCGAAGGCGATGGTCAGCGACTCCCCCGGAGCGAGGTCGCCAATCGTGAGGCCGGCGCCGGCCGCCGCGGCCTGGTCGAGGTCACCAACGCGAATATGAAGGCCGGTCAGATATCTGTCGCCAGCCGCCGTGCGCGCGCTGAGCACCAGGTCTCGTCCCCAGCCATGCCGGCCCTGGTTCGAGAGGCTGAGCTGGCCGCGGACGACGTTCGAGCCCAGCAAGGTCTGCGTCGCAGGTGAGAGCACCAGCCGGGCATCGCGCGGGCTGCCGCAGGGGTCGGGCGTGGGCGAAGGTGTGGCTGTCGCGGTGGGCGTGAGCGTGGCGGTCGCGGTAGGTGTCGAAGTTGCGCTGGCGGTCTGCGTCGCCGTCGCCGTCGCCGAGGCGGTCCGCGTTGGCGCGCGCGTGCCGGAAGGCGCCGGGGTCCCTGTCGCGCGCTCAGGCGTTGATGAGGGTGCGGGCGAAATCTCAGCGCGCGAAAGCGACGTCGGCTCGACGACGGCCTGGCGTGGGGGCGTTGGGGTGACGGTGATCGGGTACACGCCGCGGACGGGCGTGGCGGTCGCGCCGTCGGACGCCGCGACGATCTGGGCGCCGCCATCGAAGCGGTACGCCTTGCTGAAAGAGCCGACGACCGGCTGTAACGTCGCCGCCGCGACGAGCGTGATGGCAAAGCCGACAAAGGGCAGCGTGAGGATTCGGCCGCGGCTCATCTTCTCACCTCGCTAACCAGCTCTTGACCTTGACGGGGATGATCCCGACCGCCGGAATAACCAGCACAACCTTGCCTTCGACCGAGGCGGCGGCGACCAGCCCGTCGGCAAGGTTGTTGTTGTCACCTTTGGTGACGAAAGCAAGCCCCTCTGGGCCGCGCTTGACTTCGATGATGCGGTGCAGCACCGGCACCTCGCCGGAGCGGAAGCGGATGATGTCGCCGGCGCTCAGGGTAGCGGCGTCTACCTGGCGCGTGACGACGATGTCGCCGAGCGTCAGCTTCGGCTCCATGCTCACGCCCGAGATCAGGGCCGGACGCACGCCCAGCAGGCCGGTGTTCAGCCAGATGACAGCCACAATCATCACGCCGAGGGCCAGCATCCAGCCGGGAATCGCCGTCGTGTCCCCGCGCTCGCGCGGCGGCGACATCAACGATCGCAGCGCCAGGAAGCCTGCGGCCGGCGCCAGCGTCCCGACCAGCGCACCCAGCATCCAGCCCAGGGACGGCAGCACCGGCGACGTCCATTCCGCCGCCGCCGCCGTCATTCGGTAGGCGAAGGCGGCCCAGGGCCCGCCGGCCAGGGCAAGCAGCGTCGCCAGACAGCTCTCGGACGCCGCCGGCAGCAGGGACGAGCCGGAGGCCTCGAATGCCGCCTGGCCGCCGCTGAGCGCTGCTTGCCAGCGAGCCGCCGGCAGCGCGACCGTCGCAAGCAGCGCCGCCACCGCGACGAAGGCTACGCCGGGTCGCGCGGACCACCCCGCCAGGAGGTAGGCGCGCGCGCACTCGAGCCCCCAGAGCATCGAGCCGAGATAGACCAGGTTCAGCATTACCGTCGCCGGGCCGTGGGCGTAGGTCGAATAGCCGAAGCCGTAAACGAAGCCCGCGAGGGCGTACACCGCCACCTGGAAGGCCCCGGCCAGCAGGCCGAGTGTCACCATCCAAGATCCCGGCAGTCGCGCGAGGCCGGGTCGCTGGCTCAGGCAGAGGAAGGCCAGGCCGGACCAGATGGCCGGCTGGACCAGGTACAGGTTCAGGCTCGAAGGCGCGACCCCCGGCAGGCCAAAGTTCACCACGGCATAGGCCGCGGCCAGGTAGGCCAGGACGGGGGCGGCCGCTGGCGCAAGCTCGCCCGGCCCCGCCTGTTTTCCCGTGACCGCTACTGTCACCGCCATGCTCGACTCCGTTTCGGCTGACCGGGCCGGGGAGGCAAGGGAGGGTCCTCCCCGGGCCCGGCCGGCGCTACTACTGCGAGTCCCTCGCCGGGGTCAACGGCAGGGGCTTTGCCGAGTCGATCAGGTCGGCCGGGACGGGCTCGACCTCGACCGGCGCCAGGCAGCGGACGGGGCCATCCGCATTCCATTGCCAGGCGCAAATCGTCGCGCCGAAGCGGTACCAGGAGTTCGGCTGCGCTCCGCGCTCGACGTGCACGTGCAGAGTGCAGAGCACTTCCTTGCCGGGCGGCACTTCGACACCGCTGTCGTAGCAGTTCTCGAACTCCACGGTCAGGGCACGGGCGTCGAAGGGTGACAGCACCGGCTTCTGAACCTTGATCGGGATACTGCCGACGTTGTGGACGTCGAAGTCGACGTAGCAGTTAAAGCTCGGATAGCCGTTCCTGATCAGGACGAACAGCAGGTCCGAGGCCAGCGATGTCGAGATCTCGTCGACGGAGTCGTTCGCGGCCAACGGGGCATCGGAAGCCGCGGCGGCGATGCGGACGTAGCACTCGGCCGTGTCGATGCCGCTGGCCTCCTTGTCCTCGTTGACGTTGTTGTCGGCGGGGCCGCCGGCAGCGCCGCGGCGCAGGCCTTCGTCCAGCTCATGCAGGGAGAAGGCCGCGTTCACGGAGCCGGTGTTGACCGCGCCGCTGACCCGAAGCGTATCGCTCCAGAGTCCGTAGCCCACGCCAAGGATGGCGAGGCTGATTGTCAGGGCCATGAAGACGGCGCCCGCAGGCGCGAGTCCTCTTTTCATTCGTTACCTCCTGAGGCAGAGGGACCTGGAAACTGGGTTCTGGAATCTGGACTTTGGACTGTGGGTCCAGAGCGCAGAAACCAGGTTCCTGCCGTGAGAACGGGTCAGAATTCCGGGCTTGCGCCCAAAATCCTAATTCCATAGTCCAATTCCGAGTTCTTCTTCCGGGGCTCCTTCCCGAAGCGGGCGGACAGTGCGAAAGACCGGCGCCGCGTTTGACACGCCCGCGCGGCCGTCCGAACATGAAATTGGCAGCGGAGTGCCCACGCGCTCCTGTTGTTCTGACGCCGGGTGGTCGTCTCCACCCGGCGTCGACGTTTGCGGCCGCGCCCGTCCGTCCTAGGGTCGTCCAGGCGCGTCCGGCTCAAACAACGGAAAGCCCACCGAAACCGTTAGGCCCGGCGGGCGGAAAATTTCGCAGTGAGATAGGGGTCGACCGTCATGAATGCAGGTTCTGTGCCGTTCGGAGACGATCTGGAATCGTTTCCAGTCCGGATTATTGCAAAAAATGAAATACGCCCCGTTGCCGGGGCGCATTCGATAGGCTCGAACTCAGGCTAGTCCCAGACGCGCTTCAGGGCCTCCCGCCGCACGTCTTCGCGAACGCCGGCGATGCGGAAACCCAGGTCCCGCACCTCGCGCACCATGTCGTTCATCTTGTCCGTGTTCGCGCCCTGCAGGACCTTCTTGTACTCGCGTGCCATGTCCAGCGAGATCTGGATGGCTTCTTCGGCCACCTTCTTGCCCTTGGTGGTCAGTCCTACCCAGACCACGCGGCGGTCCTGGCGGTCGCGAGTCCGGGTGATGAGGTCACGGTCCTCCAGACGATTCAGGAGGCCGCTGACGCTGTGTGTCTCCTGCAGCAATAACGCTGCCAGCATCGAAGGGGTCAGCGACTCCTTCGCGAAGTAGACCAGTTGCAAGATGCGTTCCTGGGCAACGCTGAGCTGCAGATGGCTGAGGCGCTTCTCCAGGCCTCGCTGGGCTACGTTCGCCGCGTCCACCAGGGTCATCAGCGGCGTGGTCTCGTTCTTGACTGCTTCCTTGTCGATAGGCACGTGTTTTCCTCCGTGTGCTTGGCGATCCCTGCTTCTACGATTTTACCGGCCCAAGGTAAGAATAATTGTCATTTTTTGCAAATCACAGATAATATGCGCCCTTGTGCGACTATGTTCAAGCCGACATAACGCCCAAAATTGCCAATTTTCCTAACTGTGATATGTTTTTCGCCATCGAAACGGGAAAATAGCAGGAGAAAGGGCCGCCCGATGGAGTTCGAACGGATCCTCTACAGCAAGGAAGGCCGCCTTGCCCACGTCACCATCAACCGCCCGGAGAAGCTCAATGCCATCGACCCGCTAACCAGCGCCGAGCTCCTGGACGCCTTTACCGACTTCAAGGAGGACGACAACGTCTGGGTCGCGATCCTCACCGGCGCCGGCGAGCGCGCCTTCTCCACAGGCAACGACCTCGTCGCGACGGCGATGCGCGGTCAGGGCCAGGGCGACGCGGCGCCGGTACGGCCCGCGGCCTTCGGCGGCATCACCCGCGGCTTCGAGTGCTGGAAGCCGATCATCGCCGCGATCAACGGCTACTGCCTGGCCGGTGGTCTGGAGATAGCGCTTTCGTGCGACATTCGCATCTGCACCCCCGGTTCCTCCTTCGGGCTGCCGGAGCCCACGCGAGGCCTGATCCCCGGCGCCGGGGGCACGCAGCGCCTGCCGCGCCTGGTGCCGAAGGCCGTTGCCATGAAGATGCTCATGACCGGCGGCCGCATCGACGCCGAAGCGGCCCTTCGCGCCGGCCTCGTCAGCGACATCGTGCCGGCGGACCAACTCATGGCCAAAGCAAAGGAGATCGCGGACGAGATCTGTGCCTGCGCGCCGCTCTCCGTGCGCCTGGTGAAGGAAGCCGTGACCCGCGGCGGCGAGATGTCCCTCTCGGATGGCCTCAACCTGGAGAACGAGAAGTCACGAGAGAACGCCCGCACGGAGGACGCGCGCGAGGGCCCGTTGGCCTTCGCCCAGAAGCGCCGGCCGGAGTACAAGGGGCGCTAAACTGTGTAAGTGGCAACACAAAGAGAAATGGCGGCCATTCGAAGACGGACGATTATCGATATCGCGCGGCGACGGCAAAAGCCCGGCACCGGTAGCGGTCCCTGGAATCGAAACGCGGCGCTCTTGAGTCACTGGCCCGACCTGCGCCCGGTACTGGGAACTATCCCCTGGGCAGTCGTGGGGCTGTTGCCGCACGTATCTATATGCCTGAGCGATCCACGGCGGATATTGATATCGCCGTGTTAGGTGCGGACAGCTCAAGAGCTTGTGACGCGCTCTCGACGGCAGGCTTTACCGATCTGGGCCCAATCGCAATCGGTGGCTCTCAGTGGACGGCTCCAGGTGGTCAGCACGTCGACGTCCTTTATCTGGATCAAGGCTGGGGCCGGAAGGCCTCGCGCGAGCTCGAACAAACCTCGATCCACAAGGCCTTCCGATCATTCCCTTCGAGTACCTTGTGCTGCTAAAGGTCCTGTCCGGTCGCGGTCGAGACCTGGGCGATGTGACGACGATGCTCGGTCTTGCGACCGAAGAACAGCTCTCGGCCGTTCGAGCAGCCTTTGCTCGGTGGGAAGCGGAGATTTCCGACGATCTGGAGAGCCTTATCGCCATGGGCAAGCTCGAGCAACAGCAAAGCCAGGCCTGATCCTCCGCCGTCTGGTATACTGCGCGTGGCCCCGACATCTGTCGGGGTCATTCTGGTGAAGGAAGGGGTGCCCCTCGCCCTGCGCGAGGGTTGCTTATGCCCGCGATAGTCGTCATTGGCGGCCAGTGGGGCGATGAAGGCAAGGGCCGCATCGTCGACCTCATAGCCCGAAACGCAAGCGTCGTCGCCCGTTATTCAGCCGGGAATAACGCCGGCCACACCATCATCAACGACATGGGCCTCTTTGCCCTGCACCTGGTGCCGGCCGGCGTCTTCTATCCCGACAAGACCTGCCTGCTTGGCAACGGCATGGCCATAGACCCGCCCGGCCTGCTCCAGGAGCTGGAGATGCTGGAGAGCCGCGGCGTCAGCACCGAGCGCGTGTTCGTCAGCGACCGCGCCCACGTGGTCATGCCCTACCACCCGATAATCGACAAGCTGGACGAGGCGCTGCGCGGCGACGCGGCCGTCGGCACCACCGGCCGCGGAATCGGCCCGACGTTCGTCGACAAGGTTGGACGCATCGGCATCCGCATGGGCGACCTCGTCGACCCGAAGTCCTTCCGCGAGCGGTTGGAATTCGTCCTGCCCTACAAGAACGCCGTCCTCACGAAGCTTTACGGCGCGGAGCCGCTCGCGTTCGGCGCAGTCTTCGACGAGTACAGCGATTATGCCCAGCGCCTCACGGCGCGCGTCTGCGACACCGGCGGCATTGCCCGCGCGGCCCTGGAGCGCGGCGAGACGGTGCTGCTCGAAGGAGCCCAGGGAGCGCTCCTGGACCTCGACAGCGGCACCTATGACTTCGTGACGTCTTCGGTGCCGTCTTCGACCTCGGCCGGCGCCGCCACCGGCATCGGCATCGGCCCCTTCGACATCAAGAAGGTAGTCGGGGTGTACAAGGCCTACATGACCCGCGTCGGCAACGGCCCCATGCCTACGGAGCTCCTGGACGAGACCGGGAACATCCTCCGCATCCAGGGGCCACGCCCTGAAATCGGCACTACCACCGGCCGCGCCCGCCGCACCGGCTGGTTCGACGCTGTCGCCTCCCGCTACAGCGCGACCATGAACAGTGTCACCGCCGTCGCGATCACCCGTCTCGACGTCCTCGACCCATTCCCTTCGATCCAGTTCTGCACGGCCTACAAGATCGACGGCCAGACAGTCGAAATACCGCCGGCCAGCATTTCCGCCTTCAACCGTGCCGTGCCGGTATTCGAGGAGATGCCCGGTTGGGAGACGGACTGCACCAGCGCCCGCAAATTCGAGGAGCTGCCGCCGAACGCGCAAAAGTACGTGCGCCGCCTGGGCCAGCTCATCGGCAAGCCGATCGAGATCGTTTCCGTAGGCCCGGAGCGGGAGCAGGTCATAATCGTCGACCGGCCGATCTAGCTTGCGCTCAACCGCTCAAAGCGGATCATGTCTACAGATGCCGAGAGGGCGCCGCGCGTAGCGGAAGCCTTCAGGCTTCCAGGGGGCGGGGCCGCAGGGCGCTCTCTTCGGCACGCGCGGCCACATCCCTTAGCGATCTGAAGGTCGCCGCTACGTTTGCACCGGGATGAGACAAGACCACATGACCGTAAGAACCCAGGATGTCCCAGACCATCTGCGGCCCGGCCTCAAGCTGGTAATCGTTGGCATCAACCCCGGCGGCCGCTCGGGCGCGACCGGCCATCACTACGCCTGGCCCGGCAATCACTTCTGGCCGGTGCTGTTCGAAGCCGGCATCATTACCGAGCCGCTGACCTTCGCCGAGGACAGCCGCGTCCTCGAGTGGGACATCGGCCTCACCAACCTCTGCGAACGCACAACGCGTTCGGCCGATGAGTTGACGCGCGCGCGAGCTAGAGGCCGGCGCGGCCAGCCTGCGCCTGAAGCTCCTGCGCCTGCGGCCACGGGCGGTCTGCTTCAACGGCAAGAGCATCTACCAGGCGTTTGCCGGCCGCAAAAAAGTTGAGATGGGCCTGCAACCGGAAACGCTGGCGGGCATGCTCCTGTACGTCGTGCCCTCGTCCAGCGCTCGGACGGCGGCCTACCAGCGCGACGCCAAAGTGCGCTTCTTCCGCGACCTCAAGCGCCTCCTCGATGAGCTGCCGCCTGAGCTTGCGACCGCAAACGTGGCTGGAGTCGCCGTATGAGCCGCGAGCCGAGGCGCGTCTTCTCGGCCCGCCTGGACAGCTTCCTGGACTCGCTGCGCGATGGCGACACGCCGAACCACGGCCGCTTCTGTTCCTTCTGCTACAACCCGCTGCCGGCCGACTTCGACCGCTGCGACCACTGCGGCCAGGACCTCAAGGAACGCGAGCCCCTCGCCGCCGTCCCGGATGAGGTGGTCCAGATGCACAGGCGCATGCAAAAACGGGAAAGCGTTGTCGTCAACGCCTTCGCCTACGGCGGGCTGGCGTTGGCCTTGACCCTGTTCCTGGGCATGGTCGCGATCAACGTCCTCTACATCGACCGCGTGCTCTGGTTCTACTTCATCGCCACCGGCGTCTTGCTCATCGGCGCGCGCGTCTTCCCGGCGATCATCGGCGGCGTGATCGGCGATGAGGTCGGTTACCGCTACGCCAACAGGCGTCTGGCGGAGGACTGGGCGGCCCACGTCGCCGCGCGCGAAAACGGTCGCGGCAACGGCAGGCCGGGCACACTGGGAGGAGTGTCAATTGGCTGAGCGAAGACGAAGAATCGCCGCTCGTCTCGCGGTCCGGCGCTGCCCTTCATGTCACGTGCTGCCTGAGCCGAAGAGCGGCGATTCTTCGCTGTCGCTCAGAATGACATCACTGCCTCCCCTTCCCAAGCCAGAATCCAAAGTCCATAATCCAACTCCCATGACCATCCAGGCTTGCCGCACCACGCGCATCTACTGTCTCGACAACTGCCCGCCCGGCCGTCGCACCAAGCCCCAGAACCGTATGAGCTTCGAGTCGCGCGCGGCCGCCGAGGCCGCCGGCTACCGGGCCTGCAAGGTCTGCCGGCCGGACCTCTACGAAGGCGCCTGGGCGCCGAAGAGCGCCCGCGCGGCCTGACCCAGCCATCTCCGTGCCGTGACGACGCCCCGGCCGAAGCGCCTGCCGCCGCTGGCAACTGTGCTCTCTTACCTCGACGCCATCAACCGCAACGACCTCGAAGGCCTGATGGCGCTCAGCGCCGACGATTACACGCTCACGGTCCTCGACGAGCCGCCACAGTCGGGCAAGGCGCGCATGACCGAGGCCTGGCGCGGCTACATGGCGGCCTATCCCAACTACGTCATCTACCCCCACCGCATGGCCGCGGCCGGCGACAAAGTGGCCATCCTCGGACACACCACCGGCTCCCACCTGGGCCTTGCCGACGAGGCCGAAGCACGGCTACTCCTCATCTGGCTCGCTGTCGTCCGCGACGGCCTCGTCGCGTCCTGGACCATCCTCGAGGACACGCCGGCGAAGCGCGCGCGACTAGGGTTGGAGGCAGTCTAATGAGATTGACGAGCGAGGCTCCACCGCGAGGCTATGATCTGCCCCTGCGGCCCGGCGAGGCAGTGATTCGAAGCGACCTTGTCTTCTTCAAGGCTACTTCAACTATCAGACGCTGGCCTTATCCGGGTGAGGGTCAGAGAGGCAGTCTCGATGGCCGCGCCGCCCAAATGGTGCTGACTAACCAGCGCATCAGATTCACCAGTCCAGGACTTGGGCGCGTCGACACATACCGCGGCTGGCTGAGTTACGTACCCTTCCTTGGATTGCTGGTGTGGGGGCCATTCATGCCCCTCCGGAAATCTGTCGGCTTTGAACTGGCTGAGATCGAAAAATTCTGGGACTGGAATCCACCGAACTCGGGCGCTCCTATCTTCCAGATTGGCTTTGAGGCTTGGAGCATCCAACTCTTGAATCGCGTGCCTGGCTGGAGCTTCGCCCCAGCCGAACAGACCAAAGCTCACTACGATGCTGTGGTGGCGGCATGGCAGGCCGTGAAGGCTTCCTAGCAGGCTAAACGCTGACCGGCAGGTCGATCTGGTGTTTTCGCACCTCCGACATCAGTCGCGAGGACTGCAGCCTCGTCCAGGTCCCAGAGGGGCAGGCGTAGCGGACCCGCCGCGAAGCCCAGTTGGTTCAGCGCGTGCTTCACCGGGATCGGGTTAGAGGCGACTGTCATCAGCGCCGTCATCAGCGGCAGCAGGCGTCGGTGGATCCGTCCGGCCTCGTCGACGCGGCCGGCAAGGTGGGCCTCGATCATGGTCTTGATCTGGCGGCCGGCCAGGTGCGACGTCACGCAGATGACACCGTAGCCGCCCACCGCGAGCATCGGCAGCGTGAGCTGGTCGTCGCCACTCCAGACGCGGAAGCCGGGGCCGCCTTCGTCGACGATCTTCGCGACGGCGTCGAGGTTGCCGCTCGCTTCCTTCACGCCGACGATGTTGGGGATGCCCGCGGTGCGCACGATCGTCTCCGGCAGCATGTTCACGCTGGTGCGTCCGGGGATGTTGTAGAGGATGCAGGGCAAGTGCGTCGAAGCCGCGATGGCCTCGAAGTGGCGGTAAAGGCCCTCCTGCGTCGGCTTGTTGTAGTAGGGCACAGTGAGTAGCAGCCCGTCGGCGCCCGCCAGCTCCGCCTCGCGCGACAGCTCGATGCTCTCGGCGGTGTTGTAGGTGCCGGTGCCGGCGATCACCGAACCCCTGTCGTCGACCGCTTCCTTGACCGCGTGGAACAGGGCGACCTTCTCGCGCTCGCTCAGCGTCGGGGCTTCGCCGGTAGTGCCGGCTACGATCACGCCTTCGCTGCCGCTGTCGAGAAGCGCAACGGCCAGGCGCTGGGCCTGGCCGTAGTCGACGTCGCCGGAGGCCGTCATGGGGGTGACCATGGCGGTGAGAAGCCGCCCGAAGCCGGTAGTCGGGCTGGATTTGTGGCTGCCGTTGCGAGCGCTCTCAGCCATGTCGGTTCCTCGGTTCAGCGTGTTCGGCGGGGTTAGATGACGTGGCGGGCGATCAGCTCATCGGCGATCTGGAGGGCGTTGAGCGCCGCGCCCTTGCGCAGGTTATCGCACACCGACCAGAAAGCAATGCCGTTGGGGTGAGAGATGTCTCGGCGGATACGCCCGACGAAGACCGGGTCCTGGCCCGTCGCCTCCCAGGGACGTGGATACACGCTCTGGCGGGGATCATCCTGGACGACAAGACCCGGGGCCGCCCGCAGGAGGTCCCGTACTTCCTCCGCGGCCATCGGCCGTTCGAGTTCGGCGAACACCGCGACGCTGTGCGAGACGAACACCGGTACGCGGACGCAGGTCGCCGAGATAGCGATCTCGGGAGCGTGCATGATCTTGCGCGTCTCGTTGACCAGCTTCATTTCCTCGCTGGTGTAGTCCTCATCCTTCCAGGAGCCAATCTCCGGGATCAGGTTGAAGGCGATCTGGTGCGGGTACTGCTTCGGCTCGACAGGTTCTCCAGCCAGCACCTGGCGGGCCATCGTGTCCAGCTCCTTCACCGCCGGGCCGCCGGTGCCGGACACGGACTGGTACGTCGCGGCGAGGACGCGTTTCACCGGGTTTACCTTGTGGATGGGCCACAGGGCCATAACGACCGGCGTCGTCGCGCAATTGGGGGTGGCGATGATGCCCTTGTGCTCGAGGACGTCATCTCCATTAATCTCGGGCACCACCAGGGGCACGTCCGGGTCCATGCGCCATGCGCCGGTCTTGTCGATTACGACCGCTCCGGCCTTCACAGCGCTGGGAGAGTACTCGCGTGAGGTCTCGTCCGGGATTGCGTTGAAGACGATGTCGCAGCCTTCGAAGCTGTTGTGCTTGAGCTCCTCGACCACCAGGTCCTGCTCGCCGAAGGGGATGCGCTTGCCGGCGGAACGGCTGGACGCCAGGAGCTTGAGCGAGCGCAGGGGGAAGCCGCGCGTGGCCAGAATGCGCAGGAACTCTTCGCCCACAATGCCCGTCGCCCCCACGAGCGCTACGTTGTAGCTCTTCGACATCCCACGGCCTGCCTTTAGGAAAGAATGAAGCTCGCCGCGGCGAGCCTCAAGAATGATATTCGATTGGAACCGATCAATTCAAACGTTATGTAGGAAGGAGCTGTCAGCTATCAGCCATCAGCTCTCAGCCAGAAAGTCAGAGGCGGGCTGGATCCGCCGGCCCTACGGCTCACAGCTGAAAGCTGGTAGCTGACTGCTCTCTCTCCTAGTAACCGTAGTCGTAGCTGCCCGTCGAAGCCGGGGTCGCCGGCGGCGAGGTCGTCGAGCCGCTGGTCGACTGACCGCCTGTCGGGGCGTCCGGCGGAGGCAGCGACCCTGTTGCGCCGGCAACGGTGATCTGGCCGCTCATGGTCGCCTGGCCGTGAACCGTGCAGAAGTAGATCAGCGTCCCGGCGGCGCTGGGCGTGAACGAGACGACCTTGTTGGTCCCGGCCGAGATCGTGCCGCTATCGACGACACCCGCGATCGTAAAGGTGTGCGGCAGGTTGCCGGCGTTGGTAACGGTGAGCTGCAGGGCCTGGCCGGCGCGGGCGTTGAGGCGCGCCGGGTTGTAGCTGAAGTCCGCGATGGTGACGCTGTTTCCAGCCCCGGCCGGCGCCTGGGTCGGGTTCGCGGCCGCGGCGGTGGTCGGGCTGGCGGCGGGGGGAGCGGTGGTGGCGGCGGGAGCGGGGTGGCGGCGGACGCGCGGCGCTGCGTCGGCGAAGAGCCGCCGTTGTCATCGTCGCCACCGCAGGCGGCAATGGCAAAGGTGGCGATGACAAGCAGCGGGATAGCGGCAAAGACGAACTTCAGCCTTGAGGGCATGCGTGGAGGCTCCTTCTATTCAAGACAAGGAATGGGTGTCGATCTAATTTACGCCGCGCACCGCGGCCAGGGATTCCCGCGTAAGGCCCTAAAGGCCGATTAGCTTGTCCAAACCCACAACCAGCTCTGTGCGGTTCATCACTTCGCGCGTCGCCAGCATCACGCCGGGCATGAAGGAATCGCGACCGGTGGAGTCGTGGCGGATGGTTAGAGTCTGGCCCAGGCCGCCGAATACGACCTCCTGGTGCGCGACGAGCCCCTGCAGACGCACGCTGTGGATGGCGATGCCCTGGTAATCGGCGCCGCGGCTGCCTGCCAAAAGGACCTTGTCCGGCACGTTGTGCTCGAAGGGCTTGCCGCGGGCCTCGGCCATCATCCGCGCCGTCGCGACGGCCGTGCCGGAGGGGGCATCGACCTTGAGCTGCTGGTGCATCTCCGTGATCTCAGCCCAGTCGAAGTACTTGGCCGCGATCTGGGCCATGTGCATCATCAGGATGGCGCCGATCGCGAAGTTGGGCGCCACAACGGCCCCCAGCCTGCGGGCGGCGCACTCGCGCTCCAGGTCCTTCATGAAGCCTTCGCTCAGGCCCGTGGTGCCGATTACCAGGCGGGCACCCGCCTCCAGGGCGGCCCGGGCGACGCCCGGCGTCCACTCCGCGTTCGAGAAGTCGATGACGACGTCCGGGCGCAGGCGCGAGATCAGCTCCGGTTCGTGGCTCATCGGTATGAGGGCGCCGCCGGGCATCGAGTGGAAGTCCTCCGTCGAGAACTTCTCCAGGACGCCGGCCGGCTCCATGTCCTCAGCGTTGACGACCGCGTTCAAAACCTCGCGGCCCACGTGGCCGGTGCCGGAGACGACGACTCGTATCGATGCCATGGCTCCACCCCACTACGCCTTACATGTCCCTGCGGGCCGCCCGCGCCGCCCCCCGGTCCCAGTCCTTCGACAGGCTCAGGATGATTCGACTGGTAGCCCCCGGTCCCTTCGGCAGGCTCAGGATGATTCGACTGGTAGCCCCCGGTCCACTTCGGCAGGCTCAGGACGCCTCCGACAACCTCCGAGTGACTCTCGTGAGGCAAACAACTGAAGGAGGGCGTCTCCTTTAGACAAAGCCACACGAGGATCATCCTGAGCCTGTCGAAGGGCGTCGAGCCTCCAAGTCGGCGACCAACGTCTACGCGGCTACGCTCGGGCTCATCCGTTTATCTGTTCCCAATCCGTTGGCCGATTCTCCGATTGCAGCCAAATGAGAGGCCCCCGCCGGGCGGGGGCCTCATCTTAGCTCATTCGTCTAGCGCATCGGTGGCGGTCCGCTGCGGCGCGGGCCGCTGCTTCCGCCGGGCCCGCCGGGGCCTCGCCCGCCGCCGCCTCCGCCACCACCGGGGCCGCCGGGACCTCGCCCGCCGCCGCGGCGGTTGCGATTGAAGCCGCCGCCGGCGCCCTGGCCGCCGCCTCCGGGCCGGCCGCCGTTACGCGGCGGCGGCATCGAACGCATGGGGGAGAGGGTCGAAGCGCGGCGGGTCAGCGGCGACGGTATCTCGCCTTCGGCTCCTCATCCTGCTCGCCGCCGCCGGCCTGGCCTTCGAGGACGGCACGGCGCGAGAGGTTGATCCGGCCGAGGTTGTCGATCTCCATGACCATGACCATGATCTCGTCGCCGACCTTGACCACGTCTTCGACGGTCGGCACGCGGTAGTCGGCCAGCTCGCCGATGCGCACGAGGCCTTCCTTGCCGGGCATGATCTCGACGAAGGCGCCGAAGTCGACGGTGCGCGTGACGCGGCCGGTGTAGATCTGGCCGATCTGACCGCCTCCGCGTCAGGCCTTCGATGATGGCGATGGCCTTGCGGGCGTTCTCCTCGTTGCGTGGAGCCGACGATAGACCGAGCCGTCGTCCTCGACGTCCACCGTGCACTTCGTCTCTTCGATGATCGAGCGCACCATCTTGCCGCCGGGGCCGATGACGACGCCGATCTTCTCGCGCGGGATCTGGATGCGGTACATGCGCGGCGCGTAGCGGGAGAGCTCGCTGCGCGGCGCGTCGATCGTCTCGTGCAGCTTGCCGAGGATGACGAGGCGCGCCGTCTCGGCGCCCGGCCGACGATCTCGTCGACCTGGTCGAGGGTCAGGCCCTTGATCTTGAAGTCGGCCTGCACGGCCGTGATGCCACCGGCGGTGCCGGCGACCTTGAAGTCCATGTCGCCGAGGGCGTCTTCGAGGCCGGCGATGTCGGTCAGGATCTTGTAGTCGTCGCCTTCAGCGGCGGTGATCAGGCCCATGGCCACGCCGGCGACCGGCTCCTTGATCGGCACGCCGGCGTCCATCAGGGCCAGGCGTGCTGCCGCAGATGCTGGCCTGGGAGGTGCTGCCGTTGCTGCCGAGGACCTCGGAGACGAGGCGGATCGTGTAGGGGAACTCTTCCTCGCTGGGGAGGACGGGCTCCAGGGCGCGCTCGCCGAGGGCGCCGTGGCCGATCTCGCGGCGGCCGGCGCCGCCGAGGCGCCGGACTTCGCCGACCGAGAAGGGCGGGAAGTTGTAGTGGTGCATGAAGCGCTTGCGTGTCTTCGGGCGAGAGCGTGTCCAGCTTCTGCTGCACGCTCATCGGGCCCAGGGTGACGACGGTCAGGACCTGCGTCTCGCCGCGCTGGAAGAGGCCGGTGCCGTGCGTGCGCGGCAGGATGCCGACGTCGCAGGTGATCGGCCGCAGCTCGTCGACGGCGCGGCCGTCGGCGCGCTTGCCCTTCTCGAGGATGCGGCCGCGCACCGTCTTCTTGATCACGGCATCGAGCGCCATCGCGAGCTGGTCGTGCCGGGTACTTGTCGCCGAAGTGCTCCTGCAGCTCCGCCATGCGGGCGCGGCAGGCCTTCGGTGCGCTCTTCGCGGACGGAGGCGAGGATTTCGTCCGTCGCGTCCCTTGAGGAACTCGGCGACCGCCTCGTAGACCTCCGGGTCCATCGCCTTGACCGTGTATTCGAGCCTTGGCCTTGCCCAGCTCCGCGACCATCTCGTCCTGGACCTTGATCAGCGTCCTGGTTGGCCTCGTGCGCGAAGCGCGACGGCCTCGAGGAAGACGTCCTCCGGCACGCCCTTGGCGCCGGCCTCGACCATGATCACCTTCTCGCGCGTCGAAGAGACGACGAGGTCGAGGTCGCTCTCCTTGAGCTGCGCTGTAGGTCGGGTAGAGGACGAACTCGCCGTCGATGCGGCCGACGCGGATCGCCGAGACCGGGCCCTCGAAGGGGATGTCCGAGATGCGAAAGCGCCACCGAGGCGCCGATCGTCGCCAGGACGTCAGGGTCGTTCTCCATGGTCGGCGGAGAGGACCGTGATGATGATCTGGACCTCGTTGCGGAAGCCCTTGGGGAACAGCGGCCGCAGCGCCGCGGTCGGTCATGCGGCCGGCGAGGACCGCGTCCGTCGAGGGCCGGCCCTCGCGGCGGGGGAAGCCGCCGGGGATCTTGCCGACCGCGTACATGCGCTCTTCGAAGTCGATGGTCAGCGGGAAGAAGTCGATGTCGCGCGGCTCCGCGCTCATGCAGGCGGTGACCAGCACCACCGTTTCGCCCAGCGCGACCGTTGTCGAGCCGTTGGCCTGCGCCGGCCAGCCGTCCCGTCTCGATGATTAGCGGGCGGCCGCCGACTGTCTACCTCGTAGATGTGGGACATTCCTTTTGTCTTTCCTTCCGAATGGTTCTGTTGTCACGGCAACCGTGGGCCCGGTCAGGGCCGGAAGTTAGAAGCTGGAAGCCAGGGGCTGGACGCGGGTGTCCGGCCTCCAAATTCCAAATTCTAATTTCCGAAGTCCAATCTCTGGGCCACCGCTTACCTGTGCAGTAGCGCCCTTCCTTGTACGGAAGGACGGTTGCCCTTCTCTTGGAAGGGCCCGCTCCCTCAACTACGACAAAGCCCCCGCAGGGGAGATTTACTTGCGGAGGCCTAGTTTGGCGACGATTGCGCGGTAGCGTTCGACGTCGTTCTTGTTTAGATAGGCAAGCTGCCGTCTGCGCTGGCCCACCATCATTAGCAGCCCTCTACGGCTGTGGTGGTCTTTGCGGTGAGTACGGAGGTGCTGTGTGAGGTGGTTGATCCGCTCGGTCAGGAGAGCGATCTGCACTTCAGGCGAACCAGTATCGCCTTCGTGCGTGCTGTGGCCGGTGATGATCTCGGTCTTGCGCTCTAGTGTGAGCATCCGGCCCTTTCTGGCCTTCCTCGTCCTATCTTCATCGTAGTCTTTGGGAATTCTATCACGGAGGTTCGAGCACGGCAATCGGGGAGGAGGTGAGGCGTGAGGGGGAAGGCCCAAATTCAGCGGGAGATGTAGATTTCGAAGGAACGGCGGCTAGACCCGGCGCGCCTCCGCTGCCCGAGGAGGCACTACAGATCGACGCTAATCGCCCGTGTCCCGGCTGTTAACGAGAGCCCTCGGAGCCTGACAGCGCCATGCGTCCGTGATGAGCAGCTCGAGCTCGTTGAAATCGACCGCGGGCAGCCGGACGAGCACCGCCGGAAAGCCATTGTAGTGCGGCTCGGTAAAGAACTTCTCGACGTCCATCGAGAGCAGGAAGTTCTTCTCGTCAAGATTCGCAACGCGCACGGCGACGACGTCCGGCCGCGGGATGCGTGGCTTTTTCGGTTCGACGCGCTCGGACCACACCCAGACGAAGGCTTTTAGCTTGCCTTTGTTTCGGACGGAAAAGGCAAAGCGATCAATCGCTTCCTCCACCTCCGGCAAAGAGAGCGCGATGCGGCGGACGTCGCCCTGATCAGCCATGTTCGCCGAATTCTAGCGCCCTTGTTTGGCGGTGATGACTCAGAGGACATCGGCGACGTCGCGGGCCAGCATTACCGCGCTGCCTCCGATTGCGCTGGCGAGGAGGCCGCGGCCCAGCCATGTGGCCGGCGCCGAGCGCCAGAGCGTGGTCACGCGCCCGGATCGATTCGCGGCGACGACGACGCCAAACAGCAGCATCAGGGCGATACGCCGATCGGGCCGGTTAGCGCCACGAAACCGAGAGGCAGGGCCCCAACCCAAATCCAGCCGGCCTTGCCTCGACCATGCCGAGGACATGAAACGCTCTGTCAGCAGACCGACCAGCAATCCGTACGCCGCTGGGAGTGCCACGAACATCGTCACCGCGAGGGCGAGCGGTTCCAGGACCGTGAAGTCGACCCCGTCTGGGCGGATTACAAGCGCGCCGCCAACGGTCGCTCCAAGAAGCGCGAACGAAACCGCGCGCCACCTCGGCGGTAGCCACTCCCGCACGCCAAGGTAAATGAGCCCGCCAAGGGCGCCCAGGACTGCCGTCGAGATGACGAGAAAGGCGGTGTCGCCGGAGAATTGGCCGATCGTGAATTCGTCATCGGTTTTCAGGCCGCGCAAGGAGTCGTCCGAAGTGAGTCGAAGGATGAACATCGCCAGACGTCCACCGATGCCGCCGATCAGCGCCCCGCAGAAGAGGCCGAGCCATAGGCCCGGCGCGATGAAGCCGGCCGCTTCGCCATACACCGCTCGCCATGAGCGGGGAGCGGCAGCGCCGGCGGGGACTACCGCGGCCTCGTCCTCCGAGGTGATTGCGGTCGATGGGCCCCGCGGTTGGAGTTTTATGGTGGCCCACCTCCACAGTGGAAGACGGGCCGTGGCCCGAAAGGAGAGATCGCTCGGAGTATACGGCCCCGCGGTGAAAGCTCCATCCAGCGAGTCGCAGGCAGGCCGGCCGCCGAGGAGACATTGGGTGTGTATTGGCGCCCGTCGAGATCGAAAGAAGTCAGCCGGTCTTGGCTGCCAACTCTGTCCTCAAGAGGTGCCTGCGCTCTATCCTTGGGGGCGGTAAACAACCCCGGCGAATATTGACCTGAGGATGGAGTACGAGCATGGGCAGCATCAGTGCGGTGGATGAGACTACGGGACGCAAGTTCTACCTCGACGACCCGGACGACCTTCAGCCCGGCGAAAAGGTGGTGTTCCTCCTCAACCTCCACGGCGGCGGCTCGGTGGGCGCTTGGCAGCGCCAGTATTTCCCGGCCTTCGAATACAAGGAAAAGTATCGCCTGGTCGTGGCGACGCCATCGGCCGCGACCAAGGAGCCTTCGCGGCGCTGGGTCGCGGAGGCCGACGACGAACACCTTCAGTACATCGTTAACTACGTTTTCCAAAAGTACGGCAAGGAGAACATCCGATCGTTCTGGCTTGTCGGCCACTCCCAGGGCGGAATGACGTCTAATCGCCTCCTCGGCACCGACTTCTTCAAGGAGCGGGTGGACGGTTGGCTCAGCCTTTCCGGCGGCCGGATTGGGCCGATTGAGCTGCCGGCGGCCTTCTTCGCCGGCCGCGCGCCGCTGACCCCGCCCGCGCAGGGCGCGGCCGGGCCCCGGCCCGGCAGGGCGTCGACGCCCGACTGCGACATCTCCTTCATCTTCGCCGCCGGCGAGCATGAAATGGTTTCGCTGCCCGAGACATCGCCCTGGGCCGAGAAGTACGGCGCCGGCGCCCGCGAACGCCGCCCCGACGTTGTCGATGCACGGCCGGGGATGATTTACGACACGACGCGCGAGGGAAACTCAACGCCCGCCTGGGGCTTGTCGCCGCGGCCCGGGACTGCCCGAGTCTATGTCTATCCCAACGCGCGGGACGGGCGCCTCATCGCCGATGTCGTGCGCCTGGACAAAGGCCACACAGAAGGTCTGGAGCCCAGGATCACCGAGGAGCTGATCAAGATGGTGGTCGCCGCTCCCGGTGGAAAGGCGCAGAAGTTGGCGGCACGTTGAGGCGCTCTGCCATCCGTTCGTCCTGAGCTTGTCGAAGGGCGAGCGGGCGCCAGCGCCGGGACCCAGACCGGTTTAAGGCGCATGACGCCTGACGCCCAGCATCTGAAACACAACGGATAGAAGCGAGCCCCCGGCGCGCCGCTTATAATGCCTGCGGCCGGCCGCGCCTCGTCATCCCCCTTCGCGGCCGAGAATCCAGCGGAGCGGACAACCTCAGACGATGCCGTCCCAAACCTGGGTCGCCAGGTTCGTAGTCGATCATGGCCAGGTAACGGAGGAAGGCGGAAGGCTCCGCACTTTCCCCCGCCGTCGCCTCGACGAGCCCGAAATCGACCTCTATCTCCTGGCCGAACCTTCCGGCCCCAAGGCCGACGAGTTCAGCGCCCAGGCGCTGGAAGCGATCGGCCGCGACTTCCTCAAGGACTCGCTGTCTCTCACCGGCGGCCTCATGCGGTCGATCAAGGCCACGAACCAGGTCCTGCTCGACTGGAACCGCCGCAGCATCAGCAAGGAGCAGGTTGCGGTCGGCGTCACCGCGGCGGTGGTCCGCGGCGCTGTCGTGTACCTGGCGCAGGCCGGCCCGACGATCGTATTCGTGCGCCAGCAGGGGGCGCTGCGGCGGCTCACGCCGGCGCCGGAGGCGCTGACGGCGCTTGGCGAAGGGCCGGTGGAGCCGGAACTGCGCCGCGTCGACCTGCAGCCCGGCGACGTCCTCATCGCGGCTTCGCTGGCCATCGAGGCCCTGATGGATTTCGAGACTCTCGAGGCGCTGCTGTCGCGCGGCACCGACGTCGCCCTGCCGGAGCTATATCTCCTGACCCGCGACCAGCCGAACTTCGCCCTCTTCGCCATAACATGCGCCGAGGGCGAGACCGAGGCCCAACCAGAGCCCGCGCCCGAAGTCGAGGCCAATTTCGCGCCGGAGCCATCGGGGCGCGGCAGCCCCGCCGCGGACAGCGTCTCGGCCGAGCCCGTCCTCACGTTCGAGTCGCAGACGCTGGTCGCGGAAACCGCCGCCGGCCCGCTGCTGATGATCCCGCGGCCGCTCGATATCTCGCGGCCGGTTGTGCGCCTGCGCAGCGACCAGCTTGCCAGCCGCGACTATCCCCGGACCACCGGCGCGGCGCGTCCATTCCGCTTCGAAATGCCGGCGCCGCGCCTCCTCGGCATCGCCGCCTTCGTCGGCCTGGCGGTGTTCATCGCCGCCTTCACGGTGCCAGACCTGATCCACGAAAACCGCCAGGAGCAGGCCTCGACCCTTGTCGAACGCGCGCTCGGCGCCTACGCCAGCTCCCAGCAGGAGCAGGACGCGGCCCGCAAGCGCACCCTGCTGGACGAAACGCGGCGCCTGGCTTCGGAGGCCCTGCGCCTGGAGCCCGCGAACCTCTCGGCCGCGGAGCTGCGTAACCAGGCCGGCGCCGCGCTCACCGCCCTCGACGCCATCTTCGACCTCGGACCCATGACCGCGGTCCTGACACTGGGCCGGCAGATAACGGGCGACGTCGCCATCGACGACATGGTGGTGGCCAGAGGTAATGCCTATCTCCTGGACTCGCGCGGCAAACGCATCATCCTCGTGCCGCTGGCCGCGGCCGGCCCGCCGGCGATCGTCTTCGAGGACGGCCAGACCTACGGCAGCGTCGCCGCCCGCCGCCCCCAATTCATGACCTGGGACGAATCTTCGAACCGGCTGCTCGTCCTGGACCAGGACCGAAAGCTGTTCGAGGTGCGCCCGGGCGCCGTCCAGCCCCTGACCCTGCGGCGCGCCACCACCTGGGCCTCGGTAGCCGACCTATCGGCCTACGACGGCAACCTCTACGTGCTCGACCCCAAGGCCAACCAGATCCACCGCTACCTGCCCGCCTCCAGCGGCTTCGATAGCGAGCCCTGCTGACCTCCTCGCCGCCCAGACCGTGATCTCGGACGCGACCCACCTCAGCGTCCAGACGGACATCTTCGTCCTCACCGGCGCCGGCAAGGTGCGGCGCTTCCGCAACGGCGTCGACTCCACCCTCACCCTCGGCGGCATCGACCGCGCCCTGGCCTCGCCGTCGTCAGTCACGGCCGTCCCCAACGGCGAAGAGCTGTTCATCGCCGACACCGGCAACAAGCGCATCGTCGTCACCAACCGTGACGGCGCCTTCCAGCGCCAACTGGTCAGCAACGCCTTCACGGACCTGCGCGCCATCGCCATCGATGGCCCCGCCGGCCAGCTCTACGTCGTCGTCGGCGACGCCCTCCTGACGGCACCGTTAGTGAGGTAAGGGACAGGGAAAAGGGAACAGGGAACAAGAACCAGGCAGAGTGAACCGTGAGGGCCCTGTTCCGTGTCCCGTGTTCCGTGTTCCGTGTTCCTCGTCTGCCCTTCCTTGCTACTCTTTCCCTGTGCTCGTACTCGGCATCGAGACCTCTTGTGATGAGACGGCGGTAGGCGTCGTCGAAGACGGCCGCAGGCTGCTGGCGAACGTCGTCGCCTCGCAGGCGGCGGTGCACGCCCGCTACGGCGGCGTCGTGCCGGAGGTCGCCTCGCGCCATCACCTCGAGGCGATGGTGCCGGTGGTGAAGGCGGCGCTGGCCGAGGCGAAGTGCGAGCCGCGCGACCTCGACGCCATCGCGGTGACGTCGGGGCCGGGGCTTTCCGGCGCCCTGCTGGTGGGGCTAAACGCGGCCAAGGCGCTGTCATTCGCCTGGGACAAGCCGCTTCTGTCAATCAACCACCTCGAAGGCCACATCTACGCCAACTGGCTGGGCGAGCAGGTGCCCGAGTTTCCCGCCGTGATCCTGATCGTCTCCGGCGGCCACAGCGAGCTTGTGCTGGCCGAAGCGCACGGCGCTTACCGCCTTCTGGGGCGGACGCGCGACGACGCCGCCGGCGAGGCCTTCGACAAAGCCGCGCGGGTGCTGGGCCTGGGCTTTCCCGGCGGCCCCGCAATCGAGCGCGCCGCCCGCGAGGTCACGACGAAGCCGCCGCGGCTGCCGCGCGCCTGGCTCGGCGACAGCCAGGACTTTAGCTTCAGCGGCCTGAAGAGCGCCGTCGGCCGCTTCGCCGCGGAGGCGAAATACCCGCCTGCCGAAATCGCCGCCGGCTTCCAGGAGTCCGTGGTCGACGTGCTCGTCACCAAGACCGTGCGCGCCGTCCGCGAGCACGATGCCGCCTGCGTGCTGCTCTCCGGCGGCGTAGCCGCGAACGGGCCGCTGCGCCAGGCCCTGGCCGAGAAGTCGCCGGCGCCGCTCTGGGCGCCGCCGCTCTCCCTCTGCACCGATAACGGCGCCATGATCGCCGCCGCCGGCTTCTACAAGGCCGAAAGCGGCCGCGCCGGCCTGGACCTCGACATCCGTGCCTCCTGGCCCATCGCCTGACGCGCTGCCCGCCCTGTCATTCTGAGGAGCGACCCAAGGAGAGACGAAGAATCTCGGGGCGCCCGAGAACGCACCCACCGACCCGGCCACGGCGCGGACAAGATTCTCCTTGTGCCCGGCCGTTCCGCCGCCCGGTGTCATTCTGAGGAGCGCCACCGACCCGCCCACTGTCATTCCGAGGAGCGACCCAAGGAGCGACGAAGAATCTCGGGGCGCCGGAAGCGCACCCATTGGCCGGGCTACGGCGCGGACAAGATTCATATTGTGCGCGGGCCGTCCCACCCATCGTCATTCTGAGGAGCGACGCGAGGAGCGACGAAGAATCTCGGGGCGCCCGAGAACGCACCCACCGACCCGCCCACTGTCATTCCGAGGAGCGACCCAAGGAGCGACGAAGAATCTCGGGGCGCCGGGAGCGCACCCACTGACCCGGACTGCGGCGCAGACAAGATTCGTCTTGTGCCCGGCGAAGCCTGTGCTATATTTCGGAGGCTACCGGACAACGCCCATGAACAATTCCACCCAGGGACCCCTCAGCCTCGGAGGGCTCTTCTTGTACAGCGATCTGGCGGTCTTCACCGGCCGTGCCCACCCTGACCTCGCGCGCGACATCTGCGGATACCTGGAGACGCCGATCGGCGCCTGCAAAGTCTTCGAGTTCGCCAACGAAAACGTCTTCGTCCAGATCGAGGAGAACGTGCGCGGGCGCGACGTCTTCATCCTTCAGCCCATTTGCTCGCCCGTGAACACGCGGCTCATGGAGCTGCTGATCATGATCGACGCCTTCCGCCGGGCCTCTGCCGGGCGCATCACCGCCGTGATCCCCTACTACGCCTACGGCCGCAGCGACAAGAAGGACCAGCCGCGCGTCCCGATCACCGCCCGCCTCGTCGCCAACCTGATCGAGACGGCGGGGGCCGACAGGGTGCTGACCATGGACCTCCACGCCGGCCAGATCCAGGGCTTCTTCAACGTCCCGGTCGACGAGCTTACCGCCATAACCCTGCTCTCCGACCACTTCCGCAACCGCCAGATACCCGACCTCACCGTGATCGCCACGGACGTCGGCGGCGCCAAGAAGGCCCGCAATATCGCCCGCGTGCTGGGGACGCCCCTGGCGATCGGCGAGAAGGAGCGCCTCGGCAACACCGGCGAGCTCGTGGTGCACCAGCTCATCGGTGACGTGCGCGGCCGCAACTGCCTGATCGTCGACGACGAGATCGAGTCCGCCGGCACCGTCGTGGCCATGGTGAAGAAGCTCAAGGACGAAGGCGCCGAAGATGTGTATCTGAGCTGCGTCCACCCGCTCCTCACCGGCCCCGCGGTCGACCGCCTGAGTGCGCTGCCCGTGACCGAGCTGGTGGTCACGGACACGGTGCCGGTAAACGAAGACAAGCGCGAGCGGCTCTCCAACCTCGTCGTGCTCTCGGTCGCGCCCCTGATCGCCGAGGCCATCGCCCGCATCCACACCGGCCGTTCCGTCGGCGAGCTCTTCCAGTAGCGACAGCGGCGGTCTAATCGGCCAACGGATGTCGACGGATAAATGGATGGCGAGCCAGAGCGGATGGCGGGCCAGGCGGGATAGTCATCTGGAATCCGTTCATCCGTTCGACATCCGTCGGCCGATTCGGTCATGGCGCCTCGAAGCTATAATTCTGCGGCCAAGAGCAACCACCAACAAAGGAGATAACCATGGCGGACAGACTGGCGGGGCGGGTCGCGATCGTGACGGGCGCGGGCCGCGGCATCGGGCGCGGTGAGGCGATGGCGCTGGCAGCCGAAGGCGCCGCCGTCGTCGTCAACGACTTCGGCGGCTCGACGGCGGGCACGGGCTCCGACGCCGGCCCGGCGGAAGAGGTCGCGGCCGAGATCAGGGGCAAGGGCGGCAAGGCCGTCGCCAACACCGAGAACGTCGCCGACTACGATGGCGCCGCCCGCATCATCAAGCAGGCCCTGGACGAGTTCGGCCGCCTGGACATCCTCGTGAACAACGCCGGCATCCTCCGCGACCGCATGGTCTTCAACATGAGCGAGGAGGAGTGGGACATCGTCCTCGCCGTCCACCTCAAGGGCACCTTCAACACCATCAGGCACGCCTCCATCCTGTTCCGCCAGCAGCGCTCCGGCCGCATCATCAACACCAGCTCTGAGTCAGGCCTTGGTAACGCCGGCCAGGTCAACTACTCCGCCGCCAAAGAGGGCATTATCGGGCTCACCCGCACCGTCGCCCGAGACCTCGGCCGCTACGGCGTGACCTGTAATGCCCTGCGCCCTCGCGCCGCCACGCGCCTGACCATCTCGCCCGAGATGGAAGCGGCACGCCAGGCCGCGATTGCACGCGGCGAGCAGCGCGGCGCCGGTGGCGGCATGTCCGCGATGGACCCGAGCGCGATCTCGGCCCTGGTGGTCTACCTGGCGTCCGATGAAGCCGCGAACGTCAACGGCCGCGACTTCCTGATCTGGGGCAACGAGGTCGGCCTCTACTCACTGCCGGTGATTGAGGCCAGCGCCTTCGCGAAAGGGCCGGCCTGGACCACGGACGAAATGTTCGAGATATTCCCGCGCACCATCGGCCGCGGCCTGCGGAACGTCGCCCCGCCCCAGCAGCCCCAGGGGTGAACCGGCGCTTGATCGGGAGGCAGACGCAGGCGCCCGTATGGTGCCGCCGCCCGTTCGCCCGGGCGTGAAGGCGAGACGCTCATTCTGGGCGTTAGCGAGGAATCTCCGCTCCGTCCCCTGGCTCGCTGTGTTCGAGTCCCGGCCCGCCCGGTGACTCCAGCCTCCGCGTGGCGAATCGCGGGCATTACAAGTTGGCTATCCCAGCCGAATACGTCTGATTTTGCTATGGCTCGCGCGCTGAACAGGGGCATATAAACCTCCCAGTACCGTCTTCAAGGAGACTCCAGGATGGGAGAAGTCCTGCTTCGACGCGCCTTCCGCGCATCGCTATTCTTCGGGATTGCCGTAGCCGCGTTTGTTCTCGGGCCTCGCCTGGCGGGCATCGATGGTGGTGGGGGGCTGGGGCCTGTCGCGGCCGCGGGCCTGAGCGATTCGGCGCCCCCCTCGCCGCCAGGCGAAGTCGTATCACCGGCCCCGGCGTCCTTGGCGTGCACGCCGATATCGCAGTCGAACGCCCAGAGCCTGACGCAGACGGGCCAGGTCGCCGTGGGCGAGGGCAAGCTGCTGGAATGGTCGAGCGCGGGCGACGCGTTCTGGGCCGTGGGCCGAAACGAAGTTTTTCGAATCGACGCCGCGACGCTCCAGAAGACGATGCTCTATTCAGGCACCTCGGTCGTTCTGGACCTGAACCCGGACTCCGGCGTTGTAGCGCTGACGGCGGATGAGCTCTCGATTCAGCTAAGGAACCTGCTGACGCAGCAGAACCTGGGGACGGTGACCCCCAGCGGGCAATTCAGCTCGGCCGGCCTTTCGCCAGACGGCGCCCTGCTCGCGGTCAGCCTCCGTGCCGAGATCGCCGCCGAGGTCAGGCGCACGTCGGATGGCTCCTTCGTGAGGAAGTACACGGGTTTCATGACCGGGTCGCCGGTATACACGGCGTTCTTCACGCCGGACGGCCAGTCGCTTATCTGGCTGGCCCGTGCGCGCGTGCAGGTGATGGACCTCGCGACCGGTGCGTTCAGGCCGGCCCTGGAACACGAGGACTTCGTCATGGCCATCTCGGTCGCGGCGGGCCGCCTCGCCACCGCCTTCGGCTCGGGCCTGCGGTTGTGGAACCCAACGACAGGCGTGAAGCTTGCGGACTATTCGCTCGGCCCCAATGGCGCCTTCGCCGCCGCCCTGAACCACGATGCAAGCCTGGTCGTGGGCGGCAACAAGAGCGACGTCGTCTTCTTCGAGACCGCCACCAACCAGCAGGTGGCGGACATCGTCAGGCCTGGGACGTTGCTGGCGCTCTCGCCCGACGAATGCACCCTCCTGGCGGGCTCGGCTGACGGCGCCGTGGCCGTCCTTACGGTCCCCGCCCCGCCGCCTTCAGGCCCTGTGACGCCGCCGAACACCGGTGATGGCGGCCTCTTGCCGAGATAGCAGGCGGCGGCTAGGAGTCGCCGCCCGGGCGCGATCGCGCGCGGGGGTCAGTCCGGCCGAGGCGCGGCGGTCGCGGGCGGGATCAATACGCCGACGGACCACTCGTAGCCATCGGGATCGCGGACGCAGACCTCGCGCCAGCCGTGGCCCTTGTCAACAGTCGGCACGGCGACCGTGGCGCCGCTCGCTCGCGCACGCCGTTCCGTCTCATCCGGATCGATGCCAAGGAGGCGGATCTGGGCGCCGATCCCGCGCTTCATGCCGCCCAGCAGGTCGCCATACCACGGGTGGTTGTCGTGCGTGTGGTCCGCGTGCAGCATTACCTCCGCGGGCCCGACGCGCATCGCCGCGAAGTCGATATCTCGAAAGTGGATGTCCGCGCCCAAAACGTCGCGATAAAAGGCACACGACCGCTCCGTATCGGTCACTATCAGGTTGAGCGACAGAGGCGGCAGCAGAGCGCCGTACTCGTAGCCGCGCAGCCACGGCTCCGCCTGTCGAAGCTTCGCCATCTCAGGCTCCCTTCATCGCGTACCCATTATCGATCGCGCGCGATATCCCTTCGACGAAAGGGTAAGGGCAACCGCCCGTTCGTTGGAGTCTCGCTTGGCGCGGAACAATGCTCGCGGCGTCACGATCCTCGCGCCGTCGCGGCGGCAGTGGAGGCGGGGATACCGGAGCTGCTTACTTCTCAGGCCGGAGGCGCGAAGGGCATTACCTGTGCCGGCTCGAGAAAGAACAGGTCCTCCGCGATCCCGTATCCCAGCGCCAGCACGGCCCTGAAAGCCGTCTGGAAACCGGAGTTTGTCAGCAGCGCATCGGCGGTGGCGTAATTCGCGGACTCGCCGACGAACACCAGGCCACCGTTGCCGAAGTACCACTTCAGGTTGCTGACGCCTGGTACTTTGGCCGCTGCCGCGGCGGCGTCGTTCATCGCCTGGATCGCCGCCAGAGGGCCGCCAGCGGGCGGGGCATTCCCCGAGATTCGGAGCGTTGTTACACGGAGCATCGTGACCTCAACCTTCGGACGGGGAGGAGCGGATGCGGCGATCATAGCCCCTTGCGGCCCGAGCGTGCCGTTCCCGGACACTTATTTCCTGCTCGAAGTGTAATAACAAAGTGAAGGGAAGGCGGGCGACCCTCGGTGTCGCGTCATGACGCCGTCACGCCGGCTTGGTCGTCTCGGCCTCAGCTTCTGACCACGACAGCCCTGCCTTCGCGCGAGGAGCGCTCGAACGCCTCCAGCAAGGCGTGGCGCTTCACCGCCAGATCGAAGTCAGGCCCGACAGCCTCTCCGGAACGCCAGGCGTCGGCGAGGCGGGCATAGCCCTGAGCGACGTTTCGCGGCGGCCCGGACGGAGTGCCCTCGGGCGCGAGCCTGTACTTGTCCGGGGCCGGCATCTCCGACATCGTCTCGCGGACCCCGGCGCCGAATAGCCGGTTGGGCCCGATGTTCGCGGAGCCGGCGGTCACCACAAGCGCCCCTTCGCGTCCGTAGATCTCCAGACGGGTGCCGCTGGGGTTGACCGGGACGGCGGCGACCTGGATCGCCACCTCGGCGCCACTCTCGAGGCGTCCGGCGACCGTGACGCTGTCCGGCGCGTCGACCGCGAAAGGTTGGCCTGAGTCCGCGTGGCGCCACTCCTTGATCCGCGTCGTAACGCGCGCCGAGACCTCGGCGAACTCGCCGAGGACGAAGCAGAGGGCGTCGATGCCGTGGCCGCCGGCGATGGTCAGTGTGTTGGCGCCGTTCTTGCGCTCGCCCTGCCAGATGCGGCCCGGCCCGCGCTCCAGCTGGGCCTGGGTGATGATGCTCAGGTTGGCGGTCAGCACCTCGCCGATGTGGCCCTGCTGGATTAGGTCGCGGGCGTACATCAGGGCCGGGTCGCTCCTCGCCTGCAGGCCGACAAGGGTGCGCAGCGATCGCTCTCGCGCCAGGCCAGCCATCTCCTGCGCTTCGGCCAGGTTGGCGCCAAGCGGCCACTCGCAGAAGACCGCCTTTCCCGCGCGCAGCCCGGCCATAACCAGCTGGTGGTGGACCGGTACCCGTACGCAGACCACGATCAGGTCGATGTCCGGGTGCGCGGCCATGTCGTCGATGTTGTGGAACGCCAGCTCAGCACCGAAAGCAGCGGCGGACGCCTTCGCCGTGTCCTCGTGGGCGGTGCAGACCGCCTTGAGCTCGAAGTCCGGCAGCGCCTTTAGCGCCGGGACGTGCGCGTTGGCGCCCCAGCCGCTGCCGCCGGTCGTGACCGTAGCGCCCACGATTCCGACGCGAATCTTGTCTGCCATTGCCCTGTCCTCTCTACTTTCGCTGATCTCAGGTCCTCTCGCGCCCACCTCCCAAGCGCTGCGCCGAACGCATTCCGCGCGCCAGCGCCAGGTCAGGATTGCGGCGTTTGAGGACGTTCTCGAGGCGCGCCGTGATCAGGCCGTCGAAATCCTCGTGCGTAAGGATGTAGAAGCGCTCGTCGCGGATGCCCTGCAGCGTGATCTCGGCGACCTCGGCCGGCGCCATGTATCGCCGCGTATCGGTGCGGCCGGCAGCGGCCGGACCACTCGCGCCGGGGTCGCGCAGCGGCGCGTCGCTCAAGGCCGCGGGGCGGTTGCGCGCCGTCGTGCGGCCAAGGTTGGTGGCGATGTAGCCGGGACAGAGGACGGAGGCCTTCAGCTTCGGATACTTGTGCAGGAACTGGATGTGGAGGCCCTCCATCAGGCTGACCACGGCGTGCTTGCTGATCCCGTAGATGCCGCTGCCCAGTACCAGGCCGCCGACCGAAGCGGTGCTGACGACGTGGGCTTCCGCGTCCTGGCCGATCATGATCGGGACGAAGGTCCTGATGCCGTTGATCACGCCCCACAGGTTGACGCCCAGGACGTAGTTCCAATCGTCGAGCGTGGCCTCCCAGAAGGTGTCGGGGCCGGCGCCGCCGACGCCCGCGTTGTTGCAGAGGATGTCAACCCGGCCGAAGCGCTCGATCGTCGCGCGTGCCAACTCCTCGACCGCCTCGGCCCTCGAGACGTCCGTCCTGACCGCGAGCGCTTCGTAGCCGAGCGCGCTCAGCTCGCCGGCCGCCTGGTCGAGTGACTCCTGGTGCACGTCCGCCAGCACGACCTTCATACCCTCGCGGCCGAAGCGCGCGGCCAGCGCCACGCCGATCCCGCTGGCCGCCCCCGTTACGACGGCGACCTTGCCTTCGAAAGACCTCACTTCAGGAGCTGCTCGTAGATTCGGCCTTCCTCGAGGGGCGACTCCGCGCCCTGGACCGAAACGCTGTGCAGCGTCGCGCCGGCCGCTTCGTGCTCTTGCAGGCGCTCGCGGCACTCTTCGACCGAGCCGAAGCAGTTGAGCGCGTTCGAGAGCTCGTCCGGTACAGCGGCGTAAGCCGCGCCCGAGCCGCCTTCGCGCCAGGCCTTGCGGATGCCGTTGACCTCGTCGGCGAAGCCCATGTCGCAGAGCTGCTGGTAGTAGAAGTCACCCATGCGGGCCACGTAGAAGGCAGTGCCGGCCTTGCTCGCCTCGCGGGCGCGCTCCGGGTCCTTCGTGACGGTGACGCCGCCGCCTGCCCGGACGGTCAGCGCCGACGGGTCGCGGCCGGCCTTCTTCGCGTAACCCAGGAATTTGTCGACCTGTTCCTTGAGGCGCTGGATCGGGATCATGGTCGGCATCCAGCCATCCGCCACTTCGGCAACCACCTTGATCGCACGCGGCCGGAAGGACGCGACGTATACCGGGATGTGGTCGCGGTAGGGGCGAGAAGCGCAGGGTGAAGCCGCGCTCCAGGTGGAACCACTTGCCGTTGTAGTTCAGGGGCTGGTTCGCCATCAGCATGTTGATGATGTCGATGGTCTCCCTCATCCGCGCCAGGGTGGGGTTGAAGGGCACGCCGTGGAAGTGCTCGATCACGTTGGCGCTGGAAGCGCCCAGGCCGATGATCATGCGGCCTTCGCTGAGCTCGTCGAGCGTGCCGAAGTGCTGCGCCAGGGCGGCTGGCGTGCGCGAGTAGTAGTTCACGATGCCGGTGCCGAGCTTGATGCGGCTGGTGCGTTCGGCCAGCTGCGTGAGCATCGTGAAGGCGTCCTGGCCCCAGGCCTCGGCCACGAAGACGCTGTCGACGCCGGCTTCGTCGGCAATCTTCACGCGCTCGAACGCGGCCTGGCGGTCCTGGTTGCCCTGCCAGTTGAATCCAATGCTTAGCCTGCGCGTCATATCCGCACCCTCCACCTTCGAAACGTCTGGCGAGCGTCGCCAATTCTACGCCACCGCGCCGGTCAGGCTGTGGCGATGTAAAATGGGCCCGAAATGAAGACCAAGGGCCGCGAGACAACGATGGACGAGGCCAGACGCCAGTACGACGGGGACTGGCTGGTGATGGAGGTCTTGAGCGAAAAAGGCGGCTGGCCCGACAGGGGCATTGTGATCAGTCACTCACGGACTCAGCCAGAGGCCTGGAAGGTGTTCGCGGAAGCCTGGAAGACAGATCCTGAGGCCTCAAGAGAGCTGTATTTGTTTCATGCCGTCCCATTGGTGAGGAGCGGCGAAGAAATGCGAGCCGTTCTATTAGGAGACCTCAATGATGGTCGGGAGCGAGCAGTCTGATTCCACCCGATCCTATTGTCGTTGAGGCAGTGTTCGACCCGCGCCATTTGTGGATTCTTGTCCCGTTAACTATTTCGCCGGCGCGTAAGCTGGACATGGTTCTGGACACAGGTTCGGCGCGGTCGGGAATATCCGTGGCAACCGAAAACGAACTGCGGAATAGCGGTCTCTTGCGTGAACGCGGTCTGTGCGGGTACGGCTCCGGGAGGCTTACCAGGTTGCGTTGCAGGGTCAGTGCTGGATTCCGCCGCTTGCCATCGCCGTCCGTCTCGTATCGATGAGGCAGGCGCTGATCTTTGGAGTGTTGGGCCTCGACTTCTTCGTGCGTTAGGCGCGCGAAGTCACTTCAACGACCTGCCAACGCTTGGCGTAACTGTACTCTGACGTTGGCCAAGGCCTGACGTTCGTCGCGTGGATGCAGTGGTTTGCCGGATACGACAAACCCCACCAACAGGGCCTGATCGAGGCATTGGCACGACTCGCCGGCTACATGGAGTTCGATTTACCCAGGTTCACGTGGATTGCGCCGCACCCACGCCCATCCCCCGAACAGGAGGCCCGTCATGACCAGCCTGAGTGCTACCGCAAGCGTCGACCAGGTGACGCAGGTGCTGGACCGCGACGGCT
Source organism: uncultured Chloroflexia bacterium (assembly GCA_963703905.1). Lineage (GTDB taxonomy): Bacteria > Chloroflexota > Dehalococcoidia > DSTF01 > WHTK01 > DATLYJ01. The sequence continues at coordinate 136,110 of CAVPFY010000003.1, forward strand.
ACGCGATGGTCGAAGGGATACTGGCGCCGGCCAGCTCAGGGAAATTCGCGACGACATCCTTCGCGTACTGGAGGTCACGCGCACCGGCCGCAATGACTTCGAGGGCTTTCAGACGCGCCGCATATACGCCCTCTTCGCCAAGACGCGCGTCTTCGACGCCCCGGCGACGCATCCCCTGGTCCTGGGCGTGCTGGACAACGTCCTCAAGAGCTACCAGCTCAGCGCCCCCCAGGCGATCCAGATCGGCCCCGGCGAGACGGCCCAGAACCTGCACCGCGACGACGGCGTCTACCCAGTCTCGCGGCCGCACATCGAGTTCGTCGTCAACACCATGTGGGCGCTGGACGACTTCACCGAAGCCAACGGCGCCACCCACGTCGTGCCCGGCAGCCACAAGTGGGTCGAGCAGCGGCCCGACGCCGCCACGCCGACGGTGCGCGCCGTGATGCCGGCGGGCTCGCTGATGTTCTTCCTGGGCAGCGTCTTCCACGGCGGCGGCGCCAACACCACCGAGAAACCGCGCATCGGCGTCATCCTCGAATACGTCGCCGGCTGGCTGCGGCAGCAGGAGAACCAGTACCTGGCCGTCCCGCGCGAGACGGCGCGGGCGCTTGCGCCGCGGCTACAGGAGCTCCTGGGCTACAACGTGCACGGCAACCTCGTCGGCAACGTCGACGGCCGCCATCCCCAAAAGGTGCTGATGGCCGACGCCTGAGCGCCCATTCCGGACGTAGCGGCGACCTTGAGGTCGACAGGGGGCAGGGTGGGTAGCGCTGCCGCCTGCCGGCCCAAGGTCTGGCGCCTTCTCGTGGCCCTAAAACCCCAACCCCGGCTTGCCCAGAAACGTCCGCGCCAGGTCGCAGCGTCCCAGGTGTCCGTTGCCGTGCGCGATCAACACCTGCGCCAGCGCCTCCATCCTCGGTATCTCGCCCCAGGGCGCGACGCGCGTGTTCGTCGAAAGGTACTCGTCCGACATGGACGCGATGCGCGGCACTATCGCCCCCGAGACTGCCGTGATGTAGCGCTGGAACTCCCCGGCTTCAGGAAACGGCAACGCGTAGGCCTGCGCCACGTCCATGCCCGTGCCCTGCTCCACCTTGGGCAGCGCCCATTTTTCCTGGAAGCCCTGCGCCAGCCACACCGGCTGCTCGCGTTCGAAGACGAAGTGCACGACGTTGTCGGCGGTGCGGGTGATGTGCCAGACGTCGAAACCGATGCTGTTGGCCCTGCCGTCGTGCGTGCCGCGAATCTCATCCAGGGTCAGGTCGGCGATGGCGCGCCCGCAGGTGTTCAGGAGCCGGGAGACGAGCAAGGATAGCTGGGCGGCGAGTATCGGTTCGGCCATGGCAGTGCCCTCCAGTGGTGCGGGAAGTCTTATCGCGCGGATATTAAGGCCACCGGCCGCCCAACGCGAGAATCGTGGCAAGGCGTTAGCGCCCACCCTTACCAGTCGTGGCCCATCCAGCACCAAGAAGGCCAGACGCAAGGCCTGGCCTCCCTCTCCGAAGCCCCCTCTCCGTTGACGGAGAGGGGGTTGGGGGTGAGGTTACGCCCTCGTCGGGTCGAGCCAAACGCGGGTGATGGTGTCCGGGACGCCGCGATACACCTGGACGTTTTGCACCTGTGGGTAGTAGAAGCTGAAGCCGCTCGTCGCCTGTCCCGCCCAGGGGATGCCCCAGAGGTTGTCGGAGAGGAACTTCTGGATGTCGTAAAGGATCTTGGTTCGTTCGTTCTCGTCCAGCGTCCTGCGCTGCTTCTCGATCAGAGCGTTGAGCTGGGGGTCGTCGTAGCCCGGCGGGTTGCGGTCGTTGGCCGTGCCGGGGATGACCTGCCATTGCGCCGCCAGCAGCGTGTCGACTTCGTTGTATTCGCCGGAGGGGCTGACCGCGATCCCGGTCATGTTACCGACGTTCACGGTTTTCGGCAGGAACTCGTTGTTGAAGTCTTCTGGTACCTGTTTCACCTTGAAGCCGGCCTCCTGCCAGAAACCGATCGTCGCCTCCACCTGAGCGCGGAAGACGGCGCCGGCCAGGAAGATGGTGGCGTAGTGCACGTCCATGTCGATGCCGTTTGGGTAACCGGCAGCCGCCAGAAGCTTCTTGGCTTCGGCGACGTCGTACTTGTACCAGAGGCCGGGGGCCTTGTCCGGCCAGCCCATCTCCTTGCTCTGCGGGTCCAGCCAGTAGGGCCAGCCGCAGGAGAGCATGTTGTGCCAGCGCGACTCGATATTCCCGAATCCGGCCGCTTTCAGCGTAGGGATGTTGTAGAACGTGTCGTTGTAGAGGCCGCGGTCGATAGCCATGGAGAGGGCGCGCCGTATGCGTACGTCGCCCTTCCAGCCGTTAAACACCGGGTCCGTGCGGCCAAAGAAGATCACCGGCCAGCCCACGGTAAAGTCGGGCTGGTAGATCAGGGCCTTCGACACGTCCCCCTTAAGCGAAGTGATGTCCTGCGTGTTCGGCGTGATGCTGTAGATGTTGCCGGCCTTGAACTGCGCCAGCCGCGTCGCGTACTCGGCGACGATGGGGAACTCCCAGCGGTCGACGTACGGCAGACCTGCCTCCCAGTAATTCGGATTGGCCTTCCAGTTAACGAAGCTGGACGGGCGGTATTCCTCCAGCATGTAGGGGCCCATGCCGGCGGCAGTGCTGCGGTAGTCGACTTTGCCCTGCGCAACTTCTTTGGGCATGACCCAGAAGGCGCTGTTGTCCGCCATGATCTTGCCGAAAGGCCCGTAAGGGTACTTGAGCTTGAAGACAATGGTCTTGGCGTCGGGGGTTGTGACGCTGTCGATCATTGTGTAGCGGCCGCGGCGAGGATTCTTGGAGAAGAACCTGTCCCAGCTCAGCTTCACGTCCTCCATGTCGACCGCCCGGCCGTTGAGGGGTGCGGCGGGCGACATTTTGGCGTCGCGAATGCGGAAGGTCCACTGGGTGCCGTCGTTGTTGACTTCCCACTTTTCGGCGAGGTCGCCGTCGATCTCCTTTCCCACCGGCTGGGTAGGGACGGACTTACTCTTGACAATTTTGGCGTAGACAAAAGGCGCTGCGCCGTAGGCCGTGAAGTTGCTGGTCTCGCCGACGTCGAAGGTCTGGACGTCCGCCGTGGTCACGGACTTATAGGTGCCGCCCTTGACCGCGATGGCGCTGGTATCCTTGGGCTGCGCAAGGCCGCCCGTAATCGTGACGTCAGACGTAACCGTGGGCTTGTCGCTGCCGTCACAACCGACCAGCGACAGCGCCGCCGCCCCCATTCCCGCGCCCGCCGCCCCAGTCAGTGCCCTTCTGCGGCTGATGCGCGCGCGGAGGGACGATTGCCAATAACCGTTACTCATCTTCTGCTCCCTTGGGTCAACTCGCTTATGCGTAAGTCTCTGCCCGCGCCGCATCAAAGACAATCCATCACCGTCTAATCCGCGCGCTCGCCTGATAGATTTCTTCGATACTCCAGGCTCCGTCGCTGCGAGGCCTGAGGTTGAGAGGCAGAAGGCGGTCGCGGAACTCTGAGGCGTGTCCGGGCGCTCAGATTGCTTCGTCGGCCGCGACCGCCTCCTGGCAATGACGGACGCCGTCGCGCGAGGGCGTCCTCCAGTGACGACTGAGGCCGGCGCGAGCGATCGCGCGAACCTTTGGTAGGATGCGCCTTGTGACCGAGTGGAAGGCTTTCGCCAACACCGACCTGCCCCTCGCCGGCGTGCGCGTCCTCTCGATGGAGCAGGCTGCGGCGCTGCCGTTCGCAACGCGCCACCTTGCCGACCTCGGCGCGGAGGTCATCCGCGTCCAGTCCCACAATCGGCCGGCGCCGCCACCATCAGTTGAGGCCGACCCCACCCGCAACAAGCGCCAGCTGGCGATAGACCTCTCCCTTCCCGGCGGTCCCGCGGTCTTCCTCAAGGTCGCCGCCGCCTGCGACGTTGTCGCACACAACTTCACGCCAAGGGTGATGCGCCGCTACGGCATCGACTACGCCGGCGTGCGCGCCCTGAACCCGAAGGTCGTCTATGTCTCACTGACCGGCTACGGCACTAATGGGCCCTGGGGCGAGCGGCCCCTGTTCGGCCCGGGCGCAGAGGCCGTCTCCGGCCACAACCTGCTCATCGGTGACCCCGCTGCCTGGCCGGGGCGCCCCGGCACCATCGTCTACGCCGACAACACCTGCGGCCTGTATTGCGCCTATGCGGTCCTCGCGGCCCTGGACGAGCGCGACCGCGGCGGCGAAGGCCAGCACATCGACATCTCGCTTTACGAAACCTCGGTGAGCCACCTGGGGCCGGCGATCGCCGAGCGCGCTTTTGGCGCGCCGCTGCCCGCTCGGTCCGCGAATAGCGACGCCGGCTGGGCCGTCCACGGTGTCTTCGGCGCCCGCGGCCACGACCGCCACGTCGCCCTTGCCGCGCGGCACGACCAGCTCCCGGCGCTGTCCGCGGCCCTTGGTGTTGCCGGCTCCCTCCCGGAAGTGAACGTTGCGCTGCGAGTATCGAAGATGGGCGCTGAAGAGGCCGTCGAGCGTCTTCAGCGCGCGGGCATCGCCGCCGCCGCGGTCGCCGACAGCTCCGGCCAGCTTGCCGATGACCACTTGTGGTCGCGCGGCTTTTTCGGGCTCATGTCGCGCACCGTGCCCGGCTTCGAGGGCCACTACCCTCACGGCGGGCCCGCCTGGGGCGGCGGCCCCGGCCTCGAGATGCGCGAACCGCGCCCCGTAGGCGCCAATTCCCGCGCGATCCTGCGTGATGTCGCCGGCTTGAGCGATGCCGAAGTCGACGCCGCTTTCGCCGCCGGCGTTTCCGGCGAAGGGCCGTCAGCGGCCACGCCACGACCCGTGGCGGCGGACGCCGAACGCCTCGGCCTCGAGCGCGGCGAGCTGTCCCGCGTCGACGCCGCCTTCGACGGCTGGAAGGCCGCTCGCGATCGGGCAGGCCTATGAGCGCGGCCCCGCGCGCCATCGACCTCTCGACCGGCGTCGGCAGCGCCTACACCGCGAAGCTTCTGGCCGAGGTGGGCTGGGACGTGGTCAAGGTGGAGCCGCATGACGGCGACCCATTGCGGCGCCAACCGTCGCGCTGGGGTGGCGGCGAGGGCGGCGCATTTGCGTTCGTTAACGACGGCAAGCGCGGCGTGGTGGCTTCCGGCCGCGGCACCCTCGAAGCGCTGGTCGCGGCCGCGGACGTTGCCATCGGCGACTTCTCGCGGCAGGGCGCGGCCGCGGCCGGCCTGACGCCATCCGACTTCGAGACCCTGGCGCCGAAGCTGGCGATCGTCTCCGTGAGTGCCTTCGGCCTCTCTGGCCCCAGGTCAGCCTGGGCGGCCGCCGACATTACGATTCAGGCCGCCAGCGGCCTCATGTTCCTCACCGGCGAGTGGGACCAGCCGCCGATGCAACTGCCGCCCTACGCCGCCGCCCTGACCGGCGGTCTCGCCGCCGCCTCGGCGACGCTGGCGGCGGTGCGCGCCGCCCGCCGCGATGGCTGGCCCCGCCGCGTCGACGTGTCGATGGTCGAGGCGATGGCGGCCCACACTTACAGCCAGACCACCCGCTACGCCTATCGCGGCCAGGTGGCGCGGCGCGAGCAGCGGATCAAGCAGGCCCTGCGCATGGTCCCGGCCTCGGATCGCTTCGTCTACTGCGCGCCCGGCGCCGTCGCCTCCGTCGATATGCGCGGCGTCGCGAAGCTCGTCGGCGTGCCGGAGCTGGCCGAGGAGCGCTTCCAGACGGCCGAAGGACGCATGCAAAACTGGGACGAATACCTGAGCCTGTTCGTGCCACCCTTCGCCCACAAAACCGCCCGGCAATGGTTCGAAGAAGCGGAGGCCCTGGACCTCACCTTCTCGCTTGTACAGACCGTGGACGACCTCTTCGCCTGTCCGCAATTGGAGGCGCGCGGCCTCTTTCGCGAAGTCCCCGGCCCCGACGGCGCCATCGCCCGCATCCCCGGCCGCCCCTCATCGCCTCGAAGGCGGCCCCGCCGCCGCCTCCCGTCCCGCCCCGGCCTTCCCCGGCGAGCACACGGCCGAAGTCATGCGCGACTGGGCCATCGCCTGAGGGACAGCCCACGACGTGTACTCGCTGTCACTTCAAGCACCCGACGCCCTATCTGTCATTCCGACGCCAGGAGGAATCCTGGTGCTGGCGCCATCTGTTCAAGCACCCGACGCCCTATCTGTCATTCCGACGCCAGGAGGAATCCCGGTGCTGGCGCCATCTGTTCAAGCACCCGACGCCTATCTGTCATTCCGACGCCAGGAGGAATCCCGGCGCGGGCCTCGACCCTGGGCATTGGTCTTTGTGGCAGTAGCAAGCGCGCATCCGGGATTCCTCCTGGCGTCGGAATGACATTCGCTTTTACCTGCGGCACCACACACCGTCGCCCTCCCGCCTCCCATCCCGACTCCCCCTCTCCGTTTTTCGGAGAGGGGGCCGGGGGGTGAGGTTTCCCCTACAATGCGAGGCACCACGAGGAGGAAGCGAACATGACCACAACACGCCGCTTCGGCGAGCGCCACATCACGGCCTTCATGGAAGACCCTGACAACATGAACATCGGCAACGTGATCCATGCCAATCAGGGGGCGCGAGACTACGGCTATAAAGCCGCGCTCGTCGGCGGCGTCATCGTCTACGGCTGGACCGCGCCCGCGATCCTGCAGGCGCTGGGGCCGGCCTGGTTGGAGGTCGGCTGGGCCGACGTCTCTTTCCGGCGGCCTACCTACCCCGGCGACGAGATGACCGCGAGGGTGACGGAGCGCGACGACGGAGCCTGTGACCTGGCGATGACGAACCAGGATGGCGAGACCTGCATCTCCGGCGAGCTCGGCCTCGGCCGGGCGCCCTGGCTGGACGACCTCAAGATGCCCGCCCGTCGCGCCGCCGAGCCCCGCCCGGACGTGACGCCACAGCTGACGCTGGACATCGCTCCTGTCGGCCTGGACCTGCGGCCCATGGCCGTGGCAGTCTCGAAGGACGAGGCCCGCAAGTTTTCGCTGGAGCGTGAGCGGGAAGAGGAGCCGATCTTCATCGGCGAGAGCCCGGTGCTACACCCCGGCTGGATCGCCGGCCGCATGACACCGCTCCTGCACCACTCCTACAGCTACGGGCCGGCAATCCACGCCCGCAGCCATATCCAGAACCTCGCCCGCGCCGAGGCCGGCCAGACCGTCACGGTCGCCGGGGCGTTCCGGCAGGCGTTCGAGCGCAAGGGCCACCACTACGCCGTATTCGACGGTGTGATCGTCGGTGAGGACGGCCGCGACCTGGCGCGGCTACGCCACACGACCATCTTTCAGGTCGCGAAACGGGTTTAAGGCGCTAGAGGCAGGGACCGAAGGGCTCGTTGACCATCCGCTGGCTGCCGTGCAGCGTCACCCCGGACGGCGCGATTGCGGTCAGGACCGGCAGCACGAAGTGGTGCGTATAGGTCACCGTTACCTCGACCGCGTCGCATTGGCTTCCGGAATCGTCCACGGTCGCGGGGTCGGCATAATCCGGGTACTGCCAGCTCTTGAACGACACCGTCACGTCGGTGCCGGAGGAGCCTCCGCCGGTCAGGCCTGTCGTCGCGGTCTTGGCTTTGAGCGTGATGCAGGCATCGCGGTCGTCCGTAAAGCCCGTGCAGGTCACCTGGCCGGTGACGGCGTAGCGGGCGCCGGTGCGCGCGGCGTGCTGCAATGTTACCCAGGACTGAAAGAACCGCGCGAAGTCGACGATGCCGAAGACGAGGAAAAAGAACACGATCGAGACCAGGGCGAACTCGACGATCGCCTGGCCGCGCTCGCCGGCGCGGCGCAGCCTGGACTTGCCGGCGCTGTCTTCCTGGCGCCGATGGCGGCCGGAACAGCCTCACGATGCCACCCTCATGGCGGTGCGCGAGCACATCAACAGCGGGTCGGGGAGGAGTCCGGGAAGTCCTATGATCATGTCGTGGTTGTAACAAACCTCCACCTTGACGGTGTTCACCGAAGACAGCGTGGTGTGCGTGATGCAGACCCCGGGCGCTGTGCTGGAGTTACAGGCCGTGGGTATGTCCGTCGGCAACCGCTCGGTCTCTTTGCCGATGAGGTTGCGGATCTCGGTATCGGTGGCGGCGCCCTGCGCGCCCAGGCGGGCGCCGTCACGCGCGGAGGCCAGGACTGTAAGGTAGGAGTTGAGGCCGTTGCCCAGCTCAACCAGCCCGATCAGCAGGACAATGAGTATCGGCGCCATGAGGCAAAACTCGACCAGCGCCTGGCCGCGTTCCCGCTTTCTGGTCGTGGTACGTGTACCCCGTGTCTTGCTCAGCATTGACTACCCCACTCCCGCGCTCCGGCGGGGACGCACGTTGGCTCTGAGGCTAGAATCGGCAGAAAATCGGGAAAGATTAGGGGAGATACCTAGGTAGGCGCCCCAAGTTTCCACATTCATTCCCCTTAGGTGGTCTCTCCTAGGGGAATATCGGAAGGACAGGGTCAAACATGATGCGCGAGTTCGGCGAAGGTAACCTCAGGCTGGTGAAGGTGGGGCCACTAGGCCCGTTCGCGAACAATGCTTACGTCGTCGCTGACGCCGCCTCGGGCGACGCTATCGTCGTCGACGCCCCACAGGACAGCGAAAAGGTCTTTCCGGCCCTCGAAGGCCTGACGGTAAGCGCGATCGTGGTGACGCACAGGCACGGCGACCACTGGGGCGGGATCGAGGCCCTGAGGACGAAGACCGGAGCCCCCGTCGCCTGCCACGCGGAGGACGCCGCCGGCCGCGAGGTCGAACGTACCCTCGCGGACGGCGACGAGCTCGCGGTTGGTTCTTTAACTGTGAGGGTGCTGTTCACGCCGGGGCATACGCCCGGAAGCATCTGCCTCCTGGTCGGTGACCACCTGCTCTCGGGCGACACGCTGTTCCCCGGCGGCCCCGGCCGCACCATGAAGCCCGAAGACCTGCGCCAGGAGATCGAATCCATCCGCGCGAAGCTCTACGCCCTGCCGGACGCCGTCAGCGTCCATCCCGGCCACGGCGATGACACCACGATCGGCGATTCCAAGCGCGAGTACGCCGTGTTCGCGTTAAAGGAGCATCCAGCAGACTTGTCCGGCGACGTGCTCTGGACGAACTGACTTGCCCTCCTCCGATACCCAGCGTTCTCCTTGCACCGGACGCCGCAGAACCTCGCTCGCCTCCTCTTGCCGATAAAGACGACGCCATAGTAGGTGAAAGCGACGACCGGCTTCGGGCCGAAGGCCCGGCCATGCTCACGAGAACACGTCCTGGCGGGGTGTGCTGGGAGTTGAGGCTGGCCAGGCCCCGGACAGGCCCGGACGGCAGTAACCTTACCGGTTCGCCTGCGACTGCACCAGATCGCCCAACGCAGCCGGCTCCATGTCGTCGGAAAACACGCCGTTCGGGTTGGCTACGAGCCAGACGTGCAGCATCTCCGGCGTCTTACCGCCGACGCTGCCAGTCGGGCAGCTGCCATTGTTGTTCGTGCCGACCACGCGGCCGTTTGCTGTACATAGATTGTCGTGCGCGTGCCAGACGGTCAGAGCGCCGCCGACGCGAGGTCCCGGCTGGTCCGGGCTCGGCATGCGGTACATCACGCCGACCAGCTTCCAGCTTCCGTTAGTCAAGCGCAGGTAAATCAGGGACTCCGGATGCCCAGGGTCCAGGATGCGGCCGTCCCTGTTATAGCCAGTGTGCATGTAGTGGACGAGGCCGTTTCGGGCAGGTGCCACCTGGTAGTAGCCTTCCGACTGCGCAGCGCCCAGGTCCTCGAAACGCACTGCTGCCGCCTTCGTATCCGTCACCAGGAGAGCCGCTGCCTCGAGTTCGCCGGCGGTGAACGCGATAGCGTTGCCGTGGTCGTGCACCAGGCCACTGCCAGATCCTGCGCTGCTCGCCTGCTGTGCCTCGAACTCCTGGTGCTCCTGGTGCGTGTGCACAGTACCGTCCTCGTGGACATGTGCCGGCCCGCCCAGAGTTCCGGTGGACGCCGCGAGCGCGAATGAGGCCGCCGCAAGTGTCACCATGGCGGCAGCCGGCAGTGCGTAGGCGAGCGGGCGGGGCGTTGTCAGCGCCTTGCCGGCAAAGTACATGAGCGCGCCGGCCACGATGATCGCGATCCCGCTGGCGAAGAGCACGTGACCGGGATTGGTAAGGCTGAAGATGCCCTCGCGGGCCGCCAGGTTGGGATCGAGGCTATGCAGGACCGCGTCCCAGGCCAGCCCGGCCAGCAGGATGACGACACCGGCGGATACTACCCAGGGTGAGAGCGATACTAGTTTCTGTGCACGGCCTTCCATATCCATACTCTCCCTAGCCTGTGAGCAAATATCCGACCGTCAACCGGTGCCCCCAATAGTACATGAAATACGCGTCGTGAGGACTGCCGGCGCGGGGCGCTCGCGCGTGACGAGAGCCGCCCTCCGTCTGCAAGGAAGTCAGCAAGACCAATAGCAGGTGTCTCTCCCGGCGGCTCGCCTGCGACGATAGCCCCCGTTCTCCTTACAGCGCTTCCCGCAGAACTTCGCCCTCCTTGGTCTGGCCGTGAAGGCGGCGCCGCAGTAGGCGCAGGCCACGGCCGGCCTCGGGCGCGGGCGCTGGAGCGCGGCTTGGTGCGCCAATGAGCCGGTCAGGCAGCTGTTGCCGCAGTAGCAGGCCGCGCGGGCGAAGCTCACGGCGCGCGCGCATGCTCCCAACCGTCTATCGCCGGTGCTGCCAGAGGAAGGTCTGGAGGTTGCCAAAGTGGCCCATCGCGTGGCCGAAGCCTGCGACGAGCCAGTCGGCGGATGTCCGGCCGTGGCCGGCGAGTGTGGCCTCGTCCGCTGCCACCGCCGCGAGCGTCGTGCGCGCCTTCTCGTGGACGTACGCGATGTAGGACAGCAACTCCTCGCGCGTGTACGTCCGCTGCGGGAGCGGAGGGTCCATGCCCGGCGACCTGACCCTAGCGCCGCTTGTCCGAAACGGCGGCGGCGGCTCCCACGAGGACGCGCGCGCCGAGAAGTTCCAGTCGAGCGTGTAGACCAGGTGAAGCGTGGTGTACCAGACGGCCGAGTGCGCGTCCACGCCCCGCGGGTCGGGGTCCCCGTTCGCGAGCATCGGCGGCTGCGGACGTCCCCAACCCTGGTCCTTCGTGACGTCCCACATGCTCAGTTCCCACACATTGTCGGGACACTCACGGACAAGCGCTGCCAGGTCGGCGAGCACCACGTCGAGGAAGTTGGTAAGGGCAGACGTCCAGTGGGAAGTTGTCATCGGTCAGTCGTCGATCTCGAGCACGATCACGCCAAGGGCGATGATGGCGTCCTGCCCGAACGATGTCAACGTGCCCTGCCGATTGTGGGTCGGCTACGACGTCGCGGGCGGCAGCGACAGACGGACAAGCGAAGTCGTGGGCCGATGCCAAGTGATGGTACTGAGCCCCGTCGCGAGGGCGGACGGGCGGCAGGTGTCCGGCGCCTCCGGCTGAAGTGCTGAAATGCTGAAGTGCTGATGCGCTCATCCGGAGCGCCATCGAAGGTGGTCCTGAGCCCCGTCGAAGGACGACGGGCGGCAGGTGTCTGGTGCCTGCGGCTGAAGTGCCGAACTGCTGACCGCTCTTCCCTCGTTTGACCCTTACCCCTGCCATTCCTAAACTACCGGCACGCTGGCGCTCCGCGGCCGGCATCCCCCGCAAACTATGTCCGAAGCCTTCCCCACAACTACCTACCAAAAAACCATCCTCCCCGGTGGTCTCCGCCTGCTGACTTCCGAGATGCCTCATACCTACTCCGTGGCCGTCAGCATCTACGTGGGCGCCGGCTCCCGCTACGAGACCGCGCAGGAGTCCGGCGTCTCGCACTTCGTCGAGCACATGCTGTTCAAGGGCACCGAGAAGCGGCCAACGCCGCTGATGATCTCGGAGGCCATCGACGGCGTCGGCGGCATCCTCAACGCCGCGACCGACCGCGAGTTCACGGTCTACTACGCCAAGGTCGCGAGGCCGCATATGGAGCTGGCCGTCGACGTGCTGGTCGACCTGGTGCAGGGGCCCGATCTTCGACCCGGAAGAGATCGAGAAGGAGCGCAAGGTCGTGCTCGAAGAGCTCGCCTCCGTTGCCGACTCCCCCGGCCAGCAGGTCGACCTCCTGCTCGATGAGCTGCTGTGGCCGGATCAGCCCCTGGGCTGGGACGTCGCCGGCACCAGGGAGTCAATCGAGGGCCTGACGCGGGAGATGATCATGGACTACATGGCCCGCCAGTACGTGCCCAACAACATCGTCGTCGCTGTCGCCGGCAACATCGGCCACGATCGAGACGCGCGAGCTGATCGAGAGCCGCTTCGCGGGCGATCGGCGTCCGGGAGCCCGGCGCCTGGTTCCCGGCCAGCGACGGCCAGGAGGCGCCACGCTGCGGCGTCCTCTACAAGCGCACGGAGCAGTCACACATCGCCATGGCAGTGCGAGGCCTGTCGCTCAAGCACCCCGACCGCTACGCGCTCGACCTCTCGCGTCCTCTTCGGCGAAAGCATGAGCAGCCGGCTGTTCATGGAGCTGCGCGAGCGCCAGGGCCTCTGCTACGACGTCCACAGCTACGTCTCCCACTTCCTCGACACCGGCTCCTTCGGCGTCTACGCCGCCGTCGACCCCTCCCGTGGCCGGGAGGCCGTGGTCGCCCTGATCGGCGAGATGGTGAAGCTGAGGGACGGCATCCCGGAGGAGGAGCTGCGCAAGGCGAAGGAGCTGGCCAAGGGCCGCGTGCTCCTGCGCATGGAAGACACGCGCGCCGTCTCCGGCTGGCTCGGCGGCCAGGAGATGCTGACGAACCAGATCCTCAGCCCCGAAGACGTGGTCGAGCGGATCGAGGCCGTGACCCCGGCCGACGTGACGCGCGTCATCGACAAGATACTCGTGCGGAAGAACCTGAACCTGGCGATCGTCGGCCCTTACCGTTCCGACAAGCGCTTTCTGCCTCTCCTCGACATCTAGGGCCTACAATGCTCCCGGCGCGGCCGGTCGAGCATCCGGGTCGCGGCCAACTGACATGCCAGTCGCGAAACGCAACCCCCTGGTCATTGTCTACACCGGCAACGGCAAGGGTAAGACCACGGCCGCGCTTGGGGTCGTGCTGCGCGCCTCGGGCCGCGGCTGGAGCGTCGTCATGCTCTCCTTCATCAAGAGCGAGACCTCCAACTACGGCGAGGAGCGGGCCGCGCGCAAGCTCGGCATCGAGATGATCCCTCTCGGCGGCGGCTTCACCTGGCTGTCGAAGGACATCGAGAAGGACAAGGCCCTGGCCCGCGAGTGCTGGCAGCGCTGCAAGGAGAAGATCGACTCCGGCGACTACGACATCGTCATTCTGGACGAGATGACCTATCCCCTGAACTACGGCTGGCTCGACATCGACGAGGTCATCGAGATGCTGCGGCAGCGGCCGACGAACCTGCACGTCATCATCACCGGCCGCGACGCCCCCCAGAAGCTGATCGACTTCGCGGACCTGGTGACGGAGATGCGCGAGGTCAAGCACCCCTTCCAGAAGGGCATCAAGGCCCAGCCGGGCATCGACTTCTAGGCCGCGTCTGTCATTGCGCCGAGGCGGTCGCCGCGCCCCCACGTCCGTCATTTCGACGACGGCGACCGCCGCCGGCGAAGCAATCTGAGCGGGTGGCGAGCATGAGGTAGTTGCGCACAACACTCGCGCGCCCGGGATTGCCACGGCCCTTCCGCCTCCGGCGTCCAGGGCCTCGCAATGACGGAATGCTGCGGCCGTGCCGGCCTCGCTCCGGCAAGCCGATGCCCGTGCCTCGCGACGGCGTGCCAGCCTCCGGCATGGCGTAGCATGAGGCCGTGATCCCGATCGGCGACTTCGTCCGGCGCCGAACGACGCCATACGTCAATTGGACGCTGATCGCGATCAACATCGCCGTCTTCCTCTACACCACCTTCACCTACACCACGGAGCGCGAATTCACCCGCTTCTTCTACGACTGGGGCTTCGTCTCCGCCTGCGTGGCGGAGGAGTTCGGCCTGCACTCCGGCGCCAATCGCCTTCGCGCTTGCGGCCGTCTGTCCCTCCGGCCACCGCGAACTGATCCAGCCGTTCACGGCCATGTTCTTGCACGCCGGTTGGGCCCACATCATCGGCAACATGCTTTTCCTGTGGATCTTCGGTGACAACGTCGAGGACAAGCTCGGGCACCGGCGCTACCTGGCGTTCTACCTCGCCTGCGGCCTCGGCGCCGCTGCCGTCCAGACGGCCCTGTCGCTCGACAACACCACCCCGGCCGTCGGCGCCTCGGGCGCGATTGCCGGCGTCCTCGGCGGCTACCTGGTCATGTTCCCCACGGCCATCGTCCAGGTGATCATCCTGCCGTTGTTCTTCATACCCTTTTTCGTGCCGGCGGCCCTCCTCATCGGCATCTGGTTCCTGACGCAGCTTTTCTCCGGCATCGGCGAGCTCGGCCGCGCGACGGCGGGCACCGGCATCGCCTGGTGGGCGCACGTTGGCGGCTTCATCACCGGCGCCGTGCTGATCGTCGTCATGCGCCCGAGGGAGCGGGGATACGCCGATCCAATGGACCGCTTCGCCGCCCCGGACACGTGAGCGAGCGGGAAGCATTTCAGCTTGTCGGCACTTCAGCGCTTCAGCGGGTCAGGCTTGCCCCTGTCAGTCCGACGCGAGGAGGATTCCCGTGTCGCCAGGAGACCATTGAGCTTCGGAGAAGGCGGTTCGCTTCCACCGCGCTCCCTCCACTCGTGGCTCGCTCGCCGGGATTCCTCCTGGCACCGGAATGACAGGAATTCTGGCTGAACTGCTGAACTGCTGAGGTGCTGAATTGCTTCGGCCCTAATCGGGATACTTGATCCGGTACAGCACGTAGGGGTCGGGGCGGATGTTTCGGCCCGGATAGACCTTCACCAACTCGTAGCGGTCAGGGTGCGCGGCCGGGTCCAGGTGCAGGAACTGCAGGTCCCAGTAGGGGAAGATCAGCAGGTACTGCGGCCGCACCGCGTCGATGTACTCCGATACGCGGCGGCCGTCGTGGAACTTCACCACGTCCGGGTTCACCAGCCCCACCAGGTCCAGGACCTTGTAGTTGGCGAAGTAGCTCACGGCGCCGATATCGTGCGTCGCGAGGGTCTCGTCCGGGCGCACGATCGTGTTGAGATCGCGCGCCATGGTTTCGAGGTCGGCCAGCGTCTCGAAGGAGGCGTCGCGGTAGAGGACGCGCCAGGTCTCGTACTCCTTCCACAGGGGCAGCACCAGGACGATAAGGCCGCACACCGCCAGCGCTTTCACCAGCACCTCGCGGTGCAGGACCTGCTCGACCAGGAACGCCGCGCCACCCCCGGCCATGACCGCCAGCAGCGGCAACACCGGATGCTGGTAGCGGTAGAAGTAGTGCGACAGGCCGCCGGGGAAGAACCAGATGTAGAACGCCATCATCGGCGCCGCGAACAAGGCCAGCAGCAGCGTCTCGCGCCGGCGGGGGGCGAAGAGGGCGATCAGCAGCGTTGGCAGCAGCGGCCCCCAGAACAGGCCCATGAAGTCGCCCGCGGTCTGGAACTTCGCCCCCAGAGGCAGGAGATTGTCCTGGAAGAAGTGCAGCTTTGCCGTCCCGGTCCCAGGGGTCAGATCGCCCGTGACCAGCAGCGAAAACAGAGACAGCAACGCCAGCACCAGCACTCCCGGGGCGACGATCGCCGCGGCGTCCCTGGTCATGTCGCGGTACTCCGCCGGCCGCGGTCGATCGATCCAGAGGTAGGCGGCCGCTGCCGGGATCAAGAAGACGCCCTCTGGCCGGGCCAGGATCGAGAGCGCGATAAGCCCCCCGGCGGCCAGGCGGCCCCGGAGCCCCCGCAGCGAGATCACGGCGGCCATCGACGCCGCGACCAGGGCCATGAACAGCGACGTCTCCATGCCGTTGCCGGCATCGAAGGCGGCGTAGTTCATCAGGGCGATGACGAAGGCCGCCGCGGTTGCCGCGATCAGGCTCCTGAACGTTGCCCAGGCCAGCCAGTAGACCGCCAGCGCCAGCGCGACGTGGCAGGCGACGCCGAAGGCGATGCTGGCGTTGAAGGGGTCGAGGCCGAGCTTGATCAGCGTCGCCAGCGCCGTCACGTGCAGGAGGCTGGTCGCGCCCGTCGACCAGCTCTGGCCGTCGAACGTCAGCTTGCCGTGCTCGGCCAGATTGCGCGCGAAGAGCAGGCTGATGTAGCTGTCGTCGAACACCGGCCGCAGCACGCCGGGAGCGCGCACGTAATGCAGGGCGGCGACCAGCGCCACCGCCGCCATCGCGAGCGCGGGCAGGCCCGCCCGCAGCCAAGGCCGGGCCTCCAGCTGAACGCGAGCGAGGTTCAGGGCGGGGATAAAGGGAGCTGCCGCGGCGCGGCCCTGCTCTGCCATGCGATTTCGATTCTAGTCGATTCGTCGCGCCGCTCTCACTGCAGGCGCCAGATCTCAACGTATCCGTAAGACTTCGCGTCTGTCCCCTCGATCCGCCGCAACAGTTGCCCGTGCGCCGCCTTGTACGCTTCGTAGTCCTGGCGGTCGCCTGGCGACAGGTGCTTCTCCAGCTCCTCGACGCCCAGTCTCGTCAGGACCAGGTACTGAGGTTTGGCCCCCTCCAGAAAGCCGCTGATCGTGGAGCGATACGGCCCCGCGTCCGGCGAGGTCACGTAGAAAAACATGAAGTAGCTGCGATAGTCTGTGTCGCGCATCGACCACCACAGCGAGGTGCTGCCGACGACCCGGGAGCCGGCGGGCACGGATTCGTGAATCAGATCGCCCAGCCGGCCGTACTCCGTCTCGCCGGACGCCGTCCGCAGGCCGCTGAGCCGCGCCGCCGTCCCCTCGGCGAAGACCAGCAGCAGGCAGGCCAGCGTCCCGGCGGCCAGCACCAGCCTCAGGCGGTCGCCCTGCGGCGGCCGCAGCAGCCAGATCGCCGCCCCGGCGATGCCGGTGCAGAGAAACGGCACAACGGCGATCCAGTAGATGTACAGCTTCGCCGACTCGAACAGCGCGTACTGCGCGCACAGCCCGGCCAGCGCCAGGAATAGCAGGCGGTCGCCGCGGCTGCGTTCCTTGAAAGCCCGCCAGCCCGCGAACCCGATCGCCAGCGGCAGGCCCACCAGCACGCCGAGCTTCGCCGAGGGCCGCCGCACGGCGATCTCGCTCAGGCTCAAGAACCGAGGCTCCACCAGGCGCGGGTCTTCGCCCTTCGGCACCTCCTTGAAGGCCAGCGGCCGCAGGAAGCGGTCCGGCTCGTGCGCCAGGCTATTGATGTAGAAGGACGGCTTCGAGAAGTCGTCGCGCCGGTCGACGGTGCCCGGCCTGGCCGCGAAAGTCGTCCAGGTTAGCCAGCGCGTAGACGCCGTAGGGCAGGCAGACCAGGGCCGCCGCGCCGACCAGCGCGGCCGCCAGCCTGCGCGCGCTCCTTCGCCGGCAGCGCCTCCAGCGCCAGGAAGACAACCGCGACGGGGATGATGAACGCGCCGTAGAACTGCAGCAGAGTCGCCACGCCGAAGAGCGCGCCGGCCGCGGCCGCGCGCCCGAGATAGCGGCGCGGCTGTTGGGCGTCAGGGGCTCCCGCTTCGGCATCGCCCCGCCTGCCTTTCACCGCTCCGAGCAGAAGCAGCGACGCCGCCGAGCATGAACGGCACCGGCGCCAGGTCGTAGCGCGCGTTCGAGGCCAGCTCCTGCAGGGGCAGGCCGGTGTCGAATCCCATGTTCAGGCGCAGGAACAGCAGCAGCCCCAGAGTCAGCACCGCCGCCGGCACGCCGTACAGCCTGCGCGCGAACAGGTACGTGAGCGCGATAGTGGCGACGCCGTAGGCAACGCCGACCAGCCGCGCCTGGACGACGCCCGCGCCGAGCAGCTTGAAGGCGGCCGCCACGACGAAGTGGTGGCCCGGCATATTGAAAAAGTAGTGCTGGTCCGCGTTGTAGAAGCCGCGGAACATGTCCGAACCAAACACCCCCTGCGTCGCCAGCTTGTAGGACGCCGACATCACCCAGGCCTCGTCGTCCGTCAGCGTCGGGTGGTTGGCCAGGTTCGGCAGCACAGACAGCAGCAGTATCAGCACCGCCGCCGCCACCGCCCCCACCTCGATCCACGCCCGATGCGCGTCTGCGGCCTCGCGCAGCCGTCCCCAGGCCGATCCCGGAAGCGTCTCTCCATAAGGAAGGTTCACAGTCCCAGATTCTAGGTTCGCGCCCCGCCGAGGGCCAACTTCCAATACGGTCCGGCTAATACACCTCGGCCCCTTCCCGTCCCCCTCTCCCTTTCCTTCTCGCCTCCCCCTCTCCGCCAGGCGGAGAGGGGCCGGGAGGTGAGGTTCCCTTGACGCTCGCGGCCCTCCGGCTTAGCCTGAGCGTGCGATAAGCCAAGCAGGCGTCGTCTA
This sequence comes from uncultured Chloroflexia bacterium, assembly GCA_963703905.1. Taxonomy (GTDB): domain Bacteria; phylum Chloroflexota; class Dehalococcoidia; order DSTF01; family WHTK01; genus DATLYJ01. The sequence continues at coordinate 154,454 of CAVPFY010000003.1, forward strand.
TCCAATGGCGGCGGGGAGGTCGAGTCGATGCCGGTTTTCCCTTCGGTCGAATGGTTTGAGACCGTCCGCAACATAGCCAACAAGGACGAGCGTTTCCGTCACTTCGGTACGGTCGATGCCACCGTTGGCGTCCGCGTGGGCGACAATGCCTACGAGCTGGTGTTCGAGGCGTTCGAGTGCATCATCCGCCCGGGAAATCAGCACCGACCAGCTGGACGCCTGCGACTTCTACCTGGAGCAGCCGCCCGAGCAGTGGCGCGACATGGTCGAGAACATCAAGAAAAACGGCAAGGCGGACATCACGCACACCCTGAACACGATCGACCTGAACATGCCCCAGGGCCTGGCCCGCGGCAACGACGGCTACAAAGTCGACTTCTTCTATCGATTCAACCAGAGCCTCCAGGACTTCTTCGACACGTCGGCCCAGATGGACACCACCTTCGCCGACCCCGTCAAGGCGTAGGCAAGGAGCAAGCGGACACAAGGGGCGCCGGCATGGCGCCCCTTTCGCGTCAACCATGCGCAGCAGACCCTTCGGCCGCCTCGGCGAAGTCAGCGCTCTCACCCTGGGTGGCGGCGGCATCGGCCAGGTGTGGGGCAGGGTCGACCGCGCCGAAGCGGTCGCGACGCTTCGCGCGGCGGTTGACGCCGGAATCACGCTCATCGACCTGGCGCCGAGCTACGGCGCCGAAAGCGAGGCCGAACAGGTCTTCGGCGCCGCGTTCGAAGGACGCCTGCCGGCCGGAGTGCGCCTCACGACCAAATGCCTGCTGCTGGCGCCGGACGCCGCCGACGTCTACGCACGCCTGTCCGAAAGTCTGGAGGCCAGCCTGCGGCGCCTGCGAGTCGAGAACGTCGATATCTTCTTCCTCCACGGCATGCTCCTGCCCCCAGGCTGGCGGGGAGATGCCCGCGGCACGCCGGTGGAGCTTTTCGAGGCGGCGGTGCGCCCCGCCTTCGAGCGCCTGGTCGCCGAAGGCAAGGCCCGCGCCTGGGGCATCAGCGCCGTCGGCGTGCCGGAGGCGGTGGTCCGCGCTCTTAATTCAGAACCGCGGCCGTTCGCGGCGCAGTGCATCGCCAACCTGCTGGAGTCGCCCGGCGGCATGAAGCGCTACGAGGGTTCGGCGCGCTCGCGCGAGATCATCGGTGTGGCGAAGGCCAACGGCGTCGCTGTCATGGGTATCCGCGCCGTCCAGGCCGGCGCTCTGACCGACGCCTTCGACCGCCCCATTCCTGACGACAGCCCAGAGATGGCGGACTATGAGCGGGCGGCGCCGTTCCGCGCCATTGCCGGCCAACTGGGCATGCCGGCCGCCTATCTGGCGCACCGCTACGCCCTTTCGCTAGCGGGCGTCGATACCGTGGTGCTGGGCGTGAAGAATCGCGACGAGCTTGCGGAATGCTTGCGTGCCGAAGCCGACGGCCCGCTCGAACCTGACCTGATCAGGCGGCTCGAACGGGCCGTGGGTTCGGCCGCGCGTTAGGCGGCCGCGACCGGCTGCTGGGCCTGAAGCACGTCCTCGTAGACGTTAAGGAAGCTGCGGCGCAGGCCGCAGTTTTTGCAGCGGCCCTCGCTTGTAGGGCCGTCCGGAGTGTCGATTACCCAATGGTGGCGGCAAGCCTCGTCCCGTTCGGGCTTGGCCAGCGCCGGCACAGTCCCTGACATAGAGACCTCCTTGGTCAACAGAGGCCACGTTAACCAAAGGGACATTGCGTCCTTCTATGCCGCTGGCCTTGAGGGCGTAAACAAAGGCTGCCGTGTTGCGGCGACAGGGCCGGTCGGGCCGATACCCGCGGCGCGTAGCCGGGGCGATCCCGGTGACATTCGTCCAGCCGGCATGGCTAGCGCTGCCGGTCGCAGTCGATCCTGTCGGAGGCTCAACCAGCCCTCGAGTGCAGAGCTCCCGCCCTCTGGTCTCATCCGCCTTGGCGAGCGTGTTCGCTTCCCTGACCAATAAAGTGATCGAATATTGCGGGAACCGCGTGGATTCCGCCAACTCGCTCGCAAAGGCTCGATTCGCCCATAACTTCGAAGAAGGCCTGACAAGTCTGAACTCATCCAGAAGCGTAGGCATCCGGCGCGTCTAGATGACGTGGGCCGCGTGGACTTGGCCTTACATCGGCGTTACAAAGGCATCGACACACGCGAAACGAGGGTTCTCAGGCGGTTCACTCCGAGATGAACGTGCCCTGCCGTCGGTGACGTATGAGTGAATAGTGGGCATCGTTTCGCGTGTCAAAGCTGCGAGCGGGCGCACGGGTGGCTATTTCTCAGGACGCGCTCGCACGGCTTCACTCGTAACAATTGTCGTGAGACTGTCCGTCTGGAGCGCAACGTGACCCTGAGACAAGTGAGCGACGAGGTAGTCCACGTCTCTACCGGCAGCCTGCCACCCAGGGAGCGTGTGCAGTTGCTCGTCGATGAAGCATATGAGCGCTTCAGGTCCGTCGAAGAGGGCCGGGTTTCCGACGTCTACCCGGCGCTCGCGCGCGTGCCGGCCGACTTGTTCGGCATTTGCGTGGCCAGCACGGATGGCGACACCTACGCCGTTGGCGACGCCGCACACGAGTTCACGATCATGAGCGTCTCGAAGCCCTTCGTGTTCGCGCTCGTCTGTGATGCGGCCGGCGTAGAGACCGTACGAGAGCGGGTGGGAGCGAACGCCACCGGGCTGCCCTTCAACTCGCTAGAAGGCGTCGAGCGCGGCGATCACGGCCGCACGAACCCAATGGTGAACTCGGGTGCGATCGCTACGACCAGCCTGGCCCCCGGCGAGACGAACGACGCGAAGTGGCTGTTCGTGCATCAAGGGCTCTCTCGCTTTGCAGGGCGCGAGTTGGCCCTCGAGCGCGGGGTCTTCGACTCCGCTTCGGCGACCAACTATCGCAACCAGGCCATCGCCCGCCTGCTTCAGAGCTACGGCCGCATCTATACCGACCCTGCCGAGGCAGTGGACCTCTACACGCGTCAGTGTTCGCTGAGCGTATCGGCGAGGGACCTGGCGGCCATGGGAGCGACTCTTGCAAACGGTGGCGTGAACCCGGTGACGCGCGAGCGGGTCGTCTCGCCCGCCGTCTGCCATTACGCCCTGGCTGTTATGACCACGGCCGGCCTCTACGAGACCTCCGGCGATTGGCTCTTCGACATCGGCTTACCCGGCAAGAGCGGCATCGGTGGCGGCATCGTAACGGTCTCGCCGGGCAAGGGTGGCTTGGGGACGTTCGCGCCGCGGCTGGACAACGCGGGCAACAGCGTGAAAGGGCAGCTTGTCGCGAAGTTGCTCTCGCAGCGGCTCGGCCTGGACCTGTTCGTATCGCGACCGGCCGCGGAATGAGCCTTCGGGCAGCAGGCTTTGAGGAGCAGTGTACGGTCTCCTGACCAGAAGCTGCCATTCCCGCCGCTAGGCAATCGCTCCTACGATCGCAAGGGCGAAGCAGCAGTGACAATGAAGGATCAGCTCCGCGGCCTTGTACGCCTGATGCCTTGGACCGGCGCGGGTTACCCGTCCCTGAAGCCTACCGAGGCGAACGGCTCCGAACTGGACGAGGAGCAGACGCGTACCCTGGTTCAGTTCATGGCAGACGTCGGCTCGGCGATGAATGCCGCAGGCGACGCGACAACCTACATACGCCGCTCACTCGAGCGGATCGGGTACGTCTACGGCCTGCGAAATCTCGGCGTCTTCGTGGTGCCCACGCTGCTCCTACTGCGTTACGGCGCCGACCGGGTGACCTTCGTCGATTTGTCCAGCCGCCCGTTAGACCTGCGGCTTGACCAGGTGTCGGACGTCTACCGGCTCGTGGACGAGGCCGAACAGGGCAACGTTGGGCCGGCCGAGGGCCTCACACGGCTGCAGGAGGCGCTGCACAAACCGCCCCGATTCGGCTGGCTTGCTGCGGTGGTGGGTATGGCATTGATCGCCGCCGGCATCGCCCTTGTACTGAGACCGTCCGCCGGCGAGCTTCTCCTGGCGATAGCGCTGGGAGTTGTCGTGAGCCTGGTGAAAGAGGCCCTGGGACGGTGGCCGCCGATTTGGCCCCTGGTGCCTGCTGCGTCAGGGCTGGTCGTTGCCGCGGTTGCCCTGGTGCTTGCGGAAGAGGCCTTCGATGTGCGTCCGCTGCGTGTGGTAATACCGGCGCTGGCCACGTTCCTTCCCGGAGCTGCCCTGACCGTGGCAATGATCGAGCTGTCCAATGGCGACCTTATAGCGGGCGGGAGCCGGCTCGCTTACAGTGCGGCACGGCTCTTGCTTCTCGTCTTCGGCGTCGTCGTCGCCGTGGAGTGGATCGGAGTCCCGCGGACGGCCGTGGCCCCGGAAACCATCGGATTCCCGGCGATTGCTGGGGCGATCGGCGTAGTGGCATTCACCTCTGGCGTCTACCTGCACTACTCCGCGCCTCCAGGGTCGTGGCCGTGGTTGCTTGTCGTCGTCGCCGCCGCCTGGACCGCACAACAGGTCGCGTCACAGTTCCTCGGTGGTCAGATGGGTGGCTTCTTTGGTGGCGTTGTGATGGTTGTCGCTTCGACGCTGGTTCAGAGCCGCAGCGGAGCCCCCCCGATGATCGTTAGCTACACACCGGCTTTCTGGCTTCTCGTACCGGGGGCGATTGGATTCGAGGGCCTGGCACAGCTCGTGAATGAGGATCCCGCGGCAGGGATCGATGACCTCGTGACGATGGCGATCACGATGGTGTCGATCGCGCTCGGCATGCTGTTCGGTCTCCTTCTGGCCGGGCGCAGGCGCGCCTTCGAAGTGCCCTGACGCGGTCATCGGACTGCCTGCCAATCCCAGCCGCGGCTGCCTATCGACCCGCGTCCCTGGGCCATTAGCGCCACGATTCCCCGCGCCGACCGGAGCGTTACCCAGGGCTGCCTGCCGTGGTGCAGCGAGGTGGCGCACTTGGCCCAGCCTGGCGCGCAGGTCCGGTCCTGAAGCATGCCGTCAGGCCGGTGAGTAACGGCAGTTGCATTTTTGCTGCGTCTCTTTTAGAGCCGCCCGCAACACTTAGTCTTGAGGTTGTAGCCCCAACGGTACTGACTCGACGATGGCTTCACGGCTGGCCGCTGGAATGCGGCGGCGCTTATGCGTGGAGTTCTGATCGGAGGTCGGTGAGATGGCATCAGCGGAGATGGACGCGTCCCAGGGTGCGCAACCGAAGAGCCTGGCGAAGGTCATGACTTCGGCGCAGTTCCTCACCTGGACGGCACTGGCACTTCATGACGGTGTCGTCGGTGGCGAGCCTGCGGCCGGCGCCGACGATGGCGGTCTACGGGCTGTCTTCGCGTCTTCCTGTATGTCGTTCGCGGCCATCGTATTCCTGATGCCAACGGCGCTTGTGGCTGCCGAGCTCGCGTCGGGCTGGAACGGCGGCGTCTACCGCTGGGTAACCGAGGGCATTTCGCCGCGCTTCGGCTTCCTGGCGATCTGGTGCCAGTTCGCGATGACGATCTTCTACTACCCGAGCCTGCTGGCCTTCGTGGCGAGCACCCTGGCCTACGTGATCAACCCGAGCCTCGCCAGCAGCGGTGTTTATACCGCGATCGATGATCATCGGGTTCTATTGGCTGGGCGTGCTGCGTCTCCTCACAGGGCACGAAGGCGCTCGCCGGGCTGGCCAGCAGCGGTCTGATCATCGGCACCCTGATCCCCGGCGCGCTGCTGGTCGTCCTCGGCATCGTCTACCTCGGTGCAGGGCAACACATCAGCGGCGCCGATGACGGCCGAGTTCATCATCCCGGCATGGACGGGCATCGCCAGCCTGGTGCTGATCGTCAACAACTTCCTCAGCTACTCCGGCATGGAGATGAACGCCGTCCACGTCTCCGAGCTGAAGGAACCCGCCGAAGGAGTTCCCCAAGGGCATGTTCCTGGCGATGGGCCTGGTGCTCGTGATCTTCATCCTGCCGGCGCTGGCGATCAGCTGGGTCGTGCCGGCAGAGGACCTGACGCTGACCGCCGGCCTCATGCAGGCGTTCGAGGCGTTCTTCGCCTACTTCGAGTGTTGGCTGGCTCACGCCGATCATCGGCCTCATGATCCTCTGCGCCTCGCTGGCCGGCATGCTGACCTGGCTGGCCGGGCCGTCCAAGGGCCTGCTGCTGATCGGGCGCCGAGAGGGCTACATTCCGCCGTACTTCCAGAAGATGAACTCGCACGGCATCCAGCAGAACATCCTGGTCGCCCAGGGCTTCGTGACGACGCTCATCGCCCTGCTGTACGCCTTCATCCCGGACGTCTCCAGCGCCTACTGGATCTTCTCGGTGATGACGACGCAGGTCTACCTGGTCATGTACGTGCTGATGTTCATCGCCGCTATTCAGCTGCGACGGCACCAGCCGGAGCAGGCACGCGGCTTCACGGCGCCGGCGCTGACTCTGCTCTGCATCGTCGGGCCTCGTCGCTTCGGTCGCGGCGTTCATCATCGGATTCGTGCCGCCGTCCCAGTTCGAGAGCGGCAACACGGCCACCTACATCGCCATCGTCGGCGGCGGCGTGCTCTTGATCGGCTTGCTCGTGCCGGCAGTGTCCTACACCTTGCGCAAGCCGAGCTGGAAGACCACGGCCGCAGAAGCGGAGGAAGAGGAAGCCTCGCTCCGCCGCCAGCGGCCGCCCCTGCCGAAGCGGCTCCTGCCGCTGCCGCCGGCTTCGCGTGCCACTGCCGCCCAGGGCGGCGCCGACGATGGAACTGCCGGCGCCCGTTTCAGGCGCGTCCGGCGCCGGCGACCTCGATCCCGAAAACGCAACCCACGCTGACCACCCAACGCGCCACAAGTTCGTTTACGCGATCGCACGGCGTGGCTGGTACTGGCGCTGGCGGTATGCGGGCGTCTCGGCGTTCGATGAGAACCGCGACAGACGAGGAAGCGCAGGCGAAGGCCGACCGGAGCTGATCGCCGCCTTCGAAGCCGCAGGGCTCCGCGCCGCCTTCGCAGCAGGACTTCGTGGTCAACCTGCTCGGCGACGACGGCGGCAACGTCTGCGAGGACCCGGCCGCAGCGCTGCACGAGGCGCAGTACACCGCAACAACCTATCCAACGGCGCGCGCCCAGGTCGGCATGCGGCCGGTCATCGTAGACAGCGACGTCGTCCAGGGCGGTCTTCTCATCCTGCGACATCTACTGCCCGGACAAGTCGCAGGACGTCCGCGAGTACCTGGAGGACCTGAAGTACGACGACGTCGTCCACCAGTAGCGCTGCAACGCAAACTGCAAGGAGGTCGCCATGACGGCGGCAACTGAACTCCGTGAGGCCGTGAAACAGCCAGATGCCGGCGGCCGAGGAGGACCTGGCGAAGCCTCGTCGCCTTCAAGTCGGTCGCCGACCAGACGCAGCTACCCGATCGAGGAGTGCCTGAAGGCCGCGCAGTACGTCGCCGACGCCTTCGCGGGCCTTGGCTTCCAGGACGTCCGCCTCATCGATATGCCAAAGGGCCACCCGGCCGTCTTCGGCGAGTATCCCGCACCGCCCGGCGCACCGACGGTGCTGCTGTACAGCCACTACGACGTCCAGCCGCCGATGGACGAGGCCGCCTGGCGTACGCCGGTCTTCGAACTGACGGAGCGCGACGGGCGCTGGTACGGCCGCGGCGCCGCCGACTGCAAGGGCAACATCGTCATGCACCTCACGGCCCTGCGGGCGCTGGGCGGCGGCGACTATCCGGTCGGTCTGAAGCTCATCTCGGAGGGCTCGGAGGAGCAGGGCCTGGACGAGCTGGAGGAGTTCGTCCCCGCAAAACCCGGACCTGCTGCGCGCAGACGCCATCCTGGTCTGCGACACCGGCAACTTCGCGGTCGGCCAGCCGACGCTGACGACGACGCTGCGGGGCCTGTGCAACGTCGTGGTCAACGTGAAGACGCTGAACACGCCGATGCACTCGGGCATGTTCGGCGGCCCGGCGCCGGACGCGCTCGTTGCGCTGATCAAGATCCTCGATTCGCTGCACGACGAGCGCGGCAACGTGACGATCAGCGGCCTCGAGAACGGCCAGACTTTGGCCGGGCATCCAGTACGACCAGGCCCAGTTCCGCAGCGACGCCAACGTCCGCGAGGGCGTCCAGCTCGTCGGCGACGGCGACGTCTCGGACATGCTCTGGGCGCGGCCGTCGCTCACCGTCCTTGGCATCGACTGCCCCCGGGTCGCCGGCTCCGCCGGCGTCGTCCAGGCAGAGGCGAGCGCGAAGGTCAGCCTGCGCATCCCGCCCGGCACGGAGCGCGAGCAGGCGATGGCCGCACTCAAGGAGCACATCACGGCCACTGCGCCCTGGAATGTCGAGCTCGAGATCACGGAAGTCGGGTCAGGCAACCCCTTCCACGCGGAGCCCAACGGGCCGGCCGGCCGCCTGATGCAGGAGGCGATGCGCGAAGCCTACGGGCGCGAGATGAGCATCGAGGGCCAGGGCGGCTCGATCCCGCTCTGCAACGTCTTCAAGGAGACGTTCCCGCAGGCGGAGATCATGCTCATGGGCGTCGAGGAGCCGAAGTCCCTGATGCACGCACCGAACGAGAGCGTCGACCCGAGCGAGATCGAGAACATGGCGCTGGTTGAGGCGCTGTTCCTGCAGAAGTACGCCCAGAGCAGGCGCTAGGAATGTCGGCCTCGGATCACGCCCTCCGCGGGTGGTGTCGGCGCGGGCGCAACTTCTGCCGGCCCCAAGGCGATGACCGTGCTCAGCGCGGCCTTCCTCGGCATCGGCGGCATGGTCGGCGCGGGCATCTTCGCCCTCTTGGGCGAGGCTGGCGCGATCGCCGGGTCGGCGGTCTGGCTCTCGTTCCTTGTCGCCGGCTTCGTCGCCCTGCTCCAGAGCTACTCATTCTCGAAGCTAGGCGCGCGCTACCCGTCTCGAGGCGGCATCGTCGAGTACCTGGTGCAGGAGTTCGGCAACGGTCACGTCACCGGCATCATCTGCTGGATGTTCTTCTTCAACGCCGCAATCGTCATGTCTATGGTGACTGTCGCGTTCTGCCAGTTACGTCGGCGAGCTGCTGCCGGCGAACTGACCCTTCGACGCTATTGAGGGACGTCCTGGTCATCGGGCTGGTCCTCGTTGTTGTCGGGATCAACGTGATCGGCCCTCAGCTGGTGGCGCGCGCACAGACGCTCGTCGTCTGGGCCGTGATCGCGATTCTGTCGAGTTCGCGGTGGTCCTGCTGCTTGACCTCGATCCGGACTTGCTCGCCCCCTCCACCTACCCGAGCACAGGAGACATCCTCTCCAGCGTGGCTCTCACTTTCTTCGCGTACCTGGGTTTCAACGTGATCGCCTTCTCCGCGGGCGACATGGAGAACCCGAGCCGCGACTTGCCGCGGGCGATGTTCATCTCCCTCGGCGCGACGATGGTCATTTACGTGGCGCTGGCGATTGGCGTCTTCGGCACGCTTACGGTGGACGAGGTCATCGCCGAGGGCGACACAGCGCTGGCGGCGGCGGCGCAGGCCGAGTCTCGGCGAAGCCGGCTTCACTCTAATGCTGTTGGCGGCGTCATTCTCGACGGCTTCCGCGATAAATGCCAACGTCTACGCTGGCGCGGGCTTCATGGCGAACCTGGCGCAGACGACGCCAGTTTCCGCCCTTCTTCGCGCGACAAGCTTGGTCCTCACGGCGTTCTGCGGCCTCCTGATCTCAGGCGGCCTCGTAATTGCACTTGTCGCTCTTCTTCGACCTGACGGCGATCGCCTCGATGGGCAGCGCTGTGACGCTGATCTTCTTCACGGCTAATCACGATCGGCCACATCCGCCTCGCGCCGGAGACGGGCGCTAAGGTCTGGCTACTGGTTGTTGCGACGCTGGCGGCCGCGTTGACGTTCGTATTGTTCTTCTTCGGCACGCTGATCGACGAACCGAAGACCCTCGTGGCTACGGTTTGCGTCCTCGCGCTTGCGGTGATCGCGAACTTCGGCTGGAAGTCGCTGCGCGACCGGTCGCCATAGCCATCGGCGCCAGGCCTTCGGCACCGCGCGCCCCTGGTGTGAACCTATTGCGGCCAGAACGGCCGAGTCCAAAACCGATGACGGTCTCGCTTGGCGACAAGAAATGGGAGGCAATCATGACTAAGGAAGATCCATCGGTCGGAGCGCAACGAAGTCGCGGGCGGCCCGACACAGGGCAGGAGGCCCAATCCAAACCACGGCCATTCACATCCGAGGACTTTGCCCTGCGAATGTCACGGGCAGTTCAGAAGGCCACCGAGGCGGATCTGGATGGGCTGATCGTTGCTCCGGGCCCGGACCTGCAGTACTTGTGCGGCTATGTGCCCACGGCAGTCCTCGAGCGGCCGACGCTCCTGTTCCTCAGCGCCGGCCGCGAGCCGTCGATGCTGGTCCCCGTACTCGAGCTACCCGATGCGCAGGAGGCGCCGGGTGCGGGGCCTCTTAGCTTCCTTACTTACAAGGATGGACAGAATCCCTATTCCGGGGTCTTGAGCCTGCTCGACCAGCAGGGCGCATACGGCGTCTCGGACTCGTGCTGGGCGATGCACGTCCTGGGCCTTCAGCGCGAGCTGCCACGAGGGCGCTTTCGGTCTCTAAGCGAAGCCTTGCCCATGCTCCGAGCGGTCAAGGACGAGCAGGAGCTTGCGCGCATAGCCGCGGCCGCTGCCTCAGCCGACGCCTGCTATCCGCTCATCCAGGAGGTCCGCTTCGCCGGCCGCACGGAGAACGACGTCTCGCGGGAGCTTGCGGAGTTGTTGATTGCTAACGGTCACTCTCAAGTGGACTTCACGATCGTCGCATCAGGAGCTAACGGCGCGAACCCCCATCATCTTGCGAGTGAGCGCGTCATCCGCGAAGGCGACATGGTGGTCCTCGACTACGGTGGAATAATGGACGGCTATGGCTCCGACACGACCAGGACCGTCCACGTCGGGGAACCAACCCGCGAAGAGCGCAGAGTCCATGAGATCGTCGTAAGGGCTCAGCAAGAGGCATTCGATGCCGTAAGGCCCGGGGTCTCATGTCAGGAAATCGACCGCGCCGGCAGAAGGGTCATTGCGGAAGAGGGTTACGGTGAGTACTTCATCCACCGCATCGGTCACGGCATCGGGATGACGACGCATGAACCGCCCTACATGGTCGAGGGTGAGACCAGCCCGATAGTGCCTGGAATGTGCTTCAGCATTGAACCGGGGATCTATCTGCCGGACCGTTTCGGGGTGCGAATCGAGGACATCGTTGTTGCAACCGAGGACGGAGCCCGCCGGCTGAACGCGAACCCGCATGAAATGCACATAGTCGCCTGAGCAAGGTGGCGCTCAAGCCAACGGGCTCGGTTGGGTGTCCCCAGCGGACGGCTCACCGGCGCCTTCGATTCGCTTCACCTGAAACCCCGTGATCCCGTAGAGGATAGAGATGACCGGGTTAATCAGGTTCAGGAAGCAATAGGGGAAGTAGTCGAACGTCGAGACACCGAGCGTGCCTGACATGTACGCTCCGCCGCTGTTCCAGGGGATCAACGGGGAAGTCACTGTCGCCGTGTCATCGACCGTGCGCGACAGGACCTGAGGTTGAATACCACGACGCTGGAACTCCTCGCGGAATGTCCGGGCAGGCAGCACATCAGCTACATAGGGGTCACTGGCCACGATGTTCAGGCCTATCGCCGTCCCGCCGACAGAGCTAATTAGCTTGGCGTCGGTGTCGGCCCAGTTGATGACCGGCTCAATAAGGCGGTCGAGGAATCCGGCGTGCTCCATCACAGACGCGAAACTAAGTGCCGCGAGCACCAACCAGATGGTCGTCAGCATGCTTGCCATGCCGCCGCGAGAAAATAGCGAATCGATGGGGCCGATGCCTGAGTCGAGGACGAAGCCCGTAGCCATCGCTTTGTAGATTGCCTTGATCGAGGCCAGTACATAGCCCAGATCAGGATCGGCAGCCAGTGACCGCACGGCATCCGGCTGAGTAAAGGTTGCCATAACGCCGGCTAACAGTGCCCCCGCAAGGACAGTGAGAAACGGTGGAAAGCGGCGCATTGATAAGAACACAAGAAAGAGGAGCGGCAAAAGGTTGATGAGAGAGATGAAGAATTCACCGCTTATGGCATCGAGCGCGATTTGCTTTTGCCCGCTGTCCGAACTGGCGTCCTGCGTTAGAGCAAGGACGACAAACAAGATGATTGCTATGGAGAAAGCAGGCAACGTCGTCCAGAGGAGCGCACGAATGTGCTCGTAGACGGTCACGCCGCCGACCAACTTCGGCACCAGGATCGTCGTTTCGGAGAGGGGGGTTAGCTTGTCACCGAGATAAGCCCCCGAAATGATAGCCCCTGCGGTGATTTCTTTGTTCAATCCCAGGACCGAGGCCATGCCCATGAAGGCTACTCCCACGGTCCCCGCTGTCGTCCATGAGCTGCCCGTGACCACCCCGAGCGCGGCGCAAATTATCGCCACGAGTGGGAAGAAGATTTCCGGGCGCAAGAGCTCGATGCCGTAATAGACGACTGTTGCTGTGGTGCCGGACAGATTCCAAGTACCGATGAGCGATCCAACGGCGAGCAGGATGAAGATCGCCCCCATCGCCGTGGACACGCCGCCCACGACTGCGTCGCTGATCAGGACATAGTCATGACCGTTCTTTCGCGCGACCAGGGCGGCGACCGCCGCACTCAGAAGCAGCGCGACCTGAAGCGGACCGTCGGTCGCTGCCGTCCCAAATAGACCGATCGACAGGGTGATCAGAATGATCAGCGAGACGGTCGGGATGAGAGCGTCCACCAGGGTCGGCGGCCTCAGGACAGCTTCTTCTTGCATGCCTGACGGCATTATCGAGCAAAATTCGGACCGTAAGACGCGTCGGCGAGCACCGCGCGCGAACTGATTCATTAGCTTTGCGCGAAGGAGCGCGATGTTTGTAAGAACATCATCTTTGGATGAAACTTCCGGCCGCTATGAGGCTTCCTCAGTGAAGTCGTGTACCTGGGTCAAAGTGGTGGTCTGTTGGGATACAGGGTTGCTCGTCGATCGCGATTCGCAAACGGCATCGCGAGGTCAGGGATTAACTGCTCCAAGGAGGTCATTCTCCTTGGCTGAAATGCGAATGAACCGTGTAAGAAGGCGGCCGCGTCTCGAGACGATGATTTCCAGGGCTTATGGCACGTTCACTTGCAGGCAGAACCCAAGTCTGCCCCGCTAGGTTCGGGGAAATGCCTCTAATTGCCTCAAACGGTGCGGTCCGCGACGTTCTTGGCCCGCAGGTGGCGCCGGAATGAGTCTAGATAGAGATTCTGACTCACAGTTAGAGCTTCTAGGGTCATCGGCAGCCTCCAGAGCACGTTTGTTCGTGCTGGCGGCTACGTTCTCAGCTCTATCAGCGCTGTGGCAAGAGGCTGCCGCGACCTAGTTTCGGTTATCAGCTCTATTTCGTATCTGAGAGTTGGTCTGGTGGGCGATACAGGGCTCGAACCTGTGACCTTCTGTGTGTAAAACATATTCGACTGAGCGCTGTGGCAGCGAATTTGGCGAAGTCAGCGAAAAGTGTCCAGTTATCAGCTCTAACTCGCTAAAACAACCGCGAACTCGCGAGGTCCCGCCAGACCTTCATGGCCAGCCTCGCCATCGGTGCCGTCCTGGCCGCGCTGGCTCGGCTTGAGCGTCGCGCTAGTCGCCGGCTTCGCGGCGCCAGGAAGGGCGTGGGTTGCCCTTTGCCTCGGCCCTCCTGTTGGCGGTGTGGCCGCAACCTGCTGATGGTGGCTGATGAGTATTTGCCGGCGCCCTGGGAGCGCAGGTTGCGACCAAAAGGTCACGGGGTACTCAATAGACGTGGCTCGGCGTCAGCGGCGTGTGTTCTCCGGACTACCCACCCAGCGGTTACGAGCTGGTAGCGGTCCGGGCTGATGCCCCTCATGGACGCGATTCCGGCAAGTGATAGCCCGCCGTCGGCGGACGCGACTGGCTGGCCGGAAGCGCCTGATTCTTCCTTGACACTCACGAAGCCTGTCGTAATCATGCCTGGGGCCTCATTTGCAATGAGTCCGCAATACTCCAGGCCGCGAGGTTTCGTGTTTGAAACTTTTTCCTCCTCCGTCACTCGTACACTCTCGCCTGTCTATACCATTCTTTCTGTTCGCGGTCGCACTGGGAATCACGCTAGCGGTGGGGCCAGTTCGCAGCGAACGGGCAGGGGCTGCGAATAAGGTTCGCGTCTTCATCGAGTTGCGTGACCGCTTTCTTCCCACCGACGACACGGCTGTCAGGGATGCGGGTGGCTCCGTTCGCCACCAGTTTCCGCGCGTCAACACCATTTCGGTAGAAATTCCCGAGACACTCCTCCCACTGCTACAGCGACTGCCGCGCTTTCAGAACATTCGCGAAGTGCCTCGCGTGCAGGCCCTCGAAGATGAGCTCGACTGGGGAGTTAACCGCACCAACGCTGAGCGCGTTTGGGGCGGCGTCGAAGGGGCGCTCGGCGTCACTTCACTGAGTGGAGGCGGCAGCGGCGTCAAGGTGGCGGTAATCGACACGGGTGTAGGCCCGCACTCGGACCTGGTCGTCGTAGGCGGCGCCAACTGCATCAGTGCGGTGCCCAATAGCTGTACCGCGGGTGAGTACGCCGACGATAACGGACACGGCACGCATGTTGCGGGAATCGTGGCAGCGCTGGACAACGGCGCAGGGACGATCGGGAACGCTCCCAAAGCGTCTCTGCTGGCCGTCAAGGTCCTCGATGCCGGCGGTAGCGGCTACCTCGACGATGTCGCCGCCGGCATTCTCTGGGCAAAGAATAACGGCGCGCGCGTCATTAACATGAGCTTCGGCTGCCTCGGCTGTGACGACCCGGTCCTGCGCAGCGCGGTGCAGGATGCGGCCGCGTCCACGCTGCTGGTCGCGGCGGCGGGAAACTCCGGTAACTGCCAGGGAACTGGCGACTCAGTCATCTATCCCGCGAAGTACGCCGAAGTCATCGCCGTCGGTGCGACGAACTCAGGCGATACCAGTCCCTGCTTTTCCAGCACCGGGGACGCGGTTGAGATCGCGGCGCCGGGGGTCAGCATCAAGTCTACGTACCTCAATAACGGCTACACCTACCTCTCGGGCACATCAATGGCGAGCCCGCATGTGGCCGGCATCGCCGCCCAGGTCATGGCCTGCAACCCAACGTTCTCGGCCGCCGCCACGCGCTCCCGTCTGACCTCCACTGCCGACGATCTCGGTTCGCCGGGTAAGGACACCTGGTACGGCTGGGGCATCGTTGATGCACCGGAGGCGGTCGGCACATGTACGGGATCCGTCACGCCGACGGCCACGCCTTCTAACACGCCACTGCCGCCGACGGCCACGCCTTCTAACACGCCACTGCCGCCGACGGCCACGCCTTCTAACACGCCACTGCCGCCGACGGCCACGCCTTCTAACACGCCACTGCCGCCGACGGCCACGCCTTCTAACATGCCACTGCCGCCGACGGCCACGCCTTCTAACACGCCACTGCCGCCGACGGCCACGCCTTCTAACACGCCACTGCCGCCGACGGCCACGCCCACCAGTACGCCCCTGCCGCCGACGGCCACGCCCACCAGTACGCCCCTGCCGCCGACGGCCACGCCCACTAACACGCCACTGACGCCGACGGCCATCCCCACGGCGACCCCGCCGCCTGGGTCAAACCCGCTCTTCTTCTCGGTGAGGACGGCAACAGCAATTGGCGGGCTACAGGTCTCGACCGTCGACATCGTGTACTTCGACGGCACAGGCTACAGCACGTACTTTGACGGCGATGGCGCCGGGCTCTCCGGCCGCACGATCGGCGCCTTCGCCTTCCTGCCGGACGGCGACATCCTTCTGACGTTCACCAACGCTACGAGCGTCCCGGGAATAAGCACGGTCGACGACTCGGACATCGTCCGCTACGACGTCTCGACAGGCTTCTCTCTATATTTCGACGGTTCCGACGTCGGCCTGAGCAATAGCAGCGAAGAAATCGACGCCCTCGTGGTGAGAAGCGACGGCTCACTGGGCATCTCTACTACGGGCACGTTAAGCGTGCCGGGGGCCTCAGCCGGCGATGAAGACATCATCCTCTTCACTCCGGTGACGCTGGGGGCGAATACGTCCGGCTCCTGGTCGATGCTGTTCGACGCCTCAGACGTAGCGCTGTCGGCCAGCAACGAGGATGTCGACGGCGCATCTCTCGGCTCGGATGGCAATCTGTACTTGACGACGACGGGCAGTTTCAGCGCGGGTGGCGTATCGGGCTCGGGCTCCGATGTCCTGCGCTGCCTGGCGCCGGTCTTCGGATCCTCCACGTCTTGTGCGTCACTTGCGCTCTACTTCGATGGTGACGCGCAGGGGCTGTCGGGAAGGCTCGGCTCGCTGGTGGTCCCCTGAGCCGATGAGGGACCGCGAGCGGAGAGTCGGGGCCGCAGGCAGGCCGAGGGCCAGGGGACTCCGCCTCGCCCTCCGTGGTGCGGCTAGCCCGCTTCCTGATAGGCCGAAAGCGAACACCAACGTCTAGCAAGCTGCCGTCTCAGTTGCGAGCCCAGGTGCGACCGCGCTTGATTCGACCAGTCGGCGGCGAATCGCGACGCCAAGACCGTAAGCCTGGCTATCGGCGCCGTGACCTAGTTTCGGTTATCAGCTCTATTTCGTATCTGGATGGGGGCTTGGTGGGCGATGCAGGGCTCGAACCTGCGACCTTCTGTGTGTAAAACAGACGCTCTGACCAGCTGAGCTAATCGCCCGAATGCGGATTCAAACAGAGCAGATGACTACGCGGTGCCTTGCGCACAGCGCTCGCACGGCGGCAGCGAGCGGCAGTCAGCAATCCTGAAGATTTTGCGCGCTGCCACGTCCGCAATTGTACCTGATCATCATCGAAGGCGAGCCTGGTGGCGTGGGCGTGGAAATGCCGCCACACCGCCGCCACCTTCGGCGGCGACCGCCCGGCAACCATTCGTAAACCTTTGATGGCTGGCGTGCGCGAAGGTCCGCCGGCAAACGAACACGGGCTTTCCTCAAGCGACCTGGAGGCACCGGCGACGAACCTGATCCGGGTCCGCGGTGTCCGCGGCAAACATGCCGATTGGACATCGTTCACATGGCCGAACGGCCCTTATCGCCCCCCGCGGGCGAGCCTACCGTTGGTACGGAAGAAGAAACAGAGAGGTATTTGGGACGAAGCCCATCGCCTTCCAAAGGGGGTGTGACCGAATCGCGCAATATAATAGTCATAAAGCGATCTGGTCCGCCAAAGCCCTGAGTCTTATGACCTGAAGGGCACGAAAAAGTCGAACTGACGCCCAGTGACCGGATCGACGTCTAAAGGAGAGTCCGGAAAGCCGTGCTCTCCTTTCCACAATCCCGGCAAGGGAGGTTACGAATGACCACAGATTACGTGCCTGGACTCGCGGGAGTGCCGGCAGCAAAGTCCTCCATCAGTTACATCGACGGCGAAAAGGGGGTCCTGGAGTTTCGAGGCATCGCCATCGAGCAATTGGCTGCCAGGGCCACTTTTGAAGAGGCAGCCTATTTGCTTCTGTTTGGCAGTCTCCCTACGCAGGGTCAGCTCGATCGCTTCAACAACGACTTGAGCCACCACCGCCGCATCAAGTTCCGGATAGTGGACCTGCTGAAGACGCTTCCAGATCAAGTGCACCCGATGGAAGCGCTGCAGTCGGCGGCCGCCGCCCTCGGCGCTTTCTATCCCGGCCGGGATGCCCAGAACGTCCCGGAACGCTACTGGTCCGTAGTGCGCCTGGTCGCAAAGTTCCCAACCATTGTGGCCGCTATCGACCGCATCCGCCGGGGCAACGAGCCGGTTGTGCCGCGCGATGACCTCGGCCACGTGGCCAACTTTCTCTACATGCTGCGTGACGAGGAAGCGGACGCGGAGGACATAAAGCTTCTGGAGACCGCGTTCATCCTGCACATGGACCACACCATGAACGCCTCAACGTTCACGGCCCGTGTCGTCGGTTCGACGCTGGCCGACCCCTACTCTGTCGTCTCCTCCGCCGTGGGTGCGCTCATGGGGCCGCTTCACGGCGGCGCCAACGA
This sequence comes from uncultured Chloroflexia bacterium, assembly GCA_963703905.1. Taxonomy (GTDB): domain Bacteria; phylum Chloroflexota; class Dehalococcoidia; order DSTF01; family WHTK01; genus DATLYJ01. The sequence goes on from CAVPFY010000003.1 coordinate 172,441, forward strand.
GCGCGTGCTCGTCCTCCTTGATCGCATTGGTTCGCCGGAGGCAGTCGAGACCGAGGTCCGGAGGATGCTGGACTCGGGCGAGAAGATCATGGGCTTCGGGCACCGCGTCTACCACGTGAAGGACCCGCGAGCCGTGATCCTCCAGCATCTGGCCGAGGAGCGCTACGCCAGGCGCGGCACAAACCCGCACTATCCCATCGCGCTCGAGCTCGAACGGGTGCTGACGGAGAGGCTAGGCGACCGCGGAATCTACCCGAACGTCGACTTCTTCTCCGGCTGTGTCTACGAGACCCTTGGCTTCGAACCCGAGATCTTCACGCCGCTGTTCGCGATCGCCCGCGTCGCTGGCTGGTTGAGCCACTGGCTCGAGCAGATGGAAGACAATCGCATCTTCCGCCCGACGCAGGTTTACACAGGGACGCACGGAGTCGAGTACACGCCCGTCGATCGCCGTACAGCGATAACGCCGGTGGAGATTTGAGGCAGGCCAGCCGCGTGATATCACGCGCGAAGGGAGGAGGGGGTTCCGCTGATGCGGCGCCCCCTCCTTACCTTTTCAATACGCGCTCGATCGCCGTACGGGCTGCGCGTTAACGTTTCTTTCGAGTCTGCTTGCCGCCAGGATGCCCCGACTTAGGGAAGGCGGCTCCGACCGTCTGACATTCGAGAGTTCGCGGACGTGAAATTCGGGCGTCAGCCGCTATAGTTCCAGCCGGTGTACACGGATGCGAGTGGGTTACCTTCGTGGAGAATGCGGCCGTCTGTCACTTCCGCCACCACGAGGGTGTGGTCGCCGACGGACACGAATTCCTTCGCCTCGCAATGCAGCCACGCCATCGCGGCGTCAAGAACGGGACAACCACTCTCGGTGAGACTGTGAGGAATGTCCTGGAGCTTCTTGTGCACGCCGGTCGCCTGGGGGCCATGCACCTTCGATCCGAAGTAAGGCTGCGCGAAGCGACTTGCCAAATGCAAGCTCGCTTCGCTCTCGGAAAGGAAATTGACCGTAAAAGCCCGGCTTGCCCTGACGTTGGCAAGGGTCCTCGCGTCATTCTCGAAAGAGACGGCCAGCAGTCTAGGACTGAACGAAACTTGCATGACCCAGTCGGCCATCATCGCATTCACGCCATCGTCCATTTTCGAGCCGATGATATAGAGGCCGTAGGCCATATGGTCCATGATCTGCCTGAGATTTTCTTCCGCCATTGCCCTCACTCCTTATCGCCAGCCCGAGCTGGCAGAGTTCACCGCCGCTTCTACCGAGAGTACAACGGCCGGCACCTGCCAACTTAAGGCCCGCCGGACAAACGCCCCAGTGCCACATGTAGTTGAGTCGGGGGCCGATCGTCCTGTCTTCGCGAATCACGGCGCGGCCCACGGCGAGATGGGTTACGAGCAAGGTACGGCGCCCGGGCGACTTGATGCGATGACCAGGGTATGGTCGCCGAGGTCGAGGTCAGAGGCGTAGCGGCGCCGCGCGCCGAGCTCGAAGGCCTGCTTCCCGATGGGGCGGTCTTCGTCGTCCTCTGGCACTTCTCGCTATAGCGTCGCCCGATCAGCTTCCAAACCAGAGACCGCGTCGTGATGCGGCAAACTCACTCTTCTCGGCCGCGGTCTCCAGAGAGGGTCCGGTAAACGGGGCCACCACCGATGGGCCGGTGAGAAAGTCGGCGTCGACCCGTCCGACCCTGCGGTCGCCAAACTCGATGTAGCACGACCCTGCCCCGTCATACGGTCTGGCCGAGCCTTCATTCCGAAGCCTCACGATCAGATGCTCCGCGACGGCGCGGCCGGCGCTTTCGGCAAAGATTCCTGCCTTCGGCACCGGCGCGCTCGTAACGTCGCCGATCGCATACACGTCCGGAAAACGGGTGGACAGATTCGCCTTGTCAACCGGGATCCAGCCGTCGACGGCCAGGCCGGACGCCTCGACGACGGCAGGGACGCGGTGGATCGGGATACCGAGAAAGAGGTCATATGCCATCGTGGCGCCGTCCCGAAGTCGCGCGGTCTTCGTCGCGCCATCGATCGCCGTGACGGCCTGGTTCGGCACGAAAGTGATGTCCCGCTCGCGGAACCGGTCCAGGATCGCGGTCGACGCCGGCGCCGATGCGGGAATCGGGATACCCCAGGGTGACACGACGCTGATGTTGATGTTGCTTCGCACGCCGCGCCCCGAAAAGTACTCATCGAGCAGCATCGCCGCCTCGCAGGGCGCAGGCGGGCATTTGAACGGCTCGCTCAGGACGGCGACAACAACGTTCCCGGATTTGACGTCCGGAAGCACGTCAGCCAGCCGCAAGGCGCCCTCGACGGAGTAAAACTCGTACCCGCCCTCAACGAACCCCGGCGTCGCGCCGAAATCGTAGTCGGCCCCCAGGGCCACAACGAGCACGTCGGCGCTGTATACGCCCCTGTCTGTCACCACGCGTCGCGATACCGGGTCGATTGAAGTCACCAGTTCCTGACGGAACTCCACGCCGGGCTTGTGGATCATTCGGTAAGGCAGGCTGACGTCTTCTCGGCCCTGGCGTCCAAACATCAGTTCGAACTTCGAGAAACCGAATACGAAGGCCTCGTTCTTGTCGATGAGTGTGATCTTGATCCCTTCGCCGAACGCGGCTGAGAGGCGTGCCGAGAGTTCCAGGCCACCGAAGCCGGCTCCGACAATGAGTACGTTGAAGGCGTTGAGTGTCACGTGGTCCCTCCTTCTGCGAAGCGAGCTGCCAGTCCCGGAACCATAGATCAGGTCCCGCGCCCGGGCCTGGTTGAGCCCTTCACGACTCTATCAGCTTGCCGCGAAGGCCGGCGCTACAACCAAGCAGCTGCCGCCGTCAGCTCGATATCTCACTCAAAGGGCGAGGCCTATACGACAAGAAGCCGCACGGCCGGGGCAGCGCTCCATCCGGAGGAGGACCCTCCTGGCCGAGCACCGCCTCTAAAGCCATGGCAACAGACGCATGGCTTTCAGAATCCGCAAACCTTCTCGACGCCTTTAGGCGGATTCGCAGGGACGGCCGGCCGTATTGCCCGTGCGCGACCACCGATCGGGCCGCTAGTCCTGGCTGTTCGACTTCGAAGACTTGACGCTGGTGGACTCCGCGGGTCCGGGCCCCGGCCCGCCGGCACTTTCAGAGCTGTTGGATTTCGAGCTCTTCACTGTGGTCGCTTCGGCCGGCTGGGGAACCTCACCAGCGGGGCGCTGCATGTTCATCGCCGCCATGCGTCCTTCTTCGTCTTGTTCGCTCGGCTTCTCGCCCACGTGCGGTCCTCCTCCCGGCGCCCGCAATAGGGGCGCGCCAGATTATAGACGGCCCGGTTGCCGTGGACCCTCCCGCCGATATTCCCTCAAAGCGTCACTCCCGGGGGAAGGACATGAGCGGGTGGTTGCTCCGCCGCATGTTAACGCGGCGTTTACACCCGTTCACCTCCTGTTAAGGGCGCGCCTTTAGCCTGAACGCAGGAAAGGTAGGTACAGGATGAACCGAACCGTTGTCGACAGGGCTCTCGATGCGCTGTTTCTGGCCGATGTGTGCGCCGCGGGCGAGTTGCTGCTGGTGCGCCACGCCGACACCGCGGACGTGCCAGAGGGCGCCGACGCGTCCCTGAGCCGGGCGGGGCGCATACATGCTGCGCGGCTGGCCGAAGCGCTGGCCGATTCCGGCGTCGCGGCCGTGTGTGCGGCCGGGACCGCCGGTTCGCTTGAGACTGCCGAGATCGTCGCCGGCCGGCTCGGCCTCGGTATCGAGGTGGTCCCGGACCTCGGGCCGATTCGGCTAGACCCGGCGGGGGAGGGCGCGGCCTGCGAAGCCGAAGGCGCCTTCGCCGTCGAAAGGGCGGTCCAGCGCCTCAACTGCTTCCCCCGCTGGGACTCGATTCCCGGCGCGGAGAACAGCCGCCTGTTTCGCCGCCGCGTGATTCAGGCGGTCGAGGCCATCGCCGCCAGGTACCCCGGACAGACCGCCGTGATCGTCACGCATAGCTGCGCGATCAACGCCTACCTGAGCATGGTGCTCGACATACCGCGTGACTTCTTCTTCCAGCCCCAGCCGGCTTCCGTTTCCTGCGTCCGCATCAAGGGCGACGCATATTCCGTCCGCTACCTCAACGCCGAACGCCCGCCCGCCGAGGCCCATGATAGGGCTGGGAGCTTTAACCGCCCGTTGACCGCCGTTAACAATCCGTTAACGGGGCTTTTTTATGGTTGAAGCACGAATAAAGAGAAGAGAAAACACAGAAGGAGACCTAAATGCAGATTCCGATGGGCCTAATGTCGGCCCGCAGGCCGCTGGCGAAGCTAGCGGTCCTGTTCCTCGTCTCGGTCGCCGCGGCTGCGGCGGTAGCGTGCGGAGACGACTCTAACGATTCCAGTAGCAGCGGGAAGGCCAGCCCAACCGCGCAGATAGACACCAACACGGTCGCCGGCTACGCCAAGTGCCCGCCCAGTGAGGCTGCCAAAGAGCTCACGGGCGCCGGCGCCACCTTCCCCTTCCCCCTCTACTCGAAGTGGATCGACCAGTACTCCAAAGAGTGCAACGTCAAGATCAACTATCAGTCTGTCAGGCTCCGGCGCCGGCATCCAGCAGATCACGGCCAAGACCGTCGACTTCGGCGCATCAGACGGCATCATGTCGGAAGCCCAGGAGACCGCCGCGGTGGCCGCCGGCGGCCCGATCGCGCACATCCCAATGACGCTTGGACCCGAGGCGGTTGTCGTCAACCTGCCAGGCTTGACAGCAAACCAGCTCAAGCTCACGCCCGATGTGCTGGCCGACATTTACCTCAAGAAGATCACGAAGTGGAATGACCCGCGTCTCACGTCCATCAACCCGGGCGTGCCCCTGCCGAACGCCGACATCACGGTGGTCCACCGGTCGGATGGTTCCGGCACCACCTTCATTTTCACCAACTACCTGTCGAAGGTCAGCCCGGAGTGGCAGACGAAGGTCGGCTTCGCTAACACGGTCAACTGGCCCGGCGACGTTGGCGGCCAGGGCAACGAAGGCGTCGCCGGACAGGTCAAGCAACTGCCCGGGACCATCGGCTACGTCGAGCTGGCGTACGCGACCCAGAACAACCTGGTGTACGCCCAGATCAAGAACAAGGCCGGCAACTACGTCTCGCCGACGCTGGAGAACGCGGCCAACGCGGCCGCCGGTATCACTCTACCCGACGACATGAAGATCCTCGTCACAGACTCGAGCAACGCCCAGGCCTACCCGATTACGGGATTCACCTGGGTGCTGGCGTACGCGAACGCGCAGGACGCGAACAAGGGCAAGACACTTGCTCAGTACCTCTGGTGGGCAATCCACGACGGGCAGAAGCTAAGCGCCGCTATCGGCTATGCTGCATTGCCGGCCGACGCCGTGAAGAAGGCGGAAACCCAAATCCTGGCCCTCAAGTGTGGCGCTGTCGCCTGCCTATCCAAGTAGCGAGGGACTCCAGCATAGCAACCAAAGCCGAATCCCTGAGTCAGTCAAGGAGAAGGTCCCAGTCCCTGAATATCGGGGACTGGATCTTTAAGGCTCTCGTTTACGCCTGCGGCTTTCTCATTCTCGCTCTCGCGTTGTATATGGTCGGGGTGCTGGTGGATCAGGCGCGGCCGGCGTTCGAGGAATTCGGCCTTAGCTTCCTGACCCGTAGCACCTGGAACCCCGTGACGGGCGAATTCGGCGCCTGGGCGCCCATCGCGGGCACGCTGGCCAGCGCAGCCATCGCGCTCGTCATCGCGATCCCCATCAGCCAGGGCGCCGCCATTTTCCTTGCCGAGCTGGCGCCAGCCTGGCTGAGGACGCCGGCTTCTTACCTCATCGAGACGCTCGCGGCGATTCCCAGCGTCATCTACGGGCTCTGGGCGTTCTTCGTACTCGTGCCGATAATCCGCGACCCTCTCGAGATCTTCCTCTCCGGGCACTTCTCCTGGATTCCCCTGTTCGATGGCCCGCCGTTTGGCGTCGGCCTCCTGGCCGCGGGGATCATCCTCGCCGTCATGATCCTGCCGATCATCACCGCCGTCAGCCGCGACATCTTGCTGGCGATCCCCAACAGCCAGCGTGAGGCGATGCTGGCCCTGGGCGCCACCAGGTGGGAGGTCGTGTCCAGGGCCGTGATTCCGTACGCGCGCTCGGGGCTCATCGGCGCGGTGATCCTGGGCCTCGGCCGGGCGCTGGGCGAGACAATGGCCGTAACAATGGTCATCGGCAACTCTTTCAAAGTGCCCCAGTCGCTGTTCGACCCAACGCACACCATCGCCAGCGGTATCGCCAGCCAGTTTCCGGAGGCGGGGCCCGGCGTCTTCATCGCTTCGCTGATCTACCTGGCCCTAATCCTTTTCGTGATTTCGCTGCTGATCAACATCGCCGCCCGGATGCTGGTCGGCCAGCTGGTCAGGGTCCCCGGCAGGGTGCGAGAGTGAACCACTACGCCGTCCGCCGCGCGACCAACAACGTGATGCTGGGCGTCGTGCATTGCCTGTGCCGCGGTCTGCATCGGAGTCCTGCTCTTCATACTTGCTTACGTCTTCATAAAGGGCATCGGCTACATCAGCCTGGATTTCTTCACCAACACACCCAAGCCGCTGGGTGAGTCGGGCGGCGGAATTCTGAACGCAATCGTCGGCACGTTGATCATGGTCGGGATCGCAACGGTGATCGCAATCCCAATAGGTCTGGGCATCGGCATTTTCGTATCGGAGTACGCATCACCGCGGCTAGGCTCAGTCGTCCGCTTCGTTGCGGACGTACTTTCAGGTGTGCCCTCGATCGTCGTGGGCTTGTTCGTCTACCTGGTCCTGGTCGTTCGGATGGGCCACTTCTCCGGCTGGGCCGGCGGAATTGCGCTGGCCTGTATCATGCTGCCCATCGTGGCTCGCTCAAGCGAGGAGATGCTGAAGCTGGTGCCAAACAGCCAACGGGAGGCCGCCCTCGCGCTCGGCGTCCCGCAGTGGCGCTCGATTATTAGCGTCGTCCTGCCGGCTGCCCAGCGCGGGCTTCTGACCGGCAGCTTGCTGGCGATCGCTCGCGGGGCTGGGGAGACGGCGCCATTGCTTTTCGCGGCGCTGGGCAGCCAATTCCTGAGCTTCGATCCTGGCAAGCCGATGGACGCTCTGCCGTTGCGTGTCTATCGCTATGCAATCGGCCCTTATGACGAGTGGCACCAGCAAGCCTGGGCCGCGTCACTCGTCCTCGTCACCATCGTTCTAATGTTCAGCATCCTGGCTCACCTTATAATTGGTCGAGAGGAAAGCTCTAGCCGATGATAGAATCACCCGACGCTACGGGAACAATCGACCTGCCGAGCATCGCGGCGCAGCCAAAAGCCCGGGGAGAGCTCTTGAAGGAAGCCAGCGCGCTTCAGGTAAAGGACCTCACCGCGTGGTATGGAAACTTCCGCGCCGTGCGCAATATCTCCATGGACATTAGCGCCAATCGTGTGACGGCGGTCATTGGCCCGTCCGGTTGCGGCAAGTCGACCTACGTCCGCTGCCTCAACCGTATGCACGAGGTTACGCCGCGAGCCCACGTTGACGGCAGCGTCCTGCTCGATGGCGACGACATATATGGCTCCAACGCCGACCCGGTGATGATCCGCCGCCGTGTCGGCATGGTCTTTCAGAAGCCCAACCCCTTCCCGACGATGTCGATCTTCGACAACGTCGCGGCAGGCATGCGCCTCAACCGCCTGATCTCCACCCGCAGGCAGTTCGAGGACCAGGTCGAGAAAAGCCTGCGCCAGGCCGCCCTCTGGGACGAGGTCAAGGACAAGCTCAAGGAGCCGGCCACCAACCTCTCCGGGGGCCAACAGCAGCGCCTGTGCATCGCGCGCGCCCTCGCAGTTGAGCCTGAGGTGCTGCTGATGGACGAGCCCTGCTCGGCGCTTGACCCCGTCGCGACGCTGAAGATCGAGGACCTCATGCGCGAGCTCGTGAGCGTCTACACCATCGTCATCGTCACCCACAACATGCAGCAGGCCGCGCGCGTCTCCGACTACACGGCTTTCCTCTTGATGGACGAGGAGCGCGCTGGCGAGCTCGTCGAGTTCAGTCCGACCCAGGACATCTTCACCAACCCTAAGGACAAGCGCACAGAGGACTACATCACGGGACGGTTCGGATAGTTGTCAGTTCCGGAACTCCGAACAGAGAACTGACAACTGATTACTGATCACTTCCCCAGATACGTCCCCAGCCCCTGCCTCAGCGTCGTCAGCTTCGGCTTGAGGATGGCCTCGACTTCGCTCATGTCCGCGACCGCGGGCTGGATGATGAACTCGATGGAGTCGGCCGAGAGCGGCTTTCTCGCGACCGGGAGCTTCGACGCCAGCGTGCCGATAGCCTTGCCGACGAACATGGGCTGGTGCAGGATCGGGCGCTTGCGGCCCTGGACCTCGAGCGCGGTCTTGAAGACCTCGTCCATCGTCATTATCTCGGGGCCGCCCAGCTCGAACAGGTGGCCGGCGGCCTCCGGCTTCGTGGCGGCGTCGGCCACCACACGGCCGAGGTCGTCGATGAAGATCGGCTGCATCCGCTGCTTGCCGTCGCCGAAGGTCGGGATCACAGGGAGGAAATTCCCGAAGCCGAGGATGCGGTTGAGGGAGTGGTCGCCCGGCCCGTACACCCAGGTGGGCCGCACGATGACCCACTCCAGGCCGCTGTTCTTGAGGTACTCCTCCGCCTCCCACTTGAAGCGGAACCAGTGCTGGGGCGCGTCCGGCGCGGCACCGGCGCCGCTGACGTAGAGGAACCGGCGCGCGCCCGCCTTCTTCGCCGCGTCGGCCTGGTTCTTCGTGCCCTTGAGGTCGACCTCTTCGAAGGTCCAGCCCCGGGCCTTGTTCTCGATCGGTGAATTCGGAAACTGGACCGCGTTGATCGCCACGTCGATGCCTTGAAAGGCGCGGTCCAGCGCTTCGCCCGGCTTGCTGACGTCGGCTTCGCGGGCTTCCACGGAGTCGCCAAAAAGCTGGCGCACCCTGGCGGAATCGCGGCCGAGCACGGCTACCGCCTCTCCCCGCCTGAGAAGCTCTCTCACGATGGCCGAACCGACAAACCCCGTACCGCCCGAGACCAGTAGCATTGCCGTGCTCCCTCTCTTACAGCGCTACCAAACCACCATGGTTACGAATTGTTCCAGCGGTCACAAAATACACTTATTGTTACGGTCGTCACAAGCAGGTGACCCTCGCGCCCTGCCGTCCGCGTTGCTGGTTAACCTTTTGTGCGGTCAGCCGTTATAGAGGACGGCGGAGTGTGTGCCCGGCAGGGCCAGCTCCATTAAGCGCTGTTCCGGGGCGTCTGGTTCTGTTAAATTCCCCTCGGCGGTAACGCCTCCGATTAACCCCGGCGCCCGACCCGGCGTCCAGACGAAAGCGAACGTGTGCATGAGGATTAGCAGGGATCGCATTTTCAGAGTCCTTCCAATCGCCCTGCTTCTCGTCCTCGGACTGATGTTCGCGCAAGCTCAATCTCATCCTACCCCTACCGTACAGGCGGCCGGCGAGATCCTCTACGGCGTGGCGCCCGACGGCGTCAATTGCACCTCGGGCAATGACCTCGCGCTCTTCTCGATAAACACGTCGACGGGCGCGGGGACCTTCATTGGCTGCCTTGACCTGCTGAACCTGGGCAGCGTCAGCGCTATCGAAATGAATCTAAGCTCGGGAATCCTCTACGGCACCGGGTTTTACTTCGATGGCGAAGAGACCGACGTGACCCTGTTCACAATTAACACGACGACCGGCGCCGCCACCATCGTTGGGCCGACGGGACTCGGTACAGGGGGCAACATCACAGACCTCTCTTTCCGCAACGCGGACAACGTCCTCTTCGCGCACTTCCAAAACCGCAATGTTGGCGGCGAGCTGCACACCGTCAACACGACGACAGGCACCGCCACACTGGTTGGCAGCACAGGCGAGGACCAGCGCGGCAACTCGATCGCTCATTCGCCGACGGACACGATGTATTACGTCGGTGACGACGAGGAGCTATACAGCATCAACCAGGGCGATGGTTCGGCCACGGACCTCCTGACGCTCGACTTCACTGATTTGACCGGCGACTCCACTTTCGATGACTGCGCGAACCGTATGAGCGCGATGGACTACGACCCCGGCACCGGGATCCTCTACGGCGTGATCGGTGGCAACCAGGAGACGGGCGACGACAATTGTCTCCTCACCATCAATACCACTACCGGCGTGGTGACCGTCATCGGCCTTACGCTGCAAGCGATGGAAGCGATCGCCTTCTCGCCCGGCACCGGCGGCCCGACACCAACGCCCACAGCCACCCGCACGGTCACGCCGGCCGTCAGCTCTACTCCCAGCTCGACCCCAACCATCACGACGACTCCGGCCACCAGCACGCCGACGCCAACGAACACTCCTATTACCGAGGTCATAAGGGGCTCGGGACAGGGTGGAGGCGCCGTTGGCGCGATTGGCCCCGCCGCCGCCGGCCAGGCGCGCGAGAACCGCACCGCGGTCGCGGGCGCCGCCGTCCCTGTGAGCGCGATCGTGCCGCCGAACACCGGAGACGGCGGCCTCCTGCCGCGCTGACGTCGTTCTTGTCCGTGCGAAGCAATTAGAGGCCGCCTCAGGGCAGAGCGGCAGCCGGTCCAGGCTAACGCCATTCCACGGCCGTCGCTGGCCCGCCGCGCCACCGCCACCTAGAATCTGATCCCTACACCCCGCGTCCTATCCGAGCCGGAGGGCTTCGCATGAACATCAAGGTCCAACAAGGAGACATCAGCTCCTTCCAGTCAGACGCGATCGTGGTGAACCTGTTCGAAGGGGTCACGGCGCCCGGCGGCGCGACGGGCGCGGTCGACAGCGCGATGGGCGGCGCCATCAGCACCCTGATCAAGCAGGGCGACATTCGCGGCAAGTCCGGCGAGTTCACCGTCGTGCACACGCTGGGCAAACTGCAAACGCCCCGGGTCGTCGTCGCGGGCCTGGGCAAGCAGGCCGACTTCAACCTGGACAAGATTCGCGACCTCTCCGGGAACCTCGGGCGCTTTCTGCGCCGTCAGCGCTTCAAGGACGTCGCCGTCATCACCCACGGCGCCGGCATCGGCGGCATGGACGCGGAGGCCTGCGCGACCGCGATTGCCGAAGGCACCGTGCTTGGCCTCTACCGCTTCCTGCGCCATAAGCGTGTCCAGGGCGACACCGAAGGTAAGGCCGATGACGACACCGCCGAGCTCGAATCGCTGACGATCGTCGAGCGGGACGGCGCGACGCTGGCGGCCCTGGAGCGGGGCGTGCGGCGCGGCACTATCCTGGCCGAGGCCACGAACATCTGTCGCGACCTGGCGAACGAGCCCGCGAACTACCTGACGCCAACCGACCTCGGCAACAAGGCGGCCGAGCTGGCGCGGGAGGCCGGAATCCAGTGCGAGGTCTACGGCCCCGACTGGCTGCGCGAGCAGGGCATGGGCGGCGTCCTCGGCGTCGCCGCCGGCAGCGCCCAGGAGCCGCGGTTCATTGTCATGCGCTACAACGGCGCCGGCGCCGGCGAGCCCGCCCTTGCCCTCGTCGGCAAGGGCATCACCTTCGATACCGGCGGCATCTCGATCAAGCCGGCGGAGAACATGGGCGAAATGAAGGCCGACATGACCGGCGCCGCCGCCGTGGTCACGGCGATCAGCGCTATCGCCAAGTTGGCGCCGCGCATCAACGTGATCGCCGTCGCGCCCTGCACCGAGAACATGCCTGGCGGCAGGGCCACCAAGCCCGGCGACGTCCTCAAGACGCGCAGTGGCAAGACCATCGAGGTCGTGAACACCGACGCCGAAGGCCGCCTGGTGCTTTCCGACGCGCTGACCTACTCACGCGAAAACGGGGCCAGGAACATCGTCGATGTCGCGACCCTGACGGGCGCGATCAGCACCACCCTGGGCAACGTCGCCATGGGCGCGATGACCAACAACGCCGCCCTCATGGACCGCATCCGCAAGGCCGGCGCCGCCGCCGGCGAGAAGGTCTGGGAGCTGCCGATGTTCGAGGAGTACAAGGAGCTGATTAGCAGCGACGTCGCCGACATGAAGAACAGCGGCGGCCGCCAGGCCGGCTCGATCTCGGCCGCGTTCCTGCTCAAGGAGTTCGTCGAAGACACTCCCTGGGTGCACCTGGACATTGCCGGCGTCGACAACTACGAGCGCGAGCGCGGCGTCTACGTGAAGGGCTCCAGCGGCATTCCCGTGCGCACGCTGGTGCACCTGGCGCTGCAGATGGCGGACGAAGGCGGCGCGCCCAAATAGAGCGCCAGAGTTGGTGCTGTGATGGGGACGGGGCGCCCGAGCCCCTCTCGCGAACGGTCGGACGGCAAGAAAAGCAGGGCCGCATCTCGGGCGCGTCCTTCGACAGGCTCAGGATGATTCAGTAAGGCGCGCGGCCAAAGTAGATTGGCGTCAGACGACGAGGCCTCGCTCGAATCATCCTGAAGCGTGTCGAAGCCGGCATCCTGGACCCTACGACTTGCTGAAATGCTAAGACGCTGAAATGCTGAAGTGCTGACATGCTGACCAACGCCCGTCCAGCGCGGGGGCAAACCCGCCCCCTGCTCGAACGTCCGTATCTGCGCGAGGCAGCCGAGCTGGCCCTGGTCGCGCTGGCGTTCCTGCTCTACTTCGTCGTCCGCGGGCAGGTGGTGGACCGGCCGGACCTCGCGCTGGCGCACGCGCGCCACCTCGTCGACATCGAGCGCGGCCTCGGCATCTTCAGCGAACCTGACTGGCAGCGTTCGATCCTGGGCTCGATGTTCTGGCTCAAGTTCTTCAACTTCGTCTACTTCTGGCTGGACTTCCCGCTGATCGCGGCCGTTGGCGTCTTCATGTATCTCAGGCGGCGAAGGGATTACACGTTCACCCGCGACGCCATCCTCTTCTCTGGCGCGATCGCCCTCCTGATCTACAACGTCTATCCCGTCGCGCCGCCGCGGCTGCTGCCGGACATCGGTGTCATCGACACCCTTCAGCGCTACAGCAACCTGAGCTACCAGGCCCAGTCGACCCAGTTCTTCGTCAACCCCTACGCGGCGCTGCCCAGCCTGCACGTCGGCTGGTCGTTGCTGCTGGCCCTGGGCGTGGTCATGGCCTTCGGGCGCAACCGCTGGGTCTGGCCGCTGGCGCTGCTGCACCCGATCGCCCAGAGCGCTTCTACCATCTTCACCGGCAACCACTTTTTCCTGGACGGCGCCGTGGGGCTGGCGGTGGCCGCCGCGGGCGTCGTTCTTGCCCTGGCGATGCGGCGCTGGGTCTACCCGGCTCTATCGCGTACTCCCGGCGGGCCCCGCGTCTGAGCGGGTCCTCATACTTCGCGAGGCGCAGCGCGTGATTCTGTTTGTCGCGCGGCCGCACTTTGCCGCGCCCTAGAAGCCCTCGGGGTTGAAGCGCTTGCTGTGGGCTTCGATGAAGTTCTTCACGCGGGCGGTGTTGAAGTCGCTGACTGGAAACTTGTCCAGGCGAGTCCAGCTGGTGACCGCGATGGTGTTCGGCTCCATCTCGGTGTATTTGGTCATGACCACGAGCTTTCGCCGGTCCAGCTCGTCGTTGACCAGCCTGGCCAGCTGGTCGATGAGCGCTTTGTCGTCGGTGTTGTACCAGACCACGACGCCGCCGTGCTCCATGCTGTGGAGCAGATTCTCTTTGGGCACCGGGTTCTCGTAAACCTTGAAGCCGCCGGGGTTCGATGAGTGCCAGCCTGAGGTGGGTGGGTTGCTAGTGTAGCACTGGCCGATGTCGCCGCTGGCTATCTGAGCGTCCGTGCAAAACGGCCACTTCACGCCCTCGCCGAAGTGCGTGCGGTCGTCAGCGGATGGGAAGACCTTGTCGGGGCCCGGGTTCGGGGCGACGTACTGCCCGGGAAGCTTGTCGCTGCTATCGAGCTCTGCCTTCAGCCAGCCGGGCTGGCTGTCGGGCGTCTTGCCGGCCTGCAGCACCACGTAGACCAGCACCGCGGCGACCACGCCTATGCCCAGCACGGCGCCGATGAGTGCCCAGTTGATGCCCGAACCGCTGCTCACCTTCACCGGCGTGCGGTTTCCTCGACGCTGGCGGTAGGCGCGGGGCGCCGCGCCGACCTGCTTGCCCGCCCGCTCGGCTCGCCGCTCGAGCCGGTTGGAGGTTTGGCGGTTGTTCACTGAGGCGAATCCCCTTTCCCCGCCGCCGCGGCCCGGCCCCAGTAGGCGGCCGCCGTCGACGTGAGCGCAGCCTCTACGGCCGCCTGGTCGGACGTGTCGATTCGCCGGTGCTCGCGGCTGATGGGTTCGACCCGTCCCCTCATTCGATGATAGACGGCAATGTCCGCATAGGAACAGTCGGAGGCGTTCGACAGCCTGGCTTCGAGGCGCGCTTCGACAACCGCGACCGGCGCGTCGAGCGCGAAGATGGACAGCGGTGCGCCGGCCTCACCGGCAAGCTCGCAGAACGGCCGCCGGTCTGCCTCGCTCAGGTTCGTCGCGTCGATGATCACCGGGCGGCGCTCGCCCAGAAGCTCGGCCGCAGCCGAGAGCACGGCGCGAAACAGCATGCCGCTCTCCCGCTGCGAAAACACCGGCGCGCCGAAGAGTACCGAGCGCAGGCGGTCGCTTTCAAGGACGGCGGCGCCGGTCAGAGTTCGCAGCCGCCGCGCGAAAGTCGTCTTCCCCACTCCCGGCAGGCCCACCAGCAGGAACAGCGCCGGCCCGGCCTCGTCCGCCCCCTGCGGCGGCAAGGAGCGAAGTATTTGCTGAGCCCTGGGGTTTCGCCGGCCTGACTTGTTGGGCACGCAAGCATTATAGGGATGGCCCTCTCCGTCCTCCTGAGCTTGTCGAAGGGCGAGCTTGTCGAAGGGCTGAGCGAGCCTGCCCTGAGGCGGCCGAAGGGGAGGGCGCATGGGCGACGGTCGAGCCGGACCAGGCGCCACCCCTCGGCGCCTGCCTCTGGTTCGTCAAGCTTACCCACGCGGCGGCCCGACGCTAATCCCTCCAGCGCAGCTCGTACAGGGTCACGGGCTCGTCGGACGCGACGTCCAGGACCTCCGGACGAGCGGAGAAGAGAAAACCCTTGCCGGTTATCAGTTGCCGCACCACGTCCGTTACCAGGACCTCGCCTTCGCCCGCCGCCTGCCCGGCGAGCAGGGCCCGCTGGCTGGGGACCGACACGTATTGCGGGTCGGCGGCAGTCTGGTCGACCGCATCGACGCCGATCCGCATGCGGGCGGGGTCACCCTGGCCGGTGAACGCCTGCTGGACGGCGCTGGCAGCCTCCAGGGCCATCTGCGCCGAGCGGAACGAAGCGATGAAACCGCCGGACGCCGGCACGAAACGCAAGCCGCCGCGAGACAGCACCATCTCTCGCAGTACGCTTTCGTAGGCCGCCAGCGGGCCTTCGAAACCAATGTAGAGCAGCACTTGCAGCGACTCGGCGGCCGCCGCGCCAGCAGCGCCCGCGGCGGGCATCGACCCCTCGCCCAGGAATGACAGGATCGCGTCCGTAGTCTCGTCCTTGTAGGCCAGCGGCATGTCCGGCCGCACCATGACCAGGCTCACGTTCGGTATGGCCCCTGCGACTTCGCGCCAGGCATCCTCGGAAAAACCGTTGCGGCCGGACTCGACGATGATCAGCGTCGGCGATTGGATGTGTGCCGGCGCGTCGCTGACATCGATCTGGCTGTACTGCTCCTCGAAGAGCCGGATCGTCTCCGGCGTCATCGACTCGTTGTACACGCCCAGCAACTGACGCGCGACCTCCGGATGCGCGAAGCGCATCGTGCGGTTGGTCACCGTGCTCAGGTAGCCGAACCAATCCTCGGCCGCCATCTGCCGGTAGGCCGCCATGGCGCGCATTGAGCGCTCATTGAAGTAGTCCGACCCTCGCAGGTGCGGGTGGAACAGGATCAGGCGCGACACCCTGCCGGGATTTCGCGCCGCATAGGCCATGCCGGCGAAGACGCCCGTGTAATGACAGAGCAGGTAGAACTCGCTGAGGCCGTTCGCCGAGACCACCGCCTCCAGGTCCTTGAGTTGCGCCTCTAGGCCGAAGTCGGTCACGCCGCGCTGGGAGAGGCCGGTGCCGCGGGCGTCGTACTGGATGTGAGTGAAGTGGCCCGCCAGGCGTTCCAGTTGCTTGCGCATCGGCGTGACGCGCCAGTAGCCCTGGGCATGGTCCCAGAGCCCGCCGGTAATGCGCACGAGCGGCGGCCCGGAGCCTGCGACCGCAAACGCGATGCTTACCTTGTCGGCCGTGGTGGTGTACTGGAGCCAGGGTTCCATGGGTAACCGGTATTGTAGCCGAGGCCCCTGGGTGACGCAGGCCACGGGGGGCGGCGTCAGCTCAGGGGCGGCGCCGCGTCTTGCCGGGTTGCGGCTTGCGCGCCGGCTTCTGCTGGTCCGCGCGCTTGGGGCGGCGTCGCGGCCCGCCAATGGGCCGCACAGGCGCGCGGCGCTCCGGCCGGTAATCGCGCGCGGGTGCTGCGGGCGCCGGCGGCGGCGGGACTGGCGGCGCTTCTTCGCGGCGGGCCGTGTGCCCGGCCTGACGCCACTCGCCGCACCGCGACCTTTCCCTGCGCCGCCAACTGGAGGGCCGCGGCGGCGATTTCTTCCGCCGGGTGGTCGTTGAGCAACTCCTCGAGCATTGGCCGGAAGCGGCGCCATTCTCCGCCCTCCAGGGCATCGAGCAGGCGGTCTTCCAGGACTTGAAGC
The DNA here is from genome assembly GCA_963703905.1 of uncultured Chloroflexia bacterium. Taxonomy (GTDB): domain Bacteria; phylum Chloroflexota; class Dehalococcoidia; order DSTF01; family WHTK01; genus DATLYJ01. The sequence goes on from CAVPFY010000003.1 coordinate 189,122, forward strand.
TCGCGCTCCTCCGCCTCCGCGGGCGTGGGCAGGTCGCCGCGCAGGATGCGCGCGCCCGTGACCCGCTCGATTACCTGCAGCTCCCGCATCTCGCGCGGGTTGACGAACGTGATTGCCTTGCCGCCCCGCCCGAAGCGCCCCGTGCGGCCGATTCTGTGGACGTAGTACTCCGGGTCCGGCGGGATGTCGAAGTTGATCACCAGGCTGACCTCGGGGACGTCCAGCCCTCGCGCCGCCACGTCCGTGGCGATCAGCAGCTCGGAACGGCCTTCGCGAAAGGCCTTGAGCACCCGCTCGCGGCCCGCCTGCGTTACGTCGCCGTGCAGCGCCGAGGCCGCGTAGCCTCGTCCCGGCAGTCGCTCCGCGACCTCATCGACCATCCGCTTGGTGGCGCAGAAGACGATCGACCGCTCGAACGGGTGCGCGTCCAGTATTCGACAGAGGACATCGAACTTGCGGGGGAAGGGCACCTGGTAATAGACCTGCTCCACCTCCGGCAGGGTCAGCGCCCGGGGCTGGCTGAGGCGGATGATCTCGGGGTTTCGCATGTAGTTGTGGACGATGTCGAGGATTGGCTGGGGCATCGTCGCCGAGAACAGCGCCGTGACCCGCTCCGGCGGCAGGTGCGAGATCACGAATTCGACGTCTTCCTGGAAGCCCATCTGCAGCATCTGGTCGGCCTCGTCCAGGACCAGCAGGCGCACGCTGTCCAGGGCGAGCGTGCCGCGGCGCATATGGTCCATCAGCCGGCCCGGCGTCGCAACCACCACATGCGTGCCTCGGCTGAGCGCGCGCAACTGGCGGTCGTAAGGCTGGCCGCCGTAAATCGGCAGCACGGACACCTTGAGGTGCCGTCCCAGCTGGCTCAGGTGCTCGGCGACCTGGACCGCGAGCTCGCGGGTCGGGGCCATGATGATCGCCTGCGGCCGGTTGAGCCGCGTGTTGACCATCATCATCAGCGGAATCCCGTACGCCGCCGTCTTTCCCGTGCCCGTGAGTGCCTGGGCAACCACGTCGCGACCCTCCAGCAGCAGGGGGACAGCCTTCTCCTGGACGGGAGTCGGCTCTTCGAACCCCATTTCCTTCAGGCTGCGGATCAGTAGCGGATGGAGTCCAAAGCTGGCAAAGTCGGGCATGCGGATACCTTTAGGCGAAGTTAGCGGAATGAGCCTGACTACGTCAGTGTAGGTCCTGGGTGCATCAGGCGGCGGCCGTGCCCTTCCCACCTCCCGTTTTCCGACCTTCCCCTTCCCACCTCCCCTCTCCGTTGACGGAGAGGGGGACCGAGGGGGTGAGGTTCCGCTCGTATATACTCGAAAGGCGCAGACCAGGGCGGAGGTGGCATGGCCGTCGATACGGACGACGTCAACAGGCGTGTGGAGGCTCATTCGGAGTTCGTCGAGGCCGTGCGATCCGAGGTCGGCAAGGTCATCGTCGGCCAGCGCTACCTCATCGACCGCCTCCTCATCGCGCTTCTCTGCGACGGCCACATCCTCATCGAGGGCGTCCCCGGCCTGGCCAAGACGCTCTCCGTGCACACCCTGGCCCACAGCATCGGCGCCAGCTTCGTGCGCATCCAGTTCACGCCCGACCTCCTGCCCGCCGACGTCACCGGCACGCAGATCTACAACCCCCAGGACGGCCAGTTCCACACCCGCAAGGGCCCGATCTTCGCCAACATCATCCTCGCCGACGAGGTCAACCGCGCCCCCGCCAAGGTGCAGTCCGCCCTCCTCGAGGCGATGCAGGAGCGCCAGGTGCAGCATCGGCGGCGAGACCTTCCCGCTGCCGCAGCCCTTCATGGTGCTCGCCACCCAGAACCCCATCGAGTCCGAGGGCACCTACCCGCTGCCGGAAGCCCAACTCGACCGCTTCATGCTCAAGGCCGTCGTCGACTACCCGACGCGGCAGGAGGAGCGCCAGATCCTCGAACGCTTCGAGACCGGCGCCAGCCCCCACGAGGTACGCCAGGTCGTCTCGATCGAGCAGCTCATGGCCGCCCGCGCCGCCGTCCAGCAGGTGCACCTCAACGACGCCCTGCGCGACTACATCGTCCACCTCGATCCAGGCCTCGCGCAGTCCCAAGGCCTACCGCATGGACTCGCTCACGCCGCTGATCTCCTTCGGCGCTTCGCCCGCGCGCCACCATCTACCTGGCGCAGACCGCGAAAGCCCACGCCTTCCTCAACGGCCGCGGCTACGTGACCCCGGACGACGTCAAGGCCGTCGCCCGGACGTCCTGCGCCACCGCATCATCCTCACCTACGAGGCCGAGGCCGAAGAGCTGACCCCGGACGACATCGTGGCCCGCATCCTCGAGGGCGTCGCGGTACCGTAGCCGCCTTCGCCGGCCTGTGGTGCCTAATTCTTTCGGCCCGCCGGTCTGGCGCGCTGGACTGGCCGTTCTCCGCGTCGGACAATCGAATATCAAATCGTGACAGGAACCTGATGCCGCGCGCCCTCCTCGCCCCCTACGACAAGACCGGCCTGGCCGAACTCGCCCGCGGGCTGGTGGCGCTCGGCTGGGAGCTCATCGCGACCGGCGGCACCGAGAAGCTCCTGCGCGACGAGGGCATACCCGTGCGTTCGGTCGCCGACGTCACCGGCTTCCCGGAGATACTCGGCGGCCGCGTCAAGACGCTGCATCCCGCCATCCACGGCGGCCTCCTCGCCCGGCGCTCCGACCTCGGCCATCTTGCCGAGATGGAGCAGCACGCCATCGGCGCCATCGACCTGCTCGCGAACAACCTCTACCCTTTCGAGGCGACGGTCGCCAAAGAGGGCGTGACGCTAGAGGACGCCCTGGAGAACATCGATATCGGCGGGCCGGCGATGCTGCGCGCCGCCGCCAAGAACTTCCCCGACGTGGTGGCGCTCTGCGACCCCGCCGACTACGCCCAGGTCCTGGAGGCGCTGCGTGCCGGCGGCGTGACTGTCGAAGCGCGCCGCGCACCTCGCCGCGAAGGCCTTCCAGCACGTCGCCCTGTACGACACCCTGATCGCGGCCTACCTGCGCGGCGGCGTCAAGGACGGCGACGCCTGGCCGCGGGAGCTGACGTTCGGCCTGCGGCAGAAGATGAGCCTGCGCTACGGCGAAAACCCGCACCAGTCCGGCGCCCTCTACGAGGAAGCCCGCCACCAGCGGCGGCATCGTCCGGCTGAAGCAGCTGCACGGGCCGGAGCTGTCCTACAACAACATCATGGATGCGGACGCCGCCTGGCGGACCGCCGCCGACTTCGAAGGGCCGACGATCGCGGTCATCAAGCACAACACTCCCTGCGGTCTCGCCACCGGCGATGAGCTTGTGCCGGTGTACGAGAAGGCGCTGGCCGGCGACCCGGTCTCGGCCTTCGGCGGCATCGTCGCCTGCAATCGTACTGTCGATGGCTATCTCGGCCGCGCGATGCGGGCCAGCGTCAGCCCCAGCAGCGGCCAGCGCATGAACTACGACATCGTCGTCGCGCCCGGCTACACCGACAAGGCCCTGGAGGCGCTGACCCGCTGGCGCAACCTGCGCATCCTGGAGGTCCCGGCCGGCACGGGCCTGCCTTACGACGTGCGTCGCGTGGGCGGCGGCTTCCTGGTGCAGGAGCCGGACCGCCGGCCGGACGCCTCGCTGGAGCTGCGCGTGGTGAGCAAGCGCCCGCCCACGGAGGAGGAGCTGGGCGACCTGCAAGTTCGCCTGGCGGGCCTGCAAGCACGTGAAGTCGAACGCGATCGTCCTGGCGAAGGACGACGCGATGGTCGGCATGGGCGCCGGCCAGCCGAATCGCGTGACCAGCGTCCGCCTGGCCGTCGAGCGCGCGGGCGAGCGAGCACGCGGCAGCGTCCTGGCCTCGGACGCCTACTTCCCCTTCTTCGATGGCATCGCCACGGCCGCCATCGCCGGCGTTACCGCGGTTATCGCGCCCGGAGGCTCAGTGCGCGACGACGAGGTCATCGCCATTGCGGACGCCGCCGGCATGGCCGTCGTCTGGACCGCCGGCGAGCGCCACTTCCGGCACTAGACGAGGCGTCACCGGAGCCCATCGGGCGCGGATCTGCCTGCTCTTGGAGGCGGTGTCGATTGGCGCCCAAGTGGGCCAGTTCGTCGCCGGTTGGCAGTCCGTCCTGCGCATCGAGCGCGCAACGCCGACGCCTGACGCCTTCCCTCCCTACCCCAGCGCGTCCTTGACCTTGTCGATGATGCCCTTCGGCTCAGAGGGTCTGGCGCCGTCGAGGCTGTCCGCCAGCTTGCGGATCAGCTCCTTCTGGTCGGCCGAGAGCTTCTTCGGCGTCACGACCTGGACCTGGACGTGGAGGTCGCCGCGGCCGCCGCCGCGCAGGTGCGGGATGCCCTTGTTGCGCAGCGTGATCACCTCGCCGCTCTGGGTGCCGGCTTCGATCTTGAGCTTCTGGTCGCCCTCCAGGGTCGGTACCTCGATCTCGTCGCCCAGCGCCGCCTGGGCGAAGTTGATGTTCAGGCGTCAGGAGCAGGTCGTCCTCGTCGCGCTCGAAGACGGGGTGGTCCTGGACGTTCAGGACCACGTAGGCGTTGCCGCGCGGGCCGCCGTACGAGCCGAGCTCGCCCTCGTTCGTGAGGCGGATCTGCGAGCCGTCGTCGACGCCCGCCGGCATCTTGACCTCGAGCGTGCGGGTGACGCGCTCGCGGCCGCTGCCGCGGCACTGCGTGCAGGGCGTCGGGATGACCAGACCGTCGCCGCGGCAGCGGTCGCAGGGCGTGACGTTGATGAACTGGCCGAAGACGCTGCGCTGCACGCGCCGCACCTCGCCGGTGCCCTCGCAGGTCGGGCAGCGCAGCGGCTCCGTCCCGGGCTCGGCGCGCAGGCCGTTGCAGCGGCGAGCACAGCTCCGTGCGGTTGATGCTGATCGACTTGCTGACGCCGAACGCCGCCTCTTCGAAGGTCAGGTCGAGCCGCACCTGGACGTCGGCGCCGCGCCGCGGCGTCGCGCCTGCGCGTCTGGCGCCGCGCCGAAGAAGGCGTCGAAGATGTCGCCGAAGCCGCCGAAGGGGCCGAAGCCCTCGAAGCCGCGCGCCGCCGAAGGCGCCGTCCAGGCCGGCGTGGCCGAAGCGGTCGTAGGCCGAGCGCTTCTCCGCGTCGGAGAGGACCTCGTACGCCTCGTTGATCTCCTTGAACTGCGCCTCGGCGCCGGGCTCGGAGTTGCGGTCGGGTGGTACTCCATCGCCAGCTGGCGGAACGCGCGCTTGATCTCGTCCGGCGCCGCGGACCTGCTCACGCCCAGGGTTTCGTAGTAGTCAGCCTTTTGTGTCGCCATCTAAACGACTATTTTACCGGCTACGCGCCTTTATCGGGAGTCATGACGCCCACATACATCCTCACTTACAATGGTTTGGTCGAAAGTTCCGTTGCTCGTCCGCGCCGGGCAGGGCGGCGACGGCCGGACGCCCTCGTTCCGCACTCGCGTCTAATCCACCCATGCTTCATACGGACCTGATCTTCACGCTCGTCGCGGCGTTCGTCGCCGCGTTTCTCGGCGGTTTCATCGCCGTACGGATCGGCCTGCCTCCGATCGTCGGCTACCTCGTCGCCGGCATCATCATTGGGCCCTACACGCCCGGCGGCAGCGCCAACACGGAGTTGGCGCGGCAGCTCGCCGATGTCGGCGTCATCCTCCTCATGTTCGGCGTCGGGCTGCACTTCTCCATGCGCAACCTCTTCGCCGTGGCGCCGATCGCGGTGCCGGGCGCTTTGGGGCAGAGCGCCGTGGCCACTGTGTTGGGCCTCGGGGTCAGCCAGCTTTGGGGCTGGTCCCTGACCGAAGGCCTGGTCCTGGGCCTGTGTCTCTCTGTCGCGAGCACGGTCGTGCTGCTGAGGGCGCTGGAGGAGCAGAACCTGCTCGATACACATCCCGGCCATGTCGCCATCGGCTGGCTCATCGTCCAGGATTTGTTCACGGTCGTCATCCTCGTGCTTTTGCCCGCCCTGGCGGGCGAAGGCGGCGGCAACGGCCTCGCCTCGGAGCTGGCCTCCGGGAATCGCGTCCTGGAGATTATCTTCGCTCTTCTCCAGGCGGGCCTGTTCGTCTACTTGATGCTGACGCTGGGCGTAAATCTCATCCCCCGGCTCCTCCAGGAGGTCGTGCGCGCGGGCTCAAGAGAGCTGTTCACGCTCTGCATTCTGGCGATCGCCCTGGGGGTAGCCTTTGGCTCCTCGGAGCTGTTTGGCGCGTCGCTGGCCCTGGGGGCGTTCCTGGCAGGCGTGGTCCTCAACGAGTCGGAGCTGAGTCATCGCGCCGGGCTGGAGGCGTTGCCCCTGCGCGACGCTTTCGCCGTGGTCTTCTTCGTATCGGTGGGCATGCTGTTCGACCCGAATGTGCTGGTGGATGCCCCGGAAAAGGTGCTGGCCGTGATCGCGATCGTGGTGATTGGGAATCCGATGACCGCTTTTCTCATCGTCACCGGGATTGGCTACGGCTTTCGCACCGGCGTGCTCGTCGCCGCCGCGCTGGCCCAGATCGGCGAGTTCTCGTTCATTCTGGCGACCCTGGCCGTGCATCTGGGTGTGCTTCCAACGGAGGCGACCAGCCTTGTCCTGGCCGGGGCTATCTTCTCGATCACGCTGAATCCGCTTGTGTTCCGCAACGTCGAAGCGACACAGGACCTGGTGCATCGCTGGGGACACCGGTTCGTCAATTTCGCCCAGCGGAAATACCCGGAATCGGTCGAGTCACTGGACATCCGGCGGCATGTGATCATCTGCGGGTTCGGCCGCACGGGCTCCGGCCTGGCGCGCACCCTTGCCGGCCGCGACCTGCCCTTCGTCATTATTGAAAACGACCCCTTTGTCTTCGAGCGCGCGCGGGCGACCGGGTTTCCAGCCGTCTTCGGCGACGCCACGCAGCCTGTCGTGCTGGAGCAGGCGCGCGTCAAGGATGCACGGACGCTGGCCGTCTCCTTCGCCAGCGCGGTTGACACGCCAATCGCGACTCAGAACGCCCGCCTCCTCAACCCGCAGGTAGACGTCATCGTCCGCGGCACCGGACCGGAGAGCCACCGCATGCTCCGCGAGGCCGGCGCCACTGAGGTGGTCGACCCTGAGTTCGAGGCCAGCCTCGAGTTCGTGCGCCACGTCCTCCACCGCTACGGCGTCGACGCCCGAGAGATCACGGCCCTCCAGGCGCGCCGCCGCGTCGAGCACTACCGGCTGGCCCAGTCGTGAGCGAGAGGAGCCCGGACTCCGGCAGCGAACCGGAGGAAGACGACCCCAACGACCCCTCCCACCCCGACTTCGACCTCTCGGACGCGGGCGGCGATTGGTACCACTATGAGGTGGCCTCCAAGCCGTGGTTCACGCGCCGCTGGGTCCTGCTCTTGATCGGAGCCCTGGTCATCGTCAGCCTGATCATCGCCATCCTACCGCGGTAAGCCGCCCCCTGCCCCCCAATACTGGGGGGACCAGAGCGCCGCCTATCGCTTCTGATACCCCAATTTTGGGGGGTAGGAGGGTGGGGTGGCCCCTGCCGCACCCGATTCGTTACGCTCTCGTCGGACTGGAGGCAGCCATGGCGGGACAGGACGGGGCGGTGCTGATCAAGAACGGGACCTAGTCGATGGCACGGGCGCGGCGCCGCGCCCGGCGACGTCCGTGCTCGTGCGCGACGGGCGCGTGAGCATCGTGGCGCCGGCCGCCGAGATGGCGGATTGGCCCGGCGCGCGGGTCATCGACGCGGCCGGCAAGTGGCTGATCCCCGGCCTCATCGACATGCACGTTCACGTGATGCTCAGCGGCGGCGAGGACGCCCTCTACTCCTGGCTGGGCGCCGGCGTCACGACCATCCGCGACGTCGGCGGCGCGCCCGATGTGCTCCTGCCCCTGCGCGCCGCGGTCGCCGCCGGGCAGAAGACCGGGCCGCGCATCTTCTCCTACGGCCCGCTGCTCGACGGCTCGCCCTCGATCTTCGGGGCCCGCCGCGGCCCAACCCTTCCCGGCGCCTCTGAGATCACCTGGATCCTGGAGGACGCCGCCGCCGGCGAGGCGGCCTGCGAGGACCTGCTGGCGAAAGGCGTCGACGGCTTCAAGATGTACGCCGGCCTGCGCCCGGACATCATTCAGGCCTTCATTCGCAAGGTAGATGGCCGCGTGCCGGTGACCGGCCATCTCAGCCGCACCTGGGCCTCCGAAGCCATCGAAGCCGGGATCAACTGCCTCGAGCACGTGCACGCGACCGTCTACCAGGACGTGGTCAAGCCGCAGCACCGCCACCCGCGTGAAGAGGGCAACGGCTTCATCCCCAACTACTGGACCTGGCTCAACACCGGCTGGGCCGAAGCCGACCTCGAAGCCGCCTACGTCAGGCGCTTCATCGACCAATTGGTGTCGAAGAACGTCGCCCTGAGCCCGACTACTGTGCTGATCACCGGCGGCATGGCGACCCGCGAGGCGTTAGAGGAGCCGGGCATCAAGTACACGCCGAAGGGGATGAGCGAGCGCCGGCGCGAACAGCAGGAGCAGATGCAGCGCCTTCGCGAGGAAGCCGAGCGCGAAGGGCGCCCCCTGGCGGCGGCCGGCCTGCAGGCCGCCGACCCCGAGATCGGCCGCCGCGCCCGCGAGGCCCAGCTTCGTTTCCTGCGCAAGGTTTACGACGCCGGCGGCACGCTTGTCCCCAGCACCGATACCGGCGCCGCCCCGAACCAGGTGCCGGGCTTCGCCCTCCACCGCGAGCTGGGCCTCTTCGCCGAAGCCGGCATCCCCAACGCCAAGGTATTGGAAATGGCGACAAGCGTCGCCGCCCGCGTGCTGCGCCAGGAAGACGACATCGGCTCGATTACGCCCGGCAAACGCGCCGACATCCTGGTCCTCGGCGCCGACCCGGTCGCGGACATCAACAGCACGCGTTCCGTCGAAGTAGTGGTGAAGGACGGCCGCGTCTACGAGCCGCAAGCCCTACTCGACCGCGGTGTCGCCGGCGCATGAATTCCCACTACGAGACGGCCGGCGTAGTACCCTCTAAAGGAGGTGCTACACGATGATGAGAGTAAGGACGGTCACGCGTAAGGGGCAGGTGACAATTCCGGCCGAGATCAGGACGGCACTCGGCTTGCGGGAGGGCGATGCCGTCGAGTTCGAATTGAAGGGCTCGGTGGTCAGTCTGCGACCGCGGAAGGGCACAATCACGGAGCGTACGGCGGGCATATTCAAGTCGAAGCTGCCTCCTATGTCCGCTGAGGAGCTGCGAATCGCGGCGGAAACGGCCATCGCCGAGGACGTCGAGGAGCGCGGCCGGCGCTGATGGCTTCCTGGTTCGTCGATGCCAACATATTCCTGAGGCACCTTCTTCAGGACCATTTCGACCATTCGCCTCGCGCAACACAGTTCATCAGTCGCTTGGAGGCCCGGGAGGCGCAAGGGGAAACGTCGACGACCGTGTTGGCCGAAGTGGTTTTCGTGCTCGAACGTACTTACAAGAGGCCGAAAGGTGCGATCCAGCGCGCCATTCTTGAACTAATGGCGCTGCCCGGATTGTCTATTCCGGGGGCCGATTTGATCCGTTCAGCTCTGGAACTTTACGTCAGGCTAAACATCTCCTACGGCGATGCCTTCAACGCCGTCCAGATGTCGCGCCGGGGAATGTCGGAAGTAGTCTCGTTCGACAAAGACTTCGACCGCATCCCAGGCATCACCAGAATCGAGCCCTAAACGCAGACACGAAAAGGCCACCGCGTATTCGCCGCCCTCTACGACGTCTTTTGCCGCCTCAGCGCGCGCCAGCTGCGGCCGCTGCGCGCCTTCGCGGCCGGCGGCGCAACCGGCCGCGTGCTCGAAATCGGCTGCGGTACCGGCGCCAACCTCGACTACTACGACTGGACGAAGGTCGAATCGCTGGACCTCACCGAGCCGGACCCGCACATGGCCCGCCGCGCCCGTACGAAGGCGCTCGCGGCGCCGGCAGGCGTTGTCTCCGTGCACGAGGCGCCGGCCGAGGCGCTGCCGTTTGGCGCCGAGACCTTCGACACCGTTGTCTGCACGCTGGTGTTATGCACCGTCGGAGAGCCCGCACAGGCCCTATCCGAGGTCCGGCGCGTCCTCAAGCCGCAGGGCACCCTGCGCCTGGTCGAGCACGTGCGCGCCGCTGGGCGCTGGGCCCGCCTCCAGGACTTCGTCCAGCCCGTCTACGGCTGGTTGGCGGCCGGCTGCGTCCTGGGCCGGAACACAGAGCTTACGCTCGCCGCGGCCGGTTTCCGCCTGGAGGTCGACCAGCGGCTGAGCTTCGGCCCACCGATGCCGGGGTTCTCGGGCGTCGCTCACAAGGAGTAGGCACAGCCGCATTTCAACTTTGTCGACTATCGTCGGCGGGTGCTCCGGGGCCGCGCCGCCGTGCTAACCTGCCCGTCTGGGCCATGTCGCTCGCAGCCGGGAAGGTGGAGGTGGACGGTGAGGAACATTCTCAAGACGCCGGCAATCGTTCGAATACTCGCCGCGGCTCTGGTGGCTTCGGGATTGGCGATTGGCGTCTTCGCCCTCGGTGCCGGCGAGGCGCCTGCCTCTGCGGCAGGCAGCCTGCAGACTTCGATGGGCGTAGGCTGCTCGGCGTCTTCCAGCACCGGGGCAACGCTTCGGTTCACCGTGCGCGCAAGGTCGACCGCCGACGTCTTCATCCAGCACGTGACCCTGGACGTGGGTGGGAGCACCGCGCTGGACAGCGGCGCGATCTCGACCCAGAACTACGCGCCGCCGGTGGTGATCGTCCCTGCCGTGACGGGGACCTACCCGGTCCTGCTCACCGTCGACACCGACGACCTGCCGGACGCCACGCGCACCGCGACTGCGGTCGTCAAGGTTTCGGGCAGCAGCGTGAGTTGCAGCGTCAAGTCGCCTTAGACAATCACCGCCGATTGTCATTGCGGGCGCGACCGCCAGATTCGTCATTGCGAGCCCGACCTGAGGAGGGCGAGGCTATCTGAGCTGTAGGCACCACGGCCGCCAGTGACGCCTCGATGCGCTGAGTCGCAGTGTTTGCCAATACCGCTTATTCGCCTTACCCTTTTCCCCATGGTCGCGACCGCCGAGCGCGTGGCTTCGCCTGCCGGACTGCGCCCGCCCCTGAAATGGGCCGGCGGCAAACGCTGGCTGGTCCCCCTGCTCAAGCCCCTCTGGGAGCCGTACGCCAGCCGCCGCCTCGTCGAGCCGCTCTGCGGCGGCCTCGCTGTCGCCCTCGGCCTCAAGCCGGAGGTCGCCCTCCTCAATGACGTCAACCCTCACAACGTCAACTTCTACCAGTGGCTCAAAGCGGGCCTAACGATCGACCTGCGCATGGCCAACGACCGCGACCTCTACTACCGCAGCCGCCTGCGCTTCAACCGCCTGGTGGCCAAGGGCGGGACAGGTTCTAAGGAGGCCGCCGAGCTTTTCTACTTCCTCAACCGCACCGGCTATAACGGCCTCTGCCGCTTCAACCGCAAAGGCGAGTTCAACGTCCCCTTCGGCCGCCACACCACGATCAACTACGCCCGCGACTTCTCGTCCTACGTCGGGCCGCTGGCGCGCTGGGAGTTCACCACCGGCGACTTCGAGGCGATCGACCTGCGCCCCGACGACTTTGTGTACGCCGACCCTCCTTACGACGTCGAGTTCACTCAGTATTCGAAGGAGGTCTTCGGCTGGGAGAACCAGGTGCGTCTGGCCGGCTGGCTCGCCGCCCATCCCGGCCCCGTCGTGCTCTCAAACCAGGCGACCGACCGCATCCAGGACCTCTACACGGGCCTCGGCTTCGACCTCACGTTCGCGGCCGCGCCGCGCATGATCAGCTGCAACGGCGACCGCACCAAGGCCATCGAGGTCATCGCCACGCGAAATCTGAGCCTCCGGACTCCCCCCTCTCTGTCCGCTCCCCCCTCTCCGTTGACGGAGAGGGGGCCAGGGGGTGAGGTGTGAGCCGCGACACCGGCACGGGCGCCGTCATGGAAGCGATGGTCCTGCCCGCCCTCGAGCGCGGCGGCTACGAGTACTTTCGCCAGGTCGACATCGGCGCTCGCCTGGGCGGCGGCAAGCATATCGTCGACGTGGTCGCCTACGACGCCGAAGGCCATGGTTCGCTGATCTCGCTGAAGTGGCAGCAGGTCAGTGGCACCGCCGAGCAGAAGGTCCCGTTCGAGGCCATGTGCCTGGTCCAGGCCGTCCTCGCCGAGCCCGAGCGCTACCATCGCGCCTATCTTGTCCTCGGCGGCCCCAGCTGGAAGCTGCGCGAATTCTTCACCGAAGGCGGCCTCCTGCCCTTCCTCCGGCACGAGGACATCGTCAACATCATGTCCCTCGAATCGTTCGTCGCTCGCGCCAACCGCGGCCAGCTATAGCGCTGCCCAGGGCGCACCGCCCGCAAAGCCGCCCAGACGCACCGCGCCCGCTGCCTTAGACCCAAACTCAACTGAATCATCCCTGAGTCTGTCGAAGGGCTGCCCTCTGGCCGACAAGCCCTTCCTGGACAGCGCTCGCCGCTGCCGCTATGTTTTAGCCGCCCTTAATCCCCGCTTAGTCCGTGGAGGTTGCCCGTGTCGAGCGTCAAGGTCGGCAATGCTGAAATCATCGCGCTCCTGGACCTGCCTGTCGATTTCCCGCTCTCGGTCGTGTTCGCCGCCGTCCCGGCCGAAAGCTGGGCCCCGTACGAGGCCCTCTACCCCTCGAGCATCTCTAACGGCAACCTGCACACGAACTTCCAGTGCTTCGTCATCCGCTCCCCCGCCGGCAACGTGCTCGTCGATACCGGCGCGGGGCCGGGGCCGATCGAGATGCTCGGCGGCGCCCGCGGCAACCTCATGACCGAGGTCAAAGCCAAGGGCATCGACCTCGACTCGATCCAGACCGTCGTCTTCACCCATCTCCACTTCGACCACACCGGCTGGGCCAACGCCGGCGGCACCCCCCTGTGCAAAAATGCCCGCTATCTGGCGCCAGAGGCCGACTGGGCGAACCTCGGTAACGCCGCGGCGGGCTACGGCGATGAGGCGGCTCTGAAGCCGCTGCGCGACTCCGGCAGGCTGGAGCTTGTTTCCGGGGAGACCCACGTGACGCCGGAAGTCACCCTGATCCCCACGCCCGGTCACACGCCCGGCCACCAGAGCGTCGTCCTGGCCTCCGCCGGCGAGCGCGGATTCATCGCCGGAGACATCGCCGCTTCGCCGGCGATCCTTCAGGAGACGGAGTGGTCGTTCGGCTTCGACGGCGACCCCCCGACGGCCATCGCAACCCGCAAGCGCGTGGTCGAGCGCCTGGAGCAGGACGGCACAATCACCGCCTTCGGCCACTTCCCTCACCCCGGCTTCGGCCGCCTGGTGCGCGAGGGCAATCGCCGCGTGTTCAAGGCCCTGTAAGTCAGGTCGGGAGGCCGCTGTCCGCGTACAGCGCCGTCCGGGTGTAGCGCCGGCCGCTTTAGCTGCCGGACCCCCGCGCACCATCCAGGCCCAGCGCCTTGCGCACCGCCGGCACCAGCAACGCGTCGATGTCCGGTTTGTGGATCAGGACTATGCCCAGCTCCTTGGCCTGCACCTTTACCCAGGGGTAGGTGGCCTCGCCCGTCTGCATGATGATCGGCACCTCCTCGCCGCGATGCTTGCGCACCGCCTCGATGACATGCCAGCCGGTGCGCCTGGGCATGTCCAGGTCCGTGATCAGCAGGTGCAGCGGCTTCGCCAGGTCGCGCACGTAATCGATAGCGTCCGCGCCGTTAGTCGCGCTGGCGATACTCAGCGCCATCGGCGAAAGCAGGCCGTGCAGGCGTTCCATGAACTCGGGAAAGTCCTCGGCCAGGAGAATGTGATGGATCACGCCGTCAACCTACCGGCGCGCCGCCCAAGACGCAATCTCTGCTCCGCTCCTCCCGCCTCCGCCTCCCGCCTCCGTCTCCCCCTCTCCGTTGACGGAGAGGGGCCGGGGGGTGAGGTTACAGCGTCCCGAAATGCGGCGTCGCGTTCACCGCCCTCAGCACCCGCCGGTCTCCGTCCGCGCCCACCAGCGAAATCGAGGTCAGGCCGAAGGTGAAGGGCATGTCGACTGCCGCCTCCATGACTTCCGCCAGGTAGGCGTTGATGACCGGGCTGTGGGTGACGAGCGCCACGCGCGACCCCGGATGCGTGGCGATGATACGCTCGACCGCCGCCACCGCCCGCTGCCGCAGCTTCACCGCCGGCTCCCGGTACTCGCCGAAGACCTCCCAGCGCCCCTCTTTGCGGAAGCGCGCAAGTATCTCCTCCTCCACCTCGCTGCCGATCACGTCCGCCAGCGTCTTGCCGCGCGGGACGTATGAATCGGAGTCGCGCGCGTCCGGCTCGATGCGCACGGCCAGCCCGTGGTGACGCGCGATGGGCTCCGCCGTCTGGCGCGAGCGAAGCAGCGGGCTGCTGTAGACAGCCTGGATCGGTGGCGTCGCCAGAAATTCGCCCAGCACTTCGGCCTGCTCGCGGCCGAGGTCAGTCAGCGGTACGTCCGCATCCAGGTCCCGGTGCGCGGCCATCTGGGCGTGGCGGATCAGAAGCACGTCCGTCGCGATGGCGCCGAGGGACGTGCGCACGTTACGGCGCGGCTCCGGCGCCGCGGCCAACTCGCGAAGGCGGGCTTCGTCTCTCACGCCTGGAGTGTACGCGAAGGCTGTCGCGCGGCCGAAGCGCCTACGTCCGTGGTGGTCTGAAACCTGGCTGGAGTGCCTGGGTGACAGGCGGGCCGCGGCCAGCCCTCTCCCCCTGCCCCCTCTCCCAGGGAGGGCGAGGGGGTTCAGAGCGGGAAGGCGAAGGACGTGGCGAGAGGTTCGGAGCGGGAAAGGCAAGGGACGTAGGTGCCCCAGCGCGCCGAACCGCCAGCGGCGATCATCTTCGCGTCGCCCGCGCCTGCCGACACTCATATGTGCGCGTGGAGTTTGCCCTCATTGCCCTTGCGGCCGCCGTCTCATTCGCCGTCGCCCTGACGGTCCTGCTGCCCTCTTCGCCGCCGCCCCGCCCGGTCGTGGCGGCCGATGCCCGCGCCGAGATAATCGCGGTCGGCCGCGCCCTGGAACCGCTGCCACCGGCCGGCGCCCTGGGCCTGCGCGTCGAGGTGACGCGACGGAGCGCTTTCGCCTGGCCGGCCGAAGGGCCCCTGACCAGCTACTTCGGACTCGGCCACCCCACCGGAATCGACATCGGCCTCGACCCGGGCGCCGACTCGCCGATTCGGGCCAGCGCGGCGGGCGTCGTGTCCTTCGCCGGCGGCAGTGTCTGCTGCGACTACGGCCTGCACATCATCATCGAGCATGAGGATGGCCTCAGCACTCTCTACGGCCACTTCTCCAGGATTGGCGTCGCCGAAGGCGACCACGTCGAGCAGGGCCAGGTCATCGGCCTCGGCGGTTCGACCGGCGACGCCGACGGCAAGCACGTGCACTTCGAGGTGCGCGTCGACGGCGCCTGGACGGACCCGCTGCGCTATCTGCCGTTTCTGCAGCAGAGCCCCTACCCCGCCCGTGCCCAGGACGTAGCCTGCCCGTACCAGGCCGTCCAGGTAGACAGCGATTCGGTGCTGACGCTGCATTTCGTGGCCGGCGGTGGCCCCGCCTACGTCATCGAAGGCGTCAGCGTCACGCCCGTCGCGCCCGTCGAGGGCATCGCCGGCCCCGAAGCCCTGCTCGCCGGTGGCCTCGGCGTGGTGGTGTCGTTCCCGCTCGTGCCCGCCGCGGCCGGGCAGACGGTCCAGTACCAACTCGAAGCGAGGCTGCGCGCCGGCGACGAAGAGGAGGTTGTGGCCTGCCGCCTGGACCTGCGCGCCAGGCTGACCCTCTCGAACTCCGACGCCAGCATCGCCCGCTACCGCGCGAAGTCCCTCACGCCGACCCGCACTCCCGTCGCGACCTCAACGCCACGGCGCGTCCCCACCGCCACGCTCACGCCCGTTCCCCCCACCCGGACCTCCGTCGTGCGCCCGCCGACCTTCGCCGTCCCCCGCACGCCGACCCCAGCGCGCCCTCCCGCCACGACCCGGCCCTGACACATTTCGAAGAAGAGACGGTGGATGGTGATGGTGGTCGGGGGTCGGACTCCCGACCGAGAAGGCGCGATGGTGATGGCGCGCGATTGAATGCCCCTGCCTGCAACCCCCTTCCCTAACCCTTCCCCCAAGGAGGGGGAAGGGAACCGGAGGAGCGCTTGACGCCCGCCGCACTCCCTTCCGGCTCCGGCTCTGAACCCCCTTGCCCTCCCTGGGAGAGGGGGCAGGGGGAGAGAGAAGGCCCCTCAGTTCGAGGGGCCTTCAGATTGCCTGGCGTGAATACGCCGCTATTGTCCCGCTAAGCCGCCATCGCCCGTGTTCGGCGGCCGGATCGTGAAGCCTTCGCCGGTATTCGGCGGGCGCACCGAGGCCGCCGTGGCGGCGCACACCTGCAGGCTCATCGAGCCGAAAGACGCGCCCGACGCCGCGGTGATGGTCACGTTGCCGGAGGCGCCGCCGTCCGCTGTGTAGACGATGTTCAGCGTGCCCCCCTTCGTCGTCGCGCTCATGGATGGGCTCGAAGCCGTCGGCGTGCCCGAGGGGGAGAGGCCGGCGGTGCCGCCCGCGGCCGAAACGCTGCCGGCGCTGGCCACGAAGTTGACCTCGGTGCCGTCCGGCACCGGGTTACCGGTGACGTCGCGGAGTGTCGCGGCGATGAACGTGCGGCCGTTGCAGGCCACCGGGTTCGACGACGCGCTGAGGATGATCCCGCCCGCGGTGGTGTTTGGGCTGGGGCAGAACTGCTGCACTGTGATCTGGCCCTCGATGGTGCCGATCCCCGTGCCGACGCTGACCAGGACCGTCGCCGAGGTCATGAACGGGAAGATCTGAAGTGTCGCCGCGGCCGACTCGACGTCGGCGGTGTTGGGCGGGCCGACCGTGAGCAGGCCGGCGTCGGTGCTGAAGTGGAAGCCGTGGCCGGGGATAACGTGGCCGGTGGGGCCGCGGACGCTGGCCGTGATCAGGGAGGTTCCGCCGCAGAGCACGACGTTAGGGTTCGCCGTCACCACCACCGCCGCCAGGACGGTCAGAGGCGTCGCCGTGGGTGCTGGGGTAAGTGTCGGAGTGACGGCGGCGCACTGCACGGATTCGCTGCCGTTGATGGTGGCAGTCACCGGAGAGGTCACAAGGTTTTGTGTCGCTGTGAAGGCGTAGAGCTGGTTGGTGCAGGTCGGTGCTTGCAAGCGAAGGACCAGCCTGAATGGCCCCGTGCCGCCGCCAATACCATCCACCGTTGCTTCGTTGAGGCCGAAGATGTTTGGAGCCCCGTCGACATCCGTCAGTGCGCCGGCACACGCGGCATCGCTGGCGTCAAGCACGCCATTTATTGGCGTCTCAATGTTTCCGCTGCCTATATCAACGACGCAGTTGACCAGCGTCAACGTAGCGCCTCCGGAGGCCGGATTTACGGCGACACTGATCGCGTCGTCGGCAGCAGCTCCGTGCTGACTGAAGCGCGCCACAACGAAGACGCTATCCGCGGACGTCATGGCGTTCGTCAGCGGAAAGAGCTGCTGCGGCACGGCGGAGGCCCGGCCCGCCATCAGCACGCCGCTGGTCACGATCGCGCCCAGCGCCGCGACGAGCGCCAGGGTAAGCAAATGTTTGCGCTTGTGGATGGTTTGAGGCGTCCGTGGGGTAAGACGCGCGTCGTCTCGCAAGGTGATGCACCTCCGGTTGGGGAGTAGCCAGAGCCAATCCCCAAAATAGGGTTTTGCCCTGAGGTCGACCCCGCCTTAGCCAGGACAGGGGACGGCCTACTAACCCCGCCGAAGGGCTTACCAACACGTATAACGCTGTGAAGGGCCGATAAGTTAACGGCTCTCCAGCCGTCGCAGAGTATAAGTAGCGGCCACGAATTGTGTCAACGCCTTTCCAGATATGTTTTTGCGATGCCTCCCGCTCCGGATGGCAAACAGCGCGCCCGCACCCGTACTATTCCCGCGGCAGCCATCTCGACTATCCGGACTGCTCCACTGCTCGACTGAGAGGCCCTGTATGAAAATCCTCGTGATGGGCGGCTCCAGGTTCAACGGCTACCACCTGGTGAAGGAGCTCGTCTTCAACGGCCACGACGTCACTGTCTTCAACCGCGGCGTCACGGAGACCACCTTTCCGCCCGGCGTCCGCCGCCTCTACGGCGACCGCAAGGACCACGCCGCCCTGCGCGAGGCCCTCGGCCGCGAAGACTTCGACGTGGTGCAGGACACCAGCGCCTACACCCTGGACGACGTCCAGAGCATGGTGGAACTGCTCCGCGGCCGCACCGGCCATTACATCTTCGCCAGCTCCACCGTCGTCTATGCGCGGGCGAAGGTCCTGCCCATCACCGAGGACTTTCCCGTCGACCCGCGCCCCGAGCGCTCCGAGTACGGCCGCAACAAGATCCTCTGCGAGGACTACCTGGTCGCGGAGCACCGCCGCGACGGCTTTCCCGCTTCGATGACGCGCTACTCGATGGTCTTCGGGCCGCGCAACATCATCCCCGACCGCGAGCAGCGCATGTTCGTCCGCCTCCTGCGCGGCCGCAAGGTCATGATCCCCGGCAAGGGCACTACCCTCAGCCAGGTCGGCCACGTCGAAGATGAGGCGCGGGCGTTGCGGCTGATGATGCTGAACCCGCGCACCTTCGGCCAAATCTACAACCTCACCGGCAAGGACTACTGGACAGACGAAGGCTACGTCGACCTGTTCTCGAAGGCCGTCGGCGTCGAGGCCCACAAGGTCTTCGTCCCCGACGCCATCATGGACGAAATCAGCGGCCGCACCGGCAGGCCCCTGATCCAGCGCCTGGCCCTCGACGTCCACCGCTGGGACGATAACGTCGTCCTGAGCATCGACAAGCTGCGGCAGCACACCGGCTGGGAGCCGCTCTACAGCTTCGAGGGCATGATCGCCCAGACCTTCGAGTGGTTTTGCCACGAGGGCCTGCACAAGACCCTCGAGTTCGACTTCGCCTGGGAAGACGAGCTCTTGCAGCGCCTCAACGCCTAGCCGCCGCGCCTCTCGTCATTACGAGGAGGCCTTATTCCGTTCGTGGTCAGCTGGGCCTATTCCGTTCGTGGTGAGCTGGGTCGAACCACGGACGGGCACTGTGCAACCGTGAGCCGATCCGGAGCTACCACTCGTGCGCCTGGGGTCCGTCCGCCCTTCGACACGCTCAGGACGAACGGAACATAGCGTCCCTGAATCTGAGTACGAAGGCGTCCGAGGCTGATGAAGCAACCTCGGCGCATTGTGCGTGTCTCGAGGCGAGGTAGGGACAAGCGCCGGCGTAACCGCCCATGCTAGTGGTTCGGACTTCCAAACCCAAAAGCCGTGAAAATCTGTGTCAATCTGTGGCAGACTCTCGCTCCCCAATCCGCGAAATCTGCGTCAATCCGCGGGTAATTCCCTGGCCCGCATCGCGTGCACAGCCGGGATGACCTCGCGCTCCAGCAGCCGCGTCTGCTCGACGAACTCCGCCCCGGTCGCCGCCACCGGCCGCAGCACGAACTTCGATAGCCCCGCGTCCACGAAGCGCCGCACCAGCCCCGCGATCGCCTCGCCGTCGCCGACGGCCATCGTCGAGGCAACGTCGGCTTCCGGTCCCAGGCGCGCCTTCAGCGCCGCCGCGTTGCGCTGGACGATGTCCTCGTCCCAGCGCCCAAAGCGGTAGGCGATGCCGGCGCCGTAGTGGTCGTCCTCGATCTCGCGGCCCAGTGCTTTGGCGCGCGCCCGGATCGCGTCCGCGGTCTTGCCGGAGGCCTCCGGCGTCGAGCCGCTGCCGCCGAGCCAGCCGGTGCCCAGACGCGCCGTGCGCTCGATCGCCGCTTCGCTGGCGCCGCCGACCCAGACCGGCAACGGCGACTGCACCGGCCGGGGGCTGATCGTCACGTCCTTGTAGTGGTAGTGCTTGCCCTCGAAGGTCACATGCTCTTCGGACCAAAGCCGCGCCAGCAGCTCCAGGAACTCGTTGGCCTTCGCGCCGCGGGAGGCCGCCGGCCGGCCCGTCGCGGCCCAGTCCGGCAGCGTGTCGTTGCCGACGCCGAACACCGGCAGCAGGCGCCCTTCGCTGAGGAAGTCGATTGTCGCGCACTCCTTCGCCAGCACCAGCGGGTCGCGAAAGCCGAGGACAACGGCGTTCATGCCGAACTTGATCCGGCTGGTGCGCCCCGCCAGCGCCGCCAGCGTCGACATGACTTCCAGCACCGGCTGGCTTGAGACCAGCCGCTCGCTGAACCACAGCGAATCGATGGCGCTGTCCTCGCAGAAGTCCACCCAGCGCCAGAAATCCGCCTGGCCGGCGAAAGGGAAGCCCGCGAGCCCGATCCCGATGCGGACGCTCATGTGTCACCTCAGGCGCCGAGGAACAGGGAACCTGGAACAGGGACAGGGGAGACATTCTGAATTCCGCCGTGCTCCCTGCTTCCTGCTTCTTATTTCCCCGATTGTAACGGGCCATCTGCTCAGAACCCGCGCGGCCGGGCGCATAACTGCCGATAACTTCTAAGTGGAAAAGATTGGAGTCGTCGTTGTCGTGCTGCTCCTGGCCGTGCTGGGCGCCTACGTCTTCCTGTCTTCTGACAAGGAGGCTGAGCCCAGCGTCATAGTCACGCTCAGCACCGCCACGCCGCCGCCTGCCACCCTCAAGAACCTCACTTTCAACGTCGCCGTGGCCAGCGCCAGCAGGTTCGCCTGGCCGGCCGAAGGCCCCATCAACCGCTACTTCGGCTCGCGTGGCTCCGGCGGCATCGACATCGGCTTGAATCCAGCGCGCGAGTCCATCATCAAGGCCAGCGCCGCCGGCCGTGTCGCCTCGATCGCCAACGACCCCTGCTGCCTCGACGGCCGCACGGTCACCATCGACCACGGTAACGGCGTGACGACGCTCTACGGCCCCCTGACGGAGGTCCTGGTGACCGCCGGCCAGGACGTGAAGCAGGGCGACCTCCTCGGCGCCGTCGATGCCGGCCCAGCCTCGGCGTCGAGGCAGCTTGCACTTCGAGATCAGCCTCGGCGGCCTGCGCCTGGACCCCCTGCGCTTCCTCTCGCTCGAGCAGGGCAGTTGGTACCGGCTCGATACCGTCTCCTGCCCTTCCGACACGATTCGCGTCAACGTCGCTTCGACGTCGACCCTGACCTTCCTGCCCGCCGCCAACATCGACTTTCAGGTCGAAAGCGTCAAAGTGGCCGTGCGCAGCGATGACGTGCAGGCCGGCCTCCTGGACGCGCGCGTCACCGGCCAGGACGGAGTCCTGCTCACGGTGCGAGAGGCCGCGGTCGCCGACGGCCAGCTTTCGCGCTTTACGCTCGAAACCGTGCTCCGCCAGGGCCAGGAGCGTGCCACCATCTCCTGCACCATGGAGCTGACCACCCGCCGCACCCCGCCCGAAGGCAACAGCGGCGAGGCCGACCCGCCGCGCTCCGAGCCCGAGGCCGAAGAGGCGCCGGCCGCGACGCCTTCGGCCACACCCAAAGCCACGCCCACCCCCGCCGCGCCCACCGCGACAGCCGCCGCGCCCAAGACCGCGACCCCGCGCGGCCTGCGGACGCCGACGCCGCGCACCGGCCCCACGCGGCCTCAAGACCGCGACCCCGCGACCCGCCCCCGGCGGCCGGTGATAGGCGGAAGGAAGAGGGCGAGCGTCATCTTGACGCCGCGGGTCCGGTGGCAGTGGTCTAGTTTCCGAGATTGCGGCATGCTGGCTGCAACCTGTGCCTGCACGGGCCAGGAGAGCAACCAGCACCAGCCCTAAAAGTACGTTCACCACGGACAGGACGAGACTGGAATTTTGTCCAGCACAAAGACCGCGGCTCCTACAGCGACAAACGTTGATTGGACCGGATCCACTAGGACAGAGATCAATGTATTAAACGCCACTACGTTTTTCGCCCACTTAAGGCGAGAAGCGGCAATCCAAGAAATGATATTCCTGGAAGCGCCGCTACATACCCGGCCAGCTCAGATCTATGCAGTACTTTAGCCAGTTGTGGGCCAAAGCGCGAAGGAGCAAGACGGCGCCAACAGGCGGGATTAAGCTCAAGAAAATTGCCGACAATGCACTCTCGCGCCGTGTTCGTCCGACCAACCTGTACGCCGTGATGATGTTAAAGCCGGAACAAAACCATGCCATAGAAGGCCTTGATGCGTGAGCTGAACCGTTCGCACGGTGATTACCAAGAAGGCGAGGTAGTACGCAACAAACAACCACGCGGTCATGATGAGCACACCACCTAGGCCATCAAGAGGCCCGTTCATTGGTCTGTTTCCTTTAGAAGCCGCCGCAGGGCTTAGAAGCCGTAGGGCTGAATGCAACTCTTGTAGATCCCATAGCTGTCTGCTAGGTCATCCAATATCGCCCAGTCCGGCAGGCTCACCCGGTGTGATTCTGCCGAGCCAGGGGATCACGAAGGTACCAGCAAGTGCGTCTAGGACTTCCTCGTAGCAATCGAGAACCTGCTCAGCAGGCTCCTTCGAGCAGGCAATCGACCATCTTACTCTGGATATTCCGCAAACATGAGGACGAACCAGACGAGGAAAACCACGACAGAGGCGATCGCCTTTGCCATCGCCCACCACGAGGTGCGCCACCAAATCAGGTGGAGGACAGCGGGAAGCAGTATGAGCAAGCACGATGCCGAGGACAATCAGCAATCTTATTCCCTCCATTCAATCGTGAAGACGACAACTCCAGGGTCACCAGCACGCGAGATCTCGTACAGGCCTGTAGGGTCGACCATGTTCGTCGGGTTGTTGGACGTGTACAGGTACCCGCCACCGTAAGGGTCGCGGCTAATGAATCTCCCTGCTTCGCTGTCGTAATACCTCGCCCGCAGGTACTCCAGGCCTGTCGTTGGGTCCGCCTGCTCACCCGTAAAGGTGAAGGGGTTGACGGTCGAACCGGAGCTTGGCATCACTTCTCAATATCGGTCACCGAACTCCTGATCGAGCATGGCGTTGCCTAGACTGCCCTCATCGACCGTGCCTATAATGCCCATTACTCCCGCACCGCTTTTCCGACAATCCTGAGGAGGGATCATCAGATGGAAGACGTTGTCATCGTCAGCGGCGTGCGCACCGCCATCGGCCGGTTCCAGGGCGGCTTCGCCAACACCTCGGCCTCCGACCTCGGCGCCACCGTCATCAGGGAGGCCGTCAAGCGCGCCGGCATCCAGGGCAAGCAGGTCGACCAGGTCATCCTCGGCTGCGTCGGCCAGGTCATGGAGGACGGCTACATCTCGCGCCACGCCGCCGTCAAGGCCGGCCTGCCCATCGAGGTGCCCGCCTACACCGTCAACCGCATCTGCGGCTCCGGCCTCGAGGCGATCAACACCGCCGCCCGCTGGATCCAGACCGGCGACGCCGAGGTCGTCGTCGCCGGCGGCGCCGAGAACATGACGATGATGCCGTACTACCTGCGCCAGGGCCGCACCGGCTACCGCATGGGCAACGGCGACGATCGAGGACGGCATCCTCCACCTCCTCGGCGACCCCTTCAACAAGCTACCACATGGGCATCACCGCCGAGAACCTGGCCGAGAAGTACGAGGTCGCCGCGCGAGGTCCAGGACGAGTTCGCCCTGCGCAGCCAGGAGCGCGCCGCCGCCGCCATCGCCGCCGGCAAGTTCAAGGACGAGATCGTGCCGGTCGAGGTCAAGCGGGCCGCGAGACAGGTCATGATCGACACGGACGAGCACCCGCGCGCGACCACCATGGAGGCGCTCGGCCAAGCTGCGTGCCGCCTTCAAGGAGGGCGGCATGGTCACGGCCGGCAACGCCAGCGGCATCAACGACGGCGCCGCCGCCGTCGTCGTCATGAGCGCAGCGCAAGGCCGACGAGCTGGGCGCTCAAGCCGCGCGCTGCGCCTCGTCGCCCGCGCCGAGGCCGGCGTCGAGCCCGTCGATCATGGGCGCAGGCCCGATCCCCGCGGTCCAGAAGGCGCTCGCAGAAGGCCGGCATGACCATCGACCAGATCGACGTCATCGAGCTGAACGAGGCCTTCGCCTCGGTCGCCGCGGCCTGCAGCACCGCGCTCGGCCTCGACGCCGACGAAGACGAACCCGAACGGCGGCGCCATCGCCCTCGGCCACCCGGTCGGCGCCACCGGCGCCATCCTCACCGTGAAGCTGATGTACGAGCTGGAGCGCACGCGGCGGCACGCTACGGCCTCGTCACGCCTCTGCATCGGCGGCGGCCAGGGCATCGCCACGCATCTTCGAGCGGGTGGGGTAGCGGAGGAGCTTTCAGCGGTCAGCGGTCAGCTATCAGCCAGAGGGCCGGGCAATACGCCCGGCCTTCTGTTGTTGCAACGCTGCGCCGCGAGGCACCGCCCGCAGCATCGCCGCCGCCTCCGCGCGCCGCGCCGCCGTCGCCAGGTCCAGCGCGGTCGCGCCCGCCGCGTCCCTGGCATCGACGTCCGCTCCAGCCGCCAGCAGAACCTCGATGACCTTCGCGAACCCGGCCCGTGCAGCCTGGTGCAGCGCTGTGCGGCCCTCGCCGTTGGCGCCGTCGACATCCGCGCCGAGTTCCAGCAGCGTCCGCACCCTCAACGGGTGCTCGCCCTTGTCGCCGCGGCAGGCCATGGTCAGGAAGGTCTCCCGCCCCGCCGCGACGGGCTTGTTGATGTCGAGGCCGCGCTCGATGAGCAGGCGAGCTATCGTCGCGTCGCCGGCGTCGACTGGCCCCAGGCTTTGCGCCTGCCGGGCGTCGGCGCCGTGGTCGAGGAGCAGGCGCGTAAGCTCGATGTCGCCCTGGCGGGCGGCGAGGTGGAGCAGGCGGCCGCTGTAGCGCTCGACCTCGGCCCCGCGCTCGATCAGGAGGCGGGCGGCATCGATTTGGCGGCCGTCGACGGCGTAGTGCAGCGGCGTCACCGCAAAGAAGTCCTCTTCGACCGTGCGCGCGTTCACGGCGCCGGCATCCGCTGTGACCATCGCCGTCAGTGCGGCAACATCGCCCAGATAGGCCGCGGCGAAGACATCGACGCTCGCGCCGCGGTCGAGCAGGTATCGAGCGACTTCGCTCCGCCCCATCTTCGTGGCAATGCAGTACGGCGTCACCAGCACTGATGCTTCGTCGACCTCAGCGCCGGGGATGTTCACGCCGGCGCCACGGTCGGCCAGCCAGCGCACGATGGGCAGGCGCCCGCGGCGCGAGGCCTCCCAGAGGAGCGTCACTCCGTGGCGTCCGCGCTGGTTCAGCAGTGCCGGCTCCGCCTCGACAGCCTGCCTCACGCCTTCGAGGTCGCCCTTGGCCGCCAGCGCCAGCGTAGCCTTCACTGTCTGGAAGGAGGCGCCGGCGTTGGTCAGCCGGTAGGCCACCGGCGTGAGGCCCTCGATGACCTCGTCGATGGTCGCCGCGTCAACGCCGGCCTCGGCCATCGAAGCGCGAAAGTGGCCCAGCCAGAGCGCCGAAGCCTCGGCACTGATGGTCTTGTGCACATGGCGGCGCTGCATGCCGTAGTGGCGAAAGCCGCCTTCGCTGTAGCGGGGCTCGCCGCCGAATAGCTCTTCGAACGAGAGCTTCTGTCGCGCGCGCTCGCCCGGCCTGCTGATGCGAAACAGCGTCTTCAGGGCGGGGTCGTTCTCGAGCCGGTCGTAAAGCCCATCGACGATGCGCCCCATGCCGGGCCGCCCGCCGAGGCGCTGGAACAAGCTCGGATTCATGGTTCGGGATTATAGACCTGACACGGCCTCACATTGCGCGCTTCTGTACCTGCTCTCCGTTGACGGAGCCTGCCCTGAGCCTGGCCGAAGGGAGGGGGCAGGGGGTGTTGGTCAGGCGGGAGCCTTCGCCGGCTCCTGGGTCAGGACCGCTTCGTAGAGCCCGACCACCGGGTGAGTGGCCAGCACGCCGGCGACAGAGCCCTGGGCGTGGCCCATGCGAAAGCTCTCAGAGTTGGTCCAGGCGTCGAACGCCGCGCGTGACTGCCAGGTAGTATGGGAGATGAAGTCTGTGGTCTTGTCGTCGCCGGTCGCCCCGCGCAGCAGGGCAAAGCGGACGAACCCCGGCACCCGGTCCAGGTAGGATTCCCTGGTGCGCCACATCTCTTCGAACTCGGCCTCGCGGCCGGCGTTAACCTTGAACCGGTTCATCGCTACGAACATCGAGGTCCTCCTTGCGGCAACCGCCGGGCAAGCCGGCCTCAAAGCTGCAGTTAGTATTCACTAATACTAGTCATTAGTAAAGCCTACATCGAGCCCTGTCCGTGGGCGGGGCGTGACCGCATCATAGCGCGAGCGGCCCCACCACCGTAGCGCGCCCGTCTCCTCGCGGCCGGCCAGTCGGGGCGCCGCTGGTAACCCCGCGGGCGCGACGACATGCCAACCCCGAGATGAGCGGCCAATTCGTCGCGGTTTTGTTATGCGGAATTGACCCCATGGGCCGCCGGCGGGTAGAATTACTGTGCTACTCGGGCCTCAGGGAAGGGCGTTTGGACAATCTAAACGAGGCCTGCGGCGTCTTTGGGGTCTTCGCTCCCAATGAGGACGTCGCCAGGGTTACCTTCTTTGGTCTCTATGCTCTCCAGCATCGGGGGCAGGAGAGCGCAGGCATCGCCACAACGGACGGCAATGAGATCTTTCTCCGCAAGGACATGGGTCTCGTCTCACAGGTCTTCCAGGAGGAAGACCTGTCGCATCTTCAGGGATTCGCCGCCATCGGCCACACGCGCTACTCCACCACCGGCTCCAGCCGGCTCGAGAACGCCCAGCCCTTCCTCGTCGACGGCCCCAACGGCCAGATCGCCCTCGGCCACAACGGCAACATCGTCAACGCCGACCTCCTGCGCACCGAGCTCGAGCCGAAGGCCGCGAGTTCGTGACCTCCACCGACTCCGAGGTCATCGCCCACCTGATCGTCACCGCGCCCGGCCGCGACTGGGGCGAGCGCATGGCCTACGTCATGCGCCGGGCCCAGGGCGCCTTCTGCCTCACCATCCTCACCAAAGAAGGCGTGATCGCCGCCCGCGACCCGCTGGGCATCCGGCCGCTGTCGCCTGGCGACGCATCGACGGCGGCTTCTGCTTCGCCTCGGAGACCTGCGCCTTCGACCATCCTTGGCGCCACCTTCATCCGCGACGTCGAGCCCGGCGAGACCATACTCCTCAACGAGCGAGGGCATCACAGCTTCAAGTTGCCCGGATAGGGACCGGCAGGCCTTCTGCATCTTCGAGTACATCTACTTCGCCCGCCCCGACAGCTACCTGCGCGGCGAGCGCATCTACCCGGTGCGCATGGCACTCGGCGCCCAGCTGGCGCGGGAGTACCCCGTCGAGGCCGACATCGTCATCGGCGTGCCGGACTCCGCCACCGCCGCGGCGATCGGCTACGCCCGCGAATCCGGCATCCCCTACGCCGAGGGCGCTGGTCAAGAACCGCTACGTCGGCCGCACCTTCATCATGCCCGACCAGCGCATCCGCGATCAGGGCGTGCACCTCAAGTACAACCCTCTGCGCGAGGTGCTCGAAGGCAAGCGCGTCGTCGTCGTCGATGACAGCATCGTGCGGGCGACGACGACCCGGTCTCGTGATCAAGATGCTGCGCGATGCCGGCGCCAAAGAGGTGCACATGCGCGTGACATCGCCGCCTATCACCCACCCCTGCTTCTTCGGCATCGACATGGGCCGGCGCTGGGAGCTGATCGCCGCCCACGAGACGGTCGAGGAGATCCGGCGCGATATCGGCGCCGACTCGCTGGGCTACCTGACGCGAGCAGGGCCTTATCGAAGCTATCGGCCAGCCGCGCGAGAGCTTCTGCATGGCCTGCTTCACCGGCAGCTACCCGATGGAGGTGCCGCAGGAGCTCGACAAGCTCGGCCTGGAGCCTCCCGCCTGGGTCCGCGACCGCCACGACATCGAGTGGGAACAGAGCAACGGGCCCGGCCAGGAGCGCCGCCGCAAGATCTGGGAGACGGAAGAGGCGCCGACCCCGGCGAGCTAGGCGTTGGACTCTGGGCTCCGGAATGCTGGAATGAACGGAACTTGGTGAGACCCGGCGGCCGAGCTCCCTCCAAAGTCCATGACGACTCCCGACCAACCGCTCACATATGCCAGTGCCGGCGTCGACCTCGCGGCGCGCCGCGGCGTCGTCGAGCGCTACCGCGAGGTCGCGAAGCGCGCCAGCGGCCCCCAGGTGTTGGGCGGCATCGGTCCTTTTGCGGGCATGTTCGCGATGGGCAATAAGTTCCGCGATCCCGTGCTCGTCGCCACGACCGACACTGTCGGCACCAAGGGCAAGGTCGCCGCGCTGGCCGGCCGCCTCGAAGGCCTCGGCCACGACATCGTCAACCACTGCGTCAACGACGCCTTCACGACCGGCGCCGAGCCCCTCTTCTTCCTCGACACCATCGTCAACGCCGACCTCAGCGACGACGCCAAGGTGGCACTGGTAAGGGGCGTGACCGAGGCCTGCGTGGCCGCCGGCGTGGTGCTCCTCGGCGGCGAGACCGCGGATATGCCCGGCGTCTACGTCCCCGGCGGCTTCGACCTCATAGGCTTCATCCTCGGCGTCGTCGAGCGCGACGCGGTCATCGACGGCCTCGGCATCACCGCCGGCGACATCCTCCTCGGCCCTGCCCTCCAACGGCCTGCACACCAACGGCTTTTCGCTCGCCCGCCCGGCGCTCGGCATCGGCCTTGACCCCGCGGCCGCGGTCCAGGATCGCAGCCGCCTCGAACGCTACGAAGAAGACCTCGGCGAGACCCTGGCCGACGCCCTCCTCCGCCCCCATCGCTGCTACCTCCCCGACCTCCGCCCCCTCCTGGCCGCGGGCGCCGTTGTCGCCCGACCTGAGGCTCCGGCCGATCGTCCTGAGGCTCCGGCCGATCGTCCTGAGGCTCTCGAAGGACGACCGGGGGGCGGCGGGCGGGGGACGGCCCCGCCTCTGGCCGACCAGCCGACCAGCCGACCAGCCAACAAGCCCCTGATTAAAGGGATGGCCCACATCACCGGCGGCGGCCTCGAAGAGAACATCCCCCGCATCCTGCCCCAAGGCCTCGGCGCCCGCATCCGCAAAGCGGCCGTCACGCCCCCACGAATCTTCCCCTTCATCCAGCGCGCCGGCGTCATCGAAGAGGCCGAAATGTACCGCGTGTTCAACATGGGCTTCGGCATGGTCATCGCCGTTGATCCCGCCGATGTCGAGACCGCGCGAGGCCTGGTCCCGGAGCTTTCGGTGTGCGGCGAGGTGGTCGACGGCCCTGGAGTGCGGCTGGAGTAATCGCGCTAAAATGGGTCACGTGAGAGTGCCAATCAAGCTTGCGAACCCGAATGACCGCGCGATTCAGTTGTCGGTGGAATCCGCGCTAGTAGACACCGGAGCAACTTGGACGACGGTTTCACGCGCCATCGCGAATCAACTGAGGTTAGAGATCACCGGGCGCCAACTGGTGCGATCGGCAGCGGGACTCGTAAGCATAGACACGTCGTACGTCTTCTTCGAATACGACGGTCGGAGCATGGTTACCAACATCTGGGTCAGCGACACCTACCCGGGTGTCCTCATCGGTGTGGTCACTCTCGAATCCCTGGGCTTGGCCGTAGATCCCGGCACCGGCAAGCTGACCGACTCCGAACTCCTGCTCCTGTAGGTCATCGAGTCGCCCGCGCTCCCGCGTTCACAAACGCGCCGCCGCGCCCTGCTATCCTGAACCCACGTCTGCGCCGACCGACGCGGGGCAAATGACCATAGCCGCCACCGAACTTGCGCCTGACCTGCCTCCCGAGGAGATGCTGGCACGCGTCCGCCGCCTGCAGATCCGCGCCCGCCGCCTTGTGCGCATGCTCTTCTTCGGCGAGTACCACAGCGTCTTCCGCGGCACGCGGCATCGAGTTCAGCGAGGTGCGCGAGTACCTGCCCGGCGACGAAGTGCGCACCATCGACTGGAACGTCACGGCCCGCATGGGCGCCCCCTACGTCAAGAAGTACGTCGAAGAGCGCGAGCTCATCCGTCTACCTCCTCGTCGACCTCAGCGCCTCCTCCGGCTTCAGCACCACGGCCGCCGACCAAGCGCGAGCTCGCCGCCGAGGTCGCGACCCTCCTCGCCTTCGCCGCCGACGGCAACAACGACAAGGTCGGCCTCATCGCCTTCACCGACCGCGTCGAGCTCTACCTGCGCCCGAGAAAAGGGCAGCACCACGTCCTGCGCATGGCCCGCGACCTCATCTACCATCCGACGCGCGGCCGCGGCACCAACATCGCCGTCGCGACCGACTTCCTCATGCGCATCGCCAAGCGGCCCGGCGTCGCCTTCCTCATCTCCGACTTCCACGCCCAGGGCTTCGAAAGCCTCGCTGCGGCTCGCCGCCCAGAAGCACGACCTCATCGCGATCAGCATCACCGACCCGCGCGAGCTGGAGCTGCCGAAGCGTCGGCCTCGTCGGCCCTGCGCGACCCCGAGACCGGCGCCGAGGCGCTGATCGACACCGAGGACCGGCGCGAGCGCGACCGTTACGCCCGCGCCGCCGCCGAGCGCGTGGTCGCGCGCCGCCGGCTCCTCGACCTCGCTCGGCGTCGAGGAGATCGCCCTGCGCACGGACCGCTCCTACGTCGAGCCGCTCATGGCCTTCTTCCGCGCCCGTGCCGGCCGGAGGGTAGCTTCGGCATGACAGGGAGCGTCATTCGCCTTACCGCCGTCTTCGTCGCCGTAGCGTCCTTGTTCTCGGTCGCCACCGCCGCCCGCGCCGATGCGCCGGTGGTTTCCGAATACAGCGTCCGGCCTCCTCAGCGCCTCACCGTCGGCGATCGCGTCAGAGTCTCAATCGTGGTCGAGGCCGACAGCGGCACGACGGTCCAAATCGCGCCGGGTGGCATCCCCCAGGACCTGGCGCTGGCCGAGTCCGCCAGGTTCAGCACCAGAGACAGGGGCGGCGGCCGCGTCGACATCCACGTTGACCTCGTGCTGGCGCCGTTCGTCCTCGGCGACTACCAGATGCCGCCGATCAAGCTTCGCTGGCGCGACGCGCGGTGGCGCCGGCGGTGAGCTCGAGACGCCGTCCTCGCGACTCCTGGTCGAAGGCACGCTGCCCCAGGCCAACTCCATCGCCCCCCGTGACCTCAAGCCTCAGGCCGAGCTTGGTTCGGCCGCCGCCCCGCCTTACGAGCTCGTCGCCGCCGCCCTGGCGGCGCTGGCTCTGGCCTCGGCGCTCCTCTATGTCGCCTGGCGCCGCGCCCGCAGGCGCGTGGCCGTCCGGGAGGTAGTCGAGCCTGAGCCGGAGCCTCTCGGGCCTGAGGACGCCGCCCGCCGCGCCCTCGACGTCGCCGGGGCCGGCTTCGTCGCCGACGGCGACTACGAGGCCTACTATGGCCGCCTGTCGACAACGGTGCGGAACTACCTCACTCAGCGCTTCGAGTTCCCGGCCTTTGCCCTCACCACGCTCGAGCTGCAGGCCCGCATGACTTCGCGCGGCATGGACCGCTGGCAGGCCCGCCTCGCAGGCGGCCTCCTGGACCAGTGCGACGCCGTCGTCTTCGCCCGCTACCGTCCCGCGGCCGAGCGCGCCGACGCCGACCTCACCGCCGCCTACGAGATCGTGGAGATGAGCAGGCCCGCGCCCGACCCGGAAGGAGTGCTGGCCTCGTGAGGTTCAACGACCCCTACCTCCTGCTGCTCCTCCTGGCGGTCCCAGGCTTGCTCTTCTTCAAGAACCGCCTAGGCCGCGACAGTGCCCAGGCATCATTCTCCAGCGTCGCCCTGGTCACCGGCGATGCGGCCCACCTGGCGCATCCGTTTCCGCTGGGTGCCCACCATCGTCCGCGCCGGCGCGATCGCGCTGCTCGTCGTCGCCCTGGCGCGGCCCCAGAAGGGCCAGGCCGAGAGCGAGCTTCCCGGCCAGGGCATCGACATCGCCCTCGTGCTCGACACCTCCAGCAGCATGACGACGCTCCTCGGCAGCGAGACCAGGCTGGTCGTCGCCCAGCGCGTGATCAAGGACTTCATCTCCGGGCGCCAGGAGGACCGCATCGGCCTGGTCGTCTTCCGTGACGAAAGCCTTGTGCTCAGCCCGCTCACGCTGGACTACGACGCTCTCAAGCTCATTGTCGACGACGTCCAGCGCGTCAACCTGAACGACGGCACGGCAATCGGCCTCGGCCTGGGCGAGAGCCTGAACCTCCTGCGCGAGTCCCGCGCCCGCAGCCGCGTGGCCATCTTGCTCACGGACGGCCAGAACAACAACCGCACCCTGGACCCGGCCGCCGCCGCCAGGATCGCCGAGACCATCGGCGTGCGCCTGTACACCATCGGCATCATCGACACCCGCACCCGCAACGTCGGCGGCAACGTCGACGAAGAGGCCCTGCGCCAGATGGCCGAGGTGACCGGCGGGCATTACTTCGCGGCCGACAGCCCGGAGGCGCTGGCCGGCGTCTACGAGAACATCGACCAGCTGGAGAAGTCGCGCGTCGGCAACGCCCAGTTCGCCGCCTACGACGAGCTGGCCTGGTACTTCCTCGCCGGCGCGGTCGCCCTGCTCGCGGTCGAGCTGGCCCTCAGCGCGACTCTGTGGCGGAGGGCGCTCTGATGCAGTTGGGCTCGCCCACCAACCTCCTGGCTCCTGGCCGGGGTCGAAGCTCTCGCGGTCGGCTTCGTGCTCCTGGGCCTCTGGCGGCGGCGCGCGAGCGCCCGTTTCGGCGGCGCGCGCGCCGCCACTACCGGCAGCGCCGGCTACTGGGCCCGGGCGACGCTGGTGGTCATCGCCGCGACCCTCGCCGTCATCGCCATGGCGCGGCCGCAGTGGGGGTCGAAGCAGTTCAGCCGCCAGGACCAGGGCGTGGACGTCGTCATCGTCCTCGATATCTCCCAGAGCATGACGGCGAAGGACGCTCAGCCCAGCCGCCTCGGGTTGGCGCAGGCGGAGCTGTCGCGCCTCCTCAACGGCATGCGCGGCAACCGCGTCGGCCTCGTCTTCTTCGCCGGCAGCCCCATCCTCCGCTCGCCGCTGTCCACAGACATGCAGGCGCTAACCGAAATCGTCAACCGCGCCGACAAGGAGCCCGGCCTCACGCGGGCCGGCTCCGATGTCGGTCTGGCGCTCGACCAGGCAGGACGCATCCTCGACGCCAGCAAGAGCCCCGGCAAGGCCGTCATCGTCGTCAGCGACGGCGAGGACTTCGGCACCACGGCCGGAGCGAAAGCCGCCGAGCTGGCCTCGAAGGGCGTCGTCATCTTCACGGCCGGCGCCGGTACGGCCCAGGGGGCGACCCTCCTGGACCCCGTTGGCACCAGCGGCCAGACACGGACGAAGGTCGATGCCTCCGGGCAGCCGGTGATCACCCGCCTGAACGAGGGCGCCTTGCAGGCGCTGGCCCGCGTCGGCAACGGCCGCTATTTGCGTCTCGGGGCCTCCGGCTCCACCGACCAACCTCCTCGGCCTGCGCGACGACCTCAACCGCCTCGAGCAGTCGCCGCTAAGCGAGCAGACCCAACGCGTGCCCGTCGAACGCCTGCAAATCTTCGCCGCCGCGGCGCTGATCGCGCTGGCCCTCGCCTGGTTCGTGCCCGACCGCCTGCCGCGGCTGGTCCTCGCGCGTTTGCCGCTGCTCCGCCCCCGCGCCGGCCTGGCGCTCGTCGTCGTCGCGCTGCTGGCTGGTGGCGCCTGCGCCCAGGATGACCCGCTGCACAGCCAGAACCAGGCCGCCAACAGGCTCTTCGACGAGCGCGACTACGAAGGCGCGCTGCGGGCCTATCAAGAGCTGCTCGCGGACCGGCCCGACCTGCCGGAGCTGGCCTACAACACCGGCAACGCCCTCAATAAGCTTGGCGAGTTCGGGCGGGCCATCCAGGAGACACGCCGCGCCCTGCCGCCCGCCACCGTCGAACTGGGCGCCGCCACCTACTACGCGATCGGCAACCACTATCTCGGCCTGAACGACCTGCCGAACGCCTTCGAGTCCTACAAGAACGCCCTCCTCCTGGACCCCAACGACGCCGATGCCAAATGGAACCTGGAGCTTGTGCTTCACCTCATGAACCCCAACCAGCTTCCCGGCCAGCCGCCGCCCCAAGTGGGAGACCAGCCCGGCCAGGACACGCCGCCGGGTGGTGAAGAAGGCATGCAGCAGCCGGGCGATACGCCCCAGGGCTCTAACTCCGGCCAGTCGCCTCAGCCCGGTGGCGACCAGCCCCAGGGCACGCCAATCGACCCGGCCGAGCTCCAGCGCCAGCTTCAGGAGGCGCTGGCGGGCCTGAACCAGGACTTCAGCTTCGAAGACGCCATCGAGGTGCTGGACCTCTTGCGCCGGCTGAACGAGCAGCAGCGCCAGGGCCCTCCCGGCAACCGCCAGAACGGCCCGGACTACTGATGGAGTGGGCTCATCTCGCCACCGCTCCCGACCAGATGGTGGCCGAAATGTGGATCGCGAATCTGCGCGATGCCGGGATCCCGGCGATGATCAGGCCCTCGGACACGTCGTCTTTCCTCGGCGTCTCCGGCTTCGGCACCCGCGTCCAGGTCCGCAAGGACGACCTCGCGCGCGCCCTCGAGATACTCGGCCTCGATGAGGAGCCCCAGAGCTGACCACCGGACATCCGTTCGCGGTCGCCGCCGCGTGAATGCCCCGCTGCCGGCGAACGCGCGCCTGCCTCGCCGAGTGCTCCGCTGTAGTTGCTTCTCGCGAGAAGCAACTACAGGGACCTGACGATTCTTCGAGGGGGGCCCGGTGGTAAGGAGGTTCCTTCCGTTCGTCCTGAGGCCCTCGAAGGGCGAACGGATGATGAGCGTCCGAAGGGAGATCCGAGCGTGCTCTCGTGCGCGCGGTGCCCGTTCGCCCTTCGAGGCCCTCAGGTCGAACGGACGAAAGGTGGTGCTCAGGACGAACGAGACGAGGCCTCTGGCTGATTGCTGACTAGCTGACAGCTGCCCCGTTCACCGCCAGCGCATAATCCGGCCCAGCAGCGTGTTACGCACTCCCTTCCACACCGCCGTCAGGCGGTCGCGTTCGGCGTCGTCCAGCTGCTTGCCGCCGTATTTGGAGCGCACATAGGCCGTCTCCAGGTAGCGCACGTCTTCGACCTCGGGCAGGTTGTGCTCCAGCCGCTCGACGTATTCACGCGGCGTCTGCTGGGGGAAGACTGGAATCCGCGCCCAACGCGCCAGGCGCTGCGTCTTCTCCCAGATCTGGTTCGGGTAATCCAGCCCGGCAAGGCCGCGCTGCCAGGCGAACTGGAACGTAAGCCCGCCGGCGACAGTAACGCCCAGGAACAACAAGACCAGCCCCATGAGGATATTGCCGACGAGGTTAGAACCTTCGTCGACAGTCAGCTGGTCGATTGCCCCTGGGGCCTCGTCGGTCGGAATGAGCGATTCGTCCGGCAGGAGCTCGTCTTCGGGCAGAAGGCCCTCGTCGCCGGCGAAGGCATCGCCGCTGTCGTCGGTGGAGCGCACGATGCGCGGCTCGCTGGGCGTCGGGTTGAACTCGACCCAGCCGAGGCCGGGGAAGTAGACCTCCGGCCAGGCGAAGGCGTTGGCCTCCGAGACGATGTAGGTGTTGGTGTCCGGCACGCGGTCCTGTGGCCGGATCACGTAGCCGACGGCGATGCGCGCCGGGATGCCCAGCGAGCGCAGCATCACCACCATCGCCGACGCGTGGTAGTCGAAGTAGCCGCGGCCGGCGTCGAAGAGGAAGTAGCTCGACGGAGTCTTTCTTCGGCCGGCGCCGGCTCGAATCTTGGTGTCGACGGCGAAGGTGCGCAGGAACTGCTCGAGCAGATTCGCCTTGTCGTAGGGGTTGTCGGCGCCGCGCGGTCACCTCGCGCGCCTTCGCTCGCGATCGTCGCCGGCAGGTCGGTCGGCAGCTGCAGGTAGGCCTGCATCCAAGGCGGGTAGTTCGCGCCGGCGCCTGCCGCAGCCGTGCCTGACCGAGGCGTTGCTGACCGTGCTGTCGACGCGGTACTGCGCTGCCCTTGTTCGAGCGGCTGCGTCGGGCCGGATCGACGTCACGTCCGTCTGGTCCGGCCCGAAGACGACGCGCGAGTCGACGCTGACGGCCAGCGGCTGGCCGGCGCTGACGATGACGCCCTGCTTCTTCGATGTCGTCACCTGGACCGAGACCGGCCGCCGGAACTGGCGCCGCGCCTCGTCCGCGCTCTGCAGCGCCTTGCAGCGCCGGCCAGGCCGTCGTCGTGATCGTGCTGGAGCCGCCGATCTTCCAGCCCTGCGCCGTGTACACGTCGTAGGTCTGGGCGCGCAGGAAGCCCGGCTCCGTCGCCGTCACCTGCATCACCTCGCCGCCGCCGAGCGAGATCTCGCCCTGCAGCGGCAGCGTCGAGCCGAAGCTGGTGGACCGTGCCGCCCTTCTTGCTGTCGATCGCGCTGAACACGCGGCCGAGGTCGCTCGAGCGGCCCCGACGACCGGCGCCGTCACCTTCTGCCCACAGCGAGTACAGCGACGCCGCTGCCGCTGCCCACGGGCAGGACCCAGGCCAGCGCCAGCAGCGCCAGCGCCACCCAGACGGTGACGTTGAGCACGTGCAGGCTGATCAGGTCCGGATAGCGCGATGCGCGTGCGCGCGCCAGTCGCGCGCGCTGGCGCAGCAGGTTGCACGCGCGCGACCAGCAGGATGGCGCAGAAGAGGTAGATCATCAGCGGCAGGCTGTTCTGTCCCGGCAGGTAGCTGATGTTGGTCAGCAGCGCCAGGCCGCCGGGGATCAAGCCCATCCAGGCGTTGTACCAGCGGAAGATGCTCCAGGCCGCGAGGTAGGCCGTCAGGTAACGTCAGCGCCACGACCAGCACGACGAACGGGCAGGTTGTCGTTGGAGATGCCGCCGCTGGTCAGCGGCCTCGACCCAGACGTCCATGCGGTCGCCCAGCTCCGCGCACGCGGTCGCGGCAGCGACGCCCTCGAGGTCGCCGGTCGACGCGTACGACGCACCGCCGACCGCGCCGACGATCAGGCGCGACCAGGTGCGCGACGAGCTCGTGCAGCGGCGTCTGCGCCAGGCACCAGGCCCAGCACCAGGCCGAGGAAGGCGATCGGGTACAGCGACGGCATCTCGTCCACCCAGTCGGCGCTGTCGATCGACTGCACGACCGTCAGGAAGCCGATCATGACGATGAGCAGCGTGACGAGCTCTTCCCAGGAGAAGACGGCGAGCGCGGTGCCACCAGGCGCGGCTTCTGGTCTGCGGCGTCCTCCGGCTATCCGGCGCTGCTTGAAGATCTCTTCCCAGGTCCGCCT
The DNA here is from genome assembly GCA_963703905.1 of uncultured Chloroflexia bacterium. GTDB lineage: Bacteria > Chloroflexota > Dehalococcoidia > DSTF01 > WHTK01 > DATLYJ01. The sequence goes on from CAVPFY010000003.1 coordinate 226,251, forward strand.
GCCTCATCTGTCCGCCCGCCCCGGCATCGCTTCGAGTCGTGCTCCATGGCCGAAGGCCAGCGACGTGATCAGGTCGTCCGAGCGCCTCACCAGGTAGGTGTAGACGTCGGCGGCGGCCAGCGCGCCGAAGACCATCAGCGAGTTCTCGGCGCCGCCGAAGGTGCTCGGCTCCAGCAGCACCGCCGCGACCTTGACGCCGCGCTCGGCGATGAACTGCAGCGCTGCCCACCCAGTCCTCCGTCGTCGAAGGCGTGACCACGACCACCGTCGTGTGGCGGCCGAAGCGCTTCGACTCTTCGCGTGATCAGCGTGCCGATCGGCACGTCGCCCTCGGCCGTCGCCAGCGCCAGCGCCTCGAGGATGCGCGTGTAGTGCTGCGCGCCGCGCTCCGCCTCTTCGACGAACAGGCGCTTGCCGTAGCTGATGAAGCCGACCGAGCGGTTCGCCACGAGGAAGAAGCGCGCGATCGAGGCCGCGATCTTGCACCGCGTACTCCTCCGTCCCGTCCTCGCCCTCGCCCGACGTGCACCGTCTTGTCGAGGTCGAGGATGATCCAGATGTCGCTGGCCGGGTCCAGCTCGAACAGCTTGACCATCAGCTGGCTCGGTGCGCGCCGTCGTCGGCCAGTGGATGCGGTTGAAGCTGTCGCCCGGCTCGTAGGCGCGGACGCCGGACGCGTTCGGCGTCACGTAGTGCGTGCGCTTGCGGAAGCGGCCCTCGCCCGGCAGGTTCGCCGGCGGCACGTAGAAGTTCGGCAGCTCCGTCGCCCGCGGGTAGACCAGGATGCTCTGCGGCCGGCCGTAGGTGTTCGTGTAGCGGAAGAAGCCGAAGGGGTCGCCCGTCGTGATCGTCACCGGGCCGACGCTGAACAGGCCCCGCAGCGCTGCACGTGCGTCGTCGTCCGCCAGGTCCGCGACTCGCGCGGCCCCAGCGTGATGATCCGCGCTCGCGTTGTGGCCCGGCATGTCCGACGGGTCCTCGACCTCGAGCCAGAGCTTCGTGAACCAGCTCTGGTTCTTGACCGTGATCCGCTCGACGAAGTCCTGGCCCTCCTGCAGCCGGTCCACCGGCCGCTCGGTCGTGACCTCGAGGTTGCGCGCGTTCGCCTTCGCCCAGAAGTAGGCGATCGGCACGCCGAGGAGGATCACGTAGGCCAGCCGCGTCGGCAGCCAGAAGCCGGTCGAGAGCGCCGAGATGCATGCAGACGAAGAAGATGCACGCCGATCACCGTCAGCGAGAGGTGACGCCGGAAGAGGAGGTCCCAGCCCTCCCGGACCAGCTCGACCATGGGGTGTCCGCCTAGCGGGGCTGCCCGCCGCGAGCGCGCGTACCCGGGACCGGCACGCGCTCGAGGCAGCCGAGGATGATGTCTGAAGCGCGTGATGCTCTTCACCCGCGCCGAGGGGCTGACGATGACGCGGTGACCGAGCGTGGTGTAGGCAAGCTCCTTCACGTCGTCCGGGATTACGAAGTCGCGGCCGTCCAGCAGCGCCCGCGCCTGCGAGGTGCGGTACAGCGCCAGCGAGCCGCGCGGCGAAGCGCCCAGGTAGACCGATCTCGTGCTGGCGCGTCATGTCGACCAGCGCGACGATGTACTGCTTGATCAGCGGGTCGACGTAGATCTCCTTGATCGCGCGCTGCAGCGCCGATGATCTCGTTCGCGTCCGTCACCTGCTGCAGGCGACTCGATCGGGTGCGACGACCTGCTGGCTGTCCATCATCAGCACCTCGTCCGTGTTCGACGGGTAGCCGAGGTGGACGCGCATCAGGAAGCGGTCGAGCTGCGCTTCCGGCAGCGGGAACGTGCCCTCGTACTCGATCGGGTTCTGCGTCGCCATGACCATGAACGGCTCCGGCAGCTCGCGGGTCACGCCATCGACGGTCACCTGGTGCTCTTCCATCGCCTCCAGCAGCGCCGACTGCGTCTTCGGCGTCGCGCGGTTGATCTCGTCCGCGAGGACGATCTGGGCCATGATCGGCCCGGCGCGGAACTCGAAGTCGCTCGCTGCGCTGGTTGTAGACGGAGACGCCGGTGACGTCGCTGGGCAGGATGTCCGGCGTGAACTGGATGCGCTTGAAGCTGCACCCGGTCGACTTCGCCAGGCTGCGCGCCAGCGTCGTCTTGCCGACGCCGGGCACGTCCTCGATCAGCAGGTGGCCCTGCGCAGAGCAGGCAGATCACGGCAAGGCGCACCTCTGTCGTCTTGCCGATGATGACCTTCTCGACGTTGGCCAGTGATGCGTTCGGCGATTATCTTCGGGTCTTCCACGCGCCCCGCTCCGATGTTCCAGATTACCAGCCCCACTTGCCGCTGGCGGGCCTGCCCGCCGGTCAGGGCGGGGAACGAGTCCGGGACGAGTCTGCCGTCCCCCACAATATACAGAAATGCCGGTCTGTCGGGATTCAATCGGCGGGCCGGCACCTGGTTGACGGCGATTATAGCAAGCCTGAATCGCTCTATCTATGCACCGCACCTATCGCCGGAGTATCGTTCCTGCGGCATGCTGAAGCGAGTGTTCCGTAGCCGGCTCACCTGGATCGTATTGGCCGCCGTTGCCCTGCCCCTTGTGGTCATCCTCATCGTCGCGTCACGTCCGCCGGCAGAGGTCAAGTCGTACGGCCCCGCCCTCTTCGTAATCCATTCCTACGACTCTGTCTACGTCATCCACCCGGACGGTACCGTCGACGTCACCGAGGACATCATGTACGACTTCGGTGAGGGGCACTTTCATGGGATAGACCGCTACATACCGGTTGACTACGAGTACGACTTCACGCACAAGCGCGTGATCCAAATCTCGAATGTTAGGGTCGACGACGGCGTTACGAAGTGGCCCGTCCGCAAGATCAAAGACGGCCCCAGTTTGAGACTGCGCATCGGCGAGGCAAGTACGCTCGTGACCGGCGTCCAGCGCTATCACATCACCTATCGCATCCAGGGAGCCCTAAACTCGTTCGACGATCACGATGAGCTGTACTGGAACGCGACCGGCCCCGGCTGGCCTCTGACCATCGAAAAGGCTTCGGCGGCGGTCATGGCGCCTGAAGGCTCGATCTCAGGTGTGAAGTGCTTCCAGGGCGAGTACGGCACGACGCAGGAGTGTCCGGCCTCTGTTTCCGGAAACACGGCCCGATTCGAGGCAACGTTTCCCGCAGGAGCGCGGTTCAGCGCTCACGATGGTGGTGGGTCTGAAGAAGGGCGCCATCGATGTTCCGGCGCCGATCATCCGCCCCCTGACGGAGTCCGGCAACACGAGGCTCCTACGGGCGGCCGGCGCAAACCGCCGTTCGGTCCTTTACCTGACGGCGCTTCTGTCGGTGCTGGTCGGAGGAGGGTTGGCCGCCCTGTGGTGGCGGCGCGGCCGCGACCGCTGGTACGGTGACAATTACTACCTCAACACTGATCCACCCCACGAAAGGACCAGGCCCTTCTTTGGCCGCGAGACGATAGTCCCGGAGTTAACGCCACCAAAACTTCCCACACGCTCCCTGCCTCTGCGTCCCGCCGAAGTCGGCCTCCTGCTCGACGAAGAAGCCGACACGCTCGATGTCAGCGCCACGATCATCGACCTCGCGGTTCGCGGCTATCTGCGAATCGAAGAAGTCCCGGACGAAGACGGGGACCCCGATTACCGGCTGGTCAGTCTGCGGCCGGGCGACGGCGAACTCCTCTATTACGAACGTTACTTGCTGGACGCGTTGTTCGGCGAAGGCGATCTGCTAACAGGGCCTGGCGCAGCCGAATTGGGGCCTAGTGCTGCCGTGCTCCTCAGCCGGCTCAAAGGCGTGTTCTGGGCGGACCTTGGCCGCATTAAAGACGCCCTGTATCAGCAGGCCGTCCGCGCCGACCGACTGTTCACGCGCGACCCAGCCGACGACCGAGATACCTTCGGCGGTTATGGCGTCCTGGGATTGATCGGAATTCCGTTTCTCGCGTTCTTTGGCGCGGCCTTAGGTGTGGGCCTAATCTTCGTGCCGTTTCTCGCCGGAGCGGCCATTCTCATGCTCCTGGGCAGGCTAATGCCGCAGAAGTCCGGCCTCGGCCGCGAAGCTTACCGCCGCTGTCTGGGGTTCCGCCAGTTCCTTCTGACCGCTCAGCCGGAGCAGATGAAGTTCGCAGAAGAGGAGAACATTTTCGACCGCTACCTGCCCTATGCAATCGTCTTTCACTGCGTCAAGAAGTGGGCCGAACGCTTCGAAGGTCTGGCGACCATCGATCTGAAGCACGGCTGGTTCGTCGGCCAGGCTTCCCAGGCCCCCGACTTCGCCTTCAGCGTGCGTGGGTTTTCTAACTGTGTGGGCGACACGATGGCGGCTCATTCTGGCGGCTGGCTAGGTGGTGGAACTGGCGGCGGGTCCAGTGGCGGCACGGGCACTTCGCTGACGGGTAGCGGGTACGCGGGCGGCTTTTCTGGTTTCAGCGGCGGCGGCTTTTCCGGGGGTGGCGGATTCTCAGGGGGCGGAGGAGGTGGCGGCGGAGGCGGTGCCTGGTGAGGCTTAGCCCTTGCCGTACTTCGGCTGGTAGAGCTCGCATTCGCCCGCGCCGGGAATCTCCATCATCGCCACCGAGCCCCAGTCCTCTTCCCGCACTGGAAGCGTGAACTTCGCGCCCTTCGCCGTCAGCTCCGCTACCGTCCGGTGGATGTCGTCGCAGTAGAAGGAGATGGCGTGCCGCGGCCGGTCGCCGGGATGCACGCCCAGGTCCGCCGCGGGCGCGTCGAAGATCAGCCAGCCGGAGCCGTCCGAGTCCGTGAACGGAAAGCCGATGACGTCGCGGAAGAAGGCGCGCGTCTTCTCCGCGTCGGTCGAGTACAGCAGCGCGTGCATGCCTTTGATCATTGTGAGCCTCCCGCGCGGCGTTAGACCGCCTGCCGCGCGCCTGACTTCTTCACCTTGCCGCCGGGCGTCGCCGCGATCATCTTCACCAGCTCCTCGGTGATATTCGGCTCCAGGCCCTCGGTGTGGCCTTTGTCCAGCCTGACGACGTCCGCGATCAGCCGGCTGTCGCGGGCGTCCGGGTACACGTAGACCCGTGCCGTCCCGGGGCGCGGATAGAGGCCCCAGGCGGGCGTCGATTTGCCCTCGCTGAGACGGTCGTAGATCAGGCCGGCTTCCGTGTCGACGACATCCGGCATCCGCACCCGAGGCCCCGCCTGGTACTTCTCCGCCCAGGGAGACGTCTCCGGCAGTGAGGCGATTTCGTGCTCGCCTGTCGCGTAGATGAAAGAGATGTCGCAGTCAGGCGTGGTGGTCCGGCCCGGCCGCATTTGTTCGCCGGTCGCGGGCGGTGGCATCGGGAAACCACCCGGCCTGCCGGCGTTAGGGGAGCGCTCGGCGGGCCCGATGCGGCCGCCGGACAGGCTCAGCCAGCCGTCTACGCGGTCCTTAAAGTAGTCAACGCCGAGGAGGCGATTCGAGGTCATTCCGCCCTGCGAGTGCCCAACGAGCCAGAACGACTTTATGTTTTCGAGGCCGTACCTCTCGAAGACGTCTTCGACGACGTTGATAAGGTGCTGATCGTCGGCCTCCGCGACCCAGCGCCGCGATGGCTCCTTCGTCGCCGCCGAGGGTGTGGCGATGACGAGGCGGTACTTCTCCTTGTAGAGGTAGGCGGGGAAGTATTCGTGCTGCCACATGCCGACGGAGCCGCCGCCGTGCAGGTTGAGGAGGAAGACGACTTCTTCACCTGGCTTCAAGTCATCCGGATCGTCCAGCGTGAACTTGCGGCCCGTCTTCTCGTCAACAGCGGCAACGCTCCCCATGCTTCTTTCCTCTTCTGCCTGTCGAATCTTTCGAGTCCGGCGCGGCACTCAGAATAGGCCCCCAGTGCCACAAATGGTAGAGTGGCCGCCGCGGGCAAATCCGATCATAGGGTCGGCCTGGACTCGACCACGTAGCCGGGAGGCTGTCGACCCGCGGCGATCACCTCCAGGCCTGCCTGTTTGGCGAGTTCCCGAAACGCTGCGAGGCTGTCGGTCTTGCTCACCAGCAGCACGGTGTCCACTCCCAGCCGTCGTGGCTCCTCGTCCGCCCTCACGCCGCCAATGACCACAACGCGCCCCGAAGGCCGGGCAGCTTCCAGTCAGGATGAGCCCGCTTTCGCCGGACGCCCGATTTCCCAGTGATGTCCGAAGGGGTCGAGGATGCGGCCCATGCGCCAGCCGTAGTCCAGGGCGACCGGCGAAACCTGTGCCGCCCCCGCCGCGACGGCCTGCGCGCAGACGGCCTCGGGGTCCTCAACGATCAGGAGCATTCGCACCGAAGCGCCACCCAGGGACTCGGGGCTGAAGTTCAGGTGCTCCGGCGACTCGTCGGCGAGCCAGAACTCCGCGCCCGCCACCGATAGCTGGGACACGACCGCGCCGTCGGCGGCCTCGACGCGGTATAGCTCCTTCGCGCCGAACGCGGCCTTATAGAACTCGACCGCTGCCGCGCCGTTGCGGACGGACAGAGTGGCCGTAATCGCTGTCTTGAAGGCAGTTGAAGCTGTCGATTCGCTCATAGTTGCCTGCCTTCTAACGCGCCCTCAGCGCGGCCCGCCCTGCCAGACGCCCATGAGGTTGCCGGCGGGGTCACGGAACGTCGCGACCCACAGGTCGCCTTCCGCATAGGGCGCCCGCACGACCTCGCCACCCTCTGCTGTTACCTGGGCCAGGGTGTTATCGATCCCGGTGACGTAGATATACGGCACGACGCCGGGCTCCTTCGACACCGCGCTCTCGGTCGACCAGGCGCCGATCAGCTCGCCGCTCGCGTCGGTAAAGCTGCGATGGCGCGTATCGCCGCGGATTTCCCAGCCGAACACCTTCTCGTAGAACGCGGCCGAGCGCTCCGTGTCGAGCGCCGGGATCTCCATGTAGGACACCTTGCCGTGCCTGGCCAACCCCGTCTCCACGCCGCCCGCCTGTTGTTGGTCCTGCGTCATCGCTCACTCCTTCGCGCCGTACCTTCGATGGCGCACGAGGTACCGCCGGCCGGGCGTGGACGCCGGTGTCAGGGCTGCATTTTAAGCGTCCCCTTGCCTGGTCTGTCGAGCCTGCCCGGCAGACCGGACGCCCGCGATTTCCTATGCTTCGCTTATGGCAGGGGACATCGACATCCCGCGGCTGCGACTCCTGAACCAGCAGATCGCCTCGCCCCGGTCGGCGGATGCCGCTGCCGTGGTCGCGGCCCTCGGCGCGGTGCAGGCGCAGGACTATGCGGCCTCACTCTGGGCCATCGGCCTGCGCATGTCTGGCAGCAGCCAGGCGGAGGTCGAGGCGGCCGTGGCGAGCGGCGCCATCATCCGCACCTGGCCCATGCGGGGCACCCTGCACTTCGTCGCCGCCGCGGACGCGCGCTGGCTGCTCAAGCTCTGCGCCCCGCGGGCCATGGCCGGCTTCGCCGGACGCCTGCGCCGGCTTGAGATCGATGACGAAACCCTGTCGCGCTCCCGGCGGATCGTCGTCGCAGCGCTCCAGGGTGGCAAGCATCTCACTCGCTCGGAGGTATACAGTCTGCTGGGCGACGCCGGCATCTCGACCGCCGGCCAGCGCGGTGTCCACATCTTGTTGGTGCTCGCCCATGAGAGCCTGATCTGCATCGGGCCGCGCCAGGGTACGCACCATACGTTGGCCTTGCTCGACGAGTGGGCGCCCACCGCCCGCGACCTCACGAGGGAAGAGGCCCTGGCGAAGCTAACGCTGCGTTACTTCAGTGGCCACGGCCCCGCTACGCCGGCGGACTTCGCCTGGTGGTCTGGCCTCACGCTGGCCGACGCCCGGTTGGGCGTCAACCTGGTGAAGTCCCACCTCGTGCAGGAAACCATCGACGGCAAAGCATACTGGCTCTCGGCCGATCAGCGTTCGGCGACCTTGCGGTCTCCGGCGGCGTACCTGCTGCCCGCCTTCGACGAGTACCTGGTCGGCTACAGGGACCGCGATGCCGTCCTGGCGCCGGCCTACGCACGCCACGTTAACGCCGGTGGCGGGCTCCTGAGGCCGTCCCTGGTCAGCGATGGCCGCGTAATCGGCACGTGGAAGCGCGTGGCGGGGAAAGGCGCCGGTGCGCTCACCCTCGCGCCCTTCGCGGCGCTCTCGCACCTACAACAGCGCGCCCTCGACGATGCCGTTACGCGCTACGCCGCCTTCCTCGGGATACCAGTGACGCTGTCCTGAGTGAGGGCCGACGGCTCCGCGACTGGGAGATTCCGGACTAATGACCTAATGACTGATTACTTCCCGGCTACTTCTCCGCCCGCTCCTTCTCCGCCGCCTCGATCACCTTCTTGGCGACGTGGTCCGGCACCTCTTCGTAGTGGTCGAACTTGATCTCGAAGCGTCGCGCGGCCCTGGGTCAGCGAGCGCAGGTCGGTGGCGTAGCGCTGCATCTCCGCCAGCGGCGCCTGCGCGTCGATCACCGTGACCCTGTCCTCCGGCGTGATGCCCAGCACGTGCGCGCGCTTGCCGTTGAGGTCGCTGACGAGGTCGCCCGTGTAGGCCTCCGGCGCCCGCACCCGCACGTTGACGATCGGCTCCAGCAGCACCGGGCGCGCCTTCTGCGCGCGCCGCCTTGAGCGCCTGCGAGCCGGCCAGCTTGAACGCCATCTCGGACGAGTCGACCGGGTGCTCCTTGCCGTCGATCAGGCTGACGCGCACGTCGACGACCGGGTTGTGGCGCCAGGATGCCCTCGTGCAGCGCCTCGTGCGACGCCGTTCTCGACCGCCGGGATGTAGCTGCTTGCGGCACGATGCCGCCGACGATCTTGTTCACGAACTCGAAGCCGGCGCCGCGCGGCAGCGGCTCGATCGATCAGCGTCACCTTGGCGTACTGGCCGTGGCCGCCGGTCTGCTTCTTGTGCGTGTACTCGGCGATGGAGCGGCGCGGTGATCGTCTCCTTGTAGGGCACGCGCGGCGTCTGGTAGGAGGATGTCGGCGCCGAACTTGCGCTTCATCTTCTCGCAGGCGATCTCGACGTGCGATTCGCCCAGGCCGCCGAGGATCGTCTCGCCGGTGTCGGGGTCGCGGCTGCACGTGCAGGATCGGGTCCTCTTCGGTGATGCGGGCCAGCGCGCTCGCTCATCTTCTCCGTGTCCGCCTTCGACTTCGGGTAGACGGCGACGTTGAAGATCGGCTCCGGGAAGTCGATCGGCGGCAGCTTGAGCGGCTTCTCCTTCGTGCGTCAGCGTGTCGCCGGTCACCGTCTCGTCGAGCTTGGCGACGGCGCCGATGTCGCCCGCGACCAGCTGCTGCACCGGCTCCTGCGTCTTGCCGCGCACCACGAAGAGCTGGCCGACGCGCTCGTCGGCGTTGTGGTTCGACGTTCCAGACGTGCGAGTCCGCCTTCAGCGTGCCCGAGAACACGCGCAGGTAGGTGAGCTTGCCGACGTAGGGGTCGGCCGTGGTCTTGAACACCTGCGCCGCCAGCGGGCCGTTCGGGTCGGCCGTGAGCTCGACCTCGGCGCCGGCGCGTCTTTGGCCTTGACCGTGCGGTCGGCCGGCGAGGGGAAGTAGCGCGCGACCGCGTCCAGGAACGCGCGGCACGCCGATGCGTCTTCGACGCCGAAGCCGACCAACACCGGCACCAGATCGCCGGCGGCGATGCCCATCTCCAGGCCCATGCGCATCTCTTCGGGCGTCAGCTCTTCGCCCTCCAGGTACTTCAGCGCAGGTCTCGTCGTCTCGGCCACGACCTCGAGCAGCTGCGTCGCGCGGCGGCTGCGATCTCGGCGGCCATGTCCTCGGGCGGGTCGGCCGCGCGTGGCCTTGTCGCCCATGTAGGCCTTCATCTCGATCAGGTCGACGATGCCCGCGAACGACTCCTGGCTGCCGATCGGCAGGTGGACGGGCACGCAGCGCTTGCTCAGCGTCGACTGCACCTGCTGCAGCGTCCCGGCGAAGTTGGCGTTCTCACGGTCCATGCGGTTGATGACGACGGCGCGCGGCGCTGCCGTTGGCGTCCGCCATGTCCCAGGCCAGCTCGGTGCCGACCTGCACGCCGGAGGCGGCGCAGACCACGATGACGGCCGTGTCGGCGGCGGCGAGGCCGCTGTAGGCGTCGCCGATGAAGTCGGCGTAGCCGGGCGCGTCGATGATGTTGAGCTTGTGGTCCTTCCACTCCAGGGGCAGGATGGAGGCGTTGATGCTGACCTTGCGCTTGACCTCGTCCGGGTCGAAGTCGGACGTCGTCGTCCCGTCCTCGACCTTGCCCAGGCGGTTGATGGCGCCGCGACGAAAAGGGCGGCCTCGGCAAGCGACGTCTTGCCGGTGCCGCCGTGTCCAAGGAGCACGAGGTTGCGGATCTTGTCGGTCGGGTAGTCCTTCATGCGCTGGTGGCCCTTCCAGTCGGATTCACATCGCGAGCGGGGTGTAGTTCCCGATTGTAGGCGAGGCGGCACCTCCCGGCCAGTCGGCGGGCCGGCCCATCCTGAGCTGGTCGCGTGAGACCGCCCGCCAGGAAATCTCGATGTAAGGACGCCGGCACGTGAGATCGCCTTTCAGATTCGAAATTGTTTGGCAGTTTCGTGTTTTCCAGCGTGGCGGCGGGCCTCCGGATGCTGGCTGCGTGTGGGCGAGGGCCGCCCGTCGGGATTGTGGCAAGTGTGGGGTGGAGGGCGAAGGGGGCGTGGCAGCGGGGGCGTAATTTAGCTCGACAACTTAACCTGCAATAGATATGCTCTGGACCGATGAGTCTGCCCGACCTGATCCATCAATTCCAGCAAGCCATCGACTACGAAATCTCGCTCATAGACAAGGAAGGGCGAGAACAGGCGTATCAGTTGCTTTCTGGCGAGCGTGACCCCAAATCTGCGGGCAATCTCTACATCTTCTTCCTAGCCGAGGGCATCGTTCTACCAGAGGAGGCTTCAGGGAATTTTCGTTTCCTGGACAAGGATTACTCAGTCTTTGTCGTCGCACAGGAAGCTAATAGAGTCTGGCTCCTCCTCGAGAACGCAGAGGGCCTGCCAGAACAGTTGCCCACTGTACGACTCGTACTGAATGAGACGCAACTCCTAAAGACCCTTAAGGAGCGACTTGCAGGCCTGGCGTTCACCGAAGAGTTTGGTTTAGCCCCGCTTGTCTTCGGAGAAAGCCAACCGCGGGTCAGCTCAGCCCTAATTGAGTCGGACCTCAATGTAGAAGGTGACTCCACTTTGAGGGCTCTAAGTCAGTGCGTGGGCTCTAATCTCACTTTTCTTTGGGGTCCCCCAGGGACAGGAAAGACCTTCACCATAGCAGCCCTAGTCGGATGCTTAGTCAGAGCCGGTGAGACGGTACTTGTTACTTCGCATACCCATGCCGCTGTCGAACAAGCCTTAGGAGCCCTAATTGAGGAGCCTACCGATAGTCGCCGAGGAGGCCCGCTCTTCGACAGCCCCTTACTGGAGGAAGGACGAATACTGAAGATTGGCCCAAAGAAGGGGAACTTGCCACCTATCGTTTACCTCGAGACACATCTTGAGGAAAAGGCTCGACTGAGAGAGGAAGCCATCGCCCTACTCAGAAGCGAATTGGGCAGCGTGACGGCAGAAGCGTCCACCTTCCGACGAAGGCTTGCTCCTTGGAATGCCCTGGAGCGTGCCCTATCTCAACTGAAAAGAACAGAAGAGAATGAGCTGTCCGCCGAGGCAGAGGCTTCCGAGTTGAGAGGCGATAGAGAGCGAAGGCTCGAAGCCCGAGACGCCGCCATTTTCAAGATTGCCCGGGCCGAGAAGTCGTTTCTAATCGGTCGGACCGGTCGTGTAGAGGTGGCGCGTCGGGAAGCCCTTGTCTCAGAATCTGCGCTTGAGTCCGTCACACTGAACCTGGCCAAGGCGGACGCAAAACTGCTTCGTGCTCGTCAGTCCTCGGCAATAGCGCGTGCCGCTGCCACGCAGGCCAAACTGGCGACCGCTGGCTTAGAACCTCATGAGCTTTTGAGCGCGAGTCTGGCCAATGCAGAGTCCCAGTTCGCAGTCCTAAACGACGAAATCAAAGCGTTGGAGGCCGCAAAGGAGGAGGACGCTAAAGAGCTGGTCCACAACGCATCTGCGCTCTTCTTTACTCTAACCAAGCTCTACATGGACACTGGGCTGCTCTCCGACTTGACTTGGGATACTGTTGTCGTGGACGAAGTATCTATGGCGATGCTCCCACTCTTGGTGTTTGCAGCGGCGCGGGCACGAAAGCGAATCGTCCTGGTTGGAGATATGTACCAATTGCCGCCCGTAACAAGGAGTGAAAAAGGGACTCCAGGTGGGCTGCTAGCATCCGACATTTTCGAATTCCGGGGGATAACAGCATCGATCGATAAGGGGACTTCCGTAGCAGAAGTCGCCAAATTGACCGAGCAAAGGCGGATGGATCCTGATGATATCCGCCGTATCGCGTGGCCTGATAGAGCCCTACCGGGACCTTACGGACCACGCCGATGTCACGAAGCGTGGCGCCCTCGCATTCGGAACCCCGCTCGATGACAGAGGACCTCTGGTGACGGTAGATCTCAGCGAGCTGACCCCATGGTCGGGCAAGATACCGGGGAGTCTGAGCCGCTTTAACTTCGTGTCTGGCCAAGTCGCCGTTGAGCTAGCACAACTCTTTGCCCGAAATCTTCCCAAGCCCGACGCGAATAGCCGGACTCCGGTGGGTATCGTGACACCGTATGCGGCCCAGCGGCGCTACTTGAACAAACTAATAGATGTCCTTCAACTGAAGGAATGGGTAGCAGCGGGGACGGTTCATACCTTCCAAGGAGGTGAGTGTGACGTAATCATCTTTGATAGCGTCGTAAGCGCGCCGCACTGGACCGCAAGATTCACAAATCCAACTGCGTTCTCAGAAATCAGGAGAGATCTCAACGTCGCAGTGACGCGAGCGCGGCGCCAATTCATCTTCCTGGGCGATATTCCGTGGCTTAATCGATATGCCAGACCCCAATCAGGTTTTGGCCGCCTTCTACGGCTCTTAACCAAGGACTCAACGCCGATTCCGGTCTCGGAAATATTAGAGGAACATAGTCGGATCCTGACCGAAGTCCACGACGAGCCTGCAGGGTGGACTCTAGTCGCGGCAAAGGATGCAACCCTTTTACGCGAAAACGAGTTCTACTCTCGCTTTCTTGAAGATGTCCGAGCAGCGCAAGATCGTGTCGTGCTTTATACGCCATATATCGGTAAGACACGATGGCCGCAAGTATCGAAAGAGATCGAGCTACTGCCCGCGAGGGGTGTCGATGTTCTTCTGTTACACAAGCCCCTATCCGACAGGGACTGGCGCAATTTGGACGTTGAATTCGCGAAGTCTGTTCTTGAGCACCTCCAAAGCACGGGTATCAAGCTGATGCCAGTCACGGGAGTGCACGCAAAAACCATTGTTATTGACAGCGCTATTGTCTACGACGGTAGCCTCAATTGGGCTAGCCAATCCAACAGCTATGAGCACATGTGGCGCTTCGAGAACAAGGATATGGCCGTTCTCGTGGAAAGGATGCTTCAGCTAGCGCCGATTACCAAAGTTGCTACCGGTCCGGCTGCTGCAGGCGTCTGTCCGTTTTGTGGTGGGCCATTGATTGTCATCAACCAGGCGGCGCAGAGTTCCTTCGGCGCCGGTCAGAACGACGTACAACCGGTGAAACTAGGGTGCGCCAACAATGCGGCCGATCGGCGGAGTTGCCGCGGCTACATACGCCGAGTCGATGGCCGAGCGCCTTTCACTCAGCCACCAGCGTGCCCCCTTGGCCAGACCATGAGACTTCGTCGGGCGGGCAATGGCAGGCCGTGGGCTTGGAGATGCAACCACCAGAATTGCAGGACCATTCGGTGGGCACAAGGGGACTACATTCCCGAGTGAGCGAAGCCGTGGGATAGATGTCGGGGAGGTGGGAGAGGAGAATGCGGCGTCAGTCCTCGCAGGCGGCCGTCATCATCGCTATCGAGGCGGAAGACGTTGGGGGCCTATGACTTGATGGGGCCCTTGACGTAGTAGGGGCCGTCTCCGCCGCCGCCAGCGCCGCCTCCGCGCTCGCGACGCCGGCGAGGACGGCCGACGGCGGCCAGCGCCGTGCGGGCGGCGGGCGGGAGGTCGGGCAGGCGCATCGCGGTGGTGGGAGCTTACACCGCCGTCCTGAAGGCGTCGACGGGCGGCTGCGGGGCGTTGTGCTGGTCGAGGCGCTTCGAGAGGGAGAGGGGTTGGGGCGCGCGCGTGCGCTTGCGGGCGTCGCCGGCCTTCGCAGGCTCAGGATGAGCCGGGCGGCCGGCAAGGCCCTGCGGGGCCTACACCGCCAGCTTGAAGGCGTCGACTGGGCAGCTCCAGGACCTTGTCTCGCTTCAGGCGGCGGGTGAACCAGAGAATCTCCAGGCTCTCGAGCTTGCCCGTTTTGGGATTGAAGCGGCCGACGATATCGTCGCCGACCAGGTCCGATTCCTGCTCGGCATAGGGTGCGACCTTCTCTATGTAGAGAATGTCTCCAACATCGTCATACTCGAACTTCATCTTTGCCATTCGATAGCTCCTGATCCCAAGCGCCTGGCCACAAATGCCGTCACGATCCAATGGCGAGAAGGAGCCGTGTCGCTCACTACCGCCACGATCAGATACTTGCCGTTAACCAGGTCATCATACCAACGAGCGAATTGGCGTGTACCAACGCGCTGGCTGTCCCGCTGAACGACATCCGGATTCGCCAGCGCGTCCCGCACATAGTCACGAGACGGTGCAAACGCGTCGGGATGCTTTCCGCGGATGTGCGCCTCGCGCTCGTCCGTTAGCTCCACCTGCGCGCCGAGGTAGGGGCAGTCGAAGTAGGTTGGCACGGCGTCATGCTACGCGCGTCCGGCGGCTGAAGCAGCCGGCGCTACGTCCGGAGGCCGCCCCGCCCCCTGTCGCCCTTCGAGAGCCTCAGGACGATCCTTCGGAACCCCCTCTCCGTCGGACGGAGAGGGGGCAGGGGGTGAGGTTCGCCTACTCCGTCAGCTTGCGGTAGAGCGTCGGCAGGCGGCGACGGCAGGAGCTCGATGTCGCCGAGGACCTCGTAGGCCATGTCGCCGCACATCTGGCCCAGGTAGTCGTGGCCTTCCTTGTCGACGGTGAGGGCGAAGGGGACGATGCCCTTGTGCTTCGCCTCCACCAGCGCCTTGTGGGTGTCGTGGATGGCGTATTCCTTCTCGGTGCGGTCGCGGCCGTAGCCGTGGTCCTGCGGGCGGCCGTCCGAGACCAGGAAGAGGATCTTCGCCTTCGCGTCGGACTGCTCAGCAGCTTCGCAGGTCGGTGTGGCGGATCGCCGGGCCCATGCGCGTCGAGCGGATCGGCGTGACCTTGTCGATGCGGCGGCGGATCGTGCTCGCCGAAGGCCTCGTCGAGGTCCTTGATCACGAAGTACTCGACGTTCTCGCGGCCGTAGCCGGAGAAGCCGTAGATGCCGTAGCGGTCGCCGATGGCCTCCAGGGCGCGGGTGAGCAGGACCAGGCTCTCCTTCTCGAGGTCGATGATGCGCTTCGGCGGCTCCATCAGCTGCTGGGTGCGGCGTCTGGGCCAGCCACTGGAAGTAGCGGCGCGGGTCGTCGTCGAAGTCGTCGCCGCTCGTCGCGCTGCGGCTGCGCTTCTCGATCTCCTCGTCCGTCGAGGCGGACATGTCGAGCAGGAAGGCGACGGCGACGTCGCGCTCGATCTTGTTGCGGCGCCAGTAGATCTTCGGCATGTCGCCGTGGCCGGCGCGCTTCTGGACCATGAAGTCGATGGCGGCGTCGAGGTCGATGTCCTCGCCGTCTTCGAGCTTCTTGATCTTGCGGAAGGTCTCCGGCTTGCAGCAGCTCGAACTGGCGCTGCGTCTCGTTGACCAGGCCGGCGTGCTCTCGCAGCGTCTTCTCGTAGAAGTCCTCGGCGCCCTCGTCGAGGACGCGCTCGCGCACGGCGCACCAGCGCGGCTTGTAGTCGGCGGCGCGGAAGTCCCACTCGTCGTAGTAGTAGGTCTTGACCTCGGGCGGCAGGTCCGGCGCGGTCCGGCTCCTCCATCGTCGGCGCGTCGTCCGGCGTACGTCGTCGTCCGGAGAGCGGCGTCCCGGCCTCCTTCTCGAGGTTCTCGAGGAAGGCGGCTGATGCTCGCGACATGTCGAACGTCGTCCATGTCCATGTCGATCTCGACGCTCTTCTCCAGCAGCTCCTTGATCTGCTCCGCCGTCAGGGCGGCGAGCCGTCCTCGCCTGCTTCGTCGCTCTCCTGCAGGCGCATGCGCATCAGGAGCTGGACCAGCTCCGGCTTGAAGTCGCCGCGGAAGTCGACCTGGCTCCGGGCTTTCGTAGGCATCCTCGTCGCCCTCGGGCAGGTCTTCGAGCGCGTCTGAGCCTTCGCCGCCGGCCTGGCCTGCTGCGCGCATCATCCTGCAGCGTCCTCCTCGGTCGATGCTCGTCCCAGTCCATGTCCTCCAGCATCTCCGGCGGCAGGTTGGGCATCTTCTCGGCGATCTCGTAGAGCGAGCAGCGTCGCCTCGGCCGCGTCCTCGACGGTCGCGCCCTCGGTCGCGGAGGCGCGCGCAGGACGCTGATGGCTTCGCGCGAGCAGCGGCATCAGCGGCTTGGGCCAGACCATGGTGCGCTCGCCGTCCAGGCTGGCGCGCACCAGGTTCTCGATGAAGGCCTCGCGCAGGGGCAGGCTGCGCACGTCGGGGCGGCGGTCGAGCTCGCGCTCCTGGACCCGGCGGCTGGCGCGGCGGATGCCGCCGTACTCGCGCGTGACGCGGCTGTCGATGCGGATGTCCTCGACGATGGTGAAGAGGTCGGAGGCCATCTGGCGCTCCGGGAAGAGGTCGAAGAAGCGCTCCATGTCGGTGAGCCACTTGCGCTTGGTGACGCGGCCCTCGCGCGCGGCGCTGGCGTTCGACCTGGTGGCGGCGGCGCTGGCAGGATCGCGCCGGTGCGGCCGGAAGTCGAAGATGAAGCTGCCGAACTCGAGGTGGGCGGTCTGGTGGGTGGCGTAGACCTTGTAGACGCTGAAGTTGTCCGCCTTGGTGTCGAACTCCTCGATGAACTCGGGCAGGTAGATCGACGGTGCCCTCGGTGGAGGCGCCGCGCTCGCGACCCAGCCGATGCCCTTCTCGTCCAGCGCGCCGACGGCTGGACGCTGATGTTAGTGCCGGTGAGCGCCTTGCCGTAGAGGCGCAGCAGCTCGCTGACACGTGGCGAGGTCGACGCGGGCGGAGAGGGCGCTGGACCATCTGCTCGGCCTTGCCGGACTCGAGGCGGAAGTAGGCCTCGCCGCCCTCGACGCTCTCGCGCAGGATCTCGAGGCCGGCCTCGTGCCAGGCCTCGAGCTCGTCGATGCGCAGGCGCACCGATGACTACGGGCGCCGACTTGAGGAAGGCCATGGCCGCGACCGGCGAGAGCGGCACGAGGCGGTCGGCCAGCTCGATCAGGCGGCCGTGGTGGGCGTCGTCGACCTCACGCAGGGCGGTGGCGCCTTCGGCGAAGAGGGTGTAGGCCTGGCGGCCGATGCGGCGCGCGACGCGGGCGCTGAGGTCCAGGTAGTGTGCGCGCTCGTCCGGGGCGACGTCGCGCAGAAGCTCGGGGCCCTCTGGAAGTAGAGGCTGGCCTCCGGCCAGGCGGCGTCGGCGACGGCGCCGGCGAAATCGAGGAAGGCGTGGCGCTCCTGCTTGGTCCATGCGCCCGAAGACGCGAGGTCGAGGACGTCGAGGCAGGCGGCGGCGAGGTCGGCCGAGCGCTCGGAGACGCCCTCGATGATGCGCACGAGGCGGCCGAGTCTCGGAGAGCGACAGGCTGTGGAGCAGCACTGGGCTGCCGGCGAAGAAGTCGCTGGACAGCGAGATCGACTTCCAGGTGCCCTTGTAGAGCCGCTGGCCCAGCGCCGCCCACTCCGCGATCTGGACGCCGGCGAGGTGCGGCAGCGCCGTGGGGCTGGCGCGGAAGTAGGCGCCGGCGATGGCGGAGGAAAGCTCCGAGAGCTCCCTGCCCGACTTCGCCCACTGCTTGAAGGTGGCCGCGTCCATGTTCGGCCGCAGGATGGCGCCGACGCGGAAGTAGTCGGCCGTGGCTTCCCAGGAACGCAGCGAGAAGCCCGCGAGGTTCAGGCCTTCCTCTATCCAGTCGTTGAGGTCGTCGTCGCTGAGCGAGGAGGCCTGGAGGTCGCGCACGGCCTCCCGGAAGACCTCGGGCAGGGAGGGCGCGTAGCGCCCGAGGCGTTCCTCGACCTGTCTGCGCAGGGCCTCGTTCAAATCTCACCCCTTCGACATGCTCAGGGCATGGCCCGGCCCCTCTCCGTCAACGGCGAGGGGAGTCAGAGCTTTGCGGTCATTCTATGGGGTGAGAGGGGTTAAGGGGAGCGTCCCCGCGGCGGCCGGCCCGCGAACGAGCCGCCGCTTCGGGCGAGAGGCGACTCAGGGCACGTCCGGCTGGAACATGCTGCAGTTCTAAGGCATCGTATTGAGGCTCCAGATCAATCGTCCTGAGGTTCTCGAAGGATGACTCCGAAGACCAACCTCATCTCACCGGGCCTTCAATATCTCACCGGGCCTTCAATGCTTCGCTAACGGCCAGTGGTCAAGCCGACGACTCTGACGTCATTGGCGATGATCGCCGGGGGACGGCTGGACAATTACCCTCTGTGTGCCTCTTCGCGGATGTCGGAATGGGTGCTCTCTGCTACCGCACGAGCTCCGACATCAGGTCCTCAAGGGCGGCGGCGGGATCCGCGCAGCGGCCGGGGTGGACAGGGGAGGTTTGGAGGATGGTGCTGCGCGGCGAGGTGAGCCAGTGGAAGCGCTCCGACTGGCCCAGGGCGGCGATGGGGCCGCCGGAGGCGTCGCCGCGGGCAATGGCCTCGAAGCTGCGCAGGTGCTCTCTCAACTGTGCGAGATCGAGCGAGGGCGCGAGGGCGTGCAGGCGGGCCTCGTCGAGCTCGATTCGCACGTCGAGGTAGTTGAGGGTGCGCGCGAAGAGGACGACACCGACGTTGAGGAACTCCTCGCGCTCGACGTGGGGCACCACGCGCAGGACGGCGTAGCTGTACCAGGCATCCCTCTCCCCCGGCCCCTCTCCCAGGGAGGGCGGGGGGAGTGCAGGGTTACGGTCCCCGGGCACGTTCGGCCTCCTCCAGCCATTCGCGGCCGCCTTTGAGGCGCTCGCTGAGGTAGGTGACGTAGGCGCGCCTCGTGGCGTCGCAATCCTCGTCGAGCCATTCGTCCGGGACCGCGCCAACGGCTTCGGCCAGCGCGCTCCCCGCCAGGAGAGGGCGCAGGCGGGCGTCCGCCTCTCGGAGGCCGCTGGCGTGGTTGAGGAGGATGTGGTCCTTGATCATTGGAAACCGGTCCTGCGACCTCGCCTGCCAGTCGCCGGCGCCGTGATGGAAGTAGAGCGACGCTCCATGGTCGATCAGCCAAAGGCCTTCGTTCCAGACGAGGATATTCGGGTTTCGGGCCGTGCGGTCAACGTTGGTGATCAAGGCGTCGAACCAGACGACAGCGCTCGCCAGACCCGGCTCGATGCGCTTGCGGTCGGCCACCGGGTCGAAGCCGATCGCGCCTGAGAGATAGCGGAGGCCGAAGTTCAGGCCGGTGCTGGCGCGGAGGAGGTCCTGGATCTCCGGGTTGGGCTCGCCGGCGCCGAAACCTTCGGCTAGCCGCACGATGGCAGGCTCGGGGATGGGCAGCCCCAGCGCGCGTCCGAGCATGGCCGCGATGACCTCGGCGACAAGCGCCTTCGGCCCCTGGCCGGCGCCGCGGAACTTGACGGCGAACTGGCCGGGCTCATCGGTGTCGACGATCGCGGGCAGGGAGCCGCCTTCGCGCAGGGGCAGGACGTAGCGGATGGCTTCGTGGGTGGGCAGAGGCATCGACGTATTGTGCGGCATACGTCACGCCCAGTCGGGAGGGGCCGGACCAGGAGATGGGCACGGAGCGTAGCGCGGGTGCCGATCGGAGCTTAAATGTTCGTTTGGAGTCGTGCGGGATGGCATGTGAGATGTGATCCCGCGGACACGACCCGTGCCCTGGACACGCGCGACTTCGGCGACGGCTGCTAGGATCGTCCGGCAATGGGCGATAGGACGATCCTTCTCATCCTGGGGACCAGCAACCTCACATACTCCGAGACGACGCCGCAGGAGACGCTCTTGTCGATGGTCCAGGAACGGCTGGCCGCTTCGACGAGTCGTGACTGGCAGGTCATCATGGAGTCGCTACGGCCGGGACGCTCGATGGCCGAGAGCGCCGAAGCCTTCACACGGGAGCACCAACCCGATGCGGTGCTCCTCCACCTCGCGGCGGCCCCTTTCGCATTCGAGTTCGTGACGAATCGGGTCCGCCGGCTGTGGCCGCGAGTCTATAGCCTGGCCGTTCGCCTGAGCCAGAGACTCAAGCTGCTCGCAGGCGGCACAGCGGATGGGCAAGGCACATCTTCCCGCCGGCTGATATATGTAGTCCCGGAGTGGCTGGCCCTGCGCGTAATCGGCGCCGAAGTATCCATACCGGTCGAGTACGTGATTGAGAACACGCGGGCCACGATAGAGGCCCTGGCGCGGTTCGAGGACGTGGCGGTGCTGTGCCGCCTCCCGGTCGGCCAGCGGCCGGCTCCCGCCGCGCGCGCCCAGCGCATGGAAGCCCTGCTACGGCAGCACAACGACTCGGTTGCGTCGACATGCCGCCAGCGA
Organism: uncultured Chloroflexia bacterium; assembly: GCA_963703905.1. Classification (GTDB taxonomy): domain Bacteria; phylum Chloroflexota; class Dehalococcoidia; order DSTF01; family WHTK01; genus DATLYJ01. Next base: position 246,864 of record CAVPFY010000003.1, read on the forward strand.
AACGTTGACGTCATCGACGTGCTCCCGAGGTTCACGGAGGCCGGGCGCAGGATCACATATGCGCCGGACGGCATCCACTGCGACGTCCGCATGCGCGAGTTCGAGGCGGGGATTCTGGTATCCGAAATCGAACGCTCGATGAGCGCCGCGAGGCGGATCGATTAGGCGCCGCCGCGAGCCCATTGGGGCCCGGCTGACGCTGAGATAAGGCCGCCTCGAAGGCTCGCTGGCAGCGGACTATTCGGCGCCGCCGGGAGCCCATTGGGGCCTGGCTGACGCGGAGATAAGGCCGCCTCGAAGGCTCGCTGGCAGCGGACTATTCGGCCACAAAGGCTTGGTCGCCGCAACCACCGGCCACCATCACCATTCTCAAGGACGCTTGCCTGGACGTGGGGCTCCGCGCAACAGCGCCTGCGGCCGCTCATCGGCTAGGCGGCGTGCTCGGCCTCGCCCGCTTCGAGGGCCGCCTGGATCTTCTCGATCAGAAGGCGGGCGGAGTCGGCACTGAGTTCGACCGCGACGCGCACGGGCGCACCCTCCTTCTGGTTCACGAAGTCTATGTTCAGGGTGTGGTCCAGCTGCGCCGCCTGCGGGTGGTCGTAGTAGACGTTGGCCGTATCGACGGTGATCCAGCCTTTAGGCCCCTTCGCGGTGCCGACGATGGCGGCGGTTTCGGTTATGTAAGTGCACATAGTGGATTCCTTGGGGTTCTGGAATTTGGACTCTGGAATCTGGGGTTTCGATCCCAAAATCCAAAGTCCATATTCCAATACCTAGCTGAGGTATTTCTCGTACCAGGCGAAGACGTGCTTCCAGGCGTCGACGGCCTGCTCGGGGCGATAGCCGGCGCGATCGGTGGCAAAGAAGCCGTGGCCGGCGCCGTCATAGCGGTGGAACTCGTAAGTCCTGCCTTGCTTCTTCAGCTCCTCTTCGGTCGCGTTGACCTGGGCGACGTCGGGGTTGCGGTCGTCGTTGCCAAAGATGCCCAGCAGCGGTGCCGATATCTTGGGCGTGTAGTCGATCGGCGCCACGGGACGCCCGGGCGTCAGGTTCGCCGGGTCGGCGACGATCACGCCGCCGCCCCAGCAGTCGACGGCCGCGTCGAGGCCGGGGACCAGGGCCGCGGCCAGGTAGGAGTGGCGGCCGCCGGAGCAGAAGCCGATGCAGCCAACCTTGCCGTTCGAGGTCGGCAGCGCTTTCAGAGTACTTGAGGCCGGCTTCGACGTCGCCCATGGCCTGAGCGTCGGAGACGCCGCCCATGGCGCGCATCATCGCGGCCATGTCGCCGGCCTCCGGCCCGCCGCCGGCGCGAGAGTAGAGGTGGGGCGAGATAGCGTCGTAGCCGTGGTGGGCGAACTTGCGCACGACCTCGGTGGTCCATTCGTCCCAGCCGGGGGCGTGGTGGATCACGACGACGCCGCCGCGTCTCTGGTTGCCGCCCGGCCGGGCGACGTAGGCCTCGATGTCGTCGCCGTTGTGGCCCTTGATCGTGATGGTCTCCGCTGTCAGTCCTTCGTAAGGCATTGTCCTGGTGTTCCTTCTGGGTTCGTGCCCCCTGTAGCCGCCTCTCGCGAGAGGCGGCTACAGGGATGGCGCTGTGGAGTCGGATGCGCCGGAGAATATAGCACGATGGCGGCCGGTCGGCTTGTCGGCATTTCGGCTTGTCGGCCAGATGAGCTCTACTCCGGCGATCAGGCAGGGCTAACCAGAGGCAACCCCCTCCCCAACCCCTCCCCAGTCGGGGGAGGGGCTGCGGAGCGGTCCGGCGTGCGAACGTGCGCCCTGCCCAAACGCCAGGCCCCAGTGCGGAGGGCTTGGAGGCCGGACCGCGGTGCGAATCCGCGCCTCTGGCCGACGAGCCGACGAGCCGACCAGCCGACAAGCCGACAAGCCGCAGTGCCATCCTTCGGGTTGATCCGAAGGGCGAAGTCAGGTGTTAATGGGACGGATGCTAAGACGCGCTCTCGCGGCCTCGCCGACCCGGCGAGTGGCCGCGGTCCTATCGATTCTGCTTCTGTCGCTCGGCACCGTCGCCTGCGCCTCGGGCTCCAACGGGGCCACGCCGCCGCTCGTCATCGTCACCCTGACACCGGCGCCCGAGGGCGCTGTGCCGGTCGGCGGCAAGCCGGCGGCGCCGCCGACAAATGTCGCGCCGGCGGCCGCGACACAGGCGCCGCAGCCGACGCCGGCGCCTTCGAGCGTGCCGACGGCCGGCCGCTGGATCGACGTCGACGTGACCCGCTACGTCGTGAGCCTCATGGAGGGCCCGCGGGTGATGAAGGTGATCGCGCCCGTCGGTGTCGGCACGCAGATCGACACCGGCGCCTATGAGTCGACCCAGACCGGCCTCTTTTACGTCTACGTAAAGACGCCGGGCCTGCAGTATGACCCGCCTTACAAGACCTACATCAGCGATTGGGTGGGCTTCGACGCCGCGAAAGCGAACGGCTTCCATTCATTCCTGAAGGACGATTTGGGCAAGGTGGTTGACCCTTCGACAGGGCGGATCAGCAACGGCTGCATCCGCACGGGAGACTCGGTGGCGATCTACGACTTCGCGGAGATCGGTATGCCGGTGCTGGTGCACTTCTAAGGTCTCAGGCGCCACGCTTCAGGCCGGATTCGCGGCCACAGATTGACACTGATTCCACTGATTTGTCCGGAGGATTGGGTCAGGAATGGGCACCGGTTGGCGCGGCTGATCCAGTTTGAATCCCACCGCCTGGCGCCTGACCCCTGACCCCTGAAGCCTGAAGCCTGAAGCCCGACGGCTACTCCCGCAACATGCGGCTGACGACGGCCGGGAGCTCACGCAGATGGGAGATGACAGCGTCCGGGCGCACCTTTGCGCCGGCGGGGTCTTCCCGGCGGTACTGGTGGGTCAGGACCGTGCGCATGCCGAGGGTGGAAGGGCCCTCGACGTCGGCGTCGATGCGGTCGCCGACGAAGACGGTGTCGGGGCCGGCCAGGGACATGGCCTTGAGGGCCTCTTCGTAGATGCGTGGGTGAGGTTTTCGGTAGCCGAGCTCGCAGCTGGAGACCGTTATCTCGCAGTAGGGGCCCAGGGCGCGTTCGTCCAGGATGCGGTCCAGGACGGCGGCGCCCATGAACGCGTTCGAGACGCAGCCCAGGCGCACGCCCAGGCCCTTCAGGGCCGCGAGCGCCTCCGGCATGCCCTCTTCTGGGGCGAGCGTCTTCGCGGTGTAGATGCTGGTCTCGAGGATGGCGTCGGTGAAGGTCGCGAGCACGTCCGCGGGCGGCGCCAAGCCGAGCTTCGCCAGCGCCTCTCCCACGAAGTCCGCCGTAGGCGCCTGCAGGATCTTGCTGTTGTCGGCCTTCCAAAGGTCTTCCCACTCGGCGAAGTAGCCCTCGACGGCATCGATCAGGGCCTGAATCGGCGGCGCGTCGCCGAAATGGGCGATCAGGGCGTCGCGTCCGCGGCCGTAGCAGTAAGACAGCGCGCCGGGGTCTTCCGCCGGGGAACTCCAGAGGGTGGAGCCAATATCGAAGAGGACGGCGCGGATGGGCATGGAGGCATTTCAGCATTTCGCAGCCCGTGAGGGAACCCTCTCCCCCGGCCCCTCTCCCAGGTAGGGCGAGGGGAGTGGGAACGGGAGCGCGATCGGGGCAGGTTAGTGGGCGTAGGGGAACCCTCTCCCCCGGCCCTCTCCCAGGGAGGGCGAGGGGAGTAGGAACGGGAGCGCGAGCGGGGCAGGTTAGTGGGCGTAGGGGGACCCTCTCCGCCGGCCCCTCTCCCAGGGAGGGCGAGGGGAGTATCTGGCCGACGAGCCGACAAGCCGAAATGCCGACGAGCCAATTTCACACAGCTTTTACACGGCCGTATCAGGAACGTAATCGATGCGGACGCCGGCGAGCCTACCTTGGGAGACACAAGACGGCGCTCGCATCCCTCGGCCGGGCGAGCGCCGAAGCTTTGAACAGGACAAGGGTGGTGGCGGAAGGAGGAGTAAAATGGCAAAGCGGCCAGGTCTTACTTTTCGCGTGCATGCCTGCCCGCGGTGTGGGGGCGATGCATACCTCGAAGCAGCGGCGGATGACCCGGAATGGCGGTGCCTGCAGTGCGGGCGCACCGTTCCGGGCGCGTCGGGCGTCCTTGGCCCCCTGGGCCCAGCGCCTGTGCCCGTGCCGGCACGCGTCGGTTATCGATAGTCGCGGCGTTATCGGCGCGAAGCAGGATGGCGACGCACCCGCCCCGCCCCGCGGGAGGCCTGAAGGCCTCCCCTGCATGCGGAGCGGCTGCGCGCGGAAGCGGGCGTCCTGGTGAGGACGGCTACGGCGTTCGGGGCCGGCGCTGCGTTTAGGGCTGGTGGCGGCGATCGTCGCGGTCGCACTGGGCGCGATGTGGCAGGCCGGACTCCTGTTCGGCTCAGATGCGGGCGACGCCGGCGGGGCGGACCTCCTGGCGCCGCTACAGGCGGTCGACATGAATGTCGAGACGCCGAACCAATACCAACTGAAGGTGGGCCTGCGCGCCGGAGACCTCGCGCCTAACTTCGAGTTCTCAGACTTCGACGGTCAGCGCCTGCGCCTGTCCGACTTCCGCGGCCGCCCCGTGGTCGTCAACTTTTGGGCCAGTTGGTGCGGCCCCTGCAAGGCGGAGATGCCCGATCTGGAGGAAGCGCTCAAACGTTACGAGGCGCGCAGTCTGGCGGTGATCGGTGTCAACAACGGTGAGACGTACCGCACCGGCCAGCGCTTCCTGGACCAGGTCGGCGTGCAACTGACGGCTTTCGCGTTCGACCCTGACTCCAGGGTGGCGAAAGGTTACGCGGTGCAGGGCATGCCGACCAGCTACTTTATCGATGGCGACGGTGTTATCACGCGCGTGGTCACGGGCGCCCTTAACGACCGCCTGATCCAGTCCGGGGTGGACGAGGCAATCATCGGTTGGGGGAGAGTGCAGCGCCGAGGGACCTAGGGCCGGGGCCGGCATTCGGGTGCCGGGAAGATGCGGCCAATGGACGCTTCAGCGCGCGGAGGTTACAAGGCCACTCGCGGCGGCTATGCTGCGCTTGAACGGACGGTCGAGAGGTAGCCCATGACGGCGGGGGTTGTGACCTTTTCGAACCAGATGGGCGCCAACGGCAACGCCATCGCGCGGGCCGTGGCCGAAAAACTCCACTACCGCTTCTACGACTGGGAAGTGATCTCCCAGGCCGCTGCCTCTGCCGGCGTCTCGCCGGAGACCCTCGCCGTCGCGGCCGCCGAGCGCTCCCCGAACTTCATCGAGCGCATGATGCGCCGCCTCCTGGCCGCGTCCGACCCCGGCGAAAATGCGCCCATGCCCAGCGGCCCGCGGCCGCCTTCGATGCTGCGTTCGGAGGATTACCGCCAGTTCATCGAGCAGGTGGTGACAGAGCTGGCCGAACGCGGCGACGCGGTGATTGTCGGCCACGCCGGAGGGGCCATCCTGGGAAACCGGCCCAAGGTGTTGAGGGTGCTCCTTGTTGGCTCCATCGGAGCGGCGGGCCGCCCGCATGGCCACGACTCAGGACATCACAACCGACCAGGCGAAGGCGACCATCCAGGAGTCCGACAAGCAGCGCATCGACCTCTACCGTGCGGCCTACCACATGGACTGGCTGGACGCCAGCGCCTACGACGTTGCCCTCAACACGGACCTGCTATCGCTGGAGCTGGCGCGCGACATGGTCGTGGCCTGCGCGCGCGAAGTTCCGTAGCGCGGACCGCGAGGAGAGGTCCCGGCGACAGAGCGGTCCCTTTGACCCGCTAAGCCCTCTGTTCAGCTCTTTCGGCATCGCAGGCGGCCGTCGTAAGAGCCTCGTGGTGGCCGCGGGTTGGGGCCGTTGGCGCAGTCCGGTACCCGCCTTATAATCCGCCAACGAAGGCGGCAGTGGATGGGGAGGATGCTATGGGAGAAAAGCCGAACGAGCAGGATGAGGATGCCCGTGAAGCGATGTCGGGGCAGGCCGCCGGCAAGGCGGCGCCCCCGAAATCGGCCGGGGCTGAGCGCGCCGCCGGGGACCTGGACCGCGATAGCCCCGCGGACCGGCTCGACGACGGCAAGACCACGGCCTCGGACGACTGGGATGACCAGGCCGCCGCGAAAGCCGCGTCCGGCGGGACCAAGGACCAGACGCCCGCCGAACTGGGAGGAGGCGGCGGCGGGCCCGCGGAGGCCACGAACCTGAACTCGTCCAGGAGCAACATACGCCGGGCGCCGGACGGTGGGGGTGGCCCCGCACCGGAGCCCGCCCAGACGAGCAACCTCAACCTCTCGAAGTCCAACATCAACCGCGAGGCAGCTCCAGGCGGAGACCAGCCGGAAGAGGTTGTGCAAAACAACCAGACCAATCTCGAGTTCTAGTGACGGCGGACGCAGGCTGGGCCTCTTGCTCGTAGGGTGTCCGTGAAGAGCGGCCTGGCCCGGGATCACTCGTGAGAGCAAACCACGGCGACGTCCTGAGCCAGGCGCTGCGGAGCGCGCTGGGGCCGCCCGAGCCTTCGCCCGCGGCCGCGGCCCTGATCGGGCTGGAGCACGAGTATCAGGTCCGCCGCGAAGGTCGCCAGGTCGACTTTCGCGGGCTGATCCATTCGCTGGCCGTCCCCGGCCGCCGACTCGACCCCGGCGACCTCAACGCTTATCGACTCGATAGCGGCCTGGCCCTCACCTGCGATGAAGCGGAGGCAGAGATCGCCTCGCCGCCGATAGCCGTCGCCCCCGGCTTCGCGGGCGCGCTCGATGGTTGGGCGCTGGAAGGCCTCGACCAGGTCGAGCGAATTATTCCACCCGGCCTGGCGCTGGACGGCTACTCCACGCACCTCAGCGTCTCGGTCCCCGATGCGGCGGCCGCGGCGGTAATGCGCCTTTTCTGCGCCGGTTTCGGGGCGGCGCTGATGCTCCTTCTGAACACGGCCGAGTCGCGCGGCGTCTACGTGCGGCCTCGTCCCGGCCGCCTGGAGCTCTGCGGCGACTACGTTCGCGGCGATTACCTCCGCGCCAGCGCGATCTTCTTCGCCGGGGCGGTGCGCGCCTGCGCCGAAGCGGTGGCGGGGCGGCCGCGCGGGTTCCCCAGGCTTCTGGCCCCCGAACTTCCGCCCGCGACCAGCCGCTACGGCGTCTACCTGGGCCGGCGGCGGGCTTTCGGCTTTGACCTGCACGCGCAGGGACGCGGCGGCGGGTTGCCCCTCGCCGCCGGCGGCGTTATCTCGGTCCAGGAGCACCTGGAAGAGGCCTGGGCGGCCGCGAAGCGGGCAATCGAGCGCGACTGCGCGCCGGCAGACCTTGAACTTGTCGACGCCATAGCCGGCGGCGGCAAGCCCCTCAGAGTCGAGCCCGGCCTCATTGAGGACTACCCTTCGATTTGCCCGCGACCACTGCCAAGCGCGTTTGGCTCGATCCTGGACCTGCCCGCGCGCGGCGGCGTCAGCGTCGAAGCGACCGCGGCCACGTGGGACTCCACCATCTTTCGCATCGAGGCCGGAGGCCGGCCGGCGTGGGCCGCGATCCCGCGAGCATCGTTGCCGGCTTTTCTCGATGCCTGGGGCAAGGGTGCGCTGGCCGAGACCACCAGGGCGTACGGCGAGGCGGGGCCGTCCGGCCGGCGTCTGACCGAAAGAGCCCAGGCATCCGAAGTTGGCCTCTGGGACGAAGTCCAGACGAGCGCGCTGCTCCCGCGCGAAAGAGGCCCGGACGGCGAATTCGTGGGCCTGGAGGCGGACCCGAAGGGCCGTGGCGGGAAGGCGCCGGCGCGGGCGGGCAAAGCCCCAGCGCGGCCCGGTAAGGCGCGGGCACGCCCGGGCAAGCTGGTACTCCCCGGCCGCGGGGGCGACGCGGCTTTGCCGCCCCTGCTGCCGCCGGGCCGCCCCTCGCCTTCGGCGCCGCCACCGCCCCTCCCGTCGGCACCGCCGGAGCCGTCACCGCGGCCCGCGCCTTGGCCGAGGCCGCTTGTGGCGACGGTCGCCGCCGTGGTTGTCGCCATTGTCGTGACGGTGGCCGCGGTGGTGGCGGCCGACCCCTTCGGCGGCGCCGCGCCCGCCGAATCCGCCCGCGACCGCAACCCCGGCGGCTACCGCCACCCGCACCGCCACGCCTCTGACCGCGACACCCTCGGCCACGCCGCCGCCGCCGACCGAGGTGCCCGCGGGCGTGGCCGCGACGGTTACTCCGCGGCCGCCCTCGCCGACGCCGCCGCCGCCGACCGCGACAAGGGTGCTCGACCCCACAATCGCGCCCAGCGCCACGCCCCCTTGCGGGCCGGCCGGGGCCGTCTGCACGCCGACGCCGACCTCCAGCCCGCGCCCGACCGAGACGTCGATCGCGACGCGAACGTCGACGGCAGGCCCAACCGTAACTCCGACGCCGTGCCAGTTCCTGGGCGCCGTCTGCACGCCGACGCCGACGAGGACGACGTTGGCGCAGCCGTAAGGCCCTGGCTCCACGCTTTGGCTTCGCCGGGGGCGTTCTAGGGGGAAACAACCGGGCGGTTGAGGTAGGAGCGCCAGATCAGCCAGACCGCCTTGGCCCGCCCATCGGTACGGTAGAGGCCCATCGTCGACAGGGGGCTAAAGGCTGGCAGCGGCGCCTGCTCGATGTCGCGGCCCAGGTACCAGACGACAACCTCGGCGCCGATGCTCTCGGCCTCGGCCATGGTGCGCCGAAGGTATGCGGCCTGCTGGTCCTCTGAACCGAGGCCGTCGGCGTTGGGGCCGGAGGTCCAGCCGACCGAGGCCAGGATCAATGGCTTCTGGAAGCGTGTCTTGAGCTGACTGTAGTAAGCCTGCGGGACCTGCTCGACGGTCGTGTAGGCGAAGCCCGGGAACGAGGTCACTGCGACCGCGTCGAGCTTGGGCTCGAAACGGCCGACCAAGGTCCACGCCGGCTGCATAGGCTGACCCAGGTCCAGCAGCGCCTGCATGTCCTCGTACTGAAACGTTGGAAAGACAAGCGTGGCCGGCGAGACGTCCTTGACGGCGTCGTAGGCCTCGAAATAGAGGCTCTGGAAGGTTCGAAAAGCAGCATCGCCGCGGCGATTGAAGAACATATCGACCTCCACGCCCAGGGCGAGGTAGGCCGGCTTGTAGTTGAGTGCCAGGTATTTGGCGTAGGAGATGAAGGCCGAGCGTATCTGGTTGTCGGCGAAGTCGCGGCCGAGGAGGTTCGGCGGCAGGCCGGCCAGGCGGCCACGGTCCGCCGGGTCGGTGGGGTCGATTGCCAGGAAGAGCTTGAGTTTGTTGTCCTTCGCCAGGTCGCGCTCGAATCGGGTGAGGCGCTCCGTGCGCTCGGAGATTTGCCCGCCAGGCACGAACTCCGTCCAGGGAGGCGCGCGCTGGACCAGGATCACCTCTCCCGCGGTGGCGGCGAACTCGAAGGCTTCGCGGTAGGAATCGTCCGTCGGGTTTTGCGGCACGGAGCTGACGCCGAGAAGGAAGGGCCGGGGCTCGCCGGCCGGCTCCGGCCTCGTAGCCATGGCAGGTTTGGAGCCGTCCTCACAGGCGGCGAAGAGGAGCGCGATTGCGCAGAGGACGATTAGCGGGGTGGCGAGGCGGGGGATGCGCACTTCGCCTGGATTCTAGCTCGGGCAGGATAGACCCGTGGCGGGTAGCCGCGGCCGAGTCAGGGCGTTCCGGCACTGAGGGTGATGGAGCTGCTGCCCCCGGCCGAAGTCACCACGACCGTGATCGTCCCCGGCGACGAGGTCAGCAGGAGGTCTATCGAGGCTCCCACGTCAACAATTACCAGCGGCAACTGCTCCACCGCGGCCGGCGCCATCGATGCCGCGGCAGGCACCGGCGGCGCGGGCGCAAGCGCCATCGCGTTGATGTCCGAAGACCCTGGCGCTTCGATTGGGGGAAGGACGCTGATTCGGGGAGGTTCCCCGCCGGGTTCAGAGCCGGACGCCGTCAGAGTTGGCGCCGAAGCCGCCTCGGTCCTCGATGCCTCGAACGTGACGCCGGCGGCCGCCTCGACGTAGGCTTCGGCAGCCGGCAGGGGCGCGGCGGCAGCGATTTCTTCGAGGCTTTCGCGAATTGCCGGCGCCGTGGCCGGCGGAGCTGAGATCGCGGCCCCGTCCGGCAGGCGCGAGGACGTCGGCCCGCCCGCACTCATATAGCCCACAGCCGCCGCGGCGATCACGGCAACGGAAAGTGGAGCGAACCAGCGGTACTTCGGCGTTTGTGGCATCGGATGCGCTCCCTTCTCAAGGCCGCGGGCCTTAGAGCGTAGCGTGTGGCGCTCAGGCCTTCGATGATAGAACGCCCGCGCGTGGCTGCCATTCCACCGACGCGTCTTCTTGCGCTGGATTTGGCGGAAAACCTAGAATTCATAGATTCTCCCCGAAGGAGCCCGGCGAATCCCTTGATCACTATCGGCCTCACGGGCGGTATCGCTTCCGGCAAGTCCCTGGTTTCGCAGATGCTGGCGAAGCATGGCGCGACCGTGGTCGACGTCGACCGCGTCGCGCACGAGACTTATCGCGCGGGCACGCCGGGGTTCGGCAGGCTGAAGGCGGCTTTTGGCGACGAGATCGCCGGCGCCGACGGCGAGATCGACCGCCGCGTCCTGGGCGGGTTGGTCTTCGGCCGTCCCGACCAGATGCAAAAGCTCACCGACGTCGTCTGGCCCCTGACCCGCGCCCGCATCGAAGAGATGAAGCGCGAAAACGCCGGCAACAGCGGTGTCCTGGTCTTCGAGGCGGCGGTGCTGGTCGAGGCCGGCTGGGTCGAGATCATGGACGAGGTCTGGGTCGTGAGCGCGCCCGTGGGCATGGCCCGCGAGAGGCTGATGGCGCGCAACGGCATCACCGCCGAGCAGGCGGACGCCCGCATCGGCTCCCAGCTCACCAACGCCGAGCGCGAGCGCTACGCTAAGGTGATCATCGACAATAGCGGTTCGCTGGATGATCTGGAGAAGCAGGTCGCGAAGGCCTGGTCGGAGCTGGCGGTGAGGGCGGGCTAATCAGCCTTGCCTGCCGGAGGGCCGGGAGCCGCGCGGGAATGTCCGCGCGGAGGCGCGGCGTAGGGATTGAAGCGCACTCGGGGACGCGGTCCCCGTTGCAACTTAGGACCGGAGGTAGGGCCATTACCAGGGATATCCGGTACGAGAACGAGGGCGCGGCCTACCGCGAGTACCAGATCGAGGAATACAAGCCTCATGTCGAGCCCTATTACCTGGCTATCGGCGGCGAGGTCGAGATGTTCACGGCCGCGTTCGAAGAACGGATCCCCGTCCTGCTCAAGGGCCCGACCGGCTGCGGCAAGACGCGCTTCGTCGAGTACATGGCCTGGCGGCTGGGAAGGCCGCTGTCCATGGCCAAAGGCAACTCGGGCCCGGAGGTAGATGCGGAGCGGGCGCTGCCGATCGTGACGGTGGCCTGCCACGAAGACCTCACAGCCTCCGACCTCGTCGGCCGCTACCTCCTCGAAGGCGAGACCACGCGCTGGATCGACGGCCCCCTGACCCGCGCCGTGAAGGCCGGCGCGATCTGCTACCTGGATGAGGTGGTGGAGGCCCGCAAAGACACCACCGTCCTCATCCACCCCCTGACCGACTACCGGCGCCTGCTGCCGATCGAGAAGCGCGGCCAGGTACTGGAAGCGGCCGATGGCTTCCTCCTGGTCATTTCTTACAACCCCGGATACCAGAGCGCGCTCAAAGACCTGAAGCAGAGCACGCGCCAGCGCTTCATCGCCATCGAGTTCGACTACCCGCCGCGCGATCAGGAAGCCCAGATCATCGTCCGAGAGGCCGGCGTCGACCACAAGATGGCGATGGACCTGGCGAAGCTGGGCGAAAAGGTGCGCAACCTGCGCGAGCACGGCCTGTCCGAAGGCGCGAGCACCCGCCTCCTGATTTACGCCGGCAAGCTCATCGGCAAGGGCATCCCGCCACGGGTGGCCTGCCGGTCCGCGGTGGTCTGGGCCCTGACAGACGATCAGGAAGTGCAGCGCTCGATCGAGGAGGTCGTGACCTCGATCTTCGAGTAGGTCTCAGCTTTGCCCCGCCGCCTCCCATCCTTAGCCCTCGTCGCGCTTGCTGCCCTGGCCTGTCGCCTGCGGCAGCGGCTCGGGTTCGAGCGCCTCCGGCGCCAGCAAGGATGCGCTGGCGACGCTCCGCGCCGGCGGCGCCGTCTGCAGGCGACCCAACCGGCGCGTCCTTCGGCCACGCCGGCCTGGCGGCGGCGCGATCGCCCAGCCCTCGACGACGCCACCACCCTCGGTCTCGGGCCCCGTCAGCGCGACCTGCGGCGCCGGCGGGGCCGGGATCGGCGCCGTCCAGCGCACGGGCCAGCACAAGTTCGACGCCCGCCCGGCGTTGATCATCAACCTTGACAAGACCTACGTCGCCAAAATGCAGACCGAACGCGGCGCCGTAGACCTGCTCCTGGCGGCCAAAGACGTGCCCAACACTACGAACAACTTCGTCTTCCTGGCCTGCAGCGGCTTCTACGACGGCCTCACCTTCCATCGCGTGATCACCAGCCCGCCTTTCGTAGTCCAGGGCGGCGACCCCAACGCGGACGGGAGCGGCGGCCCCGGCTATCAGATCAACCTCGAGATCAGCCGCAAGTGGCTGCACGACACCGGCGCCCTGGCAATGGCCCGCAGCGCCGACCCCAACAGCGCCGGCAGTCAGTTCTACATCACGCTCGCGCCTCAGCAGGGCCTCGACGGCGCCTATACCGTCTTCGGCCGCGTGCTGACGGGCATGGAAGTGGTGCGCCAGATCAAGCAAGGTGACAAGATCACGAGAGTCGACATCGAGGAGCATTGAGAAGGAGTTATCAGTAATTAGTAATTAGTTGTCAGTTGTCGGTTCGAAAACCGGACGGTGGCTGAATACGGACCATCGACTCCGGAGTCGGACTGATTACTTACTACTGATGACTGATTACTGGAGGGAAGCGGCGAGTGGCAAAGCGCCAGACTCCGGAGTTCCGGACTGATTACTAATTACTGACTACTTGGAGGAAGAATGAGCAAGGTATCGGACATTCAGCGTGACGGGCAGCGGCGGTTCAATTCGGCCCCACCCCAGGTAATCGACCCCGACAAGAGCTACGTCGCGACGCTCTCGACCGACAGGGGCCAGATCAAGATCGAGCTGACGCCGAAGGAGACGCCACTAACCGTCAACAACTTCGTCTTTCTGGCCGGTCACGGTTACTACGACGGCCTCAACTTCCATCGCGTGATCGCCAACCCACCGTTCATGGTCCAGGGCGGCTGCCCGCAGGGCACGGGCACCGGCGGCCCCGGCTACCAGTTCAAGGACGAGTTCAGCCCCAGCCTCAAGCACGGCGAAGGAGTCCTTTCCATGGCCAACGCCGGGCCCGGCACCAACGGCTCCCAGTTCTTCATCACCCTGGCGCCGCAGCCGCACCTGGACAACCGCCACACCGTCTTCGGCAAGGTCACCGAGGGCATGGAGGCCGTGCGGGCCATCCGCCAGGGCGACAAGATCACGAAGGTGGAGATCGAAGAGAAGTAGTCAGTAATCAGTAATCAGTAATTAGTCATCAGTCCGGATAACCGCAGCCCGGCCATTGACAACTGGCAACTGATGACTATGACTTATGACTTATTACTCCAGAGGAGAAGTAATCAGTTATCGGTCCGGAGAACCGCGGCGATGGCCGTCCCGTTCGGACTGACAACTGATTACTGACTACGCTCCGGTTGTAATTCTCCGGCAGGGGAATATGATCACCTGACCGGGTAGAGACGGCGCGGGCCTTTGGCGCCGATGCCGCTGCTACCGATGTCGCGGGGCCGCGGGGCCGGCAGGGAGCGAGAGATGACGACAACTGCGGACAACGTGGTCAGCGTCTGGCAGCGGATCGCGGCGGAGCAGCCGGAGCTGGAGCTGGACCTGAAGTGGCTCGAGGCCGACACCGAAAAGGGCGTCGCCGCCCGGCCGGGCAAGCACGGCCTCACCGTCGAGGAGATCCAGGTCGGCTCCTACGGCGACTTGCCGGACGAGACCTCGAACTACAACGCCCGCCCCCGCGGCGCCGCCCCCTGGCCCGGCGCCGGCCGCCTGGGCCTGCGCTGGGGCGAGAAGACGCAGAGCTGGTCCGAGTCGGTGACCATGCTCTACGAAGAGGCGCAGTCGCGCCAGTGGTCGTCGGCGCGCGACATCCCCTGGGACGAGCTGCGCAAGGACCCCCTGCCGGACGACGTCGAGCTGGCGATGGCCCAGCTCTGCACCTTCCTGACCCAGGTCGAGTTCATCGCCGGCGACGTGCCCGGGCGCTGGATATCGAACATCAGCCCCGACCACTATGAGACGGCGCTGTTCCTCGGCACCCAGATCATGGACGAGGCCCGCCACCTGGACGTGTTCCGCAAGCGCGGCCTCTTCGGCGGCGTCGGCATGCTGGAGGCCGGCCCCGGGGCGGTAAACCTGCTCTACGCGGAGGACTTCGCCGAGATGACGGCGCAGCTGCACCTGGTCGGCGAGGGCTTCGTGCAGTCGGTGTTCCGCATGGGCGAGCTCATCGGCAAGAACGAGGCCGACAAGCGCATCTTCCGCCTCGCCGCCCAGGACGAGAGCCGCCACGTGGCCTTCGGCGTCATGCACCTCAAGCAGCTCCTGGCCCAGAACCCGCGTCGCAAGGAAGAGGTCACGGCCCACATTCGCAGCCAGTTTGGCGGCGGCGGCCGCGCCGGGGCCGGCAACGTCAGCATCGCCAGCGGCCCTCGCACCGGTGAGGCCCTGGCCATCCTCCTCGGCAACGGCAAGGCCAACATCGACGAGGGCTACAAGATGCTCACGGCGATGCAGGCGAAGCAGCAGAAAGAGTTCGCCCAGCGCCTGCGCGTCATCGGCCTGACGGAGATGGCGGACACGATCATGCAGCGCCTGGCGCAGCTGGCGGCCGTGCCGGCGTAGGGAAGCTGTCGGGTATCAGGTGTGAGGTATCAGGTATCAGGCGGAGAATCTGCCACAGATTGAAAACTGATTTTAATTGAGTTTGGCTGACTTCGAATCCGGCTTGACTTCAAGAATGTAGGCCGGGCATTCCAGCCCGGCCGTTGCTTGCGTGTGGTTGGTGCTGCTCATTCCGGCAGGCCCTACGCGTTTAACCTGCGGCCTGCGCCCGGCGCCCCTTCGAATTCGCCTTGACTTCAAAAATGTAGGCCCGGCCTTCCAGCCCGGCCGGCATTGTGTGTCTGAGGCGCGCAGCAGGGCGTGCGGATCCGGAATCACGTTGCCGGATCCGGGCAGGCTGCCGCGGTAGGGCGCGGCCGGGCTGGAAGGCCCGGCCTACGATGTGGCGATAATTCGTCTGACACCTCACACCTCACACCCCCGTCACGACAGCGGACAGCGGCCGCAACCGCCGCGGCTGCACCACTCCGCCTGCAACCCCAGGAGGCCCTGCTGGTCCAGGGCCGCGCGCACGGGGCGGCGGTTGTCTTCGCCGCGGAGGTTGTCCTCGAGGAAGCGCGTCTTGCCGTAGGGAGGCAGGGCCGGCAGGGCGGCGGCCAGCGCCAGGCAGCGCTCGCTGAGCTCAGGGACGGTCGCGGCGACGAAGGGCAGGACCGCGTTGAGCAGGAGCTCGCTGGCTCGCGCGGCGCCTATGGCCGCGCCGGAGCGCGGGCGCGGCGACCAGGCATGGATCAGAGAGGCGGCGTCCCCGGCGCCGGCGACCGAGGCCGCCGCCCGGCCTGACAGAGAGCCGCCGCGGGCGGCGAAGATAGCCGCCGCGGCCGCCAGACGCCGCTCGGGCCGGTTGGCTGGCCGCGAGGCCAGCGGGCGCAGCGCCGGCGCCAGGGGTGGCGGCAGGCGCGATGCCAGGTCCGGGGCCGGCGCCAGGCCGGCGACGGCCAGAAGGGCGGCGAAGATGATGTCCTCTCGTTCTACGCCCGCAGGGGCTATCTGTGAGAGAAGGGCCGCCGGTAGCGCCCGGCCCAGGCGCCGGAACCCGTCGCGGTCGCCGCCGTAGCCCAGCGCGTCCAGGATCGCCTGCCACAACGCCTCGTCGGGCCCCTCGCGGGCCACGGCCGCGCTCAGGGCCAGGCCGCGGCCGCGAAAACGCGCCACGCCGGCCGCCCGCACCTCTTCCGCCACCCGGCCGGGGCCCAGGCGGGCGGCGGCGCCGCGGCAGGGCTCGCTCCACAGCGGCGGCGCCTGCAGCCAGGCGGCGATGTCGGCCGAGCGCGCCGTTACCCAGGGCGCGAAGGCGGCGATGGGCACCCGCTCGCCGCAGGCCAGGCTGGTCGCGCCGCCGCCGTCGTCCTCGAAGACCACGTGCAGGACGACGCGGTCGTAGGCCGGGTCGAGATGGTGGCCGTGCTGCTGGTAGGAGGTCGCCCGCACGTGCAGCTCGACGTCGCCGATGCGTTCCTCGCCGCCCACTCTGACGACTGCGTCGCGGAAGTCAGGCCCGGGCCCGCCGCCTTTGCGGCCGGGATACAGCACCGTCACGGCTTCGCCGCCGGGGCCGCTGAGGGCGCCGGGCGGGTAGCGCTGGCCCTGCCAGATCGAGGAGAGGTCGGCCTCGGAGATCGGGCCGGTGGGCTCGCGCAGCTGGCTTGTCGGCATTTCGGCTTTTCGTCTTGTCGGCCAGAGATCCGGGCGCGGCTGGCATGTCGGGTTGTCGGCGCTTCGGCGTGTCGGCCAGAGGTAGATCGGGCCGGGCGGGAGCTCGCGCAGCCGGTACTTCGGCTCGTGGGCACTTCGGCTTGTCGGCCAGACGTAGGAGCACGTTGATTTGTCGGCTGAAAGCGAAAACTCCGGCCGAAGTGCCGACCAGCCGACCAGCCGATTAGCCATCCGCGTCGTACTCGAAGCCGGCGCGCTCGGCGACCATGCTCAGGAGGCGCTCGGAGAGGCCGCGCGGCCGGTAGAGGCCGGTCTCCCACTCGCTGATCGTCTGCTGCCGAGTGCCCAGCTCCAGCGCCAGCTCCTGCTGGGTCAGCCCCAGGTGCTGGCGCAGGGCCTTGACGCCGCCGGCGTCCCAGGAGGGTTTGCGTCTGGCCATGGCTGGAAGCTTACACGGAAACGTGTGGAACGGCTAGTCGGCTCGCCCAGCCCTCTTGCGCTAACCGCTACCCGCCTCTACACTCCCATTAGCACTCACTGATGCTGAGTGCTAAACCCCGCATTACCCTAACTTTGGATTCCTTTCAGGAGGTCAGAATGGCTTCGAAACTCATTCCCCTCGCCGACAAGCTCGTCCTGCGGCCCATCGTCCAGGAAGAGGTCCTCTCCAGCGGCATCGTCATCCCGGACACCGCCAAGGAAAAGCCCAACCAGGGCGAAGTCATCGCCGTCGGCCCCGGCCGCCGCGACGACGACGGCAAGCATCGTCCCCATGGACGTCGCCGTCGGCGACCGCGTCCTCTACGCCAAGTACACCGGCCAGGAGATCAAGGTCGAGAACGAGGAGCTCATCGTCCTCGCGCGAGACGCGACATCCTCTGCAAGGTCGAGGTCTAGAAGGCTGTCAGCTCGTCAGCTATCAGCCGTCAGCCAGCCGGCTTCTGGCCGAAACCTGCCGACTGAGACCGCTGAAGCTGACAGCTCAAGGAGCTAGTTATGGCTAAGCAGATCATTTTCGACGAAGAGGCGCGCCGCTCCCTCAAGGCCGGCGTCGACATCCTCGCCGACGCCCTCAAGGTCACCCTCGGCCCCCGCGGCCGCCGCGTCGTCCTCGACCGCAAGTACGGCCCGCCCGCCGTCGTCGACGACGGCGTCTCGATCGCCAAGGAGATCGAGCTGCGCGACCCGTTCGAGAACATGGGCGCCCAGCTCGCCAAGGAGATCTCCTCCAAGACCAACGACGTCGCCGGTGACGGCACCACCACCGCCACCGTCCTCGGCGCAGGCCATCGTCCGCGAGGGCCTGAAGAACGTCGCCGCCGGCGCCAACCCGATGGCCCTCAAGAAGGGCATCGAGATGGGCGTCGAGGCCGCCGTCGCGCGAGCTGCGCAGCATGGCCACGCCCGGTCACCGGCAAGGACCAGATCGCCCAGGTCGCCACCCTCTCCGCCGCACGACACCGAGATCGGCAACATGATCGCCGAGGTCATGGAGAAGGTCGGCAAGGACGGCGTCATCACCGTCGAAGAGTCGCGCGGCATCCGCATGGAGACCGAGTTCGTCGACGGCATGCAGCTCGACCGCGGCTACTCCTCGCCCTACTTCGTGACCAACACGGAGCGCATGGAGGCCGTCCTCGACGAGCCCTACATCCTGATCACCGACAAGCGCATCTCCGCCGTCACCGACATCCTGCCGATCCTCGAGAAGGTCCTGCAGGTCACGAAGAACTTCGTCATCATCGCCGACGACGTCGACGGCGAGGCGCTGGCCACGCTGGTCGTCAACAAGCTGCGCGGCACGATCAACGCCCTCGCCGTCAAGGCGCCGAGCTTCGGCGACCGCCGCAAGGCGATGCTCGAAGACATCGCCATCCTCACCGGCGGCACCTTCATCACCGAGGACATGGGCCGCAAGCTCGAGAGCGCCCAGATCGCCGACCTCGGCCGCGCCCGCCGCGTCGTCGCCGGCAAGGACGACACGACGATCATCGAGGGCTACGGCTCCGACGAGGCGATCCAGGCCCGCATGAAGCAGATCAAGGCCCAGATCGACGAGACGGCCTCCGACTTCGACCGCGAGAAGCTGCAGGAGCGCCTGGCCAAGCTCGCCGGCGGCGTCGCCGTGCTCAAGGTCGGCGCCGCCACCGAGGTCGAGCTCAAGGAGAAGAAGCTCCGCGTCGAGGACGCCCTCTCCGCCACCCGCGCCGCCGTCGAAGAGGGCATCGTCCCCGGCGGCGGCGTCGCCCTGATCCGCTGCCAGGCGCGCCCTCGACGAGCTCGCCGCGACCCTGGAAGGCGACGAGCGCACCGGCGTCCTGCATGCTGCAAGCGCGCCTTCGAGGAGCCCCTGACCCAGATCGCCGACAACGCCGGCGCCGAGGGCACGGTCGTCGTCGACGCCGTGCAAGAAGTCGAAGGACCCGGAGTTCGGCTACGACGCCATGTACGGCGTCTACGGCAACATGATCGAGCGCGGCATCATCGACCCGGTCAAGGTGACCCGCACCGCCCTCGAGAACGCGGTCTCGATCGCGACCATGATCCTGACCACGGAGTCGCTGATCACCGACATCCCGGAGCCGCCGGGCGCGGCGCCGCCGATGCCGCCGATGGATTACTAGGGGAAGGTTTCAGGCGTCAGGTTTCAGGCGCCAGGCGAGAAGCTTCAGAAGGCCGGGCAAACGCCCGGCCTTCCGCTTTTCCATGTGCCGGAACCGCGCGATTGTCGAAACGTACCCAGGAAACGTAGGCCGGGCTTTCAGCCCGGCCGGCGTGTGTTTGAGGCGGCATGATGACGGACGGTCGGGAATGCGGCCCGTTGCCGGAAGAGAGGGGCCTGCAACGGTAGGGCGCGCGGCCGGGCTGGAAGGCCCGGCCTGCAATTCCGATGACGCCTGATCCCCGACGCCTCCACCTCATCCCCGACGCCCTTTCCTTTACGTTCACGTTCGACTATTATTCCGTCGGCGTCCCAGCGGACGGGGCAGGTTCGCGGCTGGCGCCTGATAGCCGCGTGTTTCATTTGGCCGCATGTAGGTCATGAGGAGGACTGCGTAATGGACCTGGGACTCAGCGAAGAGCAGGAGATGCTCCGCAATTTCGCGCGTGACTTCCTGGAGAAGGAGTGCCCCGAGCAGCACGTGCGCGACATGGAAGAGGACGAGAAGGGCTACTCGCCCGACTTGTGGAAGAAGATGGCCGACCAGGGCTGGCAGGGCCTGGCCATTCCGGACACGTACGGCGGCGCCGGCTTCGGATTCATGGACCTGATCATCCTGGTCGAAGAGTTCGGCCGCGCCCTGGTGCCCGGCCCCTTCATCCCGACGACCGTCGCCGCCCTGGCGATTCTCGAGGCCGGCTCCGACGCCCAGAAGCAGCAGCACCTGCCGCGCATCGCCTCCGGCGAGCAAATCTGGACGCTGGCCTTCACCGAGCCCTCGGCCCGCTTCGACGCCGAGGGCGTGCAGCTTACCGCCAAGAAGGACGGCAACGACTACGTCCTCAACGGCACCAAGCTCTTCGTGCGCGACAGCCACGTCGCCGACAACCTGGTACGTCGTTGCGCGCACCGGCGGCAGCGGCGAGCAGGGCATCTCGCTCTTCATCGTCGACGCCAAGGCGGCCGGCGTGACGCACACGCCTCTGCGCACCATCGCCTCCGACAAGCAGACCGAGATCAAGTTCGAGAACGCGCGCGTGCCGGCGGCCAACCTCATGGGCGCCGAAGGCCAGGGCTGGGCGACCTTCAAGAAGATCGCCAACAAGGCCACGGTCCTCGAGTGCGCCTACCTCGTCGGCCTGGCCCAGCAGGACTTCGACATCACGATCAACTACGCCAAGGAGCGCGTCCAGTTCGGCCGCCCCATCGGCTCTTTCCAGGCGATCCAGCACAAGGCCGCCGACATGGTCACGGACGTCGACGGCTCGCGCTTCATCATGTACAAGGCCGCCTGGGCCGTCGCCGAGGACGAGTCCGACGCCGACGAGCAGGTCCACATGGCCAAGGCCTGGATGTCGCGACGCCACCCGCCGCGTCGTCGCCCACGGCCAGCAGATCCACGGTGGCATCGGCTTCACCAAGGACTACAAGATCCAGCTCTTCTTCCGCCGCCAGAAGGCCGCCGAGCTGGCCTGGGGCGACGCCGACTTCCACCGCGAGCTGGTCGCCCAGGGGATGGGGATTTAGTAGCGGTCAGCTTTCAGCTTTCAGCTTTTCAGCCAGAGGGGCCGGACGCACGCGTCCGGCCCCTTGTTTCTTGACCGGGGTGAAGAGCACCGGCAGCAGGGCCGTCCTTCGACAAGCTCAGGATGGTTCAAGTAGAGCGTTGCCTGAATAGTTGGGTGGCTGCAGGTCGTTAGCACCTACAGTCGAGCACCCGACTGAAGTCATCCTGAGCTTGTCGAAGTCATCCTGAGCTTGTCGAAGGACGCGGCGTTGTAAAGTGCGCCAAACGCGACGAGCCGTGGGTCGGATGGCCGGGATAGACAACTGACCGCTGAGACCTGATTGCTAACTGGCCAGAGGGGAGCAGGCGATGACAACCGAACCGGACGTGATCCGCGAGCTGACGGACGACGGCGTCCTGGTCCTGACCCTGAACCGGCCCGACACTCTCAACTCGCTCGGCGGGACGATGATCGCGGACCTGACCGGGGCGCTGCGCGAGACCAAAAGCAACGACAAGATCAGGGTGGTGCTTCTCACCGGCAGCGGCCGCGGCTTTTGCTCCGGCGCCACTGTGACGGCGCCGGCCGCCCCGGCCGCCGGCGCGACGCCAACGCTGCGGCGCTCCCTGACCGCGAACAAACTGGCCTCGATCAACGACATCGTCCTGGCGTTCGCCGAGGCCGACGTGCCGGTCGTCGGCGCGATCAACGGCGTCGCGGCCGGCGGCGGCTTCGGCATCGCCCTCTGCTGCGACGTGCGGATTGCCTCCGACCAGGCGCGCATGGGCAGCATCTTCATCAAGCGCGGCCTGGCGGCGGACTGCGGCGCCAGCTTCTGGCTGCCGCGCATTGTCGGCGTCGCCAAGGCCTACGAGCTGATGTACTCGGGCGAGCCCCTGGACGCGGCGGCGTTGCTGGCGCTGGGCCTGGTCAACCGCGTGGTGCCGCACGACTCCCTGATGGAGGAGGCGCTGGCTTATGCCCGCGGCATCGCCAGCGGCCCGGGATTGGCCTACGCGTACACTCGGCGCCTGATCGCCCGGGCCCTGGACAACGACATCCGCGCGCACCTGGAGATGGAAGGCCAGTTCCAGACCGAGGCGCTGGCGTCGGCCGACGGCCGCGAGGGCTTCCGCGCGTTCGCGGAGCGGCGGCCGCCTGAGTTCTTGAGGTAGTCAGCAGCGGTCAGTAATCAGTTTTCTGTTATCAGCCCGGAGCCGCAGGCGAGGAGGGTGAAATGCGGGCAGAGGACAAGGCGCAAGTGATGTTCCAGGAGCTGGGTGATTTCGTCCGCGAGTCAATGCAGCTGCGAAACGTGCCCGGCGTCGCTCTGGGCGCCGTCTTCGACGGCCGCGAGTTCCTGGCCGGGTTCGGCGTCACCAGCGTCAACAATCCCCTGCCCGTGGACGGCGATACCCTGTTCCAGATCGGCTCCACCACCAAGACCGTCACCGCGACCCTGGCGATGATTCTGGCCCGGCAGGGGAAGCTCGACCTCGACTTGCCGCTGCGCAAGTACCTGCCCGACCTGAAGCTTGCGGACGAGGAAGCCACCGCCTGCGCCAGCATGCGCCACCTTCTGACCCACACCGGGGGCTGGTCGGGCGACTTTTTCGATGACACCGGCAGCGGTGACGATGCCCTGGCCCGCTACGTCGCGAAGATGGCGGACCTGCCCCAGGTCACGCCCCTGGGCGAGACTTACTCCTACAGCAACTCGGGCTTCTGCCTGGCTGGACGCGTAATCGAAGCCATTGCCGGCGCGACCTACGAGAAGACCGCGACCGAGATGGTCCTGCGGCCGCTGGGCATGGCGCAGTCATCATTCTTCCCGGCCGAGGTAATGCTGAGCCGGTTCGCCGCCGGCCACGCCGTGAACGAGGGCAAGGCCTCCGTCTCCCGGCCGTGGCCGATCCCGCGAGCCAGCAATCCGGCCGGCGGGATCAGCTCCTCGGCCCGGGAGCAACTGCGCTACGCCCGCTTTCATATGGGCGACGGTTCGGGCGCCGACGGATCGCGCGTGCTGGCACCGGAGTCGCTGGCGGCGATGCAGGACCCGCACGCGGACGGGCCTCTGGACCGCAAGCAAGGCCTGGCCTGGATCCTGCGCGACGTCCGAGGGGCACGGCTGGTGCTGCACGGCGGCGCCACCAACGGCCAGCAGTCCGCCTTCCTGATGGCGCCGGACGCGGGCTTCGCTATCGCCGTCCTGACCAACAGCTCGACCGGCGGCCGCGTCCACACGGACCTCGTGAAGCTGGCCCTGAAGCTCTACCTGGGCGTCGACGATGCCGACCCGCGGCCAATCGAGGCCGGGCGCGAAACGCTGGCCGAGTTCACGGGGCGCTACCAGGGCTTCATGGGCGACATCGAGATCAAGCTCGACGACGAAGGCCTCTCGCTGAGCAGCCTGCCCCGGGAGTCGGCCGGCCGCCTGTCTGAGGCCGTGCCGCAGCCCCAGACCTTCCGCATCGCGCCCTGCGCCGCCGATCGCTTCGTGGTGACCAGCGGCCTGGCGGAAGGTGCCGAGGCCGAACTCCTGCGCGATAAAGCGGGGGCGGTCGCCTTCCTGCGATACGGGCTACGGGTCTACCCAAGACTCCCTGAATAGGCGCTTTTCGCGGCGAATCTCGCCCTGCCGGCGAGCATGGTTTCCGGCGAGCCTTAGTTCCGCGAGCCGTGGGCTTGTTGACCTACGCTGCGCAAGCTCCTGCGCCTGGGCGTGAACGCCCATGTTCCGTTCGTCCTGAGCCTGTCGAAGGGCGAACGGGGCGAGGCCAATGAGGATGCTAGACCAGAGCGAGGCGCATTCCGTTCGTCCTGAGCCTGTCGCAGGGCGAACGGGCCAGGGTCGCGAGTTGCGATCCGGATCGCGTTCTCGTGCCGCCGGCGACCGTCCGTGGTTCGACCTGGCTCACCACGAACGGAAACGGGCTCGTTGGATCGGGAAGCGCAGAAGAAGACGACAAGGGGGGACAGCCATGGGTTTAATGGCGGCATGCCCACCATCACGACTGGCCCTGGGGCCTACTCGATTACCGAGACAGGCGGCTCCTCCGGTTCCTCTTCCATGGTCATCATGGTCCAGCCCACCCAAAAGCCGAGGGCTGTGAGGGCGGCCATGGCGACGGTTACGGGTAGGGCCAGGGCCAGATAGCTGCGGCGCAGGGCGCCGATCAAAAAGACAACCAGCCCGAAGCCCGCCATTGCCATGATGATGGCGCCCGTTTTCTGGGCCCGGCCTTCCATCAGGCTTTGTTGGCTTCCATCGCGCGGCGCAGGTCCGGCGGCAGCAGGTTCGGGATCGTGTCTTCGATGGGGTAAGTCTCGTTGTCCTTGGCGCAGTGCAAGGAGCCGGTGATAACCTCGTCGCCCTCATCCTTGACGATGGCGAGGGTCAGTGGCCCTTTGCAGAGCGGGCAGGCGAGGATTTCCATCATGTCTTTGCGCATCGGTACCTCCGGCTAGGGCGAGAGAAGCGTGCCTTGAGATTCTAGCGGGAATGAGGAGTAGAGGAACAGGGAACAGGGGAACCGGGAACAGAAGCGGGGAACAGGAAGCAGGAAACAGGAGAAGGCAGAAGGGCGGATGGCTTCCGCCTCGTTCCCGGTTCCTTGTTCCCTTTCTCAGGCCGTCGCGCCTGCGGTCTGAAAAGTGCCGCGCAGACGCAGGTTGATCTCCGCGAAGGCCTCCGTCTGCTCCGCGACCAGGTCTTCGGTCTTGAGCAGGTCCAGGACCGCCAGGAAGGTCACGATCGCTTCCAGGCGGCTGCGGCAATCGGCGATTAGCGCCACGAAGGAGGCGCTGCCGCGCAGGCGGATCAGGCGCAGTACCGTCTCACGGCGCTCCGCGAGGTTAATCAGGACGCGCTCCATCCGCTCCGGCTCTGCCTCCAGGGGCAGGCGCTCCAGGGCCTTTGCCAGCGTGTTCATCAGCTTGCGCAGTGTCACCTTTTCGAGGCCGCTGGGCAGCCACTCGGCCGGGACGGGCGCGACGCGCGTGAACGAGCGGTGAGATGCGTCGTCCAGCTCGCGCAGATAGGACGCCGCGCCTTTGAAGGCCCGGTACTCCTCCAGCTGGGCCGTGAGGTCCTCGGCGATCTCCTGGGCCTCGTGCTCATCCTCGGCGACTTGCTCCGGCGTGCGTGGCAGAAGGGCGCGCGACTTCAGGAACAGCAGCTTGGCGCCCACGGCCACGAATTCCGCCAGGGCGCGCAGGTCAATGCTTTCGCCGCCGCGGAGCAGCGCGATGTACTGGTCGGTGACCTGCACAAGCGATATCGCCGTGATGTCGAGGTCGTTGCGTTCGATCAGATGCAGCAGGAGGTCGAGCGGCCCCTCGAAGACCTCCGTGCGCACCGAAAGCATTGACATTGTCGCGTGACTCTCCTAGCCCAGGGAGCAGGCGCGGACCGCCCTTTTATCTAACCAGGTGCTACAAGCGCGGATGATAGCAGATCAGGCCCTCACGAGCATTGACGTGAACCTTGACGCCTGCTGGCGCGACCTCTGGCGGGCGAATGGTCAACGGATGAGGTACGGATAAACAGATGGCGCATGTGCCGCGCCCGCCGCGCCTTCACGCGGTCACCATCGACTGGGCTTGATCGAGGCGCGCGCGTCAAGTCGGTCCGTCCTTCTGTCATTCCGACGCCAGGAGTAATCCCGGGGGCGCGCTTACGCCGGCGACAGACCGGCATTTGGGAGAGGGGACAGGGGGAGGGTTGGGCCTCCATGGGCGAACCCCCTTCCCTAACCCTTCCCCCAAGGAGGAGGAAGGGGACCGGATCTTCGCGCCGTCCAAGCTCCTTCTCCTCCCGTTCTGAACCCCCTCGCCCTTCATGGGAGAGGGGGCAGGGGGAGAGGGTTGATCGCGAACCGGGATTCCTCCTGGCGTCGGAATGACAGGGGCACACCCTTATGGCCTGGGCTAGGCAGGGAATGACACCCAACCACTGGCTGTGGCCTTGCCGGGAATGACGGCAGGAGATTGTGCGGCCTCGGCGGAACGCCTACCCCGCGCCGGCGCCGGCGCCACTGGATTCGACTTTGACCCGCCGCTCGGCGACCGCTTCGGCGAGCGTGTCCAGGAGGGCACGGCTGTCCTCCCAGCCGAGGCAGGCGTCGGTGATGCTCATGCCGTAGACCAGCGCCTTGCCCGGCACCAGGTCCTGGCGGCCGGCCTTGAGGTGGCTCTCGACCATGACGCCGAAGATCCGCGCCGTCGCCGCCGGCGATCTGGCCGGCGACGTCGCGCCCGACGTCGATCTGGCGCTCGTGCTGCTTCGCTGCTGTTGCCGTGGCTGAAGTCGATCATGATCCGCGCCGGCAGGCCGGCGTCGGCCAGCTCCTTCGCCGCCGCCTCGACGCTCGCGGCGTCGTAGTTCGGCTCCTTGCCGCCGCGCAGGATGACGTGGCAGTCCTCGTTGCCCGGCGGTCGAGACGATGGCCGAGTGGCCGCCCTTGGTCACGGAGAGGAAATGGTGCGGCGCCTGCGGCCGCGCGCATCGCGTCGACGGCGATGCGCACGTTGCCGTCGGTGCCGTTCTTGAAGCCGACCGGGCAGGACAGGCCGGACGCCAGCTCGCGGTGGATCTGGCTCTCGGTCGTGCGCGCGCCGATCGCGCCCCAGGCGACCAGGTCGGCGATGTACTGCGGCGTGATCATGTCGAGGAACTCGCAGCCGGCCGGCATGCCCGCGTCGGCCAGGTCGAGCAGCAGGCCGCGCGCGACGCGCAGGCCCTCGTTGATCTGGAAGCTGCCGTCGAGGTTCGGGTCGTTGATCAGGCCCTTCCAGCCGACGGTCGTGCGCGGCTTCTCGAAGTAGACGCGCATGACGATGAGCAGGTCGTCGGCGAGGCGCTCGCGCGCCTCCTGCAGGCGCTCCGCGTACTCCTTCGCCGCCGCGACGTCGTGGATCGAGCAGGGCCCGATGATCACCAGCAGGCGGTCGTCGGCGCCGTGCAGGATGCGGTGGATCGCCTGGCGCGTCTCGAAGACGTTGCGCGCGGCCGCGTCCGTGATCGGCAGCTCGCCGCAGCACCTCGTCCGGCGAGACCAGCTCCTTGATCTCGAGGATGCGCACGTCGTCGGTCTGGTACTGGCGCCGGTCCGGGGCGTCTTGCTTGGTGCCAACCATCGTGCGTCTAGTCCCTTCGCGCTTCGTGCCGGCTGGCGCGAGGTCCGGTCGTAGGACGGCGGCGCCGCGCAGGTAGACGTGACAGATCTCGTCCTGGGTGCCGCTCCGTGTTGACGTGAAGGAGGATGCGCAGGCACATCGCGCAGGCTGCCGGGCACGTCCATCTCGTGGCCGCACATCAGGGCGACGTTCGTCCAGCCGAAGTCGTTGCGGGCGGCGACGGCCGGGAACTCGGCGTTCGAGGTCGGGCGTCGTCGTGAAGTAGGCGCTGGCGACGTCTTCGTTGCGGACGTCGTTGCGCGCACCATCTCGGCCAGCAGCTCGCGCGTCGCCGTCGAGGATCGCTTCGCGCGTGTTGGCTTCGACAGTGGTAGCGCCGCGGATTCCCCGGCAGGCATGAGGTGCTGTTCTCCCCTTCTTCTCCCGCCGTCGGACGGGAGGTATCGTCCTGGCCGAGCGCGCCTATCGGGTAGGACTGGTCGAGGGGCGCCCAAAGACGCCGGTCGTGGCCCGACAGCGCGGCGACAGCCGCGCGGCCCCCCCGCATGTGCGCGGGGATAGCCCGCGGCCGCCGCCCTGCGTTCAGGGCCTGCGACGACCGGAGAGCACCTCCACGTATTCACGTACAGCTTTCGCTCTTTCCTGCGGTGGCGTCTGCGCCGATCAGGTCCATGAAGGCGCTGCCGACGACGACGCCATCGGCGACGCCGGTGAGCGCCTCGATGTGCTCGCGGCGAGACATGCCGAATCCTACCGCAACGGGCAGATTCGTGCAACGCCGCACGCGCGCGACGAAGTCGCCGCAGGTCGGCCGGCAGCTCGCTCGCGGGCGCCGGTCACGCCGGCGACGCTGACGCAGTAGACGAAGCCGCGACGCCTGCGCGCAGATCAGCTCGAGGCGCTCCTCGCGTCGACGTCGGCGCGACGAGGAAGATCAGGTCCAGGCCGTGCGCGTTCGAGCGCCGCGCTTGCGCCGCCGCCGCCTCCTCCGCCGGCAGGTCGACGAGGATCGCGCCGTCGGCGCCGGCCGCCGCCGCGTCCGCGGCGAAGCGCTCGAGGCCGTAGGCCAGCACCGGGTTGAGGTAGGTCATGAAGACGATCGGCAGCGTCGGGATGGCGCGCGCGCGCCCGCCGCACGAACTCGATGCAGTCCGACGGCGTCGTGCCCGTTCTCCAGCGCCTCGAACGACGACGCGCTGGATCGTCGTGCCGTCCGCCAGCGGGTCGCTGAACGGGATCTCCGACCTCGATGATGTCGGCGCCGCCCTCGACCATCGCGTCGAAGACGGCGTCGCGTCTCTTCGAGCGACGGGTAGCCGGGGATCATGTAGGGCGATGAAGGCGGTGCGGCCTTCGTCGCGGGCGCGCGCGAAGGCGGCGCTGAGCCTGCCGGAGGAAGCCTGGCCCGCCACGTCAGCGTGCCAGCATTCCAATGAAGCCCGAGCAGATTGAAGAGGAAGTGCGTGCCAATCGAGGGGATCAGAGAACGGCTCATTTGATACAGGTAAGCAAAGATAAAGCCAATGAGTGTGAACGGTATTATCAGGCCAATTTGCGCGTGCACCAGGGAGAACACGAATCCGGACGCCAATGCTCCGGGCACGAAGCCCCATAATCCCCTCAGGCCTCCGAAAAGGAAGCCACGGAAATAGATTTCCTCCGAAATTGGCGCGACTATCAGCACGGCAAATCCGATCATTATGGTCACCGGAAGACTATTGAAGTCGTTCGAGTCGATCTGCTCGCTCGGTTTCAAAAGGGAATCGAGTCCCATGACGTTGACAATCGCCAGGTAGCCGAAGAAGGCGGCGAATGAAACGATCAGGCCTGCGAAGCTCAGTCCGGCGGTGTAGCCCCAGGGAAATCGCTGTCCAGACGGATCGATCATGGCGGTGAGGGAGGGCGCCGAAGACTGCACCGGCTTGCGCAACCCGAGTTGGCCGAAGGTGGCTCCCGATCGCAGGGCGAGCCATATTACTCCCGCGGCTATCAACGCCTCAAACAGGGCGTTCACCGCGAATTCCACGACTTTGAATGCGGTGCTGTCCTCGCCCAGGATCGCCGACGCGGGCAGAGCGATTGCTGCTACAACTAAAATGTACGCCCCGACGATCAGTAAAAGGGAGAATCCGATTTCGCGCAGTCCCCAGGCGACGCGCGGGCGGCGTGGGTCGCCGTAGACTTCCTCTTCGCTGACCGGCTCCTGGCCCACGTGCACCTTTCGTCCCCGGCGCTCGCCTTGTTCGCCTTTCGAAGGCCGTGTTACCATCGGCCCGAAGCCTGACCGGCAGGCACGTCTGCCCAAAGCAGGCAGGAGGCGCCGCGGCGCCTCTTTTTCACTCTAAGGCTCGCGAGATGCATATAAAAGAGCGCGTCCGCGCTGCCACCGCACCCAGGCCTCACATTCCCGTCGCGGGTCCTGAGCCCTCGTGAGCCAGTTCGCCCGCGAAGAGCTGCGCCGCGCCGCCCCCGGCCGGCCCGACCGCCGTGACCATCGGCGTCTTCGACGGCGTGCACCGCGGCCACCAGTACCTCTTCTCGCACCTGACCGGCCGCTCGCGGGCCCTCGGCCTGGCGTCCGGCGCCATAACTCTGTACCCGGACCCGGTGAGCGTCCTGCGTCCCAACGAGCCCTTTCAGTACCTCACCAGCCTGGAGGAGCGCATCGAGCTGTTGCGCGCGACCGGCCTCGACTTCGTGGCGCCGCTGACGTTCACGTCCGAGCTGGCGGAGCTGGGCCCGGCGGACTTCGTCGCCATGCTCTCGCAAGAGCTGGGCATGCGCCTGCTGCTGATGGGGCCGGATAACGCCTTCGGCCGCAACCGTGAGGGGTCGCCCGAGCGCATGCGCGAGCTGGGCGAGGGCCTCGGCTTCGAGGTGGAGGTGCTGCCGGAAACGCTTGTCGACCACGAACGGCCGATTCACGCCACGGCGATTCGCGCGGCCCTGGCCGAGGGCGACCTCGAGCTGGTCGAGCACCAGCTGGGCCGCCGCTATTCGATCCGCGGGCCGGTGGTGCGCGGCGAGCGCCGCGGGCACGAGATCGGCTTTCCGACCGCCAACATCGCCGTAACGCCCGACCGCGCCCTGCCGGCATTCGGCGTCTATGCGACCTGGGCGTACCTCGGCGAGCAGCGCCTGGCATCGGCCACAAACATCGGCCGGCGCCCGCATTTCGGCGGCGAGCAGGCTAGCGTCGAGACCTACCTCTTGGACTTCGAAGGTGACATTTACGGCCGCACGCTGAAGATCGAGCTGGTCGAGCGCATCAGCCCCGAGCTGAAGTTCGAGACCATCGAGCAGCTCAAGGCTAAGATCGGCGACGACGTCGCCAGGGCGCGGGAGATCCTGAAGGAATGAACTGGCAATATCGCGGCGGCATCTTGCCTGGATAGGTCCGCGTGGCGGCGCCAAAGACGCCGCGCCAGTTCGCAAAGGTCCGTGATGCCAGGAAACCTCACCGTCGAAGAGCAGCTGCCAGATACTGATGCGCGGCGTCGAATACGGCGAGCCGCACATCCACGCGACCATGGAGGAGGAACTGCGCGAGCGCCTCTCCGAGGGGCGTCCGCTGCGCGTCTACTGCGGCTTCGACCCGACATCGACCGACCTGACGCTGGGCAACCTGGTGCCGATGCTCAAGATGCGCCAGTTCCAGCGCCTCGGCCACGAGGTCACCTTCCTCTTCGGCACCATGACGGGCATCGTCGGCGACCCCAGCGACAAGAGCGCCTCGCGGCAGATGCTGACCATGGAGCAAGTCGAGGCGAACGCCCGCGAGTGGCTGCGCCAGGTCTACCGCGTGCTCGACAAGGACAAGACGATCGTCAAGCGCAACGGCGACTGGCTGGCGGGAATAACCCTGGCGGACGTAATCGAGCTGGGCTCACACTTCACCGTGGCGCAGTTCCTCGAGCGCGAGACCTTCGCCAAGCGGATGGAGGAGCACAAGCCGATCTACATCCACGAGTTCCTCTACGCCCTGATGCAGGCGTAGGACGCCGTGGAGCTGCGGACCGACGTCCAGATCGGCGGCGTCGACCAGCTGTTCAACATCATGGCCGGCCGCATCCTGCAGCGCGACCTGGGCCAGCGCCCACTGGTCGCCATCTGCACGCCGCTGCTCATCGGCACCGACGGCCACCTGAAGATGTCGAAGTCGACCGGCAACTACATCGGCATGGACGACGAGCCCGGCGGACATGTACGGCAAGGTCATGTCGATCCCGGACTCGCTCATCCTCAACTACTTCACGCTGCTCACGGAGGTGCCGGACGCCGGAGCTGCGCGACATCGGCGCGCCTTCTGTCCGAAGGCGGCGGGACGGCCATGGACGTGAAGAAGCGCCTGGCGCGCGAGATCGTCGCGCTGCTGCACGGGACGGACGCTGCCGGGCAGGCAGAGGCCGAGTTCGAGCGCGTGTTCCAGCGCCGCGAGGACCCGGCGGAAAGCGCCGCCGACCTGCCGCTGGCGCTGGGCGCCGGCGGCGAAGCCGAGGTCGACATCACGCAGGTGCTGGCGCGATCGCAGGCCGTCGCCAGCCGCGGCGAGGCGCGAAGGCTGCTCTCGCAGGGGGCGATCTCGGTTGACGGCGCCGTGCTCTCGGATGCGAAGGTGGTCCTTCGAGGGGGGGCGCTCGTGCGCGTCGGGCGGCACCGGTTCCTGCGCGTGGTTGGGGAATCGTCAACGGATTCGAACGGATAACCGGATGGCGTCGCAGCCGGCGAGCGTCCTGATGCAGGCTGCGATGATTCTGCCTGCCGCGCCGGATGTTCAATAAGTAGGTTTCCGTTCGTGGTGAGCGGGTCGAACCACGAACGGGCACCATGCATTCGGGAGCACGCGCCGGAGCGAGGCTCGTGAGTTGGCCATCTGATCGCCCTTCGAGGGCCTCAGGACGAACGGGAAACAGGTCCCAAGGCCGAGGATACGATGCGACGGGCTTGCTTCCGTTCGTGGTGAGCCCGGTCGAACCACGAACGGGCACCATGCATTCGGGAGGACGCGCCGGAGCGAGGCTCGGGAGCTGGCCATCCGTCCGCCCTTCGAGGGCCTCAGGACGAACGGGAAACAGGTTCCAAGGCCGAGGATACGATGCGACGGGCTTGCTTCCGTTCGTGGTGAGCCCGGTCGAACCACGAACGGGCACCATGCATTCGGGGCACCTTCCCGAGCAAGGTTCGTGCGCTGGCCATCCGTCCGCCCTTCGAGGGCCTCAGGACGAACGGAAACAGGTCCCAAGGCCGAGGAGACGATGCGACGGGCTTGCTTCCGTTCGTGGTGAGCGGGTCGAACCACGAACGGGCACCATGCATTCGGGAGCACGCGCCGGAGCGAGGCTCGGGAGCTGGCCATCCGTCCGCCCTTCGAGGGCCTCAGGACGAACGGGAAACAGGTCCCAAGGCCGAGGATACGATGCGACGGGCTTGCTTCCGTTCGTGGTGAGCGGGTCGAACCACGAACGGGCACCATGCATTCGGGAGCACCTTCCCGAGCAAGGCTCGTGCGCTGGCCATCCGTCCGCCCTTCGAGGGCCTCAGGACGAACGGGAAACAGGTCCCAAGGCCGAGGAGACGAATGCGACTGGCTTGCTTCCCTTGGTGGTGAGCGGGTCGAACCACGAACGGGCACCATGCATTCGGGAGCACGCGCCGGAGCGAGGCTCGTGAGTTGGCCATCCGTTCGCCCTTCGAGGGCCTCAGGACGAACGGAAGGCGGGCTCGTACAATCCTCCTAGCCCAGCCGGCCGACCAGGAGTCTCTCGTGCCCGATATCTCCGTCGAAGAAGCCGTTGACCAGAGCTGTGGCGCCCTGATGGCGGGCGACATCATGCGTCTGATGACCGATTTCACGCCGGAGGCGCTAGCAGGGCTGATGGCCGTGGCCGCCGGCATCAGCGCGGTGCCGGCCCTGAACGGGTATGAGGTCCAGTCGCACGAAGTCAGAGGCGACGAGCACGTCTTTGGCATCGCCTTCAAGACCAGCGATGGTGACGTCGCCGTGAACGCGACCTGGAAGGACGTCGAGGGTCTCTGGAAGATCACGGCTCTGACCATCGAAGGGCTTTCAGGCGTAAATGCCGGCCCGTAGGCGCGCCTCGCGAGAGGCGGATGCGGGAGCCCAGGCTAGACGGCCTTGTGAGGCCTCACGGCTTGGCGTACGCTCAGTGGGCTGAGGGTGAGACGGCGGCTTGCCGCGTCGCGAACGGGCCGCGCCCGCCCGGCGTTGGCCCCAGGAGTCCGATATGCCCGACGACTGCCTCTTCTGCCGGATGGCCTCCGGTGCGGCCCAGGTGGCCAAGGTGCACGAGACCGACCAGGTATTCGTGATCCGCGACATCCACCCGCGCGCGCCGACGCACGTGATGATCATCCCCAAGCAGCACATCGCTACCGCCCGCGACCTCGGGCCCGGAGCAAGGCCCGCTTCTGGCGCACATGTTCGCGACCGCGACCGTGGTCGCGAACGAGCTCGGCGTCTCGGAGAAGGGCTACCGGCTGACCTTCAACGTCGGCGACGAGGGCGGCCAGACGATCTACCACCTGCACCTCCACCTCCTCGGCGGCCGGCGGCTGGGCCCGGAGGGATGAGGGGCGAGGACTCAGGCCCCGCCACTCGAGGCCGATGGCGGCGCGACGGCTGACCGGCGAGCATTGACTTCGCCCAACGAGCTCATTCTCAAGCTCAGGGCGGCGGTGGCCGTGTTGCCGCGCGGCCTGCAGGCCCACGTGCTCACCGTAGAGGTGGAAGCAGTGCGGCTGGCGGGCCTGCACGGCCTCGACCCGGACCGGCTGCGGATCGCGGCCCTGGGCCACGACCTCGCGCGCGGCGAGCTGCCGGAGCGCCTCCCAGCGCTGGCGGCGCGGTATGGCGCCGAGATCGACGCCGTCGAACGCGCCTCGCCGATCCTCCTCCACGGGCCCGTGGCGGCGCGGATGCTGATCCACGATTACGCCTGCGACGATGCCGAGATTCTGGACGCGATCGCCGTCCACACGACCGCGAGCCCGGGCATGACGGCGCTGGCCAAGGCGCTCTTCGTGGCGGACAAGGTCGACCCGACCAAGGTCGCGCGCAAGCCGCGCCTGGCCGAAGTCCGCGAGCTGGCGGATACGAACCTGGACTCCGCGGTCCTGCGCTACCTGGACCTGAACCTGCTGGAGGCTGTCGAGCGCGGCTGGCAGGTGCACCCGCGCACGTTAGCGGCGCGCAATGAGCTTCTCGGCGCTGTCAAGGGGCCCTGACCGGCGCAGTTGAGGAGAAGGACGGCTGAACGGCCGCGACGGCGTCTTCGCGATAACGGAATGACCACAAACCGCGCAGGACCAGGCATTATGCCTGGCCCTACGGTTGCTAATCAGGCGCCAAACGGCGATCAGTCGACGGAGTAGCCCGCCATCTTCCTCAGCCGCTTGATCCGCTCCTCGATCGGCGGGTGGGTCGAGAACAGGTTCGAGAGGCCCTCGCCGGCGCGGAACGGATGCATGATGTAGAGCGGCGCCGTCGCTTCCGCGCCCGGAGTCTGCGCCATCGGCTGCATTTGCACGCCCTGGTGCAGCTTGCCGAGCGCTTGGGCCAGACCCTCGGGGTCGTGCGTGTACTCGGCGCCGCTGGCGTCCGCCTGGTACTCGCGCGTCCTCGAGATCGCGATCTGGATAATGCCGGCCACGATCGGGGCGATGAGCACGGCCACGAGGCCCAGCATCCCGGCCCCGCCATCGCGGTCGCGTCCACCACCGAACATCGAGCCCCAGATGAAGATCATCTGCAGGTAGCTGATGGCGCCGGCGATCGTCGCGACTATCGAGCTTGTGAGAATGTCGCGGTTCTTGACGTGGCCGATCTCGTGGCCCAGAACCGCCCGCAGCTCCCGGTCGCTGAGGATGCGGCGGATGCCCGTCGTGACCGCCACGACAGCGTGCTCGGGGTTGCGGCCGGTCGCGAAGGCATTCGGCGACTCCGTGTCGACGACGTAGACCTTCGGCTTCGGCACGCGCGCCAACTCCGCCACTTCGGCGACAATGGCGTGCAGGTGCGGTTCTTGCTCGGGCGTGACCTCGCGGGCGCCGGCCATGCGCAGCGCCAGCTTGTCGGAGAACCAGTAGGAAATGAAGTTCATGACGCCGGCCAGGATCAGGAAGAAAACCAGGCCGTTGACGCCGCCGAACAGCAGATAGCCGAGGCCGGCGAACAAGCCTGACATGGCCGCCATCAGGATCAGAGTCTTGAGGTTGTTCATGCCCCCGTGTGTTTCCCTTCGTGAGGCCTGACTTACGCGCCTCACACTTGACGGTTCAATTATATCGAGGCGAGTGTGAAGTTGCTGTGAAGGAACCGTAAAGGGCGTTTGGCGAGTGGGTTCGTCGATAACCATTTGACGAGTTGGGCACAATCTCATAGGGTGATCCGCGGCGGGGGACTTTTACCGCTCGAGGCTTCTTTTGTCCGGCGAAAGTGGCTACTGGCAGCGGTTTGCGCAAGCGCGCCTTGGGCGGCGTCGGCTTGTGCTGGGCGCCGTAGCCGGCGCCGGCTCGCTGCTGATGGCCTGTGGCACAGGTGCAACCACGCCTCCCGCCTCCGCGACGCGGCCTCGCGGCCCGATTTCTCTGCCCGCCGACAGCAGCTCCAGCGCTAAGCAGGGCGGGACCCTGCGCAGCGTCGCCGTGTTCGACGTCCCCAGCTTCGACCCCCACTCGGCGCAATCCAGCATCGTGCACACGCAGGTGGCGGCTTATACCTACCCGCGCTTGCTCAAGTTCGCGACGGCGAAGTTTCCGGACAGGCCCCGAGGCGACGTTGAAGGCGATCTGGCCGAATCCTTCGAGCTCAGCGCTGACAAACTGCAGCTGACGATCCGCCTGCGCCAGGGACTCAAATGGGAGAACAAGGCGCCGGTAAACGGCCGCACAATCGACGCCTCCGACGTGATGGCCAGCTGGAACCGCTTCCTGCGCCTTAGCCCCTTCAAAACGGACCTGGCTTATGACGCCAACGTCTCGCCGGGCGCGCCCATCGATACTCTGACCAGCCCCGACGCCCGCACCGTCGTCGTCAAACTGAAGCAGCCGGACTCATCGATCCTGTCGCTGTTCAGCTCCGACAGGCACTTCTACGTCCTCCCTAAAGAGGCCGACGCCGGTTTTGACCCGCGCTTCGAGCCCCGAGGCTACGGCCCCTACCGGATGACCGAGAACCGCGCGATGGCCTTCCGCGCCTGGTCGCGAAATCCCGACTATCACGTCAAAGGACGCCCGTTCATCGACACCATAGAGTTGCCGATCATCAGCGATTACGCCTCGCGCCTGGGCCAGTTCAAGGCCGGCAACGTTTGGACTCACGTCGCCGCCGCGGGCGACCTGCTCACGGTCAAGCGGGAGATACCGTCGCTGGAACTGATGAACGGCGACAGTTTCTCTACGACGCCCTCGTCGCTGTCCTTCGGATACGAAGGCGACAGCCCCTGGAAGGACGAACGCCTGCGCCAGGCCGTCTCCATGCTCTTGGACCGCGAGACCATGATCGACGTGCACGCCAACCGCAGCCACTACCTGGCGGAGGGTGTCGACTATCCGGTGCGCTATCACACGGCGATCGGCGCCGGCTGGGAGGGCTACTGGATCGATCCTCGCTCGGAGCAGATCTTCGGGCCCAACGCACGCTTCTTCACCTTCGACCGGGCGGAGGCCAAGCGCCTGATGGCAGCCGCGGGCTTCGCGGACGGCCTCGACTCGAGCTTCCATTACAACGGCGGTGGCCAGTACGGCGTCGTCTACGCGCGCACGGCCGAGCTTGTCTCCGGCATGCTCGCGGCGGGCGACATCCGCCTGCGCCTGGAGCCGCACGAGTACCCCGACTGGCAGCAGAACTATCAGTTCGCCTACACCGCGGCTCAGAACGCGGGCAAGCAGATCAAGGGCTTCAACGGCCTGGCCTATCGCGTCGCTGCCCAGTATCCCTCCGCGGTTTCGCAGATGTTTGCCCAGATGCACAAGGACGGCGCCCGCTTCGAGGGCATGACTCCCGACGGCAAGAACGCCCACCTGGGCGACGCCGACGCGAACGCTACGCTCGCTATCCTACGCCGTGAGTTCGACCTCAAGAAGCAGCAGGAGATGGCCCAGGACTTCGCGCGGACCATGGCGAAGAAGGCGTACCTCATCCCCAACCTGCCGTTCTCACCCCTGGGCTTCACGCTGACCTGGCTCGCCATCGGTAATCTGGGCGTCTATCGAGGCTGGCCCGTTGGGAACGCGATTACCGAAGGCAACCTCAACCTCTGGATCGACGCTTCCCAGCCCCCGCTCTCGCCGAGCTGACAGGTAGCAGGGCCGAAAGAGGAGCGAGCAGGACGGGAGGAACCGTCGCCCTTCGCTTACGTCCTGGACCCTCTCAGCCCGTAGTAGTGCCGCTCCATCACGAGCATGTTCTTCTCCAGGTCGCCGTCGGCTTCGACGCGCGCGCGGTTTAACGCGGCCGCCTCGCGACGCAGGCCGGCGTCCGTTAGCGCGAGGTGCAGGCTCTCGGCCAGGGCGTCGACGTCTCGGGCGGGCACGCGCAGGCCGTTGACGCGATGCGTGATCCAGTCCTGGCTGGGCAGGTCCGTGACCACGGGGAAAGCGCCGGCGGCCATCGCCTCCATGGTGCTAAGGGAGAGCGAGTCGGAGGAGGGGACGGAGACGTAGACGTGCGCCTCGTTGAGCAGGCTACGTATCACCTGCGGCCCCCAGCGGCCAACGAACTCAACGGGCGCGTTCGCACGGAAGGTAATCTCGCCGCCTGGAGGATTGGCCCCAGAGCCCCGTCCGCTGCCGTAAGTGAGGCCCAGGCGCTCGCAAAGCCTCTCCAGATGCGCACGCTCGGAGCCGTCGTGGGCGATGACCAGCCGCGCGACGGGAATGCGCTCGCGGACTTTCGCGAAGGCGCGGATGACAACGTCGACGTTGTACAGGGGCTCGAGGGCGCGGTCGCTGAAGACGGTCGGCGGGCCGTCGTTGGAGCGCAGGTTCACGGACGTCAGGGGCGCTTCCAGGAACTCGCGCTCCAGGCCCAGGCGCACGACCTCGACACGCGCGCCCGGCGGGCTCAGGCGGGCGGCCTCGCGGCCGAGGGCAGGGTCGTTGGCGGTCACGAGGCGCGCGCGCTTGAGCGCGTAGCGGGCCAGAAAGGCGCCTGCGGGCGTGCGCGGCGCCTGGAACAGGTCTGAACCCCAGGCGCTGACGACGTAGGGTTGAAAGCCGGCCAGCGCCCCGAAGAAGCCGTGCTCGACGACGAAGTGGGCGTGGAAGACGTCGGGGGCGATGTCGCGCAGCAGTGCCTTCAGGCCGGCGCGCTGAAACCGGGCTGCGTTGACCAGCCGCAGCAGCGAGGGCGGCAGTCGCGCCGCCAGGCCGCGACCGGCAGCTCCGGCCGCGCCGGCGGCCCCTGGCGACGGCTGGAGGATGTGAAGCTTCACGCCCGGCAGCTCCGCCGCGGGGCGATAGAAGCTAATCGCGTGCACATCGTGCCCGCGTTCGACGAACACTTTGACCCAGCGCCAGGCGTGCGGCGAGTCGAAGTTGGCCAGCACGGCCAGCCGCAGCGGCGGTCCGAGGAGGGGAGGGTTCGGGCTCACGCGCCGCGCAGGCGCGCAAAGGCGGAGCGCGCCCCGTCGAAGAACAGCGCCACGTCTTCAGGGCGCGGCAGCAGCGCTTCGGCCATCGGCTGCGCCGAGACGCGCCGGTACCAGATAAGGGTCAAGAACAGGCTGGCGACGTAAGCGATGCTCGAAGCGATGGCCGCCCCGGGGACGCCAAGCGGCGGGATCAGGAGAAAGTCGCCGGTCAGCGTCACGGTCAGCGTCGCGAGCGCGATCCAGGTGTTGATCATCGGCTTGCCCTGGCTGAAGAGGTAAGCGGCAAGCACCTTGGTCCCGGACAGGGCCACCACGCCCGGCAGCAGGCAGAGCAGCGGCTCGACCGAGTCCCTGAAGGCGTCGCCGAAGAGCAGGGGCACCACGAAAGGCGAAAGCACCGCCAGCGCGCCGGCGCCGAGTGCCGTCACCAGGATGGTGTTGCGGCAAATCAGGGGTGTTGTGCGCGCGGCGTATTCGGGGTCGGCGGCCGTGAGCTTGGGTATGAGGACAATGGCGACCGAGTTGGCGATCAGCAGCAACCCCTCGCTGAAGGAGACGCCGACGGCGTAGAGGCCGACGCCGGCAGAGTTGACGAAAAACAACACCAGGTAGGAGTCCAGCCTGTAGTTCAGCGTCTGGACGATGTTGCCGACCTGTCCCTGCAGCCCGAACCGCGCGAGCTTGCGGATGACCGCCCTGGAGCCGAATCCGCGCGGCCAGGCCGATGGCCCCAGGGCCGCATAGGCGATCAGGGTCGAGGGCAGCGGCGCCAGCGTCCAGACCACGATCGCTTTGCCGACTGTCAAGCCACCAAGCGCGCCGACCGCCAGCAGGCCGATGAGGACGACCAGCGGGATCAGCGCCTCGATGACACTAACCACGACGAAGCGGCCTTCGGCGCGGATGAGCGACTCGACCAGGCGGAACTGCAGCACCAGCGGGATGGCGATGACGACAAGCCAGATCGGCACGTCCGCCTCGGCCAGCCGATCGCCGGCCACGGCGTAGATGACGGCGGCGCCGGCGCCGGCCAGCAGAGTTGAGGCCAGGGTCGCGCCCAGGCCGGCCTCCAGGGCTTCGCGCAGCGTCACTTCGAGCCTGCTGACGAAATAGAGGGCGCCGATGGCCACGCCGAAGGAAATGAAGGCGTAGGCCAGGTTGATGCCCGTCTGGTAGAGCGAAGTGACGCCGCGGCCTTCCGGCCCCAGGGCGCGCGCGATCACCACGCACGATCACGAAGCTCAGAAGGTTGACGACGATGGTGCTGAAGAAGATCAGGTTGACGTTGAACAGGAAGCGCCCGTGCCGCGCGTCCAGCGCCTGCTCCTGGATCATCTCCTCCGAGAACATCTCCGCCTCAGACATCGGCCCGTGCCTTTTCTCGATGCGCCGCCGCCAGGGCCTCTACCTCGGCCACTTCCGCGTCCAGGCGCTGATCCCAGCTCCAGAAGTTGGCGCCGGCATAACGCAGCGCGCCTTCGGCCAGGCGCGTCCGCAGGGGCTGGTCGCTGGCCAGGCGCCTGAGCGCCGCGCCCAGCAAGGCGGGGTCGCCGCTCGGCAGCAGGACGCCGGTCTCGCCGTCGCGGATCAGGTCGCGCGTGTCGCCCTCGTCGAGGGTGAGGATGCAGCGGCCCGCCGACCATCGCTTCGAGCAGCGGGTTGCCGACGTTCGAGAGCTCGTTCAGGGAGAGGAAGACGTCGGCGGCCCAGAGGTAGCGCTGCACCTCCGGCTGCGGCACGGCGCCGACGAAGGTCACGCGCGTCGTCGAGGCCGAGGTCGCGCGCCTGCGCGCTCGAGGTTGGCGCGCTCCTCGCCGTCGCCGACGATCGAGCAGTCGCGCCTTCGACGCCCCGCGTCGCGCAGCAGCGCCACGGCGTCGATGGCGCGGTCGATGCGCTTCCAGCGGGCGAGCCGCGCCGCCGTCACCAGCACGAAGTCGTCCGTCGCCAGATCCCAGGCTCGTCGCGGGCCGCCGCGGCCTCGTCAGCGCTGCGGAGCGCCGCGCCTGGCTCGAGGTCGAGGCCGTTGCGCCAGAAGCGCACCTTGCCCGCGGAGGCCGGGTTGAGGCGCGCCAGCACCTCGTCGCCCTGCGTGCCGTCGTCGGTCATGACGTAGAGGTCGGCCGGCGTCTTCAGCGCCAGCACCTCCTCGTAGCGCCGCAGCAGGCTGGGGCCGGCTGTCGAGGTAGGGGTGCATGACCGTGCCCTGGAAGCGCGCCACCAGCGGCAGGCGCATGCCTGCGCCGCAGCAGGCGCTGCGCCAGCACGCCGTGCACCTCGTAGCCGTAGAGGAGGTCGTAGCGTCCGGCCTGTCCAGCACGCGCCTCGGCCCTGCGCGCGGCCAGCAGCGGGAAGAGCGTCGCGAAGCGCAGCTTCTGGTCGGCCTTGCGCGCCGACGCCCGGCAGCGGCAGTCGCGACTCGGCCAGCGGACGGCAGGTGGAACAGGTGGAAGCGTCACGCCCTCGATCGCGGGCGGCGGCTGCGGCCGGCGCGCCGAAGTGGTGGTTGGCGCCGATCGTTGGCGCGACGAAGTCGACGTCGATGGCCGCGGCGCGCCGTAGCCCTCCAGCGTCTTGAACAGCGAAGGCGCGCCGCCCTGGCCGGCGAGGGCCCAGACTTCCAGGGCGCTGATCATCAGGATGCGCAAGCGCAGCCTGCTTCGACCAGCTCGGATAGGCCTGCGTCGCTGCGTCAACGGACATGGGGCGCTGACCTCACTCTCGCTCTGCGAGCAGCGGGCTGCCGCCGCCGAATTCAGTGTAGGGGGGCGCTGGCGGCGCTTCCCCGGCCACGGCTCCTGAAGGACTTGCGAGCGGATGCGATGCGTAATCTGTGGACGCTCTGATAACATACGCTATCATGACTTGATAGCCCCCGGGGTGTAGCTCAGCCAGGCTAGAGCGCACGGTTCGGGACCGTGAGGTCGGCAGTTCAAATCTGCCCACCCCGACCAGCATCACGCTACATAGAAAGGCGTCCCGCCGACGTCTATCCTGTTCCGTTTCACACGAGGTGTCCAGCCATGAACTCGCCTGTCGAGGGCGAAGAGGCCGCCCGCCTCAAGCGGCAGGGCGCCGAGCAGGCCATCCAGCTCGCGCTCGAAAGCAAGTGGGAAGAGGCGGTCGCCCTCAACCGCGCGATCCTCGACGCGCAGCCCAACGACGTCGATACCTGGAACCGGCTCGGCAAAGCGCTGCTCGAGCTCGGCCGCTACCGCGAGGCGCACGAGGCCTACGGCAAGTCGCTCGAGCCTCGACCCGGTGAACTCGATCGCCAAGCGCAACCTCGACCGCCTCGGCGACCATGCAAGACGCCGAAGAGCCGCGCCGCGTCGAGGCCGTCGCCAAGGTCGCCCAGGACCTGTTCATCGAAGAGGTCGGCAAGTCCGGCGTCGACGGTCCTGCGCAAGGCGCCTCGCGGAGACTGCTGGCGACGCTGACCGCCGGCGACGAGGTCTACCTGCAAGCCCGAAGGCGAGCCGCCTGCAGGTCGAGAACGTCAACGGCGACGTGCTCGGCTCGGTCGAGCCGAAGCTCGGCCTGCGCCTGACTGCGCCTGATCCAGGGCGGCAACCGCTACGCCGCCGCCGTCAAGAGCGTCAGCGACTCCGACGCCGAGATGATCATCAAGGAGACCTACCGCGACCCCAGCCAGACCCGGCTCTCCTTCCCCGCGACCGGCGCCGAGGGCGTGCGCCCCTACATCAAGGAGTCGCTGCTGCGCTCGACTCGATGACGACGACGACGAACCGGATGACGACACCGAGACCGAGGACTGGGAGCGGACGAAGCCGAGACCGCGGACACCGGCGTCGTCAGCCTCTCCACCTTCAAGGCAGACCATCGAGCGCACGAAGACGACGACGACGACGATGCCTGAGCGCTCAACAATCGGTAGTCAGCCGCCGCTTCCGAGCCGCACCTTCTTGTACTAGACTGACCCATGACTGCGAAGATCGCGCGTCACCCGCTGGGAGGACGGTAGCCGGGGAAAGCATCGAGCGCTACTGGCAGCGCCTGCGCGACGCCGGGCTCGACCCTGTGGACCTGCACGAGCACGACTCGACGATCGAGGGCCTGGGCGGCCTCCTGCTCACCGGCGGCGTCGACGTCGACCCGGCCCGCTACGGCGCCGAACGCCACGAGAAGGTACGCCGCATCGACCCCAGCCGCGACGAGTTCGAGGCCGGGCTGCGTGAGTCAGGCGCTGTCCGGCGACCTGCCCGTCCTGGCGATCTGCCGCGGCCACCAGCTGCTCAACGTCTGCCTCGGCGGCTGCTCTCCTGCAGCACATCGAAAGCGGCGCTGCACGTCGCCAACTACACGATCGAAGGCGCCACCTTCACGGAGCCACGAAGTAGTCGCTGGCCGAAGGGAGCTGCCTGCGGCAGTGGCTGGGCCGCGGACGCATGACGGTGAACTCCCGCCACCACCAGGCGGTGACGCCGGAGCGCCTCGCTCCCGGCCTCATCGCGCGGCGATGACGGACGACGGCCTGGTGGAGGCGCTGGAGAGCGCGCGTCACAGCTGGGTCGTGGGCGTGCAGTGGCACCCGGAGCGCGACGAACCCCAGATCGCCGGCTTCGAGGCGTCCGGGCGCAGGCTCTTCCAGGAGCTGGCGCGGGCCGCCTCGCCGTCCTGACGTTAGCCGGCATCACCGTCTTCGGGCCCAGTCCTCGATGAAGTCGCGTTCGTCCGGGTCGCGCAGGGCCAGGCGCGTCCGAGGGCCGGGGCTGACAGACCAGGTGTAGAGCATGGTCATGCCCGCGTGCAGGAAACCCGCGATGGCCAGGAAGAGGCAGACCAGGAAGATGAAGCCGGACGTGCTTGTGCTGCCGCCAAGGCTGAGCGACTTGTATGATTCCTCCGCGGTCATGCTGCCGGAGAAAATGACCAGGCTTATGGCCGCGATCCAGTGCGAAACCGCGCCGCCAATCGCGCCGAACAGGTCCACCACGAACAGACCCGTCGTCCGGCGCCAGACCGCGACCATGGCCCAGGCGGAGAGGGCGAGAGCGGGCAACGAAAGCATGCAGCGCGGAGGCCGTCGGCGCCCACACCGCGAGGCCCAGGCCATCGCCAGCGCCCCAGGCGCCGGGGGCAACCGCCGTGAGCAGCAGGGCGGCCGATCCCGATAGCGCCAGGGGCATCAAAAGTAGCAGGCGCAGGAGGAGGCTGCGGGCAAGCGGTTTGTCGATGGTTTGGCTCATGCGACTTTTATCCGGGTGCGCTAAATAGTATCATCGATATAGCATTTCCTCTCTAATTTCTGGAGCTTTTTATGACCCAGGCACCCCCAGGAATCGGCCAAGTCCGCCTGGTCCGCATCGAAGACGAGATGCGCGTCTCCTACGTGGACTACGCGATGAGCGTCAACGTCTCC
This sequence comes from uncultured Chloroflexia bacterium, assembly GCA_963703905.1. Classification (GTDB taxonomy): domain Bacteria; phylum Chloroflexota; class Dehalococcoidia; order DSTF01; family WHTK01; genus DATLYJ01. The sequence goes on from CAVPFY010000003.1 coordinate 290,698, forward strand.
CGCGCCATCCCGGACGTGCGCGACGGCCTCAAGCCGGTGCAGCGCCGCATCCTCTACGCCATGTCGGAGCTGAACCTGGCGGCCGGCAACCCCTACAAGAAGTGCGCCACCGTCGTCGGCGAGGTGATGGGCAAGCTACCACCCGCACGGCGACGCGCCGATCTACGACGCGCTGGTGCGCATGGCGCAGGACTTCGTCGATGCGCTACCCGCTGGTCGACGGCCAGGGCAACTTCGGCAGCGTCGACAACGACCCGCCCGCCGCCATGCGCTACACCGAAGGCGCGCCTGACCGCGATCGCCGGCGAGCTCCTCGCCGACATCGACAAGAACACCGTCGACTTCCACGCCGAACTTCTGACGACAGCCTGCCCGAGCCGTCGGTCATGCCGGCGCGCGTGCCCGAACCTGCTGATCAACGGCGCTTCCGGCATCGGCGTCAGCCTGGCGACGAACATCCCGCCGCACAACCTCGGCGAGATCTGCGACGCGGTCGCGGCCCTGCTCGACAACCCGGACGTCTACGACCGACGAGCTGACGAACATCGTCAAGGGCCCGGACTTCCCCACCGGCGGCATCATCTTCGGCCGCCAGGCGATCAAGCAGGCCTACGCGACGGCCGCGGCCGCATCGTCGATCCGCGCGCGCAGCCCACGTCGAGGAGTCGCGCACCGGCCGGGCCCAGATCATCGTCACGGAGCTGCCGTACCAGGTGAACAAGGCCGCGCTGGTGGCGCGCATCGCCGAGCTGGTGAAGGCAGCGCAAGATCGAAGGCATCAGCGACCTGCGCGACGAGTCCGACCGCCACGGCATGCGCGTCGTGATCGAGCTGGGCCGCGGCGGCCAGGCGCGCACCGTGCTCAACGCCCTCTACAAGCACACGTCCATGCAGACCGCCTTCGCCGTCAACATGCTGGCGCTGGTCGACAACGAGCCGCGCACGATCCGCCTCAAGACGGCGCTCGAGCACTACATCGACTTCCGGCGCGAGGTCATCCGCCGCCGCAGCGAGTTCGACCTGCGAGAAGGCGCAAAGACCGCGCCCACATCCTCGAAGGGCCTGCTCAAGGCCATCGAGCAGCTCGACGCGGTCATCCGCACGATCCGCGAGTCGGCCTCGGCGGACGCCGCCGCGCACGCGGCTGCAGGAAGCGCCCCTTCGACCTCACGCGAGCGCCAGGCGCAGGCCGTGCTCGACATGCAGCTGCGCCGGCTGGCCGCGCTGGAGCGCCAGCAAGCTCGAGGAGGAGTACGGCGAGCTCATCCAGCAGATCAACTACCTGGAAGACCTGCTCGCCAACCCGCAAGAAGATCGACTTCCTGATCAAGGAAGAAGCCGGCCGAGATCAAGAAGAAGTACGGCGACGAGCGCCGCACCCAGATCGTCGAGCAGGAGATCGAGGACTTCAGCGAAGAGGACCTGATCCCGCACCAGGAAGTCGTGATCACGCTGACCAACCGCGGCTACATCAAGCGCCTGCCGCTGGAGACGTACCGCACGCAGCGCCGCGGCGGCCGCGGCATCACCGGCATGGGCGTGCGCGAGGCCGACGCCATCCGCCGCCTGCTGGTCGCGGACACGCACGACAGCCTGCTGTTCTTCACGGACCGCGGCCGCGTCTTCCAGCTCCGGGCCCACGAGGTGCCGGACTCGAGCCGCCAGGCGCGCGGCACGCCCCTGGTCAACCTGATCGAGATCGAGCCCGGCGAGCTGGTCACCGCCGTCGTCGCCACGACGACCTACGACAAGGACTTCATGCTGCTCGCGACGAAGCAGGGCGAGATCAAGAAGACGCCGCTGCAGGAGTTCGAGTCCGTGCGGCGCGCCGGCCTGATCGCGATGGACCTGGAAGACGGCGACGAGCTGGTCTTCGCCCGCCTGGCGCGCGAGGACGACGACGTCGTCATGGTCTCGTCGCAGGGCAAGGCGATCCGCTTCGCGGTCGCGGAGCTGCGCTCGGCCTCGCGCCAGAGCGGCGGCGTGCGCGGCATGCGCCTCGCCGACGGCGACGACGAGCTCGTCGGCATGGAGGTCGTCGCAGCCGGACGCGATGCTGCTGACGATCTCCGAGACCGGCCTCGGCAAGCGCACCGAGTTCGACGAGTACCCGAAGCACTCGCGCGGCGGGCAGGGCGTGCTGACGCACAACGTCACGGCCCGCACGGGCCGCGTCGTCGCCGCCCGCGCCGTCGTGCGCCGGCCACGAGCTGATCCTCGTCTCGGAGAGCGGCATCGTCATGCGCACGACGGTCGACAGCATCGCGAAGGTTGGGCGCTCGACGCAGGGCGTGCACGTCATGAACGTCGGCGCCAGCGACCGCGTGGCCTCGCTGGCCTGCATCGACATCGACAAGCCCGCCCGCAATGGCAACGGCTCTTCGAGCAACGGCAGCCGTTCGAACCGGCGCGCAGGCGGCCGGAGCTCGGGACGCAGGACGCGGCGGCGGTAACCCCCACCCCTAACCCTCCCCCATCAAGGGAGGGGGATCAGAGGGCTTATCCCAGCCAAGCGGCGGAAAGATGCGGCGGCGTAACACACCTCATTAAGGGCAGGGGATCAGCGGGCTGACGCCAAGCCGATCCCCTTTAAGCGGCGGCGGATCAAGGTAGCGTCGGTTACTGGGGGATGCGCAGGACCTGGCCGGGAAAGATCAGGTCGGGGTTGGTGATCTGGTTGCGGTTGGCTTCGAAGATGCGGGGATAGAGGTTGCCATCGCCGTACCACGTCTGGGCGATGCCGAAGAGGGTGTCGCCGGACACGACTTCGTACTGGGCGAAACCGTGATACGGACCGATCAGAGATGGCCCGAAGGTGATCGGGATGACCGTCTTGTTGACCTCGCTGCCGTCCTTGGCCGAGAACTCGAAGACCTCCAGCGAGCCCTGCGGAGTGGCGGGAGCGCCGCCAAGGGCCAAGGTGGCGTGAAAGTTGGCCCAGGTGCCGGTGCCGCCGGCCATCACGCTGATCTGGACCAACTCGACGCCGTTGTCGTCGCGGACGCGGGCGGCGAAGACGCCTTCGAAGCCGGTGCCGACGCCGCACACCTCGACCGGGTCGTCGACCAGGTCGAACGGTTGGGGCTGGCGGACGCCGATCGGTGGAAATCCCGCCATAGTGAAGCCTCCTGTCCGGTCCCCCGCGGCATCATAAGCCGCGTCCGCCGGTTACAGGCGCTAGCCGCATTTCAAGAGCCAAATGTTAATGCGCCTGTAATTCGCCTTCCGTCATTGCGAGGCCCTGGACGCCGAAGGCGGAAGGGCCGCGCCAATCTGAGCGCACTTGTGCGTGGGCACGGGGCCTTGGATTGCTTCGTCGGCCGCGACGGCCTCCTTGCAATGACGGATCCCGAGGCGTACGCCTCGCAATGACGGTTCCGGGGCCGTGGGGAGCGGTTCAGGCCTGGGTCGGCGGTTCCGGCGTGCGGCCGGCGCGCGGGTTGCTCTTGTCGATCGTGCGTCCCTGCTTCTCTTCGAGGCGGCCCAGGGCGCGGCCCTTGTCGACGTCCGGGTCTTCGATGAAGCCGTAGATCTCGCGGCCTTCGTGCCCTTCGGGCAGGTGTTGCGTTATCGGAAGACCTTCCGAATCACAGAAAAGCATTCAGTGGCAGTACTTCCACTTCTGCATTTCCTCGCAGGGGCAGATCCAGGTGCTGCGCTTGGCCTCTTCGGCCTTATCCTCATAGAAGTTGCAGGGGCAAAGCGGGCGTCCGACCTCGTCGATGTGCTTCGCCAGGCCGATGACGAGGAACTCGGTGATTTCGCGCTGGGGGTGAAGGAACGAGCCGCTTTTTTCGGCGAAGTTCTCGACGAACTTCCACATCTTCTGGATGTTCTTTTCGGAGGCTTGAGCGCGGTCTTCGTCAGAAGGTTGGTCCAGCGTCACCCTTTCAGTCTATCAGGATGGGGGTTGGCGAGGTCGTTGAGCGTACGGTCAAGGGGGCCATCGCATCGATTCACGAAGCCGGCCGGGCTGGAAGGCCCGGCCTACGGATGGCCAGGCGCGTCCTTCGGCGGCCGGACGATGCAGCGGAAGCCGATGTGCGCCATCGACGTCTCGACCATCTGGGCCTGGCGGGCGGCCGGGCGGTAGCGCAGGCAGTAGTTGGGCGCGCAGAGGTGGGAGCCGCCCTTGATGACCATGCGCGGGAACTGCCCGCCCGGCTGGCCAATCGCGTAGCTCATGTCCGGGGACTCCACGCGCGGGTTCTGGGGGGCGCAGCAGGCGTCCTCGGGCTCGTCGGGGTGCTTCGGCGTGTAGAAGTCGCAGGTCCACTCCCAGACGTTGCCGGCCATGTCGAAGAGGCCGTAGCCGTTGGGCGGGAAGGAGCCAACCGGCGCGGTGCCGTCGTAGCCGTCCTGGTGCAGGTTCTGCCAGGGGAACTCGCCCTGCCAGGTGTTGGCCATCATCTTGCCCCGCGGCGCGAACTCGTCGCCCCAGGTGAAGACCGCGCCTTCGAGGCCGCCGCGGGCGGCGAACTCCCACTCGGCCTCGGTCGGCAGCGCCTTGCCGGCCCAGGCGGCGTAGGCGGTCGACGTCCTCGTAGGCCACGTGCGTGACCGGATGGCGCTCGCGGCCACCGAGGTTGCTCCGCGGGCCTTCGGGGTGCCGCCAGGCGGCGCCGGGGACGTACGCCCACCAGTTCCGGTAGTCGTTGAGGTCCACGGGGCCGCGCGTCTTGCGGAAGACCAGCGAGCCGGGCACCAGCAGCGCCGGGTCGGCGTCGGGGTAGTCGGCCGGGTCGAGCGGCCGCTCGGCCACGGTGACGTGGCCCGTCGCCTTCACGAAGCGGCGGAACTCGGCGACCGTCACCGTGTGCTCGTCCATCCAGAAGCCGTCGACGGCCACGTGGTGCGCCGGCGCGCTCCTCCGGGTAGAAGTCGTTCGAGCCCATCAGGAAGGTGCCGCCGGGCACCCAGACCATGTGCCGCGCGGGCGGCGCGCCGGGCGCCGCGGCCGGCCTCTGTCGAGTGGTGGTGTCTGCCATGTCGCCGACCTTTCGTCCTTGACGCCGGCACCGTCGGCGAGGCGCCTTCGGTGCCGGACCCCCTCCGTATCGGAAGCTGAGGCGCTCTCCTTGCCCGTGCCTAGAAGCCGGGGCAGTTCGCGGGCTTTGCCAGGTCGTAATCGGCCAGTTGGGTAGTGTTCACGTAGCCCTGGAGTTGGGCCGCCGTCTGGCCAAGCGTCTGGTTGGGCGGCAGGCTGTTAACTATGGCGTTGAGGTTGTTGTAGGCGGTCTGGACATCGGACACCGCCGCCGCGTAGGCCTGCTGGCCGGCTGTGCGCAGCGCGTTCACGGCAGTCTGTACGCTGTCGCGGGCCTGCTGCGCCTGCGCGACCGTCGACGACGAATTCAGGGCGGCCATGCTTTGCAGGGCCGTCTTGAGGCTGGTCGCGGCCACGCAAACCTGGTTGTCGGCCCCACCCTGGGCGCCGCCGGCCGCGGTCGCGCCCGCGGTGACGGTGCCGCTGACGCTCGTCGCCTTGCTGGTGACAGTGCCGCTGACGCTGGTTGCTCCGCTGGTCACCGTGCCGCTGAGGGGCGTGACGGCCGCGGTTACGGTGCCGCTGACGCTGGTCGCGCCGCTGGTCACGGTGCCGCTCACGGAGGTGCCGGCGCCGGAGATGCTTGTGGCGGCGCCGGTGGCCGTGCCGCCGATTGCCGCCGCGCCGCTGCTTACCGTGGCGACGATGCCAGGCTTGTTGTCGTCATCGCCACAGGCTGCCGCAAACAGAGCCAGGCCGGCGACGAAGAAAATGACCAGAACCGCATTTCGTGGGCGAGCCATATGTTCCTCTTCCCTCCAGCGCGTATGGAATCGCGTCCGCCCGGAAGCGCTTTCGCGATCCGCATGCCTCATCGTGTCCGGCGCGATGGGCGTGCGAGAACCCCAATCCTGACCACGGTGCGCTCTACGCAGCCGGGATGCCTGTTTCGGAGAAGTTGCGGCGCACCGAGATCACATGGCGGAGATGATGCGGGCCGGGCGGTTCGGGTTTGAGATGTCCGTGGGGCCTTCCTCCGTTCGTGGTGAGCTGGGTTGAACCACGAACGGGCAGCCGGCTCACGGGGAGGGCGGTCCGGTCTGCTCTCGCGCGGCCGGCTAGCCGTTCGCCCTTCGACGAGCTCAGGACGAACGGAACGTGGCCTGTGCTGAACCGGAATACGGTAAGAAAACCGCCTGAACACTACCGTTTTAAGGCGAATTCGTAATGACGGTGACGGCCGCGGATGCGAATTCGAGACAGCCAGGATTAGCGATGCCGGCGGACGGTTCGGCCTTTAGTCTGGCCACAGTCATACGCGCGCAAAGGCGGGAAACATGAGCGAGTTCTGGTGGGGAATGCTGGTCTTCATTCTCTACATTCCCCTGATCTTCCTCTGGGGCTTCACCCTGTTCGACCTCTTCGCCCGTCGAGACCTCCACGGCTGGGCCAAGGCCTCTGTGGGCGGTGGCCATCCTCTTCCTTCCAGTCATTGGCATGCTCATTTACTTCATCGCCCGGCCGAAGCAGGCCGACTGGTTCGAGCCCAATGACCCTTATGCGATGTCGAACGCGCCCGCGCCGGACGGCATCCCCAGCCCGGCACAGCAGTTGGAGAGCCTGTCCAGAATGCACGACAACGGCCAGCTTACGGACGAAGAGTTCGCGCGGATGAAGGCCGGCGTCCTGAACCCGAGCCCAAGCCCGAACCCCAGCTGAGCTGCCTGGCAGCCTAATCCGGAGAGCCGGACGGCCAGTAAGCCCCCGCGGAGACTCCGCGGGGGCTTAATATTGTGCCCAACCAGCAGCCGGGGGGAGCCAGACGTGCCCGAAGCCAAAACGGACGACCTCGTACGGGAGATCCTCGGTTCGACACGCCTGATCGCGATGGTCGGCGCCAGCGCTGACCCGATGCGAGATAGCCACGACGTAATGCGCTTCCTGCTGCACCAGGGCTTTCGCGTGATCCCCGTCAACCCAACCCTGGCAGGCCAGACGATCCTCAATCAGGCGGTGGTCTCGAAGCTGTCCGACATCATGGAGCCGGTCGACATGGTAGACGTGTTCCGGAACTCGGCGGCGGCCGGCGGCGTTGTCGACGAGGCCATCGCGATCGGGGCCAGGGCGGTCTGGATGCAGTTGGGCGTTGTCAACGAGGCCGCGGCGGAACGGGCGCGGAAGGCTGGCCTCAAGGTCGTCATGGACCGCTGCCCAAAGATCGAGATGCCGCGGCTGCGGATCGCGGGTCCGGCTGACACCTCACCCCTCGGTCCCCCTCTCCGTTAACGGAGAGGGGGAGGGCGGAGCCGAGATATGAGCGCCCCTGACAGCGGCCTATAGCTCGCACGGGGTATTGACAGTCAGCGGGATATTCATGTAGAACAAACGTGCTTGCAGGTCCGCTTAGCGAAAGGCCCCCCGCCTTGGCCCAGGCTGCAATCCGCGACATCTCCCGTCCGTCCGAGCACGCCGTCCGCGACGTCCTGCGCAAGTACTGGGGATTCGACCAGCTGAGGCCCCTCCAGGGCGAGGCCATCGCGGCCGCGCTGGAGGGCCGTGACTCGCTGGTTGTCTTGCCCACGGGTGGCGGCAAGTCGCTCTGCTACCAGGTGCCGGCCGCCGTCGCCGGGCGCACTGATATCGTCGTTTCGCCGCTGATCTCGCTGATGAAGGACCAGGTCGATGCTTTGACCGCGGCCGGCTATCCGGCGGCGGCCCTGCACAGCGGCATGAGCGAAGAAGACAAGAGCCAGGTCATCCGCGAGATGGTCGCGGGCAGTCTGCGGCTTGTCTTCGTGGCCCCGGAGCGCATCCTGACCAGCGGCTTCCTGGGTGCGGCCCGCCGCCTCAACATCCGCGCCTTCCACATCGATGAGGCGCACTGCATCAGCCAGTGGGGTCACGACTTCCGGCCCGAGTATCGCCGCCTCAAAGAGCTGCGGACGGCATTTCCGGAAGCGAGCATTCATGCTTACACCGCCACGGCGACGCCGCGGGTGCGCGGCGACATCGCCGTCCAGCTGGGCCTGCGCCGGCCGGCGGTCCTGGTCGGCCGCTTCGACAGGCCCAACTTGAACTACCAGGTCGTCGCGCGCTCCGACGTCGGCCTTCAGATACTCGAGGTGCTGGAGCGCCACAAAGGCGACGCCGCCATCGTCTACTGCATCAGCCGCAAGGAGACCGAAGAGACGTCCGCGTTCCTGCGGACCAAGGGCGTGAAGGCCGCGGCCTACCACGCCGGCATGAGTCCCCTGGAGCGCACCCGGACTCAGGAGGCCTTCGCGGCCGAGCGTCTCGACGTGGTCGTTGCCACTGTGGCCTTCGGCATGGGCATCGACCGCAGCAACGTGCGCTGCGTGATCCACGCGGCGATGCCGAAGTCCGTCGAGCACTACCAGCAGGAGACGGGCCGCGCCGGCCGCGACGGCCTGGAGGCGGAGTGCGTGCTGCTCTACGCCGCGGCCGACCCGCGCCGGTGGACCTTCATCATGAGCCAGGGCGAATCTTCGCCCGACGTCTTGGCGGCGCAGAAGGCCCTCCTTCGCGACATGCGCAACCTCTGCGAGTCGCCGGTCTGCCGCCATGCGGCTCTATCGCGCTATTTCGGCCAGCAGTACGAAGCCAGGGACTGCGGCGCCTGCGACATCTGCAAGCCGGTCGCGTCGCTGTCGGCGACCGACGCGGAGGAGGCGGGCTGGCAGGGGGTGGACAAAGAGCTGTTCGAGAGGCTGCGGAACCTGCGCCGCACGATTGCCGGCGAGCGCTCCGTGCCGGCCTACGTGGTCTTCTCGGACGACACGCTGCGGCAGATGGCTCGCGTGCGCCCGCAGACCCTGCCGGAGATGAAGCGCATCAAGGGCATCGGCGACCGCCGGCTGGCCGACCTTGGCCAGCGTTTCCTTGCGGCCGTGCGGACCTACTGCGTCCAGAACGGCGTTTCTTTTTCGCAGACACCTCTGCCGAGCAGTCCAGCGCTCAAGCCGCCGCCCGCCCCGGTCGTGAACCTCACCAAGCGGCGGGCCTACGAGCTCTTCGGCGACGGCAGGTCCGTTGTCGAAGTAGCGGAGGCCATCGCCCGCACTCCGGGTACCGCCTCCCAGTACCTGGCGGACTACATCCGCGAAGCCCACCCCGCCGACGTCGACGCCTGGGTGGCGCACGGCCTGTACGAACGGGTCGCGGCCGCGGCGCGCTCAACCGGGCTCGACTACCTGAAGCCCGTATTCGAAGCGCTGGACGGCGAAGTCACGTACGACGACATCCGCATTGTCCTGGCGCACCTGCGCTGTCTCGCTCCCTGAGGAATCGACCATTCGGGGTAGCGTTCGGCCCAGACCGCGCCGCGTTGGTGGTGGCCGAAGGAAAGCGCGGACGAGCAACGTGTCTCCGTCCAGACGCTTCTTCCGTTTGTCCTGAGGCTCTCGAAGGGCGAACGGGCGGCGGCCGTACGAGCGCAGGTCCGGATCGTGTTCTCGGAAGCCCTGTGCCCGTTCGCGGTTCGACCTGGCTCACCACGAACGGAAATGAGGTCCACTTCTCTCCTAAGTTCCCAGCGCCGAGTCCGAGAAGGCGTCGTTCCGTTCGTCCTGAGGCTCTCGAAGGGCGAACGGGCGGCGGCCATACGAGCGTAGATCCGGATCATGCTCTCGGAAGCACGGCGCCCGTTCGTGGTTCGACGGGGCTCACCACGAACGGGAAGGGGGCTCACCATAACGGGAAGGAGATCACCACCAACGCCGAAACGCCCCGGCGAGCCGCCGGGGCGTGTTTCATGCCTGGAGCCGGGCCCCTAAGCCGCGGGTTAGCCCTGCCACGCGTCCAGGGTGATGTCCACCGTCAGCTCTTTGTTGTCGCGGACGAGCTTGATCTGGATCTTGTCGCCGACCTTCTTTGTGTCGATGTAGGACGCCAGCTCGTCGAACGACTTCATGTTGTGGCCGTCGATGGAGACAATGACGTCGCCGGCGGTGGTGCGGGCGCCGGTGCCGCTGGGGCGCAGGCCGGCCTTCGCGGCGGCGCTGTTAGCTTCGACGGTCGTCACCATAATGCCCTGGTTGACGCTGATGCCGAGGCGGCCCGCGACGGCGGGAGTCAGGTCCTGGAGGCCGACGCCCATCTTCGGGTGGCTGACGGTCCTGCCCTCGAGCATGTCCGGTAGAAAGCGCTTGGCGGCGTTCACAGGCACGGAGTAGCCGATGCCCACGAAGGCGCGCTCGCCGTCGGGATTGTCGATCGCGGTCGTGATGCCGATGACTTCGCCGTTCCGGTTGAACAGGGCGCCGCCGGAGTTGCCGGGGTTGATCGCCGCGTCTGACTGTATCAGCTGGCGCAGTGGGCGGCCGGTGCCGCCGGTGAGGGTGCGTCCCAGGCCGCTGACGATGCCTTCGGTGACGCTGCCCGAAAGGTTCAGGGGATTGCCGACGGCGATTGCCAGCTCGCCGATGCGGATCTTGTCGGAGTCGCCCAGGACGGCCGCCTGGAGCTTGTCCGAAGGAACGTCCACCTGGACCACGGCCAGGTCGTTGCCGGGGTCTGTGCCGACGACCTTCGCGGCGTAGGAGTTGCCGTCGGCGAAGGTGACGTCCAGGGTGTCGAAGCCGCTGACCACGTGGTTATTCGTGAGGATGTGGCCCTGCTTGTCGATGACGATGCCGGAGCCGATGCCTCCGGCGCCGGTGCGGCTGGAGCTGCCGCTGATGGTCACGATGGAAGGCCGCACCTTCGCGTACAGGTCGGAGACGTCCTCGACCGCACTGGAGACGTTGGAATTCGTCTGGGGCACGGACTGCTGGATCACGGCCGCGTTGCCGGATTTGCTGTCCGAACGCAGCTCGTCGAGCCCGACGACCGCGGCGCCGCCCAGAATTACGCTGAAGACAATTACGAACGTCCAGGTCAAGATTCGTGTTTTCATCGACTACCCCACCTCCGTCCTCTCATAACCATCATCGGGAATAAGCGACAACGGCGAATTACGTACGCGGTAAAAGAATGTTAAATGCCGCGGCCGGATCGGAGAAACCGCCCAGCCGAAATCCTTCCCAGCGCGGCTCTGGGTCTGTCATTGCGAGGTCCTGGACGCCGAGAGGCGGAAGGGCCGTGGCAATCCCGGGGTGTGTGAACTCGTGCGGCTGAAGAGTTGTAAGGTCAGGTCGCCGGGGCCAGCGCCCTGGCGCGGTCTTCGGCCATGGTCTTGAGGGCGTGCTTCTCCAGGCCCAGGAGATGCTCGGCGATCTTGCTGTAGGACCATTCGCCGTCTTCAGACGGCTCATTGAACTGCTCGTCGCTGAGGCCAATCAAGGTGCCGAGAAAGCGCGCCCGGACTTCGAGCCAGTCCGAAACGAGGCGCTCCATGGGTGAGCGCATGTCGCGCGCCTCGTAGCGGGCCTGAAGGACCTGCTGCATGTGCTCGGTCTCGTGGTCGATGAGGTTGGTGATCAGGCGCCAGGCGTCTTCGTCGTGGCCGCAGACGTGGCTGGAGGGCGTCTTGAGGTCGGCGTCACCCGCGGCCAGGAGCTCGTCCGCGGTGTCGACGGTGGCGAGGAGCATCTCCCTCAGGGTTTCCCGCAGCGTGTGAGCCATGATCCGCCTCCTCTTCGTCTGGTGAGCTTACACCGTACGGCGGGCTGCCGGTGCGGCTACCAGGCGCCTGCCGCTATCATCCCTACATGGCCGCCAAAACCAGCATCGATCCTGACCTGCAGCCCGTCCTGCCCCTGACGGCGGCCGTCAACGCGGCCGGCCGCCTGGAGATTGGCGGGTGCGATGCGGTCGATCTCGCCCGTGAGTTCGGGACGCCGTTGTACGTCTTCGACGAGGCCGACCTGCGAGCGAGGGCGCAGGAGTTCCTGTCCGAGTTTCGCTCGCGCTGGCCGGACACCTCGGTCCTTTACGCCGGCAAGGCCTACATCGGCAAGGCCCTGGCGCGGCTGTTCGCCGAAGAAGGCCTGGGGTTGGATGTGGTGTCGGCGGGCGAGGTCGCGATCGCGCGGGCGGCGGGCTTCCCCATGGAGCGCGCCTACTTCCACGGCAACAACAAGCTGCCTTCGGAGCTGGCCGAGGCCCTCGAAGCCGGCATCGGCCGCGTGGTTGTCGACAACTTCAGCGATATCAGGGTGCTGTCGGAGCTGGCGAAGGCGGCAGGGCGGCGTCAGGCGGTTTTGCTGCGTGTAACGCCGGACGTCGACGCCCACACCCACGCGAAGATAACGACCGGCGTGCTGGACACGAAGTTCGGCCTGCCCGTGGCTTTTGGTCAGGCGGCCGAGGCGGTGACGCAGATCATGGCCTCGCCGGCGCTGGAACTGGTTGGCTTGCACTGCCACATCGGCTCGCAGATCTTCGAGGTGGAGCCCTACTATCAGGCGATCGAGACCGTCCTGGAGTTCGCCGCGGCCATGGTCCGCGACCACAAGCTCGACTTTCGCGAGTTCAGCCCCGGAGGCGGCATCGGCCTGCAATACACGCGCGACGAGCGGCCGCCGCCGGCCTCCGTGTACGCCGAGGCGATTACCAGCGCCCTGCGCGACGGCGTCAAGCGCTTCGGCCTGCCGGCGCCCCGCCTGGTCGTCGAGCCGGGACGGGCGGCCGTGGGGCGCGCCGGGATCGCGCTCTACACCGTTGGGTCGCGCAAGGAGCTGCCTGAAGTGCGGACATACGTGGCCGTGGACGGCGGCATGGCCGATAACATCCGCCCGGCGATGTACGGCGCACGCTACGAAGCGCTCTCCGCCGAGCGGCCGGCCGCGGCGGCCGAAGAGACTGTGACCATCGTCGGCAAGTACTGCGAGTCGGGCGACTACCTGATTCGCGACGCGCGCCTACCCAGGCTGCGCGAGGGCGAAGTGCTCGCGATTCCGGCGGCGGGCGCTTACTGCCTGGCGATGGCAAGCAACTACAACGCCGCCCTGAGGCCGCCGGTTGTCTTCGTGGCAGGCGGCAAGGCGCGCCTGGTGCGCCGCCGCGAGACTTACGCCGACCTGCTGGCGGCGGAGGTCGATTGAGGACCTTCGAGCGCGCCATGGACACGGCCGTCCCGATCTTCTTCGTCCTCGGGGCTTTCGGCGCGGGCAAATCGACCCTGGCGCCGCTGGTCGCCGCGCGGCTGCGCGAATGCCTGGTCTTGGACGTCGACTGGCTGTTGCCGCACCTCAGCGCGCTCGCGGGCCATGACTTACGGCAAGATCCGGCTTCGTGGCCCTACATTCGCCAGGTGTGGTTGGCCGTGGCTGGGGCTTCCGCGAGCGCCGGACGGCCGGCGGTTATCTTGTCGCCGAGCGAGCCGGCCGAAATCGAGCGGACGCCTTCACGGGAGCTGGTGGGAAAAGCCTACTGGCTGCTGCTGGACTGCGCGGACGCCGAGCTCAGGTCACGGCTGCTGGCGCGCTCCGGCTGGGCGGAAGAGGCGACACAAGAATCGATCGCGGACGCGAGCCGCTACCGCACCCTGGGGCTGGAGACCATAAGGACGGACGCCTGCGCGCCCGATGAGGCGGCGGAGCAGGTGGCCGGATGGGTGCGGCGGATGTTGGCCCGTACAGCCGAACCGGCGAGGCAGTACTGATGACCGCTGTGCGCTGGCATGTGATCGGTAACGAGCGCGCTTTGAGCGCCCTGGAGCCGGCCGTGGTTTCGGGTGAGCCGGCGCACGCCTACTTGTTTAGCGGCCCCGCGGGCGTCGGCAAGATGCGCGCGGCTCTGGAGTTCGCGGCGGCCCTCAATTGCGAATCCGAAAGCAGGCCCTGCAGCATGTCGCCCCAGGATTGGCCCGCTGGAAGCGGTCCTTGCCGCAGCTGTCGCGACACCCTGGACCCCGACCGGCAGCATGCCGACGTCGAGGTCGTCGCCGCCGGCGGGCTTTGCGACGAGAGCGAACACGGCCTGCACGAAGGCAGCCGGGACATCCGCATCTGTCAGGTACGGCGCCTGGAGCGCGTGCTGTCGATGACGCCCTACCGCGGCGGCCGGCGCATCGCGATTGTCGAAGGCGCCGACCGGCTGAACCAGGACGCCTCCAACGCCTTCCTCAAGACCCTGGAAGAGCCGCCGGCCGCGACGGTGCTGATCCTGATCACCGACCGCGAAGAGCAGTTGCTGGAAACAGTGCTCTCGCGCTGCCGCAAGGTCGTCTTCAGCCGCGTCGAGCGCGAGAAGGTCCAGCAGGCCCTGCTCGAACGCGGCGTCGACGCTGAGCGCGCCGCGGCGATCGCCGCCCTGGCGGCCGGGCGCATTGGCTGGGCCTTTCGCGCCGTCGACGACCCTGCCCTCCTCAGCGACCGCGACGCTTACATCGATTCAGCGGTCGAGGTCGCGCACGCATCGCGTTCTTCGCGCTTCGCCTGGGCGCGCGGGGCGGACGAACGCGGCCCGGCGGTCCGGGAGCGCTTCCTGCGGGAGCTGGAGGTATGGGAGCAGTGGTGGCGCGACGTGCTGGCGATGAGCGCGGGTCATGCACCCGTAAGGACTGGTATCATTAACGTCGATAGGTTCGAGACCCTCGAAACGGAGAGCAGACTTTACACGCCGGCCGAGGTCGTCCGCTTCCTCCGCGTCCTTCAAAAGACGCGCGAGTACTTGCAGGCGAACGTCGATGCTCAGTTGGCGCTAGAGGTCCTGGCGCTGGACCTGCCGAATACGAAGTCCGGCGCCGCGCGATAGCGAAAGGAGCGCCCTCGTCACTGTTTAGCCCCGGGACGGACCTGAAGGTGCATCCCGCGAGACAGGGTCTCCCTTAACGAGGGACGTCCCTGGGACGAGGGGCAGGCAGAGCTGAGGACGGACGCCATGCCCAATATTGCCGGAGTGCGCCTGCGCGAAGCGGGCAAGATCATCTACTACAACGCCCGCGATCTGGAAGTCCACGTCTCCGACTACGTTGTCGTCGAAAGCTCGCATGGCGAGACCGTGGGCCGCGTCGTCGTGGCGCCGGACCAGGTCATCGCCAACGAGATCAAGGAAGACGTTCCACCCATCGTGCGGCTGGCCACGCAGGAAGATGTCGAGCGCATGAACGAGCTGCGCGAGAAAGCGAAAGAGGACGCCGGCCGCGTGCGCGAGGCGATCGCCGAGAGCGGCCTGGCCATGAGCCTTGCCGGTGGCGAATATGACCTCCAGGGGGAGCACTTCACGGCTTTCTTCACCGCGCCCGACCGCGTCGACTTCCGTGGCCTGGTGCGCGAGCTTTCGAAGGACCTGGGGGCGAGGGTGCAGTTCGTCCAGGTGGGCGACCGTGACCGCGCCAAGCTGGTCGATGGCTTCGATGTCTGCGGCGAGCGCCTCTGCTGCTCCAGCTGGATGACCACGTTCCCCGCCGTGAGCATTCGCATGGCCAAAGAGCAGGACCTGCCCCTGAACCCGCAGAAGATCTCCGGCGTCTGCGGGCGCCTCTACTGCTGCCTGACCTTCGAGTACGAAGACTACAAGGCCCTGAGGGGCACCCTACCCAAGGTCGGCTCCATGGTCTCGACGCCGGTCGGCGAGGCCAAGATCAGCAGCATCGACTTCGTGCGCGAAAAGGTGAAGCTGTACCTGCCGGAGCAACGCCAGACCTTCGAGATGGCGGTTGTAGACATGCAGCTCCAGCACGGCGTGACCGTGCGGCCGATGGAGCTGGTGCGCAAGGTAGAGGGGGAGCTGCGACCGATCCGAGAGGACAGCTCGGCCCGCGCGCCGGAGCGCACGCAGCGCCGTCCGGGCGGACGCGGCCGCACCGGCGATCAGGTCGGCCGCCCCGACCGCGCTCCAAGCCCCAGCGACAACCGCCCCAACCGCGGCACGGAACCGCGGGAAGCCGGCGCCGGCCGCACAGCCGACCAGAGCACGGAGCAACAGATCGATGCCGCGCTGCGGGCGGGCGGACGCGGCGGCCGAGGCCGTGGCCCCGACAACCAGCAGCAGCACGCCCAGCCGGCTCAACCCGCTGCCACGCCGGGAACGAGCACTGAAGGCGGCGCCGACGCGCAACGCCGAAGGCGCCGCCGCCGCCGCCGTGGCGGCCGCGGGCCGGGCGGCGCCGGATCTGGCCCAGCGCCGGCCGGCGAGTAGACGCGGAGGCGAATCCGGACGAAGCCCCGGATCGAGGCGTCACCAGCGCCGGCGGGAGATATCATTGGCTCCAACCGTCTTTGACGGACCTTCTACGATTGGCGTCCGGAAGGATCGATCAGCGCTCAACCCAGACCGGTAGGACGGTGGCCAACCTCAAGTGGTGGTGGAGGCAGGAGCCCAGAACAGGTGGACGAGCACTTCTAGTAGGGAGACTAACGTGGCCCAGCCAACTGTCCAACCGAAAACTTTAATGACCGGTCTCGAGTTCCCGGAGTCGCCTCGCTGGCACGATGGCCGACTCTGGTTCTCCGACTGGGGCGCGCATGAAATCATCGCTCTCGACATCGAGGGGAAGAGCGAGGTCATCGCCCGCGTCTCTTTCCCGTCGATTCCAATGTGTATCGACTTCTTGCCCGACGGGCGGCCGCTGACCATCTCGACCAGCGAAGGGCTTGTCCTGCGCACGGAGGCGGACGGCTCTTTTGTGACCCATGCCAACGTTCGCGCCCTGGGTGACCGCGGCTGGAACGAGATCGTCGTGGACGGCCGCGGCAATATTTACGTCAACGGCGGCGGCTTTAGCCTTCAGGCCGGAGAGGAGTTCGCCCCAGGGATCATCGCCCTGGTCACCCCAGACGGCTCGGCCAGACAGGTGGCGGATGGCATCGCCTTCGCAAACGGCATGGCCGTGACGCCCGACAACTCGACCCTGATCATCGCCGAGTCCTACGGCAAGAGGCTCACGGCGTTCGATATCACCGCCGACGGCAGCCTGTCGAAACGGCGCGTGTGGGCCGACCTCCAGACCGGCGTGCCGGACGGCATCTGCCTCGACGCCGAAGGCGCGGTCTGGTACGCGGACGTCCCCAACAAGCGTTGCGTGCGCGTCCGCGAGGGCGGCGAGGTGCTGCAAACCATCCAGCTCGATCGGGGCTGCTTCGCCTGCGCTCTCGGGGGCGCGGACAAGAGGACCCTGTTCCTGATCGCGAACGAATGGAATGGCCCCGCGAACATGGCCGACGGGTCACGAAAGGGCCAGGTCTTGACCGCCGGCGCGCCGGCCCCGGGCGTCGGCTGGCCATAGTAGGTCAGGCCGGCGTCTTGCGGGCGGCGCGCCGTTCAAGATGCAGGCAAGTTGCCGCGGCGGCGAAACCGGCGGCAGGCCGGATCAGGAGGGGCGCGAGCAGCCCCGTGGCGGCCCCGAGTGTCACGGACAGGGCCAGGGTTAGCGCCGCTGTGAAGAAGAGCAGCCTCAGCAGGAGCCGCGCGCCGCGAAAGCCGCTCACGGCCGCCGCCGCCGGTGGCGCCGCGATCAGCACCGCCGGGGCTATCGCCAGATCGTCTTCGGGTATCCGCAGCGGCGTGAGCACCAGGAGAACGACCTCGAAGAGAATCGACAGCGCCGCAAAAGCGATGGCGTAGCGCAGGGCGCGCGAATCGAAGAGCGTGCCGGACCGTGCGCGCATACCGGAATTATGGGCCTCCCAGAGGCTGACGTTGTTGTCGGGCCGGGGGTTGTGAAATTGATTCATCGATATCGCTGTGTTACGATTTCCCGCGTGTCCCGGACCTAGCTCCATTCGGTAAACGTCTGGCGGACACGGAACCAGGCCATCTGGTGGCTGCGGCGAGGCTCCACGAGGAAAAGCGAGCCCGCCGGTCCCCGAACCAGCGTCGGGGTGCCTCACTTCCACAGGAGGAGGTCGAGGAACGCTACTGGGGGCCTTTAATCGCGCCCAAAAATTGAGGCGCGCGTCCCTCAGGAGGGGAATCTCTATCGGCAGGAGCCCTCGCACGCCGAGGGTAATCAGGGTCGCCAGGGGCGGCAGAATGAAAGGGGTGAGTAATGCATCTGACTATTGATGGCTTCGGGGGAGACCGGGAGCTGTTGAGTAACGAGTCATTGATGCGCTCGCTCCTCGACCGCTACCCGGGCGAGATCCAGATGACCAAGATCGCGCCACCCTTCGTCTACCGCTACGTCGGCGAGAAGCCCGACGACTGGGGCGTCTCCGGCTTCGTGCTGATCGCCGAAAGTCACATCGCCATCCACACGTTTCCCGAGCGCGGTTACGTCTGGGTGGACGTGTTCTCCTGTAAGGCTTTCGAGGCGGACGGCGCCGTCGACACCGTGGTCGAAGCCTTCAAGCTCGAGTCGGCGAAGGTCAGAAAGCTCGAACGCGGGCTCGAATACCCCCATAGCGTTGCCGAAGCGACCCCGGTCGCGATGTTCGAGCGGCGTGCCGTGACCGGCGCGCTGGTGGGCGCCGAAGCAGACTAGCGGCGCGGGCATCGGAAACCGAGCACGAGGCCCTCATCCGAGGGCCTCGTCATTCTGGTCACGGAATTGGTAATTGGCATACCCTATTATCGCGCAGGGGTGCAAACGAGAATAACGCCGCGTCTTACTAACATTTGTGTTACTAAGGGGACGCACATGAGCCTGCCGAGACCCGACGACGAACGCTTCTGGCCGCGCCGCAGCTTCGTCTCGCCACCCTTCCCCTACGCCGAGTACGAACGCGCCCGCGTTGTGGTGCTGCCCGTGCCTTACGACTCCACCACCACCGCCCGCGCCGGCGCCCGCGATGGCCCCAACGCGATCATCGACAACTCCGAGGACATGGAGCTGTACGACGTTGGCATCGGCTACGAGGCCTACCTGCACGGCATCTACACCTCGCCCTCCGTAGCGGTCACGAATGAGACGCCGGAGGCCATGATCGACCGCATCACCGAGGCCGCGCGGCTGTACGTGGACGACGGCAAGTTCCTCGCGACCTTCGGGGGCGAGCATACGATCGGCGTCGGGTCGTTTCGGGCGCACCTGTCGCGTTACCCGAACCTCAGCGTGCTGGCGATCGACGCCCACGCCGACCTGCGCGACGAGTACCAGGGCAGCCGCTACAACCACGCTTGCAGTATCCGGCGGATGCTGGACGCCGCGCCGGTCACTCAGGTTGGCCTGCGCTCCGCCTCGGTGGAGGAGGCGGAGTACATCCGCGACCACAAGCTGCCATTTTTCTCGCCGCGCGCCCTTCGCGCCCTGCCTGACTTGTCGTCGATCGTCGACGGCCTCGACGACCATGTCTACGTGACCATCGACCTCGACGGCATCGACTGCGGCGAGATGCCGGCTGTAGGGACGCCGGAGCCCGGCGGCCTGCAGTTGGGACGAAGTCAGCTCCGTGCTGGAGGCCGTCGCCGCCCGCAAACGCATCGTCGGGTTCGACATGACCGAGCTGGCGCCCGACCTGGGCCCGAAGGCCTGCGCCTATTCGGCCGCGAAGCTCGCTTACCGGCTCATCGGCCTCGCACTCGGCCCGCCGGACGGGTAATTCGAAGCGCGGCCGCGTCCGGCCGGTGTCGGCAGGCTGCGCGCTATTCTTTGAGGAGGCCGGCGGCGGGCCCGCGTTCAGGCCGGCGCTTATAATCCGCCGACGTCCGGGCCCAGCCAGCCGCGGAGCCGGAGGTGACGCATGAAGATTGAAGTCGACCACGACCGCTGTGAAGGAAACCGCCGTTGCTCGGCGGCCGCGCCGGAGGTCTTCGAGGTGCGTGACGACGATCTGAGCTACGTCCTGGTCGAAGAGGTCCCGGAGGATCAGAAGGCGGCGGTCGAGCGCGCGATCCGGCTCTGCCCGCGCCAGGCCATCGCCTGGGTCGAAGGCTAGGGCCCTTGGCCGAAGGCCGGGGAGGCAGCGCGGGTATCCAGCCGGCGGGCACAGTCACCGGCCTTGATCCCGGCTCGCAGACTCGGGCTCTGTCAGACCGGCAGCCGGCCGCCAATCAGATAGCGCGAAAACGTGCGCGCCTGAGCTACTTCGGGACTGTCTTCTGGGGCTACGTTGGCCTGGCCCTGCTGGTCTTCACGTTCCTGGTGCCGCCCTTCCAGAAAAACGACGAGCCCTCCCACTACTACCGCGCCGTTTCGATTACGAACCTGGACTTCTTCTGCCAGAAGGACGACCAGGGCCAGTACTACTCGGTGATGAAACGCAAGTATTTCGACCTGCCATACGTCCTCGGGGCCGACGCGATCTGGGCCTCGCTGGAGGCAAAGTTCTCCCCAAGCGTCCTGCGCACGGATTTCTCCGGCGCCCGCTTCCAGGAACCGCTGCGCGTCTACAGCATCTGCAACCTCTCGCCGGTGGGTTACGCGCCCAACGCCCTGGGCCTCCTGGCCGGCAAGCCCTTCGCCAACCCTATGATCGGCTTTTACCTCGGCCGAATGGCAGGCGTGGCCTTCTTCGTGGGCTGCCTAATCGCGGCGCTGAGGATCGTGCCGCGGCGCTACAACCTGATCATCTGCTTCTACGCGGCCCTGCCCATGGTGCTGCACCAGGTAAGCTCATTCAGCTACGACGCCGTCCAACTGTCGCTCATCCCCCTGATCTTCGCCTACATGACGCGTTTTCTCGTGCAGGAGGGCGAGGTCAGGCGGTCAGACCTGTTGATCTTTATGGGCCTGCTGTGGCTGACGCTGAGCGTCAGGTCCTTTGCTTACTACGGCCTGCTGCTCGTGTACTTCGCCGTCCCGGCCGCACGGATCGCGCGGGATCGCGGCCGCTATTTTCGCCTCACGGGCGCATTTCTTGCGGTTACAGCGCTCAGCATCGGCCTGCTGGAGTCGATCTTCCTCTCGCGCTCCGGTCTTGGCGGCTCCCAGGACAGCGCCGTCGACGCGAAGGAACAGCTGCGTTTCACGCTCGAGCACCCGCTCGACTTCGTCGCGGCCTGCTACCGCACGCTGCAGGTGAACGGCGAGGTCCTGCTGCGCCAGGCGGCGGGCGTCTTCGGCTGGGTGGGCTTCGAGGTCAACGCTTTTGCGATCTATCTCGTGGCCGTCCTTGGCGGCCTCGTCTGCTACTACGTCATCCAGAGGGACCAGCCGCTGCTTCGCGCCGGTCACCTGGCAGTCCTCTGGGCGGCGATATTTGTCACGGCCGGTTCGCTGTTCTTTTCGATGTACGCGGTCTGGTCGCCGGTCGGCGCCCCCATAATCAGCGGCCTGCAGGGCCGCTACTTCCTCGCCCTGGCGCCGTTCGGCATGCTCGCCGTCTCCCAAACGGCCGGCGTACTGGGGGCCGAGCGCTCTCAGAAGCTCCTGGCCGTGGCCGTCGCGGCCGCGATGCTCTTGAGCATCGTTATCGCGATCCACAACCGCTACTATTAGGCCACGACGCGGCGAACTGTGGCGCCTTCTAAACGCCTACCCAAAAGGCCACGCCCTCGATTACCATCTAGCGCACGCTAGAATAGCGATAGTGAACACGCGGAGGTGAACGGTGAACTCACCCGCTCCCCTTACCCTGGCCGACGTAAACCTGAGCGATGAAGGCCTGTTCGAGAGCGGACGCGCCCACGAGGCGTTCAAGATCTTGCGCCGCGAGTCGCCACGGACCTGGTATCCGGCCACGGAGCACGTCAAAGGCCGCTTGCACCTGGTGAAGTACGACGATGTCCTCTACGTCTCCCGCCACCCCGAGCTTTTCAGCTCAGAGCGCGGGATCGTGCAGTTCGAGCCCGTAAACCCGGAGGCGGAAGCCGCGGCCGCCAGCGGCAACGGCAAGATGCTCATCACAATGGACCCGCCGCGCCACGTGAAGCTGCGCCGGCTGGTCAACAAGGGCTTTACGCCGCGCGCGGTCAACGCCATGGAACCCTACATTCGCGAGATCACGGCGCGGCTGCTGGAACGCAGCGCCGAGAAGGGCGAGAGCGACTTCGTCATCGACGTCGCGTCGCAGCTTCCGCTGGCGGTGATCTGCGGCATGATGGGCATCCAGGACGAAGACTGGCCGCTCATGTTCCGCCTCACGAACAAGGTCCTGGGCTCCGGTGACCCCGAGTATCAGGACGACGTTCCGGAGGACCAGCGCGGCACCAACGAGGCGGCCCAGCATCACCGGCAACACCGGCACCTGGCAGATGTTCACCTTCTTCTCGCAGATGCTAGAGCAGCGCAAAGCCGAACGCCGCGAGGACCTGGTCTCCCTGCTGGTCGACTCCGAGATCGAGGGCGAGCAGCTGACCGACGAGGACATCCTCTGGTTCTGCTTCTTGCTTATCCTCGCCGGCAACGAGACGACGCGAAACGCGATTTCCGGCGGCCTCCTGAGCTTCTTCGAGAACCCGGACGAGAAGCGCCGGCTGATGAACGACATGCGCCTGATGCCTTCGGCGGTCGAAGAGGTGCTGCGCTACATCTCGCCGGTGACGCACATGGCCCGCGTTGCCCTGGAGGACACGGCGATCAAGGAGCACAAGCTCAGCAAGGGCGACCGCGTCGTCATGTGGTACCCGGCCGTCAACCGCGACGAGGACGTTTTCCCGGACGCCCAGCGCTTCGACATCACCCGCGCGCCCAACGACCACCTGGCGTTCGGCATCGGCGAGCACTTCTGCCTCGGCGCCGGGTTCGCGCGGCTGGAGCTGAAGGTGATGTACGAGGAGCTGTTCAGCCGCTACCCGGACGTAGCCCAGGTTGGCCCCGTCGAGCGCCTGCGCTCGACCTTTATCGGCGGCATCAAGCACCTGCCGGTGCGCTACAACGCCCCCTAGGCGGTCGACGTGTGGGGCCCACTCACTCGATGGTCGGAGACCATCGCCGGAGATCCGTTTCAGGCCGCACGGCGGTCGCGTGGTCAGTGGATATACCGAGAGTGTTCGATTCTCTACACCCTTACCGTCCTGACTGTCGGCTTATTCGCATTGATCTGGGTGCTCCCCGATCCCAGCGACGCCACGGCGTTGGTCGCGGCGGCTGCCCTGGTAGCGCCCCTCCTTCTATTCATCGGAGTGGGCTATTTGACACCCCAAAGAAAGAGGACTCTGGGCCAACCTCGAGGCAGCACTCGTCTGGCTGCATCAAGTCGAGCTGCCCTCACTCGCTCTTGGGGAGAACGTCGTCTTGCCCAGCATCGAGCGCCTGGACGGGTTCTGGCCGGTGTGGGGACGTCTCACTTTGACGAACCGGCGTCTCATCTTCCAGAGGCCTTGTTTGCGATTTGTCCCACCATACCACGCTCCACTCTGGACTGAATTTCCCCTGCACGACCTCGATCTCGTGGCTGTAGAACCTGCACCGACCCTTCCTGCAATCCTCGTCGGCCGGCCTCCGTTACCCGGTGCTCAGGGTCGCGAACAAGGGCGGTGAGTCTATGGCCTTCCGTATGCTCGGAGCCATGGGCTGGCAGGCTGTTATCCTTCAGCAGAAGGAAACGCTGCTTGGCCACGACGCCCAATGAAAACCACAGCGGAGTTGGCATCGACAGTCCTGGACAGCGCCCGTCGCACGCTGGTAGCCAACCTCAAGGACCTCTCGCTGGAGGAAGCCCTGAGCGCCGCCGGCGGCTATCGTTCCGTGCTGGGCATCCTCAAGCACACCGCGGGCTGGAGCCACATCTATTACTCCTATGCCTTCGAAGCGGCGCCCAGGCATTGGGCGGCCAGCCGACTGGCCGCGTGGCCTGCGCGACACGATCGAGCCTTCGCAGGCCCACGTGGACGACATCAAGCACTGGTTCGAGGCCTCGGCCGAAAGTTGGCGAGAGTCGTTGGAAGACCTGCCCGACGAGGCCTTCGATGAGACGCGTCCTTGCCACTGGGGCTCATCCGCACCACTCTTCGACATCGCGGTCATGGTCGCGAATCATTGGACCTACCCATGCCGGGGAGCTGAATCAGATTCTGGCAACCGTCCGCGGCGAAGCCTGGGAGTTCACGGAGGAAGTCGAGGAGAACCACGGCTCGACCGCCGGGTACAGGGTTCGCGCCGGCTGGATGAGCGACGAGCAGGCCAGGAGGTACGAGGACTACGCACCGAAGCGAGACATGAGCTTCATCCGCTGCCCGGTCAGAGATGCCGCCGCGGGTTGGGACCGGGCGCCGATCGCTTTGTCTGCCGCGCCGCGACAGGGCATCCTCCCAGGCTCATAATTCGTACCCTTACGTGGATCATCGCTCGACAAATTCAGGAGGCCTGAGTGAACCCGCTCGATACGCTAAACGTCTACCAGCGCTACGTCGTCGAGGAGTTTGCGGACGACTACAAGGAACGGGAGCTTTCGCGCCGGGAGCTTCTGCGCAAGGTGCTGTACGTCACCGGCAGCGTGCCGCTGACGGCCAGCGTCCTGCTGGCCCTCGGCTGCGGCGACTCCGACGAGGCCGCCGTCGCCCACCAACGCATCCAAGGCCACGGCGACGACGGCGCCGCGCGCGACCGACGTCCCGGCGACGCCACCGCCGGCATCCGGCCCCGGCGTCACGGTCCAGCCGACGGATCCGGCCATCCAGGTGCGCGACGTCAGCTACAAGGGACCTGCCTCGGACATCAAGGCGTACCTGGCGCGGCCGGCCAGCGGGACGTCGTTTCCCGCGCTGGTCATCATCCACGAGAATCGCGGTCTGAACGAGCACACGAAGGACATCGCCCGTCGCTACGCCAAGGAGGGTTTCGTCGGGCTGGCGGTAGACCTCGTGTCGAGGAGCGGCGGCACGACCGCCGACACCGCCGTGGCCACGGGCGCCCTCACCCGTACGAACGCCGATGACCTTGTCGCGGACCTGCTGGCAAGCGTCGATTACCTGAAGCAGCAGCCTTTCGTGAAGGCGAATGCGCTGGGTGTGACCGGCTTCTGTTTCGGCGGCGGTTATACATGGGAGCTGGCGGTCGCGAGCAAGGACATGAAGGCGGCGGCGCCTTATTACGGCACCGCCCAGCGCGTCATGAGCCGCCTCGGCGAAACGCAGGCGGCGGTGCTCGCGGTCTACGGCGGTAACGACAGGGGTATCACCGGCCAAAGCCCGCAGGTGGAGGAACAGCTCAAGGCAGCCGGCAAGACTTACCAGATCAAGATCTATGACGGCGCGAACCACGCATTCTTCAACGACACCGGCGGCAGCTACAACGAAGCGGCCGCCAAAGACGCCTGGGCGCTCACCCTGGCCTGGTTCAGGAAGTATCTGACCGGCTAAGAAGCCTTCTGGCAGCGGTTTGCAAGCATTCGGAAAACGTCGCGGCGCCAATTAGGTCTATCCTGAGCCTGTGCAGCGCGTAAGCATCATCCGGGCGGCCGTCGCCCACCCAGAGCACCGGATCTCGCAGGCCGAGGCGGCGGCCCGGATCGGCGCCGTCAGCGGCGCGCCCAGGCAGGCCGCGGCCCTTGCCCGCGGCAGCCACATCCAGCAGCGCGCGGTCTGCCTTCCCACCGAGCGCATCGGGGCTCTCGGGTCCATCGAAGAGCGGAACAATATTTATCGCGAGGTCGCGCCCGGCCTGGCCCTGGCGGCAGCCACGAATGCCGTCGCCGGCGACCGCGAGAAGGTGCGTTTCGTGGCCGCGTCTTCCTGCACCGGCTACATGGTGCCGGGCTGGGACGTCGATCTCGTCCAACGTATGCCGCTGGCCTGCGAAACCACCCGCCTGCCGATCACCATGGCCGGTTGTGCCGGCGGCGCGCTTGGAATCGCGCGCGCCGCCGACTTTCTGCGGGCGCGGCCCGGCAGCGCCGCCCTCGCCGTCGCCTGCGAGCTTTGCTCGCTCGCCTTCCAGCCCTCGGCGGAGGAGGGGAACCTCACCTCGACGCTGATCTTCGGCGACGGCGCCGGAGCGGCCTATCTCGAAGCGGGCGAGGGCGAGCACGGCCTGGAGATAGTGGACAGCGTCAGCGTGCTGTCGCCGGCGCCGGCCTCGGTGCTGGGCTTCGAGCTCACCGACCGGGGCTTCCAGCCACTTCTCGGGCGCGAGCTCGTGAGCCTGCTGCCACCGGCCACGGAATCGGCGTTGCGCCTGCTGGCCGCGCCGCGCGGGCTCAGCGTCGATGACTTCGGGTTTTGGCTCTTGCATCCGGGCGGCGCCCGCGTCCTGTCGCAACTCGAAGCGACCCTGGGCATCGAGCGCTGCCTGACGCGCTGGTCCTGGGAGTCGCTCTCGGAGTACGGCAACACCTCTTCCGCCGCCATCTTCGACGTGTTGCGGCGTTACTTCGATGATGACGGCGCGCCGCGCGGCTGGGGCATCCTGGCCGCTTTCGGCCCCGGCGTCTCGGTCGAAATGATGCTCTTGCGCCGGTGCTGACGCGCCTCCTGGTCTGCGGCTATATGGCCGGGGCGCGCCTGGCCGAGCTGGCCTATTCGCGCCGCAACATCGGCTCCTTCGACGCCAGCGAAGAAGGCCAATGGAGCCGGCGCACGTTCCCGTTAATCGTGGCGCTGCACACGGCCGTGATCGGCAGCACGGCGCTTGTTGGCAGCCGGCGTCCGAAATGGCCCTTGCTCGCCGGGCTCATCGCGGCGCAGGGTGTGCGAGTCTGGACCCTGCTCACGCTTGGTAGGCGCTGGAACGCGCGCGCCGCCGTCCCGGCGGCCATGGAGGTCGCGACAGGCGGGCCCTACGCCTACGTTCGGCACCCGAACTACGCCGTCGTGGCGGTGGAGCTGTTCTGTTTGCCGGCAGCCTTCGGCCTGACGCGCGCCGCTGCGGCCGCCTCGCTGGCGAACGCCGCGTTGCTGGCGGCGCGCATCCGCGAGGAAGAAGCCTTGCTATCGCGGCTGCCGGGCTATCAGGAACACTTCGCGGACAAGCCGCGCTTTCTGCCGGGCCTATTTTGAGGAAGTACTTGGTAATCAGTAACTCAGTAATTAGTCGTCGGTCGTCAGCCGTCAGGCAGAAAGGCCTAATTGCCAATCACTGATTGCTAATTGCTGCGAACCAGGGGTTCCTACCCAACCATCAGGCTCGCCAGGTCGGCCGGCCGGAGCGAGCGCAGGCCGGCCTCGCCGCTGCTGATCGCGACGAGCTTCGAGAAGGTCGCGGGGTGGCGCGAGAGAGAGCGGAGGCAGCGCCGCGCCAGCCAGGGCCGCGCGGCCAGGGCCAGGGTCAGGCGCCCGAGGAGCTCTGAGTTGCGCGCCAGCGCTCGGCGGCGCTTCTGATAAAGGGCGAAGGGCTTCGCGGAACCTGTGCGCAAAAAGCCGTCGACGGCCTCGGCGCAATGACGGGCGGAGACCAGCGCCAGCGACATGCCTTCGCCGGTGATGCCGTCGAAAAAGCCGGCGGCGTCGCCGGCGAGGACAAGGTTGCGGCTCCAGAGCTTCGTCGCGCGCGCAGGAAACGGCCCCGCCACCAGCGGCGCGTCGGCGACCTTCCAGGGGTCCGGGAGGCAGCGCTCACGGCGCAGCAGCTCTTCCAACGCCTGGTCCGGCTGCCCGGCCAGCATCCGTGTCAGGGGCTTCGACATCAGCACAGCCACGTTCACCAGACGCCCGCGCACCGGCGTCACGTACACCTCGAATCCCGGCCGGAAGAAGACATCGACGGCCGGTTCGGGCGCCTTGCGCAGCTCGACGTGGGCGGAAATGCCGTAGCGCTTGCCAGGCCGGGACGCTTCCAGCCCGGCCTGACGTCGCAGGCTCGATCCCAGACCATCGGCCGCCACGATGACGGCCGCCTCCTGCCGGCGCGCTCCGAGCAGGAGCGAGTAGGCGCTGTTGCCTTCGGGGGTCAGTTCGCCGACACGGACGCCCTGGCGGATTTCGACACCGGCCAGCTCCGCCTCGCGCAACAGGGCCGCGTCCAGGATGTCGCGACGGACGCCAAGGGCAGGAGCGTCAGGCGAGCCCAGGCGGGCCTGGGCGGTGTGGCCGTAACCATGGAAGCGTAGTGTCTCCAGCACCTCGCCCTCGACGCAGTCGAGGACCCCCAGGCCGCGGAGCTCGCGGGCGCCGGCGGGGAAGAGGCCTTCGCCGCAGGCTTTGCGGCGGGGGAAGACAGCGCGGTCCACCAACAGCACCTTGCGGCCGCGGCGCGCGAGATGGATCGCGGTGGCCGCGCCCGCGATGCCGCCGCCGGCAACGATGACTTCTTGCATGGGGGCAATAGTACGGCGGCAGCCGCCGGCATCGCCTCACCTGGTTATGCTTTCGGCCGGCGGCAGCGGTGCCGGCGCGGCGCGGATCGGCAAGACCAAGGCAGCGGCGAGGCACAAGAAAGTCCTATCAGTTTCGCGAATCCGCGCGCGTGGCCTTGTCCCTGCCAATAACCGTCAATTAGACTGAGGTCGGTCGACTCTGTTCAGGTTTTTCGAGGCTACGCGGTTGGCACCCGGTCTGGACCCTGAGCAGCAATGTGAAGTCCGCCACAGGCGGATAATTTGCCGACAGTGTCGGACGAGGGTGGAAATTGGCGAAGAGAATCTACGTAGGTAACCTGCCGTTCTCAGCAACGGAGGACGAAGTGCGACGGTTGTTCGCCGCGCACGGCGAAGTAATCGACGTTTCGCTGCCGCAGGACCGGGACACCGGCCGGCCGCGAGGCTTCGGCTTCGTTGAAATGGCGGATGGTGACGCCGACAAGGCCGTCCAGGCCCTGGACGGCAAGGACTTCGGCGGCCGCTCCCTGCGGGTCAACGAGGCCCGCGAGCGCCCTCGCTACGGAGGTGGCGGCGGCGGAGGTGGCGGCGGCTACGACCGGCGCTAACCGCCCGACACCCTGACCAAAATCGAAGTTTCCGCGCGCGGCCTCGACGGTCTCGGCGCGATTCCTCGTGCGAACCTCACCCCCAACCCCCTCTCCGTCAACGGAGAGGGGGCTTCGGATCAATCTTCTAACCTCCAACCCCGGCTTCCAACTTATTGCTTCTGGTTGCCTGCCTTGATCTCGTCTTCGCGCTCTACCTGAAGGTTGGCCCCGTCCCAGTAGTAGGTGGTCTTGACCAGCAGCGTCGGGCAGCAGCGCGGGTCTTCGGGGCCGTACTTGCCGATGTACTTGACCAGCTTGCCGTCTTCGACGTTTAGCGTGACGCCGCCGATGCTGTTGCGGTCGCGCTGGGCGGTCAGGATGGCGGCGGGGGAGCCGGAGCGCAGGGTCAGGACGACATAGCCGAGGTTGCCGAGGGTCCCGCCGGACGAAACCGGCACAATCGCCTCATCGCGGCCGTCCTTCGTCAGGTCGGCGTACTGCACGGACGCCTTGTCGAGCTCGCCGCCGCCGATCTGGCGCATGAAGCCCTGGACGGCGGCGACCTGCGCAAGGTCCAGGCTCTGAATCGCGGCGGCGTCGGGTGGGGCCGGCGGCTCTGACGTCGATGTGGGGTCGGGCTTCTGGTCGGCGGGAGTGCCGCAGGCGATGGCTACTGCGCTGAACAGGCCAGCAAGGAGTAAGACAAAGCGGCGGGTGGAGTGACGCACCAAGGAGCACCTCGATTTTCCCCGCCGGAGCCATCATAGCGCACGGATCGGGTCCGGCCGGTCCTCCTTGGTATGTCAATCCGCCATCGCCGCCGCTACTCTGCAGCCTGGGAGCAGGATTCGAGAGGAGCAGCACATGGGGCGCCTGGACGGTTTGGTGGCGATGGTGACGGGCGGCGGCCGCGGTATCGGCCGCGCGATCGCGCTGGAGATGGCCCGCGAGGGCGCGACCATCGTCGTATCCTCGCGGACGGTGTCCGAACTCGAGGTGGTAGTCGAAGAGGCCCGCGCCGCGGGTAGCGACGGCCTGGCCCTGCGCTGCGACGCCATGGACCGCGAGCAAACCCAGGCATCCGTCGCGACCGCGATCGAGCGCTTCGGGAAGCTCGACATACTAGTGAACAACGCCGGCGGCGGCGCGCCAAGGCAGGGCTCCCAGGACCCCTTCACTCACGACGACGACGTGTTTGCCGACAACCTGACTCTGAATCTGACGACTCACTACTGGGCGACCCGCGCCGCCCTGCCTTCGATGCGGGACCATAACTACGGGCGCATCATCAGCATTGGCTCCGGATATGCGAAGCGTAGCGGCGGCGCCCTGGCTTACACCGCCGCCAAGCACGGGATTATCGGCTTCACGCGGGCCCTGGCGGCGCAGGTCGCGCGGCAGGGGATCACGGTGAACTGCCTCTGTCCCGGCTGGACCAACACCCGGCTGATCAACATCGAAGGCCGTGCCCGCCGCATGGGTACTGACGTCGAGGGCGCGAAGGCGTCGCTGGCGCGCGATAACCTCCTGGACCGCATCCTGGAGCCGGAGGAGCTCGGACCCATGGCGGCGCTGCTGGCGGCGCCGGAGTCGGGCGGCATTACCGGCCAGGTGATCAGCGTCGACGGGGGGTACAAGGTTTAGACGAGGCGGTCAGCTGTCGGGTATCAGCAATCAGCTGTCAGCCAGAAGAGGCATCAGTCGCCCGTTGCTGAATGCCCGCCTACGAAGACAGAGGCCTGGGGCGATTCGCCTGCTGCTCCTGCAGGTACGTCCGCACCAGCCACTGAGAGGTGGCGCCTTCGCGCAGGCGCGACGGGTCCGGCGGCGCGATGTCGATCTGGTCGACGTCGTCGCCGGCCAGAGGCGTGCCGCCAATGACGCGGACGTGGAAGGCGATCACCAGCTGGTCGGTGCGGTTGGGGAGGAAATGCGTGCCCATGAAGCGCACCATTTCGGCATCGAGGTTGGTCTCTTCTTTGACCTCGCGCAGCGCCGCCGCTTCAGCGGTCTCGCCGCGCTCGATGAAGCCCGCCACCACGGTCCAGCGCCAGGGCTCAAAGCTGTCCTTGCGGGTGTAGACCACGTTGCCGTCAGCCGTGGTCACCAGGACAAGCGTCACGGGGACGGGGTTGTCATACCAGCGCCAGCCGCAGGCAGGACAGATGGCGGCGGCGTGGCCGCCTTCATCCGCCTTGGACTCGAGAACCGTGCCGCAGCGGCCGCAGTGCTTCATGAGCGCACGGTACGGCGGGCGGATCGCGGGAGCAACCCTCTCCCCGGCCCCTCTCCCAGCGAGGGAGAGGGGAGGCGGGAAGCGGGGAGGCGCTTGGCAACCCTGTGGCCACCTATTTCCCAGGAGGGAGAGGGGAGCGGGAAGGCGATGATTCCGCTAGAGGGGACACTGGGCGACGAAGGTGCCCGTCTGGCTGGGGCCCCAGCCGAATAGGGTCAGGGTGTTCACGCGCCAGTAGTGGACCGAATTTGCCAGGATGCCCGGCCAGATCAGGGCCTGCTGGTCCGGCGGCAGGGCGCCCGCACCGAGGAAGGTGTTGGGCGCGAAGCCGTTATTGAACAGGGTGATGTCCAGGAATTGGAGGAGGCCGGGCGAAGAGGTAGGCGCCCATCGGAAGGTCACCGTGGCCCGCCCGCTGCCCGTGCAGACCCAACTTGTGCTGAGCAGCCGCTGCGGGGCGCAGGGAGTGAGGCCGGCGAAGTTGGAGGAAACGAACTGGCCGTTGAGGCCCAGGCCGGTCACGCGCCAGAAGAGCGCCTGGCCGGGCTGGGCGCCGTTGAGCGTAAAGGAGGTTGTGCCAGAGGGAAAGACGAACGTGATGTAAGTACCATCGGCAAAGTTGTTGTCGAGAGTGCTCACGTCCAGATAGATGCTGGACACGTTCGATGGCCCGATCCAGAAGAAGGTGACGTTGGCGCTGGTGGGGAAGGGGAAGGTGCCGATGCACTGGCTGGTCGGGAAAAGCAGCACCGGCGCGCTGGCTGGCCCCGGAGTCGACGTTGCGGTTGGCGATGCTGCCACGGTGGCCGTAGCGGGCACAGTGGTTGAGGTCGCCGTAGCGGGGACCGTGGTCGACGTGCCGGGCGTCCCCGGCGTGCCGGTCTCGACGACCGCGGCGGCGGTGTCCCGGCTACTACCCGGCTGAAGCGCGACAAATCCTACGATTGCGACGAATGCGACGAGCAATCCAGTGAATCGAAGCTGCATGCGGGGCCTCCAGAATAAGGCGGGTCTGTCCCCAACCTAACAGAGCTACTCTAACGATCACATATCATCGCTCTACCAAAAAACAATTGAGGGCATTCTAGCGGAGGCGAGAAAATGGCGGCCGCGCTGATCAACATCTGCGTCGATCCGAGACTGAACCATGAGGCGCTGCGGCAACAACTGCGGGGGCGCTTCGACGGCCAGGACCTGGCCCTGAACCGCATCTTCGTCGTCGCCGACGTGGGCGGCAACGTCGGTACGGCGGCACGGAACACGCTGGCAATGCTGCGGACGATTCGGGAGCGGTTGGTCGCCGTGGCCCTGCTTCATCACGATGACTGTGTTGCCGCGGGCGCGGGTATGCGCCAGGCGCTGGACGTCTCCGCGCGGATGCTGGAGGCCGAGGTGAAAATGGCAGGCTTCGCCACCCCGGTCCTGCGAGGGTCGATCGTGACGGCGACCTCGACCATCCTTTGGGAGGACAGGCCGCCGAAGAGCCTGGAGCAGTTCACCTTCAGGATGCCTTCGATGTACGGCCGGTGACCTCACCCCTGGCCCCCTCTCCGTCAACGGAGAGGGGGAGGAGAGGGATCAGGACGAGGAGTTCAGGGGCGGACCAGGTCCAGGATCGAGCCCAGGTCGATGTACTGGTCGGCGACGGCGCGGAGCTCGCTGGCTGTGCTTTGGGCGAAGGCGCAGACCTCCACGCGGACGCCCTTGCTTTCGACGAGCTCCAGGACGCGCTTGAAGTCGCTGTCGCCGGAAAGCAAGACCACGATATCGAGGCGGTCGGACATCGTGAGGATGTCGACCGCGAGCTCGATGTCGAAGTTGGCCTTCATGCCCCCATCGGCGAAGCGCTTCCAGGGCTTGGTGACGATCTTGTAGCCCTGGCCGAGGACCGGATGCACGAAGCGCTGGCTCTCGAAGCGGGTCATGGGGTCGTCGGTGATTGGGGCGTAGGCGGTGGCGCGCACGAGTTGGCGGCCCTGGGTCAGGTAGTCCAGAAGCTTGCCGAAGTGCACCCGCACACCGGCGTCGTCCGCGGCGAAGACCACGTTGGGCACGTCCAGGAAGACGCCGACCCTGGGCAGGATAATCGGCGCCACGGCATCGCCTGCCGCCCGGCCCCTGCCGCCGCCCTGGACAGACCGCTGGATCTCGCGCAGGGCCTGGGTCTGCTGGTTGGCGAAGTCCTCGAAGAGGACGTTTTGGCGGGCGAGCAAAGACTCGACCGAGCCGCCGCGCGCGTCCCTGCCGATTGCCGGCTGGCTTGCGGGCGCCGGCCGGTCGCTGCGGAGCTGCGGCGCCGCGGCGCCCCCTTCGCGGCCACGGCCGCCGCGGCCGCGGCTACCGCGCCGGGAGCCGTCGCGGTAGGGCCGCCCAGCCGTATATGCGGTGTCGGCGGCGGCTGCGTCGGCCTCCGGAGCCTCGGCTACGGGTTCCGGCGCCGCCGCCGGCTCCATGGGTCCGGCCCGGCCACGGCCTCTCGGGGCGGCGGTCCGGCCACGAGCGCCTCCGGGCGTTTTTTGCGCCAGCGCGGCGGCGATCTGGGCCTCCGTGGCGGCGTCCGCGACGGTGGCGGCCGGCTCGATGGCCTCGGCCGGAGCAGCCCTGCCCGTGCGCCGTGGCGTGGTCGCGGTCGGTGCGCGCGCGGGCGGCGCCGCGGCGCGCGGGACTCTGCGACCGCGTGCCGGCGTCGTGCCCGCGGCTTGCGGCGCCGATTCAGGCGCTGGCGCGGCCACGGGCGCCTCGGCCACGGGCGCGTCCGGGGTGGACACGGCAGCGGCGCGGGCCCGCGAACGCGTGGGGCGGCCGCCTTCGGAGGCTGCCGCCGAGGTTGAGCGTGGGGTTGTTCGCGGCGTTGCCGCCGGGCGCCGGCCGCCGCGGCGTCGCGGCTCGGCGGTGTCGCCCGCTGGTTGATCTGCTGCCGGCTGTTGGGCGGCGCCGGGCTGGCCGCGGTTCAGGAAATTAAGCCATTCGGACAGTTAACTGACCTCCGCTAAAAATTGCTGCACGCTGCAGCGGGCCGCGATCTTCTCGGCGACGCCCATGAGGGCTTTGGACGTAGGAGAGTCGGGCGCGTATTCAGTGATGGGGACCCCGGCGTCTGAGGTCTCCCGCGCCGCCTGGTCCAGGGGGACTTCGCCCAGGAATTCCAGGCCCAGCTCCTCGGCGGCCGCGCGGGCGCCGCCGTGCCCGAAGATCTCGTATCGGTTGCCCGTATCGGGGGCGATGAAGTAGCTCATGTTCTCGACGATACCGAAGACCGGCACCTGCAGGCGGTCGAACATCGCCACGGCCTTCGTCGCGTCTTCGAGCGCCACCTCCTGGGGCGTGCTGACGATGACCGCGCCGGCGATCGGCGCCTCGGAAACCATGCTCATAGAGGCGTCAGACGTGCCCGGCGGCAGGTCCACGATCAAGTAGTCCAGGTCTCCCCACTGGATGTCGTGCAGGAGCTGGCGGACCGCCGTGCCGATCATCGGGCCTCGCCAGACCACGGGAGTGCCTCGCGGCAGGACAAACCCCAGCGAGCAAACCCGCACGCCGTACTTGTCGAAGGGCCGCAGACCGCCGCTGCCCTCGCCCTGGGCCAGGAAGCCGGCAGGCAGGCCGAACATGGTGGGGATGTTGGGGCCGGTGATGTCGGCGTCGAGCAGGCCGACGTTGGCTCCACGGCGGGCGAGGGCGATCGCGAGGTTGGCCGCGACGGTCGACTTGCCGACGCCGCCCTTGTTCGAAGCTATCGCGATGATGTTCTTGACGCCTTCGATGGGTTTGGGGCCGGACTGGCTCAGGTGGGCGCGGACCTCCGCGTCCAGGTTGACGTCCGCCGTTTCCACCCCGGCAAGGCCGAGAAGCGCCTGCTCGACCGACTCCTTGAAAGGGCCTGTGAGGGGACATGCCGGCGTCGTGAGCATCAGCGTCATCGAAACCTTCGAGCCTTCGATCTTGAGGTCGCGCACCATGTTCAGCGACACGATGTCGCGATGCAGCTCGGGGTCCTCAACCCTGGAGAGGGCGGCCATGACGACGCCTTCGGTGATGGGGTCAGGCATAAGTCTCCACTCCACGCCCCCGCGCCGCCAGGCCTTTGGACCGCGCGCCGTTGACGGCAGCCGGACGCAGCGAGACCAGGTAGCGGCAGCAACGCACGTTGCCATTGGACACGACATTGTGGGTAACCGGGTAGTCCAGGAGGCGGTTCAGGAGCCTCACGTGCCACTCGCAGCCACTCTCGGTGTCGGGGGCGATGCGCGAGAACACGCAGTTGTAGTCGCGAATCTCGAAGCCTTCGTCGGTCTCCAGCCACTCGGCGAAGCCGCCCATCGCATGAAGGAGGCCGGCTGTAGCCGCTACCCGATCGGGGAGCTCGCGGCCTTGCAGGAGGGGGCGGTGACGTTCGGCCAGCCTATCGGCCGCGCGCTGAATGAGCATTGAGCGCTTCTCGCCGCTTGATAGGCCTTCGATATCGCCGGGCGATAGCGCCGCCAGCTCGTCCAGGAGAAGCTGTGCCAGGAGGTCGTAGCGGCGGGGGAACATATCCTCGCCCTTCGGCGTCAACTTATAGACGTAATGAGGACGGCCGGTCTGGCGCTTGACCTTCTCGGCCTCGACGAGGCCGTCGCGCTCGAGGCCGGTGAGGTGCTGACGGGCGGTCATCGAAGCGAGGGAGAGCGCGCCGGCCGCTTCTTCAACGGTTGCGCTTCCCGTGCGCTTGAGGAGGGCGAGGATTTGTTGCTTGGAGGTTTGCATAAAACCGGGTGTTGCCCCTACTGCTGCCGATTCAATTATAGGCGGCGTATTGGATTGAGAGAAGGTTCACAGACATTTTACACTCTGGATAAGGTAAATTACGTAGAAACCTTGACGACATATTAAGTCGATGCTAGATTTATCGGGCTGATTGATCCAGATGCCACCTAAAGAACGTATTAATAGGTGACAGGGAAATTGGACCCCGGAGGTTGAAGATGCAGGCCCCAGTTATCGAAGCAGAGGTCATCCAGGAAGAAGCGCCGGCCTGCCGGCACCACTGGCTGATCGAAAGCCCGCACGGCGCCATGAGCATGGGCCATTGCAAGGTTTGCGGCGAGGTTAAGGCCTTCCGTAACTCGGCTTCGGACACTCTCTGGGAAGGCGACCCGATGAGCAGCATCAGCAAGATGGGTTCAGGGGCGTCGCGCCCGGTAGTGCGCGAACTCTCGCCAAGCCTCAAGGAAGACTAAAGGCCGCTCAGGCGGCCGGCACCGAAAGGGCCCTTCCGCAAGGAAGGGCCCTTTGGTTTTCTACAAAACCGTCGGGGCTGTCCTTACCGTGCGATCGCTGGAGGCGCCGTCGTTGCGTCAGCAATCGGAGCCGCCATGCCCGACGGCAATGGATCCGGCCACGAACTGGGAGTCATGTCCTTCTGTGTGGCAGCGCGGACATCGTCGGAAGGGAGTAGAACGAGCGCAACGGTGTAGCCGCGCGTGTCCAGGAACTCCACATAGAACGCCGCGCTCTCGTAAACGTGGACGACGACCCCAATGTGACCCGAACGCAGACCTAGATCGGGCAGGTCTCTGAGTAGGACGGCGCTCTCGTGAAGTTTGGGTCGTTTCATCAGTCTGCTGGATAGAGAGTTATAAGTCGCGGCCGAACCTGGTTCGAAGAGCCAGATTGACTTCATTCTAGCGCTTCCCGAAGGGCCATCGAGTGGGGCGACTATTTGCCACCGATGGCCACCGTAGCTGTCAACACCCAGGTCGTCCGCCTCTTGCGTCAAGTGTTGTGCGCGCAGGTCTGACTCCAGTCGGCGCCATTCCTCTCTCGAATAGCCCAATGCGCGGAGGAGTCGAGCCTTACCCCGGTTGTCCGGGTGAGACTCCTCGAGTAGGTAGATCATGACCTTGCCCTCGCTGATGATCGCACGGTCCGCGTTTGGCAGCTTCATCGGCCGCGAGTCTACCAGCCTCCACGCCTATAATCGCGATCATGGCCGTTGACCTGTCAGTCGAGCTTGCTCCGGGCGCGAAGCGCAGCCTGACCCTGCCGAACCCGGTGATGGTGGCGTCCGGCACCTTCGGCTACGGCGCCGACTACGCCAAGGTGTTCGACATTCAGCGCCTCGGCGGCATCGTCACCAAAACGACGACGCTGGCGCCGCGGCGCGGCAGCCCCCAGGTGCGCATCGCCGAGACGCCGGCGGGGATGCTGAACTCGATTGGCTTGCAGAATATCGGCGTCGGCACATTGATCCGCGCCCTCTGTCCGGTGTACGAGACCTGGCGCGTGCCGGTGATCGCAAGCATTCTGGGCTCCACCGTGGAGGAGTATGCCGAGGTTGCTCACCGGCTGGAGGGCGCGCCCGGCATCGCCGGCCTGGAGCTGAACATCAGCAGCCCCAACGCCCAGCGGGGCGGCATGGAGTTCGGCCAGGACCCGGAGACCGCGGCCGCCGTAACGCGCGGGGTCGTGCGCGAGACCACGCTGCCGGTGATCGTCAAGCTGACGCCGAACGTCGCCGATCCGCGCGTTATCGCGCGCGCGGTCGTCGAGGCGGGGGCGCACGCCCTCTGCGTCGGCAACACCCTCCAGGCGATGCTCGTGGACGTCGAAGGGCGCAAGCCGGTCATCGGCATGACCTTCGCGGGCTTGTCGGGGCCGGCGCTGAAGCCGGTAAACCTGCGCCAGGTCTATCAGGTGGCCCAGGCCGTCGACGTGCCGATCATCGGCTGCGGCGGCATCTCGACCGCGTCGGACGCGCTCGAGTACCTGATGGCCGGGGCGGCAGCGGTGCAGGTCGGGACCGCTACATTCGCGAACCCGCTGGCGCCGCTGGAGGTGCTGGAAGGCATCGAGAGGTACTGCGCCAGGCACGGCGTCGAGACGATTGCGGAGCTAGTGGGCGCGGCGCAGCGGCGTCCAGGAGCCCTTCGACCGGCTCCAGGTGGAGGTGCCGGCGTGACGAATACGCGCTCGGCCGTCGACGCGCTGCTAGCGATGGTGGCGGCGCTGGCCTGGGGATTCGCCGTATTCGCCTTCGGGGCGCGCCTGGTGTCGCCGATGGTGAGCGGTCTGGCGGGACTTGCCTTCGTGCTCTCGGCGGCGGCGATGGTGCTTTCGATGCACCTGCGCGACCGCAGTCTGCTCACCCTCACGAAGGGCGCCTGTCCACGCTGCGGCAAAGCGATCAGCTTCGAGCACCGGCACCGGCGCTGGGAGCCGCAAAGCGCGGTCTGGGCGGCACCGAGCTCGGAGTGGGACTGCGGCCGCTGCGGCTACGCGCACAGCGAGCCCTGGGCCTGCCCGAGATGTCCGAGCTAGGAGTGGAGTTTGGAATATGGGTTTGGACTTTGGCACTAGTCTCATCCAAGATTCCAAAATCCAAATCCTCAGATCGCCCGACTGCTAGACTGTACTTGGCTTCGGGGTGTAGCTCAGTCAGGTTAGAGCGCCTGGTTTGGGACCAGGAGGTCCGCAGTTCGAATCTGCGCTCCCCGACCACATAAACACCAGCCCGCCGGGCCAAGCGCTCCGGGCTCAGCATTTCACCAGACTCAGGCCGGCAAGGACCGACAGCGCTGCCGAGGCGATCGCCGTGGTGCTCCCTGCGCGAGCGATATCATTCGCCCAGGCGATGAAGGTACTTCAGGGCGCCAGCGTGGTCGAGTCGGAGCAGGATCTGCTCAATGTGCTGGCGTGCGCGCCCCGCGTGGTCATCGATGTCGGCGCCGGCGACGGCCGCTGGGCATACGAGCGGGCCCGCCGCGACGCCGGGACCCTCTACCTGGGGCTGGATCCCGACGCCGAGGCAATGAAGATGTACGCCTACAGGGCCTCGCGCAAGCCGGCGCGGGGTGGGGTCGCCAACGCGGTATTCGCCGTGGGGTCGGTCGAGGAGCCACCGGATGATCTGGTAGGGATTGCCGACGAGGTGCGCGTGAACTTCCCCTGGGCGGCGCTGCTGCGCGGC
Organism: uncultured Chloroflexia bacterium; assembly: GCA_963703905.1. GTDB lineage: Bacteria > Chloroflexota > Dehalococcoidia > DSTF01 > WHTK01 > DATLYJ01. Next base: position 329,375 of record CAVPFY010000003.1, read on the forward strand.
CTGCTATCGGCCGACGCGCGAGTGCTGAGCGGACTGGCCTCGCTTGGCAAGCCCGGCGCGACATTTGGCCTGGTGCTGACCTACGACGCCGGACACGACCACGGCGCCGGCCTCGGCGAGGCAGCGGCCAGCGTCTCCTGCCGCCTCGCTCGAAGCGCTGAAGGCGCCGTACGGCCGCGCGGGGCTGCGGATGGCGGACGTGCGCCGCCTGAGCCGCGACGAAGCGCTGGCGATACCATCGACCTGGGGCCGCCGGCTGCTGCACGGCAGGCCGCGAGAGGTGTTCGAGGTCACGTGCGTGAAAGTGGACGAGTGAGTCGGGCGGGGCGGTGGGCTCAACGCTCTATTGTGACAACGTGCACAATCCGATGGACTCACTGCGGGGACCTGCATACCATAGATAGGCGATGACCATCGAGGCCGTACTCAGGGAAACCGGGCAGGTAGCGCTTCTGACCATCGCCGCGGTGTTGTTCGCGCGCTCGTGGTCGGCGTTTCAGCGCTTCCGGCTGTCGACGGTGCAAGACCCTCAGCACAACGTCCTGCTATTGCGCGGCTTCAGGTCCGCGGTCGTCGCCCTGGCACTGATCGGGTTCGCCTTGGCCTGGGCTCTGGACGAAACCTGGATCCTGCTGCTGACCATCGCCATCGGCGGTGTGGAGACCCTGGAGTCGTCGGCGCTGCTCTTCGGCCTCACCCGAGGCGCTTCCCTGCGGCTGCGGCCGTAGCCAGGCCAATGCCGGAACCAACGCCCTACAAGTTCTCGGCGCTCTTCCAGACGCGCCACACGGACACTTTCGGCGGCACCGCCTTCGTACACATGGGCGTGCTCTTCGCGCTGACGGAGCTGGCGCTGGTCGACTATGACGGCGCGTTGGGCGCCCGGGCCGAGGGCGGCATTTTGCGCTTCAACGTGCGTTCCGAGGCGCGATTTCTGTCGCCGCTGACCTGGCAGGAGGGCGCCCGGGTGCAGATGCGCTGCGCCAGGCTTCGCGGCACGCGCATCAACTTCCAGTGCCTGGTCAGCAGCGCCACTACCGGCAAGCCCGTGGCCGAGATCACGCACGAATACGCTTATATGAACCCCGAGACCGGACGGCCTCAGGCGCCGGCGAACCTGAACGCGATCCGCGAGGCGATTCTCAAGTACGAGGCGCCGGGATCGGTGGAGCTGGAATAGAGGCGTCGCGCCTCCCGGCGGCTCTCGCAAGACGCGTCTGCTAGAGGACAGACAGCCCCACCCTATGCTGTTCGCCGCGCGCTGTTTACTCTTGGGCACGACACGCCCGCGCACTTGACGCAGGAGAGGCCACCGATGTTGCTGATGCGCACCCTTTTATTTGTCCCCGCCAACCGCGAGAACATGATCGAGCGCGCTCACGGCGCTCAGGCGGACGTCATCGTCCTCGATATGGAGGACTCGGTGCCGCCGGCGGAGAAGATGACGGCGCGCGACCTGGTGCGCAAGAACCTGCCCTCGCTGAGGGCGGCGGGTAAGACAGTGCACGTGCGCGTGAATCACCTGGACACCGGCCTCACCCGGGACGACATCATGGCCGTCGTGTCGCCGGACCTGGCAGGGCTGGCCTTTCCCAAGGCCGAGGGCGCGCAGCACATCCGCGACCTGGACGTGATGATTCGTGAGGCGGAGACCAACAGCGGCGTCCGCCCCGGCACAGTGGTCCTTATCCCCAGCATCGAGTCCGCCAAGGGGGTGCTGCGCTGCGAGGAGATCGCGCTGGCCTCGACGCGCCTGGCAGCGATCTCGCTCGGCGCTTACGACTACACCGCCGACCTCGCGGTCGCGCGTCGCCCCGACGGCCGCGAGCTGGAATACGCGCGCCGGGTCATCGTCCACTGCTGCACCGCCTACGGGCTGCAGGCGCTGGACACGCCCTACGGCGACTTCCGCGACGAACCCGGCCTCGTCGCCGAGACCGAGTACGTGAAGTCGATTGGCATGAAGGGCAAATACCTCATCCACCCCGCCCAGGTGGAGCCCGTGAACCGCATCTTCTGCCCTTCGGACGAAGAGATCGAGAGCGCCCGCAAGGTCGTCGCGGCCTTCGACGAGGCGGTAGAGCGCGGCCACGCCTCGGTGCAGGTCGATGGGCGCATGGTGGACATCCCCGTCGCCAAGCGGGCGAAAGACCTGCTGGCGTACGCGGAAGAGATCGCGGCGAAGGCGCCGTCCCCTTCGGCGTAAGGAGCCTGATCGACAGGGGCGATGGACTCGCGGACGAATTCCGGGAACCTTCTGACGCTCGAACCTAGATAGGAAGCCCGGCTTTCCTGCTCGACTTGGTCCACGCACTACGGTCATCGTCGGGCCAGCTTTCGAGGCTCAACGGCCGAGCGAGTGAAGGTATTATTCGAGCGTAGTTTATCCACCAGGCGAGCCAGGAATTGCCATTGGAGCGCGCCGGGACGTGCAGCGCTCATCCCGAGAGCCATCCGTTTGCGTGACGCATTGTTTGCTCGGCGGCGCGGAGATCGTCTTCCGCGGAAAGCACCGGTCGGAAGACAGCTGTCCGTCGGTCGCCCCGGAACGCGCGAAGGCAGGGGTCAGCCTGGGTCAAGATGTGGACGTAGGCGCCGACGGCGGCTGGACCGAGTCCGCGCGGGCATACATCGACTTTCAGGACAAGGGCGACCCTAACCGCACCATCCTCCTTGATCCCGTGATGCTGCGCCTCTGCGGCGACGTGGCCGGCAGGCGCGTCCTGGACCTGGGCTGCGGCGAAGGGCGCTTCTGCCGCATGCTCGCCGCCCAGGGCGCCGAGACCATCGGCGTGGACCTGATCCGCGAAATGGTGGCAACTGCGCTGGAACGCGACGAGAACGGGCAGCGCTACGTACAGGCGTCGGCGGAGGCGCTGCCCTCGCGGACGCGACCTTCGACCTGGTGGTCAGCTATGTCACCATGGTGGACTTCCCCGATTTCCGCGCGGCCATTCGGGAGTCGGCGCGGGTGCTGCGGCCGGGCGGGACGTTCGTGGTCGCGAACCTGAGCTTCATCACCGCCTCGACCGGCTGGGAGCGCGATGCGGAAGGCAAGCGCCTGTTTCGGCGCGTCGACAACTACGCCGAGGAGCACTCCGAAGTCTACGAATGGGCGAGGATCAAGATAAGGAACTGGCACCGGCCGCTGAGCGCCTACATGGATGCCTACCTTGAAAGCGGCTTGCTGCTGCGCGAGTTCCTGGAGCCGGTGCCGGAGTCGGACGCCTGGAAGGACAACCCGCGCCTGGAGGACTGGTACCGCGTGCCGGAGTTCACGGCGATGAAGTGGCAGAAGCCGGAGCGCTGAGCAGTCGGAGGGAGCCAGAAGTGATCCGGCGTCCTTTTGGCCGCGAATTAGGGTAAGAGTGGCAGTGATGGGTCGAGTCAAATTGACGCGATTTCAATCCCGGTGCTATCGTCGTAACGTATTCGAGGGTGGAGGAGGTGGCCCATGCCAGTACTCGCTGGACCCTTCGGGCTGGGGCCCCTGGAACTAGGCCTGATCGTAATCGTGTTGCTGCTGCTCTTCGGCGCCACGCGCCTGGCCGACGTGGGCGGCTCGCTGGGCAAAGGTATCAAGGAATTCCGCAAGAACATCAAGGATGACGAAGAGGACGCGCCGGCGGATCCCGTGAGCGCCGCGCCGGTCGCGCCCGTCGCCTCCGCGCCCGCGGCGCCCGTGGCGAGCTCCCAGAACGGGGAGGGCGTGGTCAGCGCCGTTAAGTGCCCTAACTGCGGCAACCTCAATCCCATGGGAGCGCGCCACTGCAACCAGTGCGGAACGGCACTCGGGGCCACCGTATCCTGATAACCGCGGACAACGCATAATGAGGCGGCCCTCTCTCGGGGCCGCTTTTCATTTATGGACCTCAAAGCCGTCCTCTTCGACCTCTGGGGCACGCTGATCATCGACCCCGACCACCTGTCGCGGCCGCGACACTTGTGGCGGGCGGAGAACGTGCGCGACATCCTGGCGCGCAACGGGGTGCTGTTGACGCGGGAGACCGCCGACACCGCCCTCGTCGCCGGCGGCGCGGCGCTCTCGGCCCTGCACGACCAGGGCCGCGACCTCTCGGCGCGGGGACGGGTCCACCTCTTCCTCGAGGAGTTGGGTGGGGCGCCGGCGTTGGCACCTTTGGCCTACGAAGAGCTCGAGGCCGCAATCTGCACCATGCACCCGGTGCACAAGCCGGAGGTCGCGCCCGGCGCCGTGGCCGTCCTTCGCGAGCTGAAGGCCATGGGGCTGGCGACGGCGCTGGTGTCGAACGCCGGCTTCACCACCGCTCCCAGCCTGCGCGCGATGCTGGACGGCTACGGCCTGAGCCCCTATCTCGACGCGCTCATCTTCTCGGACGAAATGGAGTTGGCGAAACCGGACGCGCGCATATTTCAGGCGGCGCTTGCGGAGGTTGGTGTGGCGGCGCCGGCCGCGGCCTTCGTCGGCGACTCGCCGCACAACGACATCTACGGTGCGCGCCAGGCGGGCATGGTCGCCGTGCAGATCGGCCATCGCGACTCGGCGCCCCGCACCGGATACACCGAAAACGACGGCGCCAGGCCGGACGCGCGCATCGATTCGCTGTCGGAGCTTCTGGCAGCGCTCGGCTTGGCCGTCGCCGATTGAAGCAGTTACGGCCGCGGGCGGGCTGGGAGTTCGCCTTCATGTAACCCGGGTTCTGCTGCTCCAGCCGCCCGTATCGGCTATCCTGCCTTTGCTGTGAAAGCCGCCATATTCAAAGGACGGGGCCAGATCGCGGTCGAGGACCGGCCGGAGCCTTCGATTGAGGAGGCCGGCGACGCGATCGTCCGGATCACAATGTCGACGGTTTGTGGCACCGACATCCGCGTCTACGACGGCCGCATTCCTTCGCTGCCCGGCACCGCAATCGGGCACGAGTTCTCGGGGGTGGTCGAGTCCACGGGCGCCGACGTCAGGCATTTCAAGGCCGGCGACCGCGTGGTCTCTCCGTTCTCGGTCTTCTGCGGCGGCTGCTTCTACTGCAAGAAGGGCCTGCTTACGGCCTGCGATCAGCGCAAGGTCTTCGGCTTTGGCCAGCTTGGCGGCGCCCAGTCCGAGTACGTGCGCGTGCCGACGGCCGACGCCGTCCTGGAAGCGCTGCCGGCGGGCGTCTCGGAGACACAGGCTGCCTTCCTTTCGGACATACTGCCGGGCACCTTCGCGGGGCTTCAGATGGCAGGCGTCCAGGCCGGCGATACGGTCGCCGTCGTGGGCTGTGGCCCAACGGGCCTCTGCGCGCAGCTCCTCGCCCGCACAATGGGGGCGGCGCGCGTATTCGGCATCGACCACCACGCCGACAGGCTGGCGATGGCCGAGCGCCTCGGTTCGACGCCCCTTAACTTCGAAAAGGATGACGTAGGCGCCCGCGTCCGCGAAGTCACCGGCGGCCGCGGCGCGGACGTCGCGGCCGAGGCGACCAGCACTGTCGCCGGCCTGACTTCGGCGGCGTCGCTCGTGCGGCAGTGGGGGACGGTCCTGGGACTCGCGGTGGCGGTCGACCGCTCGGCGGAGTTCGCGATCGGCGGCATCGCCGGGCGTCACGTGCGCTTCGTCCCGGCGGGCATCCCGCCGGTCAAGAACTACATCGCGCCACTGGTGAAGATGATCGCCAACGGCGTCATCGACCCTTCACCGATCGCTACTCACACGCTGCCTCTGGCCGAGGCCGCGCACGGCTATGAACTGATGGCCAACCGTGCCGACGGCGCGCTCAAGGTGCTTCTAAAGCCCTAGCCCGCCACGGCGGGCCCGGCGGCTATGTTCTCCCTGATCCGCGCGTTTATGGTAAACAGGTAACTCTATGAGTGACACGAAAATTCCCGTCGCGATGCTGACTCAGCATCCCGACGCCGCAACGAAGTACATCTCTGTCCAGGAAGAGCCGGACGAAGCCGTCCAGGGCCTTCTGCCGCGGCCCGAGGGTCTGGGCGCGGACGAAATCATGGTCGACTTCGAGGGCAAGCTGACGCCGTATCACCAGACCTCGCAGGTGGTGATGGAGCTGATGCGGCACGGCATCGAGCCCGGCGGCGAGATTCGCGTCACGCCGCGGGCGCCCAGCGCCGACAAGGAGAACGTGTTTCGCCAGCTCATGGCCCTGATGTCGATCGTCGAGACGAACGTCCAGTGCTTCAAGCCGCTGGGCCGGATGGCCGTGCGCGAGGTCGTGGTGCCGATGACCCAGACGGCCGAGCAGCTTGTTGCCGTGCGCCGCCGCTTCCGGGCGATCGAGGACCTGGGCCTGGAAGAGGTTGGCGTCAGCCCCAGCGGCGAAGGCATACAGCCAATCCCGCTGATCGAAGAGGTGCCGCCCCTCCTCGGGACGGCATCGCTGCTGCGCGAATACCTGCAGCTGTGCAGGTGGTCGGGCTACGAGACGCCCTACCTGCGCGTGATGCTCGGACACTCGGACTCGGCGCTCGGCTACGGCATGGTGGCGGCTGCCTTGTCGATACGGGCGGCGATCATCGATGCCTTCGAGGCCGGCGACGACTTCGACGTGCCCGTCTATCCGATCATCGGCGTCGGCGCCCTGCCGTTCCGCGGTCACCTGACAGGGCCTTCGCTGTGGAACTTCCTGCGCCGCTTCCCCGGCACCAGCACCGTGACGGTACAGAGCGCGATCCGCTACGACCACGACCCGGAGGAAGCGCCCAATATGATCGCGGAGCTGCGCCGCGGCATCCAGGAGAATGAGGGCGCGCGCCCGGACCCGGATGACCGCGAGGTGCTTGCAGAGCTGGCCGTGCTCTTCTCCGTGAACTACCTCAGCACCTTCCACAGGTTCGCGCAGGCGGTCGCGGGTCTCTCCAACATGGTGCCGGAGCATCGCGACCGGCTGACCCGGCACTCACCGGTGAGCTATTCGCGGCAGATGCCGAAACCCGGCCGGCTGGCAGCGATGGTCGGGTCGGAGGCCCTGCGCGAGGAACTGAGGCTCCTGGACGAGTTGCCGGAGCTGCCGGTGCCCCTGCCGCGCGCCATCTCCTTCACGGCCTCGCTCTACTCCATCGGGCTGCCACCGGAGTTCATCGGCACCGGGCGCGGCCTGCGGGCGGCCTGCGAGCTTTATGGCGACTCCTTCATTCACGACATCCGCCGCTGGTTCCCGGGCCTGGACGAGGCCCTGACCTTCGCCGGCCGTTACCTGAACCTGGACGTGGCGCGGAACTTCCTGCCGCGCGAGGCGATGCACGAGCTTCGCCAGGACGTGGACGCCGTCGAGGAGCTGCTGGACCTGCACCTCGGCCCCAAGGGCGGCGACGACGATTTCTACCACACGGTCCTGCAGGCGCTGAGCCCCCTTCTCCTGCACGGCCTCAGCAGCGGCTCCGGCCGGGCCTCGACACGCGAGGAGCAGGCGATGGCGCGCCAGTGGGTGACGAAGCTGGGGACGCTGAGGGGCAGCCTGGGATAGAGGCCGCGAGCGGCGGTGGCTGTGGTGATGGGGGACGGGGGTAGGAACGCTCTGTCATTGCGAGGGCCCGCACGCCGAAAGGCGGAAGGCCCGCGGCAATCCTGCCGCGCTCAATCCTTGTCCCAGGCGCGCACTACCTCCGCCCGCGCGTCTTCCCGCCGCTGCTCGAAGTCCACGCCGCTCGACTTTTCCCAGCTCATGAGCTCGATCGATAGCTGGTAAAGCAGGCCGTCGATCGCCGCGGCGGCCCAGCCGGCGCCGCCGTCCTGAAAGCCCCGCTTGTACAGGAGCCGGCCGCCGAAGGCCCGCGCCACGCGCGCCACGGCGCCGGCGAGGCTGAAGCGCCGTCCCGAAGCCGCGGCCGCCCGGGCCTGGACCTCCGCGTAGCCAAGATTCTTGCGCACGTTGGCGCCAACGGACTGGGCCGGCAGGTGGAGGATGGCATTGTCGTCCCTGGCCGCCAGGGTTAGCGAACGGGCGCCTGCCGCGGACCGCGGCTTGCTGTGAATCTTGTCGCTGAAATCGAGCTTGCCCTTGCGAAAGAAGCGGGGGAAGGCGTCCGGCCAGGCAGTGCCGTGGCGAAGCCAGCGGCCGTACGCCAGGTTCTTCCGCGGCAGCCAGACGACGTCGAGGTCCGCCCGCAGGCTGAGGCCGCGCAGGGTGCGCGCCAGCGGCGGTGAGATCAGCTCGTCGGCGTCGACGATAAGCACCCACTCGCCGGCGCACTGTTCGACGCCGAAAGCGCGCGCCGGCTCCACGTAGCCGGTGCGAGGATGGGAGACGACTCGGTCTGTGAAGCCGCGCGCGATTTCGGCAGTGTGGTCGTCGCTGTCCATGTCCACGACCACGATTTCATCGCACCAGCGCAGGGTCGCGAGGACGAAGGGCAGGTTGGCCTCTTCGTTGAGGGTGTGCACAAGGGCGCTGATACGCGGACTATCCAAGCGTCGACCGGCCAGTCCGGCGGTTCGCGTTCGGGCCTCGGTGATCGGTTGTGAGGGCTGGATGCCCGCGGCCGGTGTCGGCGAGTCGCTTGCTCATCCGAACGATTTTACGGTATGCGTGACCCCCTAACCCCCAATCCTTGAGGGGACCGGAGTTGCTTCGACCCCTAACCCGCAATCATCGGGAACAGAGAGGGCGCTGCCACCCCATAACCTCCAATCCTGGGGGCCCAGAATTGGCGCGCCGGCCCGCTAATCGCCAACCGTGGGTGGCCGGAGTTGACGATGCCTAACCGCCAACCGGTGGGGAACCAGAATCTGCTATGGTCAGGCCTCACGAAGGTCTTTCTCGGTCCGCTTCAGGAGCACGGCATTCGTCGCGACGATGATGGAGCTCAGCGACATCAGGAGCGCTGACCATTCGGGCCTGAGCTCGATTCCCAGGGGACGGTAGAGGATGCCGGCGGCGATGGGTATGGCCAGGACGTTATAGATCGAGGCCCAGAAGAGGTTCTGCTTCATCTTGCGGACCGTTGCCTTGCTCAGTCTGATCGCCTTGACCACGTCGAGAGGGTCGCTTTTCATGAGGACGACGCGCGCGGTCTCGATGGCAACGTCCGTGCCGGCGCCAATCGCGATGCCGACATCGGCCTGAGCCAGGGCGGGCGCGTCGTTCACGCCGTCTCCGACCATCGCCACGACGCCTCCCTCGGACTGCAGATCCTTCACGTGGAGCGCCTTGTCCTGGGGCAGGACTTCGGCGAACACGCGCTCGATTCCAAGCTCGGCGGCGACCGCGCCGGCGGTGCGCTCGTTGTCGCCGGTAATCATCACGACCTCCACGCCCATCTCCTTCAGCCGGCGCACGGCCGTACGGGCGCTGGGCCTGATGGTGTCCGCGACGGCGACGAGGCCGGCCGCGCGGCCGTCGACGGCGACGAACAGTGGCGAGCGGCCGGCCTGCGCCAGGGCCGCCGCGTGCTCGGTCAAGCCCGGCGGTGGCGATGCCCTGCTCCTCCAGGAAGCGGCGATTGCCGATTAGCACCTGCCGGCCTTCAACCTCGGACTCGATTCCCTTTCCTGCCTCGGCTTTGAAGGAGGCGGAGGTCGCCGGCGTGAGGCCGCGTTCGGACGCGCCGGCGATGATCGCCTGGGCCAGCGGGTGCTCGCTACCGGCCTCGGCCGAAGCCGCCAGGCTGAGGAGGACGTCGTCCGCGAAGGCCATCGGCCACGACATCGGTCAGGCGCGGGGCGCCCTCCGTAAGCGTGCCGGTCTTGTCCATGACCACTGTCGTGACCTGCGAGACGCGCTCGAGGGTGGCGGCATCCTTGAACAGGAGGTTGTGCCGCGCGCCGATGCCCGTCGCGACGGCGACCGCGGTAGGCGTCGCCAGGCCGAGGGCGTCGGGACAGGCGATCACGATGGCCGAGATCGCGAATGTCAGTGAGAGCAGCGTCGTCTCGCCGACGAGGAACTGCCAGACCAGAAAAGTGACCAGGCCCGAGCCGACTGCAAGCACCACCAGGTACTGGGCCGCCCGGTCGGCCAGGCGCTGGCCCGGCGCCTTCGAGCTTTGCGCTTCCTCGACCATTTTGACTATCTGGGCCAGGGCGGTATCGGCGCCGATCTTGATGGCGCGGAATCGGACGAAGCCCGAACGGTTGATCGACCCGCCGATGAGCGTATCGCCGCGGGCTTTGTCGACAGGCAGCGACTCGCCGGTGACGAGCGCTTCGTCGACCGAGGTCTCGCCGTCCTCGATCACGCCATCGACAGGCACTTTGTCGCCCGGACGCAGCACCACCAGGTCGCCGACCACGATTTCGCTGGTCGGCAGGTCGACCTCGCTGCCGTCACGCAGGACGGTCGCCCTTGGCGGCACGAGGTCGAAGAGCGCCCTGAGGGAGTCTGTCGTGCCGCGGCGGGCCTTCATCTCCATCCAGTGGCCGAAGAGGACGAACGTGACCAGCATGGCCGCGGCTTCGAAGAAGGTCTCGCCGAGGTCGCCGAGGGTGATGACGACGCTGAAGCCGTATGCGGCCATCACGCCCGTGGCGATGAGGACGCTCATGTTCAGGGCGCGGTGGCGGAGGGAGCGCGCCGCGCCGGCGAGGAATATCCAGCCGCCCCAAAGGACCACCGGTGTCGACAAGATCAGCAGGACCCAGTTGTTCGAAAGCGGCCCGGTGGGGAGATCGAGCCCGAAAAAGTCGGTGCCCAGAGGCGAGTAGAGGACCGTCGGGATGGTAAGGAGGAACGAGACAAGGAAGCGGTCGCGCAGGTCCCGCTCCATGGCCCTGGCCATCTTCGGGTCGGACATGTCGTGGTCCATGCCGGCGTGGGCCGCGGCTGCGGCGTGCTGGGCCTCGTGTTCGCGGTGGGACGGCAGGGACGGCAGCTCGTACTGCATGCGGTCGTGCTTGGTGCCCATGGTGATCGGCGCCATCTGGGCCCGGTGCTCCAGGTGGGCTTTCTCCGCGGCCGCGGCCGCGTGGCCGCCGTGATTGGGCGCGCCATCTTCACAGGTGCAGCGGGCGCTCTCGTTGATCGAGCGGCGGATATCGGCCTCCGTGACCATCCCGGCGTGAAACTCGACCCTGAGCCTGTCGTTCTGGAAGTCGAGGCGGGCAGAGGTTACGTGAGGCAGCTTGCGGATCGCGCTTTCGAGCTCCTCGCCACAGCAGACGCAGTACAGGTCCTTCAAGGGAATGTCGATGCGCGCGGTCTGGGTGGTGGCGGCATGGGCCTGGTGAGCCATGTTTGCCTCCTGGCGGGGCTGTGGTAGGATCAGTCTATACCCAACCCCCCTGGGAGGGGTACGAGAGGAACCGGACAATGGCGCGCTGGCCCCTTGGTTTCCTTGTGTTGGCGGCGATTTTGCTGGCCGCCTGCGGCTCCGCGGATAAGACTCCCGTGATCGAAATCCGCGTGGAGAACTCGCGGTTCGCCCCGCCGGTAGTTAATGTCCCGGCCGGCCAGACTGTGAAGTTGGTCCTGAGGAACATGGATGGTGGCGAGCACGACATGGAGATCGCCGGCGTCCGCCCCGCGGTGCTGAGCGGCGGCGGTCACCCAGGCGGCCACCAGGGGGCCGGCGGCATGGACGGCGCCGTCGCGGTCCACGCTTTCGCCCACAAGAGCGCGTCCATGACCTTGAGAATCGACCAGCCGGGGACCTACGAGTTCTATTGCACGGTGCCGGGCCACAAAGAAGCCGGCATGGTGGGCCGAATGATCGTGAGCTAAAGGCGGACGAAGGTGGAATACACAACGCGGATCGGGTCCGGCCCGGACCGGGCGCACGTCAACTATCAGTGTCCCTGCGGCTGCATCGGCGGCGTTATTTACAGAAGCGGCAAGGCGCTCACGAAAGCCGGCGCGTGCTGTTGCGGGCGCAAGCTCTGGGTCGGCGCCAATGGTGAGGCAAGCATCAAGCCATACCTCACGGACGGCGTGGACTATGAGTGGGACTTGGGAAGCGTGACTCTGCCCTGGGGAGAGGTAGCCCAAACGGCGATGGCCTGGCCGAAGGACTGGGAGCTTAACCACGGCCACGATGACGATTACGCTGTAGAAGCCGGCGAGTCCGGCGAGCTCGTGAAAGACCCGGTCTGCGGCATGACGATCGACGCGCGGACGCCGGCCGGAAGCAGCAAACACCTCGGCCGCACGTACTACTTCTGCGCCGCCGTCTGTAAACAGCGTTTTGACGCCGAGCCCGGCCGCTTCGTCGCGCCGAGGGGAATGCTTGACCGCCTGAGGAGGCGATAAATGGCGAGCGAGACCGCCCCCAAAGTACCTGTAGACACATCCCAGAAGCCTGAGGTGCTGAAGCGCCTGGCGTACATCGAAGGGCACCTGTCCGGCATCCGCCGCATGGTGGAGGAAGACAAGTACTGCGTCGACGTCCTCAAGCAGACGTACGCTGTCCGGCGGGCGATCGAGAAGCTGGAGGGCATGATCCTGGACAGCCACCTCCACGGCTGCGTGGTACACGGCATCAAGGAAGGACGTGAGGACGAGGTTATCGGAGAGCTGCTGGAGCTGTACGAGCTGGCAGGAAGGTAGACGTGTTGGAGGTTGGAGGTTGGAGGTTGGAATGGATTGTCATTCCGACGCGAGGAGGAATCCCGGGCAGGCGATCGGAACGCAGAATCGCCGGCTTGTTCAACGGGGCGCTTCCGGGATTCCTCCTTACGTCGGAATGACAACACGGACCGGGAGCATCCCGCTGTTGCGAGGCGCCGGATTCCTCCTACGTCGGATGACTTGAGCCGGAGCATCCCGCCTGCGGCGTCGGGATTCCTCCTTACGTCGGAATGACAGAACTCCAAGTGCCAGATTCCGGAATGGGATATGACTACAGACATTAGTGACCGACAACCAGGCAAGCCGGCCAGCAGAGAGGCCGGCGTCCTCACCATCGGCGTGGGCGGCATGACCTGCGCCTCCTGCGTCGCCAGGGTCGAGCGGGCGCTGATGAAGGTGCCGGGCGTCGCCGAGGCGACGGTCAACCTGGCGACCGAGAAGGCGACGGTCACATTCGAGCCGGCCTCGGTCGAGGTCGATTCGCTGCTCGGGGCGATCGAAGACGCGGGCTACGAGCCACGCCGCGAGGGCGTCGTCTTCGAGGTCACCGGCATGACGTCGGCCGCGGATGCCGCCGCCATCGAGGTCCTCTTGCGAGGGCAGGCGGGCGTAACCGGCGCCACAGTGAATTTCGCGACCGGACGCGCGGCCGTTTCGTACCTGCCGGGTACGGTGGACGTGCGCGACCTCAAGGCCGCGGCCGCCATGGCCGGCTACGAGCTACGCGAGCAGTCGGACGGCCTGGAGGATTCCCAGGAGCGCGAGCAGGCGCGCGAGCAGGCCGGCTTGAAGCGCCGGTGGATCGTGGCGGGCGTCGCCGGGGCGCTCCTGATGGCCGCGGGCATGCATACCGGCATCGAGTTCTTGAAGGGCTTCCTCAGCGTCCAGGAGATCCTCGTCGGCATGTTCATCATCGCCGCCGGCGTGATCTACTGGGCCGGCGGCCGGTTCTACGACGCGGCCTGGAAGGGCCTGCGGCACCGCGGCGCGGACATGAACACTCTGATCGCGCTGGGGACCGGCGCGGCCTTCGTCTACAGCGCCGTGGTCACGTTCTGGCCGGGCTTGTTCGCCTCCGCCCACCAGGCTCACGACCACGCCCTTGGCGACCGCCCGCCGGTCTACTACGAGGCCTCGGTGATCATCATCGCCCTGATCCTCTTCGGCCGCTGGCTGGAGGCGAAAGCAAAGACCAGCACCTCGGCCGCGATCAAGCGAATGATGGGGCTGCGCGCCCGCACGGCGCGGGTCGTGCGTGATGGCCGCGAGCTTGACGTGCCTGTCGATGAGGTTGCCGCCGGCGACGTCGTCATCGTGCGGCCGGGCGAAAAGGTCCCGGTCGACGGTGTCGTCGTCGATGGCCGCTCGTCTGTCGACGAGTCGATGCTTACGGGCGAGAGCCTGCCGGTCGAGAAGCAGATGGGCTCGCGCGTCTACGGCGCGACCATCAACAAGATGGGCGTGTTCAGGATGGAAGCCACCCGCGTCGGGCGCCAGACGGCGCTGGCCCAGATCATCCGCCTGGTCGAGGAGGCACAGGGCTCGAAGGCGCCGATTCAGCGCCTGGCGGACCTGGTGGCCTCGATCTTCGTCCCTGTCGTGCTCGCGATCGCGGCCGTTACGTTCGTCCTCTGGGCCCTTGTCGGGCCGCAGGGCGCGGTCATCTACGCGACCCTGAACGCCGTGGCGGTGCTGATCATCGCCTGCCCCTGCGCGCTGGGGCTGGCGACGCCGACGGCGATCATGGTCGGCACCGGCAAGGGCGCCGAGAGCGGCATCCTCATCCGCAGCGGCGCCGCCCTGGAGACGGCCCATCGCATTCGCACGGTGGTGCTGGACAAGACCGGCACGCTGACCGAGGGCCGGCCGCGGGTGGCCTTCGTGCTCGCCCTGCCCGGCTTCTCGGACGACGACCTGGTGCGCTTGGCGGCGGCGGTCGAGCGCGGCTCCGAGCATCCGCTGGCCGAAGCCGTGGTCGAAGAAGCGCGCCGCCGCGGGCTCGAGCTTCCTGACGTCGAGGCCTTCCGGGCGCTGCCCGGCCGCGGCATCGAAGGCGCCGTCGAGGGTCGCCGGGCCGTCTTCGGCAACGCCCGCCTGATGCGTGAGGCCGGCATAGACATCGAGGACGCCGGCCTGACCGGCCGCATCGCGGCCATGCCGCCGGGCGCGACGACTCTCGCCTACCTCGCGGTCGATGGCCGCCTGACCGGCGTCATCGCCGTCGCGGACGCGGTGAAGGAAGGGGCCGCCGATGCTGTCGCCGCGCTCCATGGCCTGGGCATTCAAGTCGTGATGCTGACGGGCGACAATCGCGTCACGGCGGAGTCGGTCGCGCGCCAGACCGGGATCAGGGACGTGATCGCCGAGGTCCTGCCCGAAGAAAAGGCCGGCAAAGTGCGCGAGCTACAGGCCGGCGGCCGCGTTGTGGCGATGGTCGGCGACGGGATCAACGACGCGCCGGCCCTGGCCCAGGCCGACGTCGGCATCATCGATCGGCACGGGCGCGGACGTCGCGCTGGAGGCCTCCGACATTACGCTGATCGGCGGCGACCCTCGCGGCATCGCCAGCGCGATCGCCCTGAGCAAGGCAACCATGCGCACGATCAGGCAGAACCTGTTCTGGGCGTTTTTCTACAATGTGATGCTGATCCCGGTCGCCGCCGGCATCCTCTATCCGGCCTTCCATGAAGGCGTGCCGGAGGGCCTGCACTGGCTCCTGGGCGAATTCGGCTTCCTCAACCCGATGCTGGCCGGGGCGGCCATGGCGCTGAGCTCCGTGTCCGTGATGGCGAATTCGTTGCGCCTGCGCGGCTTCAGGGGACGCCTCGCGGGCGCCGCCGCGACGGCCGCGGCCACGTCGACGCAGGTTGCCGGCGCGAAAGCGTAAGATGAGAGCGATGCGGAGTCCCCGCCTCGCGGGCGCGATGCGCATCTGATTTCGGCAGACTGTCAGAGGGGCAGGGTCGCGGCAGAGGTGAGTAGGGGCAGTTGAACGGAAACATCCCCATCCTTCGCGTCCTTGGTATCCCGATCAAGGTCAACATCTCCTGGTTCGTGACACTGGCGTTCGTGACGACAATGCTGGCCCTGCGCTTCTATCCGGAGGTCATCCCGCGGGGCTCCAGGTACAGAGACGACATCGCGGTCCACTGGATCATGGCCCTGGCCAGCGGCCTGACATTCTTCGCCTCCATCCTCCTGCACGAGCTGGCCCACAGCGTTGTGGCGCGCAAGCAGGGCATCCCCGTCAAGGGCATCACGCTGTTCATCTTCGGCGGCGTCTCGCAGATCAGCGCCGAAGCCAAGCGCCCGCTGCACGAGTTCGTGATGGCGATCGTGGGGCCGCTCACCAGCATCGCCCTGGGTGGTCTTTTCTACCTGGCCTGGCGGGTTTCGGGCGGCTCTGTCCGCGATCCGGTATCCGTGGTCTTGGGGTGGCTGTTCTTCATGAACCTGATCCTCGGCGCCTTCAACATGGCCCCGGGCTTCCCTATGGACGGCGGCCGCGTGCTGCGCTCCATCCTCTGGGGCCTGAGCGGCAACTTCTACGCGGCGACGCGCTGGGCGACGATGCTGGGACGGGGGCTGGGATACGCGCTCATCAGCGTCGGGGCGCTCGCCGCCCTTGGCGTCTTCGGCTTTTTCGACCCATGGAGCGGCGTCTGGTTCTTCATCCTCGGCATCTTCCTGGAGTCCTCGGCCCGCCAGAGCTGGGTGCAGACCGAGGCCCTGACCGCCCTCGGCCGCTACAACGCCGAAGACATCATGTCCCGCGACCTGGAGACGGTCGACCGGCGCGCCACCCTGACCATGGTCCGCGACCGCGGCGCCCGCCGCCGCCGTTTCCTCTTCCTGGTCTCCGACGATGACGACCAGGTGCTCGGCGTGGTCACTGAAAAGGAGCTGGCGGCGATACCCGTCGACCGCCGGCCGACCTCGACCGCCGAACAGGCGATGCTCAAGACTAACCAGGCGGTAATCGCGGCGCCCAAGGACGACGGCGCTTCCATGCTCCAAACGATGGAAGCGGAGGACCTCTGGCACCTGCCCGTCGTCTCCGAGAACCGGGTCGTCGGCATCGTCAGCAAGGAATCACTGCTTCGCCTCATCGCCAACCGGCTGTTGCCGTCGCCGCGCTTCGTGGGGCAGCCCTGACCGGAAATGGCGCCCATTAGGACCGTCGCCGCCGTGTGGTCGGCCAAAGCCGCCGCCGCGGCCAGCCGCGCCCTTGGCAGGGGCGGCGGCACCGCCGTGGGCGGCCTCGTGGGCCTGCGGCTGCAGCCGCACCTGGTGCGGCAGCTCGCATCGGGGCTTGGCCGCGGTTCGCTGATCGTCACCGGCACCAACGGCAAGACGACGACTTCGCACCTGATCGCCGATATCGCGCGCACGGCCGGGCTTGAACCGCTGGCCAACGCCGCCGGCTCCAACCTCATGCGCGGCGTTGCGGCCACGCTGGCGATGGCCGCGCGCGCGGGCGGCGGCCTCGGCGAAAGCAAACGCACGCTCGGCGTGTTCGAGGTGGACGAGGCGGTTGTGCCGGAGGCGATCGAGGCCCTGCGACCCCGGGTCCTGGTGTTCACCAATCTGTTCCGCGACCAGCTCGACCGCTACGGCGAGGTCGAGGCGGTCGCCGCCCTGTGGCGCGAGGCGCTCGAGCGCACGGCCCACACCATGACCCTGGTGCTGAACGCCGACGACCCTTCCGTGGCCTCGCTCGGCGAAGCAGGCAAGCATCGCGCCGTCTACTTCGGCGTGAACGACGCCACCCTCGACCGCGTGAAGTCCTCGGCGATCGCGTCCATTATCTGGTCTATGGCAACGTCTTTTTCCATGAAGGAGTATTCGGGAAAAACCTCGGAGAGTTTCCTCGTGCGGCTTCTTTTTTTGTGCCTGAACGACGGCCGCGGCCGGCTACGCCAATCAGACGACCGTCACTTTGTCCGCCATGCGGTGGGGAGAGCTTGGTCAAGAGCGAGGATGATTTCGGGCGTTGCACCATAGACCACGAGCGCCGACGGGAACGGGGCGGCCTGTTCTCCGTCGCTGAAGCGCAGCCGGCCGCGAAGGAAATACACGACCGCCCGACCGGCGACGTGCTCATGCCAATAGGCGGTATCCGGCCTCGCGGGGAGTAACGCGACGACCGTCCGTGCGCGGCCCTCCTCCACCTCGCGGCGGGCCTTAGCCACCCAGAGACCAAGCGTCCTCCCGTACGGCGGATTGACGAACACCACGCCATGCCACGGGAGCGTGAGGCCGTCGTCCTCGTGCGTGAAATTTACCCGCGCGCGGACGTGGCTCCGCGATTTCCTCTCGGCGCATGGGTCTAAATCGAATCTTCCGAAGATCGACGCGAGGGCCTCTAGCAACGTCGCTGGCGTCTCCCACGCTTGGTGCGTCGAAGTATTCCCGGCGTGAGTATAGAAGGCGGCGGCGGAACCCTCGCGGGGCGCGAGGTAGGGTCCTGCCCCAAGCACCACGAGCACGCGCTGCAAGGTCGAAAG
Source organism: uncultured Chloroflexia bacterium (assembly GCA_963703905.1). Classification (GTDB taxonomy): domain Bacteria; phylum Chloroflexota; class Dehalococcoidia; order DSTF01; family WHTK01; genus DATLYJ01. Next base: position 347,355 of record CAVPFY010000003.1, read on the forward strand.
CCTTCCTTTGCCATCGCGTTCCAGTGCGCCGAGCGTCGGCTTGCTCACGCCGACAGAGCGCGCGAGGGTCTCCTGCGAGAGCCCGCGGCGGCGGCGAAGCGTCGTGAGGCGCAGGCCGAGCGTTTCGCCACCCGGCAGGTTCCGGCCCGAGAGACGAAGGCCGAGGGCTCGAAGCGCCGCGTGCCACGAGTCGAGCGTGCCGCTCCCGCGCTCGGCAACCTCGCACCGTCTGTTCCGCGAGATCGGCCTTCGTCGCAAGTTCGGCTTGGGTCCACCGGGCGCGTTTCCGCTGCTCTCGGAGCGAAGTAGCGAGCCCAAAATCGGTAGAAAGTTTGTCCATTCGAGTGGCCTCCCACCCCGGAAACCGGCAAGAAGTTTACCCGCCATGTCGTCAAATTGGGAGGTCGAGGCAAGATGGTGGGGGACAAATAACACTACTTTGGCGACATAATCGGAACATCATTCTCTGAATGTGAGCGGCCTTGGCGGCGGGAGGCCAGCGTCGGCAGCGCAGATGCGACTGCGGCAGACCGGGCAGGCGACCGTTAGACCCAGCACGCTAGCACCTGGCACCGCGCCTCCGGCAGGCTCCGCCGAGGGGGAAAAAGCCTCCGACACCTCGGAGGTGGCGGAGGCGGGTCCCAGCACCGCATAGCACCAGACCAGGCTCACCAGCGCCAGGTGGCGGTGCAGCCCCGGCCACATCCGGCCCTGGTAATCCCCCAGGCCGAGATCCTGTTTGGCATCCTGATGCAGCCGCTCGATTGACCAGCGGCGGTGGCCGAACCGGAGTTGTCGCTCCAGCGGGTGGCGGTCCAGCCCCCAGGTGAAGTACCACTTCGGATCGCCCGGTTGCCCCGGCAGCGGCCGCTCGCCGAGCAGCCAGCCCTCCGGGCCGGTGACGTCGTCGAACCCGCGGTGGACCCGGACCCGGCACGCCTGCCGCTGGCTGGCCTCCCCCGGCCCGTCCAGCACGGTGACCATCCGCCACGCCGAGTCGGGTAAGGAGTCGATCAGGGCCTGCACCTGGTGGAGCGGCGCCACCTGCACCGGGTGGGGGCGCTCCGGGGCCGGCCGCTCCGCGCGGACGGCCGCTCTGGGGCGGTGCCGTCCTTGCGGGGTCGTCCCGGTCGACGCCCCAGCGGCACCGGGTTCCGCGCGGCGGCCGCGACCTCCTCGGGCAATCGGACCCCGAAGACCTTGCTGACCTGGACGATATAGGGCTCCCGTCGCCCCTCGAGCCCGGCCAGGAAGTCGGGGATGTCACCGTAGCCACAATCGGCCGTCACCACGGCGTGCTTCACCCTGGCTTCGCGGGCGCGATCGAGCAGGGCCAAGGCCAGCTCCGGCTTGGTGGCGAACTCGATCTCCGCGGGCACCCGCGCCTTCTTGCGGCGCACGGGGTCGTTGGCCCACCCCTCGGGCAGATAGAGCCGCAGGCCGACGGGCCAGTGAGTGTGGTCGTCGGTGTAGTGGGCGGTGACGATGGCCTGGCAGTTGGCCAGCTTGCCCAACTCGCCGCAGTACTGCCACTGCACGCCCACGGAATGCTCGCCTTTCTTGGGGATCGCGGTATCGTCCAGGCAGAGCACGCCCCGCTTGGGGTCCGAACCGGCCCGCCCGAGCATCAGGGCCAGGCGCAGTTCGTCCAGCGAGTCGGGGTCCCAAGGGCGATCGACAGGAAGTTCTGGAGCTTCTCCAGGGTGGTGGTAGTCAGGACCTCGGCGATGCGTTCGCCGTTCTTGCGGGGCAGATCCGAGATCAGCCCGAGCAGGTAGTGGGTGCAGTTCTCGACCCCGCGCTGGCGGGGGAAGACGGAGCGGAACAGTTGGACGAACGCTTCGAGTCGCGAGCGATCGACGTCTCCGACGACCAGTTGCATAGCGGATCTCCTTGGCAAATTATAATGCCAAGGATGTCGCCAGAGTAGTGATAAAGTGCAGACGAAAAAGCCGCCGCCGCTCGCGCTATGGCGGCCGGCTAGCTCCAAGGAGAGTGTCCCAAAGGCCGGGGTCGGTAGCATGACTGCGATTGAATAGGGCGCAGGCCTCCGCCTGCCGAAAGTCGGCGACGGGCCGGCCCCACGCCCAACGCTCCGCGTTGGTCATGTCGCCCGCTCTGTCCGTCGCCTGGCGGTGTCCGTCCGTGGGACGATTTGCGGCGGCTCAGCCGCCGCGTGTTGGGGGCTCAGGAATCTGCTAACCGAGGGCATGGGGTGAGAAATTCGGGAGTGCGAGTCCGGTCGTGGGAGGACGTCCACCGTCTGCCCCCGGCCCCGTCATCCTTCGCCCCCCCCCTCGGGTTGAGGGGGGGGCGAAGGATGACGGGGCCGGGGGCAAGGGAGAGAAACTCGAATCGAGCCTGCTATCGCGCGGTGGGATGCGGCGGGCCTCAAGCCTATGCTAGAATAGGTTTAAAGTGAGAAGGGAGAGCCCTGATGGACCCCATGATGACGAAGCACATCGAAAAGAAGCCCGGCGTCTGTGGCGGCAAGGCCTGCGTCGCGGGCACGCGGATTCGCGTGCAGGACATTTATATTTGGCACGAGCTTCGGGGGCAGAGCCCCGACGAGATCGTTACGAACTTCCCCCAGCTCACGCTGGCGGACGTCCACGCCGCGTTGGCCTACTACTGGGACAATACGCAGGAGATCCAGCAGGAGATGGCCCAGGCCGACGCCCTCGTTGAGCAGCTGAAGCAGACCTCCCCATCCCCGCTCCAAGAGAAACTCCGAGGTACGGATGCCTCTGGTCCTCAAGTTTCATCTTGATGAGCACGTCTCGCCCGCGGTTGCCGCGGGCCTGCGCCGCCGGGGGATCGATGTTACGACCACTCGCGAGGTGGGCCTCCAAGGCGCGGACGACACCGACCACATCGCCTTCGCCCTGCCCGCCGGTCGGGTCATCGTCACGCATGACGAGGACTATTTGGTGCTGCACGCCCAGGGGGTCCGGCACGCGGGGATTGCCTACTGCCATCAGCACGCGCGCAGCGTCGGGCAGGTACTCAGCGGCCTGGTGCTCCTCTGGCAGGTGCTGGAACCTCGGGAGATGGCCAACCGCGTCGAATACCTCTGAACGTTCCCCGATTTTGGCTGAAACTGCTGATTTTTCGGGCGTGAGAACTCTTTACCAAATGAGCCTTCTGTAAAGAAATGTGACATACCAGGATCGAAATGCCCATAATTTAGGGGGCCGAGGAGCGTGCCGCCGATGCTCGTAATGTAAAGAGTGATCCCCTCATGAAGCAAAAACATGCCGTTGACGGTCGTGGCAAGGACTTTCTCACCGACGCGGAGATGTCTCGATTCCTGCAGGCTGCGAGATCGGGGCGCCACGGAATCCGAAACTACGCCATGATGCTGATGACGTTCAGGCATGGCCTGCGGGTCTCTGAACTCATCGACATTCGGGTCAGGGACATCGACTCCGAGACGGCACGGCTCTTCGTAAGGCGCAAGAAGGGCAGTCTCTCAACGCACCAACCCATCGAGGGCGACGAGCTGAGGGCTATTCGCGCTTGGCTGCGGATACGCGAGGGTCGTAGCGATGCCCACTCTTCCTACCTCTTCTTAAGTGAGCGCGGCCCCCTGACACGCCAAGCGATCAATTACATCACGGAGCAGGTCGGCAAGATCGCGAAGCTCAAAATAGCAGTTCATCCTCACATGTTGCGTCATTCAACAGGCTACTATCTCGCCAACAAAGGGTTCGACACACGCCTGATCCAGGATTATCTCGGGCCACAAGAACATCACTCACACCGTGCGCTACACCCGGACCGCTGCGGTTAGGTTTGAGGGACTGTGGCGATAGTTGCTTACTGATCCAGACAACGCACAATCACGTCTCAAGTTGCGGTTTCCAGTTCCGAGGAGCGCCACCCCTCGCAGTGTGTGAGGTTGGCGTTTTGGTTGTTTCCGATAATTGATGCTTATCGGAAGTTAGGGGACTCTACCACGCGAGAATACACATGAAAAGTTGAAACTAATACTAGACTCCGGCGCATCAAATCGTGTAGAAGGAAGGAGCCTTCTATGAACATGCACCCCGTTCCACGACACTCTCACAGCCGGCTCACGAACCCCGAGGTACTCGAGGCGTTCGAGTTCGCCGCTCAAGCCGACGCGCCCAACACGCAGCGCGCCTATCTGGCGGACTGGAAGCACTTTATCGAGTGGTGCAAGAACAGGAATCGCTGCCCGCTGCCGGTGCGCCCCGACGATCTCGCGCTCTATCTTCGGTATTGTGCGGAGAAGCTTGGGCTCAAGATTTCGACGGTGCAGCGCCGGGTGTCGGCCATCTCCGAGGCTCATGCTCGCAATGGCCATCAGTCGCCGGCCGGCGAATGGGTTGTGCGAAACACCATGAGGCGGCTTCGACGCGATCTCGGTGCCCCGGCCCGCGGGAAGAACCCGGTGTTGGTCAAGGACCTCAAGGCGATGCTCACTCACTGCCCCCCGACGCTCGCCGGGCGCCGTGACAAGGCTATCCTGCTCGTCGGCTTTTGCGGTGCGTTTCGCCGGAGCGATCTCGTCAACCTCGATATCGAAGACCTCGCCAAAGCCGATGAAGGCCTGGTGCTCATGGTCAGAAAAGGAAAGACCGACCAGAAGCGTGAAGGCCGGAAGATCGGGATTCCGTACGGCAAGGATCCTTTGACCTGCCCTGTTCGGGCGCTTTGCGAATGGATTGCCGAGGCTCAGATCACGTCCGGGCCCCTTTTCGGGCTGTCACGAAGTTCGGCCGGCCGCGGCCCACGCGCCTCTGTGATCGCGTCGTCGCCGAGATCGTCAAAAAGTACTGCAAGCAAATTGGAAAACGAGTTCCGCTCTTCTCAGGCCACTCGCTTCGGGCCGGCTTTGCCACCTCCGCGGCGATTGCTGGGGCTTCCGAAAGGTCAATTCAGAAGCAGACGGGCCATGCGAGTGTCAATGTGCTTCGAAGGTACATCCGCGAGGCGGAGATGTTTCGGGATAACGCGCTTTCTAAGCTGGATTTGTAGAGGTGGCATGACCTGAATGATGGTAACCGGCTGGGGATTGTCGCAATCTCTATGGATGTGCGTAGGTGGGCCACAGTGGGCGCTCGCCTTGGAGATGAAAAAGAAGGGGCTGCTTAGTTAACCTGAGTCAGTTATGTCGAACAAAGTATGGAATCCAAGGTTTACGCTTTACGCCATAAGTAACGGCCTATCAGAACAACAGCAACTCGAGAAAGACCGTGAGGTGTGGAACGGCGGCTGCATGGTAGGTTTCTCGCTCTGGATCGGTCGCAAGTGGTCTGAGTGGTGGAATGAGTATCGGAGAGATCGCAAGGATCTGCCCAAATCCGTCCATCTGGCAATGCTGGGAGATAGGGAGCACAAGTTGTTTGATCAGTGGTTGTGCGAGAACTGCAACGAGTAGTTATGCCACCCCTCGCCCACAAAGAGGATCCGGTAGACGCCCCGGCGCTTGCCGAACACAGCGTCGCGTACTCCTGGTCCAGTATCCGATGCAGTCGCCGCCGCTTCTCATAGACATTCCTTACCCTCCGCCGATTGATCCCACGTGCTGCACGTGGTCCGGGTCGACTCCCTCGACCAGCCGGAACGGCACGTGCCAGAGCAGCCGGTCGACGCTGCTCTCGGGACGAGGCGGGAGGTGCTGGTGCCGGAGATGTTCCTCCCACGCATCATGCTGCGTCTCGTCGTCGAGGAGGGGCTCGACGTGCTTCCTCCGGGCGTGATGCCAGAGGCATACCTCGAACCCCCACGCGTAGGTGTTGCTTCCGTGCGGATACTCATTCCCGCAGTCATCGGTGACCATCGTAACATCGAAGAGGTGGTATTCCGGGTTCATGATGTCACGCAGCGTAAGGGTCTGGCCAGGTTCGCCCGCGTGCAGCAATAAAAGCATCCAGTGAGACGCCTCGCTCACGTCGAACCGCGTATTCTCCGGTTCCCGATAGCCGAAGGTTTTCCCCTCCTCGATGAAGCGCAGGCCCCGTTCGGTCAGCTCGATGCGGAAGTCCGGCTCGCCGTCGATGAGATCGGAGCCCGCCAGCGTTGTGATCTCGACGATTCCCAGGTCCGCAAGCTGCCAGGCGGCCCACTCCAGGAGCAAGTGGGCTTCGTTGCGGAATCGCTGCTTATCGCTGTCGTCCAGTTTGCCCCGGTGTTCGACGGGTTGTGACATCAGGAACGGCCACATCCCGTCCACGAGGGCTACGTCTGTGCCTGGCTCGGCGTTGTAGAAGCGGCTGTACGCCACCTCCAACTCGGCTTCGAGGACGCTCAATAGATAGTCTCCGGCCGCTTTGATTTGACTCCGCATGGTCTTCTCCGCACAAACTTTCCGGGAAGCGCATCACTTGGTGGCCGAGGGAGCGTCTTCAAGGCCCAGCTTGCGGCGGAGCTTGCTCAAAGTCAGCGCCTGGATCTCGCCGACCAGCGCCCGAAGCTCGTCCTCGCTCAGGCTGCTGACCCACTCGTGCAGCTCCTCGAACTACTCGTATCCGATCTGGGCGTCACCGAGCGTCTTTTCGATCCCCTTGTCAGGAGACTTGGCCTTCACGTACATCCCCATGCTGGCCCGGTTAGGATAGATCCGGACGTCGGCCACGACCTCGATGCCGTGCTGCTTCAGCGGCTCGAGGAACTGTTCCCGGGTCTTGCCGCCGTAGCCGATGGTGAAGATGGTTCGCTTGGCGCTCATGACGCCTGTTGCCCTTCCCGAGGTGTAGCGCCCGGCGATCGGCCACGGCCGCGAATTTGATTTCGGACCTCAGGCGTCATGACGAGCATCGATTATTGTGTCAGGTCACAAGGCTTAAGTAATATAGCTTACATCCCTCATCGTCGTTCTTTGTAAGTACGCGTTCACGGGGCGATGGTGACAAACGTATAGTGAGATCGAAGCTATCGCGGCGCCTAGCATCCGACGTGGAATGGCGAGCCGGCGGGCGCGTCGGTCGATCAGACCGAGCGCGCTGCGCCGAAGTCAAGGTAATTGTCTGTGTTCGGCCGCCCGCGTGTCGTGCAGGGACGAAATGCTGGCCCGTCAAGCCGGGGTGGAGTGGTCGGCTGGAATTGCACCCGTGACGTTGTTCCGCAAATGAATTTCTTAGGCTAATCGTTTGCGATTTTCGGGTGCTGCCTGGCAGCGCCTCAGCCGCGCGACCCGGACACCGATCGGCAGCATCTGTCGCCGGTTGACCCTCGGCTCGCACGTCTTTGCGAGGCCTGGCCCTCGCTCCCGGAGCACGTCATCCTCGTCATCCTCGCCCTGGCCGATCCCTCTCGAGTAGTGGAGGCGACCGGAATCAAACCTCCGTGATGAGAATCTGCCCATCACCGCTCGCTTCATTCTCTGCGCCAATGAGCTGAGCCGCCAAGGTAGTCTCGCTCCGGCTCTTACTGGGATTGTCACGGATCGTCCAGGGTCCGGCGTGCGCCTTGGGTCGATAGGGTCCCCCGGTGAGACTGAAATGAGCTACAGTCTCCGGGGGCTACCCCCAGCGCTATACCCTTGATTCCCCAGTTCAGCCTCCCGCCGTTTCGACGGCGACAGCCTGGGCGGTGAAGGATTCTGAGTCTTGCCCGTCCTGTTCGGACGAGGGGGGCAGCGTGGGTGCCTGGGCCCTACCTCGATCGCGTAAGCGCTCGCCGAGGACGTAGTAGATCGGGATGACGAACCGCCCGAGGACCGTGCTGACCGCGATCCCGAAGGCGATCACCACGCCGAGCGAGTTGCGGCTGTAGGCCCCGGCGCCGGTGGCCCGGGCCATCGGCAGGACCCCGAAGACGAACGCGAACGAGGTCATCAGGATCGGCCGGAGCCGCTGGCGGGCCGCCTCCTTGGCCGAGTCGATGATGCTCATCCCGTGCTTCTCCATCAGCTCCACGCCGAACTCGACGATCAGGATGGCGTTCTTCGTCTCCAGGCCGATGAGCATCACCAGGCCGATCTGGCCGAAGACGTCGAGCGGCATGTCCAGCAGCCAGAGCCCGACCATGGCGCCGAAGGTCGCCAGGGGCACCGTCAGGATGATGACCATGCGGACGGATCCAGCTCTCGTAGAGCGCCGACATGAACAGGAACACGCAGATGACCGAGAGGGCGAAGATGTAGGTGGCCATGTTGCCGGTCTTCTGTTCCTGGTAGGTGGTCCCGGTCCACTCGTACCCGAAGCCTTCCGGCAGGATCTCGGCCGCCACCGCTTGCATCGCAGCGATCGCCTGGCCGGAACTGTAGCCGGCGGCGGGCTGGCCGGTGATCCGGGCGGCGGTGTACATGTTGTAGTGCGGCACATCGATCGGCCCGAGCGTGTACTTGACCTCACCCAAGGCGCTCAGGGGCACCTTGCCACCCTTGTGGTTCAGGACGTACAAGCGAGAGACGTCGTCGGGTCGGTAGCGGTCGTTCGCCTCGGCCTGGACGATGACTTTCCAGGTCTTGCCGTACAGGTTGAAGTCGTTGACGTAGTAGGCCCCGAGGTTGGTCTGGAGAACGCTGAAGACGTCGGCGACCGGTACGTCGAGGCGGCGGGCCTTGATGCGATCGATCTCGAACTGGAACTGCGGGAACGCGCGCCGAGAAGGAGGTGAAGACGCCGGCCAGCTCGGGGCGCTTCCGGGCCGCGTCGAGGAACCGCTCGGTGACCGAGGCCATGGCCTCGACCCCCTTGCCCTCGCGGTCCTCGATCATGAAGTCGAAGCCGCCGGTCGAGCTCAGCCCCTGGATCGGCGGGGGCTGGAGGACCGCCACCCGCGCGTCGCGGATCTGCTCGGAAAGCCTGCGCTGGAGCTCCTTCGCCAGGCCCACGGCCCGCAGCCCCGGCGTGGTCCTGTGGGCCCACTCCTCGAGCATGACGAACGCGGTGGCGGTGTTGGTCTGATTGATGGCGGTGACGGCGTTGTAGCCGTCGAGAAGCAGGACGTCGCGAACACCGTGCAGCTCACCGGCGATCTTGCCGACGCGCTGGGCAACCCGGCTGGTCGGCTCCCGGGTCGTGCCGTCGGGCGTCTGCAGGGCGACGATCAGGTAGCCCTGGTCCTCGGTCGGGATGAACGCCTTCGGGCGCTCGTAGATCAGCCAGCCGGTCAGCACCAGCAGGCCGAGCGAGGGGAGGACGATGGTCCACCAGTGGTGGGCCCCGAAGTCGAGGAACGAGTCGTAGGAGTCCTCGATCCACTTCAGGCCGCGGTTGAACCATCGGAACGGCGGGAACTTCGTCTCGCCGTGCTTGGGCCGCAGGACGAGCCGGGCGATCGCCGGGGTGAACGTCAGCGAGTTGAACGCCGAGAAGAGGAAGGAGAAGACGATCGTGAGGGCGAACTGGTTGTAGAGCCGGCCGGTCAGGCCCGGGATGAACGCCACCGGCACGAACACCGCCGCCAGGACCAGTCCGATCGTCACGATCGGGGCCGTGATCTCGGCCATCGCCGCACGGGTCGCCTCGAGCGGCCCCATCCCGCGTTCGAGGAACTTCTCGATGTTCTCCACGACGATGATCGCGTCGTCGACCACGAGGCCGATCGCCAGCACCAGCCCGCACATGGTCAGCGTGTTGATCGAGAACCCGAAGGCGGCCATCATCGCGAACGTGGCGACCAGCGAGACCGGGATCGCGATCATCGGGATGGCGGTGGCGCGGAAGCCCTGGAGGAAGACGAAGACGACGATCAGCACCAGGATGAAGGCCTCGATGAGCGTGTCCCACACCTCGGTGATGTTCTCGCGGACGTAGAGGGTCGTGTCGTAGGCGATCTTGTACTCGAGGCCCTCCGGGAAGTTGCGGGCGACACGGTCCATCTCCTGGCGGACCTGCTTGACGATGTCGAGGGCGTTGGCGTCGGAGAGCTGGTAGATCGGGATCGTGCCGGCGGGCTTGCCGTTGAGCCAGCCGGCCGTCTCGTAGTTCTCCGAGTCGAGCTGGACGCGGGCGACGTTGGAGAGATAGACGATCGAGCCGTCGTCGTTGCGGCGGACGACGATCTTCTCGAACTCCTCGACTTTCGTGAGCCGCCCCTTGGCCTTGACGGGATACTCGAAACGCTGGCCGGGAGGAGCCGGCAGGGCGCCGATCTTGCCCGAGGCGGCCTGCTTGTTCTCCTGCTGGATCGCCTGGATGACCTCCGCGGGCGAGATCCGCTGGTTGGCCATGCGGTCCGGGTCGAGCCAGACCCGCATGGCGTACTTGCGGCCGAAGGGATTGACGTCGCTGACGCCCGGGATTCGCTTGAGCGCGTCCACGACGTTGATCTGCGCGTAGTTGTCGAGGAACGTCGCGTCGTAGCGGCCGTCGGGTGAGACGAGGTTGACGACGCAGACCATGTTGGTCGACGTCTTCTTGACCGTCACTCCGTACTGCTTCACCTCGGGCGGCAGGCTGGTCTGGGCCGTCGACACCTTGTTCTGGATGTCGACGGCGGCGATGTCCTGGTCGTAGCCGACATCGAAGGTAGCGATGATGTTGGCGAGGCCGTTGGAGGTGCTGTCCGAGTTGAAGTAGATCTGTCCCTTGACGCCGTTGATCTGCTGCTCGATCGGGGTCGTGACGGTGTCGGCCACGGTCTGGGCGTCGGCGCCGGTATAGGTCGTCGTGACCTGGACCTGGGGCGGCACGATGTCCGGGTAGAGCGAGATCGGCAGGACGAAGATGCAGATGCCGCCGACGAGCAGCATCAGCAAGGCCAGCACCGTGGCGAAGATCGGGCGGCCGATGAAGAAGTTGACCATCGCAGTTCTCGCTCCGCTGGCCGAAGACCGGCTTCGGTGGGTGCTTCCGTACCTGATGCGGCCCGGTTCGTCGTGGGTCAGGGTTTTCGGTGGGGATTTTCGGGCAGTCCTGGCTTCGTCGGTGCCTGCGTTGGCCACCGGTCCCGGCTGGCTACCGCCGAGGTCTCGGGCGGTGCCGGCTCCGCCTTGACGGTGATTCCGGGGCGGACGAGCTGCAGCCCCTCGACGACCACCTTCTGGCCGGGCTCGATGCCCGATTCGAGGACGCGGAGGCCTTCGTAGATGAAGGTCGCCTTGACCATGGCGACGGCCACCTTGCCCTGCACCGTCGACGGTGTAGACCGACGGACCAGCCTGGCTCTCGATCACCGCCTGCTCGGGGACGACGACCGCGTCCTTGGCCTCCCCGACCTTGACGTCAGCCTTCACATACTCACCGGGCAGGATGATCTTCTGGGCGTTGGGGACCTCCGCCTGGACCCGGAACGTCGAGGTCGTCGAGTCGATCGTGTTGTCGATGACGGTCGCCTTGCCGGCGAAGCGGCGGGCCTCCTCGCCCTGGAGGCCGGGTCGGTAGACCTCGACGGGGAGCCCCTGGGCGATCAGCTGCGTCACCCGGTCGAGGTACCGGGACGCAACCTGCATGTCGACCCCCATGGGGTCGAGCTGCCGGATGACCGCGAGCTCGGTGTAATCCGGAGCCTCCGCCGCTCGTCGCAGGCCCCACGAGGTTGCCGAGCTTCACTTGAGCCAGGCCGATCCGGCCGTCGATCGGCGAGGAGAGTCCGGCAGTAGCTCAGGTCGATCTCGGCGTTCGACGACCCGAGCCTTGGCCCCGTCGACGTCCGCCTGGGCGGCGAGGATGATGGTGTCGTAGTCGGCCTTGGCCTGTTCCAGGCTGGCCTTGTCGGCATCGACCTGGGCCGCGTCTTTCTTGCGTAGCGCCTGCTTCCGCTGGACATCATCGAGGGATGAGGCCTTGCGCTGGAACAGCGACTGCTCACGTCGTTCCTCGACCTCGGCCAGCTCGAGCATTGACCGGCTGAGCGCGAGCTGTGCCGTCGCGACCTCCCGCGCCTTTGAATCCTGGGCCTTCTTGAGCGACGCCTCGGCCTGTTCCAGTGTTCGCCCGGGCCGCGGCGAGATCGGCCTTGAAGGGCTCTTCATCGATGACGAAAAGGAGCTGCCCTTCTTGACGTCGGCGCCCTCCTTGAAGTGCATCTCCTTGAGGTAGCCGCGCACACGGGCGCGGATGGAGACCTCCTGGAGGGCCCGCGTCGTGCCGATGGGCTCGGCCATGATCGGCACGGTCATCTGGCGGGCCTCGACGACCGACACGACCGGCGGCGGCGGGACACGATCCGCCTCGACCCGCGATGAGCAGCCCGCGATCGTGACTGAAGCACAGGTAATCCCCAGCACAATTCCCACTTGGGTCCCAGGCCTGGTCAGCCTCTGAAGCAACATGATCGCTCTCCTCCACAAGCGGGCTGGGGTGAAGCGTGCGGCCCTACGACCTCGGTTGAAACTCCGCGTGCAGGTACAACAGCGCCACTGCGACACGGCCCCTATACCGTAGCGAACGGCTTGTAAGCACGTTCCTGTCAAAAATGACAGTTACCGGCGGATAAAGTCGCAGGGTGCGAGATCGTCGTCTCTACGCAATCGCGTAGCTGTTTCGCGACGGCGCTCAGTCTCCAGAGGATTGAGCGGACCCAGCGACTGAAGAACAAGTCCAGAGATCCCCTACGCCATGGAGATCGACGGAGAGACAAAGGAACGTCCGGCGAGCACCTCTCTCAGGGCAGGGAGGAGATCGGTTGCGAGCCGGGATTTCACGACATAGCCCAGGGCCCCGGCGGCAAGGCCTGCCTGGACGTAATCCTGGTCTCCGTGGACGGTCATGAAGATGATCTTCGCCTGACAGCCGGACGCCTTGAGGAGTCGGGCGGCCTGGATGCCGTCCAGTACAGGCATCGAGATGTCGAGGATCAAGATGTCAGGAGCCAAGCCTGGCAACCTCCTCGAGGACCGCCCGTCCATCTCGCGCGGTCGTGACGACCTCGAACTCCGGCTCGAGGAGTCGAGCTTCCACCGCGAGGAATGCCTCGTGGTCGTCGGCCAGGAGTACGCGGCTCCGGCTCAAGGGTTCCTCCCTGTTGGCTCGGGTTCGACAAACGGATCCGAACCCCACCCGGCAGTCCCCACCCAAGGATCGCCTCACTACGGCTTAGGAGTCATCACGAATCTTATCCCGAGCCCTCGGCCGGAGGATACTGGCAGAAGTGACAGGTTTCAGGAGGGATTATCGACAGGTTCTCGTCTAGAGGGATACGAGGCGATGCCTGATGGCAAACTGCACCAGCTCGGCGCTGGTCTTGATCCCGAGATCCTCCATCATGGTGTACTTGTGATAGGCAACCGTCCGCGGGGTGATCGCCAGGATGCGGGCGACCTCCTTCATGGTGCGGCCTTCCGCGAGCAACTGGAGGACCTCGCGTTGCCGCGTGCTCAACTTCCCGTCCTCCCGCGCCTGCCCAGGCTCATGGAGCAAGGAGCCGACCAGTCCTCCTGCGGCCAGCGGCGTGACGTAGGAACGTCCCTGGAGCACCTCCTGGATGGACTGGAGCAGCTCCGAGGCCGCCGAGTTCTTGAGCAGATATCCCGACGCCCCGACTCGGAAGGCTTCCACGGCGAGGTCGGGATCTTCACTCACCGTGAGGAAGATCAGCCTGACCTCGGGCATCAGGTGCTTCAGTTGACGGGCGGCGTCGAGACCGTTGAGCAAAGGCATGGCAATGTCGAGGACGACGATGTCAGGTCGTACTTCGGGGGCAAGTGCGAGCAAGGCACGACCGTCGGCGACGCTCCCTACGACGTCGCAGCTCGCTTCGAGCAGTTGCGCGAATGCCTCTCGGACCAGGCGATGGTCATCCGCCAGCAAGACACGCGGGCGCGGCATTGCGGCCTCCCAAGAAGGACAGTCGTCATCATCCTCATCATACGCCCGAGGGTCCGGTGCGGAAAGCTTGCTCCTTCTGGCCAGCACCGGACGTATTCAAGGGCAGGCGGACTTCGATCCGTGTGCCTTCTCCCGGTCGCGAGTTGATGACGATGGTCCCGCCGAGCATGTGCAGCCTCTCCCGCATGCTGATCAGGCCGAGCCCTCCCTTTTCATCGACCGAACCGGGGTCGAAGCCTGCCCCCTCGTCCGTGATCCTCAGGACAACCGCGTCCTCACTTCCCAGCAAATCGACCCGGGCATGCTGGGCACCGCTGTGTTTGAGGACATTCTGGAGTGCCTCCTGAGCGATTCGATAGAGGCACAGGGCCGCGTCGGCAGGGATCGATGGAGGCAGTTGCTGGTCGACGAACTGGATTTCCATTTCGTGGTCCCGGGCTAATTCCTTGCAGAGGCTGCGAATCGAGGCCACGAGTCCCAGTTGCTCGAGCTTCGAAGGGTGAAGCAGAGTGGGACAGCTCATGCACCGCCGAAGAGAGTTGCTTGACCCGGCCGGAGAGTTCGTGCAGGCGATCACCGAGGAGGGCATCGGACTCTGGAGGCTTCTGGGCCAGCAGGTCCAGCTCGATGGCCAGGAGGGCGAGGCCCTGGTTCAGGTCGTCATGCAATTCGCGGGCGATCCGCCGTCGCTCCTCTTCCTGGGCATGGATCAGTCGACCGGTCAGGGACCGCAATTCCCGCTGGCTCTGCCGCAATCCTCGTTCCGCCCGACGTCGGCTGGCTCTTTCCATCAAGAGCCCGAGAATCAGAAGGGCCTCAACCACGCATAGGGAGATCACGCCGACGATATGCCACTTGTAAAGTTCCCAAAAACCAGGGTTCTTGTAGAGCACGACGCTGCCGGCGGGCAGGCTCTGTTCGCTGATTCCCCACTTCTGCAACTGGCGCCAGTCGAACGTGAAAGGGTCATCGACCGTCCCGGGGGGAACGATACGTTCCGGCTTTTCACCTCCGAGGATTCTTAGAGCCAGCTTGGCCGCCTTTGCACCTTCCGCTTCGAAGTCGACCAATCGACCGCCGACGATCCCACGGCCGAGATACGTGCGATAATGGCCATAGACGGGGGCGTTCGCAGCCTTGGAGAGGGTGTCCACGACTTCCGCCGGGATGAAGGTCTCGCCGAGACCGTCTTCGAACACGTGCAAGTAGTAGACGATACTGCCCTCTGGAAGGTGCGCGGCCTCGCGCAAGAGGTCGCTCATTGGTAAGCCCACCAGATAGACGAATTCAACCTGATTCTCGAGCCGGCGAAATGCCTTACGTGCCTCTGCTGCCCAGTACGCATCCGTCCTGGACTTGCCGGCCACGACGGCGACGCGCCTGGACTGCGGATGGAGCCGGAGTGCCTGCTCCAAGGTTGGCTCCAGGTCAATCTTCATCGGGACGCCAGCGATCCCGGGTCCGAGGTCTCGATCCTTCAACTCCCGCTGCTCGATCACGCTGAAAACGACGGGAACCCCGGGAGCGAAAACGTCGCGGTATTTCAACACGAAATCAAGCGAGGGAGCGAGCGGGGAGATCACGAGGTCGATCTTCGTGCCCGCGTATTTATCCCGAAGGAACTCCGCCAGTCGGCGCTGATGTTCACCGTCCGGGAAGCGGACGGAATCAAGGTATTCGTTATAGAGCACGATGTGCTCGCTCGAAGCCTTGAACGTGGAACGAAGGCCTTGGTCATGAAGGAAGATGCCCGGCTGGCCATCGCTGACCGGGTAGAGCACGAGGATTCGTCGTGTGTTGTCGGGTGGCTGCCGCCAACGCGAAGGGAGAGAAGGACAGTGACGCCAGCACCATGAGTAACGGCGGGACGCGGGGTCGCCATTTTCTGCGGGATCTCTCGAATGGGAATCGTCATGGCGTCCACGTCGAAACCACGATCCTGCGCCTCGCGGAAGGGAATGCTCGGGCTGCGTCCCGAAGTGAGCTGTCCGGGGATCGGTCGGGGGCAGGTCGGCCTGCCGAGAGTGAAGACCCGTTCATCATATCCGACTACCGGTATGTTCCGCACTCCCCTCGGCCTGTCGGTTTTTCCGTGAGCACCTATGCCTTTTGACAGGGGAATGCTCTCCCAGGTGCTCGTAGAGTGGGGATGACGGATGCTGTGCAGCATCGCGTACGAGGTCGATCCGGCGAAGCTGCCTGCACGCGTCCGGCACGACTTCCTGCGAATTCACCGACCGTTGCTGATCCCCCCGGAGCATCTCCATGTGCGCCTTAGACCAGGCGGGTGTAGACCTGGGACAGTTGCCGAGCAAGGTGGGACGGCTGTTTTCCAGGCGACTCCTCGACGCCGAGACCCGTTTCGTGAGCCGCTTCCCCGGGTCCGAGGCACGGCAGGTGATCCCTTCCGTGCCGGCATCTCCGTGGAACACCTGGCAGGATTGGTCCAGGTACCTGACCGACGCGGCCCAGCGTTCGCTCCTGTTCTGGGACACGATCCGTCGGCGGGGCAACCAGTATCTCGAGCATGAGCGCGCCGGGAAACCGCCGGTACTGGTGTTCGATTACGAGATGGTCGTGGACGGCCGCAGGCTGGAGCGGCCAGTCAATTATGCCCTTGTCCGGATCCTCCCCCCGAGGGGATCCGGGTCGACGAGTCCCTGCGGCCCTACCTGATTGTTGACCCACGTGCCGGGCACGGCCCGGGCATTGGCGGGTTCAAGGAGGATTCACAGGTCGGCGTCGCGCTCCGGGCCGGATACCCGGTCTATTTCGTGATCTTCTTCCCCGAACCCGTGCCGGGGCAGACGATCCGGGACGTCGTGATCGCCCAGGGTCGATTCGTCCAAGAGGTCGCGGCACGCCATCCGAACAGTCCGAAACCAGTGATCTTCGGCAACTGCCAGGGTGGATGGTCGGTCATGTTGCTGGCCTCGGCGGCTCCGGAGTTGACAGGTCCGCTCGTGATCAATGGCGCCCCCATGTCGTACTGGAGCGCCAACCTCGGCGGCGGACCGGGCGAGAGCCCGATGCGCTACTTCGGCGGGCTCCTGGGAGGGACCTGGCTCACCCGGCTGTTTTGCGACCTGGGCAACGGCAAGTTCGACGGCGCCCACCTGGTCTCCAACTTCGAGGGCCTCAACCCCGCGAACACCTTCTGGGACAAGTACTACCACCTGTACGCCAACGTCGACACCGAGCCGCCTCGCTTCCTTGACTTCGAGCGGTGGTGGGGGGGCTACTACCTGCTCAACGAGGAGGAAATCTGCTGGATCGTCAATGAGCTGTTCGTCGGCAACCGACTGGCCCGCGGCGAGATCCAGGCCGCGCCCGGGACGTATCTTGACCTCAAGGACATCCGCTCGCCCGTCGTCATCTTCTCCTCTGCTGGCGACAACATCACACCGCCCCAGCAGGCACTCAACTGGATCGCCGACGTTTACTCCAGCACCGAGGAGATCAAGGCCAATGGACAGGTGATCGTCGGACTGTTCCACGAGAGCGTCGGCCACCTTGGCGTCTTCGTTTCGGGCAAGGTCGCCCGCAAGGAGTATTCCCAGATCGTCGAGGTGCTCAAGTCGATCGAGCAACTGAGCCCCGGGCTCTACCTGATGCGGATCCAGGAAGAGCGGACCGAAGGGCGGCCGACGTTCACCGTGTCCTTCGAGGAGAAACGCCTGGAAGACCTGCGTCGGCTCAACAAGCTGGAGCGGCGTGATGAGCGGCCCTTCGCGGTGGTTTCGGCCGTTTCGGAACTCGGCGAGCGGGCCTACCTGATGTTCGTACGCCCCTGGCTCCGGCACTTGGCGGAGCGAGCCGATGGCCCAGCTTGGACGGGTGCTTCACCCCCAGCGCGTTCAACATTGGGCCTCGAGCGACCTGAACCCCCTGATGTGGCCGTTCGCACCCCTGGCGGAAAGCGTGAAGACCGTACGGCAGCCCGTCGCGCCTGACAACCCGTTCCTCGCCCTGGAGCGACTGGGCTCGACCGCGATCAGCGCAAGCTGGGACCTGTTCCGCGACCTGCGCGACGCCGCGATCGAGTCTCTGTTCTTCCTGAC
The DNA here is from genome assembly GCA_963703905.1 of uncultured Chloroflexia bacterium. Classification (GTDB taxonomy): domain Bacteria; phylum Chloroflexota; class Dehalococcoidia; order DSTF01; family WHTK01; genus DATLYJ01. The sequence continues at coordinate 365,101 of CAVPFY010000003.1, forward strand.
CTACGGCGGCCTGATGAGCCTGGGCATCCCGGCGGAGGCCGGGCCCGAGACCGCACCGGTCCCGACCGAGCCGCGCGAGTTGCCCGCGGTCCGCAAGGCGCTTGAAGCCATTGACCGGGGAGGATTCCTGGAGGCGATCGCTCGCGTCGGGGCCCTGATGGCCTCGCAGCGGGGCGAGTTCCCGTTGAGCCGATTGGAGCTGAGCAAGCGACCTGCAACAATCGGACGCCGTGCTGTCGAAGCTCACCGAGGACGAAGCCAGGCGCATCAGGTCCGAGCAGTCCACTCTGGTGCATCTGGAGCCGGAACGGGCGTTGGAGGCGCTGCCCGGGCTCCTCGCCGACTCCATGGATCGCGAGCACCTGATCGACCTCATGGAGAGGGCCGTCGCGATGGTCGAGCTGAATGCCGACCAGAGGGCCATGCTGGATCGGATCCGCCGGGTCCTGGGGCCCACCCGAGCGACCACCAAGGGAAATGGACGAGCCCGGTCAAGCCCGCCGCTTCCGCTCTCGTCCTCGTAGCGACCAACGTTTTGCGGCGCACGAGAGTGTCGTTTCGACCGTCATTGCGACTGCGCGAGGGCCAACCATGGAGAACGTCAAGAACGTCACCTTCGACGAGATGCGGGTTGGGGCCACCGCCGAGTTTCGCCGCACGCTCTCCCAGGCCGACATCGAGCTGCTGGCCCTGGTCTCGGGCGACGTCGACCCGTTCCACCTCACGGGCGAGGGGGCGGCGAGCGTCCGACCCGACGTCAGGACCACGGAGGCGGTGGGGGCCCAGGCCATCATCGCGGCGGCGCTGGGGACCCGGTTGCCGGGGCCCGGGATGACGATCCTTCGCCAGGATCTGCGGCTTCCAGGGCATGATCACGGCAGGCGACGAGCTGACGGCGACCGTGAAGGTGACCCAGAAGAGCCGCGAGGCTCCCGAAGTCGTCCTCGACTGCCGGTGCACGAACCAGCGGGGGGAGACCGTGGCTGAGGGAACGGCCACGGTGGCGGCGCCGACCCGATCCGTCGCATACGCGGAGGTGGCACCACCACAGGTGGAGTTTCGCCGCGGCGACGGTTTTGCGCCCCTCTTCCGGGCTTGCGAAGCGATTTCGCCGGTGGCTTGCGCCGTCGTACACCCCTGCGACCGCGACTCGCTGCTCGGACCGCTCCAGGCTGCTCGGCGCGGGTTGATCGATCCCGTGCTGGTCGGTCCCGAAGACAAGATCAGGTCCGTCGCGCGAGGCCGAGGGAGTTGACCTCGGCCCTTACCGGATCCTCTCGACGGCCCACAGCCACGAGTCGGCCGCGCGAGCCGTCGAGCTGGCCCGAGCCGGCGAGGTCGATGCTCTGATGAAGGGGAGCCTGCACACCGACGAGCTGATGGGTGCGGTCGTCCCGTCGGCGACCGGGCTGAGGACCAGCAGGCGGATCAGCCACGTCTTCGTGATGGACGTGCCGACCTACCCACGGACCCTGCTGGTCACGGATGCCGCGATCAACATCGCCCCGGGCCTGAAGGAGAAGGTCGATATCGTCCAGAACGCCATCGACCTTGCCCACGTGCTGGGGATCGCCGAGCCAAGGGTGGCGATCCTGGCGGCGGTCGAGGTGGTCAACCCCGAGATGCCTTCGACGCTTGAGGCCGCGGCCTTGTGCAAGATGGCCGACCGGGGGCAGATCAGCGGGGGGGTGCTCGACGGTCCTCTGGCTTTCGACAACGCGATCAGTCTCCAGGCTGCCAGGACGAAGAAGATCGCCTCCCCGGTGGCCGGGCAGGCCGACATCCTGCTCGTGCCCGACCTCGAGGCGGGCAACATCCTTGCCAAGCAGCTCATTTACCTCGCGGGTGCTGAAGGGGCCGGCATCGTCATGGGCACCCGGGTCCCGATCGTGCTGACCAGCCGGTCCGACTCGGTACGCACCCGGCTGGCCTCGACCGCGGTCCTGGCACTGGTGGCCCATGCCCGACGCCAGGGCAAGTTCCCGATTCGCTAGAGATCCTGTGTCAGGAGTGCCACCATGGAACGGGCTATCGCCGTGCTCAATGCCGGGTCGTCGAGCCTGAAATTCTCGATTTTCTTCGACCGGGACGGGCAGCTCCAGCCTGTGTTCCGCGGCCAGTTGGACGGGCTATTCACGACACCGCGATTCCTCGTTCGTGATCAGGCCGGGGAGACGGCCGGCGAGAGGAGCTGGCCCGAGGGAACGCGCCTGGGTCACGAGGGGGCGATCGAGCACCTGTTCGAGTGGGCCGAAGAGCAGAGGAAACGGCTCGGTGGCCAGCGGCTGGCCGCGGTGGGCCACCGCGTGGGCCATGGCGGGCTCAAGTACTTTGAGCCGGTGCGGATCGATGCCGGGGTTCTGGCCGAGCTGGAGCGGCTGATCCCTCTGGTTCCGCTCCACCAGCCATACAACCTGGCCCCGATCAAGGCCCTCAGGGAGCGCCGACCCGAGATGCCTCAGGTCGCCTGCTTCGACACGGCGTTTCACCGCACCCAGCCGGCGGTGGCCCAGGCCTTCGCGCTACCGCGTGCCTACACCGAGAAAGGCATCCGGCGCTACGGTTTCCACGGGATCTCGTACGAGTACGTCGCGTCCGTGTTGCCGCAGTATGATTCTCGGGCTGCCGGCGGTCGGGCGGTGGTGGCCCACCTGGGCAACGGCTCCAGCCTCTGTGCCCTCCGGAACGGCCGCAGCGTGGCCACGACCATGGGCTTCTCGTCGCTCGACGGGCTGCCCATGGGGACCCGCTGCGGCTCGCTCGATCCCGGCGTGATCCTCCTCTTCCTGGATCACCTGCATCTGGATGCCCGGGCGATCGAGGCGATGTTGTACAAGGAGTCGGGCCTTCTGGGCGTCTCCGGCATCTCCAGCGATATGAGGACGCTGCTGGCCAGCTCGGACCCACGGGCCGCCGAGGCCGTCGACCTCTATGTCTACCGCATCGGCCGCGAGCTGGGCTCGCTGGCCGCGGCCCTCGGCGGGCTCGACGCGCTGGTGTTCACCGCTGGGATCGGCGAGAACTCCGCCGCGATCCGGGCACGGGTCTGCCGCGATGCGGCCTGGCTGGGCGTCGAGCTGGACGAGGCCGCCAACGAGGCCGGGGGACCGCGCATCAGCCGAAGCGACAGCCGGGTTGCGGCGTGGGTCATCCCGACGAACGAGGAACTCATGATCGCTCGTCATACTGATCGACTGACTCTCATGTGACCGATGGGGGGCCATCCCATGGCTGACGAATTCGCCCGGCCGCTCTCGGGTTTGAAGGCGCTCGTGATTGGCATCGCCAACGACCGATCGATCGCCTACGGCTGTGCTCGGGCCTTCCGGAGGCAGGGGGCCGAGCTGGCGATCACTTACCTGAACGACAAGGCTCGTCCCTTCGTCGAGCCACTGGCCCGGGAACTCGAGGCGCCGATCTTCCTGCCCCTGAATGTGCAGCAGGAAGGTCAACTCGAGGCCGTCTTCGAGGAAATCCGACGGACCTGGGGCCGTCTCGACATCGCCCTGCATTCGATCGCGTTCGCTCCCAAGGACGACTTGCAGGGCGGCCTGCTCGATTGTTCCCTGGCGGGCTTCCTCACCGCGATTGATGTCTCCTGCCACTCGTTCATCCGGATGGCCCGGCTCGCGGTGCCGTTGATGACCCAGGGGGGGACTCTCCTGGCGATGACGTTCCAGGGATCGACCGAGGTCGTGCCCAACTACAACGTGATGGGGCCGGTCAAGGCGGCCCTCGAGTCCGCGGTGCGGTACCTGGCAGCCGAGCTGGGTCCCCGGGGCATCCGGGTGCACGCGATCTCGCCCGGACCGGTGTCGACTCGCGCATCGTCCGGGCTCAAGGAGTTCGACCAGTTACTCGAGGACTCCCGGGCACGCTCACCACTGGGCGAGCTCGTGGAGATCGACGACGTGGGTGCCGGGGCGGCCTTCCTCGCTTCGCCCGGAGCCCGGAGGATGACGGGGACCATCCTGCATGTCGATGCGGGGCTGAACATCACGGGTTGAGCTTCGATCGACCCATGGCGGCCAAGAACTGACGCCGGCCTATCCCGAGCTGGAGGACCGAAGTTCGATGGAGCTAACCAAGGAAGAACTCGGGATGGCCTCGAGCCGCCGGGCGGCTCGACCTGCGGCGCGACCTGGACCCGCTCTACGCACTGGCCGCGGCCGTGTTCATCGCTGTGGGAAGCTGGTATCTGCTCAAGGAGCTGGCTCCTCTCCTCCGTCCCTTGGTCCTGGCCGTTTTCTTGGCCTACACGATCCAGCCGGCTCACCATGCGTTGCGCCAGCGGGTCGACGCGAAGTTCGCCGGGCCGTTGTTGGCCCTGCTCATGGCGATGGCGTTGCTCGGGCTGGCCCTGCTCGTCTATAGCAACCTCGTCGATCTGAGAGCCGAGTTGCCTCAGCTTGTCGAGCGAGCCCGGGGCCTGATCGAGCGACTCCGCACGTGGGGACGTGATCATCTGCCCGCATGGGCCTTCGATCCTGTCCCGGACACGACCCGCGCCGAGGCGGAGACGACCGCGCGACTCAGGACCCTGGCTGTCCTACCTGGTCAACACCGCATCCGGCTTCCTCGCCGAGGCCATGGTCGTCGCGTTCTACCTGATCTTCCTGCTTCTTGAAGCCCGTCGTCTTCCCGCGCGGGTCCGGTCCGGGTTCTCGGCAGAGCAGGCCGAGCGTGTGCTCGGGACGATCGCGTCGATCAACCGCGCGATCTCGTCCTATCTCCGGGCCAAAACGCTCGCCAGCCTCGTCACGGCGCTGCCGGTCGTCGTCGTATTGTGGGTCTTCGGAGTGTCTTTCCCGGGCATGTGGGGGGTCCTGGCATTCATCGGCAATTTCATCCCGTATGTCGGGAGCCTGGTCGCCTTGGTGCTCCCGGTCCTCCTGGCATTTCTCGAACTGGAACCGCTCTCGCGACCGCTTTCGGTTCTGGCACTGCTGGTGCTGTCGCAGTTCGTGATCAACAACTTCATCGAACCAAGGCTGACTGCTCGTGCCGTGGACCTGAGCCCGTTAGTGGTCCTGATCGCCCTGGCGTTCTGGGGCCTATGTTGGGGAGTTGTCGGGATGGTCCTGGCCGTTCCCTTGACGGTGGTGCTCAAGATCGTGTGGGAAAGCATCCCCCTCACACGGCCGCTGGCGCGGCTGATGGCGGAGGAGTGAAAGAGGATCCCGACGCGAACAACTACTCCGTTTACTAGCACACCATCAGTTGGCTGCCGACTATACCCGCTCGGGCAGTACGGCCCCGAGGTCCATGGCGACCTGGGAGCGGTCCGCGGCGAACAGCAGGCGCCTGATGTTCTGAGTACCCATGCGCGGCATGTGGAAATAGCCCTGGAAGGCGTTGAGCGCCAGCAGGCCGCTGTTCGTCCAGTCGGTGAGCCACTCGGCCGCGGCGCGGGGGTCCTCCTCCCGCTGGCCGGCTCCAAGGCGCAGCACCGTCGCAAGGTTGCGCTCCTCGTGTGCTCCCAGCGGGGAGGACATGATCAGAGGAATCCCGAGCGCGGCATAGAAACACAGCTCGCTGGGCTTGGTCCAGAGGACGTCTGTCTCGCGCAGCAACTGGTTGAACTTCGCGAAGTACTCGTCCTTGGTGGGCTCCCGGAGCAGGTGAATGCTCAGTCCGAGCTCCGTCTCGAGTCCGAGTTCGCCAATGGTCCTTCGGAAGTATTTCTCCACCTCCGCACGCACCCCGGCGACCAGGTTGAGCCGCATACGCCCCTCGCGCAGGGCGCCGGAGAGGCTCTGGAGGATGTCCCGCGCCAGCTCGGCCTGCGCACTGCGCCGCCGACCGCGAAGGTGATCGACAGAGGCCTCTCCTCGGCCGCGGGCGCGGGGCCCAGTTCGGCGTCCATCATGCGGCCGTAGCCATGGCGGAATGCGCCCCGCGCATCGAGGACGGGAATGCGGCGGCGAAGTCTTCGGCGGCGTTGGCCACGATCTCCTGGGGCAGTGGGAAGCCGGTGAAGTAGATGCGTTCCGCGGGCACCCCGTACTGCATCAGACGCTGGCGGTTCAGGGGAGTCGGAGCAAGGTAATTGATGCGGCTCTTCGCCGGTTCCCTCGCTGCCCAGATGCGATTCACATCGGTGTCGGTGACGACGCAGTAGACATCCTTCCGCCCTGTATGGTCGGCGGCCAGCGCGATGGCGAAGAAAGTCGTGAGGAGGGGCAGGTCCTCTCGCTCGCGGGTGTGCTCGACCACGCTGCTGCCGAACCCCTGACGCATCAGCCGGTCCAGCCGTATCGATCCGAGGGTCGGCTTCGACAGGTCGCGGAAGGGGTAGTGTGGACTGATAGCCTGGAAGCGGTCGTATGTGCGCCACAGCCACGGACCGATCACCGGCACCTTGTTAAACCGCGAGACGCCCTCGTAGAGACTCTGAAGTATCTTCCATCGCTTGCGCTCGGCCGGGTCGACCATCGCTCCGGTGTTGGCGGTGATGATCCCTTCGTAGGCGATGTCCCGGAAGGGATACGCCGCGCGCTGGTGCCCGTAGCCCATGTCCACCGCGACCACCCAAGCCTGATCCATGTGATCTCCTCCCACCCCGTCGCAATGCAATCGGGAAAGGAGCCTGCGTCAGATCGGTCAGTAATACGTCCTCAACCTGAGGGGTTTTCGTTGTCGACTTCGCCATCTTCGCGGAGTCTCTTTGTTCCATGATAAGGGCGCGACCCATACCGCCGCCAGGACCAGGGACGATCTGGAGGGTAGCTCGGACTGGTGGCGAAGCCGTGAGGTATGCGGGCCGGGGAACGTATCGAGAGGCCGTCGGCGCACCCGGCCGGGCCGGCCGTTACGAATCCCGCCCAATTTTCCTGGAACTGGGAGCGCGGTTGGGGTCCAATGCGTGCTGAGGAGAACCGGGTGAGGTCCCGGATGCCGAAGTTAAGCCTCACCCACGACACCCCGGTTACAATGCGTCCCAGACTTCTTGGTCCTGGGGTTCCAACCCGCCGTAGCGATCGCTACGTGTCAAGCGGAAGCAGGAGATCGAGCAGATGGCCGGTACAATCTGTCTGCAGGAATACGGGATCACCGTGGACGAGGTCCATCACAACCTCTCGCCAAGCTCGCTCTACGAGCACGCGATCCGGTACGAGAAGGATGCCAGTATCGCCGAGAACGGCGCGCTGGTGGCATACTCCGGCGTCAAGACGGGTCGCTCGCCGAAGGACAAGCGGGTCGTCCGCCATCCCGAGTCCGAAGCCGATGTCTGGTGGGGCCCGGTGAACATTCCGCTGGACCCGCACTCGTTCGACATCAATCGCGAGCGGGCGATCGATTATCTCAACACGCGCGAACGCCTGTATTGCTTCGATGGCTTCGCCGGCTGGGACCCGAAGTATCGCATCAAGGTGCGCGTGATCTGCTCGCGGCCTTATCACGCACTGTTCATGCACACCATGCTCATCCGTCCCACGAAGCAGGAGCTGGTGGACTTCGGCAAGCCCGACTTCGTGATCTGCAACGCCGGCGCCTTCCCCGCCAACCGGCTGACGGCCGGCGTCGACTCGAAGACCAGCATCTGCCTGAGCCTTGAAGACCGCGAACTGATCATCCTGGGCACCGAGTACGCGGGCGAGATGAAGAAGGGCGTGTTCACGGTCGCGAACTACTTCGCGCCGAAGCGGGGCCTGCTGTCGATGCACTGCTCGGCCACAGCCGATCGCCAGACGGGCCATTCGTCGCTGCTCTTCGGGCTCTCGGGTACGGGCAAGACCACGCTGTCCGCCGATCCAAAGCGGGATCTGATCGGCGACGACGAGCATGTCTGGAGCGACGACGGGGTTTTCAACATCGAGGGGGGCTGCTACGCCAAGGCCATCAACCTCTCGCCGGAAAACGAGCCGGACATTTTCCAGGCCCTCCGGTTCGGGGCGGTGCTGGAGAACGTCGTGCTGGAGGACGATCACGCGGTGGACTTCACCGACACGAGCATCACGGAGAACACCCGCGGCGCGTACCCGATCCACTTCATCAAGAACGCGCGCATTCCGTGCATGGCGGGACATCCGACGGACGTGATCTTCCTGACGTGCGACGCGTTCGGCGTGCTGCCGCCGGTCAGCTCCCTGTCGCCGGCGCAGGCGATGTACCACTTCATCAGCGGTTATACGGCGAAAGTCGCCGGCACCGAGGTCGGCGTGAAGGAGCCGACGGCCACGTTCTCGCCCTGCTTCGGCGGGACCGTTCCTGGTCTGGCATCCGAACAAGTACGCCGAGCTGCTCGCGGCGAAGATGCGGCAACACCAAACACGCGTCTGGCTGGTCAATACTGGCTGGAGCGGCGGCGGCTATGGCGTCGGCAAGCGCATCAAGCTGGCACATACCCGCGCCATCATCGACGCGATTCATACCGGAAAGCTCGTCGATGCCAGACGGCAGCGGCATCCCGTGTTCGGCTTCGATGTTCCCGCGGAATGTCCCGGAGTGCCGACCGAGATCTTATGGCCGCGCGATACGTGGGCCGACCCGGCGGCCTACGACGCGGCGGCCCGGAAGCTTGCCGGTCTGTTCGTCGACAATTTCAAGAAGTATGAAGACCGCGTCAACGAGGAAGTCCGTGCCGCGACGCCGGTGCTGTAGTCGAGCCAACCGGAGTCAAGTATGGATTGGCCATGACAGCTCGCCTGAGGCGGCAAACTTGACTTGTTCTCGGTCGGCTCCCCTGGTGACTTCCCAGGGAACGGAGCTTGAGGCGACCTTTTCGACAAGCCACGAAGGAGCCATCTCCCATGAGAGTCTACACAGCATTCCTGGCAGTCCTGGCGCTCTGCGCGACGCTGGGCCTAGTCGTGGCCCAAGACCGGCCGGCACGGGAGCCGGCTCTGGCGCCTCGCGTAGGCGTTCAGACCACGGCGTCGCGCGAGAGGGAGCCAGACGTCCGGGCTCTCACCGACCTGCTCGCCTCGTTCGTCAAGGCCTACAACGAGAAGGACGCGAAGGCGCTCGGCGCCCTGTTCACACCGGACGCCGAGATCGAGGACGAGGACGGCGAGGTCACGCGGGGCCGCGACGCCATCGTTAGCCGGTTCTCGGGGATCTTCAAGGAAAGCGGCGGAGACAGGCTCACCGTGGAGACAGACTCCCTGCGGTTCCTGGGAACCGATCTTGCCATCGAGGAGGGGACGGCGTCCCTCACCACACAAGCCGGAGAACCTCCCCGACACCAACCGGTACAGCGTGATCTATGCCCGGCAGGACGGTCGCTGGCTCCACGCCAGGATCCGCGACGAACAGCCCGACGAGGTCTCCCCGCACGAACAACTACGGCAACTGGAATGGATGCTCGGCGAGTGGGTCAACGAGAGCGACGACGGGATCGTCAAGACCAACTGCAAGTGGTCGGATGATGGCAACTTCCTGCTCCGGGAGTTCGACGTCAAGGTCGAGGGACGCATCGCCCTGCGGGGCACCCAACGGATCGGCTGGGACGGACAGCGGAAGCAGTTCCGGATGTGGGTCTTCGATGACCGGGGCGGCTTCGCCGAGGGGTTGCTCTCGCGTGACGGCGAACGCTGGATCACCAGGGCGTCGGGAGTCCGCTCGGACGGACAATCGGTCTCGACCACGAACGCGTTCACGGCGCTCGGCAAGGACCGGATCCTCTGGGAGACGCTGGAACGAACGGTCGGCGGCGAGGCCGTGCCCGGCACCGATCAGTTCTACCTGGTCCGCCCCGCTCCGCTCCCCGGCAAGTGAACCCCTACAATCGGCCGTTGTCCTTTCAACCGAGACATCAGCTCCAGACCGCAGGAGAAGAGCGATGATACCCCGACCAGTCAGAGGGCTCCTGTTCCTAGCCTTGGCACTCGTTTTGGTGATACCGCCTGCCCTCGCCCAGCGTGGAGGGCGCGGGGGAGGCGGTCGCGGCGGTGGCGGAGGCGGCGGCGGCGGTGGCGGTGGAGGAGGCGGCTTCCGTGGCGGCGGCGGTGGAGGCGGGATCCCGCGTGGTGGAGGCGGGATATCGCGTGGCGGCGGTGGGGGCTTCTCTCGCAGCCCGGCGGTGAGCAGCCCTAGACCGGCTCAGCGGCCCGCTCTGGCTGGTGGAGCGGGCGGGCGCCCTGCGAGTCTTCCTAGCAGGCCCGCAGGTGGTGTCGGTCGACCGGGAGTCGGCACTGGCGCCGGCCGTCCCTCGACACTTCCCGCCGGACCTGGTCTGGGCAATCGCCCCCAGATCGGCGGTCAGCCCGGCATCGGCAATCGCCCGGGCGTGGGGGGACAGCCCGGCGTCGGCAATCGCCCGGGCATCGGGAATCGCCCGGGCATCGACAATCGGCCGGGCATCGGGCAACCGCCCGGGCATCGATAACCGGCCGGGCATCGGGAATCGCCCGGGCATCGACAATCGGCCGGGCATCGGCAACCGGCCGGGCATCGACAACCGGCCGGGAGGCGGCACGAACTCGTCAATCGACCTGTTGACCCGGGTTTTGGGGTTCGCCCACCCGCGTACAACGGCTGGCGGGGCTCGTACTGGGGCTATCACCAGGGATGGGCCAACGGTTACTGGCATGGCTACCACGACAACAGCAACTGGGGATGGGGTTCCTTTGCCTTGGGAGCCGCGACCGGGGTGACGGCCTGGGCCCTCGGCTCGTCGTTCTACAACTGGGGCTATGCCAGCTATGCGAACCCCTACTACGCCGAAACGGCTGTGGCCCAGCCGATCGTGATTGAGCAGACGGTTGCTGGCGGTGAGCCGCAGACGGTGTCCGTGCCCGCCTACACTTATGACTACAGTCAACCCATCGACACGCAATCGGCCCCGCCCCCCGAGGAGGTCGCCAGCCCCGCCGTCGCGAAGTTCGACTCGGCGCGAGCGGCTTTTGGCACCGGCGACTATGCCGGCGCACTCAGACTCACCGATGAGGCCCTGAAGGTCCTTCCCAACGACGCCACGCTCCACGAGTTCCGGGCACTGGTCCTCTTCGCGGTCGGCAAGTACGACCTTGCCGCGGGGCCACTCTACGCCGTGCTTTCGGTCGGACCTGGCTGGGACTGGACCACCATGGCCGGTCTCTACCCGGACATCGATGTCTACACGAGCCAGCTCCGCAAGCTGGAGGCGTTCGTCTCCGCGAATCCGACATCGACGGCCGGCCGTTTCGTCCTGGCTTACCACTACCTGACTCAGGGGAACACCGACGTGGCCGTGGGTCAGCTCAAGGAGGTCGTCGCCCTGGCTCCCCAGGACACACTCTCCGCCCAGCTCGTCAAGCAGTTCTCGCCGCCCGCAACGGCACCAGACACCCCGGCGGCAACGACTGCTCCGCCACCGGCGACGACACCCGCCAAGCAGGGGAATCTGGCCGGAAACTGGACCGCCCACCCGGCCGGCGATACGACGATCGACCTGCGCATCGGGGACGACGAGACGTTCACCTGGAAAGTCACCGCCAAGGGTAAGCCCAGGCAACTCGCCGGGAAATGGTCACTCACCAACAACCTGCTCACGCTGGCTCAGGAAGGAGACGCCGGGGCGCTGGTTGGCCGGGTCTCGTGGCAAGCCGACGACAAGTGGAGCTTCCGCGTCATCGGCACGGGTGCCGAGGATCAGGGGTTGCTCTTCACCCACTGAACGCCGGCGCCTCCGTCTTGAGGAGAATTCGGCCGATCCGATACTGGTGGGGATCCTCTCAGGGCCAGGCGATCGGGCATGCTTCCTGTCAGAATTTCCGGAATCCCCTGTCTGTTTTGACAGTGTGATGATGTATCCAAGATCTGTAGGGTAGTAGGCATCCACCAGTTCTTGGTGATCCTCGAGATACGCCATCGATGGTATTAGGCTCAGCGTAGAAATCCTGCTCCCTTCGAGATATCTGGAGGTTAATCATGAGCACCGCGGGCGTCTCCGACACACCGCTACGCAAAGCCATCCGTCATGAGCTACAGGCGATCCGAGGCAAATGGATCTGGCTGGTCGCGCTGGGGATTGCCCTGATCGTGCTCGGGACGATCCTCCTCGGATCTCCGGTGATCGCCACCCTCGCGACCGTGACGGCGCTCGGCGTCTTGATTCTCGTCGGAGGCGGCATGGAGGTCGTCGGCGCGTTCTGGTGTCAGGAGTGGAGCGGGTTCTTCCTCGCCCTGCTCTCGGGCATCCTGGGCGTCGTGGTCGGCCTGATGCTGCTGGGCAACCCGATCCAGGGCGGGATCACGCTGACGATCCTGCTGGCGAGCTTCCTCTTCGTGGGCGGCATCTTCAAGGCCGTCGCGGCCATCGCTCAGCGGTTCGAGGGCTGGGGCTGGCTGTTGCTCAGCGGCGCGATCGACGTCGTCCTCGGCGTGATGATCTGGCGTGAGCTTCCGATGTCGGGACTGACGATCATCGGCGTGCTCGTGGGCATCAGCATCATCTTCCGAGGGGTGTCGTGGCTCATGGTCGGCTTTGCACTCAAGCGGCTTCCCAGTCCGACCGCTTGACCTCGCGTCAACTCGGGGCACAAAACCGTCACCCTACGATGCGCTTCGAGCCGCCCTGCAGTTCGGGTAACGAGGTCTTACAGAGTCTCATAATGGCCGAGGTCCGGAACCAGGGCGATGTCCAACACAGTTCGCAGTCAGGTACAGGGCCTGGAACTGGCCCGACAGGCGGAACTTGAATAGCTCGCTCGGTTCGATGGATGCTGACAAGAAACGACCGGCAAGAATTCGGAGAGGCCTGTTGTAAAGGAGTAAGTTTTGTGATAACAAAGATATGCAGAATGACTCATGGGGAAGCAATCGCATGGCGAGGATGCCATCGGCGACCCCTGAGCATGCTCCGTGAGTGATGAGCAGCCTGGGTCTGGATTGCGGCGTGACGGACCCTTCACACACGACCATTCCTTCGGTCGTGTCACTTGCGGTGACGTTGAAGCTCGAGCGGGTTTTCCTTAGCGGAATGCTCCGATACGATCCAGCGATCATGTGCCAATTCCTGGGACTTTGCTCCCAACCGCCGGTGGGTCTTCGACCGGCTTGACGTCCTTACAGTCGCCCAACTCAGAGCCATTTCCGTGCACGGAGGTTTCCCCAGGACAGTCAACGGCCTGGAGACGGTCCTGGACGACTCGGCCCAGACCCTCAAGACGCACCTGGAGACTCTCCGTGCTCTACTTCATCGCCTGGATGATCGCGCTGGCGATCGTACGAACAGAGTGCGGCGGAAGCAACCGACTGGATGAAACCGCCCAGCCTGGTCTGGCAATTATTGGGGCCCGGCCGCGACCCGCGCCCGGTCGGCCGGACAGCTCCCGCCGCTCCCGTCCAACCCGGAGATGGCCCGCTGGCATCGATGGGGATGCGAAGTGCTCCGCCAGGGAGACGTCGTCTTCCGGCTCGGCGATGCGCGTGTCGTGCGCGGCATGGTTCCTCTCAGCCGGTTCATCGCTCGTGCAACGGGCAGCCCCTTCTCGCACACCGGCATCGTCGCGATTCGAGGAAGGATCGCTGGTCGTCTATGACTGCACGTCCGCGGGAGTCCAGCGCCAGCCGTTCGAGATCTGGATGCTCGACAGCTTGGGAGCCCTGGGGGTGAAGCGTCTGAAGCCCGAGTACCGCGCGCGCATCGCAGGAGTGATCGGATATTGCCGTATCGCGTACGAGCGGCAGGTTCCCTTCGACAGTGGCTTTCGCATGGATGATGACTCGTTGTACTGTTTGGAGCTCACCGAGAAGGCGTTCCGGTCGGAGGGGCTGGCACTCTCCGAGCCAGTCCGGATTGGCGACTGGGAGTACCTGGCGAGCTTCCCCCTGACCGCCTTCCTGATCCCGCCCGTAAGCGGGTTGGTGCTGGATCGCCCGATCACACTCGAGCAGCCGGTTTACCTCCCCGGCAACGAGCGGCACGGCGTGTGGGCGTCTCCGTTGCTCGAAACCGTGTTTGGCCCGGCCCCGAAGGTGTTCCAGGATGCAATCCCTGGCGAGCCCGGCCGGCTGAATCTGCGGGGAGATCTGGATCTCCTCGTCTTCACCTTCTGCGAGGTGCGCCGTTCCTACGCCCAGCTTCCGGCTCGCTGGCTCTGCGACCTAGCTCTTCAGATGAGAGTCCGTGGGCCCCTCCAGGCCGGCGGTCCGGAGGTACAAGGGGCGAGCCTGGAAAATGAAGTCGCTTGCCGCAGGTCGACTCTGACAAGTTCGTTGAAACGCATCGAAGGTGGTTCGGACTAATGCCGAAACTCTTCTCGGCAGAGACCTCGAGTGATCGAGTACTTCCCATGCGCAGAGGTCGGCTGGCGAGGGTAATGGTTGCTTGACTTACGAGGGGGGGCTACACTCAGGCCGGGGCAAACAGACGCGCTCCGCGCCAGCGGCTTACTTTAACCGACGATTGCAGCGGACCGGTTGCGCGGGCCGCTGAACCGGGTCGTTCGGCGGCGGAGCGGGCAACAGGTAGCGTTCAACTCAAAGGTGATCATCCAGCCGGCCGTGGCCGTCCTCTTTGCGATTCGGGCTGGATTACACGATGCACGGGAAGGCCAGCCCCCCTTCTTGTGGACCGTTTTCTCGAATCCAGGCCGCCGGCATGAGTTGTTGCGACAGGCACGGAACGATGTGGGGAACGTTTTCATCGTCGCGCTCGTCCTGGACTCGATCTACCAGGTCATCGTACATTCCGGCATTTACGCCTTGGAGTTGCTTCTCACGGCAACGATTCTGGCCCTCGTCCCGTATGTGATAGTTCGTGGCCTTGTCACCCGCCTCGCAAGACGACAATCGGCCGTGAGTCGTGCCGATGGACGACCCGGAAATCAAGCAACACTGGGCGAAGACCCGCGACAAGAAAGGCAGGAAGGCTGACATGCAGCACGACTGGACGAAGCCCGCCGCCAAGGCGATCCCGAAGGAGGGATTCTTCGAGGCGGAACAGGGACGATACGGGCCGATCTTCCCCAAGACTCCCGCGTGCTATGGCTTCACGATCATCGCGAAGATCAAGCCCGGCACGGAGCAGACCATCCGCGCGTATGGGAAGAGGATCGAGGAAACCATCGCCGGCCTGCCCGACGCGCTCGAGGTGCTCAAGCTGCACTACCTGCGCTGGGTGCTCTTCGACATTGGTACGGAAACGTACTTCATGTATCAGGGCATCTTCGACACCGACTTCGATAAGTACACCGAGGACGCCGTGGCGCTCTTCTCGAAATACGGCATCGACACGGTCTTCGAGAACCTCGAAGGGTTCCCCGAGGATTGGAAGTCGAACCCCGCGGCCTTCGTCAAATTCGTCCGGGAGCACCAGTGCCCGAGCTTCCTCGAATACGGGGAGTATCCCTACGTGAGTGCCGACGAGATCAAGAAGGCGCTCAGGCTCAAGGCGGCATTCTCAACGATGCTCGACCAGATGCAGTAGTCCACGGGGGCGATGCGACATGCTGGAACTCGACGACATTCAACACATCTTGCTCGCCCGTGCGCCGGCGCTCGCGGCGCGCTATGAGTTCCTGTCCTTTCGCAATCCCTCTGCCGGGCGGAGTTGGCTCACGGGTATCCTGCCGACGGTTCAGTCGGCCGCCGAGGCGCGAGACTCGGTGGACGAGCACAGGCGCTGGGTGACCGTGGGCTTCACCTGGAACGGTCTGCGGGCGCTGGGGGTGGATGCGGCGTCGCTGGACACGTTCCCCGAAGAGTTCAAGCAGGGCATGGTCGCCCGGGCAGAGATCCTCGGCGACACGGGTGCGAATCATCCCGACCATTGGGTGGGGGGCCTGGCGAGCCCGGACCTCCACGCCATCGCCATACTCTTCGCCCGGGATCGTGCAGAGCGCGAGCGCTGCCAGTCGGAGCATCGAGAACTCGTCGCGCAATGCGAGGGAGTGGAGGTGCTCTCGTCGCTCGACCTCGACGCCACCCCGCCGTTCGACTACGCGCACGACCACTTCGGTTACCGCGACCGGCTCTCGCAGCCGATCATCGAGGGCTCGGGCGACGAGCCGACGCCCGGCTCGGGCGGTCCGTTGAAGGCGGGCGAGTTCATCCTGGGCTACCCCG
The DNA here is from genome assembly GCA_963703905.1 of uncultured Chloroflexia bacterium. Lineage (GTDB taxonomy): Bacteria > Chloroflexota > Dehalococcoidia > DSTF01 > WHTK01 > DATLYJ01. Next base: position 381,094 of record CAVPFY010000003.1, read on the forward strand.
ACGAAGACGGCAACGTGGCCAGCCAACCCGAGCCGGAAATTCTCCGCCGCAACGGCAGCTACGTCGCCTACCGCCGCCTGGAGGAGCACGTGGGAGCGTTCCGAGACTTCCTCCTCGAGCACGGACAGACGCCGGAGGAACAGGAACTCATCGCCGCCAAGCTCATGGGCCGCTGGCGAAGCGGCGCCCCGCTCGTCCTGGCGCCGGAGAAGGACGATCCGGCCCTCGGGGCCGACCCGCAGCGCAACAACGACTTCAATTACAAGGAATCGGACCCTCACGGCTACGCCGTGCCCCTGGGGTCGCACATGCGGCGCATGAACCCGCGGGACACGGCCGCGAACATGAACCGGCGCCGCATGATCCGACGCGGAGCCACCTATGGGCCGCATCTCCCGGAAGACGCGCCGGAGGACGGTCAGGAGCGCGGGATCGCGGCCTTCGTGATCTGCGGGAGCCTGATCCGCCAGTTCGAGTTCGCGCAAAACGTGTGGGCCAATGACAAAAACTTCCACGAACTCGCCAACGAGCGTGATCCGATCATCGGCAACCAGGACGGCACGCTGGAATTCAAGATCCCCAAGCGACCGATCCGGAAGAAAATCACGGGACTACCGGCATTCACGACCGTCCGGGGCGGCGCGTACTTCTTCCTGCCCGGCCTCAACGCGCTCCGATACCTCGCGGCGCTGTCCGATGGCCGCCCGAATCCGCACTGAAAACTCAACAGTGAAGGGACATAGGAATGGGAGCGACGAACCAAACCGGTCGAACCTATAACCAGAACCACGTGCCGCGGCCGTACACCCCTGGTCGACGACGTTTCAGCATCTACTGGACGTGGAGCTATCCGTGGGAAGCGAACCGAGACCCGACCGATCTGGACAATCGTTTCTCGACCATGACCGAGGTTCGCCGGGTCGCCTGGCCGGGATTCGAGGGGCCCGAGTGGGATAGGATGAACTTCCTGCAGGGGATCGCCGGCACCCTGGAGTTATTCCACCGCTCCACCGTCGCGTTCCAGCAGATCGTGGGTGAGACGACCGATCATCCAGTGGCTGTCTATCAACGCATCGACCAGGCAGGGTACAGGCTCCCGATCGATGAGAGAGTTCTTGCAGACACGGACACGTTGATGGTTTTCGGCCTGGACCACCTCGTCTCCGAGCAGGAAGCCGAGCAGGGGGAAATCGACGCCATTCGACGAGTGGCTCGGTCGGGAAGGAACGTGCCTGATCCTGGCACCGCATCACGATGTCGGCTTCACCGGCGACATGCAGCAGCGCCAGATGGAGTACAAGCATCACGGCGACGAGCTCGTGCCGCGCCAGCAGCGCTTCGGCCAGTACACGCGCTCGCTGATGAAGGGACTCGAGGTGCCCGTGCTCAATCAGTTTGGGCTCCGGCCTGCCGTCGTGCAGGGGACCGATCAGATCGCCCCTCTGACCATCAACCAGGATCTCGACAGGCTGGGCTTGCTCAATGGAGTGACCACGTTCAACTTCCATCTGCATCTGCCGCACTATGCGGTGACAACAGAAGATACGAAGTCCATTCATGTTCTGGCCAGGCAGCCGATCGACCTGTCCCGGCCGCATCCCTTCACCGCTGCGGGGAATCGGGAGTTTAATTCGTTCATCTGGATGCCGCCGAACGGTACACGCGGCGGCGATATCCTGCTCGCCGACTCGACAATCTTCACGACCTTATTCGGAGGCACGGAGAGCCTAGAACGCTTTTGGCGGAACGTGGCGAAGCTGCGTTGAGGATACTCGAAAGGGTCGGGCAGCGGTGACTCCTCGGCTCGCGTCAGTTGGTCTTGGCGATTTACAGGCAGATGGCACCTGGGACGGCTTCGCTGGGTCCGCGCCGTTAGCCGGATCGACTGGAGCGAATGGCCGGGTCGCCACCGGAGTGACGCCCGGCCGCACCGGTCGACGTGCGAATCTCCTCACCGGCCGCGGCGCCCATCAACCGGCCGCCGCCGACACCGCCCCGAGTCAGCCCGTAGGTCCAGGCGGGCGCGCCCCCGCAGGGTGATCGGAGAACCTGTGGACGGTCAGCGCCCCGGGCCGAAACCGCCGGCGCCCAGGCCGGGCCGCACCCCTATCCCGGACGCCGGCCCTCCGAGGCCGCCCGGGTTGTAGCCGGGCCGGCCGAAGTCGTACCCGCCGGGATAGCCGGCCGTGCCGCCGGAGTACCCGCCGCCGTAGTAGCCCGTGGAACCCGCGTGGGTGTACCCCGCGTCACCGTATGCAGCCGGCATCCCCTTGCCCGGAGCTTGCGGTTGCGGGAGGACCTTTGAAGGTGCCTGGGCCGTCGGCATGGCCTTGCCGGGGGCCTGGAGGGACTGGGCGTTGCCCGTCGACGAAAGGAGGAACAGAGCACCAGCGGCGAACCCCATCAAGCGAATGCTCGGCATGGATACTTCTCCAGATGTTCGGGAATCTGCGCCCTCTTGCGACGTGATTGGAAACCGGCCTCATGCTGGTTCTACGGCCGAATCGTTCCATTATACATCCGGAATCGCTGGTGTGTCGTCAATCGTGGAAAAGCCTCATTTTTCAACACACCCCGCGGCTCGTCGGCGCGGGGAACGGCTCGCTTCGTCACCTACGCCGCCATCGGCGTCTGGACGATCCCCGTACTTGCTGGGACTCCATTCATGCTGGGCAGCCCGGCTGAGCAGCCTCTCGGCCGTGGCCGGAATCTCCGCCTTCGTGGCCACGAGGCGTCGAACCGCACGAATCGCTTCGAACAGTCGTGCGTGATGAACACGTCTCTCTCGGCACGTGGGGGCACTGTCGCTGATACGTAGCCGCCTTTGGCTGGCTGATCTCGCCGCCCCTACGGAGCGTGGCCTGCGGTTCCCTCCAGGATCAGTGCCCGAAGTTGTTTGTAATCGGTCTTGCCAGTGCCCAGCATCGGAATCTGTTCCATGCGACGAACCTCGTCCAGGCGCATCACCCCATGGAAGCCTTCGCGCAGGAGTAAGGCATTGGCCTCCCGAAGGTCGAGTGACTCGGTTGTGAACAGCACGACCTGCCGCCCGTGCTCATGCTCGACCCCTTCGACGGCGACGCGCGGCCCGTCGCGGGTTGGCGGGTAGAGCCTGACGAAGGGCTCCTCCAGCGCCGGCAGAGAGATCATTTCGCCGCCGGCCTTCAAGAAGCGCTTGAGCCGCCCGCGAAACCACAGGTAACCGTCGGCGTCCAGCTCACCCAGGTCGCCGCTCACATACCAACGCTTTCCGTTTTCTTCCACGAACGGCGACAGGCCGTCATGGTGGAGGTAGCCGGGGAAGACCGTCGGCCCACTAATCTGGATCATGCCCATCCGCCCCGCCGGCAGCGCCGCCCCACTTTCCAGATCGACGACGCGCACTGCCACACCCGGGAGCGGCTTACCGACCGAGCCTGGTTTCAGGGCCGACGGTGGGTTGACCGACACCACCGGCGCGCACTCCGTGATGCCGTAGCCTTCGACGATCGTCGCTTTCGGTGCCTCCTGCTGGCAACGCTCCACCAGGGCCGGCGGACAGTTCTCCGCCCCGACGACGAGCAGCCGGAGCGAGTCGAGACTGTCTGGAGTAGCCCGTTCCACAATGTAACGGACGAAGGTCGGCGTTCCGACCAGCAAGGTGACGCCGTAGGCTTTGATCTTGTGGACGAGATTGACGGCATCCGTCGGGTTCGGGTGGTGGACAACCCGCACGCCCATCAAAAGGGGTAGCACCGTAGTGATCGTCAGGCCGAAGCTGTGGAACGCCGGCAAGAAGCCGAGGACGACATCCTCACGGGTCACGCCCATGACCGCCACCACCGCCCGCTGGCAGCTCAAGAGGTTGGCGTGGGTCAGCGGCACGGCCTTGGGTGCCTTCTCCGAACCGCTGGTGAAAAGCACCACGGCAGGATCGTCGGGCGACGCCGCTGGCACCGCCCGGCGGACGCTGCCCGGTCGCCAGCGCACGAGCAGCAGCGTCCGCGCAAGTTCATACTTGCCGATGGTCGATTGCAGGTCCTCGATGAAAAAGTAGTCGGCTCCCTCGACGCGAACGCCCAGCCGGTCGGCGAAGACTCGGGAGGTCAGGACTTTCGAGAGGCCCAGGGTCCTGCGCCGCATGCGCGAGATTGGCCGGGCCCGTCGTCCAGTTGAGCACGACGGGCAGCTTACCGGCGAGGTGCAGGGCCGCAGGGCCACGTCGCAGGCCGCCGATGCCGGCAGCAGCACGCCGACCTTCGACGCCTCGATTTCGCGCAGCCGGCTGGAAAGGGTCAGGGTCGCGACCAGCAGACGCTCGCCGCTCAGGACGCCCATCCGATCGTCCGCGACCATGACGTCCTTCCGGTGGGCCAGGGCATGTTCGACGAAGGCGGCCGGGACCGTGTCGCCGCGGAGCTCCAGCGGCCCGAGCTGGGGCGGACCGGACGACCAGCCGGGCGGCGCGGCGCAGGCGGCTTGCGGCGGGCACGCCCCTCGGCGAGGGCGAAGAGCTGGCCGAGTGTCTCGCACGCTTCATCTCCGGAGAAACCGAACTGGCGCTCGATCTCCAGGCTCAATTCCATGCGGTCGAGGCTGTCCAGGCCGAGCTCATCGAGCCGGATCTCTGGCCCCATTTCAGCGTCGGCTAAAGGCCGCTGCAGGTGGTCGCTCAACTGGTTCAGTATCGCTGTACGTGTTTCCGGCCGTACCGTACCCAGGTCGCTCTCGACTTCGGGCGCGGTCGGCGGCGGGAAGTCAAACGAGCGCCGGCCGAAGAGGAAGTGATAAGGGACCCAAACGGGCGTCTCGGCGTTGCCGCTCAGGTCGCCGTTGTACCACTGCTCCAACCAGGGATTGAGGACTTCCCGACGCGGCTCCGGAAGCCGGCTCCGGTCGGCCACTTCGAGGGTGACCTCGACGTGGCGTCGCGGCATGAAGAAGAGCCCGTTGACAAGCAGCCACCCGAGACCGGCGAACACTAGCCGGACCAGGGGCGGTCGCCTATCCAGTTGCGACCAGGTCCACGACGAGCCCCAGACGCCGCGAGTGCGCACCAGGATCACGCTGCACTCGGGAAGGGACCGGAGGATATCGGCGGCGGCGCGGGCGGGTCCGATTCGCTCGACGCCGTCGCGCCAAACACGGCCTGCCGGCCAGAGAATGAAACGTTCGCCGCACCCCAGCCCGGCGACGATGGCGGCGACGGCTTGCTCCGCCTCGTTGCGGGCGCGACACGCTGGCCACGTCGAGGTCGGGCACCTCCAGGGCGTTGACCAGCCGCACCAGCAAGCGCCCCGTGAACCCCTGGAATGTGCCGCGATAAACGAGCGGCCGCATCCGCAACGACGGCCACAAAACGCCGAAGAGTAGGAACGGGTCGATGTAGCCGGGGTGGTTGGGGAAGACGACCACGGGGCCCTTCATGGTCTTGACCTGTTCCAGTCCACGGACATGCAAACGGTAGCACGCACCGAGTATCAGGCGTCAGGAGCGCCCAGGAGATCCAGTGGAAGAGGATCACGATGCTGTCTCCCTTGTCGGAAGCCTCTACGCTGGGCAGGTCTCACTTCCGTTGCCGTTCACTCCGATCCTTGGCCCCTGGTGTCGGGGCAGCAGTTGGGTGAGCCGCCGATTTCTCGGCCCCGACCGTATGGTCAACGACGGGGTCGCTGAGTGTTGGGGCAGCAGTTGGGTGAGCGGTTGTTCTCTCGTCATGCAAGCTTCCTATGTCGATCCCGAACTCCACGAGAACGGGATCGGTCCTCTGGTCGATGGGAAGCACCTCTTCCCGGCGGAAGGTCGGCTTCCACGCCTTTGAAGGCCCGGTCCGAGATCTTTTGCAAGTGCGCCGCGATGTCGCGGTCGATGGTCAGGAACGCCTTTTCGAAACGGGTCCTTGAGCATAGTCCAAGAGTAAGACCACGGCCAGTCTATGGTCAACGGGGCTCGCATCGTGCCACCCTCACGGTACTTTCTCGAGCCAGATCTTGCGGATCAGATCGAGCCGCCGGGCCACGGTCCGCATGACACATCCGAGTCGCACGGCGATCTCGTCGTTGGTACCCCCGGCCTCCGGCGCAACTCCAGGGTGTGGTGGAAGCCTTATTCGTCAGGCAGGATCCCGATCGCCTCACGGTATGCCGCGATCGCCTCCGCCCGCTTTCTCTGGCGACTCAGGGGAACGCCGCGTTCGGTAGGGGTCCTCGGCCCGCTGCCGCTGGAACCACTCCTCGAACCGGAGGCTCGCCAGGAGGATGACGCCGAGGGCGGCGTATGCCGAAGCCGTCTTCAGCCGCACCGGCCGCCAGGAGGACGACGATCTGGACGGGGCAATCTCAGTGGTGTCACCCTCCCTGTCAGACGGGCGGCCGTGCGGGCAAAGGCCCGCGGGGGCGTCCGCCGAAAGGGGTGTACCGCATCGTGGGCACGTTGCGAGGCCTGTGTCGGCCCTGGGAACGGGCTGTTTCGCTGGAGTGCACGCAGATCAAGTCGTCCTCAAGGGGTGGCCGCTTCCTGAAACCGCCGCACGCGAAGGGGAAGTCCCGGGGCGTGACATCGTGCGTCTGAGCCGATCGGGCCATCGGATCAGGACCGCGACCTGCTGTTCGAGCGAACGGCACGGGGTCAAGTATACCAACGTCTTCGAGCTCGCCACAGACTTCGGGAGTGTGAGAGTGGAGCGGTTAATCGTGGTCTACCGGCCATGAGGAGAACAATCGCTTGGCGTTCCGCGTCGGTCTGATCGACCGCGGTGTGTCGGACCGACGCGCAAAGGTCTATGCTCAACCGTGAAGTCGATTCAGGTTCCGAAGCATCACACAGGCTATGCCAGAGTGGAACAGGGGAAAGGATGGCAGACCACAGTCACTCCAGAGACTGAGCTTCCCTGCCTGATCGAACGTGCTCACCGACTGGTCGAGCGACTCCGCACCTGGAGCCGCACTCACTTGCCCGCCTAGCCCAGACCCAACAGTCATGTCACAAAGGGCCATTTGGACTATTTCTGCGACCGAAGTGTGCCCAGGAGCCATCTCGAATATTTTCTATGGCGAAGCCAAGAATTCCGCCCAGATTTTTGTTGCGTGCGAGCGGATTGATGTTTCAAATACATGTGGACTGACCGGCCTTGAAGGGCCAGGCGGTCAACCAGGCCATCTAGTCAGGACGTGCTCCAGCGATCCCAGTTGTGAACACGTCAAGAGTCATGCCACTTGGCGGGAGTGGCGATCGGAAGCCGTTCCTATTCCAGGTGAAGGCCCCAGCCTCCTGCGGGCAACCACGTCCGGACGTGTCGGTTGTCGATGGGACTTGGTACTTCGGAAGCCCCCGGAGGGCGACACCCAGGTGAGCTTGGTGCGGTACCAGACTCGACAGCACCGGGAGACTTTTGACACAGGAGAAAGAACGATGAACAAGTTCCAGGTTCTGGGAGTGGCTGCGCTGGCCCTCCTGATGCTGGCCTCCGACGCCACGGCTCAACGTGGGGGTGGGGCAGTCCGTGGTGGCACAGCACGGAGCGGTGGTCGGTGGACTCGTGGGCGGGAGTCCCGGAGCGGCAACTGGCGCAAGATTGGTGCCGTTACCGGCGCGGCCGATCCGTTGGTGCGGAGGCCCAGGCACCGCGCCAATACCAAGCCAGTGCGGCATACCAGAGCGCTCCGCGCTCGGATTTCAATCAAGCACCGCCGCAGGTGCTGGTCACCGCTCCACCGGCGGCGGCGACCGCCCCACCGGCGGCTGTCACCGCTCCACCGGCGGTGGCGACGGCACCGCCGGAGAGGCTATCCTCTCAGAAAAATGGTAAGCCCGTCGTTGGGGTCACCTTTCCTTCCGATTGGAAGCAGGTCACCGGAGACCGCTATATCTCCGCCGTCAGCGCGGATGGACAAGCTTATGCGATGATCGCCCCCCTGGAGGGGGCAGCGGACAAGCCAGGGGGAATCAACAGGGTCAAGCAAGGGCTTCTGCAATATCTTCAGGATATCAAATATGACGACCTGACCGAGACGAAACGCGGTGCCCTCGTGGTGACCGGCACGGCAAAGGGGAAGAAGGCTGGCGTCGACGTGGTGTTCGCGGCCGGGGTCTTGGATGCCCGGCGCAGGGCAAATCGTCGGGGCCGCATTCGTCGTCGATTCCAGTTGAGGACTACTATAAAGAAACGATCCGCCAGATCTGCCAGACGATTCGCGTCGGGGACGATTTCGCGGCGAAGAAATAGAATCACGTGAAGGAATGCGGCAAACAATGATGAGGTGGAGTCGATCGCCGGAACGGGCGATGGCGACCATTACAGTCGAGTCGGTTGTCAGGGCTCGGGGTAGACCCAACAGTGACACTGGTGGCGAATTCTATCCCCTTCTCACGCGGCCGGTTGCAGTGCCGCGAATCGGGAGCAGGGGTTTAGGCCCTGTTGGTTCTA
>CAVPFY010000004.1:0-243284 GCA_963703905.1 uncultured Chloroflexia bacterium
TTGGGAGTTGCGGGGTTAGCCCCTTCGCTAACCCTCGGTCATCAGGACATGCCACCAGCGCGCCAGAGCGGCTCCTGCACTCGAACCACCCAGAAATCTGCCTACTGCGCCAGAGGTTTAGCTAGCGCGCTTGTGAGCACTCTACCTAACGGCTCAGGGGACGCGGAACCCTACAAGAAACGGATTCGTGGCGCGCTCGCGTGCGATTGTCGTTTCCGGGCCGTGGCCTGGCAGAACACGCGTCTCCGGTGGTAACGCGGCCAGCCGCTCCAGCGAGCTCGCGAAGACGACCGGATCGGCGAGTGGTAGATCGGTGCGTCCCACGGAACCAGCGAAGAGACAGTCACCGCCGAGATGCCGTTTCCGAAGAACGCCACGTGACCAGGTGCATGACCGGGAGGTGCATAACGCGAAAGCTCAACGTTCCGACACTCAGCGTGTCGCCTTCCGCGAGGACGCGATCCGGAAGCGCGGGTTCTTCGAACTGCAGCTGATACATCTCGGCCACGTCGGCCGCGTGTGTGTAAACCGGCATATCCAACGGATGCATGTACACCGGAACATCGAAGTGACGTTTGAATCCGCGATGCCGCCGATGTGGTCGATGTGCGCGTGCGTGAGCCAGATGGCTGCGAGACTCAACTCGCGTGCGCGAACAACCTCGGCGAGCGCATCACCGTTGTCGCCGGGATCTATGAAAACTGCTTCTCCACGCACGGGGTCCGCGAGGAGATACGTATTCCTGGAACGCACCGACGACGAACACCGCAATGTTCACGCGCTGGCAGCAAGCGGTGCATGCGCCACATCACGCAGCGCCGTTAGGTATTCGGCAGCAACAGCGGCCGTCGTCGCATCGCCCACGGCAGTAGTGACCTGCCGAGTCAACTGTGCGCGCACGTCGCCCGCCGCGAAGAGCCCAGCGATCGACGTTTGCATGTTCATGTCGGTCGGGAGGTACCCCGATGGCGTCGTGCACGACGTGGTCTTTTACCAGGCGTAGTGTTCGGCTTGAAGCCAATGAAGACAAAAATCCCCGTGGCGTCGAGAGACCGGCGCTCATGCGTGTGCACCTCGCTCAGCGTTAGGCGATTTACGAGGCCAGCGCTGTCGGCGTGGATCTCGCGCACGACAGTATCCCCGAAATGACCTCGATCTTGGGGTTCTCGAAAACGCGCTTCTGGATGATCTTGGACGCGCGAAATTCGTCGCGCCGATGGATGAGGTAGACCTTGGACGCATAACGAGTAAGGAAGTCAGCCTCTTCGCATGCCGCGTCGCCGCCGCCGACGACCGCGATGACGTGATTCTTGAAGAACGCACCGTCGCAGATCGCGCAGTAGGACACACCCTTCCCGCACTCGGCTTCGCCCGGTATGCCGAGCTTTATCGGCGTCCCGCCGGCCGTCAGGATCAGCGCCGGCGAGAGGTACACGTCGCCGTTTGTCCGCCAGCGTCTCGAAGTTGCCATCGGCGAGTTTCCGATGCTGGTGACATTCGCAGTTCGAATCTCCGCGCCGAACTCTTTTGCGTGCGCTTCGAACTTCTGCGCCAACTCCCAGCCGTCGATTCTCGAAAAGCCGGGTAATCTTCGATCAGCTCGGTGTTGAGCAGTTCTCCACCGGGCTGCCCGCGCTCGAGCACGACAGTCTTGAGCATGGAACGGCCCGCGTAGAGACCCGCCGTCATCCCGGCTGGCCCTGCGCCAACAACTACGAGGTCGTAGGTATGGTTATTCGCCACTATACAGTCCTTTGACTTCCCCAGAAAATCGGACGGCGTCGAGACCATGCGGACCGTGTCCTGTCCTCCAGTCACATCGACGAACGCTCCCGCCGCGGCCGCCACCGGGTCCGCGACAACCTGTTCTCGATTGATTGCACCGGCTCCCACCAGATGCCTTCTCTATCGAGCACGGGGCGCCCATTCGTCCAGCGAACGTGAGGCGAAGATATGGTCTAGCTCTTCAATAATGAAGCGCGAGTGCTTCTCGCCGCTGCTCGATGTCGGCGAAGCGCGGATCGTCGATCCACTGGCAGGCCTGCCGACCGCGCGGCAGACACCTGGCCAATGACGGTCACCCTGATTGCCGAAGAACCAGAACCAGCGGCCGTCTCCGGCCCTGAAGCAGTTCTGGATCGGATTGACCACCTGCTTCCGATCGGCAGAGTGTGCCCCGCGGCCCCACATCAGAGCCAGCATAAGGTTCCAGCTCATCATGTATACCCCTGTCCGCATGAGGGACACGGAGACCTGCTGACCCCGGCCCGTCCGCCCGCGCGCGACCAGCGCCGCGCAAATCGCCCCGGCCGCGTTCATGGCGGTCATATGGTCGCCCAGGCCTCCGCGTGAAGGCGGCGGGTCCTGTCCGGGCCGGGTGATCGCCGAGGCGATGCCTGAACGAGACCAGATGGCCGCGACGTCGTAGGCCGGCTTGTCGCGCACCGACGGATCCAGACGAAAACCCGTCACGTTGCAATAGACCAGTCGCGGGAACGCGTCAGCGACGTCGCTGTAGGAGAGGCCCAGACGCTCAAGGGCGGCAGGTCGCAGATTCGTGAGGAAAATGTTGGTGCTCTGCCAGCGATCGCAGGAGAATATCCCGCCTTCCGGGCGCTGCAGGTCGAGACAATGCTGCGCTTGCCACGGGTTGTCGAGTTGAAATGGCGGGTTGCGTTCCATTGGTACGCCGGAGGCAGACGCGAACCACCCGCGAAGCGGATCGCCAGTCGGCGGCTCAACCTTAGTGACCTCGGCGCCCCAGTCTCTGAAGACCTCCAGCAGCCGGCCCGGCCACGGGAAAATCCCAGCTCTACCATCCGAATGCCTTCAAGAGGACCGCTCACGTCGCCAAGCCTGTTCGCGCAAGGAGTTCCTTCAGTGACGCAGCGACTTCATCTGGACGCTCGTAGCGGCGCGGCATGACCGCACCCGTCGATTGAAGTCAGAGTCGCGCCGGGAACTCTTCCTGCCAGTCTCTTTCGCTTTCGTATGGCACCGCCTGGTCGTCGACGCCGGTATTAATGCTACCCGGGACCTTGAGTGCAGGAGTGAACGCCGTGAGGTCGTCGCGGCTGGACACCGCGAAGCCAACGCCGGCGAGGTCGCCCAGGTCGTACTCGCACAGGCGCCCATACCAGACCTCAAGCCAATCGGGATGCTCGTCCAGGAAGCGGCTGCCCACCAAGCGGCCGGCCCTCGTTCGCGCGTCCTCGAGCGTGAGTCCGGCCGCAATTGCTTTCTCGTGCAACGAACCCGGCCTTGCGCTCCGCATCCCAGGCGGCATCGGTCGTGCCCACGAGCCCCAGCCCGATGGTCATTGCGGGGAACTGACGGAGAACTCCAGGGCCAGCATGCCACCCATGGAATGCCCAAGGACGATTGCACTTCCAATGGCGGCCGAGTTGAGTTCATCTTGAAGATGTCGTGCCCAGTCGATCTAGTGGCGCCCGGCGGGAGGGCTGCGCCACCGTGGCCCGGCTGAGCGACCGCGTAACAGCGGATGGAGTCGCGAAGCGCCGCCGCTTGAGCGTCCCATAGCCACGGCCCCATCAGCCAGCCGTGGAGGAAGACCACTGCCGTGCCTTGACGCGGACCTGTATCCGTGGCATCAGTATCTCTCGAGAGTGCGAGTACTCACTCGTGAGCGGGGTTATGATATCGAGGTTGCATGCTCAAAGGAAGCCGCTCTCGTGCGCGCTTCATCCACGTTTGGGAGGACGCTCATTGGCGAACACCACCCGCATTGAGTCGGCTATCAAGAACCGAGAGCTTCTCGAAGAACGGCGCGAACTGATAATCAGCACCGCGACCAAGCTCTTCATGGACCGGGGCTATGACGACGTGTCGGTCAATGAGGTTGCAGATGCGATGGGCGTGAGCATCGGCTCGCTCTACAAGTACGTGCGCAGCAAGGAGGACATCCTCTGGCTGGTTATGGACAGCATCTACGGCCAGCTCGAGAACCTGCTCAAGGCCGAGCGCGCAGTGGCAGCAGGACCTCGGGATGCCCTCCTTCACGCCTTCGAACGTTACCTACGCGCGGTTGATTCGGTCCGGCGCGGGATTCTCCTCATGTATCGCGAGTACCGGAACCTCCCTTCCGACGCCCAAGCGGAGTTCATGGAACGCGAGCGCAGGATCGTTCAGATCTTCGAGGAGATCGTCACGGAAGGAGTAGAGGCTGGTGAGTTCGGGTCCACGGACACGAAGATGGTTGCCTTGGACCTCGACTCACTTGGGCCACACCTGGGCTCTCAAGGGATGGATGCTGCGAAACCGGTCCCTGGATGACTTCATACGGGAACAAGCCGAGCTTGGCACTCCAGCTCGGTGGCTACCCGTTAGGACCCTCGTTCAGCAGAATCCACCCTGCATCGAACCCTCATGATGGGCGCCCGGATTCTGTGGTCCCAGGGCGGAGTATCCAGGTTGGCCAACCAGATCGATCTGGAGAGCCTCTGGGCGAAGTACCCGTTCCGAAGGCTACATGGGCATCCGAGCGTCGAGGAGCGATGGTAGCGGAGCATCTCGAACTGCTGCAGCATCGTGACGAATGCGCGCCAGCCCACGCCCTAGCGGACTGGACCGAGAGTCACAGCAGAGGCTCTCAGGCTGCGCTGTTCAAGGGGACATGGTGCCTTCAGCCAGAAGCGAGTGAATAGGCAAGATGCTCGACCCCCGGCCGGAGCCCTGCGAGCTTAGCCTTTGCAACCGTCTTGGTGGTTCTATGACGAAATAGTGTCGGACCGGACGAACCGCGGCGAGCTTGCTCGGGTCCATACTGGTCGCTGTACTCTGGCCACATGCGACTTACGCAAGCCGGCGCCGCGTGCCTGTTCGTCCTGATGGCTGCCTGCTCTGCCGGGGTAACTGACGGTCCGCAAGTCCCTCCGAAGCGCAACCCGGCCACCCGGAGTCACAGCAACCGAACCGAGTGCCGCCTCGCCACGTGTGCCCTACCCGCTACATACCGCCACGAGCGCGGACCAATCCTCGCTTCCCGCCTGTCCGGGCGCGCCGGTCCTTGACCGACTGCCACTGGCGCTCGACGACTTCCGGGCATTCCGGCCCCTCGGGTTCACGTCCGTGCCCATCCACATCATGCCCGCGCGCTTCTCAGCCTTCTCGCGCTCCCTCCCAGGGGAGACCCGGCCGCCCGCGGCGATAGTCTTCCCCGGTGACGCCTGGGTGACCCAGGTACTTACCACGGAGTTCCCCACAACCGGCGCCAGGGGTTTTCAGATTACCTTCAGTCCCTGCCGTCACCTCAAGCTCAGCTTTAATCACATTGGCAGCCTGTCCGAAAGGCTACCAGCAGGCGCTGCTGGAAGCCCACCTGACGAACTGCCGCGAGTTCGATTCAGGCCAGGGGCAAGTCGCGAGGACGTGTCAGGTGAACCTGATGCTACAGGTGAAGTCGGGTGAGCCCGTCGGCATGTCAGACGAGTTCGCCGGCGTCGACTTCGTTGCCGTCGACTACGGCGCTCCGCCTGCAGCGTTTGCGAACCCGGCTCACTACACCCGCGACTTCTTCTACTACGTCTCTCCTGTCGGCTACTTCACTCCGGACATCAGGCGTCAGATTCGAAGCCAGACTTGCCTCCTATGACGGGCTCAACCCGAGGACGGCCCAGCCGCGCGCGGGCAGCTACATGCAGGACGTCGTCGGCACGGCGCAGGGCAATTGGTTCCTGCCGGGGCGCCAGTCCGACGGTGTCGGCTTCCTCGATGGGCACCTGGCGCTTGTTCACGACTACATCGGAGACGCGGACCAGCCACTACTGGTCGTCGGGACCGGCGTGCCCGGCCTGCGTTCTGGTCAGTACTCCTTCGGGCCCGCCTCGGCCGGCGTCGCCAACCGAGACTGGAGCGCAGTGACGGCCGATGGCCGCGTCCATTGCTACGGCGCCTGGCGCTCCGGCCGCACGCGCGGAGGGCTGCCACTCTCGACGCCCAATGGAGTCGTGCTCATCGAGATGCCCGCATCGGACCGGCTCAGAATCGGGTTCGTCCCGGGTCCGACTGCCTGCCCTGTCGCCCCGACTCTCACCGGTGCGGCTGCTCTGTTCGAGAGGTGACAGCGTCGCCACCCTGACAGCCCGCGCGCAACGGCGCCCAGCAACGTCCCGGCTACACGGAGTAAGGCCTCTCCCACCGCGTATCGCCGGGTGCCGACGGCCTCACATCGAACTGCGCGACGATCTTCCCGCTGTCCTGATGAGTGCGCCTAAGCCGACTCGACGCGCGCGTTGAGATAAGCCTGGATGTCTTGAGCCTTCCGCACCAGCACGGTGTGATGGCGCGGGTCGGTGAGGATCATGAATTGCTTTGTCTCAATAGCATTGAGAACGAGTCGTGCGACGTCGTCGGGCTCCGCCGCCTGCGGCCCGAACTGCTCTGAACCGCCGTAGTCCTCCGGGTCATCCACGGTAGTCGAGAACCGGATGCCTTCGATCAGGTTCGTCCGGACCGCTCCGGGGCAAAGCACAGAAACGCCGATGCCCTTGGGCACGAGGTGGACGAAGAGCGTCTCCGAGAGCCCAACGACGGCAAACTTCGACGCGCTGTACGCTGCGCTGTGCGGTCGGCCGCCAAGGAGGCCGCCAATGGAGGCGGTGTTGACTACGTGCCCCGACCCACGTTCGATCATGCGCGGGACGAACGCACGGATGCCGCGTACGACGCCAAAGAAGTTGATGCCAAAGATCCAGTCCCATTCGTCCATCGGCATCTCTTGTAGCTTCCCTCGCAGCATGACACCCGCATTGTTCATGAGGATGTCCACGTCACCAAACGCACGGCGAGCGCGGTCGGCGAGCTCATCGACCTGGGTGTCGCTCGAAACATCGCACTGAACCGCCAGCGCCTTTGCTCCGACGGCGCTTATCGCATCGAGCGTGGCACGCAGTCGTTCATTGTTGACGTCTGCCACGACCACGGAGCATCCCTCGCGGGCAAGTGCCAGCGCCGTAGCGCGGCCGATTCCGCTCGCCCCTCCAGTGATCACTGCGACCTTGCCAGCGAAGCGTGCGGTCATTCCTGTCCGGCCTCCCTGCGGCGGGGGAGGACGCCTTGGCGATCGGGAAGCGCTTGACGGATCCGAATCCGCCATCCTTGCGCCGTCTTGACGACCTCATCGCGATAAACACTGGTCAGACCTGGTTCGGGCGCATTCGCGCCCTCGGTCGACATCACGAGGAGGTAGGTGCGTGTCACGGCACGTTCGGGACCCTGCTCGTCGAAGATGGTGTTGGTTTGAATGTGACGAGTCTGTCTGAGTCGGTTCCGCATCACGGCCGCAACCCACTTCAGAATGTTTTCACGGCCTTCGACCTTCATTTCATCGGGCATGCCAACCCGGCCATGGAAGACCCCATCGTCCGTGAAGCAGTCGGCGTACGCCTGGGGCTCGAGACCATCCGCCGCATGTGAATACCGCGCCAGTAGGTCGAGAATCTCGAGTCGGTCTTGCACCCAGCTCATTGGTCCTCCTGCATTGAGTCAATCACAGCTCCGGGATCGTATTTCAGGCGTCTTGGCCACGCAACAACAGATCAGCCGGCCCACGATCCCAGCAGAGGCGCTTTCGGGCAGCGCGGGGTACCACGAACGAGCCGGCGCCGTAGCTCCTCAACGCATCTCGTCCACCCGGGGCGTGCGGCCAGAACACCCGCATTTGGGTCAGGTAACACCATCTGTACTTTGTAATAGGCCCGCCGCGTAATAGCTACGTCTTTTCAGTTTCGACACTCGAGATTATGTCGCTGAATATTGGGCATGTTACGCGCACTGTGTCAGTGGACAAATGACTAATCGATAGGTCTTGCCAACGTTCACATCCGGAAGGCGCACACGCATTGATGCGAGCGCGTGCGCGCGGGCGTATCTATGAAACCGCTTCGATCGGCAGCGCGGACAACGCTGAACAAAACGCGAATTTTGTTCGCGCTAGTGCGAGCGACTTCCTGAGTCTAGTTGTCGCGATTGGCGTTTTCAAAAACAAACAAAATTGCCTTGCCTTTGTGCGCGCGCAGAGGTATATCAGGTGCACGGATCAAGCGAGGAGTGGCGATATGCGAGCAGCGTTGTATGCGAGGGTCAGCACCGAAGAGCAGGTCGAAGGCTATAGCCTGGATGCGCAGCGAAGGGCCTTTCGCGAGTTCTGCCAGTCCAAGGACTGGATCATCGCCGAGGAGTACGTCGAGGAGGGCCGTTCCGCGCACACCGAAGACCTGAACAAGCGACCGGTCTTCAAGACGGCGATCCAAGCCGCCCTCGACCATCGCTTTGACGTCCTGGTCGTCCACAAGATCGACCGCTTCTCTCGCAAGCTCAAAGTCACCCTCGAGACCTTCGACAAGCTCCACAAGGCCGGCATCGGCTTCGTCTCCATAAGCGAACAGATGGACTTCTCGACCCCGACCGGCCAAGTGTTCCTCGCGATGGTCGGCGCCTTCTCGCAGTTCTACTCGGACAATCTCAGCACGAAACTAAGAAAGGTTGGGCTGAGCGACGCGCTCAGGGCCTCTACTGCGGCCTGCTGCCCTTCGGCGTCATGAAGGGCGGAGATGGCGTGGCCGTGGCCGACGAGGCGACTCTGCCTGGTCTCAAGATGGCGTTCGACCTTTCGGCACAAGGACGGACTGATCGCGAGGTCGCTCAGGCCTTGAATGCGGCTGGCTATCGCACCGCGGGCAATCGCGGCCCAAACCTCTTTTCGAAGGAAACCGTCAAAGACATGCTGCGCAACCGGTTCTACTTGGGCGAGATACCTAATGGAGACGGCGGCTGGCTCGAGGCCAGGCACGAACCGCTCATCGACCATGAACTGTTCGAGGCTGCCCAAGACAGCCGACAGCGGCGGCGACGACATCGTCTCGATAGCGTCAGGGCTGCTAGCTCGGTCTTCAGCCTGTCCGGCCTCGCACGCTGCGCCATCTGCGGCTCAAGGATGCACATGAACCGCGATCGCCAGGGTCGCGCCCGTGTTTACTGCTATGGGCGGGCGCAAGGGGCCGAGTGCGATTGCCACTGCACGTTCCTCGATAAGTACGAGGCCCAGATCGATTGGTACCTTTCGGAGTTCCGGATCCCGCCGGACTATCAGAAGCAGATCCTCGCGAGCTTTGAGAAGCTGGACAGGGCGAATGAATCTGCCAGACAGCGCCACTCCCTGGAGACACGACTAGCGAGGCTGAAGGAGATGTACGCCTGGGGGCACATCGAGAAGGACGGGTACTTGGCCCAGTACCGAGAAATCGAGCAGGAGCTAAGCCGCTTGTTGCCCGACAGTGCCAAAGCCAGCCACCTTGACCGCTTGGCGGAGTTCCTCGCTAACGTCGGCGCTGCCTGGCGTAGTCGCCGACCAGCGACAGCGGAACTCGCTCGCGACGGCGGTCTTTCAGGAAGTCTGGATCGAAGACAATCGCGTCGCTGCCGTCACGCCGCTTCCTGAATTGGCTGCATTCTTTGACCTTCACCACGATGGAGAAACGATTGCCAACCTGTGTAGCACGAACGCGGCCGAATCCCCTCCGGGTCGCCATTAGTTAGCCCAGCCCTAGGGCGGGTTTGTATTTTGAACCGGCCCCAAGACGCGACGGAACGCCGCTCCCTATGCGACTTCCAGATGCTACCAGTCGGCGTAGCAACGGTAACCGCGGCCTGTCCCTAGTCCGACCGCAGGACGCCTGTGCGTTGGTTGAATTCTTCGATCAACTCGTCCCACGCCGGAATAAGCCCGCGCAGCGACTGCCAGAAGGCCTGTTCACGCCTGGCGTTGAACTCCTCGACAGACACGCCCTGCTGTTCGACCCAGGTGAAGTAGCCGAGATTGAAGATACGCTGCCGGTCTGTCAAAGAAGTCTCCAGCAGGTGGTCGGTGCCGAGCGCCAGGACATGCTGGCCGAACGTCTGCGCCGCGGCGACAGCATCGAAGCCGCCCGGAAAGTGCTTGCGGGTCAGCGCTGGACGCTCGGACTCATACATCGCGGCGCCGTCAGTCGCGACCGTGACAACAACGTCTTCGGGTCCCATACCATAAAATCTAGCGGTCTTGATGGCCGCCAACACATTGCAGATGCTCGAGAGCCCCAGTGCAGGCAGGAGAGCGACCACCCCTTCTGGAACCTGCCGGCGCGCAACGAGGTATTCTCGCCCCACGTCCGTGTTGAAAAGGACGTCGAGGCAGTCTGTGCTTGCGTCCGAAATAGCAGTTACGACATCGGTGTTCATTACGTTGTGGATGAAGGGAATGTGCTTGTCGCCGATGCCCTGGATGTTGTGCTCGCCGAAGCCGTTATAGAGCAACGTCGGGCACTCCAGGGCCTCCACAGCGACGATACGTGTCCCTAGACGCTCCTTGAGGTAGTCCCCGGCTCCGAGAGTCCCTCCCGACCCGGAGGCTGACACGAAGGCGCGCAGCGTGAGGTTCGGATTCTCGGTCCGAAGAGTCTCGAAGACGCGCTCCAGGGCTCTGCCCGTGCAGAGGTAGTGCACCAGGTAGTTGCCGAACTCACAGAACTGGTTGAAGACGATATTCTCTGGGCTGCGCTCCAACTCCGCGCAACGGTCATAAATCTCTTTGACGTTGCTTTCGGTGCCGGGCGTCCGAATGATGTCGCTCGGGTGCGCCACCCATCGCTCCAGCCAGTCGAACCGCTCCTTGCTCATGCCCGCCGGAAGGACGGCGATCCCTCGACATCCCATGATTCGTGACATCGCGACGCCACCTCGGGCGTAATTTCCAGTCGACGGCCAGACCGCGCGATGCACCGTCGGGTCGAACTGGCCGGTGACGATCCTGGGCGCCAGGCAGCCATACGCAGCCAGCACTTTGTGTGCCCTGATCATAGGGAAACGATCGCCAAGGACGATGACAATTCGGGCATCAACACCCGTTAGAGACGATGGTAGGACGATGTGTTCCGGGACGCCGACGACATCCTTACGGCTGGCGCCATTGAACCAGTGCGTTCGGAATAAATTGAGTGCGTGAGGCGCGTCTGGATCAGTGCCGGAGACCATCGTTCGGGTCTTTTCGGGAAGCAACTGTGGGTCCGCCAGTTCCGCGAATTTCGGCAGGGCGATGCGTAAGTCGCGAAAGCGTCCGACGGCACGCTCGTAGGTACCCCTGTCTACCAGGGTGCGTTCCAGCCCCAGTCGTTTCATGCGCTCGTCTCCCGGCCAGAGTCTCGCGTTCTTAGGACTGGGCTCGATGCTATCAGAGCGATCCGCGACGTACCACAGCCGCCTCTCATCTCCAATGGGCTCCCTTAGCCGGGTCTGCAGCCGAGGCCGTCAAGTCCGGGCAGACACGGAGTACCACGCGGCAGTGCGACTGTGGACGAGCCCTGCCCTTCGGCATCAGCTCATCGCCGGCTCCCGACAGTCCGGCCAGCATTCCGTGGGCTCGATTGACGAGGTGGCGCGCTATCCGCGGGACATACCGATCCTGAGCAATCGCGCGCGAGGTAGACGTTCATGTAGGCCCCGCTCGTCGGCGCGAGCGTTCCATTTGGCGCAACAATAGTCTATATTCTGGAACATCGATTCTTGTGAGCGGGATCGCACCGAACAGCAGGAGCTGGCGATGACAACCACCTATGAGCACATCATTTACGAGCGCAAAGGCCAAATTGCCTACCTCACAATGAACCGTCCGGAGGTGCTCAACGCCCTCAACCGAAAGCACCAGGAAGAGATCGAGGCCGCGAAGCTCGAGTTCGCGGACGACCCCGAGGCGCTCGTGATGATCATGACAGGCGCGGGTGATCGCGCCTTCTGCGCCGGCGCCGACCTCAAACAACAACGAGGCGGGAGCGACGGACGCCGCCGCGATAGCGACCTGGACCTCCGCTACACCCTGCCGGTCTGGAAGCCCATGATAGCCGCCATCAACGGCTGGGCAGTGGGCGGCGGCCTTGCCTACGCGATGCAGTGTGACATTCGGATCGCGTCGGACACAGCACGCATGGGGTACTCGGAAGCGCGAATTGGCGTCCCAGGCGGGCCCAGCGATAACTGGCTCTTTCCCCGCTACGTGCCCGTGGGCGAGGCCATGTACTGGCTCCTCACGGCCGAATTCATGGATGCGCAGGAGGCACACCGCATTGGCCTCGTCCACGAAGTGCTGCCACGCGAGCGACTGATGCCACGCGCCGAGGAGATCGCTAACCGGATTGCGCAGAACCACCAGGGAGCTGTGCGCGCGATCAAGCAAGCAGTGACCATCGGGATGAGCCTGCCCTTCGACATGTCGATGCGCTTCAACCGCGAAATCGGGCGAGCTATGCGCAATGACGACGCCGGGGAAGGGCGGCAGGCATTCGCCGAAAAGCGGGCGCCCAACTACGAGGTGCAGTAGCCGGCGAGGCTCCTGCCGACTCAGTCTTCGACGGCAGTCAGGCTGGGTCGTGTCAAGTCAGCAATGCGGTCAGGGCCGTAACCCAGCAGCCCGCGGAATACGGCGTCGTTGGCGGATCCTCGGGACCTGGACCAGCGCGTGACGCCGCCGCGGGCACGTGCAAACGTCGGAGCCACGCCGGGAATCACGACCGTCCCCAGGTCTGGATCTTCGATTCTCACAAGGTTTTCCCGCGCCCATACGTGTTCATCGTGGTGGAGGTCCGCCGCGGAGTTGACTGGACTGCACCATGCCCCTGCCTTCCGAAGCGCGTTGATTGCTGCCGTAACGCTAAGCGGGGCCACAAACCGCTGCAGTGCTTCGCGCGCGGCCTCCGGCGTCTCGACCGCTGCGATGCCTAGTCCTGTGCTGATGGCCTGGACCTCGCCCCACGATTGGGCCGAGATCTCGACGTAATTCCCGTCGGCCGCGCCGAATGTGAGCGAGATCGGATAAGGCGCCCAGGCGCCGCCTGCCCGCTCCTGGCGAATACCGAGCCCGGTCTTGAGCGCGATCGTATCGCCGGTCATGCGCAACGCTGATTCGTACATAGCGACGTCAACGACCTGGCCCAGGCCATCAAGATCTCGCCGGACCAGGGCCGCGACCGTACCGAAGACGCCAAACAAGGCGCTGACGTAGTCGCCGGCGGTCACACCGTCACGCAGCGGTGCCCGATCAGGCCAGCCGCCCAGATACGTCACGCCTCCAAAGGCGCATGCAACCGGGTTGTAAGACGAGCGGGAGGAGTAAGGGCCGGTCTGCCCAAAGCCTGATATCCGCATGATGACCAGACCGGGGTTGACCTCGTGCATCACGTCGGGACCGATGCCCCATCGCTCGAGAGTCCCCGGGCGGAAATTCTCGACAAGGACGTCACTGAGCCGCACCAGGTCTAACAGCGCCGCCTTGCCCTCTGGCGTACGCACATCGAGCGTGATGCCTAGCTTGTTGCGGTTCGTGGAGAGGAAGCCAGGGGCCCCACCGGCGCCGAATCGCGGCCGTCCTTCTTCGACTTCCGGCAACTCGATCATGACGACTTCGGCGCCAAGGTCGGCGAGCAGGCCCGCGGCGAACGGACCGGCAAGGACCTGCGCGAGGTCGGTCACTCGGAAACCCTGGAGCGGGCCGCCGTTACCGGTCGCACTCCGCACCGGCGGTGGCCGAACACCCCTGCGGCCCCGCAGGGCAGCGATGATCTCCTGG
The DNA here is from genome assembly GCA_963703905.1 of uncultured Chloroflexia bacterium. Classification (GTDB taxonomy): domain Bacteria; phylum Chloroflexota; class Dehalococcoidia; order DSTF01; family WHTK01; genus DATLYJ01. Next base: position 13,613 of record CAVPFY010000004.1, read on the forward strand.
GCGCTGTCCGTATGCTCGCCCAGCATGGGCGCGCGCCGGGGAGGCGGACCGGGCGTGCGATCAAGCCGGGGCGCGGCGCCCGGCGCCTGGAACGCAACTCCGCTGTAGGACGTCAAAGCTGCGAGTGATCCGCGGGCCTCGACGTGCGGATCGCCCACGATTTGATCCGCCGAGCGCACCGCCGCCCCCGCCACGCCCATATCCGCAAACCGCCTCTCGACCTCCTCGAGAGTGTGAAGGCGAATCCAGCCGGCCACCAGGGCGTCGGCCTCGTCGCGGTGCTTCCGGCGCTCACCAGCCGCGAACCTGGGGTCGTTGACGGCCTCGGGGGCTTCTATAGCCTCGCAAAGCCGGGCGAAGGGTTTATCACCTGCTCCCGATACCGCCACAAAGCCGCCGTCCAGCGTCTCGAAGATGTTTCCCGGGACGACGCCCTGGGCAAAGTTGCCCTGCCGGGATGTGACCTGGCCTAGACGGTCGAAGCTTATGATGCTTACGCCCTGCGTGCGTAGCATGGTCTCGTAAAGCGCGAGGTCGATGACGTCACCGATCCCCGACCGCCGCGCATTCAGGATCGACGCTAGCAGCGCGCTGGAACCATGTATCCCCGTCCAACAGTCCGCCATCGGCACGGTGATGGGTTGGGGAGGGCGGTCGGTGAAGCCGGTGACGAACTGCGCGCTGGAGAATGCCTGCGCGGTGCGGTCATCGCCGCGCATCGAGGCGAGCGGGCCGGTCTGCCCGAATGGTGACACTCTCAGGATCGCGAGACGGGGGTTCAGATCGTGCAGAACAGCCGGCGTAAGACCCAATCCTTCAAGCCGTCCGGGCCCCAGGTCCTCTACCACTCCATCCGCGGCGCCCACCAATTCGCGGAACCAGTCCAGCATCAACAACGAGCCCATATCCGCGGCGATTGAATGCTTCCCGCGATTCTCTGATTGAAAGTAGAGGGAGTCCTCAGCCGGAAATCCCGGTCCGCGCGAGCGCATCGGTGAACCTGAGGGGGGCTCGATCTTGACCACGAAGGCGCCCATATCGGCGAGGAGGCCGCCCGTGAATTCGCCCGCGAGGGTTTCGGCCAACTCGACTATGAAGACGCCTTCGAGCGCGCCGCCCATACTAGCCGACGGCACGCCTCCCGCATCGGCTGGGCTACCGTTCAAAAGCTGATCACTAGGCATCCGTGAACGCCGCTTGTCGCTTTTCCGCGAACGCGCGCGAGCCTTCGAGCACGTCTTCCGGGCGGCGCACTACCCGCCGCACCCAGGCATCTAGCCGGCGCACGTCTTCTGAGTCCTTCTCGAGTGCGTGGCGGGTGATGGCGCGCGCGCCCTCGACGGCCAACGGGTGGTTGGCGAGGATCATCTGCGCGATTTCGACGGCTCTCGGTACCAGCCGCTCGCGCTCGACAATCTCATGCACCAGGCCGCAGCGCAGCGCTTGCTCGGCCTCGACCCGTTGACCTGTGACCAGAATCCACATCGCCTCCCCAAATGGGATCATGCGCGGCAAACGCTCGAGTCCAAAACCAGCTAGCCGTCCGCGCGCGACCTCGAACAGCCCGAAGTAGGCTTCCGGCGCGCAAATGCGAATATCCATGTCCAGCGTCCACTCGAACGACCCCGCGATGCAGGGGCCATTCACGGCCGCGATGAACACCTTCTTGCTGCGCCCGAACTGGCCGGCGTGAGCGCGGGATGCCCGCTCGCTTCCCCGGCCTTCGTTCCCCTGGGCGGCTTCCTTGAGGTCAGCACCCGTCCCGAAGCCGCGGCCGGCGCCTGTGACGATCGCGACGCGCATCTCCGGGTCCGCGTTGAAGTCATCCATGCACTCAGTGAACCGCTCGCGCAGAGCCGTGTTCATCGCATTCAGGACTTCCGGCCGGTTCAGGGTGAAGATCGCATAGCCATCGAACTTGTCGTATAGCACTTCGGACATACGTGTCGTCCCCCTATGGCAGCGTTTTGTGCTGGACCGGCGGCCTTAGTTGCTCTCGAAAACGGCAGCGCGCTTTTCGGCGAATGCGAGGGCGCCCTCGGCGGTATCCAGAGGATTGCGGACTGATCGTCCGACCCATTCCGCCAACGCGCGGGTGTCCGCCGCATCGCGTTCGACCGCGTGGCGGGCAAGGGCGCGGGCGCCCTCCACCCCGAGTGGGTGGTTACCGAGGATGAGGCGAGCGATTTCCGCGGCTCGTGTCAGGAGCCGGTCTTGCTCGACCACCTCGTGCACGAGCCCGCAGCGGAGCGCCTGCTCGGCGGTCATCCTGTCGCCCGTCAGGATCAGGTACATCGCCTCGCCGAACGGGATCATGCGCGGCAATCGGTGCAGTCCAAAGCCCGCGAGCAGGCCACGCTTAACCTCGAACAGGCCGAAATACGCCTCAGGCGTACAGATGCGGACATCCATATCCAAAGTCCACTCGAACGCGCCGGCGATGCACGGTCCGTTAATGGCCGCTATGAACAACTTCTTGCTTCTGCCGAACTGGCCGGCATGCGCGCGAGCGGCCCGGTCGCTGGCCCCGCCAATGGTGTCTTCGCCCTGAGCTCGCGCTTTTAGGTCCGCTCCAGCTCCAAAGGCCCGCCCGGCGCCTGTCACGATCCCAACGCGCATCGCCGGGTCGGCTTCGAAGTCATCCAGGCAGTCCGTGAACCTTTCCCGCAGCGCCGTGTTGAATGCGTTCAGGACTTCCGGGCGGTTTAGCGTGAAGATCGCGTAGCCGTCGAACTTCTCATACAAAACCTCAGACGCCATCACTTCGATCGCCTTTCGGCGTGGCCAAAACCAGGTATCTGCACTAGCGCATTCCCCGCTGGTGCGGGTCGAGCACGTCTCGAAGACGGTCGCCCATGAAGTTTGTGGACAGCGTGAACAGGACGATGGCGATGCCGGGAACGATCGACGGCCAGGGGCTTTGCCTGATCCAGGCGAATCCTTCTTGAATGATGTTGCCCCACGTTGGCTGTGGTGGCTTGATGCCAATGCCAAGGAACGAAAGGCCGGCTTCGGCCAGGATCGCGCCGCCCATGAGCAGGGAGGCCTGGACAATGACGGGCTGCATCGTATTCGGGAGCACGTGCCTCAGGGCGATGCGGCGGTTCGTGGCGCCCAAGCTGCGGGCTGCCAGGACAAAGTCTCTTTCCTTCATGCTCAGCGTTTGGCCGCGGACCAGGCGCGCGTACACAGGAAACGAATTGAGCCCGATCGCGATCATTACGTTCACGACCCCGGGACCAAGAATCGTGACAAGGGCGATAATCAGGATCAGGTTAGGAAACGCGATCCAGGCGTCGACGAACCGCATGATCAACTCGTCGATCCAGCCACCCAGAAAGCCCCCCATAAGGCCCAGGGGAATGCCGATGGCGGCCGCGATAGCAACAGCTATGACACCCACGTATACCGAAATGCGTGCCCCGTACATCACGCGCGTAAGCAAGTCACGACCCAGCCGGTCCGTGCCGAGGGGGTGATTGAAAGAGGGCGCCTCCAGGCTCCTGTAAGCGTTCTGCTCGTTGACGGGATGTGGCGCGATCACGGGCGCCGTAAACCCTATGAATATGAAGCTGCCGAGGATGATGCTGGCAACGATCGCCTTGGGATCGCGGTAGAACCGCCGGACGCCCTTCACCCATGACGCGCGCGGCGCAGACTCCAGCCCCGTAGCGGGCCAGTCAATCGCTACTTCCGACGATCGAGGTGGAGCCTCGGTTGCGGTCTCAGAGGTCATGTGTAGCGAATCCTGGGGTCAACGATTCCGTAGGCCAAGTCCGCCAGCAGGTTTGCTACGACGATTGCCATGGCGGACATCATGACGATGCCCTGAATTACCGGATAGTCCCTCGTCGTGGTGGCATCGACGGCGAGGCGCCCGATACCGGGGATGGCGAAAACACGCTCGACCAGCACCGAACCGCTGACCAGGCCGGCAACCTGAAATGCCGCGAGGGTGATGATCGGGATTAGCGCGTTGCGGAGAGCGTGCTTGATGACGACGTTGCGATGCATCAAGCCTTTGGCGCGGGCAGTCCTGATGTAGTCCTGGTTCATGACTTCAACGAACGCGGCGCGCGTCTGGCGCATGATCGAAGCCGACCCAAACAGCCCCAGCGCCAGGATCGGCAGAGTCATATAGCGCATTGCTTCCAGAGGACTCTCGAGCGGTGAAACCCAGCCGGCGGCAGGGAACCAACCGAGCTTTAGGGAAAAGAGCAGGATCAGCAGGATCGCTACCCAGAAGTTTGGCGTGGCCACACCCCAGGTTGCTACCGTCGTTGCCGCGAGGTCGACCTTCCCGCCCGGGTGCAAGCCCGCGACCACGCCCAGGCTAACCCCGGAGATGAGGTTGAATACGAGGGTGATGGATGCGAACCAGATCGAGACTGAGAGCTTCTGGCGCATGAGGTCGGCGACAGGCTCCTTGGCCCGAAGCGAGGTGCCCAGGTCGCCCTGAAGCACATCCCCCAGCCAGCGGACATAGCGGACCGGTGCGGGCTTGTCGAGGCCATACTCGTGACGCAGAGCATCGAGCTGTGCGTCCGTGACGTTGGCGTCGATCTCCGCCCCGTAGAAGGTCGTCAGCTCGTCGCCCGGGATCATCAGCGTCCCAAAGAACGTCAATACCGACACCAGGAACAGTACCGGCAGCGAGACGATCACTCGCCTGACTAGGTAACGCCACATTGCCTGTTTGTCCCCCGAGCCAGGCCCCGATAGTGCCCTGACAACCGCCCGCGCCTGGTGTCGCTAAGGCCACCAGGCGCGGGCTAATTCCCCTGCTTGTTACGACATCCCTATGCTGTGAAGTGGACGTTCCTGTAGTCACCACGGCCGGTAGCGAAGTGGCCCAAGCCCCCGACCCCCTTGCGCCAGTGGACCCAGAATGGGATCTCTACCTTCAGGATGTGGGCATACTGCTGGTCCGAGTGGATCTCCTGAATCTCCTTATGGATGGCCTTGCGCAACGTCGAGTCGTAAGTAGCGCGCTCCTTGTCCAGGAGTTCATCGATCTTTCCGGTGGGCGCCCAGCCGTAATTGTAGACGGCATTGCTGCGCAGCATCGCACTCATCTGCCAGCCCGGGTCCGGCCGGCTGGTGATGCGGCTGCCCACGGACATGTGGACGTCCGGCTCTTTCACGCCGGAGTTCTTGTTGAGCCGCCCGGTTGAGTCGGCGACGTACTCTGCCTTTACGCCGATCTTCGACCATGCGTCCTGCAGGAACTGGAAGTACAGGGTGTCGCCCGTAATAAGGACTTTGCGGTCGGCCTCCGCGACACCTGAGCGCTGCAGATACATCTTGGCCTTTTCGACGTCGAATTGAGGGAAAGTCGGCACGTCAACGTGTGCCCAACTCAGCGAGGTCAAGGCAGACGTGGCGGTCTTGCCGATCCCGTTGTCGAAGAGCTTGTTCTGGGCCACCGGGTCCCAGGCCCAGGCAAGCGCACGCCGGAAGTCAACGTTGTCCAATGGCTTCAGGCCGTGGTTGATGTAGGCATTGCGTATCGCGAAGCCGTCCCTCTTCGCACCCTCAACCCTCGCGTCCGTCGTGAGCAGGTCCAACTGCGTGGCTGGTGACTCATCGAGCATGTCGAGGTCGCCGTTAATGAGCGACGTTGCACGCGCGATCGGGTCGGGAATCGCCAGCTCCCAGATCTGGTCGACGAGGCCCATGGACCCGCCGTCAGACGCCTTGCCGAAGTATTCCTTGTTGACCTGGTACTTGATGAACGCATCGGCGCTGTAGTCCAGGAACATATAGCGGCCCGTACCCACAGGCTTCCACTGCACCTGGGCGATGGTCTTGCCCTCGTAGTACGTTGGCGACAGCATCTCGGTCGAGTGGTTGGTGAAGGCGGTCAACATACCCGAGTCGGGCTGCTTGAGGATCCAGCGCACCGTTGACGCGTCAACGGCCTCAATGCGTTCGGTCGTCTCGACCTCAGCCTTGTGAGGCGTGCCGGCCGGAGGGTTCGGTTGAAGTTCTCGGGCCATGTTCCACTTCACGGACTCCGCGTTGAAGTCGGTGCCGTCGTGGAACTTCACGCCCTTCCGAAGTTTCACGACGATGGTCTTCGGGTCGACGACCTCGAACGACTCCGCCAGGGCATCGGCTCGTACGCCCGGGTTGCCCTTCTCGTCGAAATCCAAGAGCGTATCAAAGGCAAGGCGCGTTTTGTGATAGCCGGCGCCTGAGAAGTGCGGGTCCAGCCCCGTCGAGAGCGCTGGCGTGCCCATCTTCACGGTCCCGCCGCGCTTGAACTTTCCGACCGCGGTCGACCCCGGGGACCCAGATGAACCCGAGCCGCCACCAGAATCGCCGCCGCCGCAACCGACCAGCGCGGCAGCGCCGAGGCCTATGGCGCCCACGCTTCCCGCACGTAGGACTGCGCGCCGACTCACCGTCCGGCGCAACCAATAGTTACTTTCCATGTGACACTCCCTTTGCACTCCCTTCGCCAATTCGGCCGGCTTCATCCCGTATTGTGAAACGACGCCGCTGAATGTGAAACGGACGCATGCTATCGTCGTAGCTGTGAATTGTCAAGCAGCCGACCCGTCTGGTCGGGCCCGCAAGGGCGACCTTTCAGACGCCAACCTTCCACATCTGCTACGCCCGTTCCCTCCTTTCATGAGTGTTCCCGCATTTGGAACCTTCTTGCCTTATCGTGAACCCGCTGTCAGGCGCGCTTAGACTAGGACACGCTGACTACGGATAGGTTGCGGCCTTGTTTCGGACAGATGAACGCTTGGTGACAGCTCCAGCGAGGTTGCGTTTGCTCTTCCAGAAGGATCAGCCTCGGTTCTTGGGGGTCGCGCTTTCCCGGACTTTGCTATTTGACACTCGTAGTGGACTTGGCACAGGTCATCCAACGTGTTCAGACCATCCTCCCGAGATGCCGGGCGCTGGGCCCGGGCTGAGTGGCTTACGAGGCGCCGCTGGCCACCGCCTCTCGTACCGCGTCGAGTGACACCCCGATCCTTCGCGGCTCCCCCGTCGCCCGGAAGGCCGCGCGCACATCCTTTAGCCCGTTTCCGGTAACTACGTGCAGCACCCGCGAAGAAGATTCAATGCGGCCCATCTCCACCGCCTTGAGGACGCCGGCCAGCGCGGTCACGCCCGCGGGCTCGCCAAATACGCCCGTGTTGCTCGCCAGCATCTTCATCACCTCGAGGATGGCTTCATCCTCGACGGACACCATCGCGCCACCCGACTCGCGTATCGCCCGCAGGGCCTTGACCGCGTTGCGCGGGTTGCCGACCGCGATCGAGTCCGCCAACGTTGAGGTGCCTTGAGGCTCGAACTCCTCACGGCCTTCGGCGAAGGCCTTTGCGATTGGGTTGGCGCCGGCAGCCTGGACACCGAGAATTCGAGGGAGGCCGGCCAGGACACCGAATCGGTGCATCTCTTTGAGGCCCTTCCAAATACCGGCCACGGTGCATCCATCGCCTACCGACACGGCCAGCCACTCCACCCGGTCCTGGCCTAGCTGTTCGCCCAGCTCGAGACCGCACGTCTTCTTGCCTTCAACCAGGTAAGGATTGATGGCGCAGTTTCGGTTGAACCAGCCAAACTCACGCGAAGCCTCCATGCAAAGGCCGTACGCTTCGTCATAGCTACCCTCGACTAGCAAAACATCCGCGCCGAAGATCAGAAGCTGCGCTACCTTTGCCTCTGGGGCAGTCGCCGGGACGAATATGTGCGCGCGCAGACCGGCGTTGGCGGACATTCCGGCGAGTGAACTGGCCGCATTGCCCGTCGAAGCGCAAGCGACCTCTCTGTAACCAGTCTCCCGGGCGCGCGCGACCGCAATCGCGGAGGCACGATCTTTGAACGAGCCCGTGGGCAATCTTCCATCGTCCTTGACGAGAAGGTCGCGGAACCCCATCTTCTTCGCCAATTCGGGAAAACGGTAAAGCGGCGTGGGCCCGACCTGGAGCGAGGGAAGACTCTCTAGACTCTCGACAGGAAGAAGCTCCAGGTATCGCTTGATAGAAGGCTCGGAGCGGGCCGCCAGGGCCTTCGGCCCAAACCCGCCGTCCGCGATGCGGTCATAGTCGAACTCGACATCGAGGATGCCCTTGAGGCCGCACTTCGGGCAGGTGTACTCGACCTCGCCGTACGAATATAGGGAGTCGCAGTTCACACAACGGAGGTCGCGGATCTTTTCCACGGTTGCCCTCTCCTACGATCCGTTGAAGGGCCAGGTTGGGGCGTCCGCCCGCTCCTAGATACCCAAAAGTGCGCTCGGCGTCGATACCATCAGGCGCTCAAGATCCGACTGCTTGACGCCCTTCTCATAGAGCCCCTGTGCATACAGGCGCATCGCCTCCGGGGCGATCGGGTTATGGGTCTGCCCGGCATCGCTCATGATGACGCAGTTGTTGTATCCGACGATGTCCATCGCCTTCTTCGTCTGCTCGATACTCGCGTAAGCCCACATCGGCGAAACCGTGCAGAAGCCGAACTCGGCGATCGCGCCCTCTTTCGCGACCTCCGTTAGGAAGTCGGTGCTCATTCCGGCCGGCACTTTGAAAAAGGGATGCGTGATCAAGATCTTCTGAACGCCTTTTCGCTTCGCCTCCTGCACCAGTGGACGAATTTCCTTAAGCGACAGGTGCGCAGTCCCAAGGATCGCGTCGTACTTGGCGATCAATTCGAGCACGACGTTGGCCTCGTTCGTCAGCTTGCCCTCACTGTCGATCACGCAGATCGGGTCGCCCCAGGAGAACCCCGAGTCCCCTACCTGCACGTCGTAGCGGGCGCGGCCACCGTGCTCCTCTACGTGATGAAGAGCGTCGATCGTGGGCATCCACACTTCTTTCGCGCCGAGGCGGAGCGCCACCTCGGCCGCCGCGGGGTTGATGCCGCCGACGAACTGGTTGAGAACAATCCCCCCGAAGATCTTTATGTCAGGAAACTCGTCGCGCAGGAGGTAGGCGCGGCTCACGCTGCTCTCGTGATGGGACTTCAGCATGATTGCTTTCATTCCCGCCGCTTGAGCCGCGCGGACGACCTCGCGGTCGTCCGCCAGCCGGGGCATGATGCAGGGAAACGAATGCACGTGAATATCCACTGCACCCTTGACTTCGACCAGCTCCATGTCTGCCCGTCCTCTTTCTGTAGTTCCGAAGGACGCTACGCCGTCGCTGCCGAGCCGGCGGAACCCGCCCGCTGCAACTCCGTCTGCCTCAACTCATAGATCCCGTTACGCACAGCCTGGAGCGCAGCGAGGTTGCTGGTCACTATTGGCACGTCATAGGCCATCTTCAGTCGCGAAAGCGCGCTCAACGCGTTGAAATTCGTGCAGGATAGGAACAGCGCTTCGCCCGGTACGCGCGGACCGATGCGCTCCTGCACGAAGTCGTAGATATCGTCTGGCGTCACCATCGCGATGTCGAAGTTGTTGGATATTCCCATCCCGTGTATCGCGGACACGGTGATGCCCTCCGCTTCGATGCTTGCCGCAATCCGCGTGTTGAGCTCGTCGACGTAAGGCGTGACAACGGCGACCCGGCTGGCGCCGGTTTCGCGCAGGGCCCGGTTCACGGATTCAATGACGCTGATCGGGGTGGCGCCGGTCACTTCGCCCAGGCGCTCGCAGAGGGCGCGATCGTATTCCTTGCCATGCAGCGCGCCGGCACTCGTGCATCCGAACACAACCATGTGGGGCATCGCGGTGGCGACCGCCTCTGCCGCGGGCATCGTGAATTCGTTGAGCATCCGTTCTTCACCCGCGACGGTGGTATCGACCATGTACATCCGGCCCGTGTGCACCGTCGCATCGTGTGAGAGATTCCGGTATAAGTCGACTTCCATGACCGAGTTGGAAGAGGGGATTAGCAGTCCAATTCGCCAGGTCATGACGGATTCTCCCGGCCTCCGTTAGCGCCGGGGACACGCGTCCCGATGACGCTGCCGGCCGCGGCGTCCTCCTTCTCCTTTGCGCGCAACAGGTTGTATATCCGCTCCGGCGTCGCCGGCGTTTCCGTGAGCCGGATGCCGACCGCGTCATAGATCGCGTTGAGGATCGCGGGCGTGGTAGGAATCGTTGCCGGCTCGGACACGCCTTTAGCGCCGTAAGGACCTGCGGGATCCGGGACCTCCACGATCAGGCATTCGATTTCGGGTACATCCATTGGCGTCGGCACGAGGTAAAAGGCGAACGACGCCGTTTTGGGGTTACCTTCCTCGAGTATGTGCTGCTCATAGAGCGCGTACCCGAGGCCCATGGCGGCGCCTCCCTGGATCTGGCCTTCGACCCCTAACGGGTTGATCGCCTTGCCCGCATCCGTGGCCGAGATCAGTCGAGTGACCTGCACGAATCCCGTTTCCGTATCCACTTCCACTTCGGCCAGCTGAGTAGCCCATCCGAAAGTCTGATACGCATCGCCCTGCGATGTGAGCGGGTCGACGTCCTTCGTGGTGATGTCCTGCCAGCCCCACCCAATGCAGCGCTTGCCCTGCTTGTGCATCTCATCGACGACACGCGCCACGGCCAGGCCCTCGCCGGTGCGGCGGGACCGCACGAAACCTTCGCTAACCTCCATGTCCTCGGACGCCGTCTTAAGCATCTGCGCAGCCATTGAGACCAGGCGTTCTTTGACATCGAGACTGGCGTTTCTCACGGCTTGTCCTTGGACAAACGTTGCCCTGCTCCCAGATGTCGGCCCCGAGTCTGGTGTGCTCCCGGTGTCGGCATCCACAACCCGTATGTCGTCCATTCCAAGACCCAATTCGGTGCCGACGATCTGGGCTAGGAGGGTCTGAATGCCCTGACCGAGGTCGCACACGCCTGTGTATAGCGTCGCCGAGCCATCCTCGGCCACCTCGATGTGCGCGGCGCCGATATCAGGCCGGTTGAAGCCGTAGCCTATGCCATAGAACATCGAGCCTACGCCAAGGCCACGTCGCTTCATCGCGAAGTCCAATTCAGGCCGTTCTCAGCCATGAACTCCTGGATTCGCTCCAGCGTCGCCTCGATGCCGGTACCTTCGTTCAAGACCTGTCCCGTTGCCGTGCTGAGACCGGGCTTCAGGCAATTGACGAGCCGGAACTCAAGCGGTGACATCCCGACTCGTTCTGCCAGGATGTCCATTTGCGCCTCATGCGCCACGGCGATCTGAAGCACGCCGAATCCGCGCATTGCGCCGGCAATCAGGTTGTTGGTGTAAACCGTGTAGGTATCTACGCTGACATTTGGCACGAAGTAGGGACCTGTAGCGTGAATTCCGGCTTTCTTCACGACGTACATGCCCAGCGAGCAGTACGGACCGGTGTCCCCGTAAATGCTCGCTTCGACGGCTGTCAGGCGGCCATCCGAACGCGCTCCGGACTTGTAGTGGACGACGAAGGGGTGCCGCTTTGTGTTTGCGAACAGCGACTCTTCGCGCGTGTACACCAGGCGGACCGGCCGCTTCGTCGCCTGCGCCAGGAGGCCGGCATGTATCTCCGTCGTTATGTCATCTTTGCGGCCAAAGCCGCCACCAACGGGCATCATCGTCACCCGGACGTGGTTCATCGGCAGGCCGACATTGGGCGCGATCTGGCGGCGGTCTCGGAATGGGTACTGGGTAGCCGTAAGGATGTTCAACACTCCCGTGCTGTCAACATAGGCGAGCCCAGCTTCCGGTTCCATCGCGGCGTGATCCATCGATTGCGTCCGGTAAGTGCGCTCGACGATGAAGTCGGCCTCGCGGAAACCGGCAGCGACGTCTCCTTTACGGACGGTAGTGTGCTGAAACAGATTTCCGCCCTCGTGCACCTGCGGGGCATCGGGGGCGAGCGCATCTTCGACGGTGTGAACCGCGGGCAGCGGTTCGTAGTCCACGCAAATGCGTCGGACAGCTTCCTCGGCAATCTCCTCGCTCTCGGCGGCAACAAGCGCGACTGCGTCCGCGCGGCTCCGCACCTTTCCCTCGGCGAGGACCCGCTGATCCAGAACCGCGACTCCGTAGCGATTGGGACCAGGGATGTCCTTCGCGGTCATTACGGCATGGACGCCCCTCAATGCCATGGCCCCAGCAGTGTCGATGTTTCGGATCACTGCGTGCGGGTGAGCGCTCCACAGGATCTTCGCGTGGAGCATGCCGGGCATGGTCAGGTCGCCGGAGTACTTCGTTTTGCCGCTGACCTTTTCCCAGGCGTCAAGGCGTGGGACAGATGAGCCTACAAGACCCTGCGCAGGGGTCGCACTGGCGGCGTGAGAGTCCGAAGTGGTGGCCGTCATCGCGCTCTCCCGACAGCTGCGGCATCGGCGCCCGCATACAGGTCTTCAGCCGCACGGTGGACGGCGGCCACGATTTTGTTGTAGCCCGTGCAGCGGCAAATGTTGCCGGCCAGGTAGAACTTGATGTCCTCGTCAGTCGGCGCCGCGTTCTCTTTCAGGAGGGCACAGGCGCTGACGATGAACCCCGGTGTGCAGTAGCCGCATTGGACGCCGCCAAGTTCCACGAACGCTTGCTGGATGGGATGCGGCTTATCACCGTGAGCCACGCCCTCGACTGTGACGACTTCCTTCGCGTTGGCGTCCGGGATCAGGACCAGGCACGAGTTCACCGGCATACCATCTAGCAGAACGGTGCAGGAGGCGCATTCACCCTCGTTGCAACCCTTCTTGGAACCGGTCAGCTCGAGGTCCTCTCGGAGCACGTCGAGCAACGTCCGATAGGGCTCGACCTCCAGGACGCGTACCAGTCCGTTGACGGTAAGCTGAACCTCGCGCTTCAATTCCGCCCTCCCACTATTCGCACCGCCGTAACCAGCAACCTTTGGCTCATATTTCGTCCCCAGCGCTGAGAGCGCGCTCCGTGGCCTCGTGCAGGGTGCGCGACGTGAGGACACGGACAATCGCGCGCCTGTAATCTGCGCTGCCGCGGATATCGGTAATGGGCTCGGCCGCTTGGGCCGCCAAACGCCCGGCCTCCTCCGCGAGTTGGGGACTAAGTCGCTCGCCGATCAGAGTCTCCTCCGCCGCGGATGCGCGCATGGGCATGGCAGACACGGCCCCGAGCGCTATCCGGCACCCTTCATACCGCCCCTGAGCATCGAGCGTCACGGATGTCGCCACGCCCACAATGCCAATGTCCATGGCGGAGCGCGGGCTGAAGCGCAAGTACGCGTTGCCGCTCCGCGCTTTCGGCGCCGGGATATTAATCGTCGTGAAGATCTTCCCGGGACTGAGGATTGTACTGCCGGGACCGGTGATACACTCCTCCACCGGCAGCGTCTCGGTGCCGGTACTGGACGCGACCGTCACCCTCGCGCCGAGGGCGACGAGCGGCGGCACGCTATCGGCCGCGGGAGAGGCGTTACCGAGATTGCCGCCTACGGTGGCGAGGTTTCGCAGCTGTACGCCCGCGATCACGCGGGCGGCGTCTCTGAGCGCTGCGTATTTCAGCCCGACCCTTGCCTCCGTCTCAATGGCACGGAAGGTCGTGAGCGCGCCAAGGCTAAGTCCTTGCTCCGTCCACCGCACCCCGCTGAGGCCGGGAATCTGCTTGAGGTTCACCACTGCTCGGTAGTTGCCCAGGCGCCGGCGCATTCGCAGGAGGAGGTCGGTGCCCCCCGCGAGGGCAGCACCATCTTCGCCCTCGCGAGCGAGCAAATCTAGCGCCTCGTCCAGCGTTCGCGGTTCGTAGTACTCGAAACCGAGGGCGGCCTCGCTCACGCGGCGCCCCCGCCGTCGCGCCGCCACTCAGCGAGGACTTCAGGCTCCGTGGGCCCGCCGTGCAAAACGGTAGCGAGGTCGCGGATGACGTCCTTGTTACAGGGCCCGAGATGAATCTCGGAACCGGGTGGGATCGGCATGGCGCAGCCTTTTCGGACCTTACCGTCGACGCTCACCTGACACGAGTTGCAGAGGCCACGGCCGCACGTGTAAGGGCGGTAGCCCAGGGTCGGGTCGTACTGTTCGTAGATGTAATGCAGGAGCGTCAGGACGCTGTGCCGCTGCTCGTATGGCACCTCGAAGACTTCCCAATGCGGCTCGTCCTCGACGGCTGGATTCAGGCGCTGAACGTGGACGATGACCTTCTCTTCGCTCATGAAGCCGCCACTCCAATTCGATCTCGCAACCGGACAACCGGAGCCGTTTCGAGCATCAGGCCCTTGCCTGGTTCCCGGCGCACGATTGTGTGACGTAGCCACTCCTCGCGCGTATCCGGAAAGTCCTCGCGGAAATGATGGCCGCGGCTCTCTGTCCGCAACAGAGCCGCCTCAACGACAGCTTCAGCGACATCCAGCATGTTGGACACTTCCAGGGCATCTTGCAGCTCACGGACGAAGGGTCGGGAGTCGGCAGCCTGGACGCGAGGCAACTCCTCACCTCGCAGCCACCGAATCGTCGCCAACGCCTGCGTCATGCCGGTCGCCGTGCGACGATGGGACATGTTCTCTTGCATGGTGCGCTTGAGGGCGCGCCGCACGTCCACCGGGCGAATCGGATTGGGACGGGGCTGGGTGAACTCATGGACACGCTTGACCTCTGAGGCAATGTCCTCGTGGTCGAGGTTAGGGTCGGATGATCCGCGCGCATACTCGGCAGCGTTTTGTCCCGCACGGGCGCCGAAGACTTGAGTCTCCGCCAGGGCATTGCCTGAGGTCCGATTAGCGCCATGCACGTTTCCCGCCACCTCCCCCGCCGCAAAGAACCCCGCGACGTTGGACTCTGTCCGTTCGTTAATGCGGATCCCCCCCAGGCAGTAGTGCGTGCCAGGCTTGACCTCAATCGGCTCTTTGGTGATGTCGACGCCGAGGTCGCGCAACTCGGTGTACGGAAGCGAATCGAGGGTGTGCAGCAACGAAAAGATTTCCGCGGTCGAGCGAGGGGAGCGCCTCAGGTCTACGTAAACCCCGCCATGAGGCGTACCTCGCCCTTCGTCGATCTCCTTGAACATCGCTTTCATCATGATGTCGCGGACCGGCAGCACGTAGCGTTCGCCTGTCTCCGGCAGAAACGGCTGGCCCAGGCCGTTTAGCATCTGGCCCTGGAGATAGCGAGGACCGAGAAGTCCCTCGTATTGCACGAGCGTGCCGCGCACCTCGTCCGGCCAGACGAGGCACGTGGGGTAGAAGAGCATCATCTCCAGATCGACCATGTCAGCGCCCGCTTGCAGTGCGAGGGCAGTCCCATCGCCGCTGGCCCCGGGCTCGGTGTCCGTAAACTCCATGATCTCTTCGTAGCCGCCCGTGGCCATAATCGTCGCGCGTGCCTGGAAGACTACCAACTCACCATTGCGCAGGTTCAAGGCGACGGCCCCAGAAACACGGTCGCCGTCTTTGAGCAAGCGGGTCGCAACGAAGTCTTCGAACGTCTGTATCGCGGGCCGGCGCAGCAGTTCCCGCCGCAGGCCCACCATCATTCCGTACCCACAGCCACGGATAACAAGGTTGCGGGCATAGGTCTGGCCGGGGTGCATTACCTGGAAGATGCGGCCGTCCTCCGTCTTGGTCAGTTTGACGCCGTAGCGTTCCATTTCCAGGGCGCGGTCCGTCGCCTCGTCCACCAGGACGCGTATCAGGTTTTCGTCGCCCAGATACCGTCCCTCTTTGGTCGCGTCCGCGAAGGCGATTTCGGGCGTATCCTCGGGCTCTTCGAACGCGCCCGCCGCCTGGTATGAGGGACATGCCATGGAGGTCAGGCCGCAGTGTGCAACTTGGCCCTTCACTAGCATTGCCACGCGCGCACCGGCATCATCTGCCGCTATCGCGGCACGGACGGCCGCGCCGCCGCCACCGACAATCAGCACGTCCGTCTTTACGGTGCGGTACGCGGGCATCCTGACCCCCTGCTTTAACCGGACCCGAGCGCACTTTGGTCGCCGCTCGGCACGAAGCGTTCACCTTTGTGGAACACGTAACCGCGATATGGAATACTACACGCGTGGCTTAACAGTCAAGCACTACTATGTTTTATCGTGCCCTCCGCCACGCCGCAGGGCTTCCTTGTGTCCGAGTCGTACCGTACCATATTGCGGCATGGCGTACTTGTATCCGGCACCGCCGTTAATCTCACCTTGCCGCGTGACTTCGACGAGAGCGGGGGCTGAGTCATGACGCTGTGGCAGCGGGATGGCCTGAGAATCATCGAGCTGGGCTCGGGGATCTCGGCCGCCTTCGGGGCAAGGCTCCTCGCGGACTTTGGCGCCGACGTCATCAAGGTAGAACCTCCAGGCATAGGCGACGAGTCGCGCAAGGCTGGTCCGTTCCCTGGCGATGTCCCCCACCCCGAGAAGAGCGGCCTCTTTCTCTATCTCAATTTCGGCAAACGTTCCATCACGCTGGACGTCGAAAGCGTCTCCGGCGCGGCGATCCTGGCCCGGCTACTGCAGGACGCCGATGTGCTGATCGAGAATCTCGGAGCCGGCCGCTTCGATGCCCTGCCACTGCCGGAAGGCGCGGTCAGCGAGCGTCTGATCGTGTGTTCGATTAGCCCCTACGGTCAGGACGGACCGAAGGCACACTACCTTGGCTCCGAGCTGAGCGCCTATGCGTCCGGCGGGATGATGTTCATCACGGGTGAGGCCGAACGCGAGCCGCTCAAGCAGGCGTTGAGCCAGGCCAATCATCACTCAGGCGTGAACGCCGCCTCGGCGATCCTGGCGGCCTCGTTCCTGCAACGCCGGCACGGCCGCGGACAACGCATCGACATCTCCGAGCAGGAAACGATGGCCATGACGGTTTTCCCCGCGCTCAGCACCTACGCCTACACCGGCGGGGTCATGCGTCGCGGTCGAGGCACCGTCCCGCGCCTCGTCAGTTCGATGCCGATGCCCACTAAGGATGGCTGGATCATGCCGTCATATGCGGGACTCGGGACCTGGTGGGACTCCTTCGCTGCCTTCATGGGCTTGCCGGAGGCAACAGGGGAAGAGTGGTCTACTGGTGGCCGCCGGCGCGAAAAGGCTGTCTTGATCGACGAGATGTTTGGCGAGCGTTTCAAGGAGCGCCCGACGTCAGAGCTCTTCCACCAGGGCCAGGAGTGGGGCCTTACGTTGACCGCTTTGCAGTCGGTCGGCGACGTCGCCGAGTCGGACCACCTCGTTCAGCGCGGCTTTTTCCTGGAGCAGGAACATCCAGTGGCAGGATCCGTGAAGATGCCGGGCCCGGTGCCTCTGACGCCATTCATGGACCGAACGCCTGACCGTCCTGCGCCCTTGCTTGGCCAGCACAACGCCGAGGTCTTCGCCGACCTCGGGCTCCTTCCGGAGGACATCAAGTCGCTTGCGGGAGCCGGGATCGTATGAACCAGGACAAGTTGCCCCTTCCCCTGGAGGGCATCCGTGTCCTCGAGCTCGGAATGGTTATCGTCCTTCCGCTGGCTATCTCGCCGCTGGCCGCCCTCGGCGCCGATGTCGTCAAGGTGGAGTCCGGGAGCCGCCCCGACCAGTCTCGATCGGGGCCGCAGCCAGAAAACCAGCCGCGCCTGGATGGATACAACCTGGGCGGCAATTTTCAGACAATGAATCGCGGCAAGCGCGGGATCACGATCGACCTGACGAACCCGAAAGGGCGCGAACTGCTCCTCAGACTTGTCGCGGTCAGCGACGTTGTTGCGGAGAACTTCACCTCGCGCGTCCTGCACAACTTCGGCCTTACTTATGACAAGTTGCGCGAGGTGAACCCCCGCATTATCCTCCTCTCCTCCAACGGATTCGGCCACTCCGGCCCCTGGCAGGACTACAAATCGTACGGACCGAACATCGAGTCGGTCGACGGGCTGATGCTCCTCACCGGCTATCTCGATGGGCCGCCTCAACGTGCGGGTTCCGGAGGCCTGGGTGTCACCTACCCGGATGTCGCCGGCGCGAACTTCGGGACGTTTTCGGTCCTCGCCGCACTCGAGCGTCGCGAACGCACCGGCGAAGGCACCTGGCTCGACCTTTCGCACTACGAGGCCGGGGTGGCAACCATAGCCGAGGGGATCCTCGATTACACCATGAACGGGCACATCCCACCGAGGACGGGCAACCGGCATCCTTCCCGCGCGCCACAGGGCGTATACCCTTGCCAGGGCCTCGATCGCTGGATAGCGATCTCCGTGGGCAGCGACGCCCAGTTCGTCGCCCTCGCGGACGTGCTCCAGTTGCCCTGGCTCGCCACCGACACCAGATTCCAGACACTATTCGACCGCCGCCAGCGGCACGACGAACTCGACCGCCTGATTGCCGACGCGACCCGGCCTTGTCAGGCGGAAGTGCTGGAGCGAGTTCTCCAGGACGCCGGCGTCGAGGCGACCGTTGTGCAGAATTCGAAAGACATCTTCCTTGACCCGCAGCTCAACCACCGCGGTTTCTTCCAACCTGTGCCGCCGCACCAGTCCGCGCTCGAGGTCGGCGCGCGCCCTCACCCCCGGACCGGGTGGAAAATGTCCCTTTCTCACGCATCCATAAACGGGCGTGCGCCGGACTTCGGCGAGCACACGGATGAGGTCCTGGCGGAGTACCTGCAGATGGGCGCTGATGAGATCGCGCAGCTGGAGGCAGACGGAGTAATCGCGCGCAAACCGCGTGATGGCATGGTCGCGCGCGAGCCCATCGATGCCAAGGAGTCGGTCGCGACCGGGCGATTCCTTGAGGTAGACCCTGATTACCGGGAGCGGTTAGCGGCCCAGTTCGGAGAGTAACAGCGCGCAGCGCCCGGCCATCCTCTGCCGGGGATAGGAGTCCAACAGTGGTGAAGGTCTTTGACATGGAATGCAATCTTCCTATCCCGGGCGGGGAAGGAGGCGGCCAGGGGCATGCCACGCAGGGCTCGGGAGCCACGTTCCGTGGTCGCGAGTCGGAAGATCTTGCTGGCTATGGCATGTCCAACTACTCCCGAATCTTCACCTCTCGTGGTGAAGGTGAGGAACGCCCGCGCTTGAACATGCCTCTGGACGAGTTCGCGGCGATGTTGAGGAAGGCCGGTGTCGAAAAGGGCATGGTCCGGGCGGGGACAAATACCCGTACCGCGGAGATCCAGCGAGAGTTCCCCGACCTGTTCGTCGGATTCGCCGTGATCAGTCCATTCGATGGCATGCGCGGAGTCCGCGAGTTCGAGCGCCTGGTGCGAGAGGAGGGCCTGAAGGGACTCTCGATGTCGCCTCTTGCCGAACGCATCCCCGCCAGCGACCGGCGCTATTACCCGATGTACGCAAAGGCCGTTGAACTGGGCGTCCCTTGCCGCGTGTACTCCACGATGAACTACGGCACAGACCGGCCTTATGACCTCGGTCACCCGCGTCACCTCGATCAGATCTGCGTCGACTTTCCGGAACTCACCCTCATCGCCGGCCTGGGTGGCTGGCCATGGGTCAACGATATGGTCGCCCTGATTCGGCGCCATCCCAACCTTTACATGGACACCTCATCCCACCGGCCCAAGCACTTTGGGACCAAGGGATCCGGCTGGGAAATGCTTATGCAGTTCGGCAACACTCTTTGCCAGGACAAAGTCCTGACGGGTCTCTCATGGGGAGGCGGGGCCGCGGGGCGTGACACCTACGAGACGCTGGTCCAGGAGTACCTGGAACTACCGCTCCGTGACACTGTCAAAGAAAAGTGGCTGTACTACAACGCGGCCCGCATCTTCGGGATGGCCTGAGGAACCTCCGGGCGTACGTCTTTCGACCGTAGCTCAAGGCCAGGCCGAGACGACCGATGGTTCGCGCGTGGGCACCGTCGCCCTATTGCGCTGCCCCGTTCGAGGCTGACTGAACGAGTATTGACAGTGCACTGCGATGGATGGTGGGTGCCGGCGCCCCACAGTTGAGCCCACGTGCGAGTTACCCGCCTGGACACCAACTTCAGCTTCCCAATCCTCACCCGCCGGCGACCTCTTCTTGCGAAGTCGCTCTCTGCTTTTGGGATGGCTTATGTCCGAGTTCGGTCGCAACGCGACGCGCGCAATCCTGCGCGATCTCGACGTATTGACCGATTGTTTCGCGGTTGACGCGCGTAAGCGGACCCGAAATTGATAGTCCGGCGACGACTCCATCGAGATGATCGCGGACGGGTACCGACACGCCGGCAACTCCGGCGTCGGTTTCCTCGAATGAGATCGCGTAACCCTTGCGCCGGATCTCGGCGAGCTGAGCGCGGATCTTTTGCGGGTCGGTCGGCGTCCGTGGGCCGAGCTTTACCAGATCACCGCTCAGCACCGCATCGATCGCCGCTTCGCTCATATACGCGAGCAACACTTTAGAGGAGCAACCAGCATAAAGCGGTGCGGTCGCGCCCACCTCGAGAATCAGCCTCAAGCCCTGCCGATCCTGGACGCGTTCGATACACACTACCCGGTCACCCCCAGGGTTCACCACCTGCAACAGCACCGTCTCTCCACTGAGAGCCGCCGCCTCTTGCATGATCGGAAGGGCGATCTGCCGCAATTCAAGTCCCTCGTGCGCGCGACGGCCCAGTTCCAATGCGGCTAGGCCAAGCTGGAAGCGACGGCTGTTCGCGTCCTGCGCCAGGAAGCCATGCTGCTCCAGTACCCGCAGGATGCGGTGGACTGTGCTCTTCGGCATCTCCACTTCGCGAGCAACCGCCGTAACACCCCATTGCCGTTGTTCCGGAGTGAAGAGCATGAGCACCCGCAGGGCTTTGTCGAGGATTTTGACTTTAGGCTGAATCTTGCCGCCCTCCCACAGCTACGAGCTGGTTCGGTGTTTCATATTATGGCACGACCTGGCATGGCGAGCAATACTCCTGGGCTGCCCCTGGCGCCTGCGGAGTCTGTCGCCTCGCCGCCCTGCTCACTATTGCTGACCCTATGCCCTCCGGCCGCCAATTAGGACCAGAGCCGCCGCCTGCGAAGGCGCCCTCCTTCGATCCAGCGCGCCTGACCCCGGAAACCCCGGACCCTCATGCTAGGATCGGCCCATGGCCGCGACTACCGCCACCGCGGAGGGCGCCGTTCAACGAATGAGTGGCGCCAGGCATGCCTGGGAGCTGCTATTCCTGCTCACCCGGCGCGACCTCAAGCTGCGCTATCAGGACACCTTCCTGGGGTTCATCTGGACGGCGGCCAAGCCCCTGATCTTCGGCCTCGTCGTCTGGTTCGCCATGTTCAAGGTCATGAACTTCCAGACCGAGGTGCCGTACAGCCTCTTCCTGCTCAGTGCCCTCTTGCCCTGGACGCTGTTTCAGACTTCCGTCATGTTTTCGACGCCGATGTTCATCAACAACGGCAGCCTGGTCAAAAAAGTGCCCTTCCCCTCGTACGTCTTGCCGCTGGCGACGATCGCCAACAACTCCGTCCATTTCCTGCTCTCGCTGCCGGTCCTTGTGGTCTTTCTGCTGATCTCCGGCCGCACGCCGGGCCCCGAGTGGATCGTCGGCATTCCATTTCTGCTGGCGATTCAACTGGCGCTGATGATGGGCCTGGCCCTCATGTTCTCCAGCCTGGATGTGCACTTCCGCGACCTGGAACACCTGGTGGAGGTCATGCTCAACCTGCTGTTCTACGCCACGCCGATCCTCTACCCGCTGTCGCGAATCCCGCAGCCGTATCAGGACGTCCTCAAGCTGAACCCGCTGGCGCCCCTGATGGAGGGCTGGCGCAACCTGATGGTCAGCAACGAGCTGCCCGGCGCCAGCATCCTCCCCTGCGTTGTCCTGACGGTGCTGATCCTGGTCGCCGGCAGCTGGGTCTTCGGCCGGCTGAGGCCGACTTTCGCCGACTACCTGTAGGCGCGCGCGGAAGGCGCCACGCGGCGGCGGTCGGCGAGGGCCGCCCATCTCCTCATTCTTGCCCCGAAGCCCTAGTTCTTCTGGACGACCTCGAAGGTAGAGATGATGCCGATATGGTCGGACGCCCACAGGAGCTGGCCTCTATCGCCGCGTAAAGCCTGGTCCAGAAACGGCTTCGAGTCAACGACCCGAAGGTCGATGTCGGAACCGCCGCGGGCGAACATGTAGTCGATGCGGACGTTGGCCAGGCTCCTGATATTGTTCGCCAGTTGGGGCATGGTAGCCCGGGTGCAACCAGGGTCGCCCGCCTTCTCGCAGGTGACGTCGCGCACAGCAGCGAGCGCGTCCCAGAAGCCCGCGGCCTTCACTTTGACGATCGCCTCGTCGGCCGGACGCGAGTTGAAGTCACCGGTGAGAAGGACGGGGTTGTAGTTCCGCCGGCTCGCGTCTATGAACCTGAGGAGCTGCGTAACCTCGAGCTCTTGCTGGCCGACGAGCTCCGGCCCTTCCATGTGCACATTGTAAATGTCGATTACGCCGCCTTTGGTCTGGACTGTAACCCGGTGAGCGGATCGGCCCATGAAGATCGGCCTGTTCGCCGCCGAGATCACGGGCAGCCGGGTCAGCGTAAGACGGCCGATGGCGCCTTCGTTGATGCGCTGGCTGCCGGATTCGGCGAAGACGGCAGTGTACTCGCCGCCCAAGGCTGTGAGAAGAATGCCTTTGACGTCCGGGTAGCCCGCGGGACCAGACAGGACCGTCTCCTGCAGGACGACAACGTCGGGCTTGATTTTGCTGAGCTCTTGCGCGAGCAGGTTAAGCCGGTCTTCGAAACGGTCGAAGTTTGGCGCGGCGTCTTCGTCGAAGAGGCCGTGGAGGATGTTGAAATCGACGACGGTCAGCGTCGTCGGGGGCGCGGCTTCGGTGCTATGGCCCTTGCAGGAAATCGACGATGACACAAGGGCGGCGAACACCAGAATCGCTGCCGGCGCGGCCAGGCGGGCGGCGAACCTCGCCCGAAGGCTGTTCGATCTGAGCGCTAACATCCATAGTGACGCTAGCCCCTGCGCGATGGCGGCGCAAGGTCAAAGCTCATCACTGGCCTGCCGGGCACGTCCTACCGCCGCGTCTGTCCGAAAGACCGTCGCATTCCACTGCGGTCAAAGAGGCGCCCTTCTTCCTTGACCGCGTAACGGGCCTCGGTACAATTAGCGCGCCGCAACAGGATCAGAGAAGGAGAACACCGTGACGCTCAAGGGCAAAGTCTGCATCATTACCGGCGCCAGCCGCGGTATCGGCCGCGACGTCGCCGTCGCGCTGGGGGCGGAGGGCGCAAGTGTTGTGGTTGCGGCTCGCAGCGAGACCGTGTCCGACAAGCGCCTGCCCGGCACAATTCACACCGTCGCCCGCGAGGTCGAAGAGCGCGGCGGCCAGGCCCTGGCCGTCAAGTGCGACGTCGCCAAGGACGAGGAACTGGAGTATCTGGTCAAGACGACGATGGACCGCTTCGGCCGCATCGACATGCTGATGAACAACGCGGCAATCCTTGTCCCCGGCAACATGCTGAGCGTGCAGACCCGGCACATCGACCTCATCTGGAGAGTGGACGGCCGCGCGCCCCTGATCCTGATGAAGATGGCTCTGCCGCACATGATCGAGGGCGGGGGCGGCCACATCATCAACATCTCGTCGCGCGCGGCGGTGTTCCCCGGCCCCGGCCCCTACAATGTCCCGCCCGGTTCACCCGTGGGCGGGTCCTTCTACGGAATGATCAAGGCCGGCCTGGAGCGCATGTCCCAGGGGCTGGCGCGCGAGCTTACGCCCAACAAGATCGCCGTGAACGTGCTCTCGCCCCAGGGAGGCATCGCCACGCCCGGCAACCGCTTCGCGCGCAACGATCCGGAGAACCCCGACCTGAACTTCGAAGAAGCGGTCGAGATGGGCAAGGCCACGGTCTGGGTGATCCAGCAGGACCCGGCGCAATTCACCGGCAACATCCTCTATGACAAGGAAATCTGCGCAAAGAACGGCCTATAGGAAGCTGGAGGAACCGCGAGCAAGGAGCATAGGGAGGGGCGCGACGGCAATTCTGCCCTGTCTTTTGCTCCTTACCGTCCCGGGCCCCATTCGACGATGTCAATGGCGCCGTAGCGGCCTACCGCCGCTTGCCAGCGCCAGCCGTCCTCCGGGTTGTAGAAGAAAATGTCGACCCAGGTCGTGGCCAGCAGGCCCCGGTCCTCGCAGCGGTAGATTCTGCCGGTCGGGTCCGTCTCGATGTAGAAGCGCGTCCCGAGAGGCATGTCGTAGGAGCACGCAGCCGCGCCCTCGTAAACCTTGCGCCCGTTCGCCATGTTGCCGCAGAAGCCCTGCTTCAGACAGTCGTAGAACGTCAGGTTGGCGTTCGCGATGCGTTTCAGGACGGGGACGCCCTGGTGGACACGCTCGATGACCGGCGCCGCCGGCGGCGCCGCAGCAGGGCGCTCGGTCGGCCTCGCTTCAGGCGTCGGCGTGGCGACTGGAAGGGGCGCGGCTGAGGGCGCCGGTGCGGCGGGCGCAGCGCTGCTGACGCCCAGGGCAAGCACTCTGTCTGCCTCCTCCAGCTTCGAGGCAATCGTCGATCTGGTGGTCACAACCTCCTGAAGTACGGCCAGGGCGCCTCGGTCGGTGACGTCTCCCGGCGGCGTTATGGCGCCCGAAGCGGGCTGTGCCGAAGGCGCCCGCACCGGCGCGGCCTGACCGCCGGCGGACGGCGCGGCGACAGCAAGCGGAAGCTGAGGCGACGGCAACACGGCAGCGACTATCGACGGCGCTTCCGGCGACCACGCGGCCATGGTCTCGTCTGGCGCCGGGTCGACGCTGGCGTCGGCGTACATCACCGCCAGCACCGACACGGTCAATGCCAGCCCAAGGGCGCTGAACGCGACCCCCACGCCGATCTGCACGCACTCGTGCAGGCTGTGGAGGCGGCGAGGCGGCCGCACGACCCGCGAGCCTGCAGGAGCGCCATTCCTGGCGATGGGTCTGGGCCTTTGGGTTTTGGCCGACAAGCGGCCGGAGAATCGTTTTGTTATCCGCATAAGTAAAGCCGGCTGGGGAACTACTCCTTGCCGGCTACTTCAAATATCGACATAGCGGAGGCGCGCCTGTAGCGCGATGGGCCGATCCAGATTCAAAACAGGCCTTATCATGGCCATAATGGACCTCGATAAAACCATCCCCGGCATTCGCCTCATCGGTTCGCCGCAAAGCCCCTCCGGCCTCACCCACGACTCGCGCGAGGTGCGCCCGGGAATCGCGTTCATCGCCGTCCCCGGCGTCGCGACGGACGGCCACGCTTACATTGGCCGCGCCATCGAAGGCGGCGCGCCGCTGGTTGTGGTGCAGGCAGACCGCGAGGCGGCGTGGTCGTCTTACCAGGGCCGCGTGCCCCTGCTGGTGGTCGAGAATAGCCGCGCCGCGATGGGGCCCCTGGCAGCAGCCGTTTACGGCAACCCTTCCGACAAGCTGCGCCTCATCGGCGTGACGGGCACCGACGGCAAGAGCACCACCTGCCACCTCACCGGACACGTCCTCTCGGCTGCCGGCCTGCGCTGTGGCTACTTGACGAGCGTCGGCTTCGATACAGGCGCCGGCTTCGAGCCCAACGAGATGCACATGACCACCCTGGAGCCTACGCAGGTGCAGCAGAAGCTGGCGGCCGCGGTCTATGGAGGGATCGCCGCGATGTGCGTCGAAGCCTCGTCCGAGGGACTGGCCCAGCACCGGCTCGACGGCTGCAAGCTGGACGTCGCTGTGTTTCGCAACCTGTCACGCGACCACCTGGACTTCCACGGGACGATGGATGCCTACCGCGACGCCAAGGGGCTCCTATTCGCGATGCTGGATGCCAACACCAGCAAGCCCTATCCCAGGGCAGCGATCGTCAACGCCGACGATCCCGCATCCGAACACATGCTGAGGCGCACGAAGGCGCCGGCCCTGACGTACGGCATCGAACAGGCCGCGCACGTCCGCGGTTCAGACGTTCGGGCGCAGGACCTGCGCATCTCCTTCACGATTGAGGCCGAAGGCGCCCGCATGAGCGCGCGGGCGCCGTTGATGATCGCCTACAACTGCCTGGCAGCCGTCGCCGTCGCGATCAGTCAGGGCATTGCCCTTCGGCCGGCGGTCGAAGCCCTCGATAGCTTTTCCGGCGTCCCCGGCCGTTTCGAGGTCATCGACAGTGGCCAGCCGTTCACGGTCGTCGTCGACATCGCTTCGACGCCCGCCGCGCTCGAGTTTGTCCTCAAGACACTGCGTAGGGCCACGAAGGGGCGGCTGTGGGCCGTCTTTGGCGCCGCCGGCGGCCGAGACCCTGCCCGGCGCGACGGCATGGGCGAAGTGGCCGCGCGGCTGGCCGACCGCGTGGTCCTGACCAACGAGGACCCCCGCCACGAGGACCCCGACGCGATCATCGAGGCCATCTCGGCCGCGATGCGCGCCACTGGGCGAGTCGAAGGAAGGGACTTCCTCAAGGTGCCGGATCGGCGGGAGGCCATCCGGGCGGCCTTCCACGACGCGGCGGCGGGAGACACCGTCCTTCTGGCCGGCAAGGCCACGGAGCCGTTCATGGTTTTCGGCGACGAGCAAGTGCCCTGGGACGAACGCGCCGTCGCCCGCGAACTGCTGTCCGGCATCAGGCGTTAGGAGGCGCCAGTGCCCGCAGCCGGCGGGCGCTGGGTCTGTTCAGGCGGCCGCCTGCCGCCTCTCAGTCCACCAGCGCCTCGATGATCTGTTCCAGCGACGCCTCCGCCCGCTCGTGCATCTCAGCGTCGGTGCGGTCCTGAATGGGGTGCGGGACAAAGACGCGCTTCACGTCCGGCAGGCCCAGGGCCTGCGACTGCGCCTCAGCGGCCTCGGCGAACTCGCTCGACACCACGAACAGCGATGGCTTGCCATTGATTTCGAACCAGACGGTGTCGTGCACACTGCACGTCGTGCAGGAGCCTCAGTCCGCAAGCGCTTCGATAACGAAGTCGCTCTCCTCCCGTATCTTCTGCCGTAGCTCTTCCGGCGCCGGCTTGGTGAAAGTGGGTTTCCGGTAGCGGTTGACCTTGACACCGGGAAGCCGCTCGGCGATCAACTCCTCCAGCCGGTCGAGGAAGACGTTCCCCCGCGGCTTCGAGATGTCGAGCAGGCCGACGGTGCCGGTGATGTGCTCCGGCCGCGGCGTCAGCGCGCGCTTGATCGGGACGCGCTCGTCGGTTGGGTCAAGGATGAGGACCAAAGCGGCGCCTCGTGTCGGTCGATTGCTTGCATTGTGGCCGAATGGGCCGGGAATGCAACCCTCTGCCCCTGCCCCTCTCCCAGGGAGGGAGCGGAGGTTCCGATCGAGCATCCTAGCGCCTTCCCCCTCCGCTTCTGGTCCCCTCCCTCCGCTTCTGTCCCCTCCCTCCGCCTCTGGTCCCCTTCCCCCTCCCTGGGGGAAGGGTTAGGGAAGGGGGTCAATCCGGCGGCTCACCACCATGCTGCCGCCGGGGCCGCTGGCCCAGCCGGCCATGACGGCCGAGAACTTCCCGGCGTCGCCGCCGGCGACCACGATGTGCAGGCTCTTGCGGTCGCGGAACTTGGGCGTGGGTTGAGAAAGCTGCTCCTCGGTGAGGCCGGGGCGCATCGGGGGGCCGCCGCCAACGTCCGCGGTCGAGAGCCGGTCGCGCAGGGGGCGAGTGGTGACCTCGATGATGCGCTGGCGGAGCTGGGCCTTGGTCATGCCGCCTTCCCAGAGCGTATCGACGTGCTCCGGACAGACGACCAGTAGCGTGTCTCCCGAGCCCGACTTCGGATGGCCCACCTGCTCGACGCCGAGGGCGAGGCTTCCGGCCATCGCCCGCGCGCCGCGCGTGGTCTGGTCGACGATGAGCTGGGGGCCGCCGGTGGCGGCGAAGAGGGTTACGACGCTGTCATCCGGATTGAAGCCGTGCTCGACGTGATAGGGCTCCCAGGGCGAACGCTCCTCCCATTCGGGAAAGCTCATGGTGAACTTCATCGGCGTGCCCATCGTCGAGCGCTCCGTACCGCCCGGCCTGGCGCCACCGACGTTGCGCAGGACCAGGCGCAGCGCCCGCCCGATTGTCGCGTTGGCGCGATTGCCCTGGCCCAGGACGCCGAGCTTGGCGTTCATGCCGATGCGGTTCCGGATCGGGCCGTTGACGATCATCACCGGCGAGGCGCCCATGGTGGTGGCCATTACGCCGTGGGCGTTGAACTCGTCCGTACAAGCGGCTTCGACGGCCGCGATTACGACAGGCAGATATTCAGGCTTGCAGCCGGCGAGGACGGCGTTGATCGCGACCTTCTCGACTGTGCAGGGCGCCATGTTCGGCGGCACGGTCGCGATGATCTGCTGCGCATCGCGGCGGGTGCCCGCGAGCATCCGCACGACGCGCTCGGGCGTCGGCGGTATAACCGGCAGGCCGTCGCTGAAGCCCTGGTCGAACATGAACTCGAATTCGTCATCCTGCGCGGCAATCTCGATGCGCCGGGCGCGGATCGGACTGCCCTCGGCCTCGGCCAGGAGGCGTTCGTAGATCCCCGGCTCAACGGACTTCGACCCGCAACCGGGCAGGAATTCGGGGAAGTCGCGCCAGTTGATCTCCGGCGTGACCTCGTCGGCTGCCATCGCCAGGTCCACGAATAGCTCCTGCCACTGCTGGCGGTCGAAGCCGATGATGCGCTTCCGTTCTTCGCCGGCCGCCGAGGTCAGCACCAGCGTCGGCACGGTGTCGATGTCGTAGGCGAACGCGGTCTTGAGCGCCGAATCGTCGAGGATAGGGAAAGTCAGGTTGTGCCTGGTGGCAAGCGCCTGATTCCCCGGCAGGTCCTGGCCCAGGCCAAGGACCTGGACCGATGAACCGAAGTGGCGCTGCGCCAGCTCCAGCAGCGGCGCCGATGCGTTGCAGGTGGGACAGTCCTCCTTCATGAAGACCAGCAACGCGGGGCGGCCGTTGGGAAAGTGCCGGACCGCGTTCGTCAGGTCTGTCAGCCGGAACGGCGGCAGGCTCATGTCAGGCTCCTCCCTTTAGCGGCGGCGTCGCTCATCAGCGCGGCGGCGTTCCGCCCGGCTTTCCTCGAGCTTGCGCGCCTCGTCCTGCTCCGGCGGCTTCACCCTGAACCAGGAGACAACGGCCACGGCCCCGATCAGCGGCGCCAGCATGCCGGCGAACTCAAGCGTACGCCGAATGCCCCGGCCTTCGGCCAGCGAGCCGGCGATGATTCCGATTACAAAGGCCACAACAATTGTGCCGGCGTACAGCGGCAGCGGCGCCCTGACCCGGCGCGGCCAGGCAAATCGCGCGGCCAGTCCCAGAATCGCCACGGCGACAGCCAGGGTTATAAGCGTGCCCATTTAGCCTATTTTGCTGACTTTGCGCGCGCACAGCCAGAGCGCCGACGCCAGCAAGGCCACGATGCCCATGGCCAGGGCCGTGACGCCGCCCCCGAGCAAGACGGCCCCCGGCGAAACGCCTTCGATCGCAAACCTCAGGCATCCCGCCGCGAAACCGGCGCTCACCACGCCCGCGGTGTAATCGCGAGGCGCCGGTCTCTTCGGGTCGGCGGCCAGCCAGCGGGTGATGAGCACGAATGTCCAGCCGAAGAACGCCGCCGACGCAAGAAGCTCGATCGGGTTCATGTCAGGAGATCGAATACCCGCCATCGACGGCGATGGATTGGCCGGTGACGAAATTAGATGCCCTCGACGCGAGGAACACGGCCGTGCCCGCCAGCTCCTCCGGCTCGCCGAAGCGGCGCGCCGGCGTGCGGTCGACGATTCGGTTGTACATCACTTCGTTGTGAAGCACGCCCTGTGTCATGTCGGTGGTGATCCAGCCCGGAATGATGCAGTTCACCTGAATGTTGTCTCGCGCCCAGGCGGTCGCGAGCGACTTGGTCATCTGAATCACACCGCCCTTGCTCGCCGAATAAGGAAGGACGGCGGGGCTGCCGAAGAGCGAGTACTCGGAGCCGATGTTGATGACCTTGCCCCAGCCGTTCGCGGCCATCGCCGGGTGGCAGGCCTGCGCGAACCGGAAGCCCGGCCTTGAGGTTGGTGTCTAACACGCGGTCCCAGACTTCTTCGGCGATGTCTTCCGGGCGCCCACCGGCGGCGACGCCGGCGTTGTTGACCAGGATGCAGATTCTGCCGAGCTTCCCTGCCACAGTATCCACAACGCGGTCGATGTCTTGCCCGTTTCCGCACGTCGCAATACAGGCCCAGGCAGCGCCGCCCCAACGCCTCGATCTCGGCCACGACGGCGGCGGTCTTGGCCTCGTCGCGCGCCGCGACCACAATGTCAGCACCCGCGCGCGCCAGACCAAGCGCGATGCCGCGCCCGATGCCGCCGTTTCCGCCCGTGACGATTGCCACGGCGCCGGTCAGGTCGAATTCGTCCAGAAGGGCCTCCCCGCTGTGGGCGATTGTGGATCAGGCGGGCGGCGAAAGGAAGTTGGAGTCCAGGGCGCCGGTTCGGAAACAATAACGGCGAGCAATCCATCGCGGCGCCACCGCGCCAAGCCAGGAGTCAGCAATGAGCATCAACCCCACCGCGACAAAGCCGCTGCACCCGGCCCTGATCCGCCACGCGGAGGAGCGCGCGAGCGGATGCTCAGAACCGCATCGCGGACACCATCACCCGCTTCGCCGGCTCCATGGTGTTCGTTTACGTGCACATCGTCTGGTTTGTCGTCTGTGGATCGTCGTTGGCGTCGAGACCTACCCGTTCGGACTGCTGACCATGATCGTGTCGCTGGAGGCTATCTTTCTCAGCACCTTTGTCATGATCTCGCAGAACCGCGCCGACGAGAAACGGCAGGCGCTCGCCGACCACCAGTGGCAACTCATCCAACTTGAGAAGCGCCAGGGGGACGAGCTGCTGGAACTGGTGCAGCTCGAAAAGTCGCAGAACGAAGACATCCTGGACCTGTCACGCAAGATCCTGAGCCTCACGACAGAGGTCCACGAACTCACCGGCAAGGTGCATTCGCTGGTCAACGCGCCTCAGGCTTGAGGCGCGCGCCGCAGGGCCGTGAGAACCTAGCGGTTCGCCAGCAGCTTCACGAGCACGTCGGGCTCCATATCGTCCGAAAAGACGCCGTTGGGGTTATCGAGCACCCAAATGTGCATCATTTCCGGCGTCTTGCCCATGAAGACGCTGCCGGCGGCGCATTTGCCGTTGGCGTCGGCAAAGCCGCTGATCCGGCCGAGCGAGGCGCTGAAGCAAAGGTTGTCGTGCGCGTGCCAGGCCGTCAGGGGCCCCGCGACCCGCGGTCCCGCCTGGTTGGCCGAAGGCATCAGGAACATCACCCCGACAAGCTGGGCGGTGCCGTCCGACTTGCGCAGATAGATCAACTCTTCCGGCTTCTGCGGGTCCAGGATCTTGCCGTCGGTGTGATATGCCTGGTTGTGGTAGTGGGCCAGCCCCTGCCGGCCGCCGGCGAGGAGGAAGTACCCTTCGGACTGAGCGACCTTCAGGTCTTCGAAGCGCTTGGTGCCGGCAATGGTGTCGCTCACGAGCCTGGCGCCGGCCTCCAGCTCTAGCGTCGTAATCGCGGTGGCCTCGCCGTGGTCGTGGACGACGCCTGGGAGCTTCGAGTTCGCCTTGTTGACGGTGGAGTCGTCGTGCGCGACGGCCTCGTCGTGAGTGTGCGCCGGCCCGCCGAGCGTGCCCGTGGCGGCGGCAATGCCCACCGAGCCGGACGCCAGCGTGATCAGGGCTATGCCCGGGAGTGCGTAAGCGAGGACGCGCCCGGATTCGGCGGCCCGACCGGCCAGGTACATCAGCGCCCCCAGGACGATAACCGCGATGCCTCCTCCGAAGAGGACGTGGCCGGGGTTGCTGGGCGAAAAGATGCCTTCGCGCGCGGCCAGGCCCGAGTCCATCGAATGGAGGACTGCGTCCCACGCCAACCCGACGAGCAGAATGGCGACGCCGCCAATGGTCACCCATGGCGCCCAGGACTTTAGCTTCAGGACTCTGGCTTCCACGCTACACCTCTCCAACTCGCGAGCCTGGCATTGATCCTAGACGTTCGCAAGGGACATTTCAATGGCAGAGGAACAGGGAGCAAGGAACAGGGAACAAGGGCAGAACGGCGTAGGTCGCGGCTCTCCCTGTTCTCTGTTCCTTGTTCCCTGTTCCCTGTTCCTTACCCGACCGGTTTCTCGTCCAGCTCCACCGCTCTCAGCAGCTTCACCCAGGACCTGAGCGTCAACTCATTGCGGCGGCTGCCCAGCCTCTGGCCCTGGTCCCATAACGCTTTGTCGAAGCCAGCCGGCATGGGAAGGTTGCCGCGGGTTTCCTCCCAGTGGCCCGGGCCGTGGTATCCGGTAAGGAGCACAACCTCCCGCGGCTCAGTGGCCGCCACCGTCGTCCACAAGCCGAGAATGCAGGCGCCCTGCGCCTCGATCCGCGGCCACACGCCGTCGCCGGAGCAGTGCACGAACTCATCGAGGTCGGCGCCGTGGATGAAGAAGCGCCGGTAGCCGTACACCGCCCGCCGGTCGTCTTCCGGCAGCGACTCCTTGGGCCGCGCCGCGATCGCGCGCAGGATACGCACGTCCTCGTGCTCGACCAGCTCCGATCTCGGGCCGGCAGGCGCGGATTGCAACCGCTGCCAGGCGTCGAAATCGGGGTAGGCCGTGACCTGCAGCACTTCCGTGGCCTCGGAGCCAATCAGGCCGGTCATCAGGCAGACGGCGCGGCCGCCTTGATTGCTCACCCGCGCGCGACCCTCGCCTCGCGTCCAGGCCAGGTAATCGCGCAAGGCCCCGCGCTTGAGGTTTGTGAACCGTTCTTCGTAGAGCATTAGTAGACCCTCGATAGACTGCTGGCGGCACTATGAGCTTCGAGAGATGGTAGGTTCAAGGCGAAATGCTGCGAATCACACTTATCCTTGCCATTGCGGCGGGCCTGGCCGTTGGGGTGGCAGGTCAAGGCACCATTCCGTCGGCACTGGCCTGTACAGGTGGAGGCTTCCCAACTGCAAACGATCTGTTCGGGCAGCCCCACTGGGTCGAGGAGAACCTTGGGTTGGCCGTCCTCGGCCAGGTGATCAGTGAGCACAGGGCAGATCCGTCCAGGCGCGGCACCTTCTTTCAACCGAACTCTTTCATATCTGAAGTCCGGATAGAACTGGTCCTGGCAGGTAGTACAGTTGAACGATCTGTGACCGTTGGGCCTACGAACTACACCGGCCCGGATTGCAGCGGAGGGCCACGATTGCTCCCCGGTGAGAAGTTCATCCTCTTTCTGAGCCGAACTAACAGGGTCTACAGAGAAGCACTCGGCGGCGGCCCAGCTGACAGTGGGGAGTGGCAGACGGGAGGCTTAGGAACGCCCATCTTGTTCGATG
Source organism: uncultured Chloroflexia bacterium (assembly GCA_963703905.1). Taxonomy (GTDB): domain Bacteria; phylum Chloroflexota; class Dehalococcoidia; order DSTF01; family WHTK01; genus DATLYJ01. Next base: position 46,678 of record CAVPFY010000004.1, read on the forward strand.
GTGACGATGCCTACTTCGTTACGACCGGACGCTTCTCGGAAGGCTCAGAGGGCTTCCGTGAACGAGCAGGCAGCGCGGCCGAAGTCCTGTCGCTCGCTCTCGATTTCGCCGGCGCTTCCGACGATGACCGCGCCCGCGCGTTTCAGTTCGTCCTCGGCACGCGGCCTCCGACTGAGGCGCCGCCGTCGCCGCCGATAACTCCGCCTTCCGCTGGCGACGCCGGCCTGGTCTCGCCGCGATAAGATCTACCGGCCACCGCCTGCATCCAGGACCGCCTAGCGGCGCCGGCGCGGCCGCAGCACCAGGACGGCTACCAGCACGCCTAAACCCAGGACCAGCGGCGCCGGCGGCATCGGCGTGGGGCCGGGAGGCGGTGGCACCGCGACCCGCTCGATCGGAAACTTCGCCCCGCGGCGGCGCAGTTCCAGCTTCAGGCTCTCCTCGCCCTTGCGCATCGCCCAATCATGATTGACCGCGAAGAATGGCTTGAGCAGCTTCGACGTGTACCGCAGCAGCGGCTTCTGGCCGCGGACGTCCCAATCGTAGGTGACGTTAACGAAGTCGCCGTCCTGGACCAGCGTCCAGCGCCCTGTGCCCTCCAGGTCGCCCCAGGCCTTGAGGCCGAAGCCGTTCGGCGGGTCCGAGTCCGTGACCGCGAAGTGCCAGTTGAGCTTGTACGGCAGCCAGCCCTTCGCCTCGATGCGGACCACCTTGTCGACCTGGTCCGGCCCGCCCGACTGTATTTCGAGCACGTCCAGGTAGACCGATGGCCACCAGCGCGGCAGATCCTTGGCCTCGGCCAGGATGTCGTAGACCTCCTGCGCCTTGCCGGGCACGCGCCAGTGGGTGATGAAGTGGTAGTCGTTGGCCGGCAAGTGACGCTCCTGGAACAGAGTGCAGAGTGCAGAGTGCAGCGAGAGTGTAAGCCTGACCGGCACTCGCGACCCTCTTAGGAATTGCGCCCGAATGCACTGCACTCAGTACTCTGCACTCTGTTCGGCCGCGGAGATTCAGAGGATCAGCCTTGCGCGAATTGACTCCGCTGGGGGCAATTAACGCTTCCTGGCGATGTAGTAGTTGTTGATACCGTCGCCCCGCACGCGGCGGACGGTCACGTCGCCGAAGCCGGCATCCGCCATCATGCTCAGGGCGACTTGCTCCCCCCAGGCAGCGCCGAGGCCCATGCCGCCGTACGCCAGGCTCACACTCATGCAGTGCATCGTTGACACCGTGTACATGAACGGCCCGACCGGGTGGCCGATGTTGCCGGCGTGCGAGCTCTGGGCGGCAAAGTCGGCGCAGATGTAGACGCCGTCGTCGCGGAGCAGGCGGGCGATGCCGGCCAGCACAAGGTCGGGGCGCGCCTGGTCGTGGATGGCGTCGAAAGTGGTGATGAGGTCGAAGCGCGAGGCGCCTTCGAGGGCCGCCGCGTCGCGCGCTTCGAAGCCAAGGTTACTCAAGCCCAAAGCGCCGGCCCGCGCCCGAGCGGTCGCCATTGCCTCTTCAAGGAAGTCGTAGCCGGTGAAGCGGCTTTGCGGGAACGCCTGCGCCATGATGCACGGGGCAGTGCCGTTGCCGCAGCCGATGTCGGCGACATCGATCCCGCCGCTCAGGCGCTCGCTCAGGCCCTCGACCAGCGGCAAGACTGCGCTCAGGAGCAGGGCGTGGAAGCGGCCGTCGCTGCGCTCCTGCATCACCTCCTGGAACTTGGGGTAGGCATCGTACGGCAGGCCGCCGCCGTGGCGGAAGCACTCCACGATTCCGTCCTCAACGTCGCCCAGGAGGGGGATGAATTGCGTCATCGGCCCGATGTTCCGCAGACCGGCCTCGCGCACCAGCGAAGCGGCATGCTCAGGCGGGAGCATGTACGTCAGCATGCCGCCGTCGTGGTCGACAATGCCGCCCACGGTCATCGCCCCCAACCATTCGCGCACATAGCGCTCGTCTAGCCCGGCCGCCTGCGCGATCTGGGCGCTCGTCGAAGGCGCCAGGCCGGACATCGTGTCGAACAGCCTGGTCCGGTGGCCTATGCTGATCATCAGCGTCAGCGACGCCGAATTCACCAACTCGACCACGCGGCGGTTGAAGGCCGTGGCCTTGTCCTCATCGAAAGCATCTCCGGTCACATTCGCCCTCCGCCGTCTCAACCTCTGCTGGAGGCGCAGCATATGCCGCGGCCCCGATCCTGTCACCGATCTGGCCTCACGCGGCGCCCGAGACCATACGCTTGAAACCTTCCAATCGCCTTGCCCTTATGGCCCTATAGATGGCATCGTAGAAGCCAGCCCCTGGCACAGTCTTCGACCCACCGCAGCCGCGTATTGTTGACTTGCCTGCCCACTGCCAGCACAATGCTGGCATGTTTATCGAGGGCGCGACCGAGGAGAGGCCCCGCACGCTCGTGTCCGATAACCAGGTCCTCAAATACCTCAACCGCTACAAATGGCGCTACCTCTGGGGCTTCCTCGCCCTGCTCGCGGCCTCGCTCGTGGTCATGCTGCCCCCTGTCGTTGTCCGCGACGCCATCGATGCCATCGACGACGGCACGACGCGCGGCCAGCTGGCGACGTACGGCGGCTACATCCTCGTGTTCGCCGCCATCGAGAGCGTGCTGCGCTTCGCGGCCCGCCATCTTGTCTCCGGCACCTCGCGTTATGTCGAGTATGACCTGCGTACCGACCTCGCGAACCAGTTCATGGCCCTGGACCAGCGCTTCTACCTCGAGTCGCAGACCGGCGACCTCATGGCCCGCTGCACCAACGACCTCCAGGTGATCCGCGACCTCATGGGCCCAACGCTGATCGAGGTCCTGCGGGCCGTCGCCATGGTCGTCATCGGCTTCTTCTTCCTCCTCTCGATCAACGTCAAGCTGGCGATCATCGCCATCGCCTACTTCCCGATCATCGCCTTCATCGTGATCTATTTCCGTGTCGGCGTCGAAGCCAAGTTTCGCGCCGTGCAGGACCAGTTCGGCACCATCGCCACCCGCGTGCAGGAGAACATGTCCGGCATGCGCACGATCAAGGCCTACGCCCAGGAGGATTCCGAGACCGCGACCTTCATCGACGCTAACCGCGAGATGAAGCGGCGCTCCATGGCCTGGGCCTACTATGTCGGCGCCCTGCAGCCCCTGATGATCGTGCTCACCGGCGCGGCCACCGTTATGGTGCTGTGGTTCGGCGGCAACGACGTCGTCAACGGCAAGATGACCATTGGTCAGTTCGTGCAGTTCAACACCTACCTGGCGGTGCTCGCCAACCCGATCATGTCGCTCGGCTGGACCTTCACGGCCCTGCAGCAGGGCGGGGCCGCGATGAAGCGCGTGTCCGAGGTCATCGGCACGATGCCGCGCATCCGCGACCCCGAGCACCCAACGCACCTGGACGACATCCGCGGCGATGTCGAGTTCCGCGGCGTCACCTTCGGCTATCACGACCGCGCGATCCTGGAGGACATCAACCTGCGCATTCCCGCCGGCGCCACCGTTGCTCTGGTCGGCGGCACCGGCGCCGGCAAGACAACGCTGGTCAACCTCCTCGTGCGCCTGTACGACCCCTGGCAGGGCCAGGTGCTGCTCGACGGCGTCGACGTGCGCGACCTCTCGCTCGACCAGCTGCGCGGCGCCGTGGGCTTCGTGCCTCAGGAAACTTTCTTGTTCTCGGACAGCCTGCGCGACAACGTCGGCTACGGCCGCGCCGAACCGCCCGAGGACGAGTTCGAGAACGTCCTCGACAGCTCGCAGCTTGTCAATGACCTGCCGCAGCTGACTCACGGCATCGAGACGGTCATCGGCGAGCGCGGCGTGACGCTGTCCGGCGGCCAGAAGCAACGCACCGCCCTGGCGCGCGCCCTGCTCAAGCGCCCACCTGTCCTGGTCCTGGACGACGCCCTCTCGCACGTGGACACCCACACCGAGGAAGAGATCTTGAAGCGCCTTCACGGCTTCATGGCCGAGCGAACGACCATCGTCATTGCCCACCGCACTTCCACCCTGGCCAACGCCGACATGATCGTCGCCATTGACGACGCCCGCATCGCCGAAGTCGGCACTCACGAAGAGCTCCTGCGCCTCAACGGCGTCTACTCCCGCTTCTACCGCCGCCAGCTCCTCAGCGAGCAGCTCACCGAAGGCGAATCCGCGGACGCCGCCTCCGCTTCCGCTTCCGACTCCGACTCCGCCTCCCCCTCCGCTTCCGACTCCGCCTCCCCCTCTCCGTTGACGGAGAGGGGGCCGGGGGGTGAGGTTTCGAGCCGCCCATGACAATGGACATCGAGTGGGACGAAGACGAGATCATCGGCAAGGTCTACGACTCGCGTATCGCCAGCCGCCTTGGCGGGTACCTGAAGCCCTACACCCGCGCGATCGTCGTCGCGGTGGTCATGCTGGTGTTCGTCGCCGCCCTGGAAATCGCCGGCCCTCTGATCCTGAAAGAGGCGATTGACGGCCAGATCGTCCAGGGCAAGACCGACCGCCTGGCGTTTCTGTCGATTCTGTTCCTGGGCATCCTGCTACTGAACTTCGTCACCCGCTACGCCCAGGCCGTGCTCATGGCCTACGTCGGCCAGAGCGTGATGATGGACATGCGCGTCCAGCTCTTCGGCCACCTGCAGCGCATGTCGATCTCGTTCTTCGACCGCAACCCCGTCGGCCGCCTGGTGACGCGCCTGACCAACGACATCGCCACCCTGGAGCAGGTCATATCCCAGGGCGTGGCCACGATCCTGGCGAACCTGATGATGCTGCTGGCGATTGTCGTTGTCCTGCTGGCGCTGGACTGGAAGATGGCCCTGCTCATGTACCTGCTCCTGCCGGTGCTGATCCAGTCGGCGCGCTACTTCGCCTATACGCAGCGCGATGGCTATCGCGAGCAGCGGGCCTGGCTGGCGCGGATCAACGCCTACCTCAACGAGAACATCACCGGCATGGCAGTGATTCAGCTCTTCAACCGCCAGCGCGAGAACCTGCGCCGCTTCGACGACCGCAACCGCGGCCTCTTGAACGCCAACCTCAAGGTCCTGTTCTGGTACGCCATCTTCGAGCCGACGGTGGTGATCTTCGGCGCCGTGACGACCGCGCTCATCCTCTGGTACGGCGGCGGCCGCGTGATCGCCGACACGATGACGATCGGGACGCTGGTGGCGTTCATCGCGTACATGCAGCGTTTCTACTGGCCGATCCGCGATCTCACGGAGCGCTACACCACGCTCCAGTCCGCGATGGCCTCATCGGAGCGCATCTTCGGCGTTCTGGATGAGAAGGAGGAGATCGTGGACCCGCCCCACCCGGTGCACCTGACCAGCGTCCGCGGCAAGATCGAGTTCCGCAACGTCTGGTTTGCCTACGACGAAGACAACTGGGTGCTGAGGGACGTGTCCTTCATCCTCGAACCCGGTGAGAAGGTGGCGATCGTGGGCGCGACGGGCGCCGGCAAGTCGACGATGATGAGCCTGCTCAACCGCTTCTACGACATCCAGCGCGGTCAGATTCTGGTCGACGACGTCCCAATTATCGACATCCCTCAGCGCGAACTGCGCCGGCACGTGGGCCTGGTGCTACAGGACGCCTTTATCTTCACGGACACGGTCGAAGAGAACATCCGCATGCGCGACCAATCGATCTCGTTGGAGCAAGTCAAGGCGGCGGGACGGCTGGTGGGCGCGGACGGCTTCATCATGCGCCTGCCCGACGGTTACGCAGGCGTCCTGGCCGAACGCGGCGCCAACCTCTCGACAGGCCAGAAGCAGTTGCTGGCCCTGGCGCGCGTCGCCGCCTTCAACCCGGAGATCGTGCTGGTGATGGACGAGGCCACGGCAAGCATCGACCCGGAGACGGAAGCCCACCTGCAGCACAGCATCCGCACTGTGACGGCGAACCGCACCTCGATCATCATCGCCCACCGCCTCAACACGATCCGCTTCGTCGACCACATCATCGTGCTGTCGGGAGGCCGAATCGTCGAGACCGGCTCCCACGAAGAGCTCCTGGCGGCGCGCGGCACCTACTTCCGCCTGTACGAGCTGCAGTACAAGGACCAGGACCTGGTGGCCTAGCAGCCGGCCGAGGAGCAGTGCGGTTCTTCATGTTGCCGCATGCGCTGGGCGGCAACGTGGATGCCGGCGCCATTTACAGTTTCTATAGCAGAAAAGACGTGCCCTATATCCAAGCTCATGTGATTGGCTTAGACTGGCAAAGCAGACGCAAGGCCTAACGAAACTCGCGGGACGCCAGCTATGGGGCCGACCTCCTCCGGATTCCTGGCTGGCTTTTCGTTTGCCTCAGGCTAATCCGCTCCGGCGCGGGCCAACAGGCGGCCCGGCAGAAGGACGGCGCTGGCCACAGGAGGCAGACACCGTGAGTAATGGTAATCGTGAGAAGCTCTCTTCCAACCTTGTGAAATCGCTCAAGCAGCACTTTCAGCAGCTGGCCGACCCCAACGTGGCGACCTACACCGTCGAGCGCCAGAAGACCACGTTCCCGAAGGCAAAGTCCGACCTCGTGATCTTCAATTCCGCCGGCACAGTCGTGATCAAGGGACGCGAGTTCGGCGGCGGCCAGACCTCTCTCTGGTTGAGCTAGGCCGCGACGGCGGGACGAAGGCGACCGCCCGGCCGCGCCTCGCGCGCACGTATTTAGCGGGCCTCTCAGGGCCCGCTAGCTCCGTATACCCATGAATTAAAGTCTTGCGGCGGGCGGTCTAGTTCCGCTCGTCGCGGAAGCGGGGCGGGCGCTTCTTCGCGCGCTCCACCTGCTTGAGCTGTAGTTTGCGCTTCTTCGCCTTGAGGCTCTTGCTCTTGTTAGCTCCTGCCAACTAGCCCACCGCCCTGACGCTGACGGCCTGAGAGCGGCTGCTGTTGCGCGGGTCCTGCTGCGTCTCGAATTCAACGCTCTGGCCGACGCTCATGTCGTCGAACGAGCCCTCCGCGACGGCGGTGCGATGGAAGAAGAGGTCGCTCGAGGCGCCATCCGCCTGGATGAAGCCGAAACCGCGGTCCTTAACCAGTGACTTGATCTTTCCCGTAGCCATGTCCTGTCTCCGTTCTCGAAAGTCCTTACGTGCCGGTCTCGCCGCCGTCAATTCCGGCGTAGCAGCGAGGCAGGCTTCTCCTGCTTGGTCGACATTTCAGGTCGCGTCTGCCCTGGGGCAAACAGCGCGCGTGCCAGGCCGACAGGCTGGCCGCGATCCGCCACCGGGCTGATTCGGACGGCGCCGCTCAGATGCGGCCCTTTTCCATGCGCAAGAAAGCGAAAACCTGCGTCCGATGTCCGTCGGAGCAGGTTAACAGCCTGCCGTCTCGATTGAAGAGCCGGTACGTAATGTGACCCTCCGGGGACGACGGCACGTCCAGCAGCACGTCGCCACATTCGGCGACCACGCTCACGCCTTCCGGGAAGGACCCGAAGTCTTCTGTCTTGGCGACCAATGTGCCCTGTGAATCATAAAGACAATACGCCAGCTTGGACTCCCCGGTCGCCGAACAAGCGATGCGGAGAAGTACCTCTTCGCTGGCGCTGTCAATGAAATCTGTGCTCAAACCAGGCCGGTTGCGTCCCGCCCTCATTGGATCACCGTCCTCGCAGGCTGAGTACGGCCAGAATCGCGATTCACGATGACCACCTCCATAAGACAAGCTCCGGGGCGGTCGATTTGTCGATCGGGACGGGGGGACGAGTACCGGAACTTACAGAAGTGTAACACAAAATGGGCACGAATCGCAGGCGCAGGGGACAGAGACCATAGCAGAAGGGCGACCCTTGCCTCCGCGGTCTCTCTCCCTGTTTCTTGTTCCCTGTTCCCTGTTCCTTACGTCCACCGGGCACTAACCTACGCGTCGATGCCCCTTCCAGACCCCACCGACAGCGACGATCGCCCCCGCCCGGAGCCCGCGGCACGCGGCTGCCTCGTCCGCATCTTCTCGCACAGCAGCCTCACGTTCGCGAACTTCCCGGACGCCACCAGCCTGCTCGACCGTACGCGTTCGGAGCTGCTGCGCCTGGAGCCGCGGGTCGACTGGCGCTGCGAAGGTGAGCTGCTCTATGTCAACGCCACGATGGCCGGCCGCGTCGAGCAGCGAAGCGCCGCGGAGCCCGCCGACGTGGTGCTGCTGCGCGTGGCCGAGATGCACTTCATGCAGGATTATGTCGTCTATCGAATCCGCCGCCGCTGGCCGCGCCTCTATGGCAAGGCAGTGCGCATCAGCGCCTTCCTCAATGCCCTGGCCGGCGGCGGGCCCAGGGGCTCGCCGCGCCCGCGCGGCTGGCTATTCCGCGCGCCCCGCTGGCTCGCGGCCAGGACAATCGGCGTCGCGCCTGAAATAGACGTCGAAGACGCGGCGGCCTACACCAGGGCGGCGCTCGACGTGGTCCTTCGCGCCGAAAACGCGCACGTCGTCTTCGCGGCGTCGTCTCAGTCGATGCCGTTCGACCTCAGCGCCGCCGAGGCCGCCCGCCGGCGGGAGCGCTTCATGTCGCAGATGCGCCGCTACTGCCGCGACCACGCCGTGCTGATCCTGGACCCCGCCAGGCTTGCAACCGGCCTCGGCGAAGGCCTGGGGCTCGGCCCCGACCGCTGGCACGAAGACGTCGCCAGCCGAGACCTCCAGGCGCGCATGTACGCTTCGGCGGTGGTGCAGGCGCTTGCCGGCCGCACGGGCGAGGTGGAACTGTGAAGAGGAGACACGGCCCTGGCGCCTGCCGAGGGCGTAAGGGGCGCTCGATGCCTGCGTGGCCTTCAATCCTACTCAGACGAGATGCGACGCCCTCACGGGCCAGGGTCGCGGAGGGCCAGGAAGAAGTAAGTGCCGGCGCTGTTGTTGACCCGATCGTGGGTGCCAACCTGAAAGCCCCCGGGCTCAATGGCCTGAATGTTGTTGGCAGCGGTGGCGGCGTCCCATGGGGCAGAGTTGTCGCCCGACATACTCGCGATTCGGATCACGCCCGCGTTGTTCACGCTGCGCTTTACCCAGACAAACGCCGGCTGAAAGCCAACCGCGATCGAGCGGTTGTCTGTGTTGTTGCCGGCGTAGCTGCCCTCGGCGACCACGCCTCCGACGCTCTTGAAGGCAATGTAGTAGAAAGTGACCCCGGACGCGTTCACGTTAGCGTTGGAGCCAAGCTGAAAGCCATCTGACTGAATCGCTTGGATGCGGTTGGTGAAATCATCCTGGCCCTCCATCCTGTAGGAGGCATCGCCTGTTAGAAGCGACGGCCGGAACCAGGACTCCTCGCCGTCTCCCATTGTCACAACCCAGTCAGGCTGAAAGCCCACCCCGCTAATGGACCGATTGTCGGCCCCGTTACCGGCATAGCTGCCGAGCTTCAGGCTCGTACCCGCCTTGAGTGCCGTCCAGTAGTAGGTGTCAGTGTTCTGGTTGACCTTATTCGACGTGCCGATGGTGAACCCGTTCGCATCCAGAGACTGGATGACATCTGCCTGCAGAGCCGAAGAGGTCGAAATGATCTTTGCCGCGTCCCCAGGCATCAACGCCGTACGAATGGCCGCGGCCTGCCCGCAGTCACACTTCACGATCACGACGTCCGGTGCGAATCCGGTCCCGGTAATCGAACGGTTGTCGGCCCCGTTGCCGACATAGCTGCCCTGGGAAAGCCGCAAGGCGCCGAGTGACGCGGATACCTCGGAGCTGTTGTTGCTCTCCCAGTTCTGGTAATAGCTCCGCAGCACGTAGTAGTAGTAGCCCGCCGAAGGAGTGTCGGTGTAAGTCGTTGTCGACCGTGGCGTCACTTGCGCGACCTGCGTATACGGGCCGCCTTGAACGGTGGCCCGGAACAGGCGGTAGCCGGATGCGTAAGTGTCGCCCGTGGCGGTCCAGGAAACTCCAATCTGGGAGTAGCCATCATCACTGGTTACAGCCGCCGGTGCGTCCAGGACATCCGCCGCAAACGTGTTCGAAGGCTGCCCCTGGTTCCTGGTGAATAGAGCGCCTGCCGGCTGCCCGAAAGCCGCGACGACGCTTGCGATGCCGAATACGACAAGGAGAAACGTCGACCCGCGCATCACAGCCACCTGAGGCTGGCTCTCTTCCTTTCCGGCACCCAGATTTCGAACAGGGCAAAGAGGCCCAGGGCGCAAAGGGGGAACTGGAAGAGCAAGACGCGGCCCAGAGGTCTGCGGCCAAAGTCGATCAGCCGGCCGGCCTCGGGCACCGAGTACACCACTTTGCTGCCGCTGCCCTGGAGAGTCACCTGAAAGGGGTCCGGTTCGGCGTTGGCGTCGCCCTTGATGACCAGCGACCGGCCACCGGGACCGTCACGCAGTTCGATTACTCGATGCAAAGTTGGCAGGCCCGAGCTTCCGGGAGTGTGGTAGGCGATGACGTCTCCTACCTTCAGTTGTTCGGCCTTGACCGGCCGAGCGACCGCAACGCTTCCCGCTTTGATCGCCGGTTGCATGCTGCCGCCGTAAACAACGAACGTGGACCAACCCAGGAAGCGCGGCACCGTTGCTAAAACCAGGCCCTCAATCACCAGCACTGCCAGCACAACAGCCTGGAGCCACACCCCCCGGCGCAGCCCCGTGGACATGCGACTCGCGGCCACGCCCCGATGCGGAGCTGAGGTTGGGCTCGGATGTTTGACCATGGCAAAGCCCGAAGTTCTGCTTGGAGGCGACCCTACGGGTTGTTCGCAGTCTGCTCGCCGTTGAACGTGAAGGTTGCTGTGCTGGTCAGGCCCTGGTAGGCATTGCCCGAAGCAAGGGGCAGAGACACTTGGAAGCACAACACTTCGCTCGCGGCTGGGTTGAGCGTCCGGTCACCGGCGTTCGAGCCCTGGGCCGGGTCGCCCATCACGTTGACGCCCGCCGCGCTGCCGAGGTCGCCGGGGCCGTAGAGCACGGCGCCGCTGGCGCTGAAGCCGGCATTGGTGCAGGTGGTCACCCCAGACTTGATTGTCAGGTCCAGCTGCGCGGCAAGGATGTCTTCAGTCGTCGTGCTGGTGACGGCATAGCGCAGCTGGGCCGTGCCGCTGTTAGTGACCGTGAGCGGCTGCGTGACCACGTCCCCGGGGACCATGGCGCTGTACGTTATGAACGCGCTGGCCGGAGACGTGCTTATCGAGATGGTCGCGGTGTTGAAAGTGTTGGCATTGTTGGCCGCCGAGCTCGTGAATATCGCGTTCGAGCCGGCCGCGCCGATCCCCATCACCAGTCCGACCACCAGGAGCGTTAGAAGCAGATTCCTCATGAGCCTCCGCCTTTTGGCGTTCGCCCGCATCCTTTGATGCCTGCGCGCCGCTTAGACACAGGAGCATCTTCGGCATCCACGGCAAAACCTGAACAGCTATTCCTGTTTTTATGTTCATGAATTTGTCAATCGGCTGTCCCCTTGGAGCCTGGGGCCTTAGTGTTGCCCCGTCTGACTCAAACCATACGAAAGGTGTAGGATTCCGCGTGAGCAGAGCGGCTCAACGCCGCTGGTCAAGGAGCGCCGCAGCAACAGGGACCCGGAAAGCAGGAATTGGTGACCAACGACCGCGCCTCGCTGACCCGAAAGTGGACACTTCTTACTAATCACGGCGCGGTCCTCATACACATCGCGCGCAATCCCAGGGACACAGTTGTTGCCATAGCCGGCGCCCTCGCCCTCAGAGAGAGGACGATCGCCGGCATACTCAGCGACCTGCGTAAGGCCGGATACGTTCGCGTCGAGCGTCTGGGCCGCAACAACTCCTACGTAATCAACTTCGATGTGCCGCTTCGCCGTCCGGAGCAAGAAGGCGTCACCTTGCGCCAGTTCTTCGCGAATATCGCCAACCTTCCCGACGAGGCGCAATGCGCTTCTTCGAGCCAGTGACGGTCTGGCGCCGGCCCCGTTCCCGGCATGTTCCCTTCGCCGCCCCCACGGCGTAACCTACCCGCACACGCCGCAGGAGCGACCACCATGCCCAACCGCCTCAAGTTCGGCATCTTCATGGCGCCGTTTCACCGCCACGGCGAAAACCCCACCCTGGCCCTGGAACGCGACCTCCAGTTGATCGAGCACCTCGACCACCTGGGATTCGAAGAGGCCTGGATCGGCGAGCACCACAGCGCCGGCTGGGAGATCATCGCCGACCCGGCCGTGTTCATCGCCGCCGCCGCCACGCGCACCCGCAACATCAAGCTCGGCACCGGCGTCACCAGCCTGCCTTACCATCACCCGCTGATGGTCGCGGACCGCATGCTCATGCTGGACCACCTCACCCGCGGCCGCGCCATGCTCGGCGTCGGGCCCGGCGCGCTGACCTCGGACGCCTACATGATGGGCATCGACGCGACCACGCAACGGCCGCGCATGGATGAAGCGCTGGCCGCGATCCTGGGCCTGCTACGCGGCGAGGTCGTGAGCATGCAGACCGACTGGTTCACCCTGCGCGAGGCGCGCCTGCAGATGGCCGGCTTCACCGAGCCGCACCTGCCCCTGGCCGTCGCCGCGTCGTTCTCGCCGGCCGGGCCTACAGCCGCGGGCAAGCACGGCATCGGCTTGCTCTCGGTCGCCACCCACCAGCCCGGCGGCTTCGACGTCCTCAAGCGCACCTGGGACTGGGTGGAGGAGGCGTACGAAAAGGCCCTTCGACAGGCTCAGGATGCCCCTCCACAGGCTCAGGATGCCCCGCCGAAGTCGGGCAGTCGAGCAGGCGGGCAGTCAGGAGGACGGAAGCGAACGAACGGGGCGAAGCCGCTGTCCCCTGCGGGCTCAGGGCCGTTCGTGCCGGCGGCGCCCGACCGGGCGAACTGGAAGGTGGTGATGCCCTTCCACCTGGCGGACACCCGCGAGGAGGCGTTTCGCGACGCCCGCGACGGCCAGCTGGCCTTCCAGAACCTCTACTTCACCGAGACCCTTGGCCGGCCCGCGCCCGCCGCCGACGAGGACATGCTCGAGCGCGCTGTCGAGCGCGGCGGCGCCATCGTCGGCACGCCGGACGATGCCATCGAGGCGGTCGAGCGCATGCTGGAGATGTCGGGCGGCTTCGGCGGCCTCCTCGGCCAGGCGCACGAATGGGCCTCGACCGAGAAGACGCTGCACAGCTTCGAGCTCTGGGCGCGCTACGTCGCGCCGCACTTCCAGGGCCAGGCCCGAACGACCGAGAACCGCGACTGGGTCGCCGCCAACAAGGCGACTATCTTCGCCGAGAACACGCAGGCGCTGGCGAACGCCTTCACGGACGCCGGCAAAGAAGTGCCGTCGCTGATGCAGCAACGCCTCTCCCAGCGCCGCCCAGGGGACCTGTAGCCGGAGAAATGCCACAGACTGGGATGAATTCACTGACTTGAGTTCCGGATCGACCATTGAGAGATTGCTGGGGTAGCCTCAACCAGGCAGCGTTTTCCGGCTCCGAATCAAAAAACACATCTCTGAAATCCGTGAAAATCGGTGCTAATCTGTGGCCGATTCTCCCCTCCGGAGGCCCCCATGCCACGAAAGCTCAGCGCCAAACCCAAAGGCCTGCGCAGCGTCACGCCATACCTCTCCGTGCGCGGCGGCGCCGAGGCGCTCGACTGGTACGCGAAGGTGATGGGCGCCCAGGTGCTCGATCAGGAGCGCACGCCCGACGGCAAGATCGTTCACGCGCGCATGAAGCTCGGCGATAGCATCATCATGCTCTCGGACGACTTCTCGCCGCCCGGTCCGAACGCACCCGAGAACCACGTGACTCTCCACTACTACACCGAAGACGTCGACAAGCTGTGGAAGCGCGCCCTCGGCGCCGGCGCCACCGTGGGACAGCCGCTGGCCGACCAGTTTTGGGGCGAGCGCTACGGCAGCCTCACCGACCCCTTCGGCCACAACTGGTCGATCTCGATGCGCATCCCGATGTCCAAGCGCCAGATGGCGTCGATGCGCGAAGAAGCGATGAAGGCGTTAGGCTAGGGGTAAGGAACGGGGCAGCGAATCGACAGACACACTGTGTTGCAGCCGATATGTAACTATAGTGGTTGCGATGCGCAGAGTGAGCATAACAAGTAAAGCGATGATCATCCTGATCATGCTGACGGCTGGTCTGACTTTCTTTACGTTCTCTTACGCCCTCAGCGTTCGTTACCGGGCGTCCAATGACCTTCCCGGCGCAGCGATTGTGTCCATACCTTGCGACGCATTTGTCATGTTCCTCATCCTTGGCCGGAAGCACCTGAGATCAGAGTTCACCTTTGATGCGACTGACGTCTTGTCAGAGTTGGCGACGTTGCCCGCAATCATCCTCTACTGGGTAGGCGCTGCCTTCTCCGAGGACCTGCTGATGCCGGCGCTCACGTTGCAAGTCGGTTTGGCGGGCTCCAGCATGGCCATACGCAGGGTGCTTCGTAGGCCATTAATCGTGTACTCGAAATTCAAAGGTTAACCCACCGGGATCGCTGCCCGGGTATCCCGACGCTTGGACGTAAGGTCTCTGAGACGCGGGTGGTATCCATCACTTTTCAATCTCGGGGGTGTCTCTGCCACCAAGCCATCTGGAGGTCGACGCCACGTGACTGGGCTCCCCCGCTGCCGAAACTAATGCATGGCGATTAATCGCGTATCACTGCCGCTGGTTTCGCGTGGGCACACTTGACCACGCCCCTGCCGGACACACAACAGATGGTCGCCACCGGCCCCTACGTCCGGCTGCGCTACGCTGCAGGATACCTGCTGGCGCTGGAGACGGTCATAGTGACCGCGGCAGCGTTCTTCTCACTAATGGTCGCCGTCCTGATCGTGCCCTGGGCCATCGTCTGCCGTCTGGTGCTGAGAGGCGCTTCCGACAAACCTCTAGCGAAGGTCGTGGAGGCGCTGTCCCTGTTCACCGTCGCGGCGGCGCACATGGGAGCGATTGCCGTCTCGGAGGGCGATAGGGACTTCGTGCTGCTCTTGTGTTTCCCGGTCGCGGTTGCGGGCCTTCTCGTCCTCGTCTCGGAGCTGTTCGCCACGAAGGACTGGACGAGGTAGGCGCGCCGGCTCCGAACCCGGCCCCTGGCGACCTGAAGGTCGCCGCTACATGGCCCATATCCGTTTCCGTGGGCCTGAAGCCAGACGCCTGACGCCCGACGCCTCCATCTGCTAGAATCCGCCGCGATCCCCCGCCCGCATCCCGTCCGCAGTCCGCTGCCCTCATGGTCCTCAGGTTCCAGGGTTCGCCCCCAGGAGGTGTGCATGGCCACGCAGAAACGCGACGCCGCGATCGTCGGCATCCACGAGTACCCTTTCCGGGCCGCGCCTCCCGGGACGACCGAGATGCAGATCCGCGTCGAGAGCATCAAGGCGGCCCTCGACGACGCCGGCCTGGCCTGGACCGATGTCGACGGGCTGTTCGACTACGGCGGCGGCGGCCTCGGCATGGCCGACTACCTCGGCATCAAGCCCACGGTCATCGACACCACGCAGGTCGGCGGCTCCTCCTTCGAGTTCCACGCCGCCCACGCGATGTATGCGATCCGTTCCGGCAAGTGCAAAGTGGCCGTCCTCTCGTACGGCTCCATCGCCCACACGCAGACGCGGAACATCGGCACCGGCGGCTTCGCCGGCGGCGGCATGCCCTCGCTCACCGGCAACATGGAGAACCCCTGGGGCTCCGTCCTGATCGCGAACTACGCCCTGGTGGCGCAACGCCACATGTTCCAGTACGGCACCACCAGCGAGCAGCTGGCGCAGATATCGGTCGATACCCGCCACCACGCCGTGCGCAATCCGGAGGCCGTCCGCGCGATGGTCGACCTCGGTTTCATCGACACCGGCGAGCTCACCCGCGAGATCGTCACGACCTCGCGAGTCATCGCCGACCCGCTGCACCTGTACGAATGCTGCATGGTCTCAGACGGCGGCGGCGCCGTCATCATCGCCGCGCCCGAAGTCGCGCGGAACACGAAGAAGAAGCCGGTGTGGATCCTCGGCGGCGGCGAGGCCACGAAGTACCGCGAGAACGGCGGCGACATCACTGTCAGCGCCGGCGCCCAGTCCGCGCCCATGGCCTTCGGCGAGGCCGGCGTCACACCACACGAGATCGACGTAGCGATGATCTATGACAGCTTCACTATCACGGTGATGGTCTGCCTCGAAGACCTTGGCTTCTGCAAGAAGGGCGAAGGCGGCGCCTACGTCGCGGACGGCAAGCTGCGCTACGACAAGGCCGGCGGCCCCGCACTGAACACGGACGGCGGCGGTCTCTCCTCCAACCACCCCGGCATGCGCGGCCTGTTCCTCCTCACCGAGGCCGCGCGCCAGCTTCGTGGTGAGTCCACGTCCCAGGCGGCAAACGCAAAGCTGGCCGTGTCACACGGCAACGGCGGCAACCTCGGCGGCACCCACACCGGCGGCACCATCATCCTGGCGGCGGACTAGGCCGGACTCGGCCTCCGGCCTTCGGCCACCATCACATTCTTCAAGGAGCGCTCCATGCCTCGACCGCAGCCCCGATTCCCAGAGCCCGACAGCGAGCCCTTCTGGCGCGCGACCAAGGAGCACAAGCTCACCTACCAGACGTGCAACAACTGCCGCGAGGTGGTCTTTTACCCCAAGCGCCACTGCACCAAATGCGGCTCACCCGACCTCAAGTGGAACGACTCCAAAGGCGAAGGCGTCCTTTACACCTACAGCGTCGTGCGGGCCAACCGCAGCCCGCTCTTCCGCGACGACGTGCCCTACACCGTGGCTTATGTCGACCTGGACGAAGGCTTCCGGATCATGACGAACATCGTCGACGTGGCGCCGGAGCAGGTGAAGATCGGCATGCGGGTGAAGGTGAAGTGGCAGGACAACGAAGAGGTCGCCCTGCCCTTCTTCGCCCCCGCCTGATGGAGGCAACCGTTTCAGTTATCAGTCACCAGACCTGAATGGCTGACTGCGCCCCCCTCCGGTTCCGGACTGATAACTGATATCTACTCAAAAGATGTCCGTCGGCTCCGGGATCGCGCCCATCAGGCGCCGGCAGGCCTCGATGGCGCGCTGGCAGGCGTCGGCGCAGACACGGCAGTGCTGGTGCACGTCCTGGTGCGCCTCGCACTCGTCGGAGCAGACTTCGCAGGCATGCATGCAGGTGTCCAGCATGCTGATCGCCAGGATCCAGTCCATGTTCGTCTGGCGTGTCAGGAAGCGGCCCGTGGTTTCGCAGACGTCGGCGCAATCGAGGTTCGAGCGAATGCAGGGCACCAGGCGGGCGACGTCCTCCTCGCCCAGGCAGGCGTCGGCGCAGGCTATGCACGTCTGAGCGCAGTCGAAGCAGGCCTCGATGCAGTCGATTAGCTCCTGTCTGGCGATGTCCAGCTTCTTTGGATGGGTCGCGAGCATCTCGGCGGCGTGGCCCATGATTGTCACCTCCCCGGCCAAGTGCATTCAGCCTAGGCTTCGCGGGCTTTCAGACGGGCAACGCGGGCCGGTACGGGCTCGCAGCACCCTTGCGTTGGCCTGGCGCCGTTATGCTGGCCGCCATGGAAGTTTCCGAGCGCATCGAGGGCGACCGCCTGTATCTACGAGCCATCCATCCGGACGAAGCCGCCGCGATTCTGCGCGGCGATCTGCCCGCGCACCTGCGTTTCGCCGAAGGCTATCCCGGCGAGTTCTCGCTCGAAGTCATGGACATCTACGTCGGCGCGCGCCGCTCCGACGCCCAGGGCTTCGCGCCCCTGTTCATGGTGCGTAACGTGGACGACGCCATCGTCGGCGACATCGGCTGGTCGTCGCCCGATGGCCCGGCATACCCGGTGGTCGGCTACGACGTCGTCGAGGCGCTCTGGGGTCAGGGGTACGCGACAGACGCGCTTCGGGCCCTGATCGCACACCTGTTCACTCGGCCACTCGTCCAGGCCGTCCGCGCCGACACGCTGAAGACCCACATCGCCAGCCGCCGCGTGATGGAAAAGGCCGGCATGCGCCTGGTGCGCGAAGGCGTCGACGAAGTCGACGGCGAGGTGCAGGAGCTCGTGTATTACGAGATCGCCCGGGCATGAGCTAGCGGTGGGTGAAAGACCGTCGCTACCCCCAGCAGCCGGCGGTCAAATGACGCCCTTCTCGCGCAGCCGGGCGATGCCGTCCCAGTCGTAGCCCAAGTCCAGCAGCACTTCTTCGGTGTGCTGGCCCAGCTCAGGCGGCGGCGATCGCGGCTCAACCGGCGTCCCCGACATCGAGATCGGCGAGCCGGGGATCTTGACGGCGCCTATTCCCGCCAGCTCCAGCGACGTGATGTAGCCGTTCGCTTCGGCCTGCGGGTCGGCCAGGACCTGCAGGTGGTCCTGCACCGGCGAGCAGATCATGTCCTCCGCCTCCAGCAACGGCAGCCATTCGGCCGTAGCCCGCTCCTTGAACTTCGCCTGCACTATCGGCAGCAGCGCCGCCATGTTCTCGTAGCGCTTCATCGGCTCCCGAAAGCGCTCGTCCTCCGGCAGCTCCGGCAGGCCGAGGGCGGCGCAGAAGCCGGGCCATCGCTTCTCGCCGACGCCGGCGATGACCAGGGCGCCGTCCGAAGTGTCGTAGGTGCCCCAGAGCCCGCCGATGTACGGGTGGCTGCGCCCGGCGCGCGGGGTCGCCTTGCCGGTCATGCTCGCCTGCGTGATCTCCCACGACTGCAGCGCGATCTGCGTGCCATAGAGGGAGACGTCGACCGACTGGCCGGCGCCGTGCAACTCGCGCGCCATCAGCGCCGAGACGATGCCCAGCGCCAGCACGATCGCCCCCGTCTGGTCGCCGATCGCGGCGCCGGCCGGCACCGGGACGTCGGTGCCTGTCGTGCTCATGATCCCGCCCATTGCCTGGCCGGCGATGTCGAAGCCCGGCTTTTCGCGCAGGGCGCCCTTCGGGCCGAAGCCGGACGCCGCCGCGAAGACGATGCGCTCGTTCACGGCCTTGAGGTCCTCGTAGGCCAGGCCCAGGCGCTCCATGACACCGGGGCGGTAGTTGTGGACGGCAACGTCGCAGGTCGCGGCCAGCTTCAGCACCGCCTCGCGCCCCTCCGGCGCTTTGAGGTCGATCGTGATGCTCTTCTTGCCGCGGTCGTGCGCGACGAAGTACGGCCGCGTCCCCGCCTGCCCAACCGCGCCGACGCCGCGGCCCGGCTCGCCTGCGCCCGGCGGCTCGACCTTGATAATCTCGGCGCCCATGTCCGAGAGCAGCACCGTCGCGTACGGCCCCTGCTGGTACATCGTGAAGTCGAGCACGCGAATGCCGGACAGCGGTCCCATGGCAGACCTCGTCTGGTTCAGGATGCGGCGAGATTAGCGGCTGCGGCGGCGCGTGGGAAGGCCGCTGGAGTAATCAGTAATTAGTAATTAGTGATCAGTAGTCAGTCGTCAGTCGTCAGTCGTCACAGCTCAGTCGTCGTCCGGGAGGGTGCGCTCATCCTGCCGAAGGGTTGATCCCGTTCGTCCTGAGCCAGTCGAAGGGCGAACGGAGCCAAGTGTACGAGGGCGCACTCCGGATCGCGCGCCCGAAACCACGGCGTCGCGCGCCCGAATCCATGGCGTCCGTTCATGGTTCGACCCGGCTCACCACGAACGGGAATTACGCTTCTCCCGAATCAAGTCGAGACGCCGGCAGTCATTCCCGTTCGTCCTGAGCCTGTCGAAGGGCGAACGGAGCCAAGTGTACGAGGGCGCACTCCGGATCGCGCGCCCGAAACCACGGCGTCGCGCGCCCGAATCCATGGCGTCCGTTCGTGGTTCGACCCGGCTCACCACGAACGGGAAGCGACTGCTGGCCTGTGACCAGAGCCAGGGCGAGACAGGTCAGACCGCCAGGGCCAGGCCTTCGCCGCGAAGGTCGGACGCCACCGCCCAGCCGCCACCATCGAGCGATGCGATGACCTGGCTGCAGGCCCGCACGCCCCAGGGGCCGGCGAGCTGCAGGTCGTGGCCGCGCGCCGCGAGCTCATCGCGCAGCGGCGCGGCCATCCTGGTCTCGACGCTGAGGCGGCCGCCGGTGGAGGTCGCCCAGCGCGGCGTGTCCACCGCCGACTGCAGGTCGAGGCCCCAGTCGACGACGCCCGCGATGACCTGGAGGTTGGTCTGGACCTGGAAGTCGGCGCCGGGCGTGCCGCCGCCCACCAGCAGGCGCCCGTCCTTCAGCACCAGGAAGTTGTTCAGCGTGTGCACAGTGCGCTTGCCCGGGGCCAGGCGGTTCGGGCTCGCCGGGTCCATGTGGAAACCCGTCATGCGATTGTTCATCAGGATGCCCGTGCCGGGAATGACGAACCGGCTGCCCCAGGCCGCGAACACGCTCTGGATGTAACAAACCACCATCTCCTCATCGGCGACCACGAACGATGTCGTATCGCTCGATATCGGCACGGGCCTGGCCGCGTTCGCGCGGCTGAGGTCGATGCGCGCCGCCAGCTCGCTGGCGTGATCGTCCGAGAGCAGGCGCTCGACCGGCAGGCTCTCGAAGTCGGGGTCGGCGCCGAAGCGGCGCAGGTCGGCGAAGGCCAGGCGCGTCGCCTCGACCATGACGTGCACGGAGTCGGCGCTGGTCAGGCCCCAATCGGCCAAAGGGAAGCGCTCGGCGACTTTCAGCGCTTCGAGCAGGATCAGGCCCTGAGAGGGCATCGCCTGCTCGTACACGGCGCAGCCGCGGTAGGAGGACCTGAGAGGCTCCTGCCAGTGGGCCGTCGGCACCGCCAGGTCGTCGAGGTCGATCAGGCCGCCGGCCGCGGACATCGCCTCGGCGATCGCGTGGCCGGTGGCGCCTCCGTAGAAGCCCTCGCGCCCATCCGCGGCTATGGCCGCGAGCGTTCGTCCCAGCTCCGGCTGCCTGAAGGTCTGGCCCGGCGCGTAGGGCTCGCCGCCGGGCTGGAGGAAGGCCGCCCGCAGCGCCGCGTCCCTTACATTCGCCAGGCTGGCCATGGCCGTCGAAAGATGCAGCGACGTTGGGAAGCCGTCGCCGCAGAGCCGGACTGCCGGCTCGAGCAGCGACGCCAGCGGCCGCGTGCCGTGGCGCCGGTGCATCTCAACCCAGGAGTCGACCAGGCCCGGCACTGTAGCGGCGAGCGGCCCCGAGCGCGGTATCCCTTCGGCGAAGGCTTCCGGCGTGGCCTTGTAGGAGGAGCGCCCGCCGGCGTTCAGGCATTCGACCTCGCCGCTCCGGCGATGCCAGATCAGGGCGAAGGCGTCACCGCCGAGGTGGGTGCGGTTGGGTTTCGTGACTACGTTCACGGCCGCCGCCGCGATCGTGGCGTCGATGGCGTTGCCGCCGCCGCGCAGGACGCTCATGGCCGCTTGGGCCGAAAGCGGATGGTCCGTCGCGACGGCGAATCGGGCGCCCATCACGGGGCCACGGCGCGCCGACTCTACTCCGGCGATCGGCAGCGGGATTTGGGCTGCGTTCGAGACTTCAGCGGCGCCGTCCGGGGCGCGGTTCACGCTTCGCTCTCGCGGATGTGGCCGAAGGACCCGGCCAGCGCCCAGATCCAGCCGAGGATCGTCCACCCGAAGAAGAAATTGACGACCACGATAGGACCGACCTGTGGGTGCCCGCGCGTGACCGCGACTATGGAAGGTAGCAAGTAGGCGATCGTGCCAATTGTAGCGGCGGCCGCGCCGGGGAGTCCGCCCCGGACATACCCGATATATATCCCGACTGCCGCCAAAAGGAGGATAGTTCCGCCAACGCGGAAAAGGTTCGCGAGTTCTAGCATTGGCGCCGCCATGATCCCCGCGAGGCTCGCACGGTGTCAACTTCACCTCCTGCTATGATTTTCGTCATGGTGGGCACTGAGGCCTCAGGCACCATTGCGGGCGCGATATTCGCCGCCGAAGCGCCTCCGGACGCCCCGGCGCTCCTGGATGCCGGCGGCGCCTCGCTCAGCCATTCGCAGCTGCAAACGAAGCTGCTTACCCTGATGGGCCAGCTTCGCGCCGCGGGCATCGGCCCCGGCGACCGCGTAGCCATCGTCCTGCCGAACGGGCCGGAGGCGGCGCTGACCTTCCTCGCGGTGGCGTGTTGCGCCACCGCCGCGCCGCTCAACCCCGCCTACCGCGAAGACGACTTCCGGTTCTATCTCGATGACCTCGGAGCGAAGGCGCTGATAACCCTGCCGGGTGATGCCGCCGCTGCTCATGCGGCGGCCGGGCCAGCGGTCGCGCGGCTGACCCTCGAGGGGCGAGGCTGCGAGTTCGTCTTCGCCCGCGAAGGTGTACCTTTGCCCGCCGCAGAGCCGGTCCTCGCGGCGCCGGACGACGTTGCCCTGGTGCTGCACACGTCCGGGACAACAGCGCGGCCAAAGCTAGTGCCCCTGACCCAGCTCAACCTCGCGACCTCGGTCGCGAACATCGTGCGCTCGCTGGGCCTGACGCCGGACGACCGCTGTCTCAACGTCATGCCCCTGTTTCACATCCACGGCCTGGTCGCAGGTCTGCTCTCATCGCTCGCGGCCGGTGGCTCGGTAATCGCGACGCCCGGCCTCGACGCCTTTCGCTTCCTTGCCTGGCTCGAAGAGCTACGCCCGACCTGGTACACGGCGGTGCCAACGATGCACCAGATGGTGCTGGCGCGGGCCGAACGCCAGCCCGACGCCGCCCGGCGCGCGGGCCTGCGCTTCCTGCGCTCTTCGTCCGCACCGATGCCCCCGGTCGTGATGCAGCGCCTGGAGGCGGCGTTCGGCGCCCCCCTGATCGAGGCCTACGGGATGACGGAGGCCTCGCACCAGATGGCCGTGAACCCGTTGCCGCCCGGCATCCGCAAGCCCGGCTCCGTCGGCAGGGGCGCCGGCGTCGAGGTCGCGATCATGGACGCAGCCGGCTGTCTCGTCGCGCAGGGCGGGCCCGGCGAGGTGGTGATCCGGGGCGGCAACGTGACGAAGGGCTACGAGAACAATCCCGAGGCGAACGCCGCCTCTTTCACGGACGGCTGGTTCCGGACCGGTGACGAAGGCATGCTCGACCCTGACGGCTACCTCTACCTCACCGGTCGGCTGAAGGAGCTGATCAATCGCGGCGGCGAGAAGATCAGCCCTCGGGAGGTCGACGAAGTCCTCCTCCAGCACCCGGCTGTAGCGCAGGCCGTTGCCTTCGCGGTGCCCCACGACCGCCTCGGCGAGGAGGTGGCGGCAGCCGTGGTCTTGTCGGACGGGGCCGTGGCGGGCGAACGCGAGCTGCGGGAGCACGCCGCCAGGCACCTTGCCGGCTTCAAGGTCCCCAGGCGCATCGTCATCCTGACCGAGATTCCCAAAGGCGCCACCGGCAAGGTCCAGCGCATAGGTCTGGCGGCGAAACTGGGGCTGGACGCGCCCAGGCCGTCCGGCGAATAGCGACAGCCCGGTGCGCGTCGCAATCTACGGGGCCGGGGCAATTGGCGCCTACCTCGGCGTCCACCTGTCCATTGGGGGGGCCGACGTCACCCTGATCGCCCGCGGCGCGCACCTGGAGGCGATGCGCCTCAACGGCGTCCGCGTCCTCGAAGGCGGCACCGAGCTGGCCGCCGACCTGCGTTGCATCGGCGACCCTTCCCGGGAAGGGCCGCAAGACTACGTGGTCCTGGCGATGAAGGCTCACCAGATCTTGCCGGCGCTGGAGGGCATCAAGGCTCTGCTGGGGCCCGAGACCGCCGTCGTGACGGCCCAAAACGGCATCCCATGGTGGTACTTCTACGGCCTGGCCGGCCCGCACGCGGGCCGCCGCCTGGATTCGGTCGACCCGGGCGGCCAAATCTGGAGCGCCGTTGGCCCTGAGCGCGCCATCGGCTGCGTCGTCTATCCGGCCTGCGAGATCGTCCAGCCGGGAATCGTCCGTCACCTCGAAGGCGACCGCTTCTCGCTCGGCGAGCCGGACGGTTCGCGATCCGCGCGCGCGCAGGCGCTGGCCGGCGCGATGATCGGCGGCGGCCTCAAGGCCCCGATGCGGCCGCGGATCCGCAACGAGCTCTGGGTGAAGCTCTGGGGCAATGTCGCCTTCAACCCGATTAGCGCTCTGACGAAGGCGACTCTGGCCGAGATCTGCCGCGATCCCCGCGCCAGGTCCTACGCGCGCAGCGTGATGGTCGAAGTGCAGGCCGTCGCCGCGGCGTTGGGCGAAACGATGCCGGTAGACGTCGAGGCGCGGATTCGCGGCGCCGAGGCTGTGGGCGAGCACAAGACCTCGATGCTGCAAGACCTGGAGAGCGGCCGCGACCTCGAAGTCGAGGCCATCCTCGGCGCCGTCGCGGAGCTGGCGCGGATCACGAATGTGGAGACGCCGGTGCTGGACGGCCTCTACGGCCTGGCCTCGTTGCTGGCCCAAAGCGAACGCGCCCGCCGTAGCCGCTAGACGGCCACCCAAAAGCGCTTCCATCCTTACGCCTCAATTCGAAGGGGCGTCGTTTACCTCTTCCAGCCGCTTGCGCAGGTAACGCCGTTCCGGCTCAGCGCCGCAGAGCGTCAGGGCCTTCTCGTAAGCGGCCGCCGCTTCCCGGCGCCGGCCGGCGCGGCGAAACAGGTCCGCGCGGGCCGCGTGCAGCAAGTAGTACTCGTCCAGGTCGCCCGCCGCCGCCAGCTCATCGAGAAGCTCCAGGCCTGCCTCCGGGCCGTAGGCCATACCGGCCGCCGCCGCGCGATTGAGCGCTACCACCGGCGTCGGCGTCATGCGCATCAGCTCCGAATAGAAGGCCGCGATTTGCCGCCAATCGGTGTCCGAAGCCGCCCCGGCGCGCGCGTGCTCGGCGGCGATCGTGGCCTGGACCTGATATGGCCCCGGCTCGCCCAGTGAAAGAGCGCGCTCCAACAGCTGGAACCCTTCCCGAATCGCATTCGCGTCCCAGAGCGACCGATCTTGCTCCTCCATGGTGACCAGGTCGCCGTTCGCGTCGGCGCGCGCCTGGCGGCGCGAATCATGAAGGAGCATCAATGACAGCAGCCCCAGGACTTCCGGGTCCGAAGGCAGGAGTCCGGCCAGCATCCGCGCCAGGCGGATTGCCTCGGCGCTCAGGTCAGCGCGCACGAGACTCTCGCCGCTGCTGGCGAGGTAACCCTCGTTGAAGATCAGGTAGAGCACCGCCAGGACGGCGCCCAGTCGTTCCACGCGCCGCTCCGGCGCCGGCGGCCGAAAGGAGATACCGGCGGTGAGAATCTTGCGCTTGGCGCGGACCAGGCGCTGCGATAGCGTCACTTCCGGCACCAGGAAGGCACGCGCAATCTCCTTGGTGCTCAGGCCACCGACCGCGCGCAGGGTCAGGGCCACGCGCGCCTCCGGCGCCAGGGCCGGGTGGCAGCAGGTGAAGATCAGCGTCAGGAGGTCGTCATCCTCCTGCGGCGAGCGTCCATTGCTGGCGAGGCGCCCCGGCGCGGCCCAGTGGTCAGCTTCCAGCGCCGCAAGCAAGTGAGCCTGCATCTTGTCTCGCCTCAACCCATCGATTGCCTTGTTGCGGGCGGCGACCCGGAGCCAGGCGGCGGGCTGGTCGGGCACGCCGTCGCGCGGCCAGGCCCGCAGGGCCAGGGCGAGGGCCTCTTGCAGGGCGTCCTCGGCCAGATCGAGGTTACCGAGGGTCCTGGCCAGGCCGGCGAGAATGCGCGCGCCTTCATCGCGGAAGGCGCGTTCCAGCGTTTCCCGCGCTTGCTCCCGGGTCGCGGCCACGCGCTCTTAGCTGTCTGCCGGCCGCTCGCCGAAGTCGACCACCGGGCGCACTTCGACACAGCCGCTCGCGGCGCCGGGGATCTTGGCAGCAAGCTCGATTGCCTCGTCCAGGTCCCTGGCATCGACGATGTAGAAGCCGCCGAGCTGCTCCTTGGTTTCCGCGAAGGGGCCGTCTGTGGTCAGCATCTTGCCGTCGCGCACGCGCACCGTCGTAGCCGTCGCGACCGGATGGAGGGCCTCGCCTGCCACCATCGCGTTCCTGGCCCGCACGGCGTCGCCGAAGGCGTAATAAGCCTTCATGAGGCCCTCCTGCTCGGCCGGCGACCGCTTCGCGTCGACTTCTTCGTTCCCGTAGATCAGCAACATGTACTGCACTGCCGTACCTCTTCCGTCATTAGTCGCCCGCCCTCAGGCGTCCGCACATCTGGAACGAACGCGGCGGGCCGAAATCGACAACCCCCAGGTTTTTCGACGGCCAGATTCTCGCATCTTTGCCCTTGACACAGTTTGACACAGGTGTTCTAATCCGAACAAACGTACTGGCTAGGAGTGCCAAACATGCTCATCATTGCAATTGCCGTCGTCATCTGCTCCGCCTACCTGCTCTGGCAGATCTGGGAGGCCGACCTGGTCGATTAGGTGTGAGGCCCGTCGAAGTCCTCGCGGCCGCAGCCAAGACAAGGCATTACGCACCATGAATGTTAGAATTTGCGCAGGCGCCAGCGCGAATCCGCGGTTGGCGCCGCAAAATTATGGAACCGACTCTCCTCCTGCCGGCGCTTGCTTCGGCGGGCGATACCCTCTCCGACGCGGTCCGGTGGCTGATCGAGCTTCCGGTTACGATCTTCCGGGCCTACTCGTCTCTCCTCGGGTGGGCAGCGGACGAGATTCGCGACCTCTTTGACGCCTACGGCTACTGGGTAGTCTTCTTCGGCACTCTGTTCGAAAACACCCTGCTTCTTGGCCTCATAATCCCCGGCGTCATCGTCGTGCTGCTGGCGGGAATCAGCGCCCAAGACGGCGCCATGAACCCCTACTACGCCATCGCTCTGGGCATCATCGGCACGATAATCGGCGATACCCTCAGCTACCTCATGGGCCGCTTCGGCTGGACCAGAATCGGCAAAGGAGAGCAGGCCCGCGCCTTCGCCGAAAAGGTGCGCGAGCCCCTGCTGCGGCGCGGCATCTTCTTCGTCCTGGTCTACCACTTCGCTGGTTACACGCGCATCGTTGGCCCCGCGGCGGCGGGCCTCCTGGGCATGCCCTACCGCAGGTGGGCGCCCGCGGACCACATCGGCGCCGCGCTCTGGGTGACTTCGTTCTTCGGCCTTGGCTACGCCCTTGGCGCGGCCGGAGTGACGCTCGATTCGACGGACAAGTACTTCCGCTACGTCGAGTGGGGCCTCCTGATCGTCGTGGGCTTCTGGGGTTACGTCGTCTTCAAGTCCAGCCAGAAGGCGATCATGTCCCGACTGCATGACGTCCTGCACGCCGATGAGGCGCTGGACGCAAGTGCGACGCCGGATGAGGACGACGACCAGGCCGAACCGGAAGCAATCGGCTCCAGCGCCCGGCCTTGAGCCAGGCTCTTCTCTTATGTCACCTTCCGCGCCGCCGCGAGGCTGACCGGTCCGTTCTCGCTGTCTCCCAGGCGGTAGATGTCCGGCGAGCTGGCGTCCTTGTGAAGGATGATAGCCACCGAGCCCGCGGCCGACTTTACCCCGCCCGTGTCCACCATCTGCGAGGTGTAGTGGATGCCCAGCAGGTGGTCGGCGCTGCGGGCATTGCCGCTCTTGGCAATCGGCTGCCGCACCTCACGCATGATTTCCTGGGCTACGGAGTGGGGGAAGCCGTAGGTGGAGTTGGCACCGCAGGAGTTGATCAGCCACCGCGGGCCTGTGGTGCTGCCTTCGCCGCTGGAATCGCCCATGCGCTCTACCAGCTCCAGGTTGATACCGTGCTTGGAGCAGTGATGCGACACCTTGAGGACGTCGCACAGTAAGGGCTGGCGGCCCTTGCGGGCGTTGATCAGCCGCGCCCAGTTCTCCTCGCTCTTGTCCAGGTGAGGGAATTCTTCCACCACCCGGCTCCAGGCGTCGGTCTGGGCGTCGCCGCCGAGGATCACCGTGCGGGACTTCGGGATGGGCGCGTCGTCGGGCGGCGGCGCGTCCGGCAGGCGCACATCCGCCAGTGGCGCCTGCGATGGGTACTCGATCTTGAGCACGATAGAGGCGTTGTTGGCGTCGATGCCATAAGAGTCGTAACGGTTACGCAGGGCGATCGAGGGCGAGAGCACCGTAATGCGCGCCCCGTTCACGAAGGTCTCATACCCGGACGTAGGCCTGACGAAGCGGACCGGCTGAGCGGCGACCTCGGTGACGACGTCGAAAAAGGTCTTGGACGTGAAGCGAAAGCCGCTGTCCCAGTATTCGCCCACCTTGCCGGTGAACTTCCGTAGCACCTGCCTCAGGCCGCGAAGGTGGTCCAGATGAGGGTGCGTGGCGCAGACGAAATTCAGCGCCGTCGCGCCCAGGGCGGAAAGTATGCTCAACGTCTTGGCCCCGTCGTTGCTGTCGACCACCGCGAAGGCGCGGCCGCTGCCGCTGTCCGGAAACTGAATCACGATGGCGTCGCCGTCGCCGACGTTGAGGACGTAGATCGCCAGGTCATCGGCGGCCGGCGCCAGCGCGGCCGCGGCCTTCAGCGCCGAGGCAGGCAGCTCAGGTGTCACGCTCACGGGGCCGGTGGCTCCGGCGACGGCGCCTGCTGCTGTACCACCCGGCCGTAAGTGACCTTCACCGCCTGACGCGCGGGCGCGGTCATATCGATTATCCTCGCGCCGGCGCGGCGGCAGCCGGCGAGGAATTCAGTCGTCTCGTCGGGCCCATACAACCTGTGGGGCGGCATTTCCCCTCGCGCCCTGACTACGTAGACGTCGCCTTCGCGCAGTGGCCGCGGCCCGTCGCCTTTGGCCGGCAGCGCATCCAGGATGAACGCCTGCGCCTCCTCCGAGGCCAGCACCGCTTCGACCTCGTCCGACCAGGCATCGCTCGGCGCCTGGGCGACGACCGGCGCCACGCCCAACCGCCGCACTAGCTCGTCGAGCCCCGTGAGGCCCTCGAGCCGTGAACGCAGTAGCGTGACGGTCCCGTCTCCAAGCCTGTCGGCCGACCAGCGCTCTATCTCCACGAGGGCCATTATTGGCCCTCCCGCCGGCCTGTCAACGCGACGCCTCGCGTCGATGCCTCCAGCCGGCCGGCGGCGC
Organism: uncultured Chloroflexia bacterium; assembly: GCA_963703905.1. Classification (GTDB taxonomy): domain Bacteria; phylum Chloroflexota; class Dehalococcoidia; order DSTF01; family WHTK01; genus DATLYJ01. The sequence continues at coordinate 75,436 of CAVPFY010000004.1, forward strand.
GCCAGTAACCAAGACGCAACCACTGGCGTTATATGAGTGGTTGATATTTCATTGACCCGTGGCAGAGCGGCTGTCAGAATGCCGCTAATCGCGGTATAGGAGGCCGGCGTGTCCGGGACGGAACCCCGACTATCCAGCGTCAGCGTTTTCTTCCCCTGCTACAACGACGCGAACACAATCCCCGGCCTTGTCCGGTCGGTCGAAGGCGCGCTCAAGACGGTCACCGACGACTACGAGATTATCGTCGTCGATGACGGCAGCAAGGACGAAAGCCGCGACCTCGTCCGCTCGATGATGGCCGAGTTCACCTCCCTGCGCCTGGTGGAGCACGCGGCCAACCGCGGCTACGGCGGCGCCCTGCGCAGCGGCTTCGAGAGCGCCGTTAAGGACTACGTCTTCTACACGGACGGAGACGGCCAGTACGACCCCAGCGAGCTCGTCGTCCTGGCCCGCGAGATGCGCCCCGGCGTCGACGTCGTTAACGGCTACAAGATCTCCCGCCAGGACCCCTGGTACCGCCAGATCATCGGCGGCGCCTACCAGTTCGCCAGCCGCATCGCCTTCGGCCTGCCCATCCGCGACGTCGACTGCGACTTCCGCCTGCTGCGACGGTCGGTCTTCGACCGCATGACCCTGGAGTCGAACGACGGCGCCATCTGCATCGAGCTGGTGCGAAAGCTCAGGGACTCAGGCTTGGCGCATGGTCGAGGTCCCAGTACACCACTACGCCCGCGCCTACGGCACGTCGCAGTTCTTCAAGCCCCGGCGCATCGCCCGCGCTCTCGTTGGCATGGCCCGCTGGTACGTCCGCCTCGTCCTGCTGCGCGAGCAGAAGCGGCAAGTCAAAGCATCAGCCCGCATGGCCGCGGTCGAGGACATCGAAGCGGTGGCCGGCGGCTCAAGCTAAGCCTTGGAGCCAGCTGAATACGACTACATGTTCCATTTGGAAGACGCGTACTGGTGGTACGTTGGTATGCGCCGTATCGTCGACTCCCTGATCAGGCGCGACCTGGTTAACGGCGCCTCCAAAGACATGCGCATCCTGGATGCCGGGGCCGGCACGGGAGGCTCACTGCACCTCCTGGAGCGCTACGGCGAGGTCAACGCCTTCGACTTCGCGCCCCAGGCCGCTGAGATGTACTCGAAGCGCCAAAAGGGCCGCATATCCGTGGCCAGCATCGATTCGATTCCTTTCGCGGACAACAGCTTCGACCTCGTGACCTCGTTCGACGTCGTCTGTCAGCTGACGCCGGAGCAAGAGCGCCAGGCCCTGAGGGAGCTGCAACGCGTCCTGAAGCCGGGCGGCGGCCTGATAGTGCGCGTGCCGGCCTTCCAGTTCCTCCACGGCCCCCACGATGTTGTCCTCCATACGCAGCACCGTTACTCTGCCGGTGAGATCGGCGCCAAGCTGGAAGAGGCCGGGTTCCAGACCATCCGCACAACCTACGCCAACACGATCCTGTTCCCCATCGCCTTTGCCCGCCGCGTTATCTCCAAGGCTATCGGAAGCGGAAAAAGCGACTCCGACGTGCGGCCCGTACCCGGCCCCCTGAACGCGGCGTTCGCCGCCATCCTCTCCGCCGAAGCCCGCGTAGTCTCCCGCGCCAGGCTGCCCTTCGGACTTTCGGTCATCGCCGTGGCGAGGAAGCCGTGACCGCGGACCAGACCGCGGTGCCTCCCCCGGCCGACGAGCGCCTGCGGGCCTATCGCGGCCGGCGCGCGCTGGTGACCGGCGGCCTCGGCTTCATCGGCAGCAGCGTGGCGCGGTCACTGACCAAGCTCGGCTGTGCGGTGACCGTCGTCGACTCAATGGCGCCGGACCAGGGCGGCAACAGATTCAACCTCAAAGGCGTCGCCGAAAACGTTGACGTGCGCATCGCCGACATCCGCAACGAAACCGCGATGGCTGACGCCGTGAAGGGCCAGGACTTCGTTTTCTCCATGGCGGCCATCCTCAGCCATCTCGGCAGCCTGGAGAGCCCGTTCGAGGACGTCGACGTAAACGTGCGCGGCACGCTGGTGATCCTGGAGGCCGTGCGCAAGCACGCCCCTGAGGCGCGCGTCGTCTATTCGGGTACCCGCAGCGCCTACGGCCTGATCCAGCGCCGCCCCGTGGACGAGAACCATCCCCTGATCCCCACCGAGGTCAACAGCGCCAACCGCGCCGTGGCGGACCTCTATCACACCGCCTACTTCCACGCTCACGGCCTCCAAACCACGGTGCTCCGGCTGCCGAACGTTTACGGGCCGCGCATGCTCGTCGCCCACGCCCGCCAGGGCTTCATGAACTGGTTCGTGCGCCTTGCCCTGGACGGCGGCACCCTGCGCCTCTACGGCGACGGCACCCAGGTGCGAGACCTGGTCTACGTCGACGACACGGTGCGGGCGATGCTGCTGGCCCCGCTCGAGCCCGGGGCGGCGGGCCAAACCTTCAACGTCGGCAGCGGCGAGCCGGTCTCGCTCAAGGAGATAGCCGAGCTACTGATCGAGGCGACCGGCCGCGGCAACATCGAGATCGTCCCGTTCCCGGCGGACGCGGGCCGCATCGAAATCGGCGATTACGTCGCCGACGTGAGCAAGATCACCCGCGCCCTGGACTGGACGCCGCTAATATCGCTGCGCGAGGGCATCGGACGCACGGTGCGCTACTTCCGCAAGCACAGGGAGCATTACTGGTGAGTCCGGGCCGGATACCCGTAATCGACCTCAAGCGCCAGTACCACAGCATCAAGGCCGAGGTGGACGAGGCCGTCCGGCGCGTCGTCGAGTCCGGCTATTACGTCGGCGGCCCGGAAGTGCGGGCCTTCGAAGAAGAGTGGGCGCAGTACTGCGGCATGGCCCACTGCGTCGCCCTGGGCAACGGCACCGCGGCGCTGAACCTGACGCTCCGCGCCCTCGGCATCGGCCCCGGCGATGAGGTTGTTACCGTCGCCTTCACGCTCAGCGCGACACTGGACGCGATCGCCGACACGGGCGCCCGCCCGGTCCTGATAGACATCGACCCCGGCACATACACCATGGATGCCGGCCTTGTGGCGGCGGCGTTGTCGCCGCGGACGAAGGCGATCATGCCCGTGCATATCTACGGCCACGCCGCGGACATGGGCCCGATCCTGGAGACCGCCGTCGCTCGCGGGCTGCCCGTAATCGGGGACTCCTGCGAGGCTCACGGCACTCTGTACAAGGGTCGCCAGGTCAACGGCATGGGCACGGCCAACTGCTTCAGCTTCTATCCGACCAAGAACCTGAATGCCATGGGTGACGCCGGAGCCGTGGTCACGAACGACGCCGCCCTGGCGGACCGCATCCGCATGCTCCGCGTCCACGGCTGGGACAGCCGCTTCCACAGCGCCGTCGCCCAGCCTCAACAGCCGCATGGACGAGATTCACGCCGCCGTCCTGCGCGCCAAGCTGCCTTATCTGAAGGCCTGGAACCACCGCCGCGCCGAGATCGCCGCCCGCTACAGCGCGGCTGTCAAGGGAACGAGCGTCCGGCCCGCGCCGCACGCGCCCTGGGCGGAGCCAAGCTACTACCTCTACGTCGTCGCGACCCCCGGCCGTGACGCCCTGCGCCAGGAACTGAATGCGCGCGGCATCGACTCGGACGTGCATTGGCCGGAGACCCCGCACCTGCAGCCCGCCTACGCCCACCTGGGCTACGCCCGCGGCAGCCTGCCCGTCACCGAGGCTCTGTGCGACGAAGTTGTAACCCTGCCGATGTTCCCCGAGTTGACAGACGACGAGGTCCTGCGGATCTGCGAGGCTCTGAGCGCCTTCGCCGGGCGGGCCGCCGTTGCGGCCTCGCCCGGCGCCTGAAGCCGCGCCGGCCACCATCGTCCGCTCGCTCAGCAAGGAGGACGAGATGGCGCTTCCGCTCGAAGGTAAGGTCGCGATTGTCACCGGCAGCTCGCGTGGCATCGGCAAGGCCGTCGCCTTGCAGCTCGCGGCCGAAGGCGCCGACATCGTCGTCGCCGCGCGCACGGAGCAGAGCAGCGAGGACAGGCCGGGCTCAATCGGTGAGACCGCGGCCGCGATCCAGGCGCTGGGCCGTCGCGTCCTGTCTTTGAAGGCCGACGTGACCAACGACGAAGACCTCCGCGCCCTGGTCGAGAAGGCCGTCGGCGATCTCGGCCGCATCGATATCCTGGTCAACAACGCCGGCGTCATGGGAGGCGGAGCCGCCTTCCTCGGGGGCGACCCGGGCATCCTGGACCACTTCTACCGCACCAACGTACGCGCCCCGTACGTACTGGCCCAGCTTGCCGCCGCGAAGATGGCCACGACCGGAGGCGGCGCGATCATCAATATCTCTTCAGGCGCGGCGCGCGTGCCGCCTCCGCCCGCGCCCAGGCCCGAAGGTGAGAGAGGCGCCGCGCGCGGCGCCGGACCATCCGGCCTCGGCCCCGTATACGGCATCTCCAAGGCAGCGCTGGACCGCTTCGGCACAGGAGTCGCGTCCGAGCTTGCCAGCAAGAACATCGCCGTGATCACCGTCTATCCCGGGTTTACGATCACCGAAAGAGTGGCGCGGACGCTGCGCCCGGGCTCGGACACCTCGCGCGCCGAGCGGCCGGAGACAACAGCAAAGGCCGTCGCCTTCCTCTGCCGCGACCCGATGGCCTACACCGGCCAGATCGTCACTTCACGCGAAATTGTCGATAAGAACCGCCTTTAGCCTGCTTGGAGCCGGGGCCTCATCCGTGGCAGACTAGCGGCGCTCCTGCTCCGACAGGGGCATCTGGGCCGCTTGGCCTTGCGGCCCGCACTTTTACAGCCGAATACTCCCTTCCCGCCGCACTTCTGATTGTGAAAGGAGTACGGCGTGCCAGAAGAAGTTGCCTTGTTCATAGACCTGGAGAACATCACCACTTCCTTGTGGAACAATTTCCAGCAGGCGCCGGATACGGCTTCGTGGGTCGAAAAGGCGCGTAAATATGGTCCCATTAGCTTTGCCAGGGCGTACGGCGATTTCAGCCAGCCCCATCTCACTCGGATCGAGTCCGACCTCCGGGCCTATGGCGTCGAAAGGTTCGATTGCCCAACCAAGCAGCGCGGCGGCCTCACCCAGAGCACCGTCGACGCGAACATCATTTTTGACCTGTTTGAGGTCGCGCAGGACCGCCCCCACATCAAAACCTTTGTCCTGATGGCGGGCGACAGCGACTACATTCGCGTGGTCGCCCGCCTCCGCAACCGCCAGGACCGTGACGTGGTCATTGCCGGCGTCCCGGGAAGCATCAGCCGCGACCTCATCCGCGCGGCCAACATCGAAGACAGCATCGAGCCGGCCGAACCGGCAGAGGTTGACGAGTCGAAGCTGATTCGCATCATTTACAACTACGAGACCTCCCGCCGGCCGGGAATCCTGCCCACATTCCGTTATCTGCTGCAGTACGTTTCTGACCCCCGCAACTACGAAGTCATCAGCCCTCAACTGGCGCCCAGCAAGCTCAACGACCTCGTCCGCCGGGGCGTGCTGGAGCAGTTTGAGACCGAAGGAAACGCGGGCACCACCGTCCGCGTCACCCGTCTGAATCATGAGGACCCCCTGGTCCAGGAGTCACTCCACGACGTTTAGGTAAGAGGCGGGACGGGAGAATTCGGCGAGCCGGGCGCTGCGATACCATGGATACAGCGCTTTCCCAGAAGAGGCATCCCTGGCTCTCGCGGACACATCACAGCGAATCATCCAAGGCCTTGCCCGCGCCCTCGGCCGGGACGCCGTCGTCACCACGGAAGAGGCGACGCTGGCCCTTTCGGAGGACGCTCTCGGCCGCCGCGGCGGCATCCCGCCGCCGGCGCGCGCGCCCCTTGCGGTCATCCGCCCCGTGGACGCCGCCGGGGTCGCCGCCGCGCTCCGCATCGCGTCCGAAGCCGGCATCGGCGTGGTCCCCTACGGCGCCGGGACAGGGCTCATGGGCGGGGCGCGCTCGATCGGGCCTTGCGTCGTGCTGGACACGTCGCGGCTGGCCGAGATTGACGTGCGGCCGGGCGACCGCATCGTTTGGGCCGGCGCCGGCGCGGTCCTGGCCACCGTCGACGCCCAGGCCCGAAAGCAGGGCTTGTGCATCGGCCACGACCCCTGGACCTTTCCTGTCGCGACTGTCGGCGGGCCGATCAGCACCAACGGCCTCGGTTACAAGGGCGGCCGCTACGGCGGCATGGGCGACCAGACCGTCGCCCTGGAAGTGGCGCTTGCGGACGGCACTCTCTTCCGCACGCCGGCCGTACCGCGCCACTCGACCGGGCCCGACCTCTCGCGGTTGTTCGTGGGCGCGGAGGGCACGCTGGGCGTGGTCACGGCGGCAGCACTGCGGCTGTTCCCGGTGCCGGAGCGAATGGAACTTATGGGCTTCGGCTTCGAGCGCTTCGAGGACGGTTTCGCCGCCGTCGAAGAGGTCTGCGCCCTGGGGCTGCGTCCCGTCTTCCTCGACTACGGCGAGGAGCACGCGAACGCCTGGCGGGCTCGCGACGAGGAACCGCCGGCCCTCTATCTCGGCTTCGAAGGCTTCGAGGAAGAAGTGCAGGCCTGCGCCGCGCGCGCCCGCCGCATCGTAGCCGGGCGCGGCGCCCGCCCGCTGCCGGAGCGTGAGGCCCGCGACCTCTGGGACAACCGCCACGTCATCGCCGAGCGCTTCGCGCGCGAGCGCCGGGCCGGCAACCGCGGTCGCGGGCCCGGCCGCGAGGGCATCGCCTTCGACTACATCCATGTGGCGCTGCCGGCCTCGCAGATCCTGCCCTTCCGCGCCATCTGCCACGAAGTGTCGGCCCGTGAAGGCGCCGGCCTGGGCGAATGCGGCCTCTGGACCGCGCCGGAGATGTTCTCGGCCACCTTCGCGCTGGCCGAGGCCGAAGGCGGCCAGGAGCGCCTCAGCGGCGTCATCGACGGCCTGCTGCGCTCCGTGCAGGACCTGGGCGGCTCCATGGAGTATTGCCACGGCGCCGGCCTGCGCCTGGCGCACCTGATGGAGCGCGAGCTTGGCCCCGGCATGGACGTCCTGCGGCGCATCAAGGCCGCGCTGGACCCGACGGGGACGCTGAACCCCGGAAAGCTGGGGCTATAGCTTCTTAGGAAACAACCTCCTTAGCTTTTGTTAGGGCATCAAGGTGACCTGAAGGGTGCGCGTGGCGAATCGAATCTCCTTGAAAAGAGTCAAGAAATCGTAGCCGATGAAACAGTCGATATCGAGCAGGGCCGCGAGCCTGCTGACACGGACGGTTATGTCCGGCAGGCGCTGCCCCTGGACGGTTGGGCCATGGAGCACGTGATAGCCTCCAGGCGCCTCGGCAATGTGGTCAGGCGCCCAGCGGGCCAAGTCGCGCTGTGCCTTTGGACTTATCGACGACTGAGGGACTCCGGGATTCAGGAGCGACCAGAGGATGATATCGGGACCGGCCCGTACAGGTGCGCGCAACCACCCTTCTCTGTCCGTGTCGCGCTGTTGGAGGGTGATGACAATGTCATTTTGACCGCCGAGCATCCGCCGTCTTCTTCCCCAGTGCCATCATTCGCAGGAATGTACGTTCCACCTGCGCATGGCTCGATGCAAGCCTTGCATGAAATATGAAATATGGTCCATCCGATGGTACCCGTTTCGAGCGCCGCGGTTGAACGTTCAAGACGTCCGATATCTCGTCCCGGCTCCGTGAATGCGTGACTATGAATCCAGCCTCCGGGTTTTCGAACCTGTCGAAGGAACCGACCTGCATCAATACCCACTCGCCGGGGAATCTGACGAAGGCATCATCCACCGACATCCATTCGCGATCTGAAGTGGAATTAGGTTTCTTGCGATCGTTCACTCGGCTCGACATGGCGGGACTATTATGCGCGTTTCTTGCACGCTGAGGGTGGATCGCTGACCACGAGGAGCCGTTCAGTGCCCGGCCGGATTCGTGATCCGGATCAACTGCTCCAGCGTGAACTCGTAATACGTTATCGCCTCCGCGAAGCTGAAACGCTCCTTGTCCCACTCCATGCGCGGCGGCCGGCCTTCATCGAAGGCCAGGCGCACGCCGAGCCGCGGCCAGATCATGCCGGGGCGGACGCCGGCGCCGGCCGCGACCAGGTCGGGGCGGCTCTGCAGGAGACTGAGGAATGCGTCGGCGCACTTGCGCACGGCATCCAGATAGCGGCCGTCATTGAGGGCGGCGTTGGCGTCCGCCATCTCCATGCGATATGTCGGGTCGGCAATTTCGTCGGGCTTGGGCATGGTCTCGTTAGATCGATGAAACGACCTTGTGGGGAATGCCTTTTAGCTGCTCTGAGCGCCACTCCTGGTGCTGCGGGTGGCGCTCCTTGAACTCCGGCATCACTTCCGCCGCGAATAGTTTGAGCGAGCGCATGATGTCTTCGTGCTTCCGCGCCCCGGACTGGCAGACGAAGATCATCGCATCCAGGTGCGAGGCCTCGTAGGCCAGCAGGTTCTGGCGCACGTACTCGGGCGACCCGATCATGCCGCCGCGCTTCGCCGCCCGAAACAGGGCTCGCTGCACCTCGTCCTCGGGCTCGGCCTCGGCCTCGGCGGCCAGCCCACCGATCTGCACGCCGCGGGCGGCCGCGCGCATGCCGGCGACCCGCTGCTCCGGGGGCACTTCCCTGAACTGGCGGTAGATGTTCTCGCGGCCGGGCCTGTGGGTGGCGCCCGTGGGGCCGTAGTAGTGGCCCAGCGAGTAGCTGAAGAACTGCGCGCCCTCGAGGCCCTTCTCGACGGCCTCATCGTCGCTGTCCAGGCACATCAGCGACGACAGCACCGCGATCGCCGGGTTGATCGCCTTGCCAATGGGCCGGCACTCCTCCCGCACCAGGCGGTAGTAGGACTGGACGCGTTCGGCAGCTTCTTCCGGCGTCTCGAAGGCGAAGCCCAGCGAGCCCATGCCCATGCGCGCGGCTACAAGGACTGTCTCCCGCCGCGATGCGGCAACCCACAGCGGCGGGTGTGGCTTCTGGCGCGGCTTGGGGACGATGTTGCGGCCCGGCATCGTGAAATACTGGCCTTCGTGGCCTTGATACGGCTCCTCGGTCATCATCGCGACGATCTCGCGCGTCGCTTCTTCCCACATCGCCTTCTTGTCTTCGCGCGAGACGCCAAAGCCGCCGAGCTCCATCTCCGAGGCCGACTCTCCCGTGCCGAACTCCACGCGGCCGTTGCTGACCAGGTCCAACGCCGCTACGCGCTCCGCGATTCGCGCAGGGTGGTTGTAGGCCGGTGGTGTGAGGACTATGCCGTGACCCAGGCGAATGTTCTTCGTGCGCTGGCTCGCGGCGGCCAGGAAAATTTCGGGCGCCGAGGAGTGAGAATACTCCTCCAGAAAGTGATGCTCGACCTCGAAGACGAAGTCGAAGCCGAGCTCGTCGGCGTACTGGACCTGGTCCAGCGCTTCCTGGTAGACGCGGTATTCCGCGTCGGCATCCCACGTGTCTCTGTCCAGAGGCTTGGGCAGTTGCAGCTCGTAGAAGATGCCGAACTTCAAGGGCAACCACCTCCCCGGATCGTCTAGCCAGCCTAGGCAGGCGCGGCGGTGGCATGTCAACCGCCTGTCGCCGCGCCCTTGACGGGCCGTTGCGCCGAATCAAAGCTATCGCGAACGACGTCACGCCCGAAAGGAAATCCCAATGCCGGCAGCAGCCCATCTCTCGTACCCGGCCGAAAACGTTGGCCTCATCGTTATTGACAGCCCGCCGAAGAACTTCGGCTCCGGCGAGCTGGCGGCGCGGATCCTTGAGTCCGCCCAATTAGCGGAAGAGGCCGGTTGCGGCGTGGTTGTCCTGGCCTCGGACACGCCCGGCTACTTCATCGCCCATTGGTCTCTCCAGGCGCTGGCCGACGGCTTCAGCCGGCCTCCGGCCGCCGGTGGCCGGCCAAGGCGCGCTCAGCCGGGCATCTTCGACGTAATCGAGGCAATACCCATGGTCTTCATCGCCGCCAACAATGGCCAGGCCTGGGGCGGGGGCTCGGAGCTCTCCTGGGCCTGCGACCTGCGCATCGCCGCGGAGTCCGCGACCTATGGCCAGCCGGAGGTAGCGCTGGGCATCATTCCCGGCGGCGGCGGCACCACGCGCCTGGCGCGCCTGATCGGCTACTCGAAGTGCATGGAGATGATCCTGGACTGCCGCCCGGTCTCGGCTCGGGATGCCCTGGCCATGGGCGCGGTCCATCGCGTTGTCCCCGACGCGCGGCTGCGCGAAGAGGCCATCGCCTGGGCTACGCACATCGCGCGCTGGCCGCGCTGGGCCCTGGCGGCGGCGAAACGCAGCCTGGTCGAGGGCCGCGACCTGCCCCTCGCGGCCGCGCGGCGGAACGAAAGCCAGATATTCGCCGACGTCGCGCGCCGCCCGGACTCGCTCGAGATTATGCGTGCCGCCCAGGCCAGGTACGACGCCGGAGCCGGCTCCTTCGAGGCGCTGGGTATCCCGCCAAGCTAGCCTCGCTCAGCGGACGACCAGCACCGACGTGTGGGCATGGCGCACCAGCTTCTCAGCAGTGCTGCCGAGCATGTAGTGCCCCTCCGGCGTTGGCCGCCGCGAACCCACCACCAGCAGGTCCGCCTGATGCTCGCGCGCGGCGGCGTCCAGCAGCGCCGCTGCCGGCCCTGCGCGCACTTCCGTCGACACTCTGCGTCCGGACTCCTCGATCTTTTTCGCCAGCGTGGAAAGCGAACGCTCGGCATCCTTGTGGCGGCGCGCGTTTATGCGATGCGCTTCCACCAGCGCCTGGCGGCGATACGAAGCGGGGGTCCCTTCAGGCATGGTGAAGGGCTCGATGACCGTGAGGATGACGAGCTCGGCGTCCTTCGGCAGCGCCAGGCGGTTCAGGAACGCCAGCGCCCTCTTCGCCGCTGACGTGCCATGGTAGCCAAGCAGCACCTTACGCACGGCCTGCGCCCCGGGCCGCGCGATCAGCAACGGCCGCGCCGTGTTCTGGGCGATGCCCTGCGTGACGCTACCCAGGAAGATCAGGCGCAGGTTGGTGTGCCCCTTGGCGGCCATGACGATTAGGTCGGCTTTGTTCTGATTGGCCGACTTCAGGATCTCCTCGATCGGGTGTCCCCAGCGCGAAATCGCCTCGACCGGTATGCCGGGGTCGAGCTCGGTGGCCTCGCGTTCGGCGGCCTGCTTCGCCTCCAGCAGGGCTTTTCGCTTCGCGGACTTAGTGACATTGGTCAGAAAAGCGAGGTCGGGCCGCGCTGGGCTGATGAGCGAATGCGGCGCGACCGTCAGGACAACCAGCTTCTCGGCCGCCGGCAGGACCATTTGCCGCAGCAGCGGCAGCGCGTTCCGCGAATTGCTGCTGCCATCGGTCGCCCAGAGCACTCTCAGCTTACGGACCTCGGCCATTCGTGACCCTCCTCGGCCCGCAGCATAGCCTAGGGCTGAAGTGATGCTCCACAGGCACTGACGTGCGAACTATCGCCCTCAAGCCTCGCTCGCGGCGTAGGCGCTCTCCCGAACATCCCCTCACGTTGGGAGTCGAAGACTCGCCGCGAAGAAGGGAGGGCCGGTGGACTCTCAGCGCTGGACGAGCTGCGTCAGGACGCCGCCGGTGGCGGACGGGTGGACGAAGACCTGGCCCCGCGGCGAGTTGCCGGGGCCCGGGTCGCCGATCAGGCGTATGCCCTTGCCCCGCAGATCCGTGAGCGTCTTCTCGAGGTCGTCTACCTGCATGGCAACGAGGTAGACGCCGTCGCCGGAGGCCTCCACCCGGCGCCCGACGGGGCCGGTGTCATTCGTCGGCGACACCAGCTCCAGGTAAGAGCCGCCATCGAAGCGGAAGTGGGCGTTCTTGAAACCGGCGCCCTGCGGCTCACCCAGGTCCGTGGCGGGGACGCCGTAAATCGCTTCGTAGTTCTTGATGCTGGCTTCCAGGTCCTTCACGGCAATCACGACATGGTCGACGCCCTTGAACAAGGTTCACCTCTTCTTCTTGATTCGTGGTGCGGCAGGATTGTTCGGGACGGATGCGCCCGTCCCCATCTTCCGCCCTAAAGGTAACGCAGCTTTTTCGCTTCTTCCGTCAGCATGTCGCGGTACTTGGGGTGGGCCAGTCCGATGATCGCCTTCGCGCGTTCGGGCACGGACTTGCCCTTGATCAGGGCGCAGCCGTACTCAGACACCAGGTAGTGCACCTCCTGCCTGGGCGTCGTCACAGCCGCTCCGGGCGAGAGCATCGGCACGACGCGCGAGATGTCGCCGCCGCGGGCGGTCGAATAGAAGGCGATGAAGCTCTTGCCGCCGGGCGAATTGAAGGCCCCGCGCGCGAAGTCGGCCTGGCCGCCGGTGCCGCTGAACTGCTGGTGGCCCATCGACTCCGAGCAGCACTGGCCCGTGAAGTCGACCTCGATCGTCGAGTTCACCGAGATCAGCGTGTTGTTCTTGGCGATGTTCCCTGGGTCGTTGGTGTAGGACACGGGGTAGGCCTCGCAGTAAGGGTTGTCGTCCAGAAAGCGATACATGCGCTCCGTCCCGGCGGCGAAGGTAAATATCGCCTTGTTGGGGTGAAAGGTCTTCCTGGAGCCGTTCGCCACGCCCTCCTCGATCAGGTCGACCATGCTGTCGACGAACATCTCCGAGTGGATGCCGAGGTCCTTCTTGGTGCGCAAGTAATGCGACACGGCATTGGGTATGCCGCCAATGCCCAGCTGGACGGTGGCGCCGTCCGGCACCATCTCTGCGATCGTGCCGCCGATCGCTTCGTCCTCGGCGCGCATCGGCGGCGTGGCCAGCGACTGCAGCGGCCGGTGGTTCTCGACGATGGCGCTGACCTCCGTTACGTGAATGAAGGCCTGACCATGGACGCGGGGCATGTGCTCGTTCACTTCGACGATCAGCGTTTTCGCCACCCGTGCCGCGGTCGACGTGTACTCGACCCCGACACCGAAGCTCATGAAGCCGTTCGCGTCCATCGGCGAGACGCAGGCGATCGTGACGTCGACCTTTATGAACTCGGTGAGGAGCCTGGGCACCTGGTGGAAGTAGTTGGGGGTGAACACAGCGCGGCCTTCGCGATGCGCGTCGCGGTCGGCGCCTCCCAGGAACATCGAGTCCCAGTGGATCACGTCCTTGAGGTCCGGGGCCAGGACCGTCGCTTTCGTCGCGGCGAAGGGAAGAAGCGCCCGCATCGTCAGGTTCGTGAACTGGCCTCTGCGGGCGGCGTCCGCTATGGCCCCGAGGACCGCGGGAGGCTCGCCCGCGCCGAGCGGCTGGACGATGCTGGCGCCGTCCGGGATCAGCCTCACCGCCTCATCGGCCGGCATCAGCTTTCGCTTGTAGGCCTCGTCCCAACGCTCACTCATGTCCACGCTCCTTCCCTTCCGGACCACAGGGCGCGCTCATTTTAGGCGAAGCCGCTTCGGCGATGTAGGGCTGCCCGTGCGTTGCCGGCGCCCACTCCGGCGGCCGGTGGGCGCGGCGATGCCCTCAGGTGCAGACTCCGTCGTTCAGGTTGAGGCCCGGACCATCGCCCGCGAACGCCATGGAGGCAGCCTTGGCGCCTTGATCAGGCCCTCCATGAGCGTGCGCGCCACGCACCAGAGCAGCGTCGCCGCCGCGACCAGCGTCACCGAGAAAAAGCCGGAGGCGGACCAGTGTAAGAAGCCATGCCGGCCGTCCGGCGCGAAGATCACACCGACCGACTGGGCACTGGTGATGAAGAGCGCCACCAGGAGGAACCATATCTGGCCGCGCACCGCCACAGGCGCCGGCCTCATGATCAGGAAACCGGCAGCGACGGTCACGAATGCCCAGTCATACCAGACCGAATGCGTGCTGACCAGCAGCATTCCCAGGATCGTCGCTGCTACCCCGAGATAGAGGTCCCGCCCCCACCAGACGGTGAGCACGGCCCCGAGCGTCAGGCCCTGCAAGCGTGTACAGCAGCGTCTTGTTGACATCGGCGGACGGCAGCGCGAAGGGGTCGTTCGGCTCCAGCTTGGACATGAAGCCGTTCCAACTGAACATGTGCGGCGCGTTCACCAGGTCGACGTCGGACTGGTCGCGCAGGAACTGGACGTAGTGTCGGAAGCTATCGAGGCCGGTGGGCAGGAAGGGAAGTAGAAAGAGGATGGCGGAGAAGAAGCCCATCGTCGCCAGGGCGCGCCACTCGCCCCTCCAGACCAGGAACAGGGCCGGCAAGATCGCCCACTGCGGCTTGAGGGCCAGCAGCGACAGCGCCAGGCCGGCCAGAAAAGGCTGCTTCGCCCGCAGCGCCAGGAATCCGGCGCCGAGCGCGAAGACGAAAAACAGGGAGAGATGGCCCATGATTATCGCTTCGTGTACGGGACGGAACCCCAGCATCCCAATCACCACCAGCGGCATCTCCGGGACGGCGCGGCCGGCGCGCCAGAAAAGCGCGATAAAGCCCAGGAACGCCGCCAGGCTGATGGCCGAGTATGTCCAGAAGGCCCCTTTGAATTGCATCGCGGCCAGCGGCGCTTGCAGGATCGCGACGAGTGGCGGGTTGTAATAGTTGCCCCGTGTCAGGAGGCGTGCCTTCAGGTACTCGTTGGACGTCAGGTCAAAAGCCGGGTCGCCTGGATAGAAGATGTACTCGTACTTCGCAGGATAGAGCTGGTCCAGGTCGCCGTGCCAGACCTGGTCGGCAGCGGCGTAGAAGTAGGCGAAGTCGACGCGGTCGTCGTACTGCAGGTATGGAATGAGGCGCAGCTCTTTCTGCGTCTCATCGACCTGGCGGACACCGGCGATCACGAGGAAGAGGGCGACCCAGGCGCCGAACGACCAGGCCGCGATGCGTAGAGTCCTGGTTCGGTCGGTTGCGGTTCGCTCGGCGCGGTCCAGCTCTACGGCAGGATTGCTCATCTAAGTTAGCAGTCTATCTTGCGCGCCCCTGAGCGGGCGAGTGAAATCGCCATCTAAGCGCTCAAGGGGAACGTCGCACAACCATCGACTGGCCGGCCTCCTGAACGAAGAGAACTGATTGCCAGCGCAGGATGTTAGACCTATTCTTCGCCCACTCGCTCCGATGGAGGGAAGGCATGCCAACTTTGAGAAGCCAGATCAAGGTCAACGCGCCCGCCGAGGCGGTCTTCGCGTACATCGCCGACTTTCCCCGCCACCCCGAGTGGTCGTCTCACCCGCTCACCATCCAGCCTGAGGGCGATGAGCCAGCCCACGTCGGTTCCCGGTACAACTCGACATCGACGATGATGGGCAAGCACAACGCAAGGCTGAGCGTCGTGGAGTTGGACGCGCCGCGCCGAATCGTCTTCGAAGCTGACGACGACACCGGCCAATTCCGGCACATCATCGAGGTACAGCCCGAAGGCGAAGGCTCCTTGCTCAAAAAAACCACCACGATGACAGGCGGCAACGCCATCAACAGAATAGTCGGCGCCGTGCTCATGCCCCTCATCGGCCGTGGAGTCATAAACAAGGACGTGAGGCGGATAAAGGAGCGCGTTGAAGCGGCCGAATAACCGCTCCCCGACCGCGCGGCGTGAATAGAATGAGCCGGAGATTCGCATGACCGACGGACCCAGATGATCGACCGCGACCGCCTCCTCGCGACTTTTCTCGACCTCGTGCGCATCGACAGTCCCTCCGGGGAGGAGGAGGCCTTCGCGCATGACCTGCGCCGCCGCCTGCAGGCGCTCGGCGCGCACGTGCGGCAGGACGCTTACGGCAACGTCATCGCCCGCATAGGCGACGGCGGCGAGGCCTTCCTCCTCGGCGCCCACATGGACACTGTCGAGCCCGGCCGCGGCATTCAGCCCCTGGTCGATGGCGACCTGATCCACACCGACGGCTCGACCGTCCTCGGCGGCGACCCCAAGGCCGGCGTCGCGGCCATCCTTGAAGGCATTGCCGCCCTCCAGGAGGCGGGCAAGGCCCTGCCCGCGCTGGAGCTGGTCTTCACCCGTCGGGAGGAGAGCGGCCTGGAAGGTTCGGCAAATCTGGATTACTCGATGGTCTCGGCGCGGCGCGGCGCCGAGTTCGACGGCGAGGGTCCCGTGTACAAGATCACCGTGGCCGCGCCCGGCCGTCTCAGCGCCGAGCTGCGCTTCACCGGCCGCGGCGCGCACGCCGGCGTCGAGCCCGAGAAGGGCATCTCTGCCATACACATGGCCGCCCGTTTCGTCGCCGGCTTCCCTCAGGGCCGCCTCGACGACGAGACCACGGCTAACATCGGCCTGATCAGCGGCGGCACAGCCGCAAACGCCGTGCCCGAGACCGCGAGCGTAACCGCCGAGGCTCGCAGCCGCGACAAGGCCAAGCTCGAAGCCCTGCGCCAGCGCATCCTGGACCTCCTGGCAGAGGTGCGAGCGCGCCTTCCCCGGCGGCAAGGTCGAATGCCGCCTGCGCGAGGAATTCGGCGGCTACAAGCTGGACGCCTCGCATCCGGTCGTCCAGGAGGTCGCCGGCGCCATGAAGCGCGCCGGTTTTGTGCCGGAGCTGATCGCCTCCGGAGGCGCCACCGACGCCAACAACTACGCCCGTCACGGGCTAGACGTGGTCGTGGTGGGCCTCGGCGGCCGCGACTTCCACACCGTCAGAGAGTCCGTGGCGATTCCCGACCTCGAAGACGCCGCCAGATTCTGCTACGCCCTCATCGACAGCCTGAGCGCCCAACGCTGACGCGCTAGACTTGTCCCGTGGCCAAACGCTGCGATGGCCTCTGGCGCTTTCGTCATGCCATTCCTGGCATGTGCTCCGCACACTGAATCCCGCACCTGGAGGACACCTGATGGCCGAAGGCGAAACAAAGCAGACCCTGAGCGGCGAAGACCTGGTCGAGCGCGCGAAAAAGCTGATCCACGAAGGCAACGTGCGCAAGGTCATCGTCAAGAACGAAGCTGGCACGGTCGCCGAATTTCCCCTGACCATCGGCGTTGGCGTCGCGATATTCGCGCCCGTCGTGGCCGCCATCGGCGCAATCGTCGCCCTGCTGGCCGACTGCACGATCGACATCGAAAAGACGGGCGATGGCGGCGCCGCGCCTCAATAGTGGCTGAGCGGCCCGCGCGTTAGAATCAGGCGGCGCGGCCCGTTCGCCTGAAGGAGCATCGACTTGAGAATCTGGGACATCCACGTCCACTTCCCCCGCGGAGGCCCCGGCGGGCCTCCCTTCATGCGCCCGCCGGCGACCATGCCCGAGGCCGAGGACGCCACCCCTCGCCGCGGCCGAGGCTCGCGCGCCAAACGCGGGGCCGCCGCCGAGCCGAAGGAGCGCACACCCCAGGAGGCCGTCGACCATCTGGCCGAGAGGCTCAGGGAGGTCGGGACCGTGAAGGCCAGCCTGCTCTGTGGCGGCAGGTTCGGCCTCAGCTACGAGCAGTGCCTCGAGCTGGCGATGAAGCACGAGGACCTTTTCGTGCCCCACGCCGTGATCGACCCCGCCGAGGTCACCTACGAGCGGGTCTACCAGCTCCACGGCCTCGGCTACAAAGGCTTCAAGATCATCGGCACGCCCCGCCCCTACGACCATCCCGACCACAACCCCGCCTACAAGGCCGCCGAAGAGCTGGACATGCCCATCCTCTTCCACTGTGGCGTAATCGGCGGCTTCATGGACCTCCTGGCGCGCCATCCCCGCCGCGACCCTGAATCGGCGAAGCGCATGCGTGAAATGGACGCGATGGCCGAGAAAGCCCGCGCCGACTACGAAGAGAAGAAGCGCAACTGGCGTCCCGGCCAGCCCGAGCCCGAGATGCAGACCGGCCCCTTCGGCCGCGGCCGGCCCACCTCCGCGACCTACATGCGCCCCTTCCACCTGGAGACAATCGCCAACCGCTTCCCCCGCCTCAAGGTCATCGGCGCCCACTTCGGCGGCACCGGCAACTACGACGAGGCGGCATCGGTCGCGCGCTGGCGGCGTTGGGTCTACTTCGACATGTCCGGCGGACGCACCCTCGAGCGCCACGCCATGGAGCGCGGCCTCATCGGCAAGGAGATCCCGATCGAGAAGCTGGTCTTCGGCTCCGACTGCAACGCCGACGAGATCCACGAGCACGTCGAGCGCTTCACGCGCATGTTCGAGGAGCTGGGCCTGACCGAGGAGGAGAAGGACCTGCTCTGGTACCGCAACGCCGCCGAGATGTTCGGCCTGGAGAAGCCGGTTTGGGCCGAAGAATAGCTTTCAGCGGTCAGCTGTCAGCAGTCAGCCAGAGACTTGAGGAGTGTTGTACACGCGTTCTCCCAGAGGTCCCCTTCTGGCTGAGAGCTGATTGCTGAGAGCTGACCGCTAATCGCTTGCCGGAGATTGTTCCCGCCGGTACAATCTCGCAGGCCTGAGCAACGGCGAACTTATGGTCCAAGCACCCGACGAAGAAACCACCGAAGCAGCGGAAGAGCTCGAAGAAGAGCTCGGTCCTGAAGCTGACGAACCCCTCGAGGACGCCCTCGCGGAGGAAGAGTTCATCGAGGACGGCTCCTTCGAGTTCGAACCGGCCGCCCCGGAGCCGGACGCCTACTACGGGGTCCCTGCCCAGCCGACGCCGCCGGCCTCACGCCTCGCCCTCCTCGTCGCGATTTACGCGATCGGCCTGCTGCTGTTCCTTGCCATCGAACCAACCAAGCCCTGGATCCTGCTCGTCGTCACCGCGCTGGTCACCATTGGCGCCGACGGCGTGCTCCGCACCCATCCCCACGGCGACTTCGAGGGCGACCTCGCCGGCCACGGCGCCCTTCCTCTTCCTGCCGGCGCTCTTCACGCTCGGCTCCGGCCTCTTCCTCGAAGACGTTGCCGGCGGCTACTGGGCCCTGCCCGGCGTCATCGCCGCCTCCGGCCTCATGGCCGCGATCATGTACGCCGACCACGTCTCCGTCGACCCGCTGGACGGCGTCTACCCCCTGGCGCGCCTGATCCTGAACATCGGCACCTACCTGACCGCATTCGCCTTCTTCGCCGTCGTCTACACCTTCGACGTCTCCCTGGTGCCCGCCGCCGTGGCCGTCGGCCTCGTGACCCTGATGCTCTCGGTCGAAGTCCTGCGCGAGGCCGAGGCCGACCCCGTGCGCGCGCTCGTCTACGCCGGCGTCGTCGGCCTGGTGGTCGCCCAGGCGCGCTGGGGCCTGTACTTCCTGCCCCTGGAAAGCTACCTGGCCGCCGTCTTCCTGCTCCTGGTCTTCTACCTGGGCAGCGGCCTGGTCCAGCACCACCTTGCGGACGACCTTCGCGGCCCCGTGATCCTGGAGTTCGTCGCCATCGCCCTCGTCGGCATCATGATCGTCGCCCTGGGCCGCATCTTCGAGTCCGCCGGCCAGCTCTAAGTCCCACCCTCTGCGCGCCTCTGTCATTCCGACGCCACCCTCAGTCATTCCGACGCAAGGAGGAATCCCGGCGCCGCCACCTGCGAGAAGCCCGCGCCTTCTCCCACGCATGCACGCCCTCTGTCATTCCGACGCAAGGAGGAATCCCGGCAGCCTCACGGCCATTCCTCTGGCCGGACGAGCCGACCAGCCGACAGGCCGGCCAGCCACCCCACCCATGCTAGACTTTCCTCGTTACCCTCAGGTCGGGGCGTAGCTCAGCTTGGTAGAGTGCTTGAATGGGGTTCAAGAGGTCGGGCGTTCGAATCGCCCCGCCCCGACCAAACCCAGACTGCAGATACGAAACTCAGCACTTGGGCCGATAGATATACAATTAGCCCAAGGTTGAACGGCGACTCGCGCAAGGAGAGTGCCATGAACTTCGAGTGGAAAGAAATGGGCAAGCCGGACGAGGTACGTACGTTCCCCCACGGCAAGCTCGAGCTCGTGAACGTCGGTGGGGGCGTGGTGGGCCGCCTGACCCTGGAGCCAGGCTGGAAGTGGTCCAACGACGTCAAGCCGATCGCCGGCACCGATTGGTGCGAGGCTCCCCACTTTCAGTATCAGGTCAGCGGTCATGCACACCTTGTGATGCAGTCGGGCGAAGAGGTGGACACCGGCCCGGGCGACATCACGGTGCTGCCGTCGGGTCACGACGGCTGGGTCGTCGGCAATGAGCCTGTCGTGCTCATCGATTGGCACGGCGCTTCGCACTACGCCGAGCGTTAAGCCGGTCGCGCGCCGCGGACCTGCGGACAATCAATGCTCTGAACATTATGTTAAGGGAGTCTCCGGCGCGTCGAGGACAATCTCATTTTGGCCGCCTGCTCGGCAAGGCCTGGCGGCGGGCGCAGATTGTGGCGCCAGGGCGAGTCTGTTTTCAGCACAATTCACCCCGCTAAGTTGCATCCGCCATTCGTACCTGGAACGGCTCTGGTAAGCTGCATTTCGGGTTTCTGAATGTGGTTCAAGAGGTCGGGCGTATCGCTGCTGCCGCCATCGTAAGGCCGGGGCGCCACGATGCCTGAGCAACCCCCCTGGCGGGCGCTCCTGATCGGCGGCGCCAGCGGCGTCGGCAAGACGCACGTCAGCTACGCGCTCGCGCACCATTACCGCGTCGGCCTCACCGAGGTCGACGACTTCCAGGTGATCCTGGAGCGCATGACGGCGCCGGAAAAATACCCGGTGCTGCACTTCTACCGCGACCACCCGGACGAGTTCCGGCGCATGGACGAGGAAGCGAAGCTGGCCCAGATCATTAGTTACGCTCGCGTCATGGCCGAGGCGCTCGAGCATGTCATTGCCAACCACGTCGAAGGCGGCCCGCCGGTCGTCCTGGAGGGCGACTTCATCCTGCCGTCGCTGGCCGTCCAGCGAGCCCACGGCGGCATCCCGGCGCGGGGCCTCGTGCGCGGCCTGGTCATCTACGAGGAGGACGAGCGGCAGATCGCGCGCAACCTCATGGCCCGCGAAGGTAAACCGCACCCCGACAGGGCCCACACAAGCTGGCGCTACAGCGAGTGGTTGCGGGCGGAAGCGACCCGGCTCGGCGTCCCCGTCCTCGCCGCCCACCCCTGGGACACCGTCGTCGCGCGCGCCATCGCCGTCCTCGACGCGCCCGCCGGCCGCGAGTGACCGCGGGCCGCTCAGTGGGCGTTTGAATCATCCGTGCCGAACAGCCACGTCCCTCGCATTGAGCACAGTGCGGCCCCGGTGTTCTGTTCTGTGTTTCCAGGAGGCAGCAAGGAACGGCCTAGGGTCGCCTGCGGGCAGCTCTGCGTGCAGAAAGACTTCCTCAAGGCGCTCGCGCTATCGGCACAAATGCTCAGGGTCGTTTCGTCCCCGGCAAATGCCAGCAATCGTCATACTCACCAGCCTGCTGCCAAAAGGGAAGCCTGCCTGCTATATACCAGGCGAGGCCGATAAAGATCGCGAACCCGAGTGGTCGTGTCCAATCAAATGGCAGGGCCAACCCCCGAACGCCCGTGGCGACGTAAAGGGCCGCTCCCACTAAGCTCATCATCCAAGCGCAGCACCACAGAGCTATCACAAAACGCCCCATACCACCAAACCACTTTGCCATTGGCGGTCCGATCACCTAACCCACAAATCCCAATGTAGCGGGTGTGCGGAGTGGCGTGAATGAAATGGTCACGCCCGCATTTTAGTCGCATCTGGCATACTTTAGGCAATGAGCAGACCGCGGACTTACTCGATAGCCAAGTACCTTTCAGCCTTATGGGCAGAGAGCTTCCCTGCCTGGGAAGGGCGCGAGGCTGTGGTGAGTTGGGCAACCGCATGGGGATTGAGTTTACTGACAGGCGTGGGCATTCCCCTTACAGTCATCCTGGGCGTAGCGATAAGTCCCGGGTTCTTAGTACTGTCATTGCTATTAGGCGTCGTCTTCCTTCGCGCACCCTATAGGCTGTGGCGCGGCGTAAATATTACAGCCGACCGCATTAATGAGAGCCTGTCGGCTGCCAATCTCATGTGGGAAGACCGTGTGAACCGGCTAGAGGCAGCTCGAGTACCCCGACTCCTGGTTGAGCCCGACGTGACTCGCAAATTTGGTCACTACACGGGTACAATGCGCGCGTTTCTTCACGTCAGAAATCTCGGCGAGGAACCAGTGCGACGTTGTTATGGCCGGATACAAGAGTTGGTTTGGATAATGAGTTACACAAGTAATGGCGCACCAAAGTTGAGTCCGTGGTTATTGTTTACCGACCGAGATGTCTACTTTCGATGGCAAGGAATAGAGGAACGCTATCACGATTTTCACACAGAGGGAATACTGGAGATCGCAACTGCCGAATATGGCAATGGGCAAGGCGGTTGGTCGACTCACCAAGATACGCCAGTAGAACAGTCGATCTCCTACTTCGAAGACTACTACTTGAGCCTTCAACTAGCTGCTGACAACGCGCCCAGCCAAGTGGTTGCCTTGCGATTGCGCCTCTACAGCAAGTCACGCAAGGAAGGCAACGAAATCTGGCTTGAACCTCAAGGTACGCCGCCTCACTGTGACTTTGAGGTCGTGGACGGAGCCTCCATTCCTGAGGCAGAGGTTTATCGGTAAGGACGACCTATGCGCCCCAAGAAGCCCGTCAGCCGTCACGAGACCCGGTCGTCGTACTCTGAGTGGGTCGGAAAGGGGTTCGCCCGCACGCGGGCGAACTATGGAGAAGCCGGTGGATCCACGTGATTGGGATTCGTACCGCCAGGAACTGAGAGAGGCTGAACGTCGCATATTCGAGCACCCCGGCTACTTGGAGCACCTTGAGTGTGAGGCGCTACGCATCACGCTTTACGTTGTTGCACGTAACTGCGCTGACCTACTGGCGCTCCTAGATAAGGCGGCGACTGATGAAAAACTGGCTATTGAGCTAATTCAGAACGTCAGGCCGCCGACGGTTCGAGAAGCGTTCCAGAATGAGGTTAGTCGGCTTCTCCACAACTACGTGGCCAGCGCAATGACTCTAGTCGACCACTCTCGACGTTTACTGGGGAACCGTTCCGACGCGATTGCGAGCGGCTTCAAGGAGAGGCGGACAACGCTACTCACCAACCCGGAGATGCGATTTGTACAAGAGTTGCGTAACTTCGCCCTTCATCGCACCCTGCCCTATCTCGGCCACACTCTACAGTGGGACAAGCCCAATACCGCCGAAGAGCAAATGACAAGTGAAGTGCAACTCAGTGTGTCCCAGTTAGCTTCTTGGGACGGGTGGTCTCCCGCGTCGCGTGACTTCTTGGCAAAGCAAGGCGATGCAGTCAATCTGCGTCCGATGGTACGAAAGCACAGCCAGCTCCTTTTGGAGATCAACGCCTGGCTCCATGACTCGCTGTTAGAAGCTAACCGGATGGCCCTCGGCGAAGTGAATCGGGCTATTCGCGATTTGAACACATTCCGCGCAGGAGGTGCTCCCGAAGCGGACTCATAGAGAACAAACCCTCTCAGTAAGTCGCATCAGCGCTCAGACTCGAAGTACCGCTCAGTAAGTCGCATGCGGATAATCTGAAATGGGGTTCAAGAGGTCGGGCATTCGAAGCACCTGCCCTTCAAGCAGCTCGCGGTCTGGGGACGGGGCCAGGTCCGCAAGAGGCGCGTCGGGCGGCAGTAGTGCGGGCGAGTCGCAGCAAGTAAGCTGCTGCTCAACTTGATCATCGACGTCCACGCCCACCTCATCCCCGAGAGCCTGCTGCCGGCACTGAGCGAGAGCGGCGTGCGCCTCGACAGGCTGCGCCAGGGCGGCGGCTTCGAGACCGCGCAGCTCTACAGCATCGACAGGCGCCTGCGCGACATGGACGAGCAGGGCGTCGACATGCAGGTAGTGTCGCCGGCGCCGGGCCTCACCTTCTTCTACAACCGCGAGCCCGATGAGGCGCTGCGGCTCTGCCGCCAGGTCAACGACGCCTTCGCGGACGTCGTCGCAGCGAACCCAAAGCGCTTCGTCGCCATCGCGGCCCTGCCGGCGCAGGCGCCGGAGCTGGCCGCGCGGGAGCTCGAGCGCGCGGTCAGGGAGCGAGGCCTGCGCGGCGCCGAGATATACACCAGCATCAACGGCAAGGACCTCGACGACGCCGGCTTCGCGCCGCTGTGGGCGAAGGCGCAGGAGCTCGACGTGCCCCTGTTCCTGCACCCCATGGGCGTGCCCGAGCTGGGCCAGCGCCTGGGCGCTTACTATCTCACGAACCTGGTCGGCAACCCCATGGACACCACCATCGCCGCAGCCAGCCTGATTTTCGGTGGCGTGCTCAAGGAGTTCCCCCGCCTCAAGGTCTACCTCGCGCACGGCGGCGGCGCCTGCCCTTACGTCAAGGGGCGCTGGGAGCACGGCTGGCAGGTCCGCGACGAGGCCAGGGTGA
This sequence comes from uncultured Chloroflexia bacterium, assembly GCA_963703905.1. Lineage (GTDB taxonomy): Bacteria > Chloroflexota > Dehalococcoidia > DSTF01 > WHTK01 > DATLYJ01. The sequence goes on from CAVPFY010000004.1 coordinate 99,569, forward strand.
AGATCGACAGGCCGCCGAGCGAGTACTTCGGCCGCCTCTACTTCGACTCGCTGGTGCACGACCGCGGCGCGCTCGAGTTCCTGGTCCGCAGTGTTGGCGCGGAACGCGTCATGCTCGGCAGCGACTACCCCTTCGATATGGGCGCCTACAAGTCGGTCGAGCTGATCGAGTCACTGGGAGGCTTCACGCGCGCCGAAAAGGACCTCGTGCTCGGCGACAACGCCGCCCGCCTCTTCGGCATCGACAGCTAGCCCTGATCGTGACCGATGCCGATGCCGCCGCCTTCGCGACCGCTAGACGCGACGGTCCTGGTGCACGTCCAGCCGGGCGAGGAAAGCCAGCGTGCGCTCTTTGAGCAATGCGGCTGCCTGCTCGTCGTAGTCGCCGAGGCTCGAGTCGGCGAACAGGTGGCCGGACCCCGGGTAGAGGAACAGTTCCGCGTCCTCGACCTCTTCGACCATCGCCCGGGCCGCAACCAAATCCTCCGTGGACCACTCGTCCGCATCCATCATGTGGATCTGGAGCGGCACACCCTCGGGCCACGGGCTCCCAAACTCGGATGGCGGCACGCAGGCGTGAAAGAAGAGCGCTCCTCTCGCACCTGGGCGCGTCTGCGCCAGCGACTGCGCGGGCAGGACACCGAGAGAGAAACCTGCATAGACGATGCCGGCCGGAAGCCCCTCGGCCGCCGCCGTGCCACGGCGGATGATCTCGCCAAAGCCGGTGTGCTGGGCGTAGGCGACGCCCTCGTTGAGGTCCGCGAACGTCTTGCCGTCGTAGAGGTCCGGGGCGTGGACCGTGTGGCCGGCCTGCCGCAGCTCGTCGGCGAAGGCCATGAACCCGGCCGTCTGCCCTTGCGCGTGGTGAAACAGTAGCACCGTCGCCATCAGCGACACTGTAGCGAACGCCGGCCGGCAGCCGCCAGCCAGCACGCCTGCGGGCCTTTTTCCGGGAAGCCCCCTCTCCTTGATGGGAGAGGGGGTTGGGGGAGAGGGTCGCTACTCCTGATTCGGGCCGCCGCCGATGCCGCCGGTCACGCCGCCGCCTTCGCTCGAAATCGTCCCTTCCATCGAGGACAGCAGGCCGATGTCGCCGCCGAGCGCCGCCAGGTCGCGGACTTCGCCCTTCTTCTTGCAGTCGGGGCACTTCCAGAAGAGGTCCGGCGTCTTCAGCCCCACCTTCATGTCGAAGCGCTGCCGCAGCTCCGTGTAGGACACCGACGTGGCCGTATCGCCGTACATTCCCGGCCCGCCGATCGCGCCCGCGCGATCGGCCGAGCCGCCTCCCAGGGCGAAGTCCACCAGGTAGCGCGCCCAGGTGAGGACGGTGTCCGTCGGGCGCGGCTTGCGCCAGCTCACGTTCTTGGACCCACAGTTCGGACAGGGTTCGATCTTCTTCGGGTTCATGGGACGATTATATCATTATCGACTACTGGCGTACGGTAGTACATGATTTCACGAGCGCCGTTCCGAGATCACCGCCCGAAGGGCTAAAATCTACAGTGCCGGGCGGCCTGCCTTCGGCCCGAAATCCGCAGCGAGGTAGACGAATGACCCAGGTCAGCGAGCGCATCATCCTCTACACCACCCCCAACTGCAGCGCCTGCGACCAGGCGCGCGCCGACCTCACCGCCGATGGCGCCGACTTCGAGGAGCGCAGCGTCATGGCCAGACAGGAATGGTTCGACGACGTCCTCAAGTATTCGATCTCGGTCCCGGTCGTCCTCCGCGGCGACAAGGTGGAGGTCGGCTGGAAGGGCGACATGGGCTGCCCCATCGCCTGACGGCTCTCAAGCGGCGGCCGGCCATGTGTCGGCGCCGCGATCACTCAACCGCTGGCGCACCTTACTCCAGTGGCCGGCCCTCATAGTCGAGGCGCAGCGTCGGGTAGCCGAGCTCGCGGATGCCGGTCTCGATAACCGCGAGGTCGCCGACGACCAGAACCGTCAGATTCTCGGGGTGGATGTGCTCGTCGGCCACCCGCTGCACGTCTTCCAGCGTCACGGCTTCGAGCGCGCCACCTGGGTCGAGAAGTAGTCGTCCGGCAGCCCGTAGTGCACGATGTCCAGCAGCGCGGCGCAGCACCTGGCCCGGCGTCTCGAAGGTCGGCGGGAAGCCGCGGATCAGGCCGCAGCTGCGCCTTCTCGAACTCCTCCTCGCGTGATCGGCCGCCGGCCGTGCAGGTCGCGATACTCCTTCAGCGTCTCGACCAGCGGACTCCTTCGTCACCGCCGTCTGCACCGAGCCGCCGGCCGAGAAGGTCGAGCGCGACTTGCCGCCAGTCGAAGCGCGAGCGGTAGCCGTAGGTGTAGCCCTTGTCCTCGCGCAGGTTCATGTTCAGGCGCGCCGTGAACTGGCCGCCGAAGCCATGTTCATCACCACCAGCGGCGAAGTAGTCCGGGTGCGGCCGCGGCACCGTCAGCTGGCCCGCCGCGATCACCGACTGCGCCGCGCCCGGCTTGTCGACCAGGTAGATCGTCGTCGCGCCGCGCTCGGCGTCCGGCCAGTCCGGCTCCGGCAGCGACGCGACGCCGTCCGCCTGCCAGCCCGAGAACGCCGTCTCCAGCTGCCGCGCCAGCGTCGTCCGCCGTCGATGTCGCCGACGACCAGGAAGGTCGGCCGGCTGTCCAGCAAGCCGCGCTCGTGCTGCGTCGACCAGCTCGTCGCGCGGCCAGCGCCGCCACCGACTCCTCCGCGGCCGCTGATCGGGTGGCCGTGCGGCGTCTCGCGGCCGTAGAGCAGGCCCGTCTCGCACGCGGTCGGCGATCGCGTTGGGGTCGTCCGCAGGCGGCGCAGGTCGGTCAGGCGCTCGCGGCGCACGCGCTCGACCTCATCCTCCGGGAACGTCGGGTTGCGGATCACGTCCGCCAGCAGCTCGAGCGCCGGCGCCCAGTGCCGCGTCAGCGCCTCGGTGCGAGACGATCGACGTTCTCGCGGTCGATGCCGACGTTCGGCCGCGCCGCGATGAAGTCGGACTCCTCCGCGATCTGCGTGCTCGATGCGCGTCTTCGTCCCCTCGATCAGCAGGCGCGCCGATGAAAGCGCGCAGGCCCGGCTTGTCCGCCGGGTCGAGTCACGGCGCCGCCGGGGAAGTAGATCGCCGCGGCGATCGTCGGCACCTCGTGCTTCTCCACGACCAGCAGGTCGAGGCCGTTCGCCAGCCTCAGGCGCTGCGGCATCGGCGGCCGGAAGGCGCGGCTCGCGCGCCGGCCCGGCTGCAGCGTCGCGGTCGACCTCGCTCGCCGCGGCCGCGACCTCCTGCCTTGGGCGACACGACCAGGCGCACGCGGCCCGTTGCCCAGGTACTGTCGCGGCGACGCGCCTGCACGTCGGCCGGCGTCACCGCGTGGTAGCGGTCGAAGTCGCTGTTCAGGCGGCCGGGGTCGCCCGTGAAGACGTTGAAGAAGTTGAGCAGGTCCGCGCGGCCGCCGAAGCCGCCGACGCTCTCCAGCTGGCGCACGTAGTGCGCCTCCAGGCGGTTGACCGCGCGCTGCACCTCTTCGTCGCTCGGCGGCTCGCTCTTGCATGCGCTCGCATCTCCGCCAGCAGCGCCTGCTCGACCTCCTCGAGCGTGTGCCCGGGCGCGACCGTCGCGTCGACCCGGATCTCGCCGGCGATCTCCATCGTCGGCGTAGTAGGCGCTGACGTCGCGCGCGATCTGCTTCTCGTACACCAGCGAGCGGTAGCAGGCGCGAGCTGCGCCCCTCGCCCAGGATCGACATCAGCACGTCGAGCGGCGCCTCGTCGGGGTCGAAGCGCGGCGGCCCGACCCAGGCCAGGTAGATGCGCTGCAGCTGCACGCGGTCCTCCAGCTTCAGCGCGCACCTCGCCGTCGAGGCTCGGCAGCCAGCGCTGCGATGCGCGGCACCGGCGGCACCGGCGGCAGGTCGCCGAAGTACTTCTCGACCAGCCGCTTCGTCTCCTCGACGTCGATGTCGCCGGCGATCGAGAGGCTGGCGTTGTTCGGCGCGTAGAAGCGGCGGAAGAAGTCCTTCACGTCCTCCAGCGTCGCCGCGTCCAGGTGCTCCTGCGAGCCGATGGTCTGCCAGTTGTAGGGGTGGTTCGGCGGGAACAGCGCCTTGCGGATCTCCTGCCCGGCCAGGCCGTAGGGCCGGTTCTCGTAGCTCTGGCGGCGCTCGTTCTTGACCACGTCGCGCTGGATCTCGAAGCTTGTGCTGGTCCAGCGCGTCCAGCAGGAAGCCCATGCGGTCGGACTCCAGCCACAGGGCCAGCTCCAGGTAGTCGGAGGGCACGTTCTCGTAGTAGTTGGTGCGGTCGGTGCTGGTGGAGCCGTTGATGTTGCCGCCGACCTCCTGCAGCGGCTCGAAGTACTCGCTGGTTGTGGTGCTTGGAGCCCTCGAACATGATGTGCTCGAAGAGGTGGGCGAAGCCCGTGCGGTCCGGCTCCTCGTTCTGCGAGCCGACGTGGTACCAGACGTTGACGGCCGACCATCGGGATCGAGTGGTCCTCGTGCAGGATCACGTCGAGGCCGTTGCTCAGCGTGTACTTCTCGAAGGCGATGTTCATCGGCATGCGGTGCTCCCAGCTACGGGCGCCCAGCGCCCACTAGTTCAGGCCGGCGTGTCGGCTCGGCGGTTGATGCGACGGGGATTACTGCGATTATCGGCCAACTGAAGCTGCCGAACCACCGCGGGCTTTTCCCTTTTGAGGCCGGCCGAAATTGAAATACCGAGACTGCTCTCCGAAGAGCCTCAGTCGGCGAACATATGGCTGGGTGATGGGGACGGTGTTGAGGTGCTTCGAGCCTACAGCCGGAAGCGGGCGAGGTCGTGCGCCACGAGGACGCCGTTAAGCTGAAGTGGCGGCGGAAAGCCGTCCAGGTGGGTGACGATCGTGGTGGCGTCTTCGGAGGCATGTTGGCGGATTACCGATACGTCGTGCTGGCTCATGTGCACGGGGTCGCCGCCGTTGGAGCAGTCCAGCACCAGTACGTCGGCCCCCGGTACAAGCCTCAGCAGGCCGTCGCAGAGCTTGGAATCACCGGAGTACATGATTGTGCGGCCGTCTGAATGAGCGCGGTAAGCAAAGCAACTGAGGGAGGGCACGTGTTCGACTTCCGCGGCGGTGAACTCCAGGCCGCCGGCCTCGCACTCCATGCCGTCCCTTACTTCGATGTAGCGGCGGCGGTAGGCGTTGGGGCGCACCGGCATGCCGGGGAAGCCGGCCTCGAACAGCGCCTCGGCCCGCTCCTCGATGCCGGGAGGCCCTACTATCGCCAGCTCTTTGCGGCGTTCGCGCCGCCAGTACTCCAGGAAGAGGAAGGGCAGGCCAAAAAAATGGTCAGCGTGGAAGTGGCTGACCAGGATCACGTCTACGTCGTCGGGGTTAGTCTTGGCACGGCGGATCTGCTGCAGGGCGGTCGGGCCGGCATCGAAAAGGAAGCGGCCGTTGACCAGGAATGAGTTGAAGGCGCTGCCTTCGGCGGCGAAGGCGTTACCCGTCCCAAGAAAGAGCAGCTCCAGCGGGTTCTTGCTGCTGCCGGCCATACCTACCTCGTGCCTCCGATCGCCTCAGGGTAGGTTCGGCCGTTGCCCGAAATCTCGGTCGTCACAATTTCAGCCTAGCTCGCACCTTCGGGAGCTTCAATTAACTACTTCACAGTCAGTATCGGCATCGGGCACAGTGTAGAGGACGAATAACAGTCGCATGCAAGAACACGAGCAAGTATTCCTCGAACTGCCACTTCTGGCCAAGCTCCCGCACGAGGACCTGCGCGAGCTTGCCGCGATTGCGCGCGTGCAGAACCACCGCCAGGGCGCGGTCATCTTCCGCCAGGGCGAGCCCGGCGACTCGCTTCACGCCATCGTCGAGGGCGCCGTGCGCATCGACGTCGTCGCGCCCGGAGGGAACGAGACGACGATGGCCATCCTCCGCCCCGGCGAGTGCTTCGGCGAGTTCGCGATCCTGGACGGCCGCCCTCGTTCCGCCAACGCGATCGCGACGCAGCCCACGAAGACCCTGGTCGTGACGCGGGCCGAGTTCGTGCGCTGGCTGTCCGACAAGCCCAAGTCCGCGCTTCTCCTCCTGGAGACCCTCAGCCTGCGAATACGCAATACGAACGAGGCCTTCGTCGACCTCGCGTTTTTGGACCTCTCGCATCGCCTTGCCCGCCGCCTCTTGCGCCTGGGCGAGCCCAAGGACCCGGCCGGCCAGGCGCGCAAAGGCGCTCGCATCGAGATCACTCAGAGCGGCATGGCCTCGATGCTCGGTGTGAGTCGCGAGAGCGTGAACAAGCAGCTCGGCGCCTTCTCTCATAAAGGATGGGTAGTCGTCGGCCGCGGCTACATCGAAGTGCTCGATCCAGGCGCCCTTCGCAGTCTCGACTAGCGCAGACAGCGGCGCCAAACCTCGGCATAATTAGCCAGACGCGCCGTTTGGCTCGCCTTACCGGCACTTTCTGCCCTTAATTACGCGGATCGGAGACTCATGCCCTCGGTAAACGTTAACGGCTTGACAACGGACATCGCCGACCCGGCGCGGAACCTCCTCAGCTTCCTGCGCTACGACCTTGGCCTTACCGGCACCAAATACGGTTGCGGCGAAGGTCTATGCGGCGCCTGCAGCGTCCTCGTGGATGGCCGGCCTTTGCGGGCCTGCATGACCACGGCCGGCGCTGTCAGCGGCGGCGCCATCACTACGATAGAAGGGCTGGCGCAAGACGGCGAGCTTCACCCGGTGCAGCAGGCCTTCGTCGACGAATCGGCCATGCAGTGCGGCTACTGCATCCCCGGCTTCATCATCACCGCTGTCGGCCTCCTCAACCGGGCCAGCCACCCCAGCCGCGACCAGATCCGCGAGGCGCTGGCAGAGAACATGTGCCGCTGTGGCACCTATCAGCGAATTCAGGCCGCGGTCGAAAAGGCCGCGGACGTTATGGCAGGAGGTGCCATGTGACCGCAGTAGCTTCGAAGGCCGGAAGCCTGAGCATTGTCGGCCAGGTGGCTATGGGCTTCCCCCCACCGGCCAACACCTACCGCGCTGTCGCCTACAACAACACCCAGCCGGCAGCCCCGACCGCCACCTGGCTGCGGATCGACGCCGACTCTCGCGTCACCGTTTATGCCGGCAAGGTCGAGTACGGCCAGGGCATCCGCACCGGCTTCGCCATCGAGGTGGCGGACGAGCTGCGGCTGCCGCTTTCAGCGGTCGAAGTCATCCTTTCGGACACCGACCTCGTCCCCTGGGACATGGGCACCTTCGGCAGCCAGTCGACCGCGCGCGTCGGCGTGCAGTTGCGCAAGGCTGCCGCGACCGCCCGCGAGGCCCTGCTGGAGCTTGGGGCGTCGCGCCTGGACCTGCCTGTGAGTGACCTCACGATCAGTGACGGCGCAGTGGCGCCCAAACGCGACCCTTCGCGCCGCGTGACCTACGGCGACCTCGTCGCCGGGCAGGAGCAGACCAGGGACATCCTCGACGACGCGCCTCTGACGCCGGCGGACGAGTTCACGGTCATGGGCCGGCCTCAGACCCGCGTCGACGCCGTCGAACGCGTGACGGGCCGAGCGAAATACTCTCAGGACATCCTGGTGGACGGCGTGTTGCACGCAAAGATCGTCCGCCCGCCTTCCTACCGCGCGAAGCTGCTTGAGTTCGACGGTTCCGTGGCCGAGCGCCTGCCGGGCGTGGCCGCCGTCGTCCGCGAAGGCGACCTCATCGCCGTCCTCGCCGAAAACGACGAGCAGGCGGAGATGGCGGCGCGTGTCGTGAGCGCCCACTGGGAGGAGCAGGCCGGCCAGCCTTCGCGCTTCGATATGCCGCAACTGCTGGTTGAGTCGGCCTCAGAGTCGATGACGATGCAGGAGGCCGGCTCGCTGGACGAAGGCTTCCGGGCCGCCGACCACGTCCTCGAAGCCACCTACTACGTCCCCTATATCTCCAACGCCCCCATGGAGCCCAAGGCATCGCTGGCGATGTGGGAAGGTGGCCACCTCACGATCTGGGCCGGGACCCAGCGGCCCTTTGGCCTGCGCCAGGAGCTCGCCTCGCACTTCGGCCTGCCGGAGGACCAGGTGCGCGTGATCGCGCCGGAGGTCGGCGGCGGCTTCGGCAGCAAGAGCTACTACCCGGTGGCGATGGAGGCAGCGGTGCTGGCAAAGGCCGCGGGACGGCCCGTGCGCGTCGCCTGGAGCCGCGCCGAAGAGACCGCGTGGTCCACATTCAGGCCGGCCGCCCTGATCCAGATCAAGAGCGGCTTCAAGAGCGACGGCACAATCGTCGCCTGGGATTACCACGCCTACCACGCGGGGCCGCGGCCGATGATCGGCCGCCGCGGCGCGGACTCGCCCTACGACATCCCCAACGCGCGCGTCATCGTCTCGGCCGGGGAGAGCCCCCTGCGCGCCGGGCTCCTATCGCTCGCTCGGCGGCGCCGTCAACCACTTCGCGCGCGAAGCCCACCTGGACGAAATCGCCGCCGCGGCCGGCGTCGACCCCGGCGAGCTGCGCCTGCGTCACCTGTCACACCCCCGTTTCCGCCGCGTGCTGGAGACGGCGATGGACCGCTTCGGCTGGCAGCCGGCGAAACCGCCTTCAGGCAAGGGCGTCGGCCTGGGCATCGGCCTCGACGTCGGCAGCTACGTCGCCTTGTGCCTCGAGGTCGACGTCCAGGGCTCCGAGGTCAAGGTGTCGCGTGTCGTCTCGGCGCTGGACTGCGGCCTGGTTGTGAACCCCGAAGGCGCGAAGAACCAGATGGAGGGCGCCATCGTCATGGGCCTGGGCGCCGCGCTCTACGAGGCCATCGACTTCGAGAACGGGCGCCTGTTGAACTCGGGATTCGCCCGCTACCGGGTGCCGCGCATCAACAACGCCCCGGCGATCGAAGTCCACCTCGTCGGCGACGTCACCACGCCGTCGACCGGCGCCGGCGAGCCCGGGATCGTGCCGATGGCCGGGGCGCTGGCCGGCGCGGTCTTCGACAAGACTGGCAGGCGCATCCGCGAGCTGCCGATCCAGCGCCACCTTACCTAGCCGAAAGCCGAGGAACTATGACCACCGCACCGCGCAAGACCTATCCCGAGCTTCTCGCCATGGCCCAGCAGTTCCTCAAAGACCACAGGCTGGGCATCCTGGCGACCGGAAAGCGCAACGGCACGCCGCAGCAATCGATCCTCAGCTACGCATTCGACGGTAAAGACGTCGTGATCAGCACCGGCGACCAGACCGCGAAGGCGAAGAACATCCGCAAGCGCCCCGGCGTCTCCCTGGCCGTCTCTGACGGCCCGACCTGCGTCGTGGTCTACGGCAGCGCCCGCCTCCTCGGCGGCGCCGCGGCCGAGGCCTACCTTGGGCGCCCGCCGGGCAGCGGCCGCCAGCCCGGCACGCCCACGCTCATCGTCTTCTCGCCGGAAACCTACCGCTGGGCGCGGCTGGAGGGATAAGCAGAGTGCAGAGTGCAGAGTGCAGAGTGCAGAGTGCAGAGTGCAGAGTGCAGAGTGCAGAGTGCAGAGTGCATCGAGGATAGGCCTGCTTCGGAGATTGTGATTACGTGCCCGGCAACACTGCACCCTGCACTCTGATCTGCCCAACAGGGTGACACCAACCCCTCTCTAAACCGCTTCGCCCGGACGTATGCTCGGCGAATCCTCTCGCAGGTGGTCGACCGATGGCCGCGCCTGGTGTCTGCCCATTAGCCGTCTGGCGCCCGACCGGCAACTATGGCTACCCGAAGGGTGAGCGCGACGGCAACGAGCCCTGGTTCTTCGTCGATCACGTCATGGCTGGGTACAAGCGCACCATGGACGCGCCCGGTTGGTTTGCGTCGGCGGGCAACAGCGTCCACTTCGCGATCGGGAGGGATGGGTCGATCAGCCAGTACGTGCGCATCCAGGACGCGGCCTGGGGCAACGGCCTCACCGGCGCCATCGGCGGCCGCGAGAGCGACCGCACCGGCATAGCCCGCTTTGACCGTGGCAACCGCCACCTCGCGGCCCTCGAGCGCGAGCCGGGCGCGCGCTGGGCATGGGTAGCGGGCGTTGGCGGCTGGGCCCTGAGCGCCGGCGGCCGCAATTTGCCGAACTGCCATTCGATCTCCATCGAGCACGAGGACGAGGCCAAAGGCGGCCACATCCCCTGGACAGAAGCGATGTACCAGGCCAGCCTCGCCGTCAAGCGCTGGTGCGTCGAAGAGGTCGCCCGGTTGGGCCTGCCGCCCATGGAGGTCGATGCGGACCTCCTGGCCGGCCACTTTCAGATCGACCCTATCAACCGCGCGAACTGTCCCGGCTCAGCCTGGCCGAAGGCGCGCCTGCTGGCCGGCCTGTGTGGCACTACTTGTGGACGTTACAGGAGCGGACGACGTGTATAACAAGCAGGACGTGTGGGTGGATTCGTTCGGCGAGGACGGCGGTCTTCGGCTCGCGGGCGGCGCATCCAAGAAGGTGAACGCCCGCGCCGAGTTCGGCTGGCCGCGCGAGGCCCGCGCGGGCGAGGTCGAGCTGCTGCTGGCGCGGGGCTATGTCGTGGTCAAGCACGGCGACGGCACCCAGGCCGGACGTGTCGGCTTCGGCGTCCCGCCCGGCAGCCCCAGCTACGGCACCGTGCGCATCGTCCCGGACGCCGACGGCTGGATCGAGCTCTTCGCCGAGGACCCGGACAACCCTGTGCGGTTCTTCACCGCGCATGCGGTGGCTTACTGGAGCTGACGGCTCCGGTCGCCGCCTGCGCGACACGCGGCACTGGTGAAGGTAGCCAGCGTCCTTCGACAAGCTCAGGATGATTCTCGTCTTGGCCTCAGCTAAAGCAGACGCCCCTTCTTCAGTTGTCAGACCTGACAGGAATCATCCTGAGCTTGTCGAAGGACGCTCCGGCCTGTGTAACGCGCGGGCCGTGGAGAGAGAGATAGAGGCAGGTCTTACGCCCGCGGGATCAGCGGGTTTTTCTCTACCAGCTTGGCCAGCAGGCCGCCCAAGAAGAACAGCAGGATCATCGGGCCCGCGACCAGCGTCTGCGTGATCGGGTCGATCGAGGGCGTGACCACGGCCGAGATCACGAACGAGCCGACGATGATGTAGCGCCACCACCCGAAGACGCGGCGTGACGTCAGCACGCCGACCTTCGCCAGCCCCATCACCAGCAACGGCGTCTCGAACACCAGGCCGTTCACAATCAGCATCTTGCGTCGCGAAGCTGACGTAGCTGCGCACCGTGATGAACGGCACCGCGACGTCGTTGCTCTGCAGCAGGAAGTTCAGGGCCGGCGGCATCTCGATGTAGTAGGCGAACATCGCCCCCAGGATGAACATCGCGCTGGCGCCGATGACTATCGGGAAGGCCCAGCGCTTCTCGTCGCGCGTCAGGCCCGGCCCGACGAAGCCCAGGAACTGCCACACCAGCACCGGCATCGACATCGCCAGGCCAGTGTAGAGGGCAACCTGGAAGTAGACGCTCCAGTACTCCAGCGGTTGGGTGAAGATCAGCTGGAAGTTCTCGACCCGGCTCTCGGCCGGCTTCTTCAGCCACTCCATCACCGGCGTGGTCAGAAAGAACAGCGAGACGGTCATGGCGATGCCGAGAGCGATCGCCGAAATCATGAGGCGGTTTCGCAGCTCCTGGAGGTGCTCCAGGATGGTCATCGTCTTGTCGTCGGTGTGTGTCGGCAGGCTTCCCGCCATCTCGGCGCTGCTCATGCCTCGTCACCCGGCCGGCGCCTGCGGCGGCTGGGCGTGGGCACGAACCAGTCACCATCTTTTGCGGGTTCGGCGGTCGCCCCGTTGCCGTTGGCGCCCGCGTCACGCGGGGCCTCTTCGGACAGCGACTCCGCGGCCATCGCGGCCTCTTTCATCGCTGTCGAATCGGAGGCGGCGTTGGTGCTGCCGTTGGCCGACGAGCCGCCGATCGCGATGACGCTGCCCCCGGCGGCCTTTTCGAGGTTGGTGGCTTCTTGAAGCTCCTTGCCGGCCTTGTCGATGTCCTCCAGGACCGAGGTGGTGTCGCGCCTCAGCGCTTCCCCAATCGTCTTGAGGTCCTCGCGGCTGGTGCCGAGCTCCTTCTCCAGGTCGCCGACGAAGACGTCGAAGTCCTTTTTGACGTAGTTCGCGTAGGCCTGGGCCTGGCGGATCCACTTCGCCAGCTGCGCGGCGACTTCCGGCAGGCGCTCCGGCCCGACGACGATGACCGTCAGGATCAGGACCAGCAGGAGTTCGGGGATACCAATGCCGATGAACTGCATTGCCGTCTTACTTCAGATTCAGATTCGGGCCCTCGGCTGGCCCGCAAGCGGCCACAGGACAAGGTTAACCCATATACAAATACGCCGCACGGCGCTCAAAAGCGCACCTGCGGCGAATCAATCTCGCGGCCAGAGCCGCTCTGGTCCAAACACGAGGACAAGCAGGATGAGGACAAGCAGGATTTCGGGCGGACCTAACCCGAGGAATTGCATCGCGCGCTAACCCATAGAAATATACGCCGCACGGCGCCCTGAAAGCGCACTCGCGGCGTATCGATGTGCGGCCGCGCCGGCTAGCTGTCTTCGATCCCGAGGTCCTTCAGGTAGTCGATCGCGTCCTGGACGGTCACGATCTTTTCGGCGTCCTCATCCGAGATCTCGAGGGTCTTGCCGTCCTTACTGAACTCTTCTTCGAGAGACATGATCAGCTCGACGAGGTCCAGCGAGTCGGCGTTGAGGTCATCGACGAACGACGCCGCGGGAACCACTTGTTCCTCATCGACACCGAGCTGGTCGACGATGATCTTCCGTACACGCTCGAAGACAGTGGCCAAACTACTCACCCTCCTGATTTGGCGCCGGCTGCTTACCTGTCGTGCTGACTGACCCGAGGACGCCGTTCACGAACTTGGGAGAGCTGTCGCTGCCAAACGTTTTTGCTAGCTCGACAGCCTCGTTTATGGCGGCCCGAACCGGTGTCAGATTATCCAATAAGAACTCCCTTATCGCAAGGCGAAGTATGTTCCTGTCGACAGGAGCCAGCTGCTCCGCGGGCCACAACGGCGCCGTCCGCTGAATGATTGCGTCGATCTCGCTCCGGCGGGCCACGACGCCCTCCAGCAGCGTCCGCGCGAACCTCGCCTGCGAGGCCGAAAGGCCCTCTTCCTCAATCAGGCGGTCGAGGGCGCCTCCCGACTCATGTCCGGCGACGTCCATCTCGTACAGGGCCTGCAGGACAACTTCGCGCGCCTGGTGGCGCGGGTCGGGCATGGGGGCTACGTCATGCCGCCATCGACGGCGATTACCTGGCCCGTGAGGTAAGAGGCCTCTTCGGTCGCCAGGAAGGCCACCAGAGGCCCGATCTCGTCCGCGGTGCCGAAGCGCCCCATGGGGATGCGCTTGATGATCTCTTCGACCTGGGGCTCCGTCAGGTGGGCGGTCATGTGCGTGCGCACGGCCCCGGGCGCGACCGCGTTGACGGTGATGTTGCGGCTCGCGACTTCGCGCGAGAGCGAGCGCGTGAAGCCGATAATCCCGGCCTTCGCGGCCGAGTAGTTGGTCTGGCCGGCGTTTCCGACCAGCCCGGCGGCGCTGGTGATGTTGATGATGCGCCCGTGGCGCTGACGCAACATCGGCCGGATCGCGGCCTTGGTGCAGACAAAGGTGCTGCGCAGATTCGTCTCGATAACGCTGTCCCAGTCTTCCTCGGACATGCGCATGAGCAGGTCGTCCGCGGTCTTGCCGGCGTTGTTGACGAGAATGTCGATGCGCCCGAAGCGCTGTGTCGCTTCGTCGACAAGCGATTGCGCGACGTCGCTCTTGGTGACGTCGCCTTTGACCAGCGCCACCTGGCAGCCGTCCTTCGATGCCTCCGCGGCGATCGCCTGCGCGGCCTCATCGTTCGTGTGGTAGTTCAGGACCAGTCGCGCGCCCGCCATGGCCATGTAGCGGACGATGGACGCGCCGATGCCGTCGGGACGCCCCGCACCGGTGATGATCGCGACCTTACCTTCGAGCGTGAACAATGCTCCCCCTGCCGCGCTAGCTCTCAGGCAGCTTCAGTTGCGTGGCATCCATCATCGTCGATACGTTAGCCAGCGTCGCCCCCGGGGCCAGTCTTCGGACCATGCCCGTGAGCACTTTTCCCGGACCGAATTCGACGAATGTGGTCACGCCCGCTCGGGACATGGTAGCGATGGACTGGTGCCAGCGTACAGGGCTGACGATCTGCCTCGTCAGCTCCTCGCGGATGACGTCGCCCGAAGCCAGCGGATCCCCGGTGACGTTGGAGAGCACGGGCACCACCGGCGCGCCGAAAACAACCGCGGCGGCGGCGGCATCGAGGCCCGCCACCGCCGGCTTCATCAGGCGGCTGTGAAAGGCGCCGCTGACGTTTAGCTCCAATGTCCGCTGGGCGCCCCGCTCCCTGGCCAGCGCCATCGCCCTCTCGACATCCTCGCGGCTGCCGCCGATCACGGTCTGGTTGGGCAGGTTCAGGTTACAGAGGTCCGTGCCCGAGTCCCGGCAGACACCGGCGACGCCTTCTTCGTCCATGCCGATAATCGCCGCCAGCGTGCCGAGGTTCTGCTCGCCGGCCGCGGCCATGAGGCGGGCGCGCTCCTGGATCAGGCGCATACCGTCCTCGAGCCGCAGGGCTCCGGAGGCGACCAGGGCGCTGTACTCGCCCAGCGAATGTCCGGCGACAAAGGCGGGACGCGCGGCCACAGAGCCTGCCTCGATCGCTGCCGCCAGGGCGGCCAGGCTCACGGCCATGATCGCGGGCTGCGCGAACCTGGTGTCGCGAAGCTTCTCTTCGGGCCCTTCGAAGCAGATAAGGCTGAGCCTGAATCCCAGGACATCGTCCGCGGTCTCGAGCACCGCGCGGGCCGCGGGCGACGACTCCCAGAGGTCGCGGCCCATGCCGGCCTCCTGCGCGCCCTGCCCGGGGAAGAGCCAGGCGACGTGAGACGCGGTCTTGGTGGGGAGCTTAAGCGGGTCGCTACTCGCCAACGGTGGGGCCCTGGATCTCCAGGGCCTCACGTCCCTTGTAGTAGCCGCAGACCGGGCAGGCGTGATGGGGCCTGCGCATCGTCCTGCACTGGGGACAGCGAGTGAGGCCGGTCAGTTTGAGTGCCAGGTGGCTGCGCCGCTTGCCCTGTCGCGCCTTGGGGTAGCGTTTTTTTGGTAGTGGGGGCACGTCTAATCCTTCCCTACGAGGCCGGCGCTCTTGAGGTCGGCCAGATGTGCCCAGCGGTTGTCAACCGGGGCCGTGTCATGGCCGCAATTTCCTTCATTCAGGTCGGCGCCGCACACCGAACAGAGGCCTTTACAGTCCTCGCGGCAGAGCGGCGCCATCAAGAGGCAGACTTCGCGATACTGCCTTACAGCTTCAGTAAGATCAAGTGTGTGCTTCTCGTCAATGAGAAATGCGTCCGGATCGCGGTCGCCTGTCAGGGCCTGCCCGGTGCGCGGGTCCAGCATGCTGATGAACTCTTCTTCGAAGGAGATGTCGACCTGTTCGTCCAGCGGCTTGAGGCAGCGGCTGCATGTCTCCGGCTCCACCATCGCCACGCGGGCGCGCACCAGGATCCCGGACGGCGTCCGCAGGAACTCGGCGCTGCCGCTGACGCGCTCGCGCGGCCGGCCCGGCGTATCCAGCTCAAAGTCGATGTCGTAGCTTCGGGTTGCGCCCGTGGCCTCCTGGAGGAGGCCGGAAACATTGATTTTCATGAGCTGTAACGCAATCTAGAATAAACGTTTGCAGTCGAGGAGTCGAGGACGCGAGCAGTCCGGACGCCGCGGCCAGCGTCTCCGGACCGCACGACTGCACGACTGCTCGACTGCATTCCTTACCGAAGCCTATAATCGGCGGGCCGGACCGGTCGGGCAGGACTGGCCCTGACTCTCCTCCATACGAGCAGCCGCTTATATGACCAGTGCCGCGGACCTTTTTGGCCTTCAGGAAATCGACCTCGCGCGGGACTCTCGCCGCGCCCTCATCGCCGACATCGACACGCGTCTCGGCGAGTCCGAAGACCTGCTGGCCGCACGCGAGCTGATACAGACCACCGAGGCACACCTGGAGGAGTTCCGGCGCGAGCAGCGCGGGTTCGATTCTGAGCTCCAGGACCTGGACTCCAAGATCAAGCCGCTGGAGGAGAAGCTCTACGGCGGCTCCGTCCGCAACCCCAAGGAACTGACCGACCTGCAGAAAGAGGTCGACCACCTGAAAGAGCGCCGCGGCGCTTTCGACGACCAGGGCCTGTCGCTGATCGAACGCATCGAAGAGGCTACGCGCGCCGTGGCGGAAGCGCGCACGCGGCTCCGGGAGCTGGAGCAAGCCTGGAAGCAAGACGTAGAGGAGCTCCGGGAAACCAAAGCCCGCGCCGAGCGCGAAACAACGCGCCTGGACGAAGAGCGAAAGAAGCGCACCGACAGTATGGACCGGCCGGCGCTGGGCCTCTACGAGGCCTTGCGGCCCAAGAAAAACGGACGGGCGGTCGCGCGGATCGAACGCGGGGCCTGTCAGGGCTGCCGCCTCAGCCTGCCGACACACATCGTCCAGCGCGCGCGTTCGGCCGCGGCCATGGTCCAATGCCCGAGCTGCGAGAGGATCCTGGTTGGCGGCTAACAGCGTCTGCCCCGGACTTGCACCCGCACGGAGCGCGGCATGATCGCGGCCGGTTACTTCAGACAACCCGCCGGCACGAAGGCCCAGGACCCGCTGGCGAAGCAACAACGCGCCTTCCTGGACTTCTGCGAAAAGCAGGGGTACGAAGTCGCCGCGACTTTCGCCGAAGAGGCGCATGCCGCCGACTCGGCCGCGTTCGGCCAGCTCATCGACTTCCTCAGGAAACCGGAGAAAGGTTTCGTCGCCGTGATTCTGGACGCCCCGGAAGTCCTCTCGGACGACTCGAACACGGCCGCGGCCCGCTTTCTCGAGATCGAAAGCCTCGGCGGGCACGTCGAGTTCATGAGCGGCGGCGCCGACGCCCTGGGCTCGCTCCTGGAGTCCTGGACCCGCGGCCAGAGCGAAAGCATCAGCGCTCGCGTCCGCTCCGCGATGCGCCGCAAAGCCGTGAAGGGCGAGGTCCTGGGCAGGCCGCCCTACGGCTACAAGGTTGGCGCCCGCAACCGCCTGGAGCTGGTGCCGGAAGAGTCCGTTGTCGTGCGCTACATCTTCCGCCTCTACCTGCACGAAGGCATCGGCATTCGTCTCATCGCCCGGCGCCTCAACGAGGAAGGCCTGCGCACGCGGCGCAACCGGCCCTGGAGCATGGTCAGCATTCGCGACATCCTCAGAAACCGCGCCTACCTCGGCACCTATCAGCGGCTGGGCGTGCGCGTGCCCGGCACCCACCCCGCCATGGTCTCGCCGGACGACTTTCGGCACGTGCAGGAACGCCTCAGCGACCGCCGCACCAACTACTCTCCCCGCACCGTCCATCCGTTTCTGCTTTCGGCTCTGGCTCTCTGCGGCCACTGCGGCAACCGGATGATCGGCGTCAGCCGGCGCCAGAGCTGGAAGCGCAGCGACGGCGCCGAACGCGCGGCCTCTTACCGCTATTACCAGTGCGAATCGCGCACCAACCAGGGCATCTGCTCCTACCACACCCACCGCGCCGACGAGCTGGAGGAGGAGA
Source organism: uncultured Chloroflexia bacterium (assembly GCA_963703905.1). Classification (GTDB taxonomy): domain Bacteria; phylum Chloroflexota; class Dehalococcoidia; order DSTF01; family WHTK01; genus DATLYJ01. The sequence continues at coordinate 117,119 of CAVPFY010000004.1, forward strand.
TCCGCCGCCAGTTGGCGGCCATCGACCCCAGGACGCTGGAAGCCGCGGGAGATGACGGCGCCGTCTTGGCCGAATGGCAGGCGGAGACCAGGCGCCTGCGCGAGCGCCTGCACCAGATCGACCGCCGCATCGGCAAGAGCCTGGAGGCCGCGAGCGCTGCCCGCTTGAGCAAAGACATGCTTCGCAGCCAGGGCCTGGTGCTTGCCCAGGAGCGTTTGAAGACAGAGGAAGACCTGCGCGGCGCCGAATGGCGCGCCGAAAACTACGCCACCGCCAGCGAGCGCCGCCGCGCCCGGGCCGACGCTCTAATGCGCCTGGTCTCGAAGTGGGAAGTCCTCACGGTCGCGGAGCGCCAGGACCTGCTGCGCGAGTTGGTGGACCGCGTGGTCCTGACCGATGGAGACGTGCGCGTAGTCCTGCGCCCATGACCCCTGCCTCGCCCCCACCTGCAGACCCGAAGCCTCAAACCTGGGTTGTGTACTCGGACGGCGCTTCGCGCGGCAACCCCGGCCCGGCCGCTTACGGGGCCGCCGTCTTCGACCCCGAAGGCCACGACCGCCACCACGCCTACGGGCGTCATCGGCAACGCCACCAACAACGTGGCCGAGTACCGGGGCCTGATCGCCGCCCTGGAGTCGGCGCTGGCCCTGGGAGCGAGGAGGGTGGAGGTCCGCATGGACTCAGAGTTGCTGGTCCGCCAGGCGATCGGGCGCTACCGCGTCAAGAACCCGGGCCTCATCCCCCTGCACAACCGGGTCCTGAACCTGCGGTCTCAATTCGACGAGGTCGTCTTCCATCACGTCCCCAGAGCCCAAAACAAGCTCGCGGACGCGCTCGCGAACCAGGCGTTGGATTCGGCGCGATGAGCGGCGTGGGGCCGCTGGTCGCGATCCTGCTCGCCGCTGGGGAATCCGCGCGAATGGGCCGGCCGAAACCGCTCCTCACCTGGGCGGGCACGACTCTGCTCGAATGGCAGATCGAGCAGCTTCGCGAAGCCGGGGCCTCCGAGGTCATCGTGGTCCTTGGTAGCCGCGCCGAGGAGGTCGAGCCCGTGGCCACAGCGGCAGGCGCCACCGTCGTCCTGAATCCGGACTATCGCGAAGGCCGCGCCTCTTCGCTCCGCGCCGGAGCCGCGGCCGTCCACGATAACGCCGCCGCCATCGTCATTCTCGGCGTCGACCAGCCGCGTCCGGCCTGGGTGACCCGCCGGCTGATCGAGCGCCGGCGGGAGAACGGCCCCGCCATCCTGATCCCGGCCTTCGAGGGGCATCGAGGCCATCCGGTGGTGCTGAGCGCGGCCCTGCTCGGCGAGCTGCGCGCCGTCAACGAGGCCAGCCTGGGGCTTCGCGCCGTCACGGAACGCCACCAAGCGGAAACTGAAACCGTTGAGATCGACAATTCCAGCGTTATTGTCGACTTGAATACGCCCAGCGAATATGAGGATGCATTGCGTGCCTTCAACAACGGCGACTGGCGCGAGGAGTAGCCGCACTGTTACAAACGGGCAACCAAGCGCGCGAGAAGTGACGCTAAGCGATAACACCAGAGCGAAATTGCTTGACGGCCTAACCCGTTGTCACCTAACCTCTGACCCAACAACTGAAGACGCCGAGTCTCCTTCGAGAGAAGGAGAGCGGGGGAACCAACTACAGGGGTGAATGGTTTGCTCGAAACCAGGGGCTCTCTTTCCGCCCTAACCCGGCAGCTAACCTCGCAGGCTTAGGAAAGGCTCTCCCTCCACAGGAGGGACTTTTCTTGCCGTGCGCGGGCCGGATCGAGCAGACCAGGGGCTACCTTTCGGCCCTAATCCGTCAGCTAACCTCGTAGGCGTATGAAAGGCGCTTCCTCTAAAGAAGGGGGGCCTTTTTGCTATTTGAAGGCAGCTCTCACCCGCCCTGCCTCATCGCCGGCGGCCAGGACGGCCAATGGCCGTAGAACAGCTACCCGCAAGGCTACCGCGAGAACTTCCGGCGCCGGGGTCACGCCGCGCCATCACCGCCGGCGTCGATCGTTCCGAGATCCCGGAGTGGCTGCGCAGCCAGACCCGCCGCCGCGGTCGCACTTCGAGAATCGCTCAGAGGGCTCTGGAGATCCTGCCGGGCGCCGCGGCCCTCACCCTCATCGCCACTCTGTTCCTTGGCTACGCCTGGTTCCCCACGGAGCTGGCCTACGCCCTCATAGCCTTTGACGTCTACTGGCTGTGGAAGTCCTGGACCATCGCTTATCACGTAATCAAAGGCCTGCGGCTCATTCGCGCCGCCCAGGCGACCGACTGGCGGGCCGAGTATGACGCTGCCCGGGCGCAGCGCAAGGCCGTCCTGCCCTGGGACGGCATCCGTCACGTTGTCCTGATCCCCAACTACAAGGAGTCGGTCGAAAAGCTGCGCGATACCCTGCGCGTCATGTCGGAGGCCCACGGCGCGAAGTCGGCCGTGATCCCCGTCCTGGCGATGGAAGACGCCGATGTCGACTCTCGCGACAAGGCCGCCACCCTCGTCGAAGAGTTCAGCGGCAAGTTCGCCGACCTCCTGGTCACCTTCCACCCCAACAACTTGCCGGGCGAAGTCCGCGGCAAGTCCTCCAACCAGGCCTGGGCCGCCCGCTGCGCCGGCGACGAGCTCGTCGGCCGCAAGGGCCTGAACATCGACCTGCTGACGATAAGCAGTTGCGACGCGGATACGCTATTTCCCGCGCAGTACTTCGAGTGCCTGACCTTCAAGTTCGCGACCGACCCGAACCGCTACCGCCGCTTCTGGCAGGCGCCCATCTTCTTCTACAACAACATCTGGCAGGTCCCGGCGCCCCTACGCGTACCCAACGCCCTTCAGGGCATGGTCCACCTCAGCCGGCTCAGCCGTCAGCGCCGCGTCCTCTTCTCCCAGTCCACCTACTCCCTCTCGATGCGGCTGGCCCGCGACGTCGACTACTGGGACGCGGACGTGATCCCGGAAGACTGGCACATGTTCCTCAAGTGCTTCTACAACAAGGGCGGTGGCGTCGAAGTCGAGCCCATCTATCTCCCGATCGGCAACGACGGCGCCCTGGCGCACGGCGTGAAGGCGACCATCGTCAACCAGTACCTGCAGGTTCGGCGTTGGGCCTGGGGCGCGGTCGACATCGCCTACGCGGCGCGCGAGTCCGTCAAGCGCAAAGAGATTCCGCTCTTGAAGCGCGTCCTGCGCGGCTGGTACGTCCTCGAAAATCACGTCACCTGGTCGACGCAGTGGTTCTACATCACCCTCGGCGGCAATATTCCCTGGCTGCTCAAGCACACGATGGGCATGGAGATCATGCCGGACTGGTTCACGACCTGGCCTCGGGTCATTCTTACACCTTGCCTCGGCGCCTACGTCGTCATCATCGTCGTCGACTCCATGCTTCGGCCGGCGCCGCCGACGCGCCTGAGCCTGGCCGGCAAGGCAAAGACGCTGGTGCACTGGCTCTTCCTGCCGGTCACCAGCTTCGTCTTCTCAGCCCTGCCGGCATTGGACTCGCAGATCAGACTGATGCTGGGCAAGCGCATGGAGTACAGGGTCACCGAAAAGGTCTAGCGCGGCCAATGGGTGAAGGGTGCCGCTTGCGCCGACGCCCGCGGCTCCCCCGGGTTGAACCCTTTACAAAGCGGCACTCGGCTCTTATATTCTCGTTTCGTGCCCGGCGAACGTCTCCCTGGCGACTGTGAGGTCTCGGTCCTCGGCACCTTTGGCTTCTCAGTAGGGGGCAAGGCGCGTCGGGGTCTGCCGCACGGCTCCCAGCAATTGCTTGCCTTTCTGGCGCTGCGCGACCGGGCAGTGACGCGGACAGCCATCGCGGGGACCTTGTGGCCTGAGGCGTCCGAAGAACATGCCCATGCCAGTCTGCGGTCGGCGCTTTCGCGGCTTAACGGGATCAGGCGCACCGTAGTCCGAGTCACCTTCCAGGAACTCTCTCTGGCCGATGGCGTCTTCGTCGACATCCGCGACGCCCGCTTGCTTGCCCACAGGGTGCTCAACCCCGGGGCCGGCCACGACGATGACGTCGATGACCGCGCAATCTCAACCCTCTCAGTCGACCTGCTCCCGGACTGGTACGACGATTGGGCGGTCGCCGAGGCGGAGGAATGGCGGCAGTTGCGTCTCCACGCCCTGGACGCGCTCGCTGAAAGGCTGACAGCCGCCGGGCGCTACGCCGACGCCACGAGCGCGGCCCTGGCTGCCGTCAAGGCGGAACCTTTGCGGGAGACGGCTCATGCCGGCCTCATCCGCGTGTACCTTGCGGAGGGTAACCGGGCGGAGGCCCTGGCGGCCTACGAAAACTATCGCGCTCTGCTTCATTCGGAGCTCGGACTTGAACCCACTTCCATCATTCAGACGATAGTCAAGGACCTGCAGCAGCCGTAACGGTCTCGTGATGCCAGGCGACCTAGAGTCACGGTATGTCTCTAGATCGCACGGGCCTTTTGATCATCCGCGCCTGGGTCGAACAAGGGTCGTCAAAACCTTTACGAGCGCAGATACGCCTCACGACCGACGTCGCCTCCGGCTTCGCGAGCGAGATGACGCTCGCGGAAGTCGAGGCCGTATCCGCGGCCGTGGAGGCGTGGCTGGACGACGTGCTGGCGGACGCGAAGACCGGCCAGAGTGGCGTCGCCGTCGAGCCTCGGTAGATTCGTGAAGACCGTCGCCGGGACCAAAAAGGACATTGCCAATCGTATCCTGCGCTCCCTGCCGCGCAGTGAATATGAACTACTGATGTCCCACACCGAAGTCGTCCGGCTTCGAGTCGGTCAGGTCGTTCACGAGCCCGGCGATGAGATGCGGTATGTCTATTTTCCTAATTATGGTGTGCTGTCCATGCTCACCGTTCTTGACAGCGGCGAGGCGGTCGAGATCGCCACGGTCGGCAACGAAGGCATGGCCGACTTGTCAGTCTTCTTGGGATTGAAGTTTGCCACGTCGCGTTTGATAAATCAGGTGCCCGGAGATGTGATCAGATTGAAGACGTCCTCATTTCTCCAGCTAGTCTCGCAATGCCCGCGACTCAGAGCGGGGCTGGGTTTCTACATGGTCGCGATGTTTACGCTCGTCTCCCAGTCGGCTGCCTGCAATCGCCTTCACTCTCTGGAGGAACGCTGTGCCCGCTGGATTCTGATGACACACGATCGGGTGGACGCCGATACGTTTCCGCTCACCCAGGAGTTCCTTTCGACAATGCTCGGCGTCAGAAGGCCCAGCGTCACGGTCGCCGCCGGCATTTTGCAGAAAGCCGGTTTCATTAGCTACAGTCGCGGAAAGATGATAGTGGTTGACCGCGCTGCCCTGGAGGCCTCGGCTTGCGAGTGCTACAAGATCATCACGGAACGGTTCCAAGACCTTCCGGGCGGTGGCGCAGCGCCGGAGAACGGAGAGCGCCTGCTTTCGTCCGGGCTCGAGCCCTCGGAACCGAGCCCGGGCCCTAAAGCTTGACCCCGATGGGCCAACCCATCGCGGAACAGCAAGAAGCTAGCCAGGCACGCCTATTCCGCTTGAGTCGCATGATTCACTTCTGACGATCACCGGGCACTCCTCGCGGAGGACTTTGAAGCTGACGCCTGCGAGTGTGAGCCGGTGAATTGGTCCCGCCATAGTTCACTTTTGTAGTCTTAAGTCAGCGAACGTACAGACAGCATTCGGTGCTCGGAGCATCTTCACTTCGGAGTTCAGCTAGACGTGAAGTCCCAGCCCAAGGAGCCCTGGATGCCAGTCCAGCCAGCTAACCCGGACCAGCTCGGGGCAGGCTTTCTCACGCACTGTTAATGAGCAGTCGCCGTTCTCCTTTGTCGTCCGCGAGGAGCGGATCTCTCCAGATCGATGTCCTGGGTGGCTTCCGATTCTGGGTAAGGGGAAGAGACGCACTGGCGGCCCTTCCGGGTGGCTCGCAGCGATTGCTGGCCTTCCTCGCCTTGCGCGAACGCTCTGTCATGCGAACTGCCGCTGCCGGGGCGTTGTGGCCCGAAGCATCTGAGGAACATGCCCACGCGAGTCTGCGCTCCGCCATTTCGCGGCTTACGCTGGTCGCGCACGAGGCGATCGTCGTGTCCGTGCATGACCTTGGCCTGGCTGACCACGTTGCCGTGGATATCCGAGATGCCCGGTTGCTCGCTCATCGCCTCCTCAACCCGGGCACGGCGCGAGACGACGACCTGGGCGACCAGGCAATCTCAATGCTTTCGGTCGACCTGCTCCCCGACTGGTACGACGATTGGGCCTTAGTCGAGGCGGAGGAATGGCGGCAGCTGCGTCTCCACGCCCTGGACGCGCTCGCTGAAAGGCTCACCGCCGCCGGGCGCTACGCCGACGCCACAAGCGCCGCTCTGGCTGCCGTCAAGGCGGAACCTTTGCGGGAGACGGCTCATGCCGCCCTCATTCGCGTGTACCTTGCGGAGGGTAACCGGGCGGAGGCCCTGGCCGCCTACGAAAACTATCGCGCGCTGCTTCATTCGGAGCTCGGACTTGAACCTACTTCCATCATTCAGAAGATAGTCAAAGACCTGCAGCAGCCGTAACGGTCCCGTGATGCCAGGCGACCTAGAGTCGCGGTATGTCTTTAGATCGCACAGGCCTCTTGATCATCCGCGCCTGGGTCGAACAAGGGTCGTCTAAACCTTTACGAGCGCAAATACGCCTCACGACCGACGTCGCCTCCGGCTTCGCGAGCGAGATGACGCTCGCCGATGTCAACGCGGTTTCTGCGGCGGTAGAGCTGTGGCTACAAGATGTCCTGGCGGTTGGGCAGTCATCCTGACGCTGACGATTCATGGCTGCCCGACGACCAGGTCACGGTCACGCCCGCGTGACGCTTCCAGGCTCGGGATTATTTCGAACGATAAACCCCCTCTTTAAGGACAGATTCCAGCGACAGCAAGCTAGCGTCCGCTGGCTCATGGCTGAGGCCTCGAAATCGAAAGGAAACCAAAGGATGAAATCTGACCTGACCAATGAAGCGCAAAGCTATCTTGGTCTCAAAAAGCTGACCCCGGGCTTTGCCCTTCTACTCGTGATGAGTGTGCTCGCCTCGATAGTGCTCGTCTCGAACACCGAGTCGGTATCGGCCGCCGGCGCCGTCGACCAGTGCAATGGTGCCATCAACGCCGGCGGCGGCACGGTGACCTGCTCCGTCATGATTGTCAACAACCTCACCGACACGACGACCAGCTCGACGGTAACCTTGGCCCGGCAGTGCGCCGGGTCGCCGCTTTGCGCGGGAGGCAACATACCTCCTACTACCATGACTCTGTCGGAACTCGTTACAGCAGTCACTCAGTGCAACGGTTCCGGCAGCGGCGGCGGTAGCCTTGTGACGTGCAACGTTACGATTACCAACAACATCACCGCCAGCGCGATTGGCGCCACGACGCCCTCCACCGTCCGGCAGTGCGTTGGTTCCGGTACCGGCGGCGGCACTGAGCCAACGACGAACTGTAACCCTTCCGGTAACACGACGGGCGCCACCGTGGACCAATGCAACGGTTCAGGCAATGGCGGCGGCGCAAGCATGAGGGTGACTTGCACCGTCACGCCGGGCTCCACGACCACCTCGGTGCTGCCAGTCACGGTCAACCAGTGCAATGGTTCAGGCAATGGCGGCGGCACTCTGGTGACTTGCACGGTCAGCATCACCAACAACATCACGGAAACGGCCGCTGCGGAGGCAACGGAGGTCGCCGTGGCGGCAACCCAACAAGCGGCGGCAACGCGGGTCACGGCAGCGACAGCTACCCAGCAAGCTGCGGCAACCCAGGTCACCGCAGCGACAGCTACTCAAGCCGCGGCAGCCACAGCCACTCGAGCTGCCGCGGCGACGGCAACTCAGGCCGCGGCTTCGACGGGCGCGACTACGCCCGCGACGCCCGCGGAGGTCATCCGCCCGCCGGGCGCCGGTGACGCTGGGCTCATCCAGCACACCAGGAGCGGGCGGCCCGCTCTAGGAGTTGGCTTTGTTGCAGTGTTCTTGCTCGGCGCCTTCGTCCTTGCGCGTCTGGGCCCCAAACGAGGCAAGGCCTAACGAGACGCGAAGGCCACGCCGCGCTGAGAGATCGCAAAGTCATCGCCCTTGAAGGATGACGTGGACGCGCGCATCCCAGCGATGACGGTTATCCCCTGTAACGGTCTCGTGATGTCTGCCGGTCCAAGATCGCCCAAGAACAGCGCTCGAAAACCCGTTGGCACGGAGGAATCGAAGGCCGAATGACTTGAGACGTTAAGCGAACCAAGACAGTCTGATTGCTTACGGGCTCGCCAAGGTGCGAGCGGAAAGACTCACCAAATGGGACTCCTGCTGATAGTTCTCTTGCTGCTTTTGCTCTTCGGAGGCGGAGCGTTTTACCTGACTAGCAACCTGTTGCTGGTGATCGTTGTCGTCGTGCTCGTCCTGGCGATGTCTGGTTACGGAACGCGTACGAGGTGGCGGTGACGCCACAAACGAGCAGTGTCTGACGCACCTGGTCTCGAAACGCGCATGCATAAAGCGTGCCGTGACTAGCGTCCGATTTGACAGCGCGCCAACGAGCCGGGGGGCAGCCGAGCCTCTTCGAAGCGGCGCTCTCATGCGCAATCGGCACGACTTCGATTCAAGGAGACAAAGTCAATGACTACATGGGAATTCAAGGACCTGTTGGACGTCCCGGTCGTGTCTAACGCCGCGGCGAGAGAGATCGGCAAGGTGCATGAAGTCCTGTTCGATCCCGGAGCGAATGCGCTGTTCGGCCTGGTCATCACTCCGGCAGAAAAGGACGGCGCGGCGTTGCTGATACCGCTGAGGGGGATTCGGTCGATAGGCAAGGACGCCATAACCGTCGAGAGCCTTAACGTGGCCGAGCCCTTCGAGGCGAACATACGGGCGCAGGAAATCTCCGCGGCGGGCGGCAATCGCGGCGGCATGACTGTGATGACGGAGTCGGGCGAGTCGGTTGGCAAGATCGACAAGGTCACTATCAACGATGACGGGACCGTGGCGTCTTACCACTCCTCGAGCGGCCTCTTCGGCTCGAAGCACGACATCGAGCCCTCGGAGGTCAAGTCCGGTTCTAAGGACATGCTCATCATCTCGGACAGCGCCCGCGAAGGCGCCGCCAAGAATGTGACCGGTCCACTATGAATCGCGCCCCGCCGTCGACTTTCGGAGACACGCTCCTGACCTGGGCGGTCTGGACGCTGGGGATAGCCGTGCTCTGCATAGGAGTGCTCGCTCTTTTGACCGGCGGCTAACTCGACCGGGACGAACCTGAAGACGCGGACGGGCGCCTCGGAGCGATGACGGTCAGCGCGCTGTAACGCCGTCGTGACACCTGCAGCGCGACGATGAGCCCCAATGATCGCGCTCAGAGGAAGAGGCAATACTCCCGCATGAATGCGCTGCCGGCTTTGATCAGATGCACTTCGATTTCCTTCCTGCTGGGACTGCTGACCAGCAGCGGTCCGCGCCTCGGCAGCGACCTCCTCGTGCTGGCCGCCCTGATGGTGTTCATCGGCACGATCCTGGTCTTCTTCGAGCTAACAGGCCTTGAACCAGCGACCGCGGTAGAAGCCGCACGCCGTCCCTTCCGCGGGCCCCAATGGATGAATCGAGAAGGAAGGGTGAGGTATTGAGTCCTACTCCAGGAAGCCGGAGCTTCAGGCCGGGGGCCTGTCAGAAGTGTGGCGGCGACGCCTTCTTCGACCGAGGCGAGGAATCAGAGTGGCGCTGTCTGCAATGTGGCAGACCGCTGGTCGCTCATACGCCCATCCAAAACGAAACACGAATCGTCAGGGCGAGGGCATATCTTCAGGCATGGGGCCACGGCGAAGCGTTACTCGGACGCTGAAGGAAGCGTGACCTGGCTGGATGGTTAGCAAACAAGCGGTTGATCGTGCGCAGCCTCGCCCGGAGCGAGAGCAGAGGAGTTGATAGATGAGCATCATTGCCTGGATCGTTGTCGGCCTGATCGCCGGCCTCATCGCGAAAGCGCTAATGCCCGGTAACGAGCCGGGAGGAATCATAGTCACAATCCTTCTAGGGATCGCCGGCGCCTTCGTCGGTGGGTACCTGGCCATCGCGCTCGGAGTCAGTGACGGCGTGAACAACTTCGACCTCGGCACCATCGTCCTCGCCGTGCTTGGCGCGATGTTGCTGCTCGTGGTTTACCGCGCTGCGTTTGCGGGCAGGCTTCGAGCCTGAGGCCGCTCTTCGCGGCGATCGTTGATGGAAGAGAGTTGGTATGACAGAAAGCATGGCAGCCGGCGAGAAATCGCCGGCTGTTCCCATCGATAACCGGCGCGCGAGGTCCGAGGCCAGGTCCTCGGGACGAGGCGTCGCTGGCCGCGAGCCCTATCTCGTGTGGTGCGGTGGTTTCGTGTGTCTCATCCTGGCAGCGGCGGCGCTCGTCGGACTCGCGCGTTCAGACAGAAGCCCTGGTCTGAGGGGCCCTGTGTCGAGTGTCGCCGCTGAGGCGTTGACGGAGCCTTCACAGGTGGCCGATCGTGACAACTGTGCGGAGATCGGCCTTTCGGACCTGCGTTCGCCGCCGGAGGGCCTGTGGTTCCAGAGCAACTGCGTAGCCCCTCCCGCGGCGCAGATGATAGCGAGTTTGACCAAGTGCAACCGGACAATTCTCGACCCCGCTGACTTCACACTTCTGGCGCCCGGGCTTTATGTGAGCCGCCTGACTCCGGCCTCGCAGGGCTTCCTCTGGTACGCCAGCTCCGAAGCATGCTTCGACCTGGTCTCGTCGAGAGTGGTGGGCGCCGTTTGTGCGGATCAGACCGTGACCTTCAATCGCAGCACGAGCGCCTGCACGGCCCATGGCGGCGTCCTCGGCTGGGTGAACGGGCGTTGAACAGAGGTTATCCAGCGCGGCCGCCCTTCCTGATAGGGGTCCCCATCTCAAGGTGGCCGAAAGGGTTCCTGGGGCCTGCCGTAGTCACCCTTGCCCCCTCGGGCTCTCATTGACGCACGGCCATGTAACGCTCCCGTGATGCTGGGCAGCCTAGGCTGCCAGTAGGGCTGCCGGGGAATACAAGAAGAGTACGGAATTAGCCGTCAGCCAGCTGCAAATCGTTCGCAAGGATTAATCAATGACAACCGCAACCAGCCTGATTCTTATCGCCGTCGGTGCGATCCTGGCTTTCGCCGTCAGTTACGACGTTGCCGGCATCAGCATTCAGACAGTAGGCGCGATCCTGATCATCGTGGGTGGCATGGGCCTGGCCGTGGCGATCGCCACGCTGGCCGGCTACGCGCCTTGGGGCGCCGTTCGCGGTGGTCCCGCTCAGCCCGCTGTCAGCGCCGCACCCGCTACTGTCGCTTCTCCCGCCAACGTCGCGCCTCCCACCAACGTCTAGGTCTCCGGGGACTCGCGACTTTTGCCCTCCCGGGCTTCGTCGCGGGCTCAAAACAGAAAGGGGTCAAGCCATGCGTATCAGCAGCGGACTATTGGCGCTAATCATCGTCGTCCTTCTCGTCGTCTACGTCTTCTAGGGCCGCGCACACATGATCCAACAGGGACCGTATAGCCAGGAGGCCAGATGACCCTAGCCGAACTCTGTTTCATCATCGCGGTCGTCGCATTTGTGGTGGACGCGCTGCCGATGATCGGCGTGGTCAGCCCGGTAAAGCTGCTTCCCGCGGGCCTCGCGCTCGTAGCCTTCGGCCTCGCGCTCGGCGCCGGCCTGGCCGTCAGGCTGGGTGTCGAGGGGAAGATCCTTTAATCCGGGCCAATTCCCCGGCCCTGGTTCCAGACGTGCACAACCCCGCGCGGCTTGTCGAGTACGCCGGGGAAGAAGGAATAATTGAACGCTAATCCATTTCGAACCGAGGGTTGCAGCTCGAGCTGCCCGTGTCCCCGGTGTCGGGCGGCCGCTCTGCGGGCTGCGCATGTCCAGGTCCGCTTCGACTCCCAGGGGAGGCGTCGAGGACGCTATGGTGGGGGAGGACCGACGCGCTACGAAGGCAGGCCCGGAGGCTACTGGCACAGGCAGGCCACGTAGACCCTGGAAGAAACGCGTTTGAACGGTACTCGTCGGCGGACCAAATCGCCATAGCCGTCTCGCCAGGCCCTTCGTGGCGGCCGCTCCGCTCGGACGGCGTCCCCGAGAGGCCGGATGCCCGCGCAGAAAGAGAGCCATCAGTTGACCCGAGGGTTAGTCATCAAGGTCGTTAGTTCATTCGGATCGCAGTGGGGCCGGATCCGTCCCCAGGGCGGCTCGAGCGAGATCTTCTTCAATGCCAGCTCATTCGACGATCCCGCGGGGTTCTCATCGATTAAGGTCGGCCAGGCCGTCGAGTTCGTCGAGCGCGCTGATCATGTGAACGGCACTCATGCCGAACATGTGCTCCCCGCCGCCGCGTTGCCGGCTGGGACCGCGGGAGACTGATGCTGTCCGTCCTCTGTCGCCTCGGTTTCCATTCCTGGCCGCGGATGCACGGCAGCTGGCGTGAGCCCGTAATTCAGCCGGCCGAGGCTGGCTGTCTTCGTTGCAAGAAGCCTATCCGCGGCATTTGGCGTACGGCCTATCCTCTGGACGGCAGCAGGTGCGGCCCAGGTACCTGCGCGATCCACAGGAACGCTACGTCCGGCGAACGCCCTCGAAGCGTCGAGGCGCAACCAGGCGTCTTCAGCGAACCGGGCGGCCAATTGACCGCTTCGCTGCCTTCCGATGCTCCCCATCGTTCGGCCCCATAGGGATTTGCCCGGGCGGCAAGAGAACGGAAGCTTCCACAGCGCACAGTCCCCGCCTGGACGCGGCAGGAAGAACTAGACCTTTGGTTTAAGAACCCCTCTCTGTACAATCGCGCTGGAGGTAGAGGCGATTGTACGGAATCGGCCTGGCGAAGGGCCTCTGGGTTACCTTCCGCCACATGTTCAAACCCCCGACCACGGTGCAGTTCCCGGAAGAAGGTGCGCTACTTCCCGCCTCGCGCCCGTACCAGCCTGCTCTGGTTCGACGAGCGCTGCACCGGCTGCAGCACCTGCGCCCAGGCCTGCCCCGACGGCTGCATCCTCGTTGCCACGGAACCCCGTGAAGATGGCAGCCTCACCAAGGTCCGCTACGAGATCGACTTCCGCATCTGCATGTACTGCGCCCTCTGCGTCGAAGCCTGCCCCTACGAGGCGATCCAGGCCGGCGGCACCTTCCGAAGACGCCGTCTACTTCTTCGACGACATGTACCACGACAAGTTCGAGCCTCACTCGTCTGGCCCACGACCACCTGCGCAGCAACAACTACAACTACCCCAACGGCATGAAGGCGCCGCAAGTCCGTCATCGACTTCATCGAGGCGGAGGCGGCCGGCCTGGCGGCGCCGCCGCCCGGCGGCACGCACGCCCAGATCGCGAGCCAGCCGCAGGCGCTTCCCCCAGCGGCCGGCCCAGAAGGGAGGCCTTGCCCCGTGGTTAAGTTCACCCTCAACGGCGTCGAAGTCGACGCCCCCGCGGGAGCGCCCCTGGTCGAGGTCATCAAGCAGAGCCGGCACCTGGATCAGCAACCTCTGCTACGTCGACGGCCTGCCGCCCGTACGCCGGCTGCCGCACCTGCCTGGTCGAGATCGAAGGCGCGCGCGGCCTGCAGCTGGCCTGCACCAGCCGCGTCGCCGAGAACATGGTCGTCACGCACCGACACCGGCGTCGTCAAAGACGCGCGCCAGGCCGTCCTCTCGATCATCAACGCCAACCACTCCGACCGCTGCCTGACCTGCCATCGCCGCGTGCACTGCATGCCCGGCGACATCTGCCTGCGCGACGACAACGTCACCCACCGTTGCCTGACCTGCGCCAAGAACTACCGCTGCGAGCTCCAGACCACGAACGAAATGCTGGACATGGCCAACTACGAGCCCTGGGTCGGCGAAGACCGCACCTACTACGAGAGCGAGCAGCCGGAGGCCGACCGCGCCAACCCCTTCCTCGAGTTCGACCCGCAGATGTGCATCATCTGCACCCGCTGCGTCCGCGCCTGCGACGAGATCCGCCACACCGGCGCCGTCACGCTGGCCGGCCGCGGCTTCACGCACTCGCATCGCCTTTGGCGCCGGCGGCGCCATCCACGAGTCCAACTGCGACTTCTGCGGCACCTGCATCGACGTCTGCCCCACGGCGACGCTGCTGGAGAAGCCGAACAAGTGGATCGCCAAGACCGAGACCTGGGTTTCGACCACCTGCAATAGCTGCAGCGTCGGCTGCACCCTGAGCATGGGCGTGCGCAACGGCCGCGTGGTCATGGTCAAGCCGGACCGCCTCAACCCCGTTAGCTGGGACCAGATCTGCGTCCGCGGCCGCTTCCACTACGACGCCATCAAGCCGCGCGAGCGCCTGACGCGCCACCTGGTGCGCAACGATGGCATCGCCATGCCGGCGCCCTTCGAGACAGCAATCGCCACCGCCGCGGAAGGCTCGCCGCCGTGGTCAAGGAGCACGGCGCCGCAGTCCGTCGGCGTCCTGTCGGCCCCTGGGCGACGAACGAAGAGGCCTACATGGCCCAGAAGCTGGCGCGCTTCGTGATCGGCACCGAGAACGTCGATTCCACCGCCGGCCCGGTCTCGTCCGCGGTCGCAGCCGCCCTCCACGGCGCCTTCGGTACGGAGCGCCTGCCAGCCGACCTCGCGAACCTCGCCGACCGCCCAGACCATCGTCGTCGTCGCCGACGACCTCGAGTCCAGCCACAACGTCGCTGCCCTGCGCGTCAAGGACGCGGTCGTCCGCGCCGGCGCCAGCCTGATCGTCATCAGCTCGCGCTACGGCGAGGTCTGCGACTTCATCGACGCCGCCGCCGGCCGGCGCGATCATGCCATCTCCCATGCACCGCGCGCCCGGCGACCAGACGGGCGTCTGGCTGCGCCCCGCGGCCGGTGGCGAGGTGGCGACAGTCGCCGCCCTGGGACGCCTGCTGGCGGCGACCCTGGCCCCGGCCGTCGAAGGTCTCGAGGCCGCGGCGGCGGGCCCCTCGGAGGCGCCCGGCGTCTCAAGTGAAGATATGGCGAAGGCCTCTTCGATCCTCCAGCGCGCCGCCCACAGCGAGTCATCCCTGGCCATCGTCTACGCGCCCAACCCGGCATCGCCGGCGCTGGCCGCGGAGGCCGCCCGCGTCGTCGCCAACCTGGCGATCCTCTGCCGCGGCGACAAAGCGGCCGAAGCCCTCTACGTCCTGCCCGTCGAGGCCAACGTCAACGGCATCCGCGACATCGGCGTCCTGCCCGGCGACGACGGCCTCGACGCCGACGCCATCCTGCGCCGCTCGAAGGCCCTCCTGGTCGTCGGCGACAACCCCGCGATGTTCGCGCGCTCCAACGACGACGTCACGGCCGCGCTGGAGAAGACTCGAGTGCCTCGTCGCCATCGACTCCCTTCAGACCGACACCGTGAAGCTGGCACACGTCGCCTTCGCGGACCTGCCCGCCTACGGCAAGGACGGCACCTTCACCAGCGCCGACCGCCGCATCGGCCGTCTGAGCCGCGCCGAGGGCGCGACCGGCGACCAGCGCGACTGCCTCGAGACTCTGCACGCCCTCGGCAACGCCCTGGCCTCGCGCCTCGGCAAGCAGGCCGCGTTGCCCGGCGCCGGCCGCCGCCGCCGTGATGGACGAGATCGCCGCCCACGTGCCCGGCTACGG
Source organism: uncultured Chloroflexia bacterium (assembly GCA_963703905.1). Classification (GTDB taxonomy): domain Bacteria; phylum Chloroflexota; class Dehalococcoidia; order DSTF01; family WHTK01; genus DATLYJ01. The sequence goes on from CAVPFY010000004.1 coordinate 132,720, forward strand.
CGGCGCCGCCTACGGCGCCCTGGAGTCGGGTGTCACCCGCGCTCTCAACGGGTCAGCCTCGCGGGCACGCGTCCAGGCCGCGCGCATGCCGGCGCTGCCCTCGGCCAACGGCAAGCTGCTGCTGACCACCGCGCGCACCCTCTACACCAGCCTCGATGGCGCCGCCATCCATTCCGCCGAGGCCGACAAGCTCCACCGCGAAGAGTTCATCGAGATCAACCCCGCGGACGCGAATGGCCCTCGGCATCGGCCAGAACCGCCCCGTCGTCGTCCAGAACGGCGGCCGCGAGATCACGATGTCGGCCGCCCTGACCGACGCCGTCGCGCCCGGCTCCGTCTTCGTGCCCCTGTACATGGATGGCGGCGTCGTCAACGCGCTCCTGCACGCGGACGGCGACGGCCTCACTTCCGTCACCGTGCGCCCCGCCTGAACGCGCCTCGTTGTTTGACAGCGCGCTCGTCTTGAATCGATGATCTCGCCGCCACTCTGTCCGGTGAGCCATCACGGTGCGCCGGCGGAGTAGCGGGCTTTCTAGAAATTCCTTAGACACGGAAAGAGGCGGTAATGCCCTATCGAGTTGTGACCATTGCCAGGGCCATCGGCGCGCATGGTGAGGAAATCGGCGGCGCCGTGGCTTCGGCGCTCGGCTTCCGCCACGTCGACGATGAGATCATCGTCCGGGCGGCGGCGAAGGCCGGCGCGTCGGCGGACGCAGTCGAGAGGGTGGAGCAGCGCAAGCCCATGCTCACGCGCATGCTGGAGGCGCTCGCCGCCGCCCCGCCGCCGGAGGGCTTCGGAGGCTGGGACCCAACCGTCTTCGAGCCTCCGACCAGGTCCGCCGCCTACCAGGCTTTCATCACGGACGTGATCAAGGAGACCGCCAACGAAGGCAACGTCGTCATCGTCGCCCACGGCGCCGGCGTCCCCCTTGCCGGGACCCCGGACGTCCTCAGGGTGTTCGTCACCGCCTCGGCCGCCGTCCGCGCCGAGCGACTTGCCGGCATGGCCAAGCTCGACGCCGCGAAAGCAGCGGCCGCCGTCCGTGAGTCCGATAAGTCCCGCGCCGACTTCCTCCACCGCTTCTACGGACTGCGCGAAGAGGCGCCGACCACCTACGACGTCGTCATCAACACCGACGCCCTCGGCATCGACCAGGCGGCGGCGCTCATCGTCGCCGCCGCGCGGCAGACCGCGGCGAAATAGCCCTCTGCTAGAATTACGGCGTGAGCGAAGACGCCGAGATCACCGAAACCGAGACCGACCTCATCGAGGTCGCCCGCGCCCATGACCGGCTCGAGTCGATGATCTGGACCAGGAACCTCGAGGAAATGGGGATCGAAGTCAAGACGCAGACCAGGGGCGGCCTACTGCGGGCGATTCTCTACCTCGGCCGCGTGCCCGTCGCCGTCTATGTGCAGCGAAAAGACCACGAGCGCGCCTACACCTACCTGAAGAAGTTCAGGTTCATCTGACCTATGCGAGTCCCCATATTCCCCCTCAACCTCGTCGCCTTTCCCGGCTCTCTGGTGCCGCTCAACATCTTCGAGGACCGCTACAAAACCATGGTCCAGAAGCTGCTCGTAGACCGCGGCCGATTCGGCATCGCCATGATCAAGCAGGGGCGCGTCGAAGGCGGGCAGTTGGCCACGCCTTACTCCGTGGGCACGCTGACGAGCATCGTCCAGATCGAAGAGCAGGCAACGGGCAACTACCACATGGTCGTCCGCGGCGAGGACCGCTTCCGCATCACCGCCCTCGACCGCAAGAGCGAGCCCTACCTCGTGGCCGAGGTCGACCTCTTTCCGGACGAGCCGGCGCCCCTTCCGGCGCTGATGATGGTCGCGGCCCGCGTCGCCTCCCTGTTCGACGAATACTACCGTCACGTCGTCGCTATGAGCGGTGGCTGGCAGCGCGAAGCCCAGCCCGAGGAGCGCACCTGGACCTGGGACCTCCCCGTCCTCGCCGACCGCCACACAAACCTCATGGAGGGCCGCAGGCTCGGCATCGGCGAGACCGACCAGCTACAAAAGCTGAACCTGCCCAGCCTGCCCCAAGACCCTTCGACCCTGTCGTTTACCGTCGCCTCCGAGCTGACGATCGGCCTCGACGTCAAGCAAGACCTCCTGGAAGCGCCGTCCGTCCTGGCCCGCCTCCAGCGCGAGGCCGAGGTGCTGACGCGCGAGATCCCGCTGCTGGAAGAGCGCGTGAAGATGCACAACCGCCAGCGCTTCAGCGGCTGGGGCCAGGCCAACTAGCGCCCTCAGGACTAACACCGGCCGGGTCAGCCGCCCGATCCTTCGATGAGTCCTTCGCCGCGTGCCGGGGCATCGTACCCGTCGCGCATCTGGCGATTCGAAATTACGTCTTGACACGATGCGCTTCTGTTCCCAATATCCGCCCGTATTACAGTTTTGAAACGCATGCAGCCGGCGGCCGGCGGCCGACGTCTCGCGGTCCGCCGGACGGTGGTAAGGGCACAGGGCGAGGACAGATGAGATGACCCTCAGCGAACTCACCATGACGATTCAGGAGGCAGTCAATAAGGGCCTGGTCGCGGCCAGAGTGGCAGGCGCCGGGCCGGGTGTTACGTCGCGTGTCAACCTCAGCCTGAATCCAACGCCATCGGCCACCGGGCCGATGGAGATCAACATACCGCGCGGAACCCTGTTCTGGCCTCTCGATTCCAGCTTCCAGGTTCACCCGACGACTCAAGAGAAGAACGTCACGGTGCCACTCGGTGGAAGCACCGTCGTCGAGATTCCGGCTCTTTGTGGCGATGTCTTCGGAAAGCAGCCGGCGCCTGTAGATGGCAGCGTCGATTTCATCGTCAAAGATCCGTCGCCCTTCTTTAACGGCCTTTTTGACACCATCGAGAACTCCACCGGCAACCTGACCGGGATGGCGAATGGCTTCGGCATACCAATCCAGGTCTACATCCCGACCGTCGCCCAGTGGACGGTGTGGAGCTTCTTCAGCGACCCTCCGTTCGTGCCCACCATCGACCCGGTGACGGGAGAAATGCATTGCTTCTTCAGCGGGGACCCGGTTGCGGTCGGAGACCAGGTCTGCAACGGCTGCGGCGTGCCCTTCCGCCGGGTCACTATGATCGACGGCCGTCTGGTCGTCGATAACGGGGGCGGACAGACTCCGGCTCAGGATGGCGGATCGGGCGCCCGCAATAGCTGGACAAACCTGACCGGCGCCGGTGTCGCCGTCGATCGGAAGGAAGAACACACCTCTAACGGCGGCTCCACGCCTACGGGGCCGAATACCTACACGCCGGCCGCGCCCTTCAACATCGACACGGGCCTGGCGATAATCAGCGACCAGTTCTCCGGCCGCAACGTCGACGACGACACGAAAAAGCAGGTGGCGACCGGGCTGTTCGACGGCGTGGACTTCACCTCGAAGTCGTTCCTCGACCCCAACAAGATGTTAGCGCAGGTCGCCCAGGACTTGATGTTCAACAATCCCGGCCCCGACACTCCACCTCCGTTCCGCGACAAGCTGTCGGGCCTGGTCATGGAGTACCACAACAAGACGCAATTCCACCCCAAGGGTTGGATTCTCCTCGCGGATCACAATTGGCACCCGCCGAAGAACTGGCGCAGAGACCCGGCGACCGGCGTTTGGTGGGTGACGGACCCCGGCGGGCGGCCGAACCACCCGGCCTTCTACTTCCAGGTCGGAGACAAGTGGTTCCCGCCTGTGGGCATGGAAAACGCGATGTCCGTGCGGTCCAACTCCATAGCGAAGGCTAATTCGCTACAGAACACGCCGCAAACCATCGCCGGTGTCATCGACAACGAGGCGGACGGCGCCACCTGGTTCTTTGCCAAGACCTATTACGACTTTCTGGACGCGTTTTCCGGTGGCACCCTCTCATCCGTCGAGAAACAGGACAATCTGGGGACGTTGGAGGGCTGGAAGGACGCGGGCGGCACTGGGCTTTGGAACTTCGGCAACATGGCGTCGTTCGGCGTCGCCACCCACGTTTACGACACCTTGATGAAGGACCCCGAACTTAAGGCTGCGTGGGACGCCCTCTACGACGACAGCAAGGGCTGGGGCGACAAGGCTTTGGCTTTCAACGCCATCATCGCGATCAGCACAAGAGATGTCGGCAAGGCAACCCTTGACGCCGTCGTCGACATGATTCCCAAGGCCGAAATCGAAGTCATGATGGACCCCAACGCGACCGAGGAGCAGAAGGTCAAGGCCGGCTTCATGGCCGTCGCCAAGATCGCGAACATGATCGCGATCATCCTCGGACTCAAGGCCGCGGCTTCCAAGTCCGGCGCGCCCGAATCGCCGGGGACCGGCGAGCGGCCCACGGCCGAGGGTCCCGTCTCCGAGCGCCCAACGGTTGAGCCCGGCCCCGAACCAGGGAAAACGGTCGCGATGACGCCCGAACAGCAGGGCATAGGCGGCCAGTCGGACACCGTGAAGATGGAGCCCGGACAGGCATCGGGCAGCAGCATGAACGACCAGGCCCTGCAAAACGTGCCCCAAAGTCCAGGCGAGGCTCCCGGGACTCGCATCCCGGAACCTCTCAGCTCTGAGCCCAGCTATCTGAAGGGCACATCGGACCCGGCCGTGGACCCCAACACTGGAGAGCCGCTCCGGGAGGTCCCCTCAACCGAAGAACTGATGTCGAAATTCGAGCAAGATTTGAGCGTCAAAGACTTCGCCACCCGGTGGGAGCCCGAATTGTCGCCCGCGAATGAGGCAGCGGCATTCGAGGTCCGCGAGCTAGATTACGCGAACGCGATGGAAAAGGGCGGCCTCACCGCCGAACAGCGAGCCTTTTATGAGAACCAGCACGCCGCCGACATGGAGGCTTTGCGAAGCAAGGGGCAGGACTGGTGGGATCAAGTCACTGACGCGCAGACGAAGGCGAACCTCGAAGCGATGAGGAACAGCGCCAACTAAGCGCCGCACGGACAGAACTGGACTCGTCGATGTGCAAGGAATTGATCCCAACGGAATGCTGTTCGCCAGGTCGACGGTCGCGAGTTGGGATGTCCAACGCATTTAGCCGCGCACGGCGTTGCTCTTAGGGGTGCCACTTGCCTGATGAGAATTCGAAGGACGACCCGTCGCCTGAAGGCCCCGTGCTGCAGGACCTCTGGGCGGACTCCTCGGCCGATACCTTCACGACCAAACCGTTCGGCCTCCCTTCCGCGGTCCAGGAAGAGAGCGACTCAGATGTCTATGAGACGCCCCTCTGGTACAGGCGTATCGGTGGCAAGGCCTTCGTTGGCGCTTTCGTTGCGTTTGTGATCGCGCTCATCGCCGGATGGCAATGTGTCGATTGGGGTACCAGCGATACCGCAAAGTCAGCACAGTCGGCATCGCTGCCCGCGGCTCCCGGTTTGGCATCTAACCCGACCTCAACCGTTGTCGCCACCTCGACCTCCATCCCCCCAACCGCGACCTCTGTCCCGGTCACTGAGGCGCCACCCCCCACCGCCGCAGTCGTCGCGCAGCCGACGGCCGTACCTCCGGCCCAGCCTGCCGTTGCCCCAACCCAGCCCCCGCCTCCCACCCAGCCGCCGCCACCACCGCCGCCTACTGCCACCGAGACGACGACGAAAGAGGCGGGCGTTACCATGACCGGCGTGCGGGGTGAGGCTCCGGCCTTCTGCGACGTGGCTGTGCAAGGCCCTGCCGGGGTGCCCTTCGGCCCGCTGAGTTACACGCTCCGCATTACAGGCAACCAGGTAACGCTTATTAACGCCGCCGGGACCAACATCGGCGCCGTCGTGGCTTCGGGGACGCTCAACGGCAACAACTTCACCTTGACCGCTCCAGGCCCGCCGCCCACCACCGGCCTCCAGTTCTTCAACATAACCGGTTCCCTTGGAGGTCCAGGCAGCACCACGGCCTCAGGCTCCGGGGTCTTACGAGGCTCTCAGCCCGGCTGCATGATCACGTTCACATTCCAGTGGATGCTGACCAGCCCCGTGACCTAATCGCTGGGTCAATAGCAGCGCTACCGGGCCGCGCTACAATGCGGGCGTGAACTCCCGCCCCGTCCCTAAACCAGCCATCGAAGCGCTGAAGCGCGCCCTCGCAGCAGACCGCGTCCTCTCCGATGCCGGGGACCTCATGGCCTTCGAGTACGACGGCACGATCGAGCGCGGCACGCCCCAGGTCGTCGTCTTCCCCGACACGCGCCGAGGAGGTCGCGGCGGCGGTGCGCATCGCCCGCGAGCTACGACCTGCCGGTCGTCCCGCGCGGCGCCGGCACCGGCCTCAGCGGCGGCGCCGTCGCGGCGGTCGGCGGCGTGCTCATCGCCATGACGCGCATGAAACGCATCCTCGAGGTCGACGCCGCGAACCTGACCGCGCTGGTCGAGCCCGGCGTCGTCAACCTGGACCTGAGCCAGGCCGTCGCGCCGCACGGCCTCTACTACGCGCCCGACCCCTCCAGCCAGCGCGCCTGCACGATCGGCGGCAACGTCGCCGAGAACGCCGGCGGGCCGCACTGCCTGGCCTACGGCGTGACCACGAACCACGTCCTCGGCCTGGAGCTGGTGCTGGCGGACGGCGAGATCGTCTGGACGGGCGGCGCCGCGCGCGACCTGCCCGGCTACGACCTCACCGGCGCTCGTCGTCGGCTCCGAGGGCACGCTCTGCATCGTCACGAAGGCGCTCGTGCGCCTGCTGCGCACTGCCGGAGTCGACGCGCACGCTGCTCGCGATCTTCGACTCGGTCGAGCAGGCGAGCGACGGCCGTCTCGGCGATCATCGCGCCGGCCTCGTGCCGGCGGCGCTGGAGATGATGGACCGCGAGATCATCCGCGCCGTCGAGCCGGCGCTGCACGTCGGCTACCCGCTGGACGCCGGCGCCGTGCTGCTGATCGAGGTCGAGGGCCTGGCCGAGGCGACGGCCGAGGACGCCGCCAGGCGCGCGCGATCTGCGACGAGCTCGGCGCCCGCGAGGTGCGCGAGGCCGTCGGACGCCGGCCGACCGCGAGCGCCTCTGGGCCGGCCGCAAGGGCGCGATCAGCGCCTCGGCCGCCTCTCCCCCAACTACTACGTGCTCGACGGCGTGGTGCCGCGCACGACGCTGCCGGAGGTGATGCAGCGGCGTCGCGGCGGTCGGCGAGCGCTACGGCTTCGCCGATCGCCAACGTCTTCCACGCCGGCGACGGCAACCTCCACCCCAACATCCTCTTCGACGAGCGCCGCCCGGCGAGACCGACGCGCGTGCTCGACGCCGGCGAGGAGATCATGCGCATCTGCGTCGACGCCGGCGGCTCGATCACCGGCGAGCACGGCGTCGGCCTGGAGAAGCGCGACTTCATGCCCTGGATCTTCACCGAGGCCGACCTCGCGGCGATGCGCAAGCTGAAGGCCGCGTTCGGCGCCGGCGAGCGCTTCAACCCCTGCAAGGCGTTCCCGACCTCCAAGGGCTGCGGCGAGGTGCACTCGAAGGCAGTCCAGGCGTTCGGCGCCGGACGCCTACGTATGACGGCGACCGCCCCCATGCCCCCGAACGCCGGCGGCAGCCCGTCCGAGATGGAGCGGCGCTTGCGCCAGGCCCTGCCCTGGACCGCTTCCGCGGCTGAGCCATCGAAGTACGCCCTCGACGGCATGGTGCCCGCCCTCGCCGTCGCGCCCGACTCGGCCGAGGCGGTCGCGGCGGCCCTGCGCGAGGCCGCCGCCTGTGGCGGCGCGGTGGTCCCCTGGGGCGGTGGCACCCACATGAGCCTGGGCATGCCGCCCCAGCGCTACGACCTGGCCCTGGACCTGACGCCGCCTGCACCGCGTGGTCGAGTACGAGCCGGCCGACCTCACGGTCACCGTCGAGGCCGGCATCCGGCTCTCGGAGCTGCAGGGCCTCCTCGGCCAGAGCGGCCAGTGGCTGCCGCTGGACCCGCCGTGCGCCCCCGAGGCGACGATTGGCGGCATCCTCGCGACCAACGCCAGCGGGCCGGCACGCATCGCCTACGGCACGGCGCGCGACCTGGTCATCGGCATGACGGTCGCGACGGCCGAGGGCTCGCTCGTCACGTCCGGCGGCCGCGTGGTCAAGAACGTCGCCGGCTACGACATGGCGAAGCTGCACATCGGCGCGCTCGGCAGCCTCGGCGTGATCGTCCAGGTCAGCTTCAAGGTCGCTCCCCTGCCCAAGACGACGCGGACGATGCAGATCGATTCGCCCAGCGTCCAGGCCCTCGCCGCGATAGCGCTGCGCGTGCGCGACGCGGCGTTGCCGGCAACCGGTGTCGCCCTCGTCCGCCTGGTCGGCGCCGCCGCGAACCGGCTGCTCCTGCGCTTCGCCGGCAGCCCCGCCGCCGTCGACCGCGCCTGCGCCGAGGCCACCGCGTTCGCGTCCAGTCAGAATCTCAACGCGGAGCAGGCGCCGGACAGCGCCTGGGCGCAGGTCGGCGCCCTACGAAGCCTGGAGTCCGGCGTCGTGATTCGCCTGAGCCATACCCCATCCTCGTCAATCGACGCCATCGGTCAGGCCTCCGCTCTCGGCGCCGACGTGCTGTCTTACCCCACCGCCGGCATCACCTACGCCAGACTGCTGGCGCTCTCGCCCGAACAGCACCATGGCCTGGGCGCGTTAAGGGCCTCGCTCGAAGGCGCCGGCGGCGCCCTGGTGATCGAGTCGGCGCCGGCTTCGGCCAAAGCCGCGGTCGACGTCTGGGGCACGCCCGGAGGCGACTTCGCTCTGATGCGCCGGCTCAAGGACGAGATGGACCCGAACCGCGTGCTGAATCCCGGCCGCTTCCTCGGAGGCCTCTAGTGGCCAGAGCCGAGCACGTCCACGTCATGGAGTCCGGCCCCGCCGCAGAAGACCTGGCCCGCTGCGTCCACTGTGGCTTCTGCCTCCAGGCCTGCCCAACCTACCTCGTGCTCGGCATCGAGACCGAGTCGCCGCGCGGGCGCATCCAGCTTGCGCGCGCGGTCCAGGAGCGGCGCATCGAGCCAACGCCGAGCGTCGTCGCCCACTTCGACCTCTGTCTGCAGTGCCGCGCCTGCGAGACCGGCCTGCCCTTCCGGCGTCCCCTACGGCCGCATTATGGAAAGCACGCGCGCCCTGATCGGCGCCCGACCCGACCGCCCTCGAAACTGGAAGCTGCGCCGCTGGCTGCTGCGCCGCACCTTCGCCTCGCCGCGGCGGTTGCGCCTGGCCTTCGGCGCCCTGCGCCTGTATCAGCGCCTGCCGGTCGCGCCGGTCGATCCGACGGCTGCTGCCGAAGCGCCTGCGCCAGATGGAGGCAACGCTGCCCCTGCTGCCGAAGTCGTTCTTCAAGTCGACAGCCGGTGCTGGCCGAAGGCGCCGAGGCGCCGAAGGCCACGGTGGCGCTGCTCACCGGCTGCGTGATGCCGCTGACCTACCCGCGCACCCACGAAGCGACCGTGCGGGTGCTGGCCCGCAACGGCGTCCGCGTTCTGGCGCCCGCCGCGCAAGGTTGCTGCGGCGCCCTCCACGTTCACAACGGCGACCCCGAGGCGGCGCGAAAGCTCGCCCGCAAGAACATCGACGCCTTTCTCGAGGCCGGCGCCGAAGCGATCATCGTCAACGCCGCCGGCTGCGGCAGCACCATGAAGGAGTACGCCGACCTCTTCGCCGGCGACGTCGCCTACGCCGCCAAGGCCGCCGAGTTCGCCGCGAAGGTCAGGGACGTGACCGAGTTCCTGGCCGAGCTGCCCTTCGAGCCGCCCTCAGGCGCCGTCGGCGCCCGCGTCACCTATCAGGACTCGTGCCACCTCGTGCACGCCCAGAAGGTGCGCGACGCCCCGCGCGCGATCCTGCGCGCCATCCCCGGCCTGGAGCTCGTCGAGATGGAGGCATCCGACCGCTGCTGCGGCAGCGCCGGCATCTACAACCTCACCCAGCCCGAGATGTCGCGCCGCCTGCTCGACGACAAGATGGCCGACGTCCAGGCGGCCACTCCCGACATCATCGCCACGGCCAATCCCGGCTGCATGCTTCAACTGGAGCTAGGCGTCCGCAACGGCGGCGGCGCCCAACGCGTCGTCCACGTCGTGGAGCTTCTCGACCAGGCCTACGAAGCCGAAGCGTAGGCGGCAGCGCTCACGGATGCAGGCCGGTCGTGAAGCCTTGCTTCGCCTCGATGCGCGCGTCCTTCGACAAGCTCAGGATGATCCTCGTGACGTTCCGGCTGAAGAAGGGACTTCTGCTTTAGCCGAGGCGTTACTGAATCATCCTGAGTTTGTCGAAGGACCGGCGTGGGTGAGGCACCGGCCCGCAGACTGCCTAGGTCTCCTCCGCCCTCCCCGAACAAAGCGCCGGCTGCTTAGCTGCCGGTAATCCCCAATACGAGCGAGCGCAGGTCAGCCTCGGCCCGCGCGCCATAGTGGCTTATGACCTCGGCCGCCAGGACCCCGCCCAGCCGCGCGCATGCGCGCAGATCGCGCCCCTGGGTGTATGCGTAGAGGAAGCCGGCGGCGTAGGCATCGCCGGCGCCGGTCGTGTCCACGACCTCCACGCCCTTCTCCGCCTCGATGACGTGCACTTCGTCGCCCGAAACCACGACCGACCCCTTCTCGCTGCGAGTCAGGGCCGCGATCTCGCAGTGGCCGCGGACCCGCTGCAGGGCCGCGTCGAAGTCATCGACCTGGTACAGGGAGACGATCTCGTCCTCGTTGGCGAAGAGGATGTCGACGTGGTTCTCGACCAGGTCCAGGAACGCCGCCCGGTGGCGGTCGACGCAAAACGGGTCCGAGAGCGTGAATGCCACCTTCCTGCCGGCACCGGCGGCCGCCCGCGCGGCCTTGAGGAATGCCTCCATGGCCCGCGGCTGGTCCCAGAGGTATCCCTCGAGGTACAGCACCTTCGAGGACGCGACGACCGCGATATCGACGTCCTCCGGCCCGAGCTCGCCGCCGGCGCCGAGGAAGGTCTGCATCGTGCGCTGGGCGTCCGGCGTCACGAAGATGAGGCAGCGGCCGGTAGCGGCGCCCTTGAGGGGCAGCGTGCCGAAGTCGACGCCCGCGGCCCTGATGTCGTGGGCGAAGACGCGTGCCAAGCTGGTCGTCGCCAACCTTGCCGATGAACGCCGCCCGCCCGCCCAGGCCGGCGACCGCCGCGATGGTGTTCGCGGCCGAGCCGCCCGACATTTCGAGGCCGGGGCCCATGACGGCGTAGAGGCGTTCGGCCGTGGCGTTGTCGATCAGGGACATCGTCCCCTTCGCAAGCCCTCTGTTCGAGGAGGAAGCGTGTCATCGGCGCGCGAAAGCACGTCGACGATGGCGTTGCCGATCGCTATGACGTCGTACCTGGTGTCTGTCATGGGCTCCTAGGTGTGCAGCTCCTGCTCGCTCATCAGCCGGAAGCCGATGCTGATCGTGACCTGGTATTCGCTGATGCGGCCGTCGACTATGTTGCCGCGGACCTCCTTGACCTCGAACCAGTCGAGGCCCTTCAGGGTCTGCGCGGCGCGGCCGACGGCGGCCTGAATGGCGTCGTCGATTCCGGCCTGCGACGTGCCGACGACTTCGGTCTTGCGGTAGATGTGCCCTGCCATCGAACATTTCTCCTTCTGCGTGACCCGCGGCTCCGGCCTCTCATTCTAAGGCCGCCGGTGCGCCCTGTTCTGCCCTCGACTGCCGCGTACACGGTCTGACTCGCGGGTCCCAACACCCGTTATGGGCGTTGCCCTCCGAACTCCCCTCTCCGTTGACGGAGGAGGCCTGTGGGTGAGGTTGGCCGGTCTGGCTTGACCGCTGACGGCTGACGACCTCGATCCCTGACGCCTGATCCCTCACACCTCACACCTGATAGCTGCCAGCCTCTACAGCCGCTATCATGGCGCCACCTGACGTTTACGGGAGGGTGACGTGGAGCAGGCGCTGGCCGGGACGCGCGTCCTGGACCTGTCCGAGGGCGTCGCCGGCGCGTACGCGTCGAAGCTGCTCGCCGACCTCGGCGCTGACGTCGTCAAGGTCGAGCCACCCGAAGGCGACCGCCTGCGCCGCCTGGGGCCGTTCCCCGGCGGCAAACCCGACACCGAGCGCAGCGGCCTCTTCCTGCACCTGAACGCCAACAAGCGTGGTATCGTCCTCGCGCTCGAGAACCCGGAAGACCGTCAGCACTTCGAGGCCCTTGTACGCGGGGCCGACCTCCTGATCGAGAGCAACCGCGCCCCGGAGTCGGAGCACCTGGGGCTGACCTACCAGGCCCTGGCCCGGCTGAACCCACGCCTCGTGGTCACGTCCGTAACGCCGTTCGGACGTTCCGGCCCCTACGCCAACTGGAAGACCAGCGAGGTCGTCGAGTGGGCGATGGGCGGCTACATGTACTTCGTCGGCGACCCCGACCGCGAGCCGCTGCTGGTCCCCGGCCACCAGGCCGAGTTCCACGCCGGCCAGCACGCCGCCATCGGCTCGCTGGCGGCGCTGCATCACGCGCGCCGCACCGGCCTCGGCCAGCAGGTCGAGGTCTCGCACCTGGAGTCGATGCTCCTGGCCCACGCCTGGCTCACGGTCTCCTGGACACACACCGGCGAGGTCATGAAGCGCACCGCCACGACCCTGATGCCCTGCGCCGACGGGCAGTACGCCGCTTTCTTCGCGCCCCTGCGCAGCGAGGAGTTCTTCGTCCTGATCGAAAGGCCCGACCTGATCGGCCATGCCGATTACGCCACGCCGCTGCTGCGGATGCGGAATGCCGCCCAGTTGCAGCCGCTCCTGCGCGATTGGGCGGCGACTCAGAAGGCCGCCGACGTCCAGCGCAAGGCCCAGGAACTGCGTATCGCTTGCACCTACACCGTGGACGTCGGCCAGCTTCTCCAAGAGCCGCAAATGAAGGCGCGCGAATGGTTCCAGACCGTCGAGCACCCCGTCGCCGGCCGCCTGACCCTGCCCGGCTTCCCGTACAAGCTCAACCAGACGCCCTGCGCCATCTCGCGGCCGGCGCCAACCCTGGGCCAGCACAACGATGAGGTCTTCGCCGAAGCAACCATGCCGGCCATTCCAGCGGCGGAACCCTCGATCGCCGGCGCGGCCAACGGCGCCAGTCTTCCCCTGGCCGGGATCAAGGTCATCGAGGTCACCGGCAACTGGGCCGGGCCACTCGCCGGACGCCATCTCGGCGACCTCGGCGCAGAGGTCGTGAAGGTCGAGTACGCGACCAGGCCGGCCACCCGCGCCGGACGCTGGCCGGGCGGCTTTCGCGCGAAGCACCATTACAACCTCTCCGGCTACTTCAACAAGCTCAACCGCAACAAGATGGACGTCTGCCTGGACCTGAGCCTGCCGGCGGGCAAGGAGGCCTTCCTCAAGCTCGCCGCCTGGGCCGACGTCGTCATCGAGAACAACAGCGCCCGCGTCATGCCCAACCTCGGCCTCGGCTACGACGACCTCAGGAAGGTCAACCCCGGCCTGATCATGGTCTCGATGGCCGGCTTCGGCGCCAGCGGCCCCTACCGCGACTACGTGGCCTACGGCGCCAACATCGAGCTCAGCAGCGGGCTGGTATCGCTCACGGGCTACGGGCCGGGCGAGTTCCGCAACACGTCCTCCTTTTACGCCGACCCCGTCGCCGGCAACCACGGCGCCGTCGCCATCATGGCCGCTCTCGAGTACCGCCGCCGCACCGGCAAAGGCCAGTTCGTCGACATATCGTTGAACGAAGGCGCCGCAGGCTTCTTCGCCGAAGCGATTGTGGATTTCACCATGAACGGCGCCATCCGCGAGCCAATGGGCGCCCGCAGCCTCGACTATGCCCCCCAGGGCGTCTATCCCTGCTTCGGCGAAGACAGCTGGCTCGCGCTCACAGTGCAAGATGCCGCCGAGTGGCGCGCGCTCTGTGGCGTCATCGGCACGCGACGGCACTGGCTACGCGCTCCGAGCCTCGCTACCGCCGAGGGCCGGCGCGCGACTCACGACGAGATCGACGCCGCGATCGGCGCCTGGTCGCGAGACCTCGACCACCGCGAAGCCGCGCGACGCCTTCAGGCGGCAGGCGTGCGCGCCGGGCCGGTGCTGGCGAATTGGGAGGTCGTGACCGACCCGCATCTGCACGAACGCGGCTACCTTGTGTACGTGGACCACCCTGAAGCCGGCGTCCTGCCCTTCCCGGGCTTCGGTTGGAAGCTATCGCGCACGCCGGCGCAGGTGCGGCGCCATTCGCCGATGTTCGGCGAGCACAACCGCGAGGTCCTTCAGGGCATCCTTGGCATGACCGAATCCGACGTCGCCGACCTGTACGAATCAGGTGTCACCGGAGACGAACCGCAGTACCCTGAGGGCAGCCTGGCAGGCGGAATATGATCTCGCGCAAACTAATGTAGCGGGGGCCTTCAGGCCTCCAGGGGGCGGGGCGGGTGGCTGACGCGCTACGAAGGCGTTGAAATTCGCCGGGGCATGATCGTTGGGCGCTCATATCAGCCAGGAGGACACGACATGACGATCCAGGTGACGGGCTTTCAGGACAAGACGATCGACACGCGCGGCCTGCGCTTCCACTATCTCGAATGGGGTTCGACAGGCTCGCCGCCGATGGTGGTGCTGCATGGCCTCACCGGCCTGGCGCACATGTGGGACGTGTTTTGCGACGCCTTCCAGTCGGAATACCACATCTTCTGTCTGGACCAGCGCGGCCACGGCGACACCCAGTGGCCCGATCCACCGTTATTCGCCGGCGACGACTACGTCGAAGACGTGCGCGCGCTGGCCGACCTCTGGGACCTCGACCGCTTCGTCCTCGTGGGCCTCTCGATGGGCGCGCACAACACTCTCGGCTTCGCGTCGAAGTACCCCGGCCGAGTCGTCAAGGCGGTACCGATCGACATACCGCCGGCGATGCGCCGTGCCGGCGAGCCGCCGCCCGCGAACCGCACCGGCGTCGAGCAGCCGGCGCGCATGGAGTTCGACTCCGTCGAGGAGATGGTCGCCCAGACCCGCGCCGGCAATCAGATCGCCTCCGACGATATGATCCGCCACCGCGTCACCAACAACGCTCGCCAGCGCCCAGATGGCAAATGGACCTGGAAGTACAGCCCCGACGCTCCCCGCCTCTGGCGACCCGAAGACCTCTGGGAGCGCCTGGCGGACATCACCGCGCCCACCCTAGTGGTCCGCGGCGGCGTCAGCAACGTCCTGCCTCAGGACGTCGCCGAGAAAGAGGCCGCGGCAATCCCCAATGGCCGCCTCGAGGTCATCGAAGGCTCCGGCCACCCTGTGCCGATGGACCGCCCGGCGGAGCTGGAGGCGTCGGTGCGCGAGTTCTTGCGAGAGTAAGGCTAGGCCGGCTGGTAAAGGCGAAGGCCTGGCACCCGGCTGAAGTGACGCACATTGCGGGTAACCAACTCCTGGTTTGTCCGGATTGCCGTGGCCGCGACCAACAAGTCTCCGTCACCGATTGGCCTGCCCTGCCTTCTGATCGTCCCGCGAGCGCGGGCGAAAATCCGCATGGTTTCGGCGTCCAGGTTAATGACGACTACATTTGCGAGTAGGCCGAGAAACCGCCGCTCGCGCTCCTCAGGCTCGTCGCCGAAATAGATGCCTTCGTAGACCTCACCATAAGTCACAATGCTGATACTCAGTCCTTCGCTCTCAAGCCTTCCCAGCAACCGCTGCGCTCTGGCGAAGCCGCCGAGCCAGTCGATAATCCAATCTGAGTCGACCAGGACGCTCAAGAACGAGGCGCGGGTTTGGCGATGGATCGACTCAGGCGCGTAGCCTTCTTGAAGGCTTCAGTATCGATCAGCCCCTTCCAGCCGCCAAACGACGCCAGGAACGCTTCCCGATCGACCGCCGTTCTCGCCCGCAATTTACCGGCGAGGAAGTCCGTTGGAGAAACGATCTCGACGCCGCCGCCGGTCGCTGCGTCCTTTACGGAGTCGGCCTCCGTCGAACCCTGCATTGATGACATCTTCGATAGTTTCTTCACTACCATGGCCCGCCCATTATCGCACGCGTGCGAGGCGCCTCATAGCCGGCGCTGCTGATGACGACCTCGACCGCCGGGCTCGCGGCCTCGGGGACCGCAGGCCGTGAGCCGGCGGCCGCCAGCAAGCACCGCACGAATTTGATAGACCGGACGCAGGCCGTTTTCGTTGACGCCTCCTTCGCCCTGCGGCTATTCTCCGCCCACCCGCTGCCAGGCAGTCCGACAGGCCGGTGCCGGTATGAAGCCTCGAGTCTTGTTGCGACGCTACGTCCCATACGAAGCGCGCCTGCGCGTGGCGCTCTGGCGAAGGTGGCTGCGTGACCACGGGAAAGGCCTGCGCTTTCCCGCCCGCACCCCGGCCGACCTTGCGGCCTTTCCCAACGAAGTCTGCCGTTACACGCGCCCGATCATCGACTACCCCGGGCAGCTTCAGCTTGGCGCCGCCAAGAGGCACAACCTCTCGCTGCTCGCGTCCCAGCTCAACGGTACGCTGATTGCTCCGGGCCAGACGTTCTCGGTCTGGCGGCAGGCGCAGCGGCCGACGTTACGAAACGGCTATGCGGCCGGCGCCGCCTTGCGCGACGGCGAGCTTAGAAGCGAGGTCGGCGGCTCCACCTGCCTGCTCTCGACGGTCCTCTACAACGTGGCCCTGCTCGGCGCCATGGACGTCGTCGAGCGCCACTGCCACAGCGTCGACCTCTACGGCGAGGCGCGCTACTTCGAGCTGGGCCGCGACGCGTCGATAGAGTTCGGATACCTCGACCTGCGCTTTCGCAACCCGCACGACTTCCCAGTTGTCCTTGTCCTGGCCGCCGGCCAGGATTGCGTGACCGGCCGCCTTCGTTCCCCGCGCGCTCACGGCTTCTGCGTCGAGATCGGGGTCAGCGAGCCGGCGTACGAAGCGGCGGGAGAGAAGGCGCTATTCGACGCGACTTTGCCGCGCGGCATGCGGGAGGTGCGCTCCGAAGGAATGCCGGGGGTGCGGACGGTCACGTCGCGAACGGTCACTTTCGCTGGCGGCTCCTCTCGAATCGAGATGATCGCCGAGTCGCGGCATCGCGCCGTCCCGGCGCTAATCGCATACGGCGCCGATCCGGTCCCAGGCGTCGCTTGATGCCTTCGAGCTTGAACCGCGACCTGCTCGCCATTCGCCCTCATCCTTCGAAGGCTATCGCGGACGCCGCCATGGACGACCCGACGATCGTCAACCTCGCCATCGGCGAAGCGAGCTATGGCGCCCCTGCCAAGGTCCTGGACTCACTGATGGCGCTTATCTCGCAACGGGCTTCGCACAGTTCACCGCGGTTCAACCGATACGCGCACTCGCGCGGCGCTGCCACGTTGCGAATCGCGATCGCGGACCGCTACCGGCGACTGTACCGAGTCGAGGTGGACCCGGAGACGCAGGTCCTGGTCACACACGGGGCCGCCGAAGCGATCTGGCTCGCCGTGTTCACGCTAACCAATACCGGCGACGAAGTCCTGATCCCCGACCCCTCCTACGTCCTTTACGAAGGCATCCCGTCGTCCCTCGGCCGGCGAACCGTCAGGCTGGCCACCACCGCAGAAGGCGGGTTCCGCTTCGGCGCCGATGACCTGCGGCGCGCCGTAACTGCGAAAACGCGCCTGCTGATCCTCAATTCGCCGGCGAACCCCACCGGCGTGATGTACGACGCGGCTGCGCTCGAAGCGATTCTCGCCGTCGCGCGCGAAGCCGGCATTCACGTCCTTCACGACGAGGTGTTCGACAAGATCACCTTCGATCAGGCGCATGTCCCGCTGGTCCAGCTTGATCCCGGCCTCCAGCACACGATCATGGCCAACAGCCTTTCCAAGATGTTCGGCATGACTGGTTGGCGCCTCGGCTGGATGGTGGCCTCGCCGGAGATCGTGGCCCAGGCGCTGAAGGCGCATACCTACATGACGTTGGCCGTCGTCAACGTCCTTCAGGAAGCCGTGGCCGAGGCGCTGAATGACCCACTCGTGGAGCGCGAGGTGGAAGCGAATGTCGCGGCCCTCCGGGCGCGCATCCAGAGGGCGACCCTGGCGCTCGAGGCCATGGGCGGATTCTCCTTCCCGGCCGGGCCCCCTCAAGGCGGCTTCTACCTCTTCCCCCGGGTCGAACGCCTGCCCGCCATCCTGGACGCGCCCGAAGCCGCCTCGGCCGGCGAAGCGGTAGCGCTTCACCTCATGACGCGATCCAAAGTCGCGGTAGTGCCGGGCAACGCCTACGGACCCTCGGGGAATCGGCACATCCGGCTGGTGGCGGCAGTGCCGGACGAGATCCTGGACGAAGGGCTGGAGCGAATTCGCCGTTCGATCGGGCCGGCGCGGGGCCGCTGATACGCCGCCGCGGCCCTCAGAGCCAGCGGCGCTCTCGATACCAGGCCACCGTCTCGCGCAGGCCGTCGTCCGGAAGAAAGACCGGTTCCCAGCCCAGGTCCCGCGTAATCCGGTCGTGGCCGCAGACCCAGAACTGCTGCGCGAATTCGTGAACGCGATGACGATGCAGGGGCAGCGATTTTCGCAGCACGGCCCCGGCCGCGCTGCCGCCCCAGCCCGCCAGCTCGAACAGGGGCTCCGGTATTCGGACCTTCAGGGGCTGCTTGCCCATGGCCTTGCCCAGCATCGTCGCCAGCTTCAGCCACGTGTGCCTGCCCCCGTCCGAGATGGTGTAGATGATCCCCGAAGGCCCGGGGGCGGCAAGGCAGCACGAGATCGCGCTTGCCGCATCCCTGGAGTAGATCCATGAGATCTGGTTCTGGCCGTCGCCGTACAGAGGCATGAGGCGATACTTGACCAGTCGGTAAAACGGCAGCAGGGCGCGGTCGCGCGGGCCGTAGATCACGGGACAACGCACGGAGACCACGCTCATCGCGTCGCGCAGGGCGTTGACGTGGGTTTCGCCGGCCAGCTTCGACCTCCCGTACGGGCTGCGCGGCTCCGGAGGCACCTCCATCGCGTCCCAGAATTGTCCGTCCGGACTGGGGCCCTGGGCCGAAAGGCTTGATATGTAGACGAAGCGTTTCACGCCCGCGCGCGCTGCCGCCTGCGCCAGCACGCGCGTCCCCTCCTCGTTCACCGCGCGAAACTCGGCCTCGTTGCGGGCGCCGATCAGTCCCGCACAGTGGACGACTCCCTCGACTCCCCTCACCGCGGCCTCCAGCGCCTCCGGCGAGCGCATGTCGCCCTCCGCACGCTCGTACGCCAGGCCGTTGATGAACTCGGTGTCGCTGGTGCGCCTCAGGAGCAGGCGCAGATCGTGACCTTCCGTGGCCAGCCGCTCCGCTACATGGGACCCGAGGAACCCGTTTCCGCCCGTCACCAGCACTTTCATTCGTACGCTTGTCCTGAGCCCGGTCGAAGGGCTCGTCCTGAGCCTGGTCGAAGGGCTTGTCCTGAACCCGGCCGAAGGGCTTGTCCTGAGCCCGGTCGAAGGGCCTGTCCTGAGCCTGGTCGAAGGGCCTTTTCGTAGATGCGATAGCGTTTGTAAACGTACGCGTCCCAGTAAGGCATGATCGCGTTCAAGGGGCCGTTATTCTCCAGCACCCACGACATCTCACCCCAACGGTAGCGTCCCTTCAGGCTGCCCAGGTAGAGCTGGTGCAACAAGAGGAACGGCAGCCCAACCAGGGCGCGCGTGCGAAACTTCGGCTTCACTCCGAATAGGAGCAGCCGGCCCGTCTCCGGCTTCCTTACTTTCAAGCGCCACAGCAGCTTCAGCGCATTCCAGGGATTCAGGAAGCCGCGGAAGTCGCGGATGGACTCGTACAGGTTCGGCAGGCCCAGGATCATGCCGGCCGGCTCGCCGTCCAGCTCGGCGATGACGCCAACATTCTTGTCGGCGATGAGGCGAAGGTCGTCCGCCATCTTGTGGGCCTCGCGCGGGGTCGCGGGTACGTAGCCCCAGTTGTCCTTCCAGGCTTCGTTGTAAAGGTCCAGCAAGACCTCCACTTCGGCCCTGAGCTTGCGCATGTTCACGGTTCGCACCGTCAGGCCGGGGACATCGCGCGCGCCCTGCACGGCCTTCAGCATGCGTTCGGGCGGCGGTTTGATGTCCCAGCGGTAGGCGTAAAGGTCCATCGCCTTGCTGTAGCCCGCCCCCTTCACCAGGGCATCGTAATAGGGCAGCGAGTGGGTCATCGCGATCATCGGCGGATGCTCGAAGCCTTCGACCAGCAGGCCGATCTCCTCGTTGACGCCGAAGTTTAGCGGCCCTCGGGCGCGCTCCATGCCTCGCTGAGCTAACCACTCTTCGGCGGCCGCAAACAGCGCCGCGGCCACATTCGGGTCGTCCTCAGCTTCGAAGAAGCCGAAAAAGCCCGTCTTCTCCTGGTGGTACTCGTTGTGCAGGCGGTCGATGTGGGCGCTGATCCTTCCGGCGATGCGGCCGTCTTTGAGGGCAAGGTACAGCTGCGCCTCGCCGTGCTCGAAAAACGGGTTCCGCTTGAAGTCGATGACGTCGCGCTGCAGCAGGAGCAGGTTCGGCACCCAGGCTGGGTCGTGCTGGTACAGCCGCCAGGGCAGGCGCAGGAATTGGTCGCGTTGCTCGGGCGTAGTGACGGGCACGATCTCGACGGCCATGCCAACCGATGGTACGGGACGCCGCTTGCTGGCGCACCTTCGCGGCCTGCGGGCAGGCAGGCGCCGGCTCGGTACCGGAGCCGCTGCCAAATACGTGTCGAGTCAGCGCCTGGTTCGGTGGTTTCCCTGAGGGCGCGCGGACGGCGCGGTGCGAAAGTCATGGCAGTCAGAGCACCCAGGCGGCGCGGGAGAGATGGTGACAACCGATTACGCGCGGGGTGCGGGCGAGAACAAGCAAGGAATCAATTCAAGGAGAAGACAATGGCACGCTATCTCATGCAGACGATCCACACTCCGGCCGAGTGCCTCGGTGGCCTGGACGCCATCCTCGCCAAAGGCCCCGACACGCTTTCCCGCTACGACTTCGGATGCGCCGTTGGCGACCACAGCAACCACGTATGCTTCTGCTCCCTCGACGCGCCGAGTGAGGCGGCCGCCCGGGCCCAGTTGCCCCAGACCATCGCCGCCAAGGCCACAGTGGTCGAGGTCGGCAAGTTCACCGCGGAGCAGGTCCGCTCCTTTCACAACTCCTGAGCGTACGCGGGCGCGAATAGAGGGTGGGGAAGTCCCCACCCACTATTTCACCGCGACGTCCTGCCCTTCTAAAGGCCGGTCGTTAAGCGCGCGTCTGCCAGCGGCGCCGCGACTGCCGCGCGGACCTGGTCCGCGGCTACCTTCGCCGCCCTCACGAGGGTATCGAGGTCGGTGTGCAGGCCGTCCGGGCTGAGGACATAGTCCCAACCAAGGCCCACAATCGCCTGGCGCTGGTCGTACACCGGGATGCCCAGCCGCCCGCAGGCCTCGCGCACCGTGTCGTTGTAAAGGAGCGTCCTGCGCTCGATCTCGCGAGCCTGGCCGGCGTGCTGAAAGTGGCCGTTCGCCAGGCGGCAAACGACGCGCAGGCCCGGCGCCGCGGCCGCCACGCTCTCGAGCGACTCCAACGTGGCGCGCAAGGCAACGGCGGGGTCGACAAGCGGGGCCGTGCCGATGAGGCGCGCGGCGGCGGCGCCGGGAATCCTGAACAGGCCTCCCCGGAGCGAACCGCTGCCCTCTGCCGCGCCACCGGCCGCGGCCTTCCAGATCGCGATTAACCTTGTCGCCGGGCCGTAGAGCCCGGGAAAACGGCGGCGAATGCGGAAGGTCACGCTTTCTTCGGCGAAGGCGGTGGCCCCGAGAGCGAACAGCAGCACGTCCGGCCGGTACGAGCTCACGTATCCCATCACGCGCTCGGCCATATTGGCCATTGGGTAGACAAGCTCCGAATCTACCCGCCAGTTCCGCCCCGAGTCTCGGTTGAGTTCCTCGGCGAGCAGCGACGGTAGCGTCGCCGCCTCTTCGCCACGCACGAACTGGACGCCGCTCGGCCCCAGCATGAGCACTCGGACTTGAGGATGACTTTCAGGGGACATGTGTCTCGCGCCCTCGAGACGGCAGGGCGCTAGTTCAGCAGGCCCCACTTGCGTCCGAGCTCGCCCATGATCTCGACCGCCGTGTCGATGTGCTGCTCGGAGTGCGTGGCCATCACGCTGGTCCGCAGGATCGCCTCGCCCTTGCCGACGGCGGGCCAGATGACGGCGTTCGCGTACACGCCGCGCTCAAGCAGCTCCCTCCAGAAGCCAACCATCTTGACCTCATCGCCGATGACGATGGGCACGATCGGCGTCCCGACAGAGGCGATCTCGAAGCCGTCTTTTCGCAGGCCGGCGCGCAGTTGCTCGCTGCGGGCGGCCAGGCGTTCGACGAGCTCCGGTTCGTCCATCAGCACGTCCAGGGCGGTCGCTGCCGCCGCGACCGCAGATGGCGCCATCGCGGCGCTGAAAACCAGAGGCCGCGCGAAGTGCCTGATCCACTCCATGACCTCGGCCGGGCCGGAGAGAAAGCCACCGATAGACGCCAGTGACTTCGAGAACGTGCCCATCACGAGGTCGACGCCGTCATCGAGGCCAAAGTGGCTGCCCGTGCCGCGCCCACCCTCGCCCAGCACGCCAATCGAGTGAGCGTCGTCGACCATCAGGCGGGCGCCGTAGCGTTTGCAGACGTCGACAATCGACGGCAATTCGGCGATGTCGCCGGCCATGCTGTAAACGCCGTCGATGACGACCAGGGCGGCGCGTCCGCGCTCTTTCACCACCTTTGCCAGCACCTGCTCCAGGTGGTTGGGCTCGTTGTGGCGAAAGCGATGGACCTCGCCGTCCGAGAGCTTGGTGCCGTCATAGATGCTGGCGTGGTCCGCCTTGTCGATGACAGCGGCGGCGTGGCGGTTGACCAGGGCCAGGATGGCGCCGAGGTTGGCCTGGTAGCCCGTCGAAAACGTCATCGCCGACTCTCGCCGCAGGAAGTGAGCGATCTTCTCCTCCAGGGCGATGTGGATCTTCGTGGTGCCGTTCATCAGCCGCGACCCCGTCATCGAGGTCCCGTAGGTTTCGACGGCGTCTCGGGCGGCCTTCATCACCCTGGGATGTCGTGTCAGCCCCAGGTAGTTGTTCGACCCCAGCATGACCACGCGCTTGCCATCTACGATGGCGGTGGGTCCCTGGTTGGAGTCGAGCGCCTTGTAGAAGGGGTAGAGGTCATGCTCCTTCGCCAGCTTCACAAGCTCGAAGGAGTAGGCCTTGGAGAAGACGTCGCGGCTCTCGGGATCGTCGTAAGCGCCAATATCCAGCGCGTCGATGGTGACGGAGGAAGGGATCAAGTCGTCGTCAGCCAGAGGCCTGGTTTCAGATGCCAGCGCGCGTTCCTTTCCGTCCCGGAGTGGCCCTAGCATACCCCGCTACAGAGATTCGGTCTGGCTCAAGACGGCAAGAGCAGTCCCCCACGGAGCCAATTAGCATGTACCATGCGAATTTCTGGATGTCAACTTACTGTTAACTCCGGCGCACCTTAGCCCAGCGATGACCGTCCTAACCCGGATGCGCGTGCACCACCTCATATTGACGGCAGCCCCTCGGCAGGCATACTGATCGCGGGAGTATGCGGTTTCGGGTGAAGGACTCCACCGAGGTAGCTGCGGACCTTCAGGTCTGCGCGAAATTGCACCGCAAACCCAAACGAACCCGCAAAGTAGTTGCAGACCTTCAGGTCTGCGCGAAATTGCACTCACAGGCCTGAAGGGAGCGCCGGCAGTGAGCGTGAATTACTGGAGCCGTCAGCGAGCCGGACGTCGGCGAGTGCTGGCCGGGTTCGGCGCCGCGAGCGTGGCCGCCGGCCTGGCCCTGACCGGATGCGGCGGCCGCGAGACAGCAAGCCCGCCCCGGCCGGCGATGCCGGCCCTGTGAAGCCTCCCACGGACACGCTGGCGCAAGCCATCCCCGGCGGCGTATTTAAGGACTACTACAGCCAATCCAACCCACCCTCGCTGGACCCTCACACGTCGCAAGGCTTCACGACTCTCAACACGATCGCCGCTTACACCTATCCGCGCATTCTCAAGTTCAAGGCCGCCCGTTATCCGGCCTTCCCTTCGGGAGAGGTCGAAGGCGACCTGGCGGAAACATTCGAGCTGTCACCGGACGGCCTGCAGGTCACGCTCAAGGTGCGGCCCGGGATGGCCTGGGAGGCCAAAGCGCCCACCAGCGGCCGCGAGATCGACGCCGAAGACGTGGTCTGGAACTGGAAAAAGTTTTCCCAGGTCGGCGTCCGGCGCGGGGATCTCGCCTACTCCTCCGACAACCAGTCGTCGCCCGTCGAGTCGATAGTCGCCACCGACCGGCGCACCGTCCTGGTCAAGCTCAAGGCGCCGGACTCCTCCATCCTTCAACTGCTGGCCAGCGCGCGCATATTCTTCGTCGTGCCCAGGGAGGCGGAAGGCGGTTTCGACTCCCGCAACGAAGTGCGGGGCTATGGGCCCTGGCTTCTGGAGGAATATGTCCCTTCCGCCCGCCTGACCTGGAGGAAGGCTCCGAACTATTACCTGAAGGGCCGGCCGTTCTTCGACAAGATCGAGCAGCCGTTCGTGACCGAGTACGCCCAGCGCCTGGCCCAGTTCAAGGCCGGCAACATCTACCCCACCGTCGCCACGCAGGAGGACATCCTCGGCACCCTGCGCGACAATCCTGCCTTGATCCTGCGCTATGACGACGGCCAGGAGACCAACCCCCCGCAGATCTCATTTGGCTACGAGGGCGACTCAGCCTTCAAAGACGTGCGCGTGCGCCAGGCGGTCGCGTTGGCCATCGACCGCGAACTGATGGCGGACACCTTCTCGAACCGCGCGCGCTTCCGCGACCAGGGCATCGATCTCAGCACCAGCTACGGCGGCCTTCTTGGGCCTGGTTGGGGCGAATACTGGCTCGATCCCCAGAACGAGTCGAAGTTCGGCCCCAACTCGAAGTACTGGGCGAAGTTCGATCCCGCCGAGGCGAAGAAACTCATGGCCGCCGCGGGCTACCCCCAGGGTGTCATCACCGAACTCCACTTCGCGATCAACCAGTACGCGGCGCCTTACGAGCAGATCGCCGCGGCCATTGGCGGCGTCATGGCGGAAGTCGGTATCAGCGCAAAGTCAACGCCTCACGACTATCAGAGCGACTTCATCCCCAACGTCTACTACAGCTACCAGGGCGATAGCTCGAAGGGCTTCAGCGGCATGTTGTACCGCCGAGAGGTCTCCTACCCGACCGCCGTTGCCCAACTCTTCGGCAACTATCACAAGGACGGCGGCCGATACCGCGGCGTCTCGCCGGACGGCCGCAACGCGAAGCAGGGCGACCCGAAGCTCAACCAAATGATCGAGCAAGCGCGACGCGAATTCGACATGCAGAAGCAAATCGCGCTGGTCAACGAAATCCTGCGCTACAGCGCCGGCCAGGCCTACTCGGTGCCTCCCGTCCCCTCCACTCTGCCCCTCGTCCTCCACTGGCCGGTCATCGCCAACTACGGCCTCTACCGCACTGCTCCTGGCGCGAACGCCAGCGTCGAAACAATCACGCCGACGTGGTGGTTGGACATGACCAGGAAGCCTGTCGGCGCTGGCGCCTGAGCCGGCGTCTCGTCCTGCGGCTCCGGTTCGGAAAATGTAGCGGAGACCTTCAGGTCTCCACCGGGTGAGGGCGGCACTGACGCCACTATTTGTCGCGAAACTCCCTTTCTATCGCCCCTCGACACGCCCCGCTCCGTGGCGACCTCACGGTCGCCTCGACATCGGCCGACCGTGACCTCCTTGACCAGGGCCTCAATCTCGCGCCGCGGGAGGCGGGTCCTGCGTGTAGTCGCGGCGGACGAACTTCCACTTGCCTTCGACCTTGCGCAGCGTGTTGGCGTAGCGGCCCATGTTGGTGACCCGCAGGGCGTTGAACACGGTCAGATAGCAGTGCATGGTCGCTTCGTCGCCATCGCCGTCGATGACGATGTTGTTGACCCAGTGGCGGCTGCCCGGCGGGCCCAGGCGTTCGACCATGCGCGCCAGCTTCTCGCGGCCTTTGATCTCGGCCTGGCCGGCGATCTGGAAGACGCCGTCTTCGGTGAACGTCTCCGCGTAACCACTGGCGTCGCGAGAGTCGATTGCCTGGTTATAGCGCGCCACCAACTCGATTATGTCCAGCCTGTCTTCGAGGGTCAGGGCCATCGTTGTTGCCTTTCTCTACTTCAGCACGGCATCGGCATACAGCCGGATCGCGTCCAGGTGCGCCTGGGCGTCCGGCAGGCCGTAGTCCATGGTCATGAGGGTTGCGTAAGTGGCGCCCAGCACTTCGCCGGCCTCCCTGACCTTCGCGCGCCACTGCTCAGGCTCGTTCACGAGCTTCCGGTCCGGGTCCGGCGGCTGATGCAGCCGGAAGTAGCTGCCCGGCATGAAGTTCACGAACACTTCCACCCCAAACGTCGAAGGGTCGCGGCCGGCGGCCCGCATCTCGCGCGCGATCTCCTCCCGCATCTCGCCGTAGTGCTGGCGGCCGATGGGCACCCAGCCGTCCCCGATGCGCGCCGCCCGCTTGAGCACGGCATCCGACGTGCCGCCGAACCAGATCGGCACCGGGTTCGGCGGCATCGGGTTTAGGCCGGCGCGGTCGACCGTATGCCACCTTCCCTTGAAGTCGACCACCTCATCGGCCCACAGCGCCCGCATCAGCGCGATCTGCTCCTCGATGTACTTGCCGCGCGTGTGGAAGTCGGCGCCCATGCCCTCGTATTCGACCGCGTTCCAGCCGACGCCGACGCCCAGGCGCAGGCGTCCCGGCGCCATGATCTCGATCTGCGCGGCCTGCTTCGCGACCAGTGGCGCCTGGCGCTGCGGCAGCACCAGGACCGCCGTGAAGAAGCCGATGCGCTTCGTCATGCCGGCCATGTAGGCGATGGTGGTCAGAGGTTCGTGAAAGGCGTTGTCCTTGTCGTGCGGCCCCCGCCAGCCGCCGGGCCTGTCCGCCGGGTCGGCGCCGAGGACGTGGTCGTAGAACACAAGGTGACTGAAGCCGAGGTCTTCGGCCGATTGGGCGAAGTCGCGAATAAGGACTGGATCGGAGCCTATTTCGTACGTGGGGAACACGACGCCAACCTGCACCATGAGCTCTCCTGTGGTTACGCTGCGCTCCCGAAGCGGCGCGATCAATATACGGCTGCCCGGCCCGATGGTCACGAGGCTCGCGATGCTGGACAATGTGGCGCGCGAGAGACTCATCCCCGGCAGGCGACAGCGACGAAGGCGGCGACCATGGACGCATACAAGGCGATCATCAGCAAGCGCGACCAGCGCGATTACGACTCGCGGCCGATCCCGGAGGAGACGCTGCGTCGCATCCTTCAGGCCGGGCGAATGGCAGGCAGCTCCAGCAACCGCCAGCTCTGCCGCCTCATCGTCCTCAACGATCGCGCCGCCCTCGAAGCGCTGGCGCCGGCCGGCCCCGGCACCGCCGCGATGCTCCGCGCCCCGCTTGCGATCGCGATCGCCGTCATCGAGGGCGGCACCAGCTTCGACGTCGGCCGCGTTGCCCAGAACATGATGGTCGCGGCCTGGGCCGAAGGCGTCGCGAGTTGCCCTCAGGGCGTCCGCAACCAGGATGTCGTCCGCGAGGCCCTCAACCTGCCGGCGGACCACAGCGTCGGCATGTGCCTCGCCTTCGGCTACCCCGCGCCGGCCGCCACCCCTCGCGAGAGCCGCCCGCGCCTGCCAGTAGAGGAAATGGTGCGCTGGGGAAAGTGGTAACTGGAAGCTAGAAGTTGGAGATTGGAGATTGGGATTCGAAAGGGAGCCGGCAGGCTCGGTTGCGGGCCCTGGCCGCGCCTTTCGTCGCCTAACCGAGAGGCCGGCTGGTTTTCCAGCCGGCCTCAACCCCCGCTTCCTCCTTAGGCGCTAGAACCGCGCGCCACCACCGCGGCCGCGGAAGCCGGCGCCGCCAGAAGTACCGCCAGAGGCGCCGCTGCTGCCGCTGTCGGTGCCCATGTGAGGGCAGTCGGCGGGGTCACGCGTGGCATCGCCGCTGCCGGTGCCCGTCCCGGGCGCCGTCTGCTCATGAGATGGCGTCGGTGTGCCGTCGTCGGCGCTGACAAGCGAGGCCCCGACGAACAGGCCTGCCATGACGATGACCGCGCCGGCCACCGCTGACCCAATCAGCAACCTAATCGATTTGAGTCCACCCATCCACGCCTCCTCCTTTGCTTTTGGTCCGGGAACGTCCCGGACTAAAACCAGCCTAGGCCCGCGGGCGGGCAACGTGTGTTAGGGAAAGGCAAAATCATTGGGACAGAAGGAACAAGGAACCAGGGCCCGGGAACAAGGCAGAAAGAGAGGAACCTTGATTGGGCCAATCTTGCGAGTTCGGCCCTCCGCTTCCTGTTCCCTGTTCCTTCCTCCTCTGTCGTATCCTGTTTCCGGCGCAGCCCGAAGCGTGCCGGGGGTGGTGAGTGGGGACGAAGGAGCATGAGGGCGCCCTGTCGCGGCGCGTGTCGCGAAGGGCCGCGGTTTCTGGCGCGGCCGCCGCGGCCTCGATGGCTGCCGCCTATCTGACCCTGGAAGGCCTGCCCGGACGGCACGCGCCCGACGCCGGCTCGAACTACGACGAGTTCGCGGCGATCGATTCCGAAGCAGTGCGCATCAACCACCTGCTGCGGCGCGCCGGCTTCGGCGCCACCCGTGCCGAGTACGAGCGCTACCAGTCGATGGGCCTCCAGGCGGTCATCGACGAGCTGGTCAACTTTCAGGAAATCGATGATTCGGCCTCCGAGAAGCTGGCTGCCGACCCGGCCGCGGTACGTGGCGGCGTAGCCATGCAGTGGTTGGTGCGCATGGCCAACACGCGCAGGCCCCTTCAGGAGAAGATGACCCTGTTCTGGCACGGCCTCCTCACCACCGAACAAAGCGCGGTGCCAGACGGCAATGCCCTGGGCGAGCAGAACGCGCTCTACCGCGCCAACGCTACCGGTGACTTCCGCGACCTCCTCCTGGGGATCACCAGAGACCGCGCGATGATGGTTTACCTGGACATCGACGCCAGCGTGAAGGCATCGCCCAACGAGAACTTTGCCCGCGAGCTGATGGAGCTGTTCTCGATGGGCGCCGGCAACTTCAGCGAAGAGGACGTCCGCGAGGCGGCCCGCGCCTTCACCGGCTGGACGGTGCATCGCCCCAACGCGGAGAACCTCAACATACTCGGCCCGCGCGTCTTCAATCAGCGGCAGTTCGACGACGGCGAGAAGACCTTCTTCGGCCGCGGCGGCAACTTCGGGCCGGACGACATCGTCAACATCATCGCGGAACAACCGGCGACGGGCCGCTACCTCACGCGCCGCCTCTTCGAGTACTTCGTCTATCCAAAACCCACGGACGAAGTCCTGGCGCC
This sequence comes from uncultured Chloroflexia bacterium, assembly GCA_963703905.1. GTDB lineage: Bacteria > Chloroflexota > Dehalococcoidia > DSTF01 > WHTK01 > DATLYJ01. Next base: position 161,953 of record CAVPFY010000004.1, read on the forward strand.
GTTCGTCGAAGTCTATGAGGCCAACAACCGCGTGGTGCTCCCGGTGCTGGAGGCCATCTTCCGCTCAGACGTCTTCTACTCCCGGCAGGCCTACCGGGTGCTGGCGAAAAGCCCGGTCGAATACGCAATCGGCGCGATCAAGGCCATCGGCGCGCCTCAGGAGACGGTGCGCCTGCTCTCCCTGCGCGCCAATGCCCTGCGCAACATGGGCCAGGTCCTTTTCGACCCGCCGAACGTTGCAGGCTGGCCGCCGGGCGCCATCTGGTTCTCCAGCAGCGCCATGCTCGCCCGCATGAACTTCATCAACCAGATCACCGGCGGCGCCGCCCTGCCGCCTCAGGGCTTTGGCGGCCCCCCCGGCGCCGCTACGCCCGTGCCCACCCCCAGCCCCACGCCGCTGGCCGCGCTCGGCACGGCCTCATACGCGCTCAGCTATTACCTGCCCTACGTCCTCGACGACAACGTCGGCGAGGCGTCGAAGCAGGTGCTCCTGGACTTCGCAGGCGGTCCGCGAGGCCTCCTGAACGCGGACGGCCTGCGTAGCATGGTCTACCTGATCCTCGCCTCGCCGCAGTTCCACCTCAGCTAGCGCATGGCCAGGCAGCGGCGCCGCCCGAGCGGGCACGACAATCGCTCGCAGAGGGGCACGCGTGGCGTCCGTTACTGCCCGGCGAAGCTGTCTCTCGGGAACAGGTGATTGCTGTGTTAGCGCCGGACGCCCGTGATGCAGTCGCGTATGACGTAGCAGCCGGCGCCGATCATGCCCAGGCTCAGCAGCGCCACCACGCGATGGTCTGGTACGTAGAGCGTGGCAACGATGAGACCGGTCAGCAGGACCATCATCGCCGCGAAGCGCTTCATCATCTCATCGTCGCTGGGGCTCCCGCGCAGGCCGGCGGTCGCGGCGAACATGAACCAGACGCCGACGATGATGGTGACGAACGACTGCAGCATGCCGGCGGGCTGGCGCAGGGCGAAGGCGGACACGAAGGCGCTGAACACCGCCACCACGAACAGCCCAGCGCCCACGCCGAAGGTCAGATTGCCCGGGAGCAGCACCGACAGCTGTCGCGGGGCGCTGCGCACCAGCATCCAGCCCAGCCCGGCCATGCAACCAATGATCATGAGGAGAATGAGGTGGTAGATAGCGAGACGCTCCTTGTCTCGGTTCTCGGGGGAATCCTTCCCCTCTCTCTGGGAAACGGCGCGGCCGCCGTAAGCGTTACACCCGGCGGCCGCGAGGAGCCCCTAGTTGAAGGAAATGACGCTGCGGTTGACTTCGCCGTTCTTCAGGGCCTCGTAGGCCTCGTTGATCTGGTCCAGCTTGTAGCGGCGCGTGATCAGCTCGTCGATCTTCAGGCGCTTTTGGCGATAGAGCTGCATCAGCCAGGGCATGTCGTAACCCTGGCGGGCGCTGCCGTAGTAGCTGCCGATGATGCGCTTTTCGCCCAGGAAGGCGGCGCCCGGAATTTGGATCATCGAAGTCACGGGCAGCATGCCGACGATGACCGCGGTCCCGCCACGCTTGGTCATGTTGAACGCCTGCTCCGCCGTCTTCGTGAGGCCGATGGCCTCGAAGGCGTAGTCGACGCCGCCGCCGGTCATGCCCTGCACCGCCTGCACGGGGTCGCCGCTGGAGCCGTCGACGATGTCGGTGGCGCCGAACTCTTTCGCCGCCGCCAGCTTGTTTTCCATAAGGTCGACGGCGATGATGCGGCTCGCCCCGGCCAGCCTGGCGCCCTGGATCACGTTCAGGCCGACGCCGCCGCAGCCGATCACGGCGACGGTCGAGCCCGCTTCGACGCGGGCGGTGTTGGTGGCGGCGCCGACGCCCGTCATGACGCTGCAGCCGACCAGGCTCGCCACTTCCATCGGCACGTCGTCGGGCACTGGAATGCAGATCGAGGCGTTGACCAGCTGGTACTCGGCGAAGGCGGACATGCCTGCGAACTGGCTGACCTCCTGGTCGCCGATCTTGAGCCGCCCGCGGCGCGCGCCGACGTTCGTGCGTACGCAGAGGACTGGCCGGCCCTGCAGGCAGCGCTCGCACTGGCCGCACGAGTAGACGAATGACAGCACCACGCGGTCGCCCGGCTTCACGTTCGTGACGCCTTCGCCCACCTTTTCGACGACGCCCGCGGACTCGTGGCCGAGTACCACCGGCGGCCGCGAGGGCCACAACCCCTCCATGAAATGCAGGTCGGAGTGGCAGACGCCGCTGGCCGATGTCTTGATCAGGGCCTCTCCGGCTTGGGGCTCGTCGACCTGCACGTCCTGAACAACGAGAGGCTCCTTGACCGCGAACATCACCGCTGCCTTCATCGAGTATTCCTTTCGCTAATGAGACTGTGAATTAATGTCATTACGAGCCCCTGGAGGCCGAGAGGCCGAAGGGGCGTGGCAATCTTCCGCCGCCCAACGCCAATTCCTCCAGCCTCTAATGACCAAGGTAGGCCGTATCTTAGCGCCGATTAAGACAGGCGTAAATTCGCCTGCCGGCGCCGGGCTCCGCCCGCCGCCAATAACCGCTTGCCTGTAATGACTCGCTTGGGCACCTTCTAAGTACTGCGATTGGATAAGGCGGCCTGGAGCGACCGCTCGCTGTCCAATCGGAGTAGGGCAAGGAGACCCTGATGAGAATCTTGATCCTGAGTCTCACGCTTTTGGCCGCGGCTGGATTGGCCGTGCCTCTGACTGCGCCGGCACAAGCATCGGCGGCGCCCGGCTGCCAGACTTTCGGCTCGACCGACGCCGCGGCGGCCATCGTCGAGGCGCGCGACCGCTGCTTCTTCACCACTGTCGTGCGGGTCGATGTCGGCGCGACCGTGACCTGGTTGAACCGCGACGCCGAGCAGCACAGCATCATCGGCGCCAACCAGGCCTGGGGCGCGACGAACATTCTCGAACCAGGCAGCGAGATATCGCGCCGATTCACCGTGTCCGGCGTCTACCCCTACTATTGCCGTTTCCATGAGGGCATGGTCGGCGCCGTCATCGTCGGCGACGCCAAAGGCATCGGGCCGGTGGCGCCGGGCAGCGCGCCGCTGGTTCGCGAGGGCCCGATCGAGGCCGCCCAGCCCAGCGCCGGCGCTGAGCCCGGCGAGCACTCCTTCAGCACAGGCGAGATCGTCACCTATGGCGGCGCCTTCGGCGCCCTGGCGGCCTTCATCGGCCTGTCCATCGGCATCGGCCTCGGCCGCCGGGGCGACCCGGACGAGGACTAACAAAGGAACAAGGAACAAGGAGCAAGGAGCCGAACCGGAGTCCCGCGTTCGCCTCGCCTCCGTTCTCCTCACTGTTCCCTGTTCCCTGTTCCTATCCTCCATAGGCCCCGCCAATCGCCGCATTGCCCCCTGTGCTAAAGTTTCGATACGCAACATGGTCGCCACGCCGATACCAACCGCTGACGAAATCCTCGCGCGGGCAGGGGACGGCATTCCCCCCGAGCGCGCCAAGCTCATCGGCGAGGCCTACGACTTCGCCGGAGCTGCCACGACGGCCAGAGCCGCGAATCCGGCGACCCCTACATCGTCCACCCCATCGACGCCGCCCTGACCGTCGCCGACCTGAACCTGGACGGCGGCCGCGATCGCGGCCGCCCTGCTGCACGACGTCGTCGAGGACTGCGGCGTCGCCATCGACGACATCGGCGCGACGCTTCGGCGCCGACGTCGCGCAGCCTCGTCGAAGGCGTCACGAAGCTGAGCCGGCTCAACCTGCTGCGCCCCGAAGAGGCCGCCTGGGACGAAGGCGTCCAGGCCGACAACCTGCGCAAGATGTTCCTGGCCATGGCGGAGGACATCCGCGTCGTGGTCATCAAGCTGGCCGACCGCCTGCACAACATGCGCACCTTGGACGCGCTGCCGCCGGACCAAGCAGCAGCGCATCGCCCGCGAGACGATGGAGATCTACGCGCCGCTGGCCCACCGCCTCGGCCTCGGCCAGATCGCCCACGAGCTGGAGGACCTCACGTTCCGCTACCTGGAGCCGGAGACGCTACGACGACATCGCCGGCCTGCTTGACCGCCAGCCGCGAGAGCCGCGAGCGCTACGTCGCCCAGGTCGAGAAGCTGCTGCGCTACGAGCTGCAGCGCCAGGGCGTCCAGGCCGAGCTCTCCGGCCGCGCCAAGCACATCTTCAGCATCCACCAGAAGATGCAGAAGTACGCCGAGATGGGCGAAGTCGTTCAACGACATCTACGACCTCATCGCCATCCGCGTCCTGGTCAACACGCGTCGCCGACTGCTACCACGCCCTCGGCATCGTGCACGGCCTCTGGCGGCCGCTGCCCGGCCTGTTCGACGACTACATCGCCAACCCGCGCGAGAACGTCTACCAGTCGCTGCACACGACGGTCATGGGCCCCGGCGCGCGGCCGCTGGAGGTGCAGATCCGCACCTACGAGATGCACCGCACCGCCGAGTACGGCGTCGCCGCGCACTGGCGCTACAAGGAAGGCGGCCGCCACGACCGCGCACTTCGAAGAGCGCATCACCTGGCTGCGCCAGCTGCTCGACTGGCAGCGCGAGACCGCCGAGGCCGAGGAGTTCGTCGAGTTCGTCAAGACGGACCTCTTCCGCGACCAGGTCTTCGTCTTCTCGCCCAAGGGCGAGATCAAGGACCTGCCGGCCGGCTCCACGCCGATCGACTTCGCCTTCCGCATCCACACCGACATCGGCTTCCACTGCGTCGGCGCGCGCGTCAACGGGCGGCTCGTGCCGCTGACCTACAAGCTGCAGAACGGCGACGTCGTCGAGATCATCACCAGCCGGACGTCGCGCGGCCCCTCGCGCGACTGGCTGAACCCCAACCTGGGTTATGTCAAGACCGGCAACGCCCGCTCCAAGATCCGCCAGTGGTTCAAGCGCCAGGAGCGCGACGAGAACATCCTGCGCGGCCGTGAGATGGTCGAGCGCGAGCTCAAGCGCCTCGGCGTCAGCGTCGACCGCGACCTGCTGCCGCGAGCTGCTGAAGTGGTTCCAGCTCGACAACGCCGACGACCTCTACGCCTCCGTCGGCTTCGGCGGCATCAGCCTCAACCAGATCGCCGGCCGCATCGCCCTCCACCTCAACAAGGACGAGCCCGACGAAGAGATCGGCGCCCATCGTCGCGCCCAGGGCGCCGACGCTACGGCACCGACGATCCGGTCCTGGGCACCGGCGACGTGCTCACCCAGATCGCGCGCTGCTGCAACCCCGTGCCCGGCGACCCGATCATCGGCTACGTCACGCGCGCCCGCGGCGTGACCATCCACCGCCAGCGACTGCCACAACGTCGTCAACAGCACAGGAGCCCGAGCGCCTCGTCGACGTCGACTGGGGCCGCGCGGCCAGCTCTTCCCGGTGCGCATCACGCGTCGACGCCTGGGACCGCGTCGGCCTCCTGCGCGACCTCAGCACGATCGCGGCCGACGAGAAGGTCAACATGACCGGCGTGCGCACGCAGCGAGCACCCCGACCACACGCACCACCGTCTCGATCACTCTCGAGACCACCGGCGTCGAGCAGCTTTCGCGCCTGCTTGGCGAAGATGGAGGGCGTGCGCGGCGTCTTCGCCGTCGCGCGCGTCATGGAGGCGCCGGCCAGCGGCCGGCAGGCAAGCTAGGCATTGCAAATCAAGTAAGGCGTCCGTATCCTTACTTTTGAGGTAAGGAAGTGACTGCTGCCAGAATCACCAGCAAGGGCCAGATAACGATTCCAAAGGAAGTCCGCGACGAGATGGGCCTTCGCCCAGGCGACGAGATTGAGTTCGTAAGAGCTGACCACGGCTTCCGCGTGGAGAAAAGGCTGGACGAGTCGCCGTTTGCACGGTATCGCGGAGTAGCGCGGAAGAGATTTGAAGAGCTGGGCTTTAAGTCTACGGACGAGTACATGGCGGCGATTCGCGGCCGATGATCACCGCGCTCGACACGAACGTCCTCCTGGATGTGCTTACGGCCGACCCTGCCTTCGCTGATCAGTCTGAAAGTGCGCTATTTGACGCCGCACGCGAGGGCACTCTAATCATTAGCGAGGTCGTTTACGCCGAGTTGGCCCCGAACTTCGATGACATCGAACAACTCGAAGATTTCCTGGCCGGACCCGGCATAGTCCTTCAGTCTTCGGGGCCTGAGTCACTGTTCGCGGCAGGGGAAGCCTGGAAGAGGTATCTAGCCAATCCCGACCGAGGCCTTCAATGTCCGAATTGCGGAGGTCAGCCGCGCCTGACCTGCGACCGCTGTGGCCAGCCCGTGCGTTTTCGCCAGCACATCGTCTCCGACTTCTTGGTTGGCGGCCATGCGCTCGCCCACGCAACCAGGCTGTTGACCCGAGACTCCCGATACTTCGGCACTCACTTCCCTGACCTGGCTCTTGCCTGAGTTCCGCATGGATTGCCCTCTCGGCGCGTCGCCATCTAGCAGCGCCTCGCGAACACCCGCTGTATAATCCACAGCGGCCATATCCCGTATCGTTTTTCCCCGCTCTCTAGAGAGGACTCGTTCGTGGAGTACAGAAATCTCGGTAACTCCGGCCTGCAGGTGTCCGCCGTCGGCCTCGGCTGTAACAACTTCGGCATGAGCGCTCGACGCCGAGGGCACGAAGGCCGTCGTCGACAAGTGCATCGACGTCGGCATCACCTTCTTCGACACGGCGGACGTCTACGGCGGCCGCGGCAAGTCGGAGGAGTTCCTGGCGCCGGCCCTGAAGCCGCACCGCCGCAACATCGTCATCGCCACCAAGTCGGCCGCCCCGATGGGCGAAGGCCCGTACTGGCGCGGCGCCTCGCGCAAGTACCTCATGGACGCCGTCGACGACTGCCTGCGCCGCCTCGACACCGACTACATCGACCTCTACCAGATTCATTTCCCCGACACCTCGACGCCCATCGAGGAGACGATGCGCGCCCTCGACGACATCGTGAAGTCGGGCAAGGTGCGCTACATCGGCAACAGCAACTACGCCGGCTGGCAGGTCGTCGAGTCGGCCTGGGTCGCGAAGACGGAGCACCTGACGCCCGTTCATCACGCGCCCAGAACCAGTACAACCTGCTCGAGCGCAACATCGAGCGCGAGCTGGTGCCGGCCTGCCAGAAGTACGGCCTCAGCATCCTGCCCTACTTCCCCCTGGCCAGCGGCTTCCTCACCGGCAAGTACCGCCCCGGCGAGCCAGCCGCCCGAAGGCACGCGTCTCGCCGGCATGGGCGGCAACGCCGCCCGCATCCTCAACGAGAAGAACTACGACACCCTCATGAAGCTCGAAGGCTTCGCCCAGCGCCCGGCCACACGATGCTCGACCTGGCGATCGGCTGGCTGGCCTCGCAGCCCTACGTCGGCAGCGTCATCGCCGGCGCTACGAAGCCGGAGCAGGTGGAACAGAACGCGAAGGCCGTCGAATACCGCCTCCACCCGGAGGAGATGAAGGAAGTCGACGAGATCCTGGGCTGGAACCAGCAGCAGCGGCGCTGAACCCCGCTCCAAGCGTTGCGTAGGCCGGGCCTTCCAGCCCGGCCGGCGGCTCGAAGACGGCCGTTCGAGAACCTTCGACCTGATCGCACCGCCCTTTGCACCAGACAAGGAACGTCCTAATGGAATACAGGAATCTCGGTAACTCCGGCCTGCAAGTCTCGGTCGTTGGCCTTGGCTGCAACAACTTCGGCCGCCGGGTCGATGCCGCCGGGACGAAGGCCGTCGTCGACAAGGCGATCGACGTGGGGATCACCTTTTTCGACACCGCGGACAGCTACGGCCCGCAGGGGCTTTCGGAGGAGTACCTCGCGCCGGCGCTGAAGCCGCATCGGCGCAACATCGTCGTCGCCACGAAGTCCGTCAGCCCCATGGGCGAAGGCCCCTACTGGGGCGGCGCCTCGCGCAAGTACCTGATGGACGCCCTCGACGCCTGCCTGCGCCGCCTCGACACCGACTACATCGACCTCTACCAGATGCACCGCTGGGATGCGAAGACGCCGATCGAAGAGACCCTGCGGGCGCTGGACGACATGGTGAGCTCGGGCAAGGTGCGCTACATCGGCAACAGCAACTACGCCGGCTGGCAGGTCGCGGAAGCAGCCTGGGTGGCGAAGAGCGGCCACCTCACGCCCTTCATCAGCGCCCAGAACCAGTACAGCCTCCTGGAGCGCGGCATCGAGCGCGAGCTGGTCCCGGCCTGCAACAAGTACGGCCTCAGCATCATCCCCTACTCCCCCCTGGCCGGCGGTTTCCTGACCGGCAAGTATCGCGCGGGGGAGCCGCCGCCGGACGGCACACGTCTGGCCGGGATGGGCCCCATGGCCTCCCGCATCCTCAATGAGCGCAACTTCGGCACCCTCGGCAAGCTCGAAGGACTGGCGTCGCGCGCCGGGCGCTCGATGACCGACCTCGCGATCGGCTGGCTGGCCAGCCTGCCCCACGTCGGCAGCGTGATCGCCGGCGCGACCAAGCCCGAGCAGGTCGAGGAGAACGTGAAGGCGGGCGAGTACAGACTCTCCCCGGAGGAGCTAAAGGAAGTCGACGAAATTCTCGGGGTAGGGCAGCCGCGCCGCTGAGACCTGGTTTTGGCCTTCGCGCCTCCGCGCACCCGATCAAGCTAGTCAGCTCTCCCAGCCCGCAGGCACATACGTCCGTCCCGCCGCCTCCGTTTCGGTCTCGACGTAGCCGGCCGCGTTCAGGGCCGCCAACACCTCGCTGATGTGGGCCTGATCTCGCGTCTCCAGCAGCAGGCGCACGGCGACGCCGCGGACGGGCAGGTGGATGCCCTGACGGATGTGGTTGACCTCCAGGACGTTCACGCCCGTGTCGGCCAGCAGCTTGAGCAGCCCCGCCAGCATCCCCGGCCTATCGTCCAGGCCAACCGTCAGCGTGAGACAGCGGCCGGCGCTGAGCAGGCCGTGCTGGACGATTGTCGCCAGCACGTTGATGTCGATGTTCCCGCCGGACAGCACGACGGCGGTGGTGCGGCCTTCGGGCCGGACGGCCCCCGCCAGCATGGCCGCGACCCCAAGCGCGCCCGCACCCTCCACGACGAGCTTCGCGCGCTCCAGCAGCATCGCGATCGCCTGCGCGATCGTCTCCTCGTCCACGGTGACGATGTCGTCGACGTAGCGCTGCATCAGGGGGAAAGTGAGGCGCCCAGGTTCGGCCACCGCGACGCCGTCGGCCAGCGTCGGCCGCGGCGCCACATGAACCGGGGCCTTGCGGGCCAGCGACTCACTCGTCGCCGGCGCTGCCGAGGCCTGCACGCCGATGATGCGGACGTCGGGGCGCAGCGACTTCATCGCCGTCGCGACCCCGGCAATGAGCCCGCCACCGCCGACCGGGACGAGCACCAGCGCGGCTTCCGGGCACTGCTCCGCCAGTTCGAGGCCGAGGCTGCCCTGCCCGGCGATGATCGCTTCGTCGTCGAAGGCGGGCACCATCACGCGGCGTTCGTCGCCGGCGATCTCCAGCGCCCGCGCCTGGGCGTCGTCGAAGCTGTCGCCGTGCAGGACCACGGTCGCGCCGTAGGCCCGCGCCGCCTGCACCTTGGCCAGGGCCGCGTTTCTGGGCATCACCACGGTCGCGGCGATGCCGTGAGCCCGCGCCGCCACGGCGACTCCCTGGGCGTGGTTGCCGGCGCTGGCCGTCACCACGCCGCCGGCCGCTTCGGCCGCGCTGAGCCGGGCGATGCGCGCCGCCGCGCCCCGCACCTTGAAGGAGCCCGTGTATTGAAGGCACTCGGCCTTGAGGTAGATGGCGGCCTCGAAGGCATCGGTCAGGGCCTGCGAGCGCAGGCACGGCGTGCGAAACGCGACACTGTAGACCGCGTCCGTCGCGGCCCTGATGTCTTCCAGGCTGACCATGGCCTTAGTCGTCCAGCGGGCGCAGGTGGCAGCGGTCGTTGAGGGCCTGAAGGATTGCCCGTGGACGGCCGGGGCCGGCCTCTTCGTCGCGCACCTGAATGATGCTGAGGGAGCAGTTGTCGACCGCAAACGGCATCGGCCGTCTGTAAGGCATGCCCAGCACGTGCTGGCAGAAGAGCGCGATCGGCCCCCCGTGCGAGACGACGGCGACGTTCTCGCCGGCGTGCTTGGCGACGAGGCCCCAGATCGCCTCCGTGACGCGCCGCAGGAATGCCTCTCGGCCTTCCTCACCTGGGTAAACGCGGTCGGCCGGCCGGCCGTCGGGGCCTACGGCCGGCGTCCGGAAGCGCTCCCGAAGCTCGGCATAAGTCGTCCCCGCCAGCTCACCGAAGTCGTACTCGCGCACCTCCGGCAGCGGCACCGGCGGGCTGCCCAGCCGCTCGCCTATGACCGCAGCGGTGTTGGCCGCGCGCAGCAGCGGGCTGCTGTACAGCGCGATCACGCCCAGCTCGTGCAGGCGGTCCGCGGTCAGCCGCGCCTGGGACACGCCTTTCGGCGTCAGGTCATAGTCCGTCGTGCCCTGGAGGCGGTTCTCGAAGTTGCCGACGCTCTCACCGTGGCGGACAAGGATCAATCGCATTGTCAAGGCGTGCCGGTGGCCCGCGGGGCGTTCAGCACGGTCTCTAGCACCGCGACCTCGAGGAAGTTCCGCAGCATCCGGGCAGTCGCGCCCCAGACCCTATGCTCACCCCAGAGATACGACTCCATCGGCGACGTCCGGCCGTCCGGCATGCGCCTCGGCTCGAAGATCAGGTTCGCCGGGTCGACCAGGTGCGGCAGCGGCACTTCCAGGATCTCTGCTACCTCGCGCTCCTGGGGCAACCAGGCATAGGGCGCCGCGTCCGGGTCGATCACGCCCACGTAGGGCGTGACGTGGAACTGGCTTACGGTGATGAAGTCGTCCACGCGGCCGATGACGTCGACGTGCCTCGGCTGCAGGCCGATCTCCTCATGGCTTTCGCGCAGCGCCGTCGCGATCAGGTCGATGTCTTCGGGATCCCTGGCGCCGCCGGGAAAGGAGATCTCGCCCTTGTGGTGCTCGACGCGGTCGGTCCGTTTCGTAAGCACAATGTGCAGCTCGTCGCGCACGCGGTAGATCGGGATCAGGACCGCCGCGAGGGGCCGGTCATCGGAGGCGAGTTTGTTCGGTGTGTAGAGAGAGAGGCGGGAGCGGATGTCTTCGATCACAAGGGTATTATGCCGTGCGAGTGCTTCAGGTGATAGGTTCGCTTTACAGAAGCGGAAGCCGCTGACTATTCTCGATCACCCATGGCAGACGCGAAGCAGTTCCGCGCCCCCCGCGGCGTCTCGGACATCCTGCCCGAAGACCAGCCCTACTGGGACTGGCTGCGCGACACTGCCTCGCGAATCGCCCGCTCTTACGGCTACGAGCGCATCGAGGTGCCGGCGTTCGAGAGCGCCGGCGTGTGGCTGCGCGCCGAAGCCGCCGGTACGGACGTCGCCGACAAAGAGGTCTACCTCTTTCAAGACCGCGGCGGCGAGCAGCTGGCCCTGCGCCCCGAGTTCACCGCCAGCGTCTGCCGCGCCTACCTCCAGCACGGCATGGCCTCGAAGCCCCAGCCCGTTCGCCTTTTCTACATAGGCCCCGTTTTCCGCTACGACAGGCCCCAGGCGGGCCGCTACCGCCAGCACCACCAGTTCGGCGTCGAGGCCATCGGCGACGGCAGCCCGGCCGTCGACGCAGAGGTCATCGACCTCCTGCGCACCCTCTACGACAGCCTCGGCCTGGGCGGCTACCTCCCCTACCTGAACAGCATCGGCGACGCCAAATGCCGGCCGGCCTACATCGAGAAGCTGCGCGCATATTATGTCGACAAGCTCGACCAGATGTGCGGCGACTGCAAGCGGCGCTTCGAGGTCAACCCGCTGCGCCTCCTGGACTGCAAGAACGAGCCCTGCCGGCCCTTCAAGGCCGGCGCCCCCAGGGTCATCGACAACCTCTGCGAGGAGTGCGCGGCCCACTTCGACTCGCTACGCTCCTACCTCGCGGACCTCGGCATCGACTACAAGATCGACCACACCCTGGTGCGCGGCCTCGACTACTACACGCGCACCGTGTTCGAGTTCATCCCGACCGAGGCAAGCTCCCAGAGCACCCTCGGCAGCGGCGGCCGCTATGACGGCCTGATGGAGCAGCTTGGCGGGCGCCCGACACCCGGTGTCGGCTTCGGCACCGGCCTCGAACGCATCATCCTGAACCTCAAGCGTCAGGAGCTCGGGCCGGAGCCGCCCGCGCGCCCGGACGCCTTCATCGCCGTCGCCACCGCCGAAGCCCAGGGCGTCGCCCTCAAGCTCGCGCGTGACCTGCGCGCCGCAGGCGCCGAGGTCATCGTCGGCACCGCCGGCCGCAGCCTCAAGGCGCAGATGCGCCACGCCGACGCCCTCCGCGCCCGCCGCGCCCTCATCCTCGGCCCCGAAGAGCTGGCCTCCGGCACCGTCACCATCCGCGACCTGGAGACCGCGCTCCAGGAGCGCGTCCCGCTCTCGCAGGTCAGCTCCCACCCCTAACCCCTCCCCCATCAAGGGGAGGGGGAACGGAAGGGAAGAGGGGAGGCCTGGACCCCGGATCGGAACCGCTCTCCCTCTCTGGGAGAGGGGGCAGGGGGAGAGGGCTCACGCCAGCGCCTCGCGCTCGGCCTCCGCAATCACCGCCGCCGGCGCGTCGATTCGATAGCGACGCAGCTCCGGCAGCTTCGCCGCCACGATCCCGACCACGCCCAGACACGCGAGCCCGCCGCTGACGACCGCGAAGGTGGCGCTGGTGGCCGCGGCCAGCAGGCCGGACTCGGCCGCCCCCAGCTGGTTGGAGGCGCCGATGAAGATCTGGCCCACGCTCGTCACGCGGCCGCGCAACTCGTCAGGAGTCGCCAGCTGGATCGTGGTTTGCCGTAGCACCACGCTCAGTTGGTCCGCCATGCCGATGAACATGTAAGCGGCGATGGATAGCGGAAACGAGCGCGACAGGCCGAAGACCATAGTCCCGACGCCAAAAAGGGCGACGGTGATCAGCAGAGTCCGGCCTGCCTGGACGATGGGCGGCCGCGCGACCAGCGCCAGCGCCATCAGGAGCGCGCCAATTTCGAAGGCAGCACCGAGATAGCCGTAGCCTCTGGCGCCCACGTGCAGGATGTCGGTGGCATAGATCGGCAGCAGGGCCACGGCGCCGCCGAAGATCACGGCGAACATGTCCAGCGTCATCGCCCCCAGGATCACCTGCCGCTGCCTCACGAAGCGCACTCCCTCCGCGATCGCGGCGATGCTGACCGCGCGGCGCTGGCCCGCCGGCTGCGTGTAGCGGATCAGCGCCAGCGACAGCAGCGAGCCGAGTATGAGCCCGATGTATGCGAGGTAGCCGACGTCGACACCGAGGTAGGCGATGATCTGGCCTCCAAGCGCCGGCCCCAGCGCGAAACCGAACGTCCGCGCCGTCGAGCTGATGGTCACCGCCTTGGAAAACAGCTCCACAGGCACGATCGAGGGCAAGAGCGCCTGACCGGCAGGGTTCTCGAACGAAGATGCCAGCGCGATCAGCACCACCAGGCCGTAGATCAGGTCCAGGCTTACCCAGCCGCCAACAGTCGCGGCCGCCAGGACCGCGGCGCAGGTCAGGGGCACGAGTTGCGCCGCCATGATGATGTTGCGGCGGTTGTAGGTGTCCGCGACCGCGCCGCCGACCAGGCTCAGTGCCAGCGAGGGAAAGAAGCGCAGTATCCCCAGGACGCCCAGGCTCAAGGCGGAGCCCGATATCTGATAGACCTGCCAGGCCATCACCGCTTGCAGTAGGGTCATCGCCGTCCCGGCAAACAGCCGGTTGGCCAGGTAAAAAACAAAGGGCCGATGGCGCATGAGCGCCAGCGGCTGGTGCCCGCCGTTTTCGCCCGTCATAGGGTCGGCATCAGACCTACTCCCACGGGTTGCCTGCAGCCCTTCCCCTGTGCCTTCACATTAGCGGCAAGGCCCCTCCCGGCGCCATCGAAAACGCTGCCGCGCGAGAGGTGATCAGCATTTCGTTTGCCAGAGGGTCCCGGATCACCTTCGGCCGCGAATTTGACGTCGTTTTGTGAGCCAGGTCACGCGCGCCCACTACATTCCGTCCGTCGCCGCCCGATCTCATGATCCTCGCTTCCGGACCCGTCGATGCAGGAGTGACCGCATCGACAGCGCCGGCCGCGCGGTCCCGTTGGCAGCGGCGCGCAAGACCAGGAGGAAACCATGGATCTGGGAAAGAGAATCCCGCGCAGGAGCCTGCTCGCCAAGTCGGCCGCGGGGCTGGCGGCAGCGGGCGCCGTCGCGGCGGTGCCGGCCTTCGTCTTCAAGCCCGACGCGTCGGGCGAGAGCGGGGCCGTCGCCTCGGCGGACGGGGCCAACTCCTTCGACACGCCGATCGTCGCCTATGTGCACGACGCGTCGAAGGGCGAAGTGGCCGTCATGTTCGGCACCAACGAAGTGGTCATCAATGACCCCAAGCTAGTCGCGCGCCTTCTCGGCGCAACCAGGGGGTAACCAATGTCCTCACACCGCGAAGCACCTTCGATCTCTCAGGACCCCGTCGCGGACAACACCGATGTCTACGCGTTCGTCAGCCCGGACGCGCCCAATACGGTGACGATGATCGCGAACTACATCCCGCTCGAGGACCCGGCCGGCGGGCCTAACTTCTTCCAGTTCGGCGACGACGTGCTGTACGAGATTCACGTCGACAACAACGGCGACGGCGAGGCCGACATCTCCTACCAGTTCCAATTCCAGACGTCGGTACAGAACCCGGAGACGTTCCTATACAACGTCGGCCCCATCTCGTCCTTGACCGACAACAACTGGAACGTCCGCCAGACCTACACCGTGACCCGCGTCCGCAAATCAGGCGGCACGACGGAGCTGGCTAGCGGCATCCAGACGCCGCCCTGCCGCATCGGCCCGCGCTCGACGCCGAATTACGGCGCCCTGGCCGCCGCCGCCGTGCGCTCCCTGGGCAACGTCAAGGTCTTCGCCGGCCAGCGCGACGAGGGCTTCTTTGTCGACCTGGGCTCGATCTTCGACCTCGGCACGCTGCGTCCCTTCCAGCACCTGCACCTGATCCCCAGCGCCCAGGCAGCCGCCAGGGACGGCACGAAGGGTTTCAACGTCCACACCATCGCCATCCAGGTGCCCAAGACTGACCTCACCCGCGACGGCTCCATGCCCGGCGACGCGATGGTCCCGAACTCGGTGATCGGCGTCTGGGCGACCGCCAGCCGCCAGAAGTCGACCGTCCGCAACGGCAAGCCGGGCAAGGTCAACGCCGGCAACTGGGTCCAGGTCTCGCGCCTCGGCAACCCGCTGATCAACGAGGTCATCATCCCGGTGGGCAAGAAGGACGGCTGGAACGCCGACCGCCCGGCGGAGGACAAGCAGTACCTCAAGTACTACCAGGACCCGGAGCTGCAGAACCTGCTGCCCGTCCTTTACCCCGCCGCCTTCCCCAACTTGAAGGCCCTGCTGGCGATGTCTCCCGAGGGCCGGCCTCGCGCCGACCTCGTCGCGATCCTGCTAACAGGCATCCCCGGCGGCATCATCCCCGGCTTCCAGAACCTGACCGGCAACACCCAGGCCGACATGCTGCGTCTGAACATGGCAATCCCGCCTTCGGCCAGCCCCAGCCCCTTCGGCCTGCTCGGCAATGACGCCGCCGGCTTCCCCAACGGCCGCCGCGTTACCGACGACGTTGTGGCCATAGAGCTGCGCGCGATCGCCGGCGCGACGCTGCCACTGGTGAACCCGAACTTCACCGCCGACGGCGCCGCCGCCGTGGTCGATGACGGTCTCACTACGAACCCGGAAGGCTTTCTCAATACCTTCCCCTACCTGGGGCTCCCGAACGAGGGGTACCAGCACACGCACGACTAACAGCGCCTGCGTAGGCCGGGCCTTCCAGCCCGGCCCGCGCATTGCCGGGAAGCAGGCCGGGGCTCTCCGCCCTCAGACTCCCACTCCCCTCTCCCTCCATGGGGAAGGGGCCGGGGGAGGGGGTTCCCGCTTCCTGCTTCCTGCTTCCTCAGCGGACACAAGGAGGCACGAAAATGACCCGCATCATCGTTATGGCAGGCGACTCACTCGGCGCCGAAGCCCTGGAGGACTGCTGGGCCTGGTGCCGCGACCTGGCGACGCACCTCAACCAGCGCGTCCTTCTGGCGACAATGGACGAAGACCGCCTGCCCCTGGACGAGTACGTCTTCCCGCCCGGCCTCGTAGGGCACGGCGAGCTGGTCCCGCCCGGCGAGGCCGCCACCGCCCATCACTCGCACTGACGGTCCGGTCGGCCTCGCTCGCCTAACCGCCGGACAGAATTCCCGCGATCAGCAGCCCGATGCCGACAGCAAACACAAGGCCAAGCTTCTTCTTCACGTTCCACCTCTTTGCCGGCGTCTGTGTCCCGCTGCAGGCGCGTCTCGCGAGACGCGCCTGCAGCCGAGGGGAGCCTCTTTGCTTTTTCGAATCAGAGAAGTAATCGGCACAAGGGCGGCCCGCGTGAAGCCTTCAGACTCGCGTCGAGGAGCGCCTAGCGCCCGGTCCACTTCGGGTCGCGCTTCTCGCGGAAGGCGCGCCCGCCTTCCGCCTGATCCTCGGTGCGGATGCTCTGGGCCCAGGCCTCGTTCTGCATCTGGCGGTCGAAGTCGCCGTGGGTCTGGTCCCGGACGATGCGCTTGGTCAGCTCGATAGTCATCGAGGGCCCCGCGGCGATGCGGCCGGCAAGCTCCAGCGCCGAGCGCATCAGCTCTGCCGGCGGGACGACGCGGCTGACAAGGCCCCAGCGCTCGGCCGTCTCGGCGTCGACGGCATCGCCGGTGTACATCATCTCCAGCGCGCGCGAGTCGCCGATCAGGCGCGGCAGGTGGAAGGTCGCGCCCGTGTCCGGCGTCAAACCGCGGCGCACGAAAACCGAGATAAAACGCGCCTCGGTCGAAGCTATGCGGATGTCCGCCGCCAGCGCCAGTGACAGGCCGGCCCCGGCCGCGACGCCGTTGACGGCCGCGATTATGGGCTTGGGGAAATGGTTCAGCGCCGAGAACAACGCGCCCCAGTGGCCGATGGGCCCTTCGCGCATGCGCCGAAAGCCCGCCGCCTCCGTCATCGCGGCCGCCTCCTCGGGCGTGCCGCCGCCGATGAGGTCGGCGCCGGAGCAAAACGCCCGCCCCGTGCCCGTGATCACCAGGACCTTGGCCTCGTCCGCGCGGGCCGCGCGCTCGACCAGGGGCAGCAAGTCGTGAACCGTGCGCTGACGGATCGCGTTCAAGCGTTCGGGCCGGTTGAGAGTGACGACCCAAACGCCGTCATCGCGATCTTCGACAATGATGTCCTCGTACGCCACGACCGGCCCGCCTTTCTCGTGCTCGCCGCCGCGAGTATACCGCCCACGCCAGCCATGCCAGCCGCGCTCTCATGGGAGGGCCTCCCTCCTCTCCGCGTTGCAGGGGCGTAATTTTGAGCCTGCCTTGAGGCCGCCGCAGGGCCCGTCCGCTCCGCGTGGTAGGGACGCACCTTTAGAGCTTGCCCTGAGGCCGCCGAAGGGTCCGTCCGGCGGGGCGGGGTTCGCCGCCCCCGCGCGATGACAGCAGCGTGCGAGGACGCGCACGCTGACCCAGCCCGCGGCGCAGCAGCACGTCCTCCCGATCCGCCAATCGTGTCGAATGAATGAGCGAATAAGCATTTTTACGATTTCGAGACGATTTCTCTTGCCAACCAGCGCATCGCGTGGTAGACCTTGCATGGCCAACACTCAAACTGCCGGAGGTGACCGTTTGGAGAAGTTGAACGAGCTCAGTAACGGTGAAAAAGCGATCGGGGTCGGTGGCGTCCTGATGGTCATCGCTTCGTTCTTACCCTGGTACAAGGTCTCTATCGATGCGGGCGCGTTCAGCGCCTCGTTTTCGCGAAATGGCTGGCAATCCCCTGGCGCGCTCTGGTCGGTTCTCGCCGTGCTCATCGCAGTCGCCATGGTTGGCGTCATCGGCGGGATGAAATTTGGCAATCTGAAGCTTCCAGACCTCGGTAACTTCAGCCTCGGCCAGATCATGCTCGGCGCTGGCGGCCTTACCGTCGTGCTGATTGTCCTGAAGTTCCTTGGCGAGTCCAGCAGCCTCTCGATCGGCTTCTTCCTCGGCGTCATCGCCGCGGTGTTGCTGGCCGCCGGAGGTTACCTGTTGTTTACCGAGGAGAAGGCAGCGGGCGTAAGCCGGGCCTGACGAAGGGTCCGCGCAAGACCAAAAGGAAGGCGGCCCCTCGGGCCGCCTTCCTTCGTGATTGCACACACGGCTCGCAGTTGAATCGAGGTGGGCCGTCGGCGACGCAGGCGGGGCTAACACTTTCTTCGACGCTTCGAGCGGGCGCCGCAAGGTGACCCTCGGGTAGACCCACTGGTATCACCTTCAGGGTATACCAAGGTCATACCATCCGGGAGGGAAGCCATGGCCAAGTTAGCCGTCAGCATGCCCGATTCAGTACTGGCCGATGTCGAAGAGGCCCGCAAAATCAGCGGCGAGTCGCGCAGCGAGTTCCTTCGCCGCGCCGCCGAAATGGTCATACGGCAGGACCTCGAGCGGCAGTGGGACGAGAAGTACGAGCGCGGCTACCGAGAGATGCCCGAGACAATAGAAGACACGCTCTATTCGGAGGAGGCGCAGGTGGAGCCGAATCGTTGACCAAGGCCAGTGTCGGTTCCGGTCAGTGCGTCATACTTCCTGATATACTGTGGTATGACGTCAAGGAGGTTCAGTGACGTCTAAGGTCGCAATCAGTATGCCTGCATCCGTTTTGGCCGACATCGAAAGGAGCCGAAAGTCAACTGGAGAGACGCGGAGCGCGTTCTTCAGGCGCGCCGCCGAGATCGAAATCGCACGTGAACGCGAACGACAACAAGTGAAACGCTACGTCGAAGGTTACCGGCGGTTCCCCGAAACTGATGAGGATTTGGAGATCGCGGACGCCGGTTTAGCCGCCGTATTCGCGGAGAACCCCTGGGAGCCTGAGGCCAAGAATGCGAAGGGGTGAAGTTTGGTGGGCCAACCTCCCACTACCGGCGGGCCGGCATCCAGTGCTGCTCTTATCTCGTGACGAGGTTTATGCCATCAGGCGGCTATTCATGATGGCACCGATTTCGACCCTAATAAGGGACATTCCAGCGGAGGTCGAACTCGGCCCGGAAGACGGGATGAGGGAGCGATGCGCCATAAATCTTGACTCGATAGACACGGTCCGGAAGTCGTATCTGGACCGGCAAATCACTACCCTCGCGGCTGACAAGCTGCGTGAGGTCGAGGAAGCCATCCACTTCTCACTGGCTCTTTCATACTGACCTCCCGTCCGCGCTAACCCCGCCTGAACCCCGCCCGCTTGTACTCGTCGAAGCGGCGGTAGAAGGCCTCCGGCGTCTCGCCGAACGCCTCCACGAACGCCTGCTGCCAGGGCGCGCCGCCTCGAAGGCGTTCGAAGTACAGTCTCAGCGGCCCTTCGCCCTTGCCCCGCAGTAGCAGCTCCGCCGCCAGCAGCGACACCTCGATCGAGTCCGGCCCGCCCGCCAGGTAGTCGATGAACGTCTCCATCGTCCTCGGGTGCAGGTCCGAACCGGCCAGCGGCGCGCCCTCGCCGCGGAGGTGGTCTTCGAGCACTGTCAGGCCCGCGTCCTGCATCGCCCGCCAGCTCACCAGGTCGGCCGTGCCCTCGAGCAGCCAGGTCGGCCCCTCGGCCTGCGCCTCGCCGGCTTCGCGGCTGAAGAAGCGCCGCGCCAGGCCGTCGCCCATCAGCTCGAACTGGACCACGTGCGTGAACTCATGCGCGACCACCCGCACCCGCTGCACCGCGTTCGATGACTTCCAGATCGGCGCCTCCGTGAACACGAACACCGACCCCAGGTTCGCCTCGGCCACGCCGGATGCGATCCGCAGCATGAAGTTCGAGCCCTGGAACACCGGCGACTTCGTGAAGTCCAGGAATTGCAGCGCCAGGCGGCGCGTGTCGCTGCCGGCGAAAACGTCGACCCGGGGCGCCTCGATTGCCGGCGCCCTCCTGGAGATAGGCGGACGCTATCTCGATCCCGGCCCGGATCAGGGCCTGGTCGTCCGCCGCGACCGCGTCGAAGTGAAACGTCACGCTCGCCGCCGGCATCCGGGTTCGCGGCGGCGTCGCGGACGCCTGAGGCGCCGGCGGCGTTTGGGTTGAGGCGAGGGCAACGTGCGTCGATGGCGGCGACGGCGACGGGCCCAGCGGCGGGCTGCCTTCGGAGCAACCGGCAACGGCGGCCGCCACTATCAGGGCCGCAAACAGATGGGTTCTCACGGCTCTAGCGTAGCCGCAACGTCTTCGCGGCCCCAGACCTTGAGCCGCGGCTGGCTTGGGGCCAAAATAGCCTCATGAGCAGCAACGGCGACTCCGAAGCCATCCGCAAAGAGCTGGCCCGCTGGCAGGCCGAAGTCCTGGAGCCGGCCCTCAAGCGCTTCCCGGAGCGCCAGCCCCAGTTCCACACCGGCTCCGTTTCCGTCGAGCGCCTGTACACGCCCCTGGACGTCGCCGATATCGACTACAACCGCGACATCGGCTACCCCGGCGAGTACCCCTACACGCGCGGCATCCAACCGACCATGTACCGCGGCCGCCACTGGACCTTTCGCCAGTACACCGGCTTCGGCACCGCCCAGGAGACGAACGAGCGCTTCAAGTTCCTCCTCTCCCAGGGCCAGACCGGCCTCTCGCTTGCCCTGGACCTGCCGACCCAGATCGGCTACGACTCCGACGACCCGATCGCGACGCCCGAGGTAGGCCAGGTCGGCGTCGCCATCGATTCGCTGGCGGACATGGAGGACCTGTTCGCGGGCATCCCGCTGGACAAGGTCAGCACGTCCATGACCATCAACGCCCCGGCCTCGGTGCTCGTCGCGATGTACGTCGTCGCCGGCGAGAAGCAGGGCGTCGCCGCCGCCAAGCTCAACGGCACCGCCCAGAACGACATCCTCAAGGAGTACGTCGCCCGCGGCACCTACATCTACCCGCCGGAGCCGTCGCTGCGCCTCGCGGCCGACCTCATCGCCTATTGCGCCCGCGAGGCGCCGCAGTTCAACCCGATCAGCATCAGCGGCTACCACATCCGCGACGCCGGCTCCACGGCCGCCCAGGAGATGGGCTTCGCCATTGCCAACGCCATCGCCTACATCGAGGCGGTCATACGCCAGGGCGTCGAGGTCGACGAGTTCGCGCCGCGCCTCTCCTGGATCTTCAACACTCATAACGATTTCTTCGAAGAGGTAGCGAAGTACCGCGCCCTGAGGCGCATGTGGGCGAAGCTCCTCAAGGAGCGCTTCGGCGCCAAAGACCCGCGCTCGATGATGCTGCGCACGCACACCCAGACCGGCGGCGCGACGCTGACCGCCCAGCAGCCGGAAAACAACATCGTGCGCGCCGCCATCCAGGCCCTGGCCGCCGTCCTCGGCGGCGTGCAGTCGATGGCCCTGTCCTGCTTCGACGAAGCGCTGGCGATCCCGACCGAAGACGCCCAGCGCATGGCCCTGCGCACGCAGCAGATCATCGCCTACGAGACCGGCGTCACGGACACCGTCGACCCGCTCGGCGGCGCCTACTTCGTCGAGCGCCTGACCAGCGACCTCGAGAAGCGCGCCCAGGAGTACATCGACCGCATCGAGGACATGGGCGGCGCCATCGCCGCCATCGAGGCCGGCTACATGCAGCGCGAGATCCAGGAAGCGGCCGTCCAGAAGCAGCGCGAGATCGAGTCCGGCGAGCGCGTCATCGTCGGCGTCAACAAGTTCCGCGACGACGAAGAGCCGGCCAAGGCCATCTTCCGCATGAACCCCGAGCTCGTCACTGCCCAGCTCGAGCGCCTGGCGAAGCTGCGCGCCGGCCGCGACTCGACGGCCTCAGAGGCCGCGGTCAAACGCCTTGGCGAAGTCGCGCGCGGCAAAGAGAACCTCATGCCCGCCATCATCGACGCCGTCCGCGCCTACGCCACCCTGGGCGAGATCTGCGGCGCCCTGCGCCGCACCTGGGGCGAATACGTCCCCCCCACCGCCGTATAGCTCCGCCTCGCAACCACCCCCCGCGCAAGCGCCACACTCGGTTATGGGTCACCAATCCACCAGTGCGCGCTAGTGAGGCGCATGGAGCCGAGGCGCGGTCGAATTACCAGGCGCCTGTCCGCCGGAGCGTTAACCTTTTCCGCCACATCTCGTTCTGAAATGTGAGGTTCCATAGCCTCAGTTGTTTTGCTGTGCCCCGAAGCCCAGGAGGTCGGCATGCCGCGCAGGACTCTGGTTGCCCCGCTGCTCCTGACGATCCTTGTCATTGCCCTCCTCCAGGCTTTCGCTCCGCCGGGACAATTGACGGCCGCTCCTACCGTCCAGGCCGCTTTCAGCGGCAGCTACACGTTCTTTGACATCGGCGCGGTCCCGGGCTTGCCAACCCCATATGGCGGCCTGGTCATCCTGCCTTCTGATCCAAACACCCTGATCATCGGCGGCGGGGCAAACGCATCCGGCGGCCGCCTTTACTCGATTACCGTCACCCGCGACGGCAGTAACCACATCACCGGCTACACCGGGACGGCCGCCCTCTACGGCTGGGGAGCCTTCAACGACGGCGGCGTGATCTTCGGCCCGGGCGGCGTCCTCTTCGTCGCCCAGTACAGCGTGAATAAAATCGGCCAGCTCAAGCCGGGCGCCCCTCCCAACCAGCTGGCGTACGACAAGGACGTTGACCTCAGCGCCGTCGGAATCGGCGCCTCCGGCGACTCGGTAGGGTCCCTGAACTTCGTGCCGGCCGGCTTCCCGGGCGCCGGCCAATTGAAGATTTGGACCTATAGCGACGGCAACTGGTACACGGCCAGCTTCTCGGCCGACGGTTCCGGCACCTACGACATCACCAGCGGCACCCTGAATGTCACGACCGACGTCGGTCCGGAAGGATTCATCTTCATCCCGCCGGGATCGCCGGTCTTCCCCGCCAACAGCATTCTCGTTTCCGAGTACGGGAACGATCAGGTGGCGACTTACACCCTGGACGTCTCCGGTAACCCGGTAGTCGCCTCGCGACAGTTGGTGATCGACGGCTTGAGCGGCGCCGAGGGCGCGGCCATCGATCCACTGACCGGGGACTTTCTTTTCTCGACTTTCGGCGGCGGCGACTCTGTGAGCAGGCTCCAGGGCTTCGCGATCCCGGCCACGAGCACGCCCACGGGCCCCACCAGCACGCCGACAGCGACAGTCCCGACCACGGCGACAGCGACGCGCACACAGACCACCACACCAACGGCGACCCTGACGGCATCGCCGACCGCCACGCTGATCCCTGATCCGAACCTGTCCGGCCCAGCCGGCGCGGTCGCGGCCGCGGCCGCCCAGCAGGCGGCGGAGAACCGCGCCGCGGCGGCGCAACAGGGCGCGGCAACGAACATCACCGCGCCGCGGACGGGCCTGGGCATCACGCCGCCGAACACCGGTGACGCCGGCCTGCGACCCCAGCGCGATCGCGGCTCGTTGCTACTGGCCATCGCCGTGACGTGCGCGTCCCTGGGCGGGCTGGCAGCCGCATGTTGTGTCCGGCGGCCCAGCGGCGACGCCCGCTAAGCCGCGAGTCCGCGCCTACGCCACCCTGGGCGAGATCTGCGGTGCCCTGCGCCACACCTGGGGCGAATACGTCCCCCCACCGCCGTGTAGCTCCTGCCGTGTAGCGGCGACCTTTAGGTCGCCAGGGAGGCGGGGCGGCCGGTTGACCCGGGTTGAAGCCGCGCAATGAGCCCGTCCGCCTGTAGTCGCGCCTCGCGAGGCGCGACACGATGCCTCCTTCGCGCCTGACCAGGTCCGATATGGCACTACAAAGACTGCTCGCCTTCGACTAAGATGTTCGCCTGACGACAACGGGAGCAGAATCGATGCCTGACAGATCCGACAAATTCACCGAACGCGCGCGCAGCGTCCTGGCCCTGGCTCAAGAAGAAGCGCAGCGCTTCAACCACAACAACATTGGCACGGAGCACATCCTCCTCGGACTCCTTCGCGAAGGCGATAGCATCGCCGCGAAGGTGCTGACCAACCTTGGCGTCGAGCTGGATAAAGTGCGTTCCGCGGTCGAGTTCATCATCGGTCGGGGCGACCAAGGGGTCGGGGG
This sequence comes from uncultured Chloroflexia bacterium, assembly GCA_963703905.1. Taxonomy (GTDB): domain Bacteria; phylum Chloroflexota; class Dehalococcoidia; order DSTF01; family WHTK01; genus DATLYJ01. Next base: position 185,996 of record CAVPFY010000004.1, read on the forward strand.
TGAGATTGGCGTGACTCCCCAGGCCAAGCGCGTCATCGAGTTGGCGGTCGAAGAGGCTAATCGCCTGAACCACAGCTACATCGGCACCGAGCATCTTCTCCTTGGCCTGGTCCGCGAAGGCGAAGGCATCGCCTTTGGCGTCTTGGAGTCATTCGGCGTCAACCTGGAGCGCGTCCGGACGGGGACCACACGCATCCTTTCGCAAGCCCTGCCGACGGACACCCTGGAGCCATCGGCCCGCCTGGCCCCCAGCGATGCGTTGAGGGCGCGAGCCGACAACCTGCTGAAGAAGGCGCGCGATGACCTCCTCTCCTACCGGGCCAACGCCGTCGAGCAGACGTTGCTGTATGCCTTCGTCATCCCAAAGCTGGGCTTCTTCCGCGATTCGCTGGAGCGCCATGCCCAGCCGGGCCGAATCAACGAGGAACGCACGCACGTGTTGACCGAGACGGGGCCGATTCGGGGCCTCGCCGATGCCTTCCGTGAGCGCGGCGACGCCGAGATGTCTCAGACACTATTCGACGCGCTCGATGCATTGCGCGAAGCCTTGTCTGACTGAGGAATGGCGACGAAGCTAGCCGAATGCAGGGCGCAGGTCACACCCCCGCCATAATCCTCATCTCCGGCATCCCCGGCGCCGGCAAGACCACGGTCGCGCGCCTGCTGGCCGCCCGCTTCGACCGCGGCGTGCACATCGAGGCCGACCGCCTGCAGCTCATGATCGTGCGCGGCGGCCTCTGGCCGGACGGCGAGCCTCAGGACGAAGCCATGCGCCAGCTTCGGCTTCGCGGCCACAACGCCTGCCTCCTGGCGCGCTCCTTCTGCGAAGCAGGCTTCACCGTCGTCCTGGACGACGTGGTCGTCGGCTCGCGGCTCGATGACTTTCTGGTCGACCTGCAGGGTCTGCGCTGTCATTTCGTCCTGCTCACGCCACGCGCTGAGGTCGTCGCCGGACGCGATGCCGGGCGCGACGAGAAGCACGTCTTCGACAAGTGGGGCCACCTCGACGCCGTGATGCGCGCCGAGACCAGGCCGGTCGGCCTGTGGCTGGACTCGTCCGGCTTGACGGCGGCACGAGACGGTAGATGAGATAATGGCGCGGGTATGGACCGAGGGCAGGACGCGATAGGACGAACGTCCGTTGATCACCCCGCCCGCTTGGCCGACACTAGCCTCGCCTGCAAGGCAATCCGCTGGCGTCCGGGAGCACAATGACATCCCCTTCGGAAACTCGCATCGAGATCGTCCCCCACGGCCCCTACCGCGTTTACGGCGACGTCCAGTTGCTCGACGTGGCGCCGGTCGTGACCTTCAACGGCGAGCCCATCGAATGGCACACCTTCGGCCGCATCGAGCCCCCAGGGCGTCCGTTCGACCTCTGCCGCTGCGCCAGGTCGGCCGCCATGCCCTACTGTGATCGCGCCTGTGAGACAAGCCGCTGGGACAGCGACGACAGGGCCAGCCGCGCCTCCTACCGCGAGAGCGCGACCTACCAGGTCCACGGCGACGAAACGCTCGCCGATAGCCTGCCCCTCTGCATCAACGCCGGCTTCTGCGGCACTCGTACCCGCAAGGTCTGGGACATGTTCGAGCGCGACGACCCCGACGAACGTCGGCTGATGCACGAGATGGTCTGGCGCTGCCCCTCCGGCCGCCTGACCTTGCTGGCGCCGAACGGCCTGCCCGACGAGCCGCCACTGGCCCCGAGCATCGCGATCCTGCCGGGCGGCCCGGTCTGGGTGCGCGGCGGCGTCGTGGTCATCGGCGAAGCGGGCGTCTGGGAGCCGCGCAACCGCGTCACCCTCTGCCGCTGCGGGCAATCGAAGAACACGCCCTTCTGTGACGGCACGCATGAGGACATCCACTTCGACGAGCGCTAGCTGGTTCGATCCCAGGGAATACGGGACAAGGAACAGGGAACAGGGCCGGAAAGTCCGGCATCTGCCCCTGTTCCTTGTTCCTCTGTTCCCTGTTCCTTACCCCTTGCGGCGGACGGCGGTAGCGACGCCCAGGGCGCCGAGGCCGGTCATGCCGAGGCCGATGAGCGCGGCGAAGGGCGCCCAACTGTCGTCCTGGTCCAAGAGGCCACCGCTACCGGTCGCCGGCAGTGTGGTCGCCGGAGCGGGCGCGGCCGGAGCTGCCGGTAGCACCAGTTGGAAGCGGGCGAAGCCGCCGGGGTTGGTCACCGAGTGGGCGTTGAAGTAGAGGTTGCCGGCGCGCAGGTCGGCGACGTCCGCGTCACTCAGGTTCACCGTGCCCGATATCTGGGTGAACGGCACCAGCGAGAGGTTGATGATGATCGGCCCGTTGGAGCCGCGGGCGGCGCGGTGGAAGTGGGCCGCGGTCACCTGGTCCTGAGAGAAGCCGTTGACCGTGGCCGAATATGCAATCGTCTTGGCGACGTCGTCGAAGACGAAGCGGACGCGCACCGTGCCGGGGCCGGTCACAGCCGGGTTCTCTTCGGCGCCGGTGGCGACGCCTTCCAGCGTCACCTGGGCCGCGTGAGCGGTCCTCTCCGTCGTCACGAGTCCGGCCAGCCCAACCACCACCGTCGCCACAGCAAAAGCGGCCAAAAATTTCCTCACCAAGCGCTCCTTTCGGATAGGCCCGAACCACCGGGGGTCTCGTTAACAGGGATAGCGTAAACAGGCGTCCTTAGAGGAATACGCTGGCACTCCGCTTCCGGGCTTTCGATCCCATAACAAACCCGCTTAACCTCTCGCGATTCGATTGCTCCCGGCGAAGGCGTTGCCCTTCGCCACGGGCCTTGCGGACGCCCTTCGACAGGCCAGGCGCTTGTTTCATGCGTCCTGAGGCTCTCGAAAGATCGTCCTGAGGCTCTCGAAGGATGACTTGGCCTTACAGCTTGGCTATCCGGGCCGAATAGATGTCGGGTATGCCGGCGATCTGCGCCAGCAGCTCGGGCGAGATGTCATCATCCAACCCCAGCACCATCAAGGCCCGCCCGCGTACTTTCTCCCGCCCCACCCGCATGAAGCTGATGTTCACGTCTTTCTGCCCCAGGAACGTGCCGATGCGCCCGATCATGCCCGGCCTGTCGACGTTCTCGCACAGGAGCAGGTAACCCTCGCCCGGCGACACGTCGACCCAAAAGTCGTTGATCTCGACGATGTGCGGGCCGTCGTGGGCGACGGTGCCGGAGACGCTGGTGCGGCCGGTGCTGGTGGTGAGGTTGACGCGGATGAGGTTGCTGTAGATGCCTTCGTAGTAGCCTTTGCGCTCGCTGATCCGCAGGCCGCGCTGCTCCGCGATCAGGTTCGCGTTCACCAGGGTGACGTTTTCCTCGCTGACGGGCGCCAGCAGGCCGCGGATCACAGATGCCTTCAGCGGCGCCACGTCGTAGTCCGCCAGCTCACCCAGATACTCGATCTCGACGCCCTGCAGCTGGCCGGTGGCGAGCTGCGTTGCCAGCGACGCCGTCTGGACGGAGGCTTCGAGGTACGGCGCCAACACCTTGTAGGTCTCCGAGCTCATGAAAGGCGAGTTGACGGCGTACATCGCCGGCTGGCCGCGCAGCACCGCCAGCACCTGCTTCGCCACGTCTACGGCCACGCGCTCCTGCGCCTCGGCCGCCGACGCGCCGAGATGCGGCGTCGCGATGATCCTCGGATGGGTGAGCAGCGGCGAGTCCAGGGGCGGCGGCTCCGGCTCGAAGGAGTCCAGGGCCGCGCCGGCGACTTTGCCGCTTTCGATAGCCCGCAGGAGCGCCTCCTGTGACATCAGCTCGCCCCGCGCGGCGTTGATGATGCGCACGCCCGGCCGCATTAGCGCGAACTCAGCGTCGTCGATCATGTGGTAGTTCGATGCCATGCCCGGCGCGTGCAGGCTAATGAAGTCGCTCTGCTCCAGTACTTCTTCCTTCGTCGCGATCTCCACCCCCAACGTCTGGAAACGGTCGACCGGCAGAGGCGGGTCGTTGGCAATGACCCGCATCTCCAGCCCTTTGGCCCGGCGGGCCACCTCGGAGCCGATGCGGCCCAGGCCGAAGAGGCCCAGCGTCTTGCCGCGCAGCTCCACGCCGACGAACTTCGATGGCTCCCAGGCGCCGTGGCTCAGCGAGTGATAGGCCGGCGGTATGTGGCGCGCCAGGGCCAGCATCAGGCCGATGGTATGCTCCGCCGTCGCCACGGTGATGGCCTCGGGCGCGTTCGCGACCACGACTCCGTGTCGTGTGGCCGCATCGACGTCGATGTTATCGACGCCGACCCCGGCGCGGCCGATCACCTTGAGGTTTTTGCCCGCCTCGATGACCTCGGCCGTGACCTTGGTGGCGCTGCGCACGACCAGGGCATCGTAGGCGCCGATCGCGTCCAGCAGCTCCTGAGGTGACATGCCGATGCGCACGTCGACATCCGCGCTTTCCTTGAGGATGGCAACGCCATCATCGGCCACGCGGTCGGAGACGAGGACGCGATACATCGGCTTGTTCAAGCAGGCGTGGCTGCGGGGCGCTTGTAGCCCAGGCGCTCCAGCGCGGAGCCCAGGGAGTCCACGGCCGCCTTGATTTCCGCCTTCTCCACCAGTCCCATGTGCCCGATTCGGACGATCTTGCCTGCCAGCTTACCCTGGCCTCCGGCCAGGACCGTCGCGTACTCCTTGTTCAGCAGCGCCAGCAGCTCCGCGGCGGCGACTCCTTCCGGCACCAGCGACGCTTGTCACGGTGTTGGAGGCGTTGGGGCCTTCGCTCAGCAGGCGCAGGCCCAGGCCCTTCACCTGGCCGCGGGTGTATTCGCCGATCGCGGCGTGCCGCGAAGTGATCGACTCCACACCTTCCTTGGCCATCATGTCCAGGGCCAGGTCGAGCGCGAAGTAAAGAGATACAGCCGGGGTCCACGGCGTCTGGCCGCGCTCCGCGAAGGACCGCGACTTGCCGATGTCGAAGTAGTACTTCGGCATCGTCGAGCGCTCGTACGCCGCCCAGGCGCGGTCGCTCAGCGTCGCGAAGGCCAGGCCGGGCGGGATCATGAACCCCTTCTGGGACGCCGTCACCGCCACGTCCACCGTCCAGGCGTCAGTCGCGAAAGGTACGCAGCCCAGCGAGCTGATCGCGTCCACCACCAGGAGGATGTCCGGGCGCGCGGCGCGGACTGCCTTGGCGACGGCGCCGATGTCGTTCGTGACGCCGGTTGAAGTCTCGTTGTGCGTGATCAGGACGGCCGCCAAAGACGGGTCGGCCGCCAGGGCTTCCGCGACCGCCTTCGGGTCGGCCGCCGTGCCGGGCTCGAAGTTGAGCTTCGTGACCTCCACTCCGTACGCCCCGCAGATGTCGGCGAAGCGCTCGCCGAACTCACCGATCGAGACGACGAGGACCTTGTCGTTGGGCGAGAGCACGTTTACCACGGCGGTCTCCATGGCCCCCGTGCCCGAAGTGGTGAGGACAAAGACCTCGTTCTCGGTACGGAAGAAGGTCTTCAGGCGCCCCATGATCCGCTTCTGCATCTCCGCGAACTCCGGTCCGCGGTGGTTGATCATCTGGCGCGACATCTCGCCGAGCGTGTCTTCAGGACAGGGCGTGGGACCTGGGATACGAAGGTTGGGCTGCACGGGGATTCTCCTCTAGAGTTGTGAAAATCGTAACCGTCTATCCCCCAGCGATCAACCGAATCGAAATGCCAATGGGATGCCCATGTGCCTCCGGCTACCATGGGCTAATGACCGCGGCTACCGTCGAAGAGCCCGGATACCTGACCTGGGGCCCTGCTACGGCGAAGCTCCTGCGCACCATGCGCCTGGAGGCCGCGCGCTCCGGCCATGGCAGCGTGCTGCCGCCTCACGTGGTCGTGGCGCTGCTGGACCAGCCGGAGATGCACCAGGCCCTGCGCGCCGCCCGCCAGCGGCCGGACGTCTACGCCATGCGTGCCCGCGTCGCCGCGGCGTCGCTGGCGCCGTCCGAGTATTCGGACAGTCTGCCTTTCTCCCCGGCTGTCGAGGCGCTGCTCTCACGCATCCGCGCCCACAGTGCCGGCGAGGACTTTGGCCTGCTGTACCTGCTGACGCTGAAGGAATGCCTGTCGGACCAGGCCTGCCGCACACTGCTCCGCCACGGCAAAGTCGATCTTGCCGTCCTGGACGCCGCCCTTTCAGTCGTGGAGTAGAGGGCCAGGCATCTGTAACGGCCTCATCGCATTTCGCCTGCTAGAATCGCTGAGGTAATGGTCGCCCCGTTCCGTTCCCTACCCTCCGTGGACCGCGTCCTCCAGGACGAGCGGGCGCGGCGCGCCGCCGCCGAGCTCGGCGCCGGCGCCGTCACGCGGGCCGCGCGCGATGAGCTGACTTACCGCCGCGCCGCCATCGCCGCCGGCGAGCCGCCCGCGGCCCTAGACGCGGTCGTCGAGGGCGCCCTCAGGCGCGCGTACAGCGCCCTCAGCGCCTCGCTGAAGCCCGTTATCAACGCTACCGGCGTCATCATCCACACCAACCTCGGCCGCGCGCCCCTCTCGGACGACGCCATTGCCGCGATGCAGGCCGTCAGCCGCGGCTACAGCAACCTCGAGTTCGAACTCGAGACCGGCGAGCGCGGCAGCAGGCACGAGCACATCGAATCGCTCCTTCGCCGCGCGACCGGCGCCGAAGCGGCGATGGCGGTCAACAACAACGCGTCTGCCCTGCTCCTGGCGCTGTCCGCCCTCGCTCAGGGACGTGAAGTCGTCATCTCCCGCGGCCAGTTGGTCGAGATCGGCGGCGGGTTCCGCATCCCGGACGTGATGCGCCAGAGCGGCGCCCGTCTGGTGGAGGTCGGCACCACCAACCGCACCTACCTGCGCGACTACGAGGCTGCGATCGGCGAGGACACGGCCGCCCTCATGCGCGTGCATTCCAGCAATTTCAAGGTCAGCGGCTTCACCTCGACGGTGGAGGTCGCCGACCTGGCGCGCCTGGCTCACGGCCGCGGCCTTCTGATGATCGACGACCTCGGCAGCGGCTGCTTGCTCGACACCAGCCGCTACGGCCTGGCGAAGGAGCCGTCCCCCCAGGACAGCCTGGCCGCCGGCGCCGACGTGGTCCTGTTCTCCGGCGACAAGCTCCTGGGCGGGCCTCAGGCCGGCATCATCGTCGGCCGGGGCGATTTCATCGCGGCACTGAAGCGCCACCCCCTGGCCCGGGCCGTGCGCATGGACAAGGCCAGCATCGCCGCCCTGAACGCGACGCTCCTGCACTACGTGAAGGGCGACGCGATCGAGAAGGTGCCGGTCTGGCGCATGATCGCGGCCCCGCCGGAAGAGATGCGCCGCCGCTCGCGCCGCCTGGCGCGCGCCATCGGCCACGATGCCGCCGTCGTGCCCGCGCGCTCGATGGTCGGCGGCGGCAGCCTGCCCGAGGAGAGTCTGCCAACCTTCGCGGTCGCCCTTGCGGCTCAACCGGGAGCCGGCGTAGATGACCTCGCGCGCCGGCTTCGCCTGGGCGAGCCGCCGGTCGTCGGCCGCATCGAGCACGACCGCCTGCTCCTGGACCCGCGCACCGTCGACCCTCGCGACGACTTGCGGCTGCGCGCAGCGGTCTCGAGGGCCCTTGAGCGCTAGGGACATCGCTCAAGGCCGCGCTCAGGCCATCGCCCTTCTGGGCCGTCGTGGCGGTTGCGTTCGCCCTGCGCCTGGCCTGGATCGCTTACGCCCACCCGCACGTAGACCTGGTCGACGATGCCGGCTACTACGACTTCTTCGCGCGGAGCATCAGGGACGGGTACGGCTACGTGCGCCCCGAAGGCACGCCGACGGCATTCTGGCCGGTGGGCTATCCCGCGACGCTCGCCGGCGTCTACGCCGTCTTCGGGCACAGCCTTTTGGCGGCGAAGCTGCTGAACGTCGCGGCCGGGGCGCTGACAGCCGGCATCGTCTACCTGCTCGCGCGGCGCTGGCTCTCGACCCCCCAGGCGACGGCCGCGGGCATGGTTTACGCCTGCTTCCCCGGGGCTATCGGCTTCACCAGCCTGACGCTGTCTGAACCCCTGTTCACGCTCCTCTTCGTCGCCGCGCTCTACCTGGTCGCGAGGGCCTCTCAAGACTCCGGCCACGACCTCCTCTGGGCCGTGGCGTTTGCCGTCGTCGCCGGGGCGGCGGCTTACGTGCGCGGCCAGGCGCTGGCGCTGCCGTTCTTCGCGGCGGCGTTCCTCCTGATCGCCGGCTGGCGCTGGAACCGCGTCGTGAGCTACCTCGCCGTCTCGTTCGCGGTCGTTATCGGGCTCTCGATCCCCTGGCTGGTGCGAAACACTGTCACCTTCGGCGAGCCGACGTTTCTCTCCACCAACTTCGGCATCAACCTCTGGATGGGGCACAACCCTGGCGCGGACGGCGGCTTCGACTTCCAGCAGCAGCTCGGCTTCGCCGGGCAGTTCAACGACCTCCCCCTGGCCGAGCGCGAGTCGGCCTGGAACCGCGAAGGCTTCCGCCAGGGCGTCCGCTACATGCTGCACAACCCGCTGCGGGAGATAGAGCTCAGCGCGAAAAAGATCGCCAACCTCTATCGCGACGACTCCGATGCGATCCGCTGGAACGAGCAGAACGGCGGCGCTCTGATCTTCGGCGAGGCCGAGCGCGCCAATCTGCGCTTCGTCTTCGACGGCTACTTCTACGCCGTGTTCACCCTGGCCCTGGCCGGCTTCGTCATCGGCCTCAAGCGACGCGACCCCTGGCTGGGGCCGGTGGCGTCGGCGCTGGTGCTGTGGACGCTGGTCCACGTGCTCTTTTTCGGCGAGCCGCGCCTTCATGCGCCCATCCTTCCCGTGCTCGCAATCGTCGCCACGGTGCCACTTTTGGAGCTCTGGCGGCTGGTCAGGGCCTCCTCGGCGCGGCCGGTGCTGCAGCCGGCAGAGGCGGAGACGCCCGCGTCCGGAATTTGACACGAACGTGCCGCGTAATATGATGAATGGCGGCGCTCGAGCGTCTCAGGGAGTTGTTGTCTATGCAGATGGATTGGGCCGAGGCGATCGAGGACATCCTGGCAGACCAGATCCACTGTCCTCGCTGCGGCGTGCTTACTCCTCAACTGGTCGCCGGCTATTCGCGCGCCACTTGGGCCGCGGAGTATGCCCCGCGCTGCGCCAACTGCACCCACAAGGAAGACTGTGAGTCCCGAAAGCTGGTCTTCCTCTGCGAAGCCTGCGCCAAGGAGCTGCGCCTTAGGGCCCGGCCTGTCGACCAGGAGGCAATGATGAGCCTCCTGATCAACGATTGCCGCAAGGACCTGGAAGAGTGCCTCGATTACCTAGCCGAGTACTGGCAGGAAGACCTGGACGTCGAACCTGAAGACGCGGAGGCCCGCCTGGAAGACGTTGCCCCCGACATCTTCGATGAGGAGAGCGAGTGGCGCGCCAAGCTCGAAGAGGAGTACCTCTCTTACCACCGCTGGTTCCGCGAGCACAAAGTGCGCATCCCCGACGCTGAGTGGCGCTCACGTTACGTCGAAGAGCTCATCGGGCTCGGCTACGCGACGACCCTCGGCGACTGATCGTATGCTCCAATCAAAGGCCCCGCCGCGGCGGGGCCTTGCTCTTGCCCTATGAACCGCCTTCGTCAGCTCAGCGCCGGCCGCCTGCTCATTTCCCTGATCGGCCTCGTCCTGGTCGGCGCGATCGCCATCGGCGCGGGATACGCCACCCGCTCTCACCACAGCGCCGGCATCCAGGTCGCGCCGCGGGCCGCCGGCGTCGAGAGCGTGCGCGGTGTCGTCCAGAGCGTCACCAGCGACTCGATAACCCTGCAAACCGAGTCTGGTCCTGTCACCCTCAAAATCACGGCCTCGACGCCCAAAGAGGCCATCCGGCGCGCCTCGCTTGCCGATATCAAGCCCGGTGACTGGATAAACGCCGGCGGCGTGACTCACGCCCAGACCTTCTATGCCCTCACGGCGCTCGTCGTGATTCACGCCGCGGACCTGGAGGCGGGCAGGTGAACCGCCAGCTTGCGCTCTGGCTCGCTGCCGCCGCGGTCGTCGCGGTAGCAGGCGTGTTTGCCGGCCGGGCCATCAAAGGCAGCGGTGGCGCCGACTTCCCCTTCGACACCCGCGCGGACGCCTATTCGGCGGCCGACCTCCCCCAGGGACGCACCCGCGCCGGCTTCACCGGCTTCAGCGAGACCGGCGGCCTCGACGGCACGACAATCGTCGCCGGCAAGGTCACGGCGGTCGCCGGCGACTCGGTGACGCTGACCACCTCGTCCGGCGCCAGCTCCATCCGCCTCACCGCCGAACAGAAGCTGCGCATCCTTCAACCCCTGGGCGGCGCCATCGCGCCCGGCACGACGGTGGTCATCATCAAAAAGCAGGGCACGGACGAAGCTCAGGCGGTGCTGGCGCTGCTCGACCCCTAACGGGTCATGCGCAGGAAGCGCGTCATCGGCACGCGCAGGAAGTAGTACACCAGCGCCACGACTCCGGCCGCGAAGGCGACCGCGATCACGGCGAAGGAAATCCCCACCGTGGCCCACTGCGTCGCCAGGTCGAACGGCGGCACCACTCGGCCGCCGGTGTTGGTCACGTTCAGGAACGAGAGCATGGTGGCCGAGATGCGCAGACCCGCCAGAGTGCCGACGACAAGCCCCACCACGGCCACGACCAGGTATTCGAGCGAGACCATGCTGAAGATCTGCGGCCGCGAGAAGCCCATGGCCCGCATCACCGCTACCTCCACCGTCCGCGCCTGCCCGCCCGTATAGAGCGTGAGACCGAAACCAAGCGCCAGAATCGCGAATGATGCGACCACGGCCACGAGCAGGATCCCGCCGCCCCCGGCCCGCACCACCGGGTCGGAGCGCACGCGGCCCAGAACCTCCTGAATGTCCACCACCTGGGTCGGAAGGATCGAGTATTTTTCCGCCAGCTGTGCCTTCGCGGCCTCGCGCGCTTCGGGGTCCGGCGGCAGCTGGAACCAGGCTTCGTTCGGCGTCCGGCCCGTCGTCAGGTTCGCCAGTCCGGCGAAATAGTAGAGGTGCTTCTGGTTCATGAGCAGGTAGCCGCTGCCATCGTCGTACATCGTCGGGAACAGGTCCGTCGTGCCGCGAATGGTTACCGGAAGCACCAGCGACCCGATCGGTATCTCGAACTCGGAGCCGATGCGGGCGCCCGTCCGCTTCAGGAAGCCGGCGCTGGCGATGACCGGCAGCGGGATGTTCGGGTCACCGACGTAGAGGCCGCGATACGAGACGCTGGTGCCGGCGCGAAATGCGTACTGCGCCGCGCCGGAGCCACGGCGCGTGTTCTGGTTGACCTGCGTTAGGGCGTCGCGGTTGCGTCCCGCTATCCGCATGGCGTCCCACTTCAGCGGCCCTTCGAAGTCCTCGACGATGCTTTCCTGACCGGCCGCGTCCACGGCGGCGATGTCATCGACGAAGAGGTTCCCGCGGCCGTTGTCCGTGATCCCCACCGGCTGCGTCATCACGATCCCGGCAATCGAGACCGGATAGCGCACCTGCTCCAGGCTGGTGACCAGCAGGGCCGTCATCTTGCGATAGCCGATGAAGTCCAGCGAGCCCAGCTCGTGCAGCCGGAAGACCCCCTGAGCGTCCAACGTCCGCAGCCACAGCGTGGTCGTCGGACGCTCCTGAGAGGGGTTGACCCAGACGGTCACCGCCACCGGGTCGTTGCCCAGCGGCAGGCCGACACCGCCGGTGGCGGACCCTTCGATATGGCGCAGCAGAGGGCCTAGCTCTTCGCCGGCGAAGTCCTGGCGGAAATAAAGCATCTCCTCCGCCTTCTGCGTGTCGACCGCCAGTACCGGAATGCCACCGCTCAGCGTCGACAGCGGCCCTCCCCCGAACGAGCTTCGATATGCCGTCGCCACGTTTTCGATGCCCGGCAGGCCCGAGAGGGCGGCGTCAATCTCGCCGGGGTCAAGGCCGTTAAGCCGGCTCAGGCTCGTGGTGTGGGCATCGACGCCGGCCTCGTAGAGGGCGCGGTCGTCCTGGCTACGGTCGGTGGTCGCGCCGTAAGTTGCGGCGAAGGTGCCGACCGAAGCCGCCATGATCACCAGCAAGGCCAGCTGGCTGTAGCGTGAAGGGCTGCGGGTAAGCTGCCACAGGCCCAGAGTCACGCCTGGCCCAGAGGTCACGGACGCCACCCTGGTCACGAGGCCCAGCACCAGTGGCAGCAGCCTGAACATGAGGGCGCCGATCGCCAGAATCAGCAACACCGGGCATGCCAGCAGCAACGGGTCCGCCGACCAGCCGCCGACGCTGCTGGGGTCATAGACGCTGCCACGCTGGTTCAGCTCCCATAGGGCCAGCGCCGCCAGTCCGGCCAGGGCGAAGTCCAGGTAATACCGCTGGAGCAGTGGCTTGTCCGGGCGGGCAGACGTGCGCAGGTAGTCCAGCATGCTGCGTCGCGCCGCCACGAATGTCGGCACCAGGACCGCCAGGACCGCGAGCGCGGCGCCACCGGCCGCGAGGAGGAACGCCTGAGGCACCACCGTGAAAGCGAGCGTCTTGCCGCCGGACACGGTCTCGAAGGTCCCCGTCTTGCCCAGCAGGGCCACCGCCCCGGCCGCCAGGAACGGCGCCGTCAGGGCCGCCACGATTCCCAGAAGGCCGGCCTCGATCGCCGCTGTCGTCATGATCTGCCAGACGTTGGCGCCGCGGCTGCGGAGCATGGCAATCTCTTCCGAGCGCCTCTCGACCAGCAGAGACGCCACCAGGACCACGTAGTAAAGCGCGATGCCCACGACCTGGAGCAGGAGCAGCAGCAGAGAGACCTGGTTGAAGGTCGCGCGGCGGTTGAAGTCGTTCAGGGCGCTGAGCATCGCCAGGTCCGGCGCCACGTGCAGGTCTTCGCCCAGCACCTTCAGCTCCTCGAGGTCGGTCCGCGCCCTGGCGAGGTTCGCCGAATTGAGGCGGTCGACGTCGGCGAAGCTCGTCACCCGGAACTCCGTGCGCATGCCCGGCAGCACTTTGGGTAGCTCCTGGAAGAAGCCTTCCTCGCCGAGCAGAACCGGCGCTATGGCGCCCATGGTGTCGGTGCCGGCCGGGCGGGCGAAGGACAGGCGGCCGGCCGCCCAATAGGGGTCTTCGGCATCCTTCTGGCCGAACACGCCGACGACGGTCATTCGAGCCTGCAGGGTGACGAAGACCTGGGGCAGGCAGCGGAAGCGGGCGCGTTCGCGAAGCTCCTCCGGGTCATCCGTTGGTGGCGGCCGGTTGCAGTCATCGAAGGTCAGCGCCGCGACGAGGGGTTCGCCGGGGTGCACGCCAAGGAAGTCGGCGGTCTCGGCCGGCAGCGCGACTTCTATGCGCCCGTCCGTCGTGAGGCCCTTCGGAAGCCGCCCCTCGGTGACGTCGACGTGCTCGTCCAGGCCGGACAGCGTCTGAAGCGTCACCACCGTCCGAAACTGGCCCGTCGGCACCGGCTTGCCTTCCTCGGCCTGGGTCAGGTCCGGCAGCGCCCCGTAGCGGACCTCGCTGCCGGTGAACCAGGCCGTCTTGCTCGCCAGCGCCTGGACAAGTTGGCGATTCGCGGCCGCGCCTTGTTCGCCGCCCAGCGGCTGGCCGAAGGAGATCAGGGAGTTCCGGCTGGTGCTTCGCAGGTGCTCCTTGAGGGAGAAGTCCAACCCCAGGTCGTTCATGACTCGGGTGTAAATCGGCGAGATGGCCAGCAGTGTCGCGGCCATGAGCATGCCGAAAGCGAGCACGGTCAGCATGCGCCAGTTGGCGACAATGCGTTCCCAGACCAGCGGCCCGATCCCTGTGAAGCCTCGCATGGGCAAGCCGAGTCTAGCACCGAAGGGAGCGAGGGGCACGATGCGGGCGGTCTGGTGAAACCGCACGCGCGTCGGGATTACTTTGACAAGAGAGCGCCCGTGATGGCTCGCGCGCTCAGATTGCCGCATCCTTCCCCCGTTCGGCGTCCAGGCTCGCAATGACAATCCCGCCGGGAATCCCCCTGTTCCCTGTTCCCAGTTCCCTGCGCTAGCATCCGCCCATGGCAGACCCCATCCGCGTCCTGGTGATCTTCGACAGCCGCGGCGGCCTCACGGAACAGTTGGCACTGTCCATCGCCGAAGGTGTGCGCGAAGTGCCCGGCGCCCAAGTGCTGTACCACCGCATCCATGAGTCGCCGCCAGAAATTCTCTTGGAGATGGACGCCATGGTCATCGGCTCGCCCAACTGGAGCGGCATGACCGGCAAGCTCAAGGACTGGTTCGACTACTCCGGCGACCTCTGGCAGACCGGACAGCTCGCGGGGAAGCCGGGAGCCGCGTTCACGGCCGGCTACTCACGCTCCGGCGGCATCGAGGCGACGCTTCTGCAGCTGGCGCACCTGATCATGTCGCACGGCATGGTGCTGGTCGGCCTGCCCTGGACGGACGCCATGCGCACGTCCGGCTCCTATTACGGCGCCACTGCCCACGGCGTCGTGACCGACGAAGACCGGGCCCAGGCGAAGGCGCTGGGCCGGCGGATCGCGGGAGTGGCGTCGAAGCTCACGCCCGGGGCGTGATCAGGCGGTCACCGCCTCGCGGGACCGCGTATCAGCGATCTTGGCTTCGATGCGCGACCGCAGCGTGTCCAGACCCCACTTGCGGGCCGCGGATATGAGCAGCGCTTCAGGGTGGTCGGCCGCGACCGCCGTCTCCAGGTCACGCAGTGCTTTGGGCTGGCCTTCTTCGGCGCCCGCCACCAAGTCGACCTTGTTGAAGGCGATGATCCGCGGCTTGTCGTCGAGCTCCAGATCGCGAAGCGTCGCTTCGACGGTCTCGAACTGCTCGTCCGCGTTCGGGTGCGTTATGTCGACTACGTGCAGCAGCAGGTCGGCGTCCGTTAGCTCTTCCAGCGTCGCGCGGAAGGCCGCGACCAGCTGCGTCGGCAGCTTCTGGATGAAACCGACGGTGTCGGTCAGCAGGGCCACCTGCTCGCCGAAGGCAGGTTGATCCGTCGCGTGACCGGGTCAAGCGTCGCGAACAGCAGGTCTTCGGTGAAGACTTCGGCGCCCGAAAGCGCGCGCATCAGCGTGCTCTTGCCGGCGTTCGTGTAGCCGACGAGCGCGACCACCGGCATGCCCTGCCGCGCCCGCCGGCGCGCGGTAGAGGGACGCGCTGCTGCCGCACGTCGTCGATCTGGCGCCTCAGGCGGGTGATGCGGTCGCGCACCAGCCGGCGGTCCGTCTCCAGCTGCGTCTCACCGGGCCCGCGGGTGCCGATACGCCCTTCGAGGCGCTCCAGGTGGCTCCACTGGCCGGCGAGCCGTGGCAGCAGGTACTGGCTCTGCGCCAGCTCCACCTGCAGCCGCGCCTCCTTGGTCTGGGCGCGCCTGGCGAAGATGTCGATGATCAGCGCCGTGCGGTCCAGCACCTTCACGTTCAGCGCCTTCTCCAGGTTGCGCTGCTGCGACGGGCTGAGCTCGTCGTCGAAGAGGACCATCGTGTAGTCGGCGCGGCCTGGCGCTCGGCTATGATCTCGTCGAGCTTGCCCTTGCCGATGTACATCGCCGGATTCGGCGAATCGAGGCGCTGGACCGCGCGGCCGACCACCTCCGCCGCCGGCCGTGTGCGCCAGCAGCGCCAGCTCGTCGAGCGAGTCCTCGGCGCTCGAGCCCGCCGCGGCGGCTCTTCGCGCTCGACGCGCGACGAGGTAGGCGCGCTCGACGGGCGCGGCCGTGGAATGGGTGCGGGTCTGCGGGTCTCTCATATAGGAGCATTGTACCGAAAGCGGCAGGCCCGGTTCGCGGGCCCCGACGGCCGGACGGTCGGGCTAGCGAAGCGCCGTGCCTACGAGTGCGCGGCGCGGGCCGCCTACTTTCGGCGCCCGCCCCACTCCGATTCGCCGCACGCCCTCGTCGAGCGCGTTCGTCCGGCATCGTGAGCGACAGGCGCACGTAGCCCTCGCCGACTTGCCCGTAGCCGGTGCCCGGCGTCACGACGACGCCGATGTCGTCGATCAGGCGCGCCGCGAACTCGGCCGATGTGAAGCCGTCGGGCACGTGCGCCCAGACGTAGAGGCTGGCCTTCGGCGGCTGGACGCGCAGCCCGATCGTGCGCAGCGCCTCGACCAGCTTGTCGCGGCGGCGCTGGTAGATCGCGTTGTGCTCGTCGATGCAGTCCTGCGGGCCTTCGAGCGCGGCGATCGCCATGCGCTGGATCGCCTGCGGGATGCCGGAGTCGATGTTGGACTTCACGCGCATCAGCGCGTCGATCAGCGTCGGGTTGCCGACGGCCATGCCGATGCGCCAGCCGGTCATGTTGTAGCTCTTCGACAGCGAGTGGAACTCGATGCCGACGTCCTTCGCGCCCTCGGCCTGGAGGAAGCTGACCGGCTTGTAGCCGTCGTAGGCCACCTCGCTGTACGGGCCGTCGTGGCAGATGGCGATGTCGTACTTCTTCGCGAAGCGCACGGCCTCCTCGAAGAAGTCGATGTCGGCGACGGCGCCGGTCGGGTTGTTGGGGTAGTTCAGCCACAGCACCTTCGCCCGGCGCGCGACGTCCTCCGGGTACGGCCGAGAAGTCCGGCAGGAAGCCGTTCTCCTCGCGCAGCGGCAGGTAGTAGGACTCGCCGCCGGCGAACAGCGTGCCGATGGCGTACACGGGTAGCCCGGGTCCGGGACCAGCGCGACGTCGCCGGGGTCGATGAGGCACAGCGCGACGTTGCGCGATGCCCTCCTTCGAGCCGATCAGCGGCAGCACTTCCTTGTCCGGGTCGAGCTCGACGCCGAAGCGGCGCTCGTACCAGTCGGCGACGGCCTGGCGGAACTCCGGCAGGCCCTCGGACTCGGGATAGCGGTGGTTCGCCGGGTCGCCCGCCGCCTCGTGCAGCGCCATCGATGATGTGCGGCGGCGTCGGGAGGTCCGGGTCGCCGATGCCGAAGCTGACGATGTCGACGCCGGCCGCGCCTTCTTGGCCGCGATCTTCTTGCTGATCTCGGCGAACAGGTACGGCGGCAGCTTCTCGATGCGCTTAGCCAATCTCATACGGTTGCATCCTATCTATGTCTGGTCGCGATCGCGCACACGGATACGCCCCGGTTCCAGAACGACGAGCCGGCCACTCAATGGTCTGCAATCACATCCTGAACTTCGTCGATCATACTGACCAACCAACTGCAATCAGTTCTTTCGCGAGAATTCTGGAACGGAGCCGGACGACGGAGCACGCCACGGAGGCCGGGGTAACTGCGTACGTCGGCAAAGTCGAGATCACGGGTGAGGAGGATCGCTCCGACTTCGCGATCCGCGTGTGCGAGCGACTCGATCGTCGGCCAGTCCGCGGCCATGACCCTCTGCGACTGGCGTGAGTCACTAGGTGACCCGCGTCAGCCAAAGCGCGTTAGCAAGCCCGGCGGTAGGGACTCGTCGATCAGGATTCGCGCCACTTAGGGACGGGCGTGAACCCGTTCCTGGTCGACAATTTCGGCGGCGTAGGCAATCGCCGCGAGGACGCCCTTCTCGGGTGAGTCCGATACGCCGCTACGCAAGGTTTCGACGAATACGCCGGCCGCCAGGTGGCCGAGAACCGTCGCTACGTCCACCCGCGTCCCCTTGATCACCGGCTTACCGAACCGTACGCGGCTGTCCACCGTGATCCCGGGAGCGATCTCGACCGGCCCTCCACTCTTTTCGCCCATCACGCTGCCTCCCACTTCACCTCGTACAGGTTCACCGGGTCATCGAACCCGCGCAGGTCGAATTTGCCACGATCCTTGAAGGAGAACCCGCGGCCGCCCGCCAACTGCCTGACCACGTCTGTCGCCAGAATCTCGCCGCCCTTCGCCTCGGCGGCGCAGCGCGCGGCCATTATGACCGCCGTCCCGAAGAGGTCGTTTTCTTCTGCGATCGGCTCGCCCGCGTTCAGGCCAACGCGGACTCTCAGCTGGACCTCGCCGCCTTCGCTGTAGGCCTTGAACGCCCGTTGCAGCGCGATGGCGCATTCGAGAGCGCGCTGCCCCGAGCTAAACGACGCCATGAAGCCGTCGCCCATGGTCTTGATCTCGCTGCCGCCGTGGGCCCGCAGCGCATCACGCGTGATCCTCTCGTGGTCGCGGAGCACCTCCCGCCCTTTGAGGTCGCCCAGGCGGCGCATGATTGCAGTATGACCCTCGATGTCGGTGAAAAGGATGGTGCGAAGGCTGGTGCCCTGTCCGCGCTTCTCGGACCGCCCTTCGCCCAGGAAGTCGAAGATTGCGTTGATGACCGAATCGACGTCGCCGGTGAACGGGGCGATCGAATCGCCGTCGAGGACGGCCAGGCGCGCGTCCGGGATGCTCCCCGCGCAGGCTCCGGGCCATGCTCAGGTCCAGCCAGGTGATGCCGCGCCGCTGCATCACCAGGGTCGGGCGACTTCACGCCTTCCAACTCGGCTGTCACGTCGAACTCGGTCGTGGCGTTGAGTAGAGCCAGTACGCCTTCGGGCGAGTTCGCCTCGCGGATGTAGCGGGCGAAATGCTGGGCCTGCTCGCCGGCATTCCACCCCAGCAGCACGTGCGCTGCCGTGTTCGAGTAGACCTCCCAGTCACGCTCGATCAGCGAGCGAGTGGCCTGGATCACCGGCGCCACGAGCTCGCCTGTCCGCGCGAACGTGCACCAGAGCAGAAGATGCGAGACGACTGCCGGATTCTGGGCGGCGTAGTGAATCGCAGCCGGCCCGGCATGATAGGCGGCAAACAGGTCGATTTGCTCGAGCCCCAGCCTCTGGACGACCGCTTCCAGGTCCAGGCACAACGTCTCGATCGAATAATTTTGGGCGCGGCGGTCGGATAGCCCCGCGCCGCGGCCGTCATAGCGGATGATTCGCCGGCGTTCCGTCAGGCGTTCGTAAAAGGCGCGCCACTCGGGGATCTGCCACTCCAGCTCGATGTGGCTCATCGGCATGCCGGGCATGACCACAAGCGGAGGCCCCTCGCCGGCCGACCAGAAGGCGATGTTTACGCCGTCTTTAGTCCTCGTGTACTGGACGCGAGGTTCCACTTTGCCTCCAGGGTCGGGAAGTGCGGGAGGCGCACCCAGGGCCGGCGCTAACCGCCACGGCCCTCACGGAATTGTATTTCATGCGTCGGGTTTCGTCCCTAAGACATGCCGCTCTGCGAGTTCCGCATGCGCTTCAAGCCGTGCGCCGCCTGACTGCGCTTCTAACGCCAGTCCCCGAACTTGATCATCGTGCCGTGCGCTTTGCGCTCCGACAGCTTCGCCGCCACCTCGTCCTTGTCGACCGAACGCGTCAGGTAGAAGCCCGCCTCGCCCGGTGTGAAGCCGAGTTCTCGCAGCACCGTCAGGCTTGGCGTGTCATTGACCATCACCCGTGTGCGGACACGCCTGCCGCCGTTGTTGCGCAGCCAGGCCACCGCCCATTCGATCAGCGGCTTGCGCAGCGTCGACGCGCTTCCGTCCAGCAGCGCGCAGTCGATGACGCCCCAGCCTCCAGGCTCAGTTCGCAGGGCCAGCAACCCCACCGCACCGCCACCCCCCGCCGGCCGCACTGTGCGCAGCAGCTTCGCGTTCTGACGCAGCGACGCCACGCTGGCCGCCGTCAGTGGCGGCAGGCCCAGAGTCGCGGCCTCTACCGCCACGACGGCGGCGTCATCCCCTTCGACGACCTCGAACCCCTCCCCCAAAGACGCCGATGGCTCCGGCTGCTCCGGCACCGAGACCAGGCTCATTTCCACCCATTCCTCAACCTGCTCCAGCGCCACTGACCAGAAGACCGTGTCGGCCGTCATGCGGTTCGGCCGGTCGCGGAATGTGATAATGAGTCCGCGTGGCGCCTCGTCCTTGCTCGAGGCGCCGACCACCTCCTCGAACATCGCTGGGAAGCGCTCAACGAACATCTCGATGTCCGGGAACGCGTAATGGACTTCAAGGAAATCGCCCAGAGGCAGGCCAATGACGGCCGCTTCGCCGTCCGTGACCACCAGCTGAGGCCGCGAGGCCTTCACGCGCTCGTACTGAGCCTCGCTTAGCGACATGCTCTTGACCGGATTGCTCATCAGTCGCTGATAGGGCCCAGCGTTGGCCAGTGGGTCTAGCCTTCTTAGCTGCATCTTTGCTCCCTGTTTCTCATTCCGGCCAATCGCCGGTGTAGACGTAGGCCGCGGGGCCGGTCAGATACACGTTGCCGGCGCCATCCCACTCTAGGGTCAGGATGCCGCCCGGCTCACGGATGTCAACCTTGTCGTCCACCAGGCCGTGGAGTCGGGCCGCCACTATGATGGCGCAGGCGCCGGTGCCGCAGGCCATTGTCTCACCGACGCCGCGCTCCCAGGTGCGGGACTCAATATGCGAGCGGTCGAGCACGCGCGCCACCTCGAAGTTGACGCGCGCGGGAAAGAGATCGTGGCGCTCAATTCGCGGACCCACCGTAGCCAGCGGAAACTCGGCCACGGGCTGCCGGACCAGGTGCACGGCATGCGGATTCCCCATCGACACGCAGGTGACGGCGTATGCCTGGCCTTCGACGGCCACCGGCAGGTCCACCACCGGCGGTGACTGCTCGGCCAGCACCGGTATCTCAGCCGGCGCAAAGCGCGGCGGGCCCATGTCCACGCGCGCCCCCGTCACGGTGCCTCCGTCCAGCACCAGGCGCAGGACGATGACGCCCGCGCCCGTTTCCACGCGCAGGACCTCACCTTCGGGCTTCGCGATGCCGCCTTCGACCGCGAACTTCGCGAAGCAGCGCACGCCGTTGCCCGACATTTCGGCCTGGGAGCCATCGGCATTGAACAGGCGCATGGCGGCGTGCTCGCGCTTCGGCGCCACGGCGACGATCAAGCCGTCGGCGCCGGCGCCAAAGTTCCGGTCGCATATTGCCCGCGCCAGGCTGGGCCAGTCCCGCTCGATGCCGCGGCCATCGACCAGCAGGAAGTCATTGCCTGCGCCCTGATACTTGCTGAACTTCAAGAGCCCGCCTCCAGCAGGTCCACGTAAGACTTGCGGATGCAGTCATCCCAGGAGTAGCCGAGTCCCTGGATCAGCGAATCGAGCCGCCTCGCGGCCGCCGCCTCGTCCTCGTTGACCGGGACCTCGATCTCGATGAACTGCCCCAACCCTTCGACATTATCGAAATGGATGCGAGTGGTGTCCAGCAAGACCAGGGTCCGCCGTTTGCGCACCACCGCCCGCACGCCGCAGCGCCCTGGTCAGGACGTCCAGCAGCGCCGCCCCCTCCGCGGAGCGGCTTACGAAGTAGTCGCTCTCCCGGTGCTCGGAGCCTTCAGCCCGCTCATAGAAAATAAGCTCGGCCTGAAAGCCGGCGGTCTCCCGCAGCTTCAGCCTGCCTGACGGCACCTCGAAGTAGGTGTCGGCCTGGCGCAGGTCACCCCAGAGCTCCGCGCCGATGCTGCGGGCCTTGGCCAGCGTCGCGTTCGCGTCCGTCAGGCGTGCCTTGAACTCCAGATTTCGCACGAGTCATTGTAGGGCGCAGGATCGCGTACTCGCGGCCGCGTGCCGGGCTCGCTACCTACGCTTGGTCCATTCGCGCGCCGCGGCCGCGGCGGCTGCCGGCGCTTCCGGCCCCGCCTCCAACCATCGAATGCGCTCGTCGCCGTCCTTGAACCAGGCTCCCTGGTTCCGGGCCAGCCGGTGCGTCGCGAACCTGGTGCGCTGCGTCGCTTCTTCGAGGCCGATCTCGCCGTCAAGAAAAGCGCTGACGTCTTTGTAGCCGATGCCCGAACGCAGAGGGCGCGAATCGCCGCGGCCTTGAACCCTGAGCCCGCGCACCTCTTCGACGAGGCCCGCGTCGAACATGGCCTCGATACGGCGGTCGATGCGCGCGTGAAGCTCTTCGCGGGGACAGCGCAGCCCCACGATCAAAACCTCGGCGTCGATCGGCAGGCGGGCCTGGCAGGACGAAAGCGGGCGCCCCTCGCGCTCGATCACCTCCAGGGCGCGCACGACGCGTCTGACGTTGCGGAAGTCGATGCGCTCCGCCGCCTGGGGGTCGGTCTGGCGCAGACGGTCGTGCAGCGCTTGCGCCCCGTGATTGACGGCAAAGGCCTCCAGCCGGGCGCGATGCTCGAGGTCGGGAGGGACGCGTGGCACCTGCCAGCCCTCGATCAAAGCCCAGATGTACTGGCCGCTGCCGCCGCAGAGCACCGGCGTCCGTCCGCGCGCCCAGATGTCATCGAAGGCGGCATTCGCCAGGTCCAGGTACGTGGCCAGCGTCAGATCCTCCTCGGGATCGAGGATGTCGACCAGGTGGTGCGGGACGCGCGATCGCTGTTCGCGCGACGGTTTGGCCGTCCCTATGTCGAGCCCTCGATAGACCTGGAATGCGTCGGCGCCTACCACTTCGCCGCCAATGGCTTCGGCGACCGCGATGGCCGCTTCGGTCTTGCCGGTCGCGGTGGCGCCGACGATTGCGATCAGGGGCTTCGGTGCGGGCATAGCCTAGCCGGACAAAGCTCCAACGCGGCGCACCATTTCCACGAAGGAAGCGGCGACCAGCGATGCGCCCCCCACCAGGCCGCCGTCGACGTCTGGCATCGCCACGTACTCGGCGATGTTGTCCGGCGTCACGCTGCCGCCGTAGAGGATGCGGATCGCGTCCGCCGTCGGCGCGCCTAGAATCGACGCCAGTTCCGCCCGAATGAAGGCGATAGCCTGCTGGGCGTCGTCCCTGGTCGCGGCGACGCCGGTGCCGATCGCCCACACGGGTTCGTAGGCCACGACAGTCGTGGGCGGCGCGGCGCTGCCCTCGAAGGCGCCGTGGACCTGCCGCCGCAGGACGGCCTCCGTCTGCCCCGCCTGACGCTCGGGGCCGGTTTCGCCGACGCAGACGATCGGCGTGAGCCCGGCGGCGATGGCGGCGCGAAGCTTCTTGCTCACCGTCTCGTCGGTCTCGCAGAAGTATTGGCGCCGCTCTGAGTGGCCGATGAGGACGGCGTCCGCGAGTCCCTGGAGCATGGGCGGCGCTACTTCTCCGGTGAAGGCGCCTTTCTCTTCCCAGTGCATGTTCTGGGCGCCAACCCTGATCGACGAGCCGCGGCAGGCTTCCGCCACCAGACTCAAGTAAACGAACGGCGGGCAAACCACCTTCTCGACGCCGGAGACGCCGTCGACGCCCCCGGCGCGGATCGCCTCTACCAGGTCGCGCGCGGACTGAGCACTCGTGTTCATTTTCCAGTTTCCGGCGACAATCGGCGTCCTCGTCATTTCACGCTCCAAACTTGAGCAGGCGTCCGGCGCTGGCCATTGCCAGCGGCATCACGTCGACAGCCGGGAAGACGCCGAGCCCGCCCTTACGGCAGGCCGGCTCGCTGAACTCGCGCAGGCCGTCCACACGCAGCCCCCTGGAATGGATCATGAACGGCACCGGGTGCCAGCTATGCGCGGCCATGATCGCCGGCGTTGAGTGGTCGCCCGCGACCATCGTCACGTCGGGTTTGAGGTCCGTCAGGTCCGGGATCAGCCTGTCGAACTCCTCCAGCGCCGCAACCTTGGCCGGGAAGTCACCGTCCTCGCCGGCGGCGTCCGCCTTCTTGAAGTGGTAGAAGAAGAAGTCGAAGTCCCCCCAGCCCGAGCGCATCGCCTGGAGTTGGGTCTCTTGCGTGCCTCCGCCCGGCGCCACGTCCATGCCCACGAGCTTGGCCAGCCCGCGGTACATCGGGTAGACCGCGAAGGCGCCGCAGCGCATCTGGCTGACCTCCGGTAACGGCGGAAAGTTCGGGTATTTCGCGAAGCCGCGCAGCAGGATCCCGTTCGCCTTCGGCTGGTCGCCGATAACGCCGCGCGCCTCGGCAATGAACTTGTTCGCGAGGGCCGCGGTCGCCTCGGCTTCGGGCGCGGCCGCCAGCACCGCCAGCGGCGGCACGCCCTCGCGCTCCGGGTCTGTCTGTCGCAGGCGGCCGTCTAGCCCTTCGCCGCGAAACACGAGCACGAAGCGGTGCTCGCGCACCGGCTCGACAAAGACCTCGACGCCGGGGATGCTTATGCGCCGCAGCTTCTCGACCAGGCCCGTCATGACTTCGGTCGAGACGCGTCCGGCGCGCCGGTCGCTGATGTTGCCGGTGCCGTCGATTGTGCAGAAGTTGCCCCGCGCGGCGACGTCCGCGGGCTGCAGGTCGAAGTCGATGCCCAGCGCCTCCAGGACGCCGCGCCCCACTTCGTACTTCAGCGGGTCGTAGCCGAAGAGCGCCAGATGCCCGGGGCCGCTGCCCGGGGTGATCCCGGCCCCCACCGGCACGGTGAGGCCGCAGCTTGAACCCTCGGCCAGGCGGTTCAGGTTGGGGGTCGATGCCGTTTCCAGCTCAGTGCGCCGCGTCTCCGGATGCGGCAGGCCGCCGAGGCCGTCGACGACGCAAAGCAATATCTTCGTTTTCGCCGGTCCGGCCAGCGAGCGCATTAGCTCCAGGTCCATAGCGCGATTCTAAGGCCAGCGCGGCTGAGGCGGAATCAGGCGTCGTTCAGGGCTGCGACGCCCGGCAGCACGCGCCCTTCGAGAAACTCCAGCGAGGCGCCGCCGCCCGTGGAGACGTGGCTGTAGCGGTCGCGCAGCCCGGCCTGCTCGACAAGGGCCGCGGTCTCACCGCCGCCGATGACGACCGTCGCCTTCATGTCGGCAAGGTACAGGGCGAGCGACAGCGACCCTTCAGCGAAGGCGGGGAACTCGGCCACGCCCAGGGTGCCATTCCAGAAGATGGTGCCGCAGTCCTCCAGGGCGTCGCGAAAAGTACTCAGCGTGTCGTGGCCCGCGTCCATGATCCGCCAGTTCGGCGTAATCGCGCCCACGGACACGGTCATGTGGTCGGCATCGGCGGCGAATTCGTCGGCGATCACGACGTCCGTTGGCAGGAGCACGGGCACGCCGCGCTGCTCCGCCTGCTCCAGGATCTCGCGCGCCGTCTCCAGGTAATCGTCTTCGACCAGCGAGAGTCCCACTGGGTTTCCCATCGCCTTCAAGAACGTCGTCGCGATGCCCCCGCCGAGCAGCAGGATGTCGACCTTGGACATGAGGTTGCCGAGGACGCCGATCTTGGAGCTGATCTTGGCCCCACCCAGGATCGCGGCGAAGGGCCGCGACGGATTTGACATCAAGCGGCCGAGTTCCTCCAGTTCCTTCATCACCAGGAGGCCCGCGACCGCGGGAAGGTAATGCGTCACGCCTTCCGTAGACGCGTGCGCCCGGTGCGCCGTGCCGAAGGCGTCGTTGACGAAGACGTCGGCCAGGGAAGCGAGGCGCCTTGCGAACGCCGCCTCGTTTTTCTCTTCTTCGGGATGGAAGCGCAGGTTCTCCAGCAAGAGCACGTCGCCTGGCTTCATCTCGGCCACCGCCCTCTCGACAGCAGGGCCGATGCATTCCTCCGTCATCCTCACCGGCCGGCCGGTGATCCGCGCCAGACGCTCGCCGGCGGGGCGCAGCCTCATCGACTCCACCACCTTGCCGTCCGGGCGGCCCAGGTGGGAGCACAGGATCACCCTTGCCTTGCGCTCGCGCAGGTAATCGATCGTCGGCAGGGCCGCGCGAATACGGTTGTCGTCGGCGATCCGGCCGCTCTTGTCGAAGGGGACGTTGAAGTCGACGCGGACCAGCACTTTCTTGCCGTCGACGTCGATGTCGCGCACCGTCTTCTTCACGGCGCCCCTCCCTCCCTGCGGACCAGCGCTGACAGGGCCTCGCGCTCCCGCGGACTGAGGCCGGAGGACGCGAGCACCTCGATCGCGGAAGATGCCTCACCCAGACTCGACAACGCCACGCACGCGCGGCTACCGAATTCGCTCAGCGCCGTCAGCGCCGCGCCCTGCCTGCCGGCGACCCTGGCCGCGACCTGCCCCGCCAGCCCGCCGGCTGCGCCGGCCACCTTCGCCGAGTCGCCGAAGTATCGCGCCACTTTTCCGGACGTGTCCAGTGAGGCAGCCCACAAGTCTGCGGTCCCTCCGTCGAAGGTTGCGCCCAGACCCAGCTTGCGGCCTCCCTCCGCGGACTCGAACTCGGCCAGCGCCAGGTGAGCCAGGGCGTAGAGGGCATCGGCTGCATTGAGGGCCAGTGGCAGGCCATGGCGCGCCTGCACGCTACCCGCCGCCGCCGCGTCTTCTTCCTCAGGCGACAAGCCGCAAAGGGCGGCCGCCGCAGCCTCCGCGAGTCCCACCATCGCCGCCGTCTGGGCGGCTTCCTCGCGTTCGACGCCGAGTACGCGGCCGATCGCGAGGCAGAGCGGCGCCGCGGTCAGGCCCGGACCCTTCTCGATCGCGGCCAGATGCTCGCCGATGAGGCCACTCTGGGCCGCGTCGTGGCGCTTCAGGAAGCGCTCGATCTCATCGTGAACATCCTGCCGAGCCTGTGCGAGAGCGTCCGCGGCAGCCACTATTCGATCTTCGCGATGCGCTTTTCGTGCCGCCCGCCCTCGAAGCCGGTGCTCATGAAAACGCGCACAACGTCTTTCGCCGTCTCCAACCCCACGACGCGCTGGCCGACCGAGAGCACGTTCGCGTCGTTGTGCTGGCGCGCCAGCCGGGCCGTAGTGGCGTCCCAACAGAGCGCGCAGCGGATGCCCTTCACCTTGTTGGCGACGATCTGCTCGCCGTTGCCCGAACCGCCGAGGACGATGCCGCGGTCATATGCCCCGCGAGCTACGGCTTCGGCCACGGGTCGAATGTAGTCGGGGTAGTCGACCGCGGTCTCTGAATCGGTGCCGAAGTCATCGACCTCATGCCCGAGCTCCCGCAGAAGCGCGACGAACTCGGCCTTGTAGGCCAATCCAGCGTGGTCCGACCCGATCGCGACCTTCATCGCAGGACCCTTTCGATTTCTTCGCGACTAATGGCGCCTTCGCGCAGGACCACGGGCTCGGCGCCCGCGCAATCAACGATCGTCGAGGGCACCGCGGCCGGACAGGCCCCGCCGTCGATCACCAGGTCCACTCGCGCCCCCAGCTGGCCGCGGACGTCGTCCGCCGTTACCGGGTTTGGCCCGCCGCTTACGTTCGCGCTGGTTCCCGTCACCGGACGTCCCAGCGCCGCCACGATTTCGAGGGCGAGCGCGTGGTCCGGCGCCCGCAAGGCGGCCGTGTCGCCGCCTGCCAGCGCCGCCGAATCGAAGTCGGGCCGCCGCCGCACCACGACCGTCAGGGCGCCCGGCCAGAAGCGCCTCGTCAATCGCAGCCCGCTCTCGCTCATGATCGCGAACCGTGCCGCCATGGCGCTATCCGTCACGAACAGGGGCAGGGGATTGCCTTCTTCGCGGCCCTTGATCTCGAATACGCGCTGGACCGCGGCGCGGTTCATAGCGTCCGCCGCCAGCGCGTACAATGTATCCGTCGGGAAGGCGATCACGCCTCCTCTGCGGAGCTTTTGGACGGCGGCGATTACTTCGGAGGAAGCGATAACAGGGCTGCTCACGCGGGATTTGAGGTTGACGCGAGTATACCACGGTGCTAGCCTCTACCCATCCCTGATCCGCCAATTCACCTAAGCATTTGATCTCAAAAACCTCCAAACCAAACCAGCCCGGTAGCGACCAGGAAGTCCCTGCGTTCCTGCCTGGACGTGCCCCTGAGCCTCAGCACCCTGGCCCGCGCGAGGCTGTCGTAATCCTCGACTTCGGCTCGCAGTACAGCCTGCTCATCGCCCGCCGCGTCCGCGAGTGTGGCGTCTACTGCGAGCTCCTGCCTCACGACGCGACCTGGGAGCAGGTGCGGCGCCTGAACCCAAAGGGCATCATCCTCTCCGGCGGCCCCAGCAGCGTCTACGACGAAGGCGCGCCGAGTGCCCCGGACTACGTCTTCGATTCCGGACTGCCGGTGCTGGGCATCTGCTACGGCATGCAGCTGATGGCCCATCAGCTCGGCGGTAAGGTTGTCCTCGGCCCGCGCCGCGAATACGGCCCCGCGACCATCGAAGTCAGCGACGCCTCCAGCATCTTCCGCGACCTCGCATCGTCGCTGCCGGTCTGGATGAGCCACGGCGACCACGTCAGCGAGCTTCCGGCCGGCTTCCGGCCCCTCGCCAGTTCCGGGAATTCGCCTTACGCCGCCATCGCCGACGGCCGCGGACGCGTTGGCATTCAGTTTCATCCTGAGGTCGTGCACACACCCCAGGGCACGGCGATCCTGCGCAATTTCCTCTACGACGTCTGCCACTGCGAAGGCGGCTGGACCGCCAAGAGCATCGTCGCCGCGGCCGTCGAGCAGGTGCGGCGCCAGGTCGGCGAAGGCAAGGCCATCTGCGCGCTCTCGGGCGGCGTCGATTCGGCGGTCGCGGCGGCCATCACCTACGCCGCGATCGGCGACCAGCTGACCTGCGTATTCGTCGATAACGGCGTCATGCGGGCCGGCGAGCCTGAACAGGTGCAGGAAACCTTCGGCCGCCACATGGGCATGAAGCTCGATCTTCCGTGACGAAAGCGAGCGCTTCCTCTCGGAGCTGGCCGGCGTCACCGATCCCGAGACCAAGCGCAAGATCATCGGCGGCACCTTCATCCGCGTCTTCGAGGAGACCGCGGCCGAGTTCGGCCACATCGACTTCATGGTCCAGGGCACCACCTACCCCGATGTCGTCGAGAGCGGCCAGACAGCCTCGAAGGGCTCCGAGGCCCGCGTCATCAAGTCCCACCATAATGTCGGCGGCCTGCCTGAGGACATGGTCCTGCGCCTGGTCGAACCGCTGCGCTACCTGTTCAAGGACGAGGTCCGCAAGGCCGGCCTGGAGCTGGGCCTGCCTGAGGAGATCGTGAACCGCCAGCCCTTTCCCGGGCCCCGGCCTCGCGATTCGCATCATCGGCGAGGTGACGGCCGCAAAGGTCTCGATGCTCCAGAAGGCCGACGCAATCGTCATGGCCGAGATACACCAGGCCGGCCTCTACGACGACCTCTGGCAGTCGTTCGCGGTCCTGACCGACACCCGCAGCGTCGGCGTACAGGGCGACTTCCGCACCTACGGCAACGTCGTCGCGCTGCGAGCCGTCACCGCCGACGACGCCATGACGGCGGACTGGGCGCGCTTGCCCTACGACGTCCTGGCGCGCATCTCCAACCGCATCGTGAATGAGGTGCCGGGCGTGAACCGCGTGGTCTACGACATCACGTCCAAGCCTCCGGGGACAATTGAGTGGGAGTGATGTTGTAGTGTGCTACAACATGAGCTAGGATCGATTCATGATCTCGACCGAAGGCCTCCTCACTGTGACCGAAGCCGCGAAGCGCCTCAACCGTTCGACAGAGCAGGTGCGCCGCTACCTGCGCGAGGGCAAGCTCAAGGGCCAGCGAATCGGAAACCAGTGGTTTGTTGAAGAGGGACAATTGGCTGGCAATTCAAGGAGCCAACGCCCATTGATCCCCGACGAACTACTTGAACGAGCCAGACGCACCAGGGATGCCATCTTTGCGGAGAATGGAATTGTCTTCGACGTTGTCGCCATGGTGCGAGCGGATCGAGACAGTCATTAGTGACCACTTACGCTCTGGACGCCAGCACCATCCTCGCGCTTTGCCTACAGCGAACCACGAAGCGAGGCCGTCGAGGCATTCCTCCGAACTCTTGACGCTGGTGACAGCTTGATCGGGCCCGGCCTTCTCCTAGCGGAGTGCACATCAATCATTCGTGAGCGTATCTTCTACGGCGAGATCTCGGAAGACCGAGGTTACGAAGCTTTGCAGGTGGCCTTAGAACTGGGAATCACTCCGGTAGTAGACGACAGACAGCATGCGATGGCTTTGAGATTTGGCGCCGTCCGTAAGACCAGGAAGGCGTATGACGAGCATTACATCGCTGCGGCTGCACTCTCAAATTCTGAACTCGTGACGATAGACAGCGGGATGTACCAGGGTGCCGTGAACTTCAAGGTCCCGGCAAGGTTAATTCGTTGAACGTCCTCCTCATCGGCGGCGGCGGCCGCGAGCACGCGATCGCCTGGAAGCTGCGCCAGTCGCCTAAGCTGACGGACCTGCATATCGCGCCCGGGAACGCCGGCACGGCTGACCTCGGTCACAACGTCGACCTGCCTGTACCGAAGACCGGGGCGTCCGCCAACGAGGTCGAGCACTACCTCTCGGCCGCGGCCACGCTGGCCCGCGACCTCAAGGCCGACCTTGTATTCGTGGCGCCGGATGACCCCCTTTCGTGGGGCATGGTCGACCGTATGGAGGCAGCCGGCATCCCCGCCTTCGGCCCCAACAAGGCTGCCGCCGTCATCGAGGGCAGCAAGTCCTGGGCCAAAGGCTTCATGGCCCGCCACGCGATCCCGCACCCGCGCACGGCGACCTTCAGCGACATCGATGCCGCGCGCGACTACGCTCGCCGAGCCAACCGACGCAGCTGGTCGTGAAGGCGGACGGCCTCAGCGCCGGCAAAGGCGCCATAGTCACGTCGAGCACCGCCGAGGCGCTTCAGGCTGTCGAGGACCTGATGGGCGCGGGCGTCGTCGGCGAAGCCGGACGCACCATCGTCTTCGAAGACCGCATCAGCGGCCCGGAGACGTCGGCCCAGGCCTTCACCGACGGCAAGACGGTCGTGCACCTGCCCCTCTCCTGCGACCACAAGGCGGTCTTCGACGGCAACACCGGGCCTAACACCGGCGGCATGGGCGCTTACAGTCCGGCCCCGTGGGTGCCCGCGAGTATCGAAGCGGAGATTCGCGCCCGGGTCACGGAAACCGCTGTGGCAGGTATGGCTGCCGAGGGCCGGCCCTTCCGCGGCGTGCTCTACCCCGGGATCATGGTCACCGAACGCGGCCTGCAAGTGCTGGAGTTCAACGCTCGCATGGGCGATCCGGAGACCCAGGTGCTCCTGCCCCGGCTTGACGGCGACCTGCTGGAGATTGCCTGGGCCTGCGTCAACGGCTCCCTGAACACGGTGCCCGTCGCCTGGCGGCCGCAGACCGCGGTCTGCGTGACCCTCGACCTCGGCCGGATACCCGGGACCGTACGAGACCGGATTCGCGATCACCGGCCTCGACGAGGTCGACCGTGACGTCATCATCTTCCAGCCCGGCACCAGGCGCGGGCCGGGCGGCCTGGTCACGAACGGCGGCCGCGTCCTCAACGTGGTCGCAATCGGCCGCGACCTGAGCGAGGCGCGCGCCCGGGCTTACGCAAACGCCGCGCGGATTCGCTTCCAGGGGGCTGCACTACCGGCGCGACATCGGCGTAATCGAGAAGGCGGGGGCGGTTGTTCAAGGCTAATTCCGAAGCCAAGGTTGTCGAGATGTTCCCCGGCGTCGTGCGCCGCACGCTGAACAGCGCCGACAAGACGACGCTGGTCGAGATCACGCTGGCGAAGGGCTCGGTGGTGCCCCTGCACAATCACCCGCACGAGCAGAATGGCTATGTCGTCAGGGGCCGCGTCTCCTTTCAGATCGGCGACGAGGTGCGCCAGTTGTCCGCCGGCGACAGCTACTGCGCCCCCGGCAATGTCTCCCACGGCGTCACGGCGCTCGAAGATTCGGTCTGCATCGACGTCTTCTCGCCCGTGCGCGACGAATACCTGGACTAGCGGCCATGGCCGCGCCTGTCCCACCACGCATCGCGTCCCTCCTGCCGAGCGCCACTGAAATCGTCTTCGCCCTCGGCCTCGGCGATTCCCTCGCCGGCGTCACTCACGAGTGTGACTACCCTCAGGCGGCCCGCGGCCTGCCCCACCTCACGCGCAGCCTCATTCCCGCCGGCCTGACCAGTGGCGAGATCGACCTCGCGGTTAACGCGGGCCTGCGCGACCGCCACACCCTATACGCCCTCGACAGCGACCTGCTTGCGCGCCTGCAACCGGACCTGGTGCTGACTCAGAGCCTCTGCGAGGTGTGCGCCGTGCCCCGATCGGAGGTCGAGGCCAGCGTTTGCGCCATGCCTCGCCAGGCCACCGTGCTCTCCCTGGACCCGACGTCGTTGGACGATGTCCTGGCGGATATCGGGCGCGTCGGCGAAGCGACGGGGACAGCCGCCGAGGCGGCGCGATACGTCGCCGGGCTCACCAGCCGCATAGAGGCGGTGCGCGACGCCGCCGCCAACTCGCCCAGGCCGCGGGTCTTTTCCGCCGAATGGCTGGACCCCATCTTTTGCGCCGGCCACTGGCTGCCCGGCATGGTGGAATTGGCCGGCGGTCAGGAGGCTCTGGGGCGGCCGGGCTCCGACTCCGTCCGCACCCCCTGGGAGGCCGTGCGCGACTATGCGCCCGAGGTCATGGTGCTGATGGCCTGCGGCTTCGACGCCTCGCGGACCCTGGCCGAGGCCGCCTGCATGACCCGCCGGGACGGCTGGCGCGACCTGCCCGCCGTGAAGTCGGGCCGCGTCTTCGTGGTCGATGGCAACGCCTACTACGCCAGGCCGGGCCCTCGCCTGGTCGATGGGCTCGAACTCTACGGCCGCATGATCCACCCTGAGCTCTTCATGACGCCCTTCGCCGCGGGGAATGCGTTCAAGCTCATATCCGGGACGTTGGACTCGTTCCAGCCCTTCCGCTAACCCAGCATGGCATCCGCCCAGGGCTGATTTCCGGAACTTGAAGTGCTGATGGCTGACAGGTTGAAATGCTATTCTGAGCCGTGATACCCCGATATTCCCGTCCCGACATGGCCCGCATCTGGTCCGAGGAGCACAAGTTCGACTCCTGGCTGCGGGTCGAGGTCGCCGCCGTCCAGGCCTGGGCCGAGATGGGCGTCGTACCCAAAGCCGACGCCGACCTGATCGCCGCCAGGGCGAGGGTCAAGCGTCGCCGACATCGACCGCTACGAAGTCGAGATGCACCACGACATGACGGCGTTCCTGCGTTCCGTCTCCGACAGCCTCGGCGAAGAGGGCCGCTGGGTGCACCTGGGCCTCACTTCCTACGATGTCGAGGACCCGGCGACCGCGCTGCGCATGGTCGAGGCCGCGGAGCTACTCGAGGCCGACCTGCGCCGAGCTCGAGGCCGCGATCACGCGTCGCGCCGTCGAGCACAAAGACACGCTGATGATGGGCCGTACCCACGGCATGCACGCCGAGCCCATCACCTTCGGCCTCAAGCTCCTGAACTGGCTCGACGAGGTGCGCCGCGCCAAGGCAGCGGCTTGGCGTCCGCCAAGGCGGACATCGCTGTCGGCAAGCTCAGCGGACCGGTCGGCAGTCACGCCACGGTGCCGCCGGAGCTGGAGGAGGCCGTCTGCCAGCCGCCTCGGCCTCGGCGTCGACGCCGTCAGCACGCAGGTCGTCTCGCGGGACCGCCACGCGCACTTCATCCAGACCCTGGCCCTGATCGGCGCCTCTCTCGAGCGCTTCGCCACGGAGGTGCGCCACCTCCAGCGCAGCGAGGTCGGCGAGGCGGAGGAGCCGTTCTCGCGCGGCCAGCAGGGCTCCAGCTCCATGCCCCACAAGCGCAACCCGGAGAAGTGCGAGCGTGTCTGCGGCCTGGCCCGCGTCCTGCGCGGCAACTCCATCGCCGCCCTCGAGAACGTCGCCCTCTGGCACGAGCGCGACATCAGTCAGTCCTCCGCCGAGCGCATCATCATCCCCGACTCATGCCTTGCCCTCGACTACGCCCTGGCAATGTTCACCGACATCGTGCAGGGCATGCTGGTCTACCCCGAGCGCATGCGCGAGAACATGGACGTCACTCAGCGGCGTGGTCTGCTCGCAGCGCGTGCTGCTGGCCCTGGTCGAAAAGGGCATGTCTCGCCAGCTCGCCTACCCCATCGTCCAGCGCGCCGGCCACGAGGCCCTGGCGCAGCGCCGCCCCTTCCGCGACCTCATCGGCGGCGAGCCCGAAGTCGCCTCGCGCCTGTCCCCGACCGAGCTCGACGCGCCTCTTCGACTACACTTACTTCGTCCGCGAAGTCGACAAGAGTTTCGCCCGCATGGGCCTTCTCACGACGTGACAACGGCACAGTGAACGCCGGCCCTGACAGGCTGAGATCAACGGCGCGACGTCGGTTCATAATTCGTGACGCTTGCAGCTTCTACCGCGCGACTGGCGTGGCTTCGTCACCATCGGCGCCGGCACGATCCCCTTCGCGCTCGTCAGCTCGGCCGTGCAGTACCTCGTCGACACACCAGCTGGCGCAGCACCTGGCCCTCGCCGGCGTCTTCATGCTCTCGCTGCCTGCGTTCGCCCTCGTCGAAGGCGCCGTGATTCGCACCTGACGCTGGCGCTCGACAGGCGCGCCGCCAGCGAGGCCCACGCCTTTCGCAGGCAGCCCTCGACGTAGGCAGGCATGACGGCGCGACCCTACGCGTCGTGCGGTCGCTGCCGCTCGTCATCACCATCGTCGGCCTCCCGGTTGCCGATGTTCATCGTGCGCTGGCTCTACATACCTCAGGCCGTGATGCTGGACGGGCGACGCGGCTCGACCGCGCTGCCCTGAGCGCCGGCCTTGTCCGAGCAATTGGTGGCGCACCTTGGGCGCGTCCTCGCGACCGCCATCCTCGTATTCGCTGCCAACGTCATGGTGCTGGGTGTCATAGCGCGCCGGATCGAGATCTACGTCCTCGTCTCGGCGATTCTCGGCGCCTTCACCTTGCCCTACTTCTCCATCGCCATCACTCTGTCGTACTTTGACCTCAAGGCCCGCAAGGCCGAAGCTGACATCGACCCAGCATGACGGTAACTCACCGAGACCAACCTCCCCAACCTCCTCCACCGCGGCAAGGTGCGCGACACCTACGACCTCGGCGACGGCCGCCTCCTGATGGTCGCGACCGACCGCATCTCCGCCTTCGACTCGATCCTGCCCAACGGCATCCCGGACAAGGGCGCCGTCCTCACCCAGATGTCCGCCTTCTGGTTCGACCGCACGCGCGACGTCGTCCCCAATCACTTCATCCGCCTCGCCGACGGCACCGCCGCCGACAACCTGCCCTTCGCCCTGCCGCCGGAGCTGCGAGGGCGCGCGATGATCGTCAAGAAGGCCCAGCGCCTCGACGTCGAGTGCATCGTGCGCGGCTACCTCGCCGGCTCCGCCTGGGCCGAGTACAAGGAGACCGGCCGCCTCTTCGGCATCCGCATGCCCGCCGGCATGCAGCGAGAGCGAGGCCCTGCCGGAGCCGCTGTTCACCCCCACCACCAAGGCCGAAGTCGGCCACGACGAGAACATCAGCTTTTCAGACCTGATCCAGGAGATCGGCCCCGAGGATCGCGACGGCCGTCCGCCTGCGCAGCCTGGCCCTGTACAAGTACGCCGTCGTCTACGCCCGCGAGCGCGGCATCATCATCGCCGACACGAAGTTCGAGTTCGGCCTCGCTCGACGGCGAAGCCGATCGTCATCGACGAGATGCTGACGCCGGACTCCAGCCGCTTCTGGCCCGCCGACCGACTACGAGCCCGGCCGCCCCCAGCACAGCTTCGACAAGCAGTTCGTGCGCGACTGGCTGACTCAGTCCGGCTGGAACCGCGAGCCGCCGCCTCCCACACTTCCCGCACGACATCGTCCAGAAGACGGCCGAACGCTATCGCGAGGCCTACAAGCGCCTCACCGGTCAGGAGCTGGATCGCCTCTAGACCGCCCGCCATCACTGGAGCAAACGAGCAAGCCCGGCTCGTCCCGCCCTCGTCCTTCGACGGGCTCAGGATGCTATGAGTGGCTTTGTTCTACTTACGTGCCGATGACGACCGGCTGGCCGTCTCCACGATCCTGAACTCACCTCCGCCATCCTGAGCTTGTCGAAGGGCGCCCGCCCCGCCTACGGCCGCTCCTACGTTCACCCCGGCCACCTGCCTACCGGTTGAAGCTGAAGCCCCTAACCGGCACTATTGCAACGCCATGCCCAACTACCTCGCCCGCGTCTACGTCACCCTCAAGCCCACCGTCAACGACCCCCAGGGCCTGACCATCGCCGACGGCCTGCGCTCCCTCGGCTTCGCCGAGGTCGAGGGCGTGCGCGCCGGCAAGTACATCGAGGTGCGCCTGACCGCCGCCAGCGCCGAAGCCGCCCGCGCCCGCGTCGACTCG
The DNA here is from genome assembly GCA_963703905.1 of uncultured Chloroflexia bacterium. Lineage (GTDB taxonomy): Bacteria > Chloroflexota > Dehalococcoidia > DSTF01 > WHTK01 > DATLYJ01. The sequence continues at coordinate 221,768 of CAVPFY010000004.1, forward strand.
ATGTGCGACCGCCTGCTGGCCAACCCGATCATCGAGACCTACCGCTTCGAAGTCGAAGAAGTGGTCCCGGCCTGAAGAGGAACCGGGAGCACGGAACATGGAACAAGGCAGATCGGATTCCCCGGTTCCATGTTCCCGGCTCCGTGTTCCCTTTGCCTCCCCATGGACTTGCCTGACGCCGAGATGGTGATCTCGCTCGAAGCGCGGGACGGCGCCCTCGGCTCGCGCTGGCGCCCGCATCGACGCGTCGAGGGCGCCTGCGCCAACTCCGACCTCTACCCGGACGGCGACTGCCCCTGGTGCGCCGCCGAAGAGCGACGCGCCGCGACCGGCGCCCTGCCATCGCCGTCCCGCTCCAGTTCCCCCTCTCCTTGATGGGAGTGGGGCAGGTGTAAGGGAAGAGGGATGCACGCCCTCACGACGCGCGACCTAAGGAGAGCGCGCCGGCTGCGGCAGCAAGAAGCCCGGCGTCCCGCGCACGGCCAGCGGCACTCGTGGCAGGATTCGCGCGGCTGGCCCACGCCGCCGCGTCCGCAAGCGCCTGCCGCGGCCGCGACCACTCGAAGCCGTAGGCCTGCCGCAGGGGCGACGGCAGCATTCCGGCCGTCATCTCCCGCAGCCACCAGCCCGCCGGCGCCGCCGGGCCGCGGCCGGCGAAGAGGTCTTGCGCGATGCCGCGGGCCTGCTCAGTGACCTGCAGGCGTGGCTCCATCTCCGCCATGTACCGCCGGAAGGCGGCGATGTCGGCCGGCGCCAGGTCGCGGCGGACGCCCACAAGTTCGCCGGCCGTAAGCATGTCCTGATAGTAGGCCTCGGCGTCCGTATCGCTCAGCGGCCGAAGGAAGCGCGCGTGCATGTAGAGCGCGCTGTCGATCAGCGTCGCCAGCACCCAGAGCAGCAGCTCAGGGTCGTCGGCGCGGTAGCCTTCGCCCACCACTCGCCCGTGCACGGCCCTTATCGAAGCCGCCGCCGCGCGCGCCTGCTCCCTGGTCGAGAACACCATCGCCAGCGTCGGCCGCAGCGTCCTCAGGAGCCGCCGCCGCTTGCCCTCCCTGAAGCTGCTGTGTTCCGCCACCCCGGCCGCGACCGCGGGGTGCGCGACCTGCATTAGCAGCGCCCGCCCGCCTCCCAGCAGCACCACGGCCTCGCGGTGCACACGGCGGATGACCGCGTCCTCGGGGAAGAACGGCGCCCCCGCGGCGTCAACAAATCCCGGCGCATTAGGAACTTCTACACTCACGCGCCCAGCGTACCGCAGGCGTGCCGCCCAGGTTCAGCCTACGGTCTCGCACAAAGGAAAATCCGCGGCATCCGCGTCTGCCAATCCGCGTGAATCTCCGGGTATCCCGGCTTATTCTGACGCTAGCTCCTCAGGCCGCGGAGCCGTTGTTCTTCAAGTAGTCCGAAAGCGACCTGATCTCCGGCGACTCACGCAGCCGCCGCAGCGCCTGCGCCTCGATTTGGCGCGCGCGCTCGCGCGTGATGCCGAAGGCCCGCCCGACCTCCTCCAGCGTGCGCGTGCGTCCGTCGCTGAGGCCGTAGCGCATGATCACGATCTCACGGTCGCGCGGCGGCAGCACCTGCAGCGCCGACTGCAGGTCATCCTTCAGCAGCATCGACTCCGCTTCTTCGGCCGGAGAGGTCGCGACCAGCTCGATGACGTCGCCGAGCGTGCCTTCGCCCTCGTCGCTCAAAGGCCGTTCCAGCGAGATCGGCTGGCGGGCCAGCGCCTCTTGAAGCTGCTCGACCGACTCCAGCTCCACCCCCATGCGCTCGGCGATCTCCGAGTTTGTGGGCTCGCGGCCGAGCTCGCTGAGGAGCGCGTCCAGGGCCTTGCGGTACTTGCTCGCGGTCTCGACCACGTGCACGGGCAGCCGCACCGTGCGCGACTGCTCCGCCAGGGCGCGCGTGACCGCCTGGCGGATCCACCAGGTGGCGTAGGTGCTGAACTTGAAGCCGCGGCGGTAGTCGAACTTCTCGACCGCGCGGATCAGGCCCGTGTTGCCTTCCTGGATCAGATCCAGGAACGGCAGTCCTCGCTCCTGATAGCGCTTGGCGATGGAGACGACCAGGCGCAGGTTGGCCTGCATCAAGTGGTCCTTGGCTTCGCCGGCCTTGCGCACCGCGGCCTGCAGGCGCGGCGCCAGCGATTGCACCGCGGCCTCGTCGCCTTCGACCGCGTCGGCCTCTTCCGGCGCAAGCAGGCGGGTGGCGACCGAAAGCTCCCAGAGGTCGTCCATGACCTGCCGGCCGGAGGTGCCCATGATGTCGGCCATCGCGTTTGCCAGATCCTCATCGATCTGGCCGCCGATCGAGTCCTGGAGGCGCTTGGAGAAGAGCACGTCGGACGGCTTCTTGCCTTCGATCTCCAGAATCGAGCGCAGGCGGTCGGCGCAGAGGCGCACACGCTGGAGCATATGGCGCGCCAGGTTCTCGTAAGTCAGCTGCTCTTTGTTCGCGAGCAGCTCGCGCTCCCAACGCGACAGCAGGCGACCGTGCTCGATCTCCTTGGCCAGCCGGACCTCGTCCGCGGCCTTGAGCAGGGGCACGGCGCCGATTTCGCGCAGATAGAGCTGGACGTTGCCGGGAAGCTCTTTCTCCTGTTCGGGAGTTAGCTCCTCAGCCTCCTCGACTTCTTCGATCTCTTTTTTTTCGCCGGCCTGTGCTTCTGTCATGTTTTGCTGTACCACCACTACCCCCACTGCCCCCGAGCCTCTCTCATTACATTATGACCCTACGGCGTACCGGCGGCGATGGCCCGCAGCGACAGGTTACAGCGCCGCCGGTCACATAAATATCGCCGCGGGCAGTTTCCTGATTGCAGCGCACTCCAAGCGGGCGGTTTACCCGAGGGAAGTCGCGAATTCTCAGCCCCCGCCGGCCGCGTCGAGGCAGCGCCGGTCTCGTCTCTTCCCGGCCCTTTCCGGCCGCGAGGTCCTGGCTCTCGGCTGGCCCCCGGCACGGCGACACCTTAAGGTTCGGGTGTTGACGAAACCATCTGGAGGTCTCGGAGGTCCTGATGACGCTCGAAGGTAAGGTCTGCATCGTCACCGGCGGCGGCTCCGGCATCGGACGCGCCGCGGTCCTGAAGATGGCCGCGGCCGGCGCCAGGGTCGCCGTCGTCGGACGCACGGCGTCCAAGAACGACGCCGTCGTGGCCGAAGTGAAGGCCGCCGGCGGCGTCGCGCGCCCGTTCGCCGTCGACGTCGCCGACTTCGAGGCAGTGCAGGCCATGGCGCGGGCGGTCCTGGCCGACTGGGGCCGCATCGACGTGCTGGTGAACAACGCCGGCCACAGCTCCAGCCACCGGCGCCTCCTGTCCACCACCCCGGACGAGATTCGCGCCGTGATCGACTCCAACCTCATCGGCTCGATCTACTGCTCCAAGGCTGTTGTGCCGTCGATGCTGGAAGCGAAGCAGGGCACCATCGTCAATGTCGCCTCTCTCGCCGGCACCAACGCCAACCTGCTGGCCGGCATGATCTACGGCGCCGTCAAGGCCGCCGTCATCAACTTCAACGCCTACCTCAACGCCGAGTTCCGCAACAGCGGCATCCGCGCCGGCGTCGTCATCCCCGGCGAGGTCGATACGCCGATCATGGACAAGCGGCCGACTCCTCCTGATGCCGGCGCGCGTCAGAGCATGGTCCCGGCCGGCGACGTCGCTGACGCGATCATGCTCATCGCCACGGCCGACCCGCGCACGACGATTCCGGAGCTGGTCATCCGCCCGACCTTCCAGCGCAACACCGCCGCCGAAATCGAGCGACCGTAGCGCGCCTCAGACGCCGGTCCGCGCGCGGCTGAAGACCAACCGCTTGCCGTCCGGCGCCCATGACGGTGAGCCACCCTGCGCGAGCCGCCGCGGGGCCACGCCGTTGTCGACCGTCGCGATCCAGATCCACGGCTGCTCAAAATCAATGCGGGTGAAAGCAAACGTCCTTCCGTCCGGCGCCCAGGCGATATCCTGCATTCCCGGGATGTCCAGGGACCTGACCGCGAACCCGTCGCTGCTGTCCGCCAGCGCGATGCCGACCGAGGCGCCCGTCCGGCGGACCGCCAGATAGCGGCTGTCCGGCGACCAGGCCAGAAGCTGCCCTGCGTCCAAATCCGCTACGAGTTGCCGGCCATCGGCGCTGCGGACCTCGATGCGGTTGGCCCTGAAGTCGGGAGTGCCCAGCCTGATCACGGCCAGCCAGCGCCCGTCCGGTGAAAGCAGAGGTGAAGTGACCCCGTCCAACAGCGTCTCACCGTCCGAGAGGCCGGTCGTGGCTTCCAGGACCGCGCACCGCGCAGAGTCGCCAGCCGCCGAGGGTGCGGAGTAGAGAATATGTTTGCCGTCCTTCCGCCAGGTCCCTCCCACGGCGTCGCGGACCAGGGCCGGTTCGCCGCCGCCGGCCTTCGCCACGTACATGATGTCAGGTGAAGATCCTGGGCTCGGCCAGGCCAGCCTTGTGCCATCGGGCGACCAGCTGAGGCGAGCGACCGCGCTGCAGGCTGGAATAGTGTCGCCGTAGGTCACCGGCCCCAGCTTCGTCGTCGAAGATCCGTCCGCGGTGATCGCGTAAACGTGGCCCGCGGAACCGGCGCTGTACTCCTGGCCGAACGTGAACGCGATGCGGTCGCCGGCCGGCGACCATGTGGGGCCCGCGCCCCTGCCGGCCAGCCTCTCGCCGCTGCCGTCCGCGTTCACCACCAGAATCTCGCCGGGAGTGCCGGCCGAACGGAAGGCGATGTAGCGGTCGTCAGGGGACCAGCGCGGCTCGGCGACAAGTGGCAGGGCCGGCCGCAGAAGCGTCACCTCGCGGCCACCGAGAATGTCGCGCTCGACCAGCGCCCCGTCGCGTTCGAAGGCGATCGAAGCGCCGTCCGGCGACCACGTCGGCGTGCCGCCCTTCACCCAGGCGCCAGGCCGGACGTGATCCGTCCACGGGCTGGACGGCGATGGAACTTACGATGGCCGCGTCCGGCCCGCCGCCCCGTGACTCCCGCTGCGTAAGCGCGAGGACCGTCCCGTCGGGCGACCAGACTCCGCGCGCGCCCTCGCCCAGTTGCACCGTGTCCCCGGCGGGCCAGCGCCAGACCAGGGTCGTTGCCCGCCCGCCTGCCGCTGGAGCTGATTGCGACAGCGCCAGGCTCCGGCTGTCCGGAGAAAAGCTCGCGTCCAGGAAGTCGCCCGGCAGGAACGCTATTTCGGCGCCGGACTCCAGGTCGCGGATGGCGTAACCTCTGGCCTCCGGGCCCGGCTGGAAGGCCAGCAGCCGCCCGTCCGGCGAGACCGCGCCCGCCGGCGCCTCGCGAAATGCCTCGATCTGCCCCGTGGCCACGTTCAGGTAACCGTAGCCTTCGGCCGAACCGGGCTCGATTCCTCGCATGTGCAGGAGGACGCGGCCGTCCGACAGCGTCCTCGCGCCCCAGACCAGCGCCGGCGCGATGGTCAACCTAGCGCCCGAAGCGGCGTCGGCGACTTCCAGTGTGTAGAGATTGCCCTCCATGCGTCCGTAAACGATGGAGCCGCCTGACCAGTCGAAGGTGTCGGTTGTCGTGTCCGCTGGAAAGGCGAACGGTTGCGAACCCGCCGTCAGGAGACGCACTTCCAGCGTCGCCCGGTCGAAAACATAGAGGCCGGGGCGGATGATCGGGTCCGCGCCCAGCGTCTCGCGCGGGCCGCCGGGCTCGCCGCCGCCTCGCGTCAGCAGGTACGCGAGGCCCACCAGCACGGCCAGTGGCGCGAGCACGAGGATGAAACCCAGGCCTGTCAGCGGGAACCGGCCCATTCGCGCCTATCTTAAACGACTGAGCCCTCAGTTTGACCTATTTTTTTCACCTGGTAACGCAGGCCCGGCCGAAAGCGCCCCGCGAATAATCGCCGCCTGGCGCTCCAACTCCTCAGCGGCCGGACGCGCCGGGCGCGACGGGTACACCCGCAGCAGGTCGTCGCCGGCGAAGCGCGGCATCACGTGGAAGTGGATGTGCGGCACCTCCTGGCGCGCTCCCGGCCCGTTCGACTGCCAGATGCTGATGCCTTCAGGCTCAAAGGCGTCGCGCACGGCTCGCGCCACGCCGGCCAGCGCCTCCATCAATACAGCCCCTGTATCGCGGTCAAGCTCGAATATGGTTTCGATGTGCGCCTTCGGCACAATCAACACGTGGCCCTCCCGCGGCTGCCGCAGGTCCATGAAGGCAATTACAGCCGCGCGCTCCAGCACGACGGCCTGGTGCACGCGGCCGGCGACGATCTTGCAAAAGACGCAGGCTTCCTCACTCACGGTCAGCGGCGGACGACCGGCAGGACCAGCCGCGACTCGTGCCGCCCGTCGTGGAACACCAGGTTTCGCGATGGCAGCGGGTTCGACTCGAAGAAGGGGAAGTCTGAGGCCGAGACGTCGACGCGGACGCGATGGCCGGCCTTGAAGACGTTGGCCGTGGCCCAGATCTCGACCTCGAACTCGTAGACGCGGTCCTTCTCGAGGGCCGCCGGGCTTTCATGCGAGTAAACGTGCGAGGCCTTCAGCGCGCCCGTGTTCAGAAGTTGCGACCGCCCGTCCGGGAACACGTCACAGAGCCGCACGCATATGTCGAAGTCGGAGGCGTCGCTCGACGCCTGCAGGAGCAGGCGGGGCCGGCCGATGACCTCCAGGTCGCGGTCGAGGGGCGCGGTGCTGAAGGTCAGCGCGCGGGACTCGAAGCGCCGCTGGTCGCGGGGGTTCGTGGGGGTCCGGTTCGGATTCTCGGGGTGGTGGTCGAACGCGGATGGAGCGCCCGCGCCCGCCGGCTCCAGCCGCAGCATGCCGTCATTCAGGGAGCCGGCGCCGCCGCCCGGCCCGGAGGCCAGGAAGAACGACACCTCCTCCGCCGGCACCGGCCAGCAGTCTTCCTCGCTCCAGCGGTCCTCGCCCATCAGGAACAGGCGCGCGCCCGGCCCGTCCGTGACCCCGGTCTCGATGCCGCGCAGGTAGTAGTCGTACCAGCGCTGCTGCAGGCTCTCGTAGCCCTTGTCGGCCGCCAGGAGCGCGCCGTAGAGCGAACCGGGACTGACCGAGAGCTTCTTGGGCACGTTCACCGCTTCGTGCGTGGCCAGCGTGCCTCGGATGAAGTGGTCGAACCAGACGCCGCCGTGGAGCGCGGGCACGTCCACCTGGTCCAGGCCCGCGGTCATGCCGCGGCTCTTCCAGTATTCGTCGTAAGTCGCGTGGGCGTAGCCCTCCGTCAGCCAGGCCAGGTTCGCCGGGTTTTCACCCGCGCGCATGCGCCGGTGATACTGCGCGATCCGATCCTGGTAGACCGCGCGCTTGCGGTCGTACGCAGGGTCTTTCGCGTCCATCGGCTGCACCGGAGCGATGCGCGGCAGCATGTGCACGCCCCAGCCGATGCGGTTCTCGTACCTGAACACGCCGCCGACGAACCACTGGTCGAAGTACTGGTCGGCGGGGTGCATGTTCGCCGTAATCGCCTTCAGGCTCGGCGGCCGCTTGATCGCGGCGTTGTAGGCCAGGATCGCCGAAGCCGATCCCCCCATCAGCCCAACGTTGCCGTCGCACCACGGCTGCGAAGCCACCCACTCGACGCTGTCGTAGCCGTCCCAGGGGCCGCCCACGTAGTTGTAATAGTCGTACACGCCTTCAGAGCCGCCGGTGCCGCGCGTGTCGCTCATCACCATCACGTAGCCGCGCTCGGTCCACGGCCTTCATGCGCTCGGCGACACCCGCGCCCCGCGACCAGCGCCGCGTCCTTGATATAAGGAGTGCGGCTAAGGATCGCGGGGTGGCGCCCGCCACGATCCGGCTTGTACACGTCCAGCGCCAGGCAGACCCCGTCCCGCATCGGCACGTAAACGTCCTTCACAATCTCCATCGGCGAATCTCCCTCCGCGGACCTCAAGCCCACTCTCAAAGGTAGCGGAGGCCTTTAGGCCTCCAGGGGCGGGGTCTGGCCGCCTGCCCACGTCTGAGGGCTTGCGGCCGAGTATAGACGCGAATCGTCAACGAGGCCTTCTCCGTTCATCCGTTTATCCGTTCGCATCCGTTGACGATTAGCCCGCCTCCAGCTCCTCCACCCGGCGCCCCATCGCCCGCGTCATCGCCTGCAGCAGCGCGAAGTCGCTCGTCGTGTTGAGGATGCGCAGCGCGTCCGCTTTCGACGCCGCGACGGGTGTATGAGGGACGTCCGCCGGCTTCGGGACCGCGTCCGCGCCACCGGCGCCCAGGTAGCGCACCACCAGCCGCTGCGCCTTCGGCGCTATCTCGGCCAGCGCCTTTCGCAACCAGGCCGCGTCCTCACAGCTCTCGAAGTAGGCGATAGCGCGAGCGATGTCGTCGCGGTCGGTCACCTGATACCTCCGTGGATAGCGAAAGCTTAGACTACGCGCACCCTGGTGCCGGCGCGCCGTCGTTGCCCCGACTCCAACCCCAGACCACCATCACCATCTCCGCGAGGGAACACCACCATGACCGACCTGAACCGCGAGTTCCCGCCCATCTTTGACGGCCACATCGACTACATCACCGCCATCAAGCCGCGCGCCGGACGGCCGGGGCGCGACTTCCTGGTCGAGTCCGACACCGGCCACGTCGACCTGCCCAGGGCGATGAAGGGCGGCCTCGGCGGCTGCTTCACCTCCATCTACCTGTCGAACGAGCAGGCGGAGATGGGCGCCGTCTCCTACGCCATGCAGGAGATGAACGACGTCTACGCCATCGCCGACCGCGCCGAGGGCGGCTTCCGCGTCTGTCGTACCGTCGAAGACGTGCGAGCCGCGTTCGCCGAAGGCGCCTTCGCCTCCGTGTTCATGTTCGAGGGCGCCGATCCCATCTCCTACAGCCTCAAGGAGCTGCGCATCTTCTACGAGGCAGGCCTGCGCTGCCTGGCGCCAACCTGGAGCCGTTCGACGATCTTCGCCCACGGCGTCCGCTTCGCCGACCCCCAGGTCGATGACGGCCTCACGGAAGTCGGGACGCCGCCTCGTCGCCGAGTGCAACCGCCTCGGCATCATCCTCGACGTATCGCACATCAACCCGGCCGGCTTCTGGGACGTGCTCGACGAGTCCAAGTCGCCGGTCATCGCCACGCACTCCTGCGTCAAAGCGCTCTCGCCCCACGTCCGCAATCTCGACGACGAGCAGATTCGGGCCCTCGCCGACCAGGGCGGCACAATCGGCATCAACTTCGCCAACGCCTTCTTGCGCCCCGACATGAAGCCCGACGCCGACACCGACCTCGAGGCGCTGGTCGCCCACTTCGACTACATCGTCAACCTGGCCGGCGACGAGCACGTCTCCTTCGGCAGCGACTTCGACGGCACCGTCATCCCGGCCTGCGTCAAAGACGCGACCGGCCTGCCCGTGGTCCTGCGCGCCTTCAAGCAGCGCGGCTGGTCCGACGACCGCCTGGAGCGCATCTGCAACGGCAACTTCCTCCGCGTCGCCGGCGGCCGTGTGGAAGTAGGATTCGGCCGGCAGCCTCCCAAATTGTCATTCCTACGCCAGGAGGAATCCCGGAGAGCACCCATCACGACTACGACTCGTTTACTTCAGCCGGCTGTTGAGCTTTCGTTGGTAGATGAAAAGGACTGCGGATAACATGGGGCCGAGAACAAGACAGGTGGCCACCAGTGGTGTCAGCATGTCCCACTGAATGAAGACCACCAAGAGCATTCCACTCACAAGGACAGAAGCAACCAAACCCGCGGCTTCCAGCCTTGGGTTGTAGTTGAATGGAAGCTGTACAGGTTCGGCAGCGAATGCGATGCCATCGCGGCGACTTGCCGCGCGAGCATTCGTCAGAGCGTTAATCAACGTCGTCGCAGGTTGGAGGCTTAGGCTATTCAAGCCGACGAAGAGCTTCAGAACATGCCCGGGCACCATGATCTCAACGGGGATCGCGAAAGCGCGCCCCAAGGCACGGGACGCTATATGCGCCTCAGAGATCGAATCGAGCGGGACGCTGATCTCCCTGCTGAAGAGCGGCTTGGGAAACGAAGTCGGTGTCCAGATGAGGCGTCTATTCGTTACGAAAACGTGTCCGTTGCTGAAGCCAAGCATGCTGTCGTACGTGATGGCGCAGGGGCTTCGAAACGACAACTCTTCCCCGGGCTCGAGGTCAGGGTCCGGAAAGCGCAGTAATGCCTTTAGTATGTGGTAACTGAAGAGGCATGAGAGAAGAAGCGCAACGGCGGCCGATGCTAGTAGTCCCACGGTTGCCAACATGAAGGGTCGCTACTTCGACTTGAACATGGCGGTGAATTCGCTGCTTCCTGCTCCGTGCTTCTGATTCCTTCCGTTCTCAGAACAGCGCGATCGGGTTCACCGGCGACGCTGTGCCCCGCAGCAGCTTCAGCGGCGCGATCGCCAGCATGAACTCCCAGCGGTCCAGCCGCTCGCAGGTCTGCGCCAGCTCCTCCAGGTTCGCGTTGTCCAGGATGTGGACACCCATTGCCGGGATCGCGGTCATGTGGATCGGCTGCGAGCCTTGCGGCCCGCCCGAAGGCATGACATCGCTGATCCCGTCGCAGCCCAGGACGGCGGCCCCGCGCGCGTGCAGCCAGGGCAGCGTGCTCACGTGCAGGCCGGCGATGCCTTCGGCGAAGCCGCGGCCCTGGCCGCCCATCGTCTCGCGCCGCTTGTGGCGGCCGGTGCGCACGAAGAGAATGTCGCCCTCGTCGACGCGGACGCCGTGGTCCTTCTCCGCGGCCTCCAGGTCTTCGGCGTAGATGGCCTCGCCCGGCTCGAGCCAGTCCTTGCCGGCCACGCGCGGAATGTCCAGCAGCACTCCCGCGGCTGACGACGCCGTCCTTGCCCGACTCGATCGAATTCGCCATCGCGCCGCGGGAGGTCACCAGCGAGATCGGCCGGCCGTTGTACATCTGGCCCTTATAGAAGATGTGGCACAGCGCATCGAGGTGCGTGTGCGCCAGGCCGTGGGGCGAGATCGCAAAGTAGTCGCCGGAGCCGAAAGCGTTCGGCGTGTCACCGCCGCCGGTCATGAGGTGCACTACCGGGCTCGGGTTATCGACGCCGCCGCGAGTGTTCAGGGGCAGCGCGCAGCTGACGCTGATCCCTTCCTTCACCAGCTCCGCCGCCTGCAGCCGCTTCTGTGGCGTGATCAGGTTCAGTGCCCCGACCTGGTCTTCCGCGCCCCAACGGCCCCAGTTGCTGACCTTCTGGAAGATCGCGTCGATCTCGTCCTGTGATATTGATTTCGCCGGTCCAGTCATCTCGATACCTCCAGGCGGGGCGCGCGCCGAACGCCCTTAGAGATTTCTCGGGGCCATGTACTTGATCGCGCCTGCCGCTCGCATCTCCTTGATCACCTCCGCGCCCATGTCCGACAGCAGCATGCACCTCAGGGGTTCCGGCGATGATCTGCGCGAACTCGAGGATGCGGATGCCGTCGAGCGGACCGGATGCCATCTCCACCCCCGAACGTCTTCGTCAGGATTAAGGTGGGCGAAGTATACAGATATCGCCTCGGTAGGCGCTTCCACGCTGTAGGCCCCCACCCTGTAGGCGCGCCTCGCGCGGCGCGCCCACAGGCTAGCTTGAGATATCCTCAACCGATGACCGACAGCCAGCTTCCGGCCCGCGTCTCTTCCGTCCGCCAGATGCCGCTGGGGCCCATGCAGAACTACGTCTACCTGATCGGATGCGAGCGCACGAAAGAGGCCGCCGTCGTCGACCCCGGCTGGGACGCGCCGGCGATCGTCGCGGCGGCCGATCGGGCGGGCTTTCGGATCACGAAGATTTTCGCGACCCACCACCACTTTGACCACGTCAACGGCGCCGCCGCGCTGGCCGAAGCCACAGGCGCCCAAAAGTACGCGAACGCGCACGAGGTGCCGCTGATGGGCGGCCGCGGCGCCGGAGGCGCCGGTGATGACTGGCTTGCGGTCGAGGACAACCAGGTTGTGAAGGTCGGAGAGGCCGCCGTCACTTGCCTGCACACCCCCGGCCACACGGTCGGCTCGCAGTGCCTGCTGATCGAAGGCCGCGTCCTCACCGGCGACACGCTCTTCGTCGGCAACATCGGCCGCTGCGACCTCCCCGGCAGCAGCCCCCAGGACCTCTATCACAGCCTGATGCGCCTCAAAGCCCTCCCCCCCGAGACCATCGTCCTCCCCGGCCACAACTACGCCGAAAGGCCCAGCTCCACCATCGGCGAGGAAGCTCAGCGCAACGTGTACATGCGCATCCCCTCGGCGGAGGCGTTCCTCCACCTCATGGGCCAGTGAGGTACATAACCAATTCCGAAGCCCCCTCTCCGTCGGACGGAGAGGGGGTTGGGGGTGAGGTCTGTCCGCGCGCGAACGGATACGCGAAGCGCAGCGCCTCCACGCAGAGGCGCAGCCGTTCCTGCACCTCATGGGCCAGTGAGGTGCATAACCAATTCCGAAGCCCCCTCTCCGTCGGACGGAGAGGGGGTTGGGGGTGAGGTCTGACCGCGCGCGAACGCCTCCGCGAAGCGCAGGACCTGCACAGCGCCGGCCGCATCGACGACGCCCTCGCCGCCGCGCGCGAGGCGATCCGCCTCGATCCTGAGCTTCCCGAAGCCTGGATGTACCTCGGCACAACCCTGATCACGCGCCGCCTCCAGTTCCAGGACGGCCTGCGAGCACTTGACCGGGCGGAGGCGCTGGCGCCGGACGACCCCGGCGTCCAGTACAGCCAGGGTTGGTGTAAGGAGTTCGTCGCCTACCGCCTCTCGAAGCAGGCGACCATCCCCTACCGCGATCCCGACGGCCTCTGGGAAGAGGCAATGCGCCACCTCAGGCGCTGCATCGAGCTCGACCCCGAACAGGGCCTCCAGGACGACGCGCGGGACCTTCTGGCCTCGATCGAAGCGCGTTATTAGCCGTATGCATACATTTCATGCCGAAGCTGCGTTTCGCGCATGACCGCTTTCGCGGCGCTCCCAGGCCGGCGGCCGTCGAGCAAAGGGCGCCGGCGCGTGCCTCGCGGCAGAGCCCATCCGCCGCCCGGCCGGCGAAAACTCTGTTAGCGGACCTCCGGACAGTCCGCCGCGGACGCCCGCCGGCCGCCTTCCGCCGCACCCATCGAACCACCGGCCGCCGGGCGGCTCGGGTGTACGTCGAGAGCCTGAGACAGCCCCTTCGGCGCCTGTCAGGCCCGGCTTCGACAGACGCCGCAGCGATCGGCCGCGCGCGCCCGTGATTAGTCGATTTTGAATCTAGGGCTCGGGGAAAGAGACCAGCGAAGTCGTGCTCTGGATGCCCTGGATCGCGCGGATCTTGGTGCTCAGGATCGGCGGCACGTCGACAAGGTTAGGCACGTCGATCTCGGCCACGATGTCGTACGGGCCCATAACCTCGTGCAGCTCCACGAGGCCCTCGATGCTTTCTCAGAGCGTCGTAGACACTCTTGGTCGCGCCGGGGTCAGTGACGATAAGGACGTAGGCTTTGACCGCCACGGCAATCTCCTCCTCGCGGAATATCGCGAGCCTACACGCGGCCAAACATGGGGTCAATGCGCTCTCGTTACCATCGTGTGAACACCGGCGCCGATTCGCCGCCTGATGTAAAATTGGGTACGTCACGGATCGCATCAGCGCCCGCTTCCCGCACCAAAATCTTGACGGGCGCAGCGTTAGGGACGTTGGCAGAGATAAACCTGGTCAAGGGCCCGTTCCAGACCGACCCCATCAGCGCCCTGGGCCTTCAACCCCCCGTTTCCATCACCAAGGCGCCACCGTCGGCGCCGCCCTCGCCGCCGTGCAGCAGCACGGCCAGGGCTACGTCCTCATTGTCGACGACGGCCGCCCCGTCGGCATCATGAGCGAGCGCGAAGTCCTGATGCAGCATCGTCGCCCGCGACGTCAAGTACGACGAGCAACGTCGATGGAGTACATGTCGCCCATGCCCGAGACGCTCACCGACAGCGAGCACGATCGCCCGGGCGATCAAGATGATGATCGAGAAGGCGTCGACAATATCCCGATCGTCGACGCAGCCGGCAAGGCCGTCGCCGTCCTCCGGACGCTCGACATCATCCACTTCCTGGCGGAGGCCTTCCCGGCGCAGGTGCTGAACCTGCCGCCGCGGCCCCACCAGACGCTTCCCGAAGCCGGAGGGTGGGTAGTGACAACGCTGACGCAGAGCAGCCCGACCAGCCGGACGTCCTCGACCTCGATCGCGTAACCATCCGCTTCGCCGGCGACTCCGGCGACGGCATGCAGCTCACCGGCACGCAGTTCACCAAGACGTCCGCCGTCTTCGGCAACGACATCAGCACCGTTCCCGGACATCCCGGCCGAGATCCGCGCGCCGCAGGGCTCGCTCCCCGGCGTCAGCGGCTTCCAGGTCAGCTTCTCCAGCTACGACATCTACACCCCCGGCGACGCGCCCGGACGTCCTCGTCGCGATGAACCCGGCGGCGCTCAAGATGCACCTCGCCGGACCTGCCCACGCGGCGGCATCCTCGTCGTCAACGAGGACGAGTTCAACGAGACCAACCTCAAGAAGGCCGGCTACACCACCAACCCGCTCGAGGACGGCAGCCTGCAGCGCCTACCGCGTCTTCCGGTGCCGATCTGGCACGCTGAACGCCCGCGCCCTCAAGGACAGCGGCCTCACCGCCCAGGCAGATCGACCGCTCGCAAGAACATGTTCGCGCTCGGCCTCATGTTCTGGATGTACAGCCGCCCGCTCGACACGACGCATCAAGTTGATCGAGAGAAGTTCGGCCGCCGAACCCCGCGGTCGCCGAGGCCAACAAGACAGCGCTGAAGGCCGGCTACAACTTCGGCGAGACGACGGAGATGTTCGCGCACGCACTACCACGTGCCGAAGGCGAAGCTGAAGCCCGGCCTCTACCGCAACATCACCGGCAACGAGGCGACCGCGCTCGGCTTCCTCACCGCCAGTCGAAGCTCGCCGGCCGGCCGCTGTTCTACGGCAGCTACCCGATCACGCCCGCCAGCGACATCCTGCACGAGCTGGCGCGCTTCAAGCGCTTCGGCGTGCGCACCTTCCAGGCCGAGGACGAGATCGCCGCCATCGGCGCCGCCATCGGCGCCTCGTTCGGCGGCTGCGCTCGGCATGACCGGCACCAGCGGCCCCGGCATCGCGCTCAAGAGCGAGGCCATCGGCCTCGCCGTCATGGTCGAGCTGCCGCTCGTCATCATCGACGTGCAGCGCGCCGGCCCCAGCACCGGCATGCCGACCAAGACGGAGCAGGGCGACCTGCTGCAGTGCATGTTCGGCCGCAACGGCGAGTCGCCCGTCGCCATCGTCGCGCCCGCGACCTCCTCCGACTGCTTCGACATGGCGATCGAGGCCTGGCGCATCGCGATCAAGTACCGCACGCCGGTCATCTTCCTGTCGGACGGCTACCTCGGCATCGGCTCCGAGCCCTGGCTCATCCCCGACATCGACGACGCTGCCGAAGATCGAGCCCGAACTTCGCCACCGACCCGGCGACCTTCCAGCCCTACGCGCGCGACCCGGAGACGCTGGCGCGCCCCTGGGCCATCCCCGGCACGCCCGGCCTCGAGCACCGCATCGGCGGCCTCGAGAAGGCAGACATCACCGGCAACGTCAACTACGAGGCCGAGAACCACGACCAGATGGTGCACCTGCGCGCCGAGAAGATCGCGCGCATCGCCAAGGACATCCCGGACGTCGAGGTCATCGGCGACGAGTCCGGCGACCTGCTGGTCCTCGGCTGGGGCAGCACCTACGGCGTCATCACGCACCGCCGTGCAGCGCGCCCGGGCGCAGGGCAAGAGCGTCTCGCCGCGCACCTGCGCTACCTCAACCCGCTTCCCGACGAACCTCGGCGACGTGCTCGAGCCGCTTCAACAAGGTGCTGATCCCGGAGATCAACCTGGGCCAGCTGCGCCTGCTCATCCGCGGCGAAGTACCTGGTCGACGCCGATCGGCCTGAACAAGGTCTCCGGCCGCCCGTTCACGATCGCCGAGGTCGAGAGCAAGATCGCCGAGCTGGTCGGCTAAGTCAGGAGGCAAGACCGATGGTAACCGCAGAATCGCAGCGAACGCGACAGCATCCAGGTCCTCACCCGCAAGGACTTCGTCTCCGACCAGGAGGTCCGCTGGTGCCCCGGCTGCGGCGACTACTCGATCCTCGCCCAGACGCAGCGCGTCATGCCCGACCTCGGCATCCCGCGCGAGAACATCGTCTTCATCTCCGGCATCGGCTGCTCCAGCCGCCTGCCCTACTACATGAACACGTACGGCTTCCACAGCATCCACGGCCGCGCGCCGACGATCGCCACGCGGCCTCAAGGCCGTCGCGCCCCGAGCTCAGCGTCTGGGTCGTCACCGGCGACGGCGACGCGCTGAGCATCGGCGGCAACCACATCCTGCACGTGCTGCGCCGCAACGTCGACCTGCAGATCATCCTGCACAACAACGAGATCTACGGCCTGACCAAGGGCCAGTACTCGCCGACCTCGCCGCTCGGCAAGCGTCACGAAGTCGTCGCCCATGGGCACGATCGACTGGCCGCTGCGGCCGCTCGCCGTCGCCCTCGGCGCCGAGGCCACGTTCGTCGCCCGCTCGCTCGACGCCGACCCCCACCACCTGGTCGAGACGCTCGACCGCGCCGCCGAGCACCAGCGGCACCTCGTTCGTCGAGGTCTACCAGAACTGCAACATCTACAACGACGGCGCCTTCGAGGACTTCACCGCCAAGGAAGTGCGCGCCGACCGCATGCTCTTCCTCAAGCACGGCGAGCCGATGATCTTCGGCAAGAACGACGACAAGGGCATCCGCCTCAACGGCCTCAAGCCCGAGGTCGTCGAGCTCGGCAAGGACGGCATCACCGAGAAGGACATCCTCGTCCACGACGAGACGCGTCGACGACCCGACGATCGCCTTCCTGCTCAGCCGCATGGACTACCCGGAGTACCCGGTGCCGGTCGGCGTCATCCGCGCCGTCCAGCGCCCCACCTACGACGAGCTCTCGATGAGCAGATCGAGCCGACGCGATCGCCGCCGAGGGCGAAGGCGACCTCGAAGCGCTCTTCCGCCAGGGCGACATCTGGACGGTGGAGTAAGGCCAGTGTCATCCTGAGCGCAGTCGAAGGATCGCCCGACTGAATCCACAGGGGGGCCGACCTCACACGACCGGCAAAGCAACCGAGTACCTCCGGGAGCGCTGTCCGGAGGTACTGCACTCCCAGCCAGTTAGAACGAAACGGCAGTTCGCGCCGGTGCTTTCGTAGTAGTTAAGAGCGGGCGCTCAGGTCTGCGGAGTTGAACTTCGTTCGAATCCACGGACTATTCGATGTCGCCTCAACGTAAGGATTCACGGCATGCCGAAATTCTGGGAGGGGTAATTTGAAACCCATCCCCCGTCGCCAGTAGTGCGTGTCGCCAGCCAGCCAGTGGTATAGGTTGGCATGCCACAGGTCGGGGTGTATCTTCAATCCACGGCCGCCTATTGACCCGCCCTCCGTGTACAACATGGACTTGACAACCCCGAATGGTGTGGCGGCGAACTTCACGTGCCCAGCGACCATGGCCGTGGTACTGCCCACAACTACATCAGCCAACTGCACGAGCCTAGTCATGTCCGACCGGATCGGCATGATGTTCAGAGGTACATGCTTCGGCTTCACGTAGGTGGTGCCCCTCCGGGATACCTCCGCGCAGTTGGCAAGGAACTGCGTCTCGCTCCTTCGGTCTCCGGGGGGTTCGTCGATCATAATCACACCATCCGTCCCGACGGTGGCTAGCCTGTGTTCAGCGCGTTCGATGAACATGGTGGTCACGTCAACCTCAGGGCTCGGCGACGTGGATATGGCGGGATTGGCATTGCAGTCTTCAACAACCACGATTGCCTTCACCTCGTGGCGAAGCGCTGCCGCGAGCACCTTAATCAGGCCGCTTTAGCGTTATCGACGAGGTGATCCCTCATCCACGTCTGGCGGCCGGTAGACCACTTGAACTCCTCTCCGTCAGGGAAGCCGGTTGCGGCACACAGCTCATCGAGCTCGCGCTCTAGCGGACCGACATGGTCCGCTCCCACGTGGATGCCGCCTATGGCCACCAGCGGCCCCATTCCGGGCACGGAAGGCTTCTGCTGCCGGGCGTCATCCGCAAAGATAAAGTCCATGGGTACAGTCTACACGCACCGCCGACTTTCTGGTATTCTTAGCTTGTATCATTAATGCAGCCGCCATCATTTACCAGAAGGGGCTTGGTCGTAATGGGTCGCAAGGTAGGAAGTAAGAATCGCAACTACCCAGCCATCAAACTGGAGGATGCCCTAGCAGTGGCGACTACCGATCAGGACAGGGCCTCCGGAATGCGCGTCTCGAAGCTGACGCTCGCCGATTCTCGATAAACAAGTCGCCGAGTTCGAGCGACTTGCGCGAATTGCTGCTGGCTTCGCGATCTTATGGGCTAACGGAGGGCGGCGTAAACGCGACACACTTCGAGCTTACCCCGCTAGGAGAATCAGCTACAGGGGCGGACGAAGTGGCTCGCGCCGAGGCCCGCCGGAAGGCGGTCTTGAACATAGCTCCCTTCGCGGTCTTCCTATCATCCTATGACGGCAAGAAGGTGCCTTCGACCGCCGCATTCAAGGAGTTCCTGGTGTCGTCCGCGGAAGTTGCGCCAGATTGAGCTGAAGACTGTATCGACCATATCCTATCCGATGCTCGCTTGACCGGCCTCATCAGAACCCTGAAGGGCGGGAATACATTGAGCTAACCAGCACCGGCGGCAACGGCCGTCGAGACGTTGGCGTAACAGTTGAAGATGAGGAGGAGGACTTTGAAGCTTCGCCAGCGTCCCTCCTGCGCCTTCACCGCCGGCGATGACCTTTGGCGAAAAGACGGCTAGCGGACCGAAGAAAGTGTTCATTGCCCACGGCAAGAATCGGACTCCCCTCGACCAGCTCAAGAAGATGCTCGACCAGTTCAAAGTCAAGTATGCGGTTGCGATCGATGAGCCGAACAAGGGCAGGCCTGTTAGCGCCAAGAACTGGGCGATGTTAATGCGAGACGAATGTTCGTCTGCCATCTTCATCTTCACCGCGGACGAGCGTTTTCTGAGAGAGGACGACAAGGGTAACCGCCGGCAACATCCAGGTTTGGCGTCCAAGCGAGAATGTGGTCTACGAATTGGGAGCCGCGTCGATTCTATACGACAAGCGAATCGTGATCTTCAAGGAAACGGCGGTGACCTTACCAAGTGACTTCAGCGACCTAGGCTACATCGAGTTCAAGTCGGATGAATTGGCTTCCACAGACTGGAGACCTCTTTGCAGAGCTCGTCTCCATGGATGTTTTGGAAGTAAGGGCGAAGGGTTAAGGAGATGGTCGTTGCTGCCTCCAGTCAGCGCCGCTTGGGAATCCGCAATCAATCCGGGCTGGTCCTTTCCGTGTGCGCGTCCAGCCTCCCACCTCTGCCCCGCTAACCTCCCGGCCCGCCCGCCACATCCAGCCGCGCCAGCGGCGCCGGCTCCCTCTTCCGCCGCCCTTCCCGGGAAGGGCTTCCAGCTCGTGCATCGTCTGCACCAGCTGCTGCGCCCTGAGCCTGTCGAAGAGCGGCGCAGGTGCGCCTCATACCGCATCACCCGCTGCAGCGTCGCCGGCTCAGCGCGGCGTCAGGCCGGGGCCGCGCGCTTCGACCGCACGTAGGACGCTACGCACTCCGCCAGCGGCCGCAGAGTGGCGTCCGGGAAGGGCAGCACCGCGCTGATGTTGACCTCGCAGAGCACGAACGTGTCCTCGCCGCTCGCCGTCTTCGGCCCGTACAGGAAGTCGGCGTCCCACAGCGCCGGCAACGACGACGTGTCGATGTCGAGTAGCCGCTGCATCGCCGGCAGCCACTCCGTTTCCAGCTTCTGCTTCAGCGCCTGGAACTCAGGCTGCGCTGGTCCGTAGTACAGGCGCGGTGGCGGCGCCGGCGGGCCCGCTTCGCCGGGCGGCGGCCGCAGCAGCGCCGTGACGAACTGGTGTCCGAAACCCTCGACCTTGTTGCGCACCATGTAGCAGCGGACCATGCCCTCGCCCAGGCGCTCCTGAAATGCCTGGTCGACTACGAACTCGGGCGCCGAGTACGTCCCATCGAAGTACTCGTTGCAGACCTCGAAGAATTCGGCCAGGCTCATGCGCTCTTCAATGCTGTCCCGGGTTGCCTTCTGCACGCGCAGCCGCGCCTCCGGGCCCGGCGCCGGTCCCGCGGCCGTCGCCGGCTTTTCGTCCAGCTCCACGCGGCGGATGCCGATGCCGCCGTTGCCGCGGTTCGGTTTCAGGACACGGCTCTCACCTGAGGCCAGTAGCACCGGCAACTGTTGTCGCAGCTCCTCGGCCCGGTGGTAGACGCGCGTGTCCGTGCCCCAGCCGAGCTCTTGCGTCCGGGCGAGCATCTCCTTCGTGCCCAGCTTCATGATCAGGTCGGGGTGTGAAGTCACCCAGACGCCCTCCTCAGCGACCTCGCGCAGAAGCGCGTCCAGCCGGTTGCGGTTCCGTCCGTACGAGACCGGGTCCACCCAGACCAGCACTACGTCCAGCCCCAGGAGTTGCCGCCGGACCTCGTCGGTGGACTCCTCCGTGTACACGACGGCCTCGGGCGCCAGCCCAGCTTCCGCCATGGCCTCGCCGATGCCCTTCAGGCGGCTGTTCTCGAGGGCCGGTTTCGTGTCGGCACTGGGGTTGCCGCGGAACAACAACCCGACCCGTCCTGAGGGTTTAGCCGAAGAAGGCCCGGACATCAGTAACTTCTCCTTATACGGCCTTGTCGCCTTGCGCCCTGTGAAGCACGTGGAGAATAGCCTACTGAGTTCACCAGGACTCAGGCCAACCTCCGGCCGAAATGCCGACCAGCCGACAAGCCGACATGCCTACACAGTGCACAGGCAGAAGGGATGGCCCGCCGGGTCCAGCATCACGCGCAGGTCCTCGCGCCCCTGGTACTCGGCCAGCCGGGCCCCGCAGGCCAGAGCGTGGGCGACCGCCGCATCGAGGTCATCGACGCTCATGTCGAGGTGGATCATTTTGTCCTGGCCGTCGGGCCTCTCCGGCCACACCGGCGGGCGATAGCCCCTGTACTCCTGGAACGACAGGCCGGCGCCTCCACCCGGGTCGCTCATGGCGATGAAGTCCCAATCGCGATAGGTGATCTCGAATCCGAGGAGCCGGCCGTAGAACTCCGCCATCGCGGCCGCGTCGGCGCAGTCCATATTCACGCTCCCCAGTCGCAACGAAGGCCTGGCATCTTGCGGTGTGTTGGCCACGGTAAGCCCTCCTCACTGGTCCCGGACGGCCTGCAGTCCCCATTCCAGCCTTCTGTACATGACTGTAGTTGCTTCTCGCGAGAAGCAACTACAGGGGACGGCGCCGACCTGGCTCTCCCGCCCTCTGGCTGACGTGCTGACATGCTGACGTGCTGAAGTGCTAAAGTACGCCATGCGCTGTCCTGTCTGCCGATTCGAAAACATCGCCGGCGCCGAGCTCTGCGCCAACTGTGGCAGCGACCTCGCCGGCCTCGACCGGCCCGGCAGCGACTTCAAAGGCCCCAGCCTCGACTTCGT
>CAVPFY010000005.1:0-274260 GCA_963703905.1 uncultured Chloroflexia bacterium
CTCTCGTTGCCGGGGCTAAACCCCGTTGTCGCCGGCTTCCACTTGCCCTTGCCGCTTAGACCGCCGGCCTCGGCCCTTGTGATCCGGACCAGGGTCTCCTTGGGCACGGTGTTGATGGCGTGGTTGTCGGCCTCGCCACCGAAAATGAAGGTGGTAGAGGTCTTTTGCTTGTGGAAGAGCGTGTCCGTCTGGTGCATGGGCATCGCCCAGTCACGGGTAATGCTCTGCTGGGAGCCGTAGCGGAAGCTGGCCTGGTAGCCGGTGTCCGCGGATACGGCGCGCCCGTCCTTTCGTGTTTCGTGCGCCTTGACGGAGCGCTCTGTCGCGATGAAGGTGCCGTGCTTGGTCATGACTGCGTTGTAGGGATAGGCAGGGTTGTACTTCACCCGCAACATCAGCCGGGCTACCTTCATGCGGGGGTCGCCCTTCTTGGCGCCGAGGAACGGGCGGTCCGCCGGGTTAGCGTCCACATAGACGTAGTCGCCGTCCTCCAACCCCATGTCGCGGGCCGCCTGAGGGTTCATGTGGAGCTGCTGGTCGCCGACGCCGGGGGATCGCTTGTCGGCCCGGTTGGGGTCGCCGAAGTTGCTCGCCCAGAGGACGTTCCAATCGGTAACGGCCCAGGAGGAGTGCACGGTGTGGCGGGTCTTGGGCGTGAGGAAGAAGAAGTGGAAGCCGTCCTTCCAGAGCGGGTTGTGCGTGTTCTTCGCCTCTGCCCACGAGAGCTTGTTGTTGGCAACGGTGCGGAGGTCCGCGTCCAGGACTTCCTTCTGGAGCATCTCCGGCGTAATCCCGAAGTTGTCCGGCCGGATGAGCGGGTTCGTGCTCACGATGACGTTTGGAAGGTAAGGAGTGGCCTCGGGCCCCTCGCGGTGGACGATGAAGTTCTCACCGTGGGTTATGGCCTCGGGGATGTCGCAGTAGGCATTGAGGCGGCCCGTGTCGGTGAAGAACGGGATGTTGTCGTGAATCTGCTCGTAGAAGGGTATGCGCGGGTAGGTGCGGAACATCATCAGCGCCGCCCCCGGCTCGCCATATTTCCCCGCCATGATGTCGGTGACCTTATAGCCCGTGGTCGTCGCCGAGGCGTCGAGAAGGCGCTGCAGGTAGACCTCCGGCCTCCCTTCGATGGCGAACTTCCAGTAGTCGGCAAAGCGCTTGTCACCGGTGACTTCGGCCATCTTTGCCGCGAAGCGCGCGTAGATGGTCACGTCGTCCAGGGTGTCGTAGAGAGGCTTCAAGCCATTGCGGCCCCAGATCTGGAGGAAGGGGTTGGAGCAGGACGCAGTGACCTCCAACTGCTGGAACTCGGGCCACGAGTTGGCCGGCAGGACAAAGTCGGAATATTCGCATGACGCCGTCATCTCGATGTCCTGCGTGACGATCATGTCGACCTTGGGGTTGACGTTGAAGATCACGCCGTAAGCCCACTTGGCGTTGTTGATCAGGTTGACGTTCGTCGTCCAGATAACCTTCGTCGGCGTCGGCATGTGCGTCTTGCCGGTGAAATTGCGGGGGCCATATTTCGGCGTGTCCACGATCGTGGCGACGGTCGCCGTGGTCCCAGTAAGCCGGCTCTTCGTCCTTGGTGTAGGCGTGCGCCTTGATGACCTTGCCGGAGGCGTTGGCGTCGAGGTTCGGGCTGGAAGGGGTCTTCGGCAACCCAGCCCTTGAAGCCTGGCCCCGACGCAGGCGTGCTTTGGAACAGGGCCGCCTTGTAATTGCCGGCCCAGCCGTAGCAGCCGGCGCCGGGCTTGCCGACGTTGCCGGTCAGGAGCAAGACCAGGTAGGTCGCGCGGTTGTGCAGAGTGGCGTGGAAGTAGTGGTGCACGCCTTCGCCAGTGTGAATCGCGACCGGCTTCAGGGTCGTGATGTCGTCTGCCAGCTGGCGGACCAGGGCCTGCGGGGCGCCGCTGATCTCCTCGACCGTTTTCAGGTCGTAGTCCTTGAGGTGGTCGCGGTAGGCCTCCCACAGCGTCAGGACCTCGACGCGCTGTCCGTTGGCCAGCGTGATCGGACCGCGGAAATTCAGGTTTGGGTCGAGGCCGGCCTGCGCCAGCCGCTGGCCGACGTCGTCGCGGGTGATGGCGCGCGGGGCCGAGGCCCTGGCGTCCCAGACCACGTAGTCGCCGAGGCGGCTGTACTGGTCCTGGGTCATGTTCTGCAGCGCGAAGCTGGCGCCGTCCGCCCTCAGGCCGGGGCGGTAGTTGGGGAAGACGTCCGCCGCGTGCAGCCTCTGGAGGTTGTCGGTGCGGATGAGAAGTGGCAGGTCCGTGAACTGCTTGACGAAGGTCTCGTCGTGCTTGTTCTCGTCCATGATGATCTTGGCGATGCCGAGGAAGACAGAGGTGTCCGAGAGGCCCGCGCGCACCGGTATCCAGTAGTTGGACTTCGTTGCCGGCGGGCTGTATTCGGGCGTAATCGTGACGATCTTGCCGCCGTTCTCGATCAGGTCGTGGAAGAAGTGGGACTCCGGCATCTTGTTCTCAACCAGGTTCTTGCCGACCTGGATGTGAAGCCTGGTGTTGGTCAGGTCGTTGAAGTCGCAGTCCGCGTTCTGAAGGCCCGTTACGAAGGGATGGCCGGGCGCCTGGTCGCCGTGCCAGGTGTAATTCGACCAGATGCGGCCGCCGCGCGCGTCTTCTTCCTTGACGTTGCGGACCTCTTCATCCAGCAGGGCCAGCATGTTTGAGACGCGATACATTCCGTACTTGCCGATGACACCGGTCAGGCCCATGCCGCCGCGCAGCTTGAAGGTCCGCGTGCCGGCGCCGCCCAGCTCCTCGATCATCTCCGGCTGGTAGCCCTCGTCCTGGAGGCGCTTCTTTCCGTCTTCGCCGCTGTAGGTCTCGGCGATGTGAATAGTGCCCTTCGCCATGTACGTGAAGGTCTGATCCCAACTCAGCGGCTCGAAGGTGTCGCTACCGCGGGTCGTGAACTTGTACTCGTCGCGGTTCGCCGGCGTCAGCTCCGGGAAGCCGTCATCTGCCCAGCGCTTCCAGCCTGCCCGCAGCATTGGCTGCTTGAGCCGGTAAGGGCCCGTAGATTCGCCGCGTGAGCGTGTAGCCCTTGGGGCAGCCGCGAGGGTTCCAGTGAACGCTGGAGGTGTTGCCCAGCTGGTCCGCGTAGCGTCCGGCGTCGTAATTCTGCTCGATGCGGGTCAATACGCCGTTGCGGGTGAAGGCGCGAAGTCTGCAGTTGTGGGTGTCGTTTGGGGCGCAGACGAAGGTAAAGGTGCTGTCATAGCGGTACTGGTCGCGGTACACCTTCTCCCACCCGCGGTTAGGGTAGAACTCGAGCGGGTTGTCGATGCCCACCGGGATATTGAAATTCCGCATCAGCGGCATGGAGGCCGCCCCGGCGAACAAGAGGCTGGTGTCGCGCAGGAATGCGCGTCTGGAGACAGGCCGCCTTAGCACCTGGGGGCCCTCCCGCGGGCCCTCGCCTTCTGTCTGGCTTGCGGGCCGCGGTCCATCGATATCCTCAGGCTGCATCTTTGACCTCCGTTACCGGCTCCCGTGCGAAAGCGCCGCTCTCGGCGCTCAGAAGCGTGAGTCCCAGAAAAGCAGTTATTCCGTGGTGCAACGCCTGCGGCTGCAGGCCCGCCACCATGAGCAATGCCAGAGCGATGGCCAGCGGCCGAGTTTTGGGGGACGCGTACCCAGGCCAGCCCCGCGAAGACCACCATGCCGAAGGCCGCGATGTAGACCATGCCGGGGAGCGACATGGTTACTCCCGTAGCCCAGAGTGAGAGGATGGCGACGGTCGCCGGCTCCCGCGCATACGAGGCCACGAGCATGACCGTGAGAAGGCTCGCGACGGCGACGGCGGGCCGCGGCAACGGACGGCGGAATGCCGCCACCCCGACGAGGCCGGCCGTCGCCAGAAGCCCCACTTCGCTCATCAGTTGGATGGCCGCCACGTGCGCCGGCTGGTCGCCGAGCCCCGTCATGCCGGCCTGGTACTGGCTCAGGGCCAGCGTGAGCGCGGCCGCGACGGCGGCGAAGCCGATAGCGCCGGCGTTGGGCCGGCCGATGGTCCGGCCGGCCAGCCAGGCGGCGCCGAAAGCGAAGACCAGGGGCGCCAGACGTCCGGCAGCAGGCAGTCCCGCCGGCCATGCAAGCAGGTTCATGGTCAGAAGGGCCGACAGGAGGCCGAACGAGAAGTAGGAGCGCTGCCGGGCCAGCCAGACCAGCGCCGCGATCGATGTCATCGCCAACAGTACGGCCGTGAGCCGGAAGGCGAAGTCGCCCGAGAATGTGGCAACCCGGTAGCCCTCGAGCACCGCGCCATCCCGCGGAATGTGGACGCCGATGCGATAGACGATCCGCTGCAGGAACAGCTCGGCCAAGCCCGAAACCGCCAGAGCGCCCGCCAGTCCAATGAGATAGCCGGAGGCATCAGTGAACCGGCTGACAGGCCTCGCGACCCGTGGAAATGGTGCCGTCCTGGTGCCAAAGAGAGCTTCGAGAGTCATGAACCCAGCTCCTCATCCCTTGTACGAATCGAGGGTAGGTTGGGCCGAACTCGCCCTCTAGGGCCGTTCGGCCCTATCGTTAGTACTCAACTGTACGTAAAGCAGATTGCTACACGTGTAGTTATGCGGGCTATAATTCAGCGCAAGAAATCAGAAGGTTAACTGTGGACCTGAAGCTGAGCAGTCGGGGCGACTACGTAGTGCGCGCGGCCATTTCGCTGGGCAGGGCGGCCGGCGAGGGCGGATACCGAAAGATCCGCGAGGTCGCGAGCGAGATGGGCCTGCCTGAGCATTACACGCCACAGATAATGGGCCTGCTCATCAAGGCCGGACTCGCGGAATCGAAGGCCGGCAAAAAGGGTGGGTACCGCCTGACCAGGGCCCCTTCCGAGATCTCATTACTGGATCTGGTCGAAGCTGGCGAGGGTCCCATGTGGCCGCGCAGTTGCATCCTCAGCGGCGGGCCCTGTCACTGGGAGTTGATGTGCGCGGTCCATCCCGCCTTGGAGGACGCTTACGGTTCGCTGAGCCACGCGCTTGGCCGAGCGAGCCTTGAATCGGTCCTTAAGGTCGACTCGGAGCTGGAATCAGGCAGGCTCCCAGTACTAGGCAAGCGCCATGAAATAGAAACCGGCAGAGTAGCACCTACACCTGCTCGTCGAAGTTGACGTAGTAGGAGCCTCCGGCGCAGGCCCGGCAGAGGACCAGCCCTCCGCGCACAACCTCGCGCCCGTCGCTAACGTGCTCGCCGCAATTGGCGCACGGTGTCCGATTACGCGGGCGGCCGGGCATATCGGCCTCAGAAAACGACAGGCGCACGCTCTGCACTCTCATGAGCTCGCTGTCCGGCATCAGCCGGTAGGCGGCGGTCTGGGCCTTGTGCGGGTCTTCGATGCCGGGGGCGTACAGCGGGACGGCATGCCGCGAGTCGTCGCGGGCGACGACCCTCACGGCGGCGCCGGTCTGGAAGTCCAGGAAGGATGCCGCCATCTTGCCGAAATCGAAGTGCTTCAGTGTCCTTTTGCCCAGCGAGCAGCCGCTAACCGATGCCACCGCGTCCGCGGCGCAGCGGTCGGTTTCGACCACGGCGATTAGCCGCTTGGCAGGTGGTGGCGCCGAGAGCCCCAACTCTTCGAGGCCGCGAATCGACATCCTCACGCCCAGGACCTGGCCCGGACACAGATGGCCGTGTGCGGCCACGGAACGCTCGAGCAGTGTCTCGAAGTCTGCCGGGCGCTCAGACACGGCGGCGCCCAGGCGCGCGACCAGGAACTGGACGACGCCTTCGGGGTCGTCGCGGTCGAACCAGGGCAGGCTGCCTGCGCCTGGACCGCCGACCAGGGCGACTATTCGTCCACGGGTATCCCTGGCGGCGGCCTGCTCCGGGGATTCGCCGACCAGGACCTTGTCCACCAGGGACTGGCGGTCGCCTTCGTGTATGACCAGGTCGACATCGGGAAGCAAAGACTCGTAAGCCTTGACTCCGCCGCGCGCCGTTTGCAGCAGGAGCCGCTCCGGTGTCGCCAGCAGGACCGGCCCGGCGCCGGCCTCGCGGAATCGCCATGAGTCCTTGCCGGGGCTATCCCAATCTATGCGGTGATGGGTATGCTTCACGACTCCCACCCTGAGCCCGCGGGCTTTGAGTCCGCCCAGCACGCGCTCCAGCAGCGTGGTCTTGCCGCTGCCTGAGGAGCCGACGAACGCGATTTCATATGGCGCTTTGGTTGTCATCTCATCGGCAACGTATCTCTTGGGACGTGTCCGCCGGAAGGGACATAGAGACCGTAGCGCCGGGGCCGATTGGCCCTTCGTCAGCGGCCGGCGGTCAGAGAGGTAGGCCGAATGGCGCGGCGAAATGGGCCATTCGGCCCGTGATGAGGTTTGGCGCCGGGAGCCTAATTAAGCCTAGCGCTTGCTAAGGTTAATCGGCGAGAGAAGCGAAATCGATGAGCGTGCAGACCGGCGTAAACACACCAATTCGACTGCCGCATCTCCATTTGCCCGGCCGCGGGCTCGCCCTCCTTGCCGGCGCCGCTGTTGCCGTCGCGGCATTTACGATTGGCGGCGACGCTCTCTCACGAGACAGCGGCGCGGGCGCCGGCTCCGCGACGTCCCTGTATGGCAATCACGCGACAATTACCCACCCCAGCGTCTACTACCTGGTAAGCGCTGATTCCCTGCCCGGCCTCGACACAGCGACCTGGATGAACGGCGCGCCGCTGGAAAACGTAGTGGCCATCGCGGGTCCGGCGGACGAAGAACAGTTCCTGCGATTCATCGAAACGGCGAACAGCTTCCTGCTCGCCGGCGGACTTCCGGGATACGAGGTGGTGAGCTTCCTAGTGCCCTAGCCAGGATGCCTGCTTTCCACCTCTCTCAACGAAGGCCCGGCAGCTCCCGCCGGGTCTTCGGTTTATCCTCCGCCCGGCGGGCACATGCGCTCCGGCCCCACAGCTTTGGCCTAGGGACGGGGCGCTTTTGCGAAGGGCACAAGCGTGGAGCGGCCTTCGGCCGGCTAACGACAATCTCGGCAACCCAGCTGGCGGGTGGCCGCGAGGGGCGGCCGTGGCCTGGCCGTTCAGGCGCGCGGGGGCACGAAGAGCACCGGCGCCACCTCGGCCTCGATGATGTGGTTGGCGACGCTCTCCAGCAGCATGCCGATGAGTCCGGGATGTGCGCGCCGCACCAGGATGATCAGGTCGGGGGACTCGCGCCTGGCATATTCGACGATCGCCGCGCCCGGCTCTTCGCCAATGAGTACGTCCGTGCGCACGCTGTAGCCATCGCTTCGGAGGCCACCGGCCAGTTCTCCCAGGTAGTCCCTGGCCTCGTTGACCTGAGCCTCGAGGCTCTGATCGCGGGTTTCGGCTGCGACAGGTATGTCGGCTGAGACTGCCTGCGTGACTTCGCCCGCGGACGTCATTATCGCGGAGGCAAAGGGCAAGCCGGCCCGGTACGCCAGGGCCTCAACGTCCTCCGGCCGCTCGACTTTCAACAGGACGAAGTCGTCATCTTTCTCACACAGCTCCTTAACCGCGTCGAGCGCGGACTCGGCGCACTTCGTCCCGTCCAGCGGAATCAGGACTCGTTTGCGCATCTCAGTCTCCTTACGCCCTGTCCAGGGCTATGCGGATTCGGCCGCGGCTTTCGCTCGGGGGTCCCGGCAGATCAGCACCGCCGCCGGACCGCCGATGAGGCGGTCGGCCACGCTTCCGAGGGCCACGCGCAGCAGGCCACTGCGCCCGTGCGACGTCAGGACAATGAGGTCTATGTGTTCCGCCTCGGCGTACTTCAGCAGCTCCGTGGCGGCGTCACCGACGAAGAGCGCCCCCTTCGCGCCGAGCTCGCTCGCCTTTTCCTGCACATAGGCCTGGCAAGCCTCGCGAATGGCCTGCCAGGCGTAGCCGGAGGTCTCGTCCGCGAAGACGGGGTAGTTGGCGATCCTGACGACATGAAGGCTGGCATTGAACCTGGTGGCCAGGTCCCGGGCTACAGGCATCGCCCTTTCCGCGCGCTCGGAGCCGTCCAGCGGCAGCAGGATAGAGGTGATGGCGGGGGGCCGTTTGGTGGCCGCGGGGCCGATCACGAGTGTGTTACAGCGGGCGATCCGGATCAGCTTGTCGGCAACGCTGCCGATGCGCCACCTTTCCGGCCCCGAGCGGCCGTGGCTGCTGAGTATCAGCAGGTCTGCCCCAAAGTGCTCAGCCTCTTCGGCGACCAGCGCCGCGGGCTGGCCCTCCTTGACCTCGGCCTCGACGGCGAAACCCTCGCCTTCCAGGCGGGCCTTTTGAGCATCCATGTAGTCTCGGAGAAGGCGCCCTTCGCGTTCCTGCCAGGCGACCGCGTCCGGCAGGGCCAAAAGGGCGGTTTCGTCGACAACGCTGACCAGCCGAACCCGCGGATCGCCAAGTTTTCGCAGGATTGGCAGATAGCCCAAGGCTGACTCGGCGAGCTTGCTGCCGTCCAGCGGTACAACGACCTTCAACTCGCTCATCTGCTTCTCCTTGTCGTCCAAATCTGAGACTAGGGTATCCCTTCCCTGTTGTTGAGGGTCGAAAGGCAGGAATCCGCGGGCCAAAGGTCACAAGCTGGCGATCGGGTTCGGAAACCCCGGCAGCCGGAACCGGTGAGATATCTGCCCAGCCCCATCGTCGGAGAGTCGCGGTTCGGGGGCGCCGATCTTCGTGGTTGGAAAGGGCCGTTCGTACCTATCGCGTGGGCAGGATGGCAGGTGGATTGTCGCCGCCCTCCGGATAGGATGTATGCGAGGCGTCTCATGCTCCAAGCAAGCGAAGCCGGCCAGATCATCGTCTACTTGTGCGCGGGAGGTGTTACGCGCTTGCCCGCCGCCGCCACGGTCGCCTTCGAGGACGACCGGATGGTCTTCCTGGATAGGCAGGGCCGGGTAGTAGCAAAGTTGAGGGCGGCGGACGTATATGCTTGCGCCAGGGAACCACTTCCCGCCGTGCCCAGCGGCTGAGATTACAGCGCGCATGCCCGGTTGCTAACGTCTTCGGCCTCCCCTGTAGAGGAGTCCTTGGCCAAGCGCCCCCTGGACAATCGAGATTCATCACGCCCTGAGCTCAAGCGCAGCCTCGGGCTCTGGCAGGTCACAGCTTCCGGCGTCGGTATCGTCATTGGCGCCGGCATCTACGTCCTCGTGGGGGCGGCGGCAGCGGACGCGGGCAACGCGCTCTGGGTCTCGTTCATTTTGGCCGCGGCCCTGAGCGCGCTAACGGGCTTGAGTTACGCCGAGCTGGCCGGCATGTTCCCCACGGCGGGCGCGGAATACGCCTTCGCTCGGGCCGCCTTCAATCCGTTCGCCGGCTTCATGGCGGGCTGGGTGATGATCGTCGGCAACGTCATCGCCGCCGGCGCCGTCGCCATTGGCTTTGGCCATTACTTTCGCTATTTCTTCGATGTAGACGGGCGCATAGCCGCGGTAGGCCTGCTGGCTTGCCTGACCCTGCTGATCTGGAGCGGCATTCAGAAGTCGATCCTGTTGTCGGTGGTGCTCGTGGTCCTGCAGGTGTTGGGCCTGGTTCTGGTGATAGTGGCCGGGGCGCCACACATCGGCGACAGGGACTTGCTGGAGGGCGCGACGTTTGCCGGCGTACTGTCGGCCGCCGCGCTGGTCTTTTTCGCCTTCATCGGTTTCGACGAGGTGGTGACGTTGTCGGAAGAGACCAGGGACGCATCCAGGGTGATCCCGCGGGCGTTGTTGCTTGCGCTTGCTATCTCCACCGTGCTCTACGTGCTCGTCGGGGTCGCGGCTGTCAGTGTCGCCGGGGCAGAGAAGCTTGCGGCCTCTGAGACGCCGCTGACCGAGGTTATCGCGCACGACTGGGGAGGGCGCGCTTCGTCGATTGTGGCCGTGCTGGCGCTGGCCTCGACGACGAATACCAGCCTGCTGGTACTGACGGCGGCTTCGCGTCTGATCTTTAGCCTCGCCCGCGACGGCTTCTTTCCGAAGGCGTTTTCCCGGATCGGTCGCGGCGCGGCGCCGTCAGCGGCGGCGGGGGTGGCGTTCGTGGGGGCCGCATGCCTCGCCCTCCTGAACGACATCCACCTTGTCGCTTCGATCACCGACTTTGCCGTCTTCGTGATCTTCCTGATCGTCGACTTCTCGCTCATCGCCCTGAGATTCAGCCGGCCCGACAGCCCCAGGACCTTCAAGGTGCCTCTGAGCGCGGGAAGGCTTCCCCTGATTCCCTGCGTCGCGCTGGTGGTCACGGCGGTGCTGCTGGCGTCGCTGAGCCTGGAAGCCTGGTTGCTTGGCTCGGCCGCGCTGTTAGCAGGGCTCCTGGTCTGGCTGGTCAGCGACCGCCTCTCGCGGCGCCGTCCGGCGGCATCCGCAGGTTAACCAACGGCCCGCGCCGCAAAGCGCGGCGAGCATGTCGCGAACTCAAAGCAAACGTCTGGATTGCCTGAAGAGGTTGCGCGCGTGCAGAAGGAGAGCGATCGCAAACAGCGGTCCGTAGATATTCGCGATGTTGGCGGCCAGCCATCGCGGCAGGAAGATGTCCGTCACCGAGCCGCTCTCGGCGCCGAGTTCCTCCGCGAGCGCCGTAAGCGGGCAGCGAAAGTGGTTGGCCGCATAGATCGCGCACTCGCCGCCGACGAGGACCGCGGCGGCCGCCGCGCGCCTGTCAGTACGGCCGCGGAGGCCCGAAATCACAAGAAAAGCGATCGTAGATTGAAGGATCAGGAATATCGCCGAATGCAGCGCCTTCACCGTCACCAGCAGCAAGGTCCTGGTCACGGGTGTAAGGCCTCGAGTAGCGGGCTCAGGCGACGATGAAGGCCGTCACCAGCCCGAGCATCCCGGCCTCGCTCTCCGCGTGCGAGAGGATGTGGCAGTGAAACGCCCATGCGCCCGGCTCGGTGGCTTCGACGAGCACGTCGTAGCGGTTCCCGGGCGCGACGTCCAGGGTGTCGCAAAGCTGCGGGGCTGCCAGCGGGTAGCCGTCCTTCGCGATCACCTTCATCGGCATGCCGTGGAGGTGCATCGGATGGTTCATGAGGCCCTCGTTGATCCAGCGAATGAGGACGGTTTCGCCCAGCTTGGCGGTCAGGGCCTCGGTCGCCGGGAACCCTTTGCCGTTGATCGTGAAGCCCAGATTCACGTCGTTGAGGACCAGGATGTACTCGCGGTCGTGGGCCGGATAGGCCGACTTGTCTTTGGGGTCGACGATGAAGGCTCCCAGCAGGCCGCGGTTGACCTGGTCCATGGAGTTGTGGTGCGAGTGGTACATGTGCGTACCGGAGTTCCGCAGCGTGAACTCGTAGGAGAAAGAGGCGCCGGGCTTGATCGGCTCCTGAGTGATATAGGGGACGCCGTCCAGGCTGTTTGGCACCAGAATCCCGTGCCAGTGCACGGCAGTGCTTTCTTTGAGATCGTTCTTGACATTGATCCGCACGCGGTCGCCCTCCGTCGCGCGGATCACCGGCCCCGGCAACATGCCGTTGTAAGCGCGGGCGCTGGCGATAGTGCCGGGCGTGGTCTCCCAGTCCAGCTCACCTACGGAGATCTCGAACACTTTGACGCCATCGACGGTCTTGTACTCCAGGGGTAGGTTGCCCTTGCCTTTGGTGATCGGGCTCTTCTGATTCGAAAGGAAGGCGTCGATGCCGGCCTTGTGGGCGGCGTCCATCTCGTCCGAGGTCATAGTGCCCATCGCCGCTGAATGTGCGGCGTGGTCAATGGCGGCTCCGCTATCAGAGGCGCCGGCGATGGACCCCCTGGTCCCGCGCCGGTTGTCGTCGATGGCCGTGTAGGCGGTCCCGGCGATGACGCCGGACAGCGCCGCCCCCGTGGCAATTAAGACACGGTCGATGAACCGCCTGCGAGTAATCTCACGCTCTTCGACTTCTGCCGTCATTCGATATGCTCCCTGAACCGAAATCCTGGTGACGGTCTCGCGCCCCAGACGGCGAGACCCGCTTCCTATGGGTTTCAGCCTATGGTTGAGCCGTGCGCTCATCGAAG
Organism: uncultured Chloroflexia bacterium; assembly: GCA_963703905.1. Lineage (GTDB taxonomy): Bacteria > Chloroflexota > Dehalococcoidia > DSTF01 > WHTK01 > DATLYJ01. Next base: position 11,967 of record CAVPFY010000005.1, read on the forward strand.
GGCCATATCGATTCGCCTGCGCGTCCAAATGGCCTGTCCGGCAGTGCCGTTCGGCTCATGCGGTTTCTCCGGAAATGCTCAGAGGAGGCGCAAGGCCTTCGCAGCGGCCTCCAGCGAATCGCGAAAGGCGGGGTGCGCAATGGCTATAAGGGCCTGCGCGCGCTGCCTCAGCGAGCGCCCGTAGAGGTCGGCTATGCCGTACTCCGTGACCACGAAGTGGACGTCGCCTCGCGTGGTCACCACGCCCGCGCCGGGCTTTAGCTCGGCGACTATGCGCGATAAGCGCCCTCCTTCGGCCGTGGACGGCAGCGCGATGATGGCCTTGCCCCCGCGGGACCTGGACGCGCCGCGGATGAAATCGACCTGGCCGCCGATGCCGCTGTAGAGGCTGTGGCCGATGCTATCGGCGCAGACCTGGCCCGTCAGGTCGACTTCGAGGGCCGAGTTGATTGCCACCATGTTGTCGTTCTGGGCGATGTAGAAAGGGTCGTTGGTGAAAGTCACCGGGTGCATCTCGATCATCGGATTGTCGTCGACGAAGTCGTAGAGACGCCGGGTGCCCATCACGAAGGACGTCACGACTTTGTCGGGGTGGTAGTTCTTGGCGGAGTTGTCCACGGCCTTGCTCTCGATCAGCCTGAGGAGGCCGTCCGAGAACATTTCGGTGTGGACGCCAAGGTGTTGGTGGCCGGCCAGCGCTGCCAGGACCGCGTTAGGGACGGCGCCGATGCCGATCTGGATCGTGCTGCCGTCCTCAATCAGGCTGGCGACGTTTTCGCCGATTCTCGTCGCCGCTTCGTCGGGCGGCGCCGGCGCATCTCGATCAGTTCCGCGTCGAAGGCCACCAGGCTGTCGATTTGCGAGACGTGAAGGAAGCTGTCGCCGAGCGTGCGCGGCATTCGCGAGTTGACCTGCGCGATCACCCGCCCGGCCAGCAAGGCGGCCGGCCGGGCGCAATCGACCGAGATGCCAAGGCTGCAAAACCCGAACTTGTCGGGTGGCGAGACCTGGATCAAGGCGACATCCAGCGGCAACGTGCTGGCGAACAGGCGCGGGACTTCAGAGAGAAAGACGGGCGTGAAGTCGGCGCGACCTTCGTTGACGGCCTCCCGGGCGTTCTTGCCGACGAAGAGGGCGTTGTGACGAAAGTGGCCCGCCATCTCCTCGCGCAGATAGTCAGCCGGTCCCTCCGTGTGCAGGTGGACGATTTCCACCTCATGAAGCTCCCGGTAGCGCTCCACCAGCGCTGCCACCAGCGCCGCCGGGACGGCGCAGCCGCCCTGCAGGTAGACCCGCTGGCCGGAGAGGATCGTCGAAACAGCCTCCCGGGCGGAGGCGCGCCGGTCCCGTGCCTCGGGCGGCCAGCCGTCTGAAGAACCCATCAGCCTCCTATCCGGGCGCGCGTCAGCGCCTTACGCCGGCTTCGGTAGAATACTCTCAGTCGTAATCGAACTCGTTGGCTGGAGCCGCACCTGCCTACTCCGAATAACCCCGCCAGGCCTGACATTGGCGTCTCGACCGAGGGGCTGATCGACTCCGCGCCGGACGGCATCCTGGTGGTGGACGGCTCTGGACTTATTCTGCTCGCCAACAAGGCGCTCGAGGTGCTCTTCGGCTACACCAAGGAGGAGCTCGTGGGCCAGCCTGTCGAGCTTTTGATTCCCGAGCAGCTCCGCGGCAAGCATGAGGCGCATCGTGGAGCTTACGATGCCAACCCGCACGTGCGGCCGATGGGCCTGGGGATGAACCTGCAGGGCCGGCGCAAGGACGGCACTCAGTTTCCGGTCGAGATAAGCCTGTCGCCGCTTTCCGGTGCGGCCGGCATGGTCGCGACCGCGTTCGTGCGCGACGTCTCGGCCAGGATCGAGCTCGAGGATGAGCGCAACTTCCTCTCCCTGCAGCTTGAGACGGAGTTGGAGAGAGACCGCATCGCCATGGACCTGCATGACGGCATCATGCAGGACATTTACGCGGCCGCCCTGACGCTGGAGTTGGCGGCGGAAGACCTTGGACAGGAACCAGAGGTGGCCGGCGCGGGCATCGACCGCGCCATCGGCCAGCTTCACGACGTGGTCCGCGACATCCGCACCTACATCTTTGACCTGAGGCCGCGTCAGTTCAGCGGCAGCCTTGGGTCGGCGTTGCTGGACTTACTGGGCGAGTTCGAGCGCAACACTCACATCCGCGCGGAGGCCGACGTCGCCGATGGCGTCGCGGTCGATGCGGTAGTGGGCAACGCGATCTACCACATCGCCCACGAAGGCCTGAGCAACGTCCAAAAGCACGCGCGGGCAAAAACAGTCAGGCTCAGGCTGACGGTGTCTGGAGACGCCGGCAGGCTAAGCTTGGAAGATGACGGAAGGGGATTCGATCCGTCCCGCGCCATACCGGAGCAGCATCGAGGTCTGCGAAACATGGCGGCCCGGGCGCACTCCGTGGGGGCCGCATTCACGGTCGACGCCGCGCCGGGCCGGGGGACAAGGCTGACCGTGGACTTCGCGCTTGCCGTGCCGCCGGAGGCGCCCGGCGACGCTCAGTCCTGAACTTGGCCCGGCGTACGGCGGGCGATGTAAGCCGCCGCTTCCGAGCGGCGCCTGAGGTTGAGCTTGCTCAGGATGCTGGAGACGTAGTTCTTGACCGTCTTGTCGCTGAGATAGACCTCGGCGGCGATTTCGCGGTTGGTCTTGCCCTCGGCGATCAGCTTGAGGATTTTGTACTCGTTCTCGTTCAGCGGCGATTGAAGGCTGTTGGCGCCGCCTTTGGCCATGTCGCGCATTTGCTCCAGCACGCGCATGGTGACCTGCGGGTCGAGCAGCGATTCCCCGCGCGCGACAGCTTCGACGGCCTCGGCGAGCTGCTGACCCCGCGTTTGCTTTAGCAGATATGCGGACGCCCCGGCCATTATCGAAGCGAAAACGGCCTCGTCGTCGGCGTAAGACGTAAGCATGATCGTGCGGACGCCGGGCAAAACTTCCTTGATCTCGCGGCAAGCCTCCACCCCGCTGCCGTCCGGGAGGCGCACGTCCATGACGATGACGTCGGGCGATTGTTTGGCGGCGACCTCGATCGCCTGAGCGACCGTCCCTGCTTCCGCGACCACCGACATGTTGGGGCGGCGGTTGAGCAAGGCCTTCAAGCCTTCGCGGACAACTTCGTGGTCGTCAACGAGCATCACTCGTATGGTGTCGGTCATTGGCTGCCCTCCAGAGGCATGTCAACCTGAACGCTTGTGCCCTCGCCCGGCGTGCTGGCCAGGCGAAGGTCACCGCCGCAGCTGATCGCAAGCTCGCGCATCTCCGTCAGGCCGCCGGGCCGGGCCGGGATACGGCTGACGTCCATGCCACGGCCATCATCGTCGATCCGCATGATGAATTTACCACCACGGGCGGCAAGATCGACACGAACGTGGCGCGCGCGGGAGTGCTCGCGGACATTCGCCAGGGCGCAGCGGGCAACTTCGACCAGAGCGCGCCTCTGCTGGGCGGACAGAACCTGCCAGGCGCCCTCCTGGCCTGGAGGGATGGTCAGGGCCACGCCAATGAGGGTGTTGAGACTGAGCTCTCGCAAGAGCTGGCTTATCGCATCGGCCAGGTCCTGGCGCTCGGAGTCTACCGGGCGCAGGTCGAAAATGCGGTTTCTGGTCTCGCGGATCAGCGAGTTAAGGGTCGTTATCGCGGTCTCCAACTCAGCCTTGGCGCTCTGCGGCTCTTCGTCGACCAGGTCGATGGAGTTCTCGATCTTGAGCGCGACACCGTACAGGGCCTGAATCGTCCCGTCCTGCGCTTCGACGGATCGGTCGGCGGAATTCTCTGGCCGCGAGGCATTTTCGGCTTCTGGTTGCGGGTTCACCTCAGTAGTCTGGACAGCCTCGCACTCGCTTATCAGGGCCAAGCGGTCCCGTGCTTGCGGACAAACGGCCCAAAGTCCGTGGCCGAGGCGGTTCCTGTCGGCCGCGCCGCAGATTAACATGGTCGTGCGGTGACCGAACGGCGTGGAGGCCGTTCGGCAGCCTTTATTGGACGCCCTCGCGGCGCCTCAAGGCGTTCTCTCGAGGGCGGACTATTTGACTGGCTCAAGAAGGAGGAGTGCGATGAAGCTGGTTACCAAGTGGGCCTGGATCGGCGCCATAGCTTTTGGCATTGTCCTCGCCGCTGCGGGACTGGTCATGGTCAATCAGGGACGCGCGGCCCATAACGACGTCCGCGATACCCTGGCACAAGAGAAGATCGTGACGGCAGAAGACTCGGACATTCCGCTTGTGGCGGTCACCGGCCCTAAGGAAGCCAAGGCTCAGGCCGACGCCATCCGCCAGCACGCCCTCAAAATGACCGGCGGCAAGACCTATGCCGAACTCGCCAGGGATGACCCGAACCGCGCGACGGTGCTGAATTCCGTCAATCTGCGGGCGGCTCTGATGGAGTCTTACATGGCCTTCAAGGTTGCCGATCTGGTCGTTGGCATGGGGCTGATCGTGGTTGCCCTGGGGCTCAGCCACGTCGCTCTCGGCACCTACCTGGGCATCGTTGCCATCCGCAAGCCGTCCGAGGAAGCGACTGCGCCGGCCGGCACCGGTTCCAACCAGCCAGTCAGGGAATAGATAGTTCGGTTCCGTTAGCCCTTGCTCAGCGCATCCAAAAGGCCCGGCGACCGCGGGGCCTTTCAAATGGGTGGCTTAAGCGACTGCGGCAGCGTTCCGCCGCCCTTCGTGGCGATGCCGCTCAGGCGGCGCCGAAGCCGTCCGCGACCCACTCGCTTATCCGCAGGCGCATCGTCAGCCTGGGCTTCCAGTCGACGCTCGCATACTGGGGAAACTTGGCGCGGATCTTCTCCCAGACCGCGGCCTGCTCCATCCCCTCTACCTTCTCCGCGACACACCTCAGGAGGACCTTGCGCAGCTTCTTCCAGTCGTCGTCGTAGTCGTCGACGAGCACGGCGATGCGCGGCTCTGACCGCAGCGCGGCCGCCGTGGCCGAGCGCGGCCCGATGTCGACATAGATCGACTCGTCGCCGTCGAACACGGGACAAACGGGGATCAGGTGGGGCTCGCCGCCGGGCCGCACGGTCGCGATCCGGCACACCGGCGCGGCGAGTAAGTAGGCTTTGATCGCGTCTGTTAAGGGCTTGTTCATTCGCCTGTTTTCGCGCTTGGCGTCTCTTGAGGAAGGCTTGTTGCCGGACAGTCTAACCCCCGGCGCAGGTCTCCGGCCCGCGGCCTTCACTCACTCAGCGCGCGGCGGACCGCCGGTAGCACTTGCGTCGCCATGCGCGCCATGTAGCCGCGATCGGGGTCGTCCGGCTCGGGCGGATTTGGGATCGGCTGCAGGACAACGTAGCCGAAGGGGACAGGACACGAACGGAGCGCGCCGACAAGTTGCTGTGCTACCTGGTCCGGCGGTCCCCAGAGGCTGAAGGCATCGGCGGCGTTGTCGGGCAGGAAGTCCACCAGGCGCCCGCTCGCCAGCAGGTCGGGCGCGTGGTGGAAGTCCGGCCAGACCTGATTTTCGCGTTTCAGCCTTTCAGGGTCAGGGCCGGCCCACGACAAGCCCGCCACTTCGAACAGTGAGGGCGTGTATTCGTAGTAACCGGCGGCGATTGATTTGGCCATGGTCAGCGCGGCCGCGCGGTCGTCAACAAGGACAGTGTGAAAGACGGCGCCCAGACGGACGCTGCCGGGGTCGCGGCCGGCCTGTGCGGCGCCGGCGCGCACCGCCTCGACGGCGGCGATGAGGTTGGCGCGCGCCGTGCCGGCTCGAATGAATACGCCGTCGGCAACACCGCCGGCCATGCGCAGGGTGCGAGGGCCGCCGGCGGCGATCCACACGGGCACGCGGCGGTGATGAGGCAGGCGGGCCGGCTGCTCGGCGCCGACCTCGACCGACTCTCCCGCCAGAAGCGACCTGACCAGGCGCGTCGCCGCTTCCAGCTCCCGTACGCGAGCGGGACGGAGCCCGGCCAGCCGCACCGCCGTATCGCCCACGCCCCAGCCGAGGAGCGTGCGGCCGGGCGCAAGCTCCTCGACGGTGGCGATGGAGGACGCGGTTACGGTGGGATGTCTGGTGACAGGATTGGCGATCAGCGGCCCCAATGTGATGCGCTCGGTCGCGGCCGCCGCGGCGGCGAGGAGGACGTAGGTGTCGCGGCGCCGCAACTGCGAGTCGGGTTGGAAGGCCGCGTCCCAACCGAGCGTCTCCGCCCTCCTGACGTCGGCCGCAAAAGCGGCCACGGAGCGGGCATCGAAGCGGTTGAGGCCGAAGCGCGGCAAGTCCACCGCGGGAGTTTAGTCAGCGGCCTCGCCGGCGCACAAGGGAGGCTCAGGCATCGTATCGTTCCGCACTCCTGGGCGCGCGGCGTCACGAGTGTCGGCCTCTTGGCGTCGCGATCTAGACTGGCGTCGGTGAGGCGGTGGATTCGTCAATGTAGGCGGACTCCGTTCGCGGTTCTCACCGGATACCCGACCGGCACTGAGGAGGACGGCCCATGACGCAAACGTCGCCGCGAAACGCATCCGCCGCCACCTACTTTCCGCCCAGGGTGGGCGACGAGTGGGAGCAGGAGACGCCGGAGTCCCTCGGTTGGGATCCGGCCCGCCTCGAAGGGTTGCTGAGTTTCCTTCAGGAGCGCGCGACGACCGGCTTCGTCGTCCTCCACGGCGGCCGCATCATCGTCGAGCGCTACTGGCAGGGCGCCAGCGTTCGGACTACAGCCGATGTCGCATCCGCCCAGAAGAGCCTGACGGCGCTGCTGATCGGCATCGCCCAGACGGACGGCCTGCTTCGCATCGAGGAGCCGGTGTCGAGCTACGTCGAAGCCGGCTGGTCCCGTGCGGCGGCGGCCCAGGAGGCCAAGATCACGCTTCGGCACCTCCTTACGATGACCAGCGGCCTGGCGAACACCCTCGAGTTCGCGTGCGAGCCCGGGACGGCCTGGGCCTACAACACGCCCGCCTATCACGTCTTGAAGGCGGTGCTGGAGCGGATCAGCGGCAAGGGTTTGGACCTGTACACGCGGGAGATGGTTTGGGGCCGAATCGGTGACCACGACTCGGCCTGGCAGGCGCGTCCTGGCGGCCCCTTCACCGCCTGGGCCGCCTCGCCGCGCGACATGGCGCGCCTGGGGCTGCTGGTGCTCCGCGGCGGCGCCTGGGAGGCCGATGAGGTCGTGCGCGACAAGGGGTACTTGGCGGACGCCATCAAGCCTTCGCAGGAGCTAAACCGCTCTTACGGATATCTCTGGTGGCTGAATGGCCGCGAGTCGTTCGTGCTGCCGGGCCAGGGAGGGTCAGGTGCAGGGCCCCTGATCCCAACGGCGCCGGGGGATGTCGTCGCTGCGCTCGGCGCCGCCGACAAGAAGATTTACGTCTGCCCGTCTCTTGACCTGGTGGTGGCACGGCATGGAGGGTCTGCCGGCATCGGCCGCGCCGAGGCCGTATCTTCCTTCGATAGCCAGCTGTGGGAGAAGCTCTCTGCGGCGATAGGGCCCTGAGCCGCCAGCCAGAGGGTTAGCAGCCCGCGGCCTTGCCGCGACATTCGGTCGTTCGTCGAGGAGCCGGCCGGCGGCACTGAAGTGACCGGCTCACAAAGGCGGCAGTCCGGCCAGGCCGGCCCTATAAGGCCGACGGGTGCGCCGGCGCCTGTGGACGAGGCTCGCCGCTACTGCTTGGGCTGTGCCTTCGGCGCGGCGGCCGACTTCTTGTCGTTCTTTTGCTTCTTCGTTTTGGCCGTGTTCTTCGGACTCTTGTCGCCCACTGTGCACTCCTGGCCTACGACTAGCCGGATGATAACAGAGAAGGCCCCGCAGTGGACGCCGACAGCCGGGCGGCCGCGTGCTGTCGACCGCGCTAACGCCCGCTTGAAACCCTGATATTTTCCGGTTGCGGACCGGCTCCGCCCTGACGAGTCCACAACCCCTGGACTAGACTGGCGGCATGGATGTGCTGCTCGTCGAGGATGAAGCGGCCCTGGCGGACGTGCTGGCTCGCAATCTACGAGCGCACGGTCATCACGTCCGGACCGAAGCCACCGCTCGGGACGCGATCGTGAGCATGGCCGAAGCCTGGCCGGACGCCCTGGCGGTGGCGAGAGGACTCGTCCTTCTTTCGACTTAGAGAGGTGATTCTCTGACGGCAAAGATGACGGCATAGCCAAGACCTGCAGAACCCCGGAGTGGGTGGGCAGGGCACTGCATGGGCTGCATGCGCCTGAGCTAGAATCGAGGCACACGAGGCCACTCGATTGACGCTTCCTCCTCCTGCCCTTCACGGACGCGCCGCCGGCGCCGGCGTCAGTACCATTCTGACAATCGCGCTGACCGCGGCCTTGACGCCTCTTCGCGATGACCTGGGCCTGGTTAACATCGGCCTGCTATACCTGTTGTTGACCCTGGTTATGGCCGCCGCCTGGGGCCGGGAGGTTGGCCTTTTCGCCGCCGTAATCACCAATCTTTGCCTCAATTTCTTTTTTATCGATCCCCTCTACAAGTTCACCGTCCAGGAGCCACGAAACGTCCTGGCGCTGGTTGTATTCCTGGTCGTATCCGTGATCGGTGGGACGCTACTTTCTGCCGCCCGCGAGTCAGCCGAAAACGCCCGCAGGCGCCAGGCCGAGACCGAGATCGCGCTCAGGCTGTCCAGGGAAATGAGTGGCGAGACCGAACCCGAAAGGGCGCTGGACACCGTATGCAGGACGGTCACGGAGTCCTTTGCTGCATCCGGAGCGGCGGTGTTGACGCGAGAGCTCGGCGCCTGGAAGGTGGTCGCGCACTCCGGCGCGGAGAACGCCGAACGCCCACTCGACCCGGAAGAGCGGAGCTCTGCGGCGCGCGCCGCCGAGTCAAGGACATACCAGAGCGCCGGCGACGTCGGAATTTTGCTGGGCAGACGCCGGCGAGTGGTTTCATCGAGGGGGAGGGCGGGCGGCCACCCGGCGCGATCCCGGAGCCTGGCTTTTGTACCCCTGGTCCTGGGCGACCAGGTTGTCGGCATCCTGCGCCTCGATGGCCCCATGGGCGACTCGCCGTTCCGCGACCGTCCGGAGAGCCTGTTGGGCGCGGTCGCCGCCGAGGCAGCTCTGGCGTTGCAGCGTACGGAGCTGGCCCGCGGCGCGGCCCATGCGGAGGCACTACGCGAGGCGGACCAGATGAAATCGGCACTCATGGCTTCGATCTCGCACGACCTCAAGACGCCTTTGGCCGGCATCAAGGCCGCGATCTCCAGCATCCTGGACGAGAGCGTGAACTGGTCTGCCGAAGACCTGCGAGCCTTCCATCGTGTGATCGACAGCCAGGCCGACCGCCTCGACCGCGTGATCAGTGACATTCTCGACCTGAACCGCATCGAGTCAGGCGGGGTGCATGCCGAACGCGCACCGGTCCGTGCCCTGGAGCTGCTGCGGTCGGCAAAGGATGCGACAGCGCTCGTAACCGCGGGCAGGGATATCACCATCAATGCGCGCGGCGACCTCTGGCTCCTGACCGATGAAGGGCTGATCGAACAGGCCATCGTGAATCTGATTGAGAACGCCGCCAAGTATTCGCGCGCGAACCGCCCGATCCACCTGCGCGCGGAAGGCGAAGGAGACCAGATCCTGCTCGCGGTCGAAGACGAAGGTCCAGGCATAGCGCCGCAGGACCTGCCCTACGTCTTCGAGCGCTTCTATCGCGCGGAGGAGCATAGCCGCCGGGTCAAGGGCAGCGGCCTGGGGCTTTCGATTGTGAAGGCTTTTGTTGAGCTGTGTGGTGGCACGGTGGCGGTCGAGAGTTCGCCGGACGGCACGCGATTCCTGATCCACCTGCCCGCCGCGGTTCCAGAAGGCCTACCCGCATGAGTGGCGCCCGCATCCTCGTGGTTGAGGATGAGCCGCAGCTCCGCTTCGCCCTGCGCCGCTATCTCGAGTCGCAGGGATATACCCCCCGCGAGGCAGGCGACGGCGAAAGCGGACTCGCGGCCTTCTGGAATTTCAAACCAGACGTAGTGCTTCTGGACCTGATGCTCCCCGATCTCAGCGGGGTCGAGGTCTGCAAGGCGATTCGGCGCGAAAGCACCACGCCGATCATTGTCCTATCGGCTCTGGGCGACGAGAAGACCAAGGTGCAGGCCCTCGATGAAGGGGCGGATGACTATCTTACGAAGCCCTTCGGCATGGACGAGCTCATCGCCCGCATCCGTGTCGCGCTCCGGCACCAGACTGCGTCGGCCACAGGTCCGGTGCTTCAGGCCGGTGACCTCTCGATCGATCTGGAGCGCCGGATCGTCATGGTCGGCCAGCGCGAGGTCCACCTGACGCCGACCGAATACAACCTGCTGCGCTACCTGGCCACGAACGCCGGCAAAGTCCTGACGCATCCGATGATCCTTAGGGCCGTCTGGGGTGCTGAATATGCCAGCGACACCGCTGTGCTCCGGACCTGCATCACTCAGTTGCGCGAGAAGCTGGACGGCGAGCAGGCGACCAGGTACATCCAAACCGAGCCGCGCGTCGGCTACAGGTTCCGCGCGCCATAGAATCCCCACAGTTCTCTCACAGGCGCACAACTTTCGCTCACGCCGTCATGACAATTGTCACGGTAAATTCCACCAAGCCAAGCGTCTCAAGTGGACACTGTGAGGCGAAACGTCGGCGAGGTCCTCTGTTATGAACACTCTGGCCCAGACAGGAGACGACAAACCTCCGGATGCGACACTGGGGGAGACGAAGCGCCAGACGGCGACCCGTGAGGTACGAGCGGCACTCGTCGTCACCCTCTCATTGGGGCTTCTGGCGGGTGTCGTCTTTCCCGCGTTGATAATCGGCGCCGCTCAAATCCTGTTCCCGGAGCAGGCGGATGGCAGCCTCTTGCGAAAAGCCGACGGGCACGTCATCGGCTCGACCCTGATCGGCCAGCGGTTCTCCCGCCCAGAGTATTTCCACCCACGCCCATCCGCGGCCGGAAGTAACGGTTATGACGCGGCGGCATCCAGCGGTCTGAACCTGGCTTCAACTAATAGCCTCCTGTTTGAAACGATCGACGAACGCGCGCAAGCATATCGCGCCGAGAATGGCCTGCCCGCGGACGCGCGTCTGCCCGCGGACGCCGTCACCACGTCCGCCAGCGGACTCGACCCGCACATAAGCCCGGCCAACGCAGAACTTCAAGTCTCGAGAGTTGCCCGCGCACGCGGCATGTCTGAAGAGGCTGTGCGGAAGCTAGTTGATGGTCATACGCGTGGCCAATTCCTCTCGTCCTTCGGGGAGCCCAGAGTCAACGTCCTAGAACTGAACCTGGCTCTGGATGAATTGAGATGAACGTCATGCCTCCCAATCTGGCATATGGACTTTCGCTGGCGTGGAAGGGAGGAGAGGCTGCGTGACGGTATCCGCATTGATGCTATTCGCAATCTTCCTGGCCCTTCTCGCGCTCCTCGCTCGCCCGCTCGGCTCCTACATGACCAGTGTTTTCGAAGGAAGGCCGACGGTCCCTGATCTTGTCCTCCGTCCGGCCGAGAAGTCGATTTATCGTCTCGCAGGGGTTGACCAGAACCGTGAGATGGCCTGGCCGGAATACTTCGTTTGCTTCGTTCGATTCAGCGCGGTTGTCGCGGTCGCTATTTACTTGATTCTGCGACTCCAGTCGCATCTGCCCTGGTTCGACGGCGAACACATGGTCACTCCGATGACGCGAGATCTGGCCCTCAACACTGCCGTCAGCTTTTCGACTACGACGACCTGGCAGGCCTACGGCGGTGAGACCACAATGAGCTATTTCAGCCAGATCGCCGCACTGACGATGGGTAGCTTCCTGGCGGCAGCCGCTGGCCTGGCGGTCGGCATCGCCTTCATCAGAGGCTTCTCGCGCACCGGATCTGCCGGGCTTGGCAACTTCTGGGTAGACGTGACGCGAGCCATGCTCTGGGTCCTCTTGCCACTCGGGGTGCTTGGCAGCCTGTTTCTCGTCTGGCAAGGTGTGCCGGCTAATCTCAATTCCTACACGACCGCCGAGACACTCGAGGGAGAGGGCCAAATCATCGCGCAGGGCCCCGTCGCTGTGCTCGAGTTCATCAAGAACCTCGGCACCAACGGCGGAGGCTTTTTTAACGTCAATGGGGCTCACCCTTACGCGAACCCCACGGCCGTCACCAACTTCGCCGGCATGCTGGCGATCGCGGCTCTCCCCGCGGCCTTGACCTATACCTTTGGTCGGATGGTGGGCCGCCAGAGCGAAGGCTGGCTCCTCTTCGGCGCGATGGCGGTTCTCTTCCTTGCCGGCCTGGTCCTGACGGGGGCATTTGAGCAATCAGGCAACCACGAACTTGCCAGGGAAGCTGGCCTTGAACAGCGCGCCTCGGCCGCTCAGCCCGGAGGGAACATGGAGGGCAAGGAAGTCCGATTTGGCATAGAAGGCTCTGTCCTGACTGCCGTCACGACCTCCAACGGCGCCGCAGGCTCCTTCAATTCCATGCATGACAGCTACACCCCCGGCGGCAACTCTGCGCCCTTAACGAACATGCTCCTGGGAGAGCTGGCCTTTGGCGGTCTTGGCTCGGGCCTTTACAGCATGGTCATGATGGTCCTGATCAGCCTGTTTCTGGCCGGCCTGATGGTTGGGCGGTCGCCCGAATATTTGGGGAAGAAGATGGGACCGGACGAGACCAAGCGCGTCGTCCTGTACATCATCGCTTTCCCTGCGATAGTACTGGGCCTTACGGGCCTGGCCGTGGCGCTGGAGTCCGGCCGGGCCGGCCTCACCGTCAACAGCGGCGCCCACGGTTTTACACAGATACTCTTTGCCTACGCATCCTCGGCCGCCAACAACGGGTTGACCATGGCCAGCCTTAATGCGAACAGTCCCTTCTACAACCTCACAACCGCTGCCGCGATGCTTGTCGGGCGGTTCGTGCTCGCCGCGGTCGCTCTGGCGGTGGCCGGATCATTCGCAGGGCGGGCACGCCGGTTGCCCACCTATGCGACATTGCGGACTGCGTCCGGCACTTTCGCGGCGATGCTCCTCGCGGTCATAGCCATCGTGGGAGGTCTCAGCTACTTTGTCGCCATGGGGCTGGGTCCGCTCGCGGAGCAGCTTGTCGGTGCCGGCTGACAAACCCAGCCGGCCGAGGCTGACCTGGCATCCTTTCGACCGCCGACCTGGTTTCGTCAGTTGGGCAAGCGAGCAGCAATCCTGACAGTTTCCTTTTAGATAGAACCCGGTTGCTCACACGTCGCTCATCGATGCAGAGCTAGATTTGTCTCGCATAGAGCGAGACGCGGCCACCCGCCGCGCCGGGCGTGAGGTGACCGATGGAAACAGCATTCACGCAGAGACTAACGGCCAATCGATATCCCGAGTGGGCAAGGCTGATCCGTGGGGCCAGCCTGACCGTCGCCGGCAACCATTCCGACCTGATCGGCGGGGTCAGTGTCTCGCAGCGCTTCGATGGCGCCTCTGAAAGTGACCGCGAAGCGCTGGTCAGGCTGGCTCGCGACCTCGCCGCCGAATACAGCCTGGCTGCTGAAATCGAAGACAACGGCAGGAGCATTTCGGTGAGGCTGACTCAGTCTCAGGCCCAAGCGGCAGAGCCGGGGAACGGCCAGGGCACGGCGGCATTCGAAGGCGCCGCGACAGCGGGTCCATCCGCTGCCACAATTCGGGCCGTCTGGCAGCGGTTCGCCACCACTCGACGAGATTAGGATTCAGAAATGAAAGTACTTCTGGTCGAAGACGAGGCCCCGCTGGCCGATGTGCTGGCCCGCAATCTGAGGGCACACGGCCACGCTGTAGCCACAGAGGGCAGCGCCGAAGGCGCAATCCTGAGCATGGCCGAGGACTGGCCCCAGGCAGTGATCCTGGACATCAACCTTCCGGACGGCTCCGGCTGGGACATCTTGCGGCGCTTGAGTGACCACGACCGTGAGACCCTCAAGGTCATCGTCATTTCCGCCGCGCCGATTTCGCAGAAGCGCCTGGCAGAGTTCCGCCCGGCACACTACTTCCTCAAGCCCTTCCCTGCCGACACTCTCGACCGTGCCCTCAAGGACGGGAGCATGATCGGCGGGAACGATGAAACGGAGGACATCTCGTGATGAGTCCGAGCAAGTCGGAGGAACCGCCGGATAGGCGCCTGACCAGAGTTGAGTCCGAGTGGCCGTTCTTCGCTGCCGTTCTTGTGGTGTTCGCGCTTGTGGTCGCCAGGAACCTCCTCGCAGCGGCCTTCTAAAGAAGCGGAGGATTGAGCAATGAACGACGTGATCTACGTGCTGATTAGCCTGGGCCTGTTCGTGGCCTTTGCCGCCTCGATTTTCGGATTCGAAAGAGTGTAGCCAGTAGGTTTGGAGTGCGCGCAGTCGAGCGCTCGAGAGGCTCCGCCAGGCGGAATGCCGGCCGGACCATGATGGGCGCCGGCCATACGCGCAGCTCGAATGTCCGGCAAGGCAAGGTGGTGTCATGAAAGTTCTGCTGGTCGAAGACGATGTCGATCTCGCGGATGTAGTCGCCCGCAACCTGGGTGCGCGCGGCCATGTCGTGCGAACCGAGGCGACGGCTGAGGGCGCCCTGACCAGCATGATGGAGGATTGGCCGGACGCGGCGATCGTGGACATCAACCTCCCCGACGCAAGCGGCTGGGAGATCCTGCGCGGCCTGAGCCCGAGGGACCGCGAGGAGCTACATGTGGTGGTTATCTCCGGCGCGCCGCTCTCGCAAATCCGGATCACGGAGTTCAGGCCGGCGCATGCGCTAGTCAAGCCGTTCCCGATCAAGGCGCTGGTGGAGGCGGTGGAGGACACGGACAGGACGCCGACGAGCCGGGCCGGCGACTCGGCTGAGGCTGGCGTCCGCCAGCCGAACGCGCAGGGAGGGCCCATGATGACAATCCAAGATTCGCAACGAGGACTCCACAGGGATCTGCAATCGTGGGCCGCGCTGGGGCGTGGCTCCCGCCCGAGAACGGCGCCCTCGTGGCTGCATCAGTCGGCACTGGTTGAAAGGATGAAGTAGATGGGTCTTGAAAACGTGTTGCTGCTTGTCGTTTCAGCGCTTGTGATGGTCTACCTGATCGTCGCGCTGATCAGGCCTGAGAAGTTCTAGGAGTCCGGCATGGAAGTCAGCGGCGTCATCCACATCCTCTTCTACTTCCTCGTCATCCTGGCGCTGACGAAGCCGCTCGGCGCCTACATGGCCGCGGTCTTCGAGGGCGAGGGCACGCATCTCGCAAGCGCTTCTTCGCGCCGGTCGAGAGCGTGATCTACCGCGTCTTCATGGTCGACGCGAAGAAGGAGATGGACTGGAAGCGCTACGCGATCAGCGTGCGTGCTCTTCAGCGCCGTCGGCATGTTCATCGTCTACGCCCTCCTGCGCGCTGCAGGCGCAGCCTGCCGCTGAACCCGCAGGACCTGCCGAGCACGACGCCGCACCTCTCCTTCAACACGGCGGCCAGCTTCACGACGCAACACGAACTGGCAGTCGTACGGCGGCGAGACGACGCTGAGCTACCTGTCGCAGATGCTCGGCCTGACGGTGCAGAACTTCGTCTCCGCCTGCCGTCGGCATCGTCGTCGTCATCGTCCTGATCCGCGGCTTCGCGCGCCGCTCGACGACGCGACCTGGGCAACTTCTGGGTCGACCTCACGCGCTGCATCCTCTGGATCCTGATGCCGCTGTCGATCGTCCTGACGCTCCTGCTGGTCTCGCAGGGCGTGATCCAGAACTTCGACTCCTACAAGGAGGTCACGACGCTCGAGGGCGCGAAGCAGATCCTCGCGATGGGCCCGGCGGCCTCGCAGATCGCGATCAAGCAGCTCGGCACCAACGGCGGCGGCTTCTTCAACGCCAACTCCGCCGTGCCCTTCGAGAACCCGACGCCGTTCTCCAACTTCCTGGAGGTCGTCGCGATCTTCCTCATCCCGGCGGCGCTGACCTACACCTTCGGCAAGATGGTCGGCAGGACACGCGCCAGGGCTGGGCGGTCTTCGCCGCGATGAGCGTCCTCTTCCTCGCCGGCGCCTTCATCGCCTACGCCGCGGAGCAGCGCGGCAACCCGACCCTCGCCGACCTCGGCGTCGACCAGGCGTACCAGACCGGCGACCTGCGCCAGCTCCGGCGGCAACATGGAGGGCAAGGAGGTCCGCTTCGGCATCGCCGACTCCGACCATCTGGGCGAACGCCGACGACCGACGCCTCCAACGGCTCCGTCAACTCGATGCACGACAGCTACACGCCGCTGGGCGGCCTGGTCCCGCTGTTCAACATGCACCTGGGCGAGGTCGTCTTCGGCGGCATCGGCTCCGGGCTCTACGGCATGCTCGTCTTCGCGATCATCGCCGTCTTCATCGCCGGCCTGATGATCGGCCGCACGCCGGAGTACCTGGGCAAGAAGATCGGCCCGTACGAGATGAAGCTGGCGGCGATCTACTTCCTGATCACGCTCCGCCGCTCATGCTGCTGCTCACGGCCGATCGGCACGCACGACCGACGCTGGGCCAGGCCGGGCCGCTGAACGCCGGGCCGCACGGCTACTCGCGAGATCCTCTACGCCTTCACGTCCGGCGGCGCCAACAACGGCTCGGCCTTCGCCGGCCTGACGGCCAACACGCCGTTCTACGACACCGCGATGGGCATCGAGATGCTGCTCGCGCGCTTCCTGCCGATGGTCGCGATCCTGGCGCTGGCCGGCGCGCTGGCGCAGAAGCAGATGGTGCCGGTGAGCGCCGGCACGCTGCCGACCAACGGGCCGCTCTTCGTCGGCCTGCTGGTCGGGCGTCGTGTTCATCGTCGGCGGGCTGACGTTCTTCCCGGCGCTGGCGCTGGGGCCGATCGTCGAGCACTTCCTGGTGAACGCCGGCGCAGCTGTTCTAGGGACGCGACGCTGGATAGCTGCAAAGGCAGAACAGACATGACAACGGAGCGACCATCCGCAATCGCGCGAGAGCGCAAGGCCGGGATCTCGATCTTCCGCGGCGACATCATCCGCCAGGCGTCCCTCGACTCGTTCAGGAAGCTGAACCCGCGTGCACCTGCTGGGCAACCCGGTGATGCTCGTCGTCGAGATCGGCGCCGTCGTCACGACCGTCCTGTTCCTCGACGACGCTCTTCGGCAGCCGCGGCGAGCCGAGGTTCTTCACCGCCGCCGATCTCGCGTCTGGCTGTGGTTCACGGTGCTCTTCGCCAACTTCGCCGAGGCGATGGCGGAGGGCCGCGGCAAGGCGCAGGCGAACACGCTGCGCGCCATGCGCCGCGACACGATGGCGCAAGCGCGAGACGCGACGGCGGTCATCGAGAAGGTCTCGCTCGTCCGACGCTGCGCAAGGGCGACATCATCCGCGTCGAGGCGGGCGACGACATCCCCGGCGACGGCGACGTCATCGAGGGCGTCGCCTACGTCAGCGAGGCCGCGATCACCGGCGAGTCGGCGCCCGTGCTGAAGGAGCCGGGCACCGACATCCGCAGCTCCGTCACCGGCGGCACGACCGTCACCAGCGACTGGCTGCGCATCCGCATCACGGCCAACCCCGGCGAGACCTTCCTCGACCGGATGATCGCGCTGGTCGAAGGCGCCGAGCGCCAGAAGACGCCGAACGAGATCGCGCTGAACATCCTGCTCGCCGGCTTCACGATCATCTTCCTGCTGGCCGTGGGCACGATCCGCCCCTTCGCTCGACTTCGTCGACGGCGACGTCACGACCGACGGCGCTGGTCGCGCTGCTCGTCTGCCTGATCCCGACGACGATCGGCGGCCTGCTGTCGGCGATCGGCATCGCCGGCATGGACCGCATGGTGCAGCACAACGTGCTGGCGATGTCCGGCCGGGCCGTCGAGACGGCGGGCGACATCGACACGCTGCTCCTGGACAAGACCGGCACGATCACCTTCGGCAACCGGCTGCCGTCCGAGTTCATCCCGGTCGGCGGGCACAACGAGAAGGAGCTGATCAACGCCTCGCTGCTCTCCTCGCTGGCCGACGAGACGCCGGAGGGCAGGTCGATCGTCGACCTGGCGCGCAGCATGGGCTACCAGGCGGAGGCGTCGACCGACGGCGCCGAGCTGATCCCGTTCAGCGCCGAGACGCGCATGAGCGGCATCCAGATCGACGGCCACCGCATCATGAAGGGCGCCGTCGACGCCGTCTCGCGCGCTGGCGACGACAGTGCCCGCCGGACCTGCAGGAGCGCTCGGCGCAAGATCGCGATGGCGGGCGGCACGCCGCTCGCCGTCGTCGACAACACGGAGGTCCTCGGCCTCATCTACCTCAAGGACACGGTGAAGCCCGGCATCCGCGACCAGATGCAGGAGCTGCGCCGCGCCGGCATCCGCACCGTGATGATCACCGGCGACAACCGCTCACCGCCGCGACGATCGCCGCCGAGGCGGGCGTCGACGACTTCGTCGCCGAGGCGAAGCCGGAGGACAAGATCCGGCTCATCCGCGAGGAGCAGGCGAAGGGCCGCCTGGTCGCGATGACCGGCGACGGCACGAACGACGCGCCGGCGCTGGCGCAGGCCGACGTCGGCGTGGCGAT
The DNA here is from genome assembly GCA_963703905.1 of uncultured Chloroflexia bacterium. GTDB lineage: Bacteria > Chloroflexota > Dehalococcoidia > DSTF01 > WHTK01 > DATLYJ01. The sequence continues at coordinate 30,448 of CAVPFY010000005.1, forward strand.
GAACAGCGGCACGCAGGCGGCGAAAGAGGCCGCCAACATGGTCGACCTCGACTCCGACCCGACGAAGCTGATGGACGTCGTCGCCATCGGCAAGCAGCTGCTGATGACGCGCGGCGCGCTGACGACGTTCAGCATCGCCAACGACGTCTCGAAGTACTTCGCGATCATCCCGGCGATGTTCGCGGGCATCTACCCGGAGCTGGACAAGATGAACGTCATGCACCTGTCGACGCCGGAGAGCGCGATCCTGTCGGCGGTGATCTTCAACGCGCTGATCATCATCGCGCTGGTGCCGCTGGCGCTGCGCGGCGTCACGTACCGGGCGCGGCCGGCGGCGGAGGTGCTGCGCTCCAACCTGCTGATCTACGGCCTCGGCGGCATCATCGCGCCGTTCATCGGCATCAAGCTGATCGACGTGCTCCTGACGCTGTTCGGTCTGGACTAGGCGAATCGAAGGATAGAGGTTAGTCATGGCAAGAACACTGGTCAACAGACTTCCGGACCGCAATCATCAGCATGGTCGTTCTTCACCGTCCTCTGCGGCCTGGCCTACCCGCTGCGATCACCGGCATCGCCCAGGGCGTGTTCCCGCGCCAGGCGAACGGCAGCATCGTCAAGGTGGACGGCGAGGCCGTCGGCTCATCGCTGGTCGGCCAGAACTTCAGCGGGCCGGAGTACTTCCACCCGCGGCCCTCGGCGGCCGGCGCCGACGGCTACGACGGCGGCGCCTCGTCCGGCTCGAACCTCGGCCCGTCCAGCCAGGCGCTGGTCGACCGCGTGACCGAGAGCCTCGCGACGATCCGCGAGGAGAACGGCCTCGCTGCCGACGCGACCGTCCCGGTCGACGCCGTCACGGCGTCGGGCAGCGGCCTCGACCCGCACATCTCGCCGGCCTACGCCGAGCTGCAGGTCGCGCGCGTCGCCAAGGAGCGCGGCATGACCGAGGACGCGGTGCGGGCGCTGGTCGAAGAAGTACACGGACGGCTCGCTGCTCTTCGTGCTGGGCGAGCCGCGCGTCAACGTGCTGCAGGCTCAACCTCGCGCTGGACGCGCAGTAAGTTCTGAGAGCGTGGCCGATGAAGAAGCAGATCGTTATTGCCGGGCCGGACATGTCCTCACTGGCGGAGCTTTCACTCCTCCTGGACAAGTCCGAGTTCTCAGTATTCCTGGTCGAAAGCAGGCGGCCAACCGAGAGGCTCCTCCTCGAAGGCGCCGGCCAGCCTGAAGCAATGGTGATCTACCAGACCGGCGACGAGAATGTGGTCGACCTGCGGAAACTCCTCGACGCTTACGAAGGCTCGCGGATACTATTTCTCGCTCTCCGGTTCCCTCCGCATCCGGCGGAAGCGCGAATTATCAACCAGTACGGCGCGACCGTCTTGCGCCATGATGAGCGACCTTTGTTTATCATTGCCACTCTGATCGCGCTGATGACTTCTGCCTTCGGCGCTTCGGCCTGAGGAGTGTGTCGCCATGGTGAGCACGGCCAGAACGAACCAGACCGCAATAAAGATGCGGCAGGCTGACAGCTCCTCCGCCCTCAAAGAGCATGTCCGAGAAGGCGTGCTGGTCCTCGGCAAGCTCCAGATCAACTTCGACATCTTTCAAGGCCGCGTGGACGCCAATGAAGTTCGGTTGGGAAGACAAGAATTCGAGCTGTTGAACTGCGCTTGTGCGAAATCGCAACACCGTGCTGCCTTACGAGGAGTTGCTACTCCTTCTGAGGGACATTCCCGTCCCAGCCACCACCCGCCGGCTAATCACGCTGGTGCACCGCCTGCGGGCCAAGCTGTACGACTTGTATCCGTATCAGCTTTCATCGGCGCGATGAGTTGGCTACGGCATCGTCGATTCGACGTAGTTTCGCGACGTCCACGGCGTCCCACCCGACGCTTCGGCGCGCCCGGGCCTCCCGTAGCCCTATGAGCGAAGCCGCGCGACCCAATCCCGACGAGATTCTCGCGCGAATCCAGAAGGAATTCCGCGATAAGTCCGGGCGCGGCAGGTTGCGCATCTACCTCGGCGCCTTCCCCGGCGTGGGCAAGACCTACGCGATGCTCAACGAGGCGCAACGGCGCGAGACCTACGGCGAGGACGTCGTCGTCGGCTTCGTCGAAACGCATGGCCGCAAGGCCACAGAGTCCATACTCCAGGGCCTGGAGGTAATCCCACGAAAGCGGATCGAGTACCAGGGCGTCGCGATCGAGGAAATGGACGTCGAAGCCGTGCTCAAACGCCATCCCGCGGTGTGCCTGGTCGATGAATTAGCTCATAGCAACGCACCAGGATCCGAGCGTGAGAAACGCTACGAAGACGTGCAGGTCATCCTCGATGCAGGAATCGATGTTGTGTCGACGCTCAACGTCCAGCACCTCGAGAGCCTGAATGACACTATCGAGTCGCTGACCGGTGTCAAAGTGCGCGAAACGCTGCCGGACTCAGTGCTCGACGATGCCGATGAAGTGATCCTCGTGGATTTGTCTCCAGAGGGTGGCCGTGCGCGCATGGAGCACGGCCACATTTATGGACCCGAGCAAGCCAGGAAGGCGCTCGACAACTTCTTTCGCATCGAGAACCTCGCCGTCCTGCGCGAGCTGGCTCTCCGGCGAACTGCGGACGAAGTCGAAGACCAGTTGCAAGCGTTGATGCGGTTGCGCCAGGGCCAGCCCGACGTCCAGGAAAGGGTCCTGGTGCTGGTGGACGACCGTCCCGAGTCTCGTTCGCTCATTCGGCACGCCTGGCGCCTTGCCCAGGGCTTTCACGGCGAGCTCCTAGCGGCGTATCTGCGCCGGGACCGAGGAGCCGACCAGGAACGCGAGCTGGCGCGGACTCTGGAGCTCGCGGAAGACCTCAACGCAAAGATCGTGCCCCTCGAAGGTGACGACTACGCCTCGGCTGTAAACGCCCTCATCTATCTCGAGTCGATCGACCACGTGGTCCTGCCTCGTGCGCGCGAGGGCTGGTGGGCGCGCCTGCGCGGACGATCGCTCCCGCACAGGCTGATGTCAAAGTCGGCCGTAGAGATTCACCTGGTGCCTGTCTAAACGGCTGTAACCTTAGGTACTCGAAGCCCACGCACTCCTTGGCGAGTCGTAAGCGCTGCAACGCGTGACACCGAGGTCGCGGAGCACGTGGTGGTGCTGGTGGATGAATCGCCTGCGGCACGGGCCGCCGTCCGCGAAGCATGGAAGCTGGCGCGCGGACTTAGAGGGGACCTGCTCGTGGCCTACTTCGTCAAGCAGCTTTCGGAACAGGGGGAGCGCGACCTGGCCCGGACACTGGAGCTTGCCGAAGACCTCAACGGCAAGGTCCGTCCGCTCGAGCACGAGGGCGGGATCAAGCAGCTTTCGGCGCTGTTACATGCCGAACAGGCGAGACACATTGTCCTCGTTTATCGCCGGCCCGGGGCCGTGGAACGCCTTCTTCGGCGCTCCGTCCAGGACCAGATCCTGGCGGCGAACCCGGGCGTCCGGCTGCATCTCGTGACCCGCCCGACAGGCGAGTAGCTGCTGAACGGCCTAATTTCTGCGGCGCCCGCCCTCGCTGCGATTGTCGAATTCCTCGAGAGCTTTGGCGAAAGGGTCGTGTGGCTTCTCGGCCTTCGCCACTCGCTTCGACCGTCCGGCGGTTTGCTTGAGTGGCGCCTCGATCGGCCTCTCGGGAGGGAGCGCCGTCCCTGCGCTGGCATGGAACTCGTCGAACTTATCGGCGCGGGCGCTTCGCCACTCGGCGAACTTCCACAAGCCGTCCAGCGACTTCGACTCCTGGGGCCGCTTTGGCGCCGCCGTCTCGCCGGCCGCCTTGGCCTCGCCTGACATCCTGATCCACAGCGCCATCGTCCCGCTGAGGAGGGCCAGCACCCGGAGGAGAATGAGCGAATTCTCCTGGCCGCTATCAGGCCGCTGGACAAGCAGAGGTCCCCAAACGGCCACGAGGGCCAGCAGGCAAAATGCGAGCAGGTAAAGGAGGCCGCGCTTTCTGCGCTCGTCCGCGCCCTGCGTCCGATTGAGCAGTAGCAGTTGAAAAGTCATGACGTTTTGCCCTCACCTGTATTGTCGGCATCGGCCGCGCCGGCGCTCACATTTGAATCTGATTATTCGTGGCCTTGGGGCAACGCCCGCCTCTGGAGTTGGACACACCCGGAGGGGAGCGGGCTTGTTTGAAGGTGCATCCTGAAATAGCGTTACGGCGACTCTGGCCTCCGGCCCCGCCGAAGGACATGCAAGCCCGGCCCGCCCGAGCCGCATTGAGGAGGTTACTTGTTCGAGGTCACCCTGGGGCCACTGCTTGGCGGGGAAGCGCCGTTCGCGGCCGGAGTCCTGGCGCGTGGCATGAGAGACAATCCCAACGCTGTCGCCGCCCTTGGCGCTGACCCCGATGGCCGCATCAACGCCCTCCAGCGCCTGTTTCTGCCCAACCTCGGCAAATTAGAGGTCCTTTGCGCCCGGCGCGGCGCGGTTGCGGTCGGCGTGTCGGCGGTTGCCCCGCCGGCGCATTGCGCGCCCGATCTGGCCCAGCGCGTCAGGCAGTGGCCCGCCATCGCCGCGCTGGGCCCCGCCCGGACACTGCGCCTGCGCCAGTGGTCGCGCGAGTGGGGGAAACGCGACCCGGCGGAGCCTCATTGGCACCTTGGCCCTATCGCCGTCGAGCTCGCCCTGCAAGGGCTGGGCATCGGCACGCAAATGCTGGCCGTATGCTGCGGCCGCATGGACGCGGATGGCGGCGCCGGCTATCTGGAGACCGACAAGGAAGAGAATGTTCGGTTCTACGCCTCCTTTGGCTTCGAAGTAGTGGAAGAAGCTCCCGTCCTTGGCATGAGGAACTGGTTCATGCGGCGGCCGCCGAGGCGGTAGACCGATGCCGGAAGAGCCGCTGGACCGCCCCCTCGTCTGCTGCATGGTCCTCACCTGGAACAACTTCCAGGACACAGACGAGTGTCTGCGCTCGCTGCACGCTCTTACCTACCAGCCCCGCCTCACCGTGGTGGTGGATAACGCGTCCACGGACGGGTCACTGGAGCGGCTGCGCGCGCGCTGGGGAGACAGCGTCCTGTTCGTCGAAAGCGGTTCCAATCACAGCATCCCTTTCGGCTACAACCGTGGATTCGAGGAGGCGCTTCACCTGGGAGCCGATTACGTGTGTCAGGTGGACAACGACGTCGTAGTGGAGCCGGACTTCATCGAAGGCCTGCTGCCCGCGTTCGGGCACTCGGAGGTGACGGCGCTGGCGTCACCGATCATCCTCGACTACTACAGCCCCGGCGTGGTTTGGTTCGCGGGCGCCACATACAGTCGCACCTTCGGGTTAACGATGAATCACCACTTCAAAAAACCTCTGGCGGCGTTTCCGAAAGTAGGGACAACCTTCCGGACAGACCTCGCCGCGACCTGCGCCGTCATGATTAGCCGTCGAGCCCTGAATGAGGTAGGTTTGCTGGACGAGCGCCTCGCGTTCAGCCACGACGACGTCGATTGGTGTCTGCGCGCGGCCAGCCTGGGCTTCGAATGTGTCGTCGTTGGCCGCCCGCTGGCGCGACATAAGGTTTCGGTCACGCGCGGCGTGCCGGGGTCCCACGTCCCCGGCCCCCGCGCCTCATTCGACATGGCCCGTGGGGCCTACCTGGTTGGCGAAAAGTACGTTCGCGGCCCCGGCTGGATTCCCTTCCTCTTCGGGCGGCTGGCCCTGAGCCTGCCGTTTCAATGCTGGCGAATGGTCTCTGCCGGGGCTTGGCGAAGCGCGCTCGCTTACATCAAAGGCACCGCCCGTGGCATTTGCGGCCTCACGCCGGCCGGCAGGAGCCGGGAACCCGCCGTCCAGTACGAGACGACTGAGAACGGGCGAGCAGGGCGGGGACCTCGATGTGCGACGTCCACAGGTCCAAAGGGCGGGCGCCGGCCGCGTAACGAGAGTTGAGCCCTGCTTTGATAAGAGCCATTGCAATACTTAAGAACTCATACATGTTTGGAGAGGTTGACGCGTTATCTCTAGACGGCGCCGAAATTGGTTTGATAGAGTGGCGCCGCTTCTACTGATTTCCCCATATCCGCTTAGTGCCCTGGCGACCTTTCCCCAAGCAATGCGATGACAGCCGAGACCAGCCCAGCGATGCGGCCTCCGGCCGATTGGCCGGTGCTAATCTGCCTGCTCGGGCCGTTTGGCCTGTTCAAGAACGGCGTCCACGTGACCACGCGCGGTGGCGGCCGCACGGAGGCCCTGATCTCCAGCCTGGCGCTGAGGCGCGGCGCCCGCGTCCCTCGCGACGTGGTCCTGGCGGAGGTCTGGCCGGAGACAGACCCTACGCTCTCCGGGCAGGCCCTGAACACGCTGGTCCACGGCCTGCACAAGCAACTCGGCGATGCCCTGCGCGGGGCGGCGCCGGTCCTCCACGTCCAGGGTTCCTACCGATTGAACACGGAGGCCGGCGTTGGCGTGGACGCCGCCTGCTTCGAAGCGCTGGCGGACGCCGCCTACCGCCAGGCCCATGACAACCAGCCTTCGGCCATCCAGGCGTATCACCAGGCAGTGAGCCTCTATAACGGCGACCTCTGCACAGCCGACCTCCAGCAAGCGCTGATCGAGCGCGAACGGCTGCGGGCGCTTTACCTGACGATGCTGGCCCGGCTTGCCTCGCACTACAACAGCGAAGGCGATATCGACGCCTGCCTCGGTCACGCCTTGAAGCTGCTGGAGCATGACCCCTGCCGCGAGGACGCGCACCGGTTGGTCATGCGCTGCCACGTGCTCCGCGGCGAGCGTGCCCAGGCCCTGCGCCAATTCCGGCTCTGCGAGCAGATTCTCCGCGGCGAGTTCGACGTGGCGCCGGAGCCAGCCACCTGCGCCCTGTACGAGAAGATCCGGCTGGACCCTGCCGGCATCTAATTCGTTTCTCAGCCATACCTCAAGTAAGTTTCAGCGCCATTTAGGGGCCCCCATCAGGGAACCCTCAGGGCCGGCTGCTATCTCTATCAGCGTGGGCTTGGGTCCAGGAATAGAGGCCGCGTGTCCGCCCGAACATCGGACGATCTAGCCGATAGCCAGTACATAACGGTGATCCTGCGACTTCTGGTCGATAGGCAGCGCCGAATACTGCGGGGCGAGCTCGCCGACATAGACGGTGCGATGGTCGCCCGCTTCGTCGGCACCAAGGGGTTAGCGGACGCCCTGGGGACTTATCTCGCGGGCGGAAGGCCGGAAAGCGGCAGCGAGCGCGGACCGTGATCCGCTAGAGGAGGAATGCATGGCTAAACTTGCCGCTTTGGCTACGGCGCCCATTGGTTATACCGACCCGAGTACCAGCAGCCAGCTCTCCATCCCGACGTCGCTGATCTACTTCGAGGATGGGAGCGCGAAGTTCACGCCTCCGGCGGGCATGAGCGCCTCCACCAGCGCCGACATCACGAAGTGGCTGGCCGCCCTGGCGCGCGAAGGCATCCTGACGTCCGACGCTCAGGCGCCGCCGGTGCCGGCGATGGTCATATCTGCCAAGTCGGCCGGCTCGGCCGGAAACTCGATCGAGGTCGAGATCACCAACGTGCGGCCGAAGCCCGCCGATGCCACCAAGACCATCTTCGACATCACGCTCACCGAGACCAACACCTACGAGCTGCTGAAGCCGCAGACGGTCAAGGCGGTGGTTGGCACGGCGGCGGGCGGTGGCGATAAGCCGGGCCTGGTCTTCGTCTCCAGCGGCGGCAACCCCAGCCAGCCCAAGGACGGCGTCTACCCCATGACCGGCGACCCCGCGACCGCGGACATCGCAAAGGCGGACGGGAGCGCCGGCGCGTTCGTGCTTACCACCAAAGCCGGAGGGGCAGACGCGGCCCTGACCAAGGTCACGATCAGCGCCGCCACCGATCCGGCGAATCCCGGCACCTTCACCCTGGAGGCGGTCTGGACGAAGGCGGCGGCCGGCATCGAGCCGGCCGACCTCGTGGCCGCCCTCGGCTACGAGATCACGGTGGCACCGCCCGATGGCGGCGCGCTGGCCCCGCCTGCCGCGGGCGGCTATGCGCTGAGCGGCGGCGGCGAAGTGCAGGCCGCCACCAAGGCATCGGCATCAATCCCGACCGGCTCTTAGCGGCCCGGCCAACTGGAGGCTCTAAATGGCAGTTACACCAACTTATCCCGGCATTTACATCGAAGAGGTGCCGAGCAGCGCCCGTACAATCACGCCGGCGCCGACCGCGGTCACCGTGTTCGCCGGCTACACTCATCCCTTCAAGACACGTAACTTCGAGACGGCCGTCCGCATCTTCAATTTCGCGGACTACGAGCGCGAGTTCGGCGGCCACTTTGCCAGCGGCCAGGTGCCGTCCGACATCCCCCTGGCGGTCGAGCAGTTCTTTATCAACGGCGGTTCGGACGCTTATGTGGTCGGGCTGCAGCCGCGTTACCGCGATGCCGCCGGAGCGATCGTCGGGCCCGGCGACCTGATCCGTCCCAGCGCGACCATCGGCGGCATCGTGTTCAACGCCCGCGAGCCCACCGACCGCGTGACGATGCGCGTGACCATCGACAACCTGCGCCAGACCACCGCGGCCGACGACACGGCCGACATCACGATCACCTACGGCACCAGCGTGGAGACCTTCCGCGGCGTGACTCTGATCGCAGGTACAGACGGCCACGTCGAGAACCGCCTCGGCACCATCGCGGCGCCGAAGTCGTCGCTGGTCACGGTCGCGCCCTCGGGCGGCAACTACGGCGCCGCGTTCACCGCGGCCAGCCAGACCGCCTTGACGGCGGCCCCGCCGGCCGGCTTCGCGACCAGTTTCAGTCCCAGCGACTACTCCGGCGTGTTCGACGCCGACGCCAGCCTGGACAAGGTGGAAATCTTCAACATCATGGTTTTGCCGGGTGTCGCGGACAACGGCATCTGGAGCCGGGCGCTGGCGTACTGCGAGGCCAAGCGCGCCTTCGTGATCCTGGACGCGCCCGTGCAGGCCGCCGCCGATGCCTCCGACCCGCTGCTGACTCCCATTCAGCAGTTCCTGACCGCGGGCCTGGTGCCGGCCAGCGCCAATGCGGCGCTCTACTTCCCCTATCTGCGGGGGCGGGACCCCATCCTCAACAGCAGCATCGACATCGCCCCGAGCGGGTATATCGCTGGTATCTATGCGCGTACAGACCTGAATCGTGGAGTCTGGAAAGCGCCCGCCGGCCTCGAGACTACCCTGCGAAACACGACCGGCGTCGTCGCCCGCGGGCGGATGACGGACATGCGCCAGGGCGTCCTCAACCCGATCGGCGTGAACTGCGTGCGCACTTTCAGCACCGGTTCCGTGGTCTTTGGAGCACGCACGGTCGTGACCAACAACAACGCTTATCAGCAGTGGCGCTATGTGCCCGTGCGCAGGATGGCGCTCTTCATAGAACAAACGCTCTACAACAACCTGGGTTGGGCCGTATTCGAGCCCAACGATGACCCCCTGTGGACCGCGCTCAGGGGCACGATCGAGAACTTCATGCTCTCGCTGTTCAACCAGGGCGCCTTCCAGGGGCGGACGCCCAGCCAGGCCTTCGTCGTGAAGTGCGATGCCTCCACGACGACTCAGACGGACATCGATAATGGCATAGTCAATATACTCGTAGGCTTTCGACCCCTTAAGCCGGCCGAATTCGTGATCGTGAAAATCGCCCAGCTTGCCGGGCAAGTGCAGGCGTAGGAGGTCATTCGATGAGCAAGCAGTTCTCGATCAACGCCGAGCGCTTCGACCCGTACAAGAGCTATCGCTTCCTCGTGTACTTCGGCATAGCGACGACTCCGGTCGCGGGCGTGAGCAAGGTCACGGGCCTCAAGCGCACCGCCGAGCCCATCGAATACAAGGAGGGCGGCAATGCCATCATCCGCCGCGGTCCCGGGCGCGTGAAGTATGAGCCGATCACGCTGGAGCGCGGTGTCACGCACGACAAGGACTTCGAGGCCTGGGCGAACGCCGCCCAGTCGCTGGACAAGGGCTCCCCTTCGTCCTCGCTCAAGGACCTGCGCCAGCAGCTGCGGATCGAGCTCCTGAACGAGGCCGGCCAAGCCGTCCACCGCTACATCGTCCACCGCTGCTGGGTGTCCGAGTACCAGGCGCTGCCCGACCTCGACGCCGGCCAAAACGCAATCGCGATCGAGCAACTGAAACTCGAAAACGAGGGCTGGGAGCACGACCTCACGCTGACGGAGCCCAAGGAGATATAGGGTTGTCTCGTCTACCGGTCAGCGGCATCGACGTGCGCCTGCGCCGCCCGACGGGCGTGGAGGACGTCTTCCTGCGCGAGGCGTCCTTCGGTGGCCCCGCCCTTGCCCTGGCGCTCATCACCCGCCTGGCGAGTGTGGCCGGCGGCCCGGACGTCGATTGGGAGCTGCTGCCTGTGACGGACGTAGAGGCGCTGCTGCTGGCCCTGCGCCAGATGCTCTTCGGCGACCGCATCACCACCGACATGCCCTGCCCAGTAGAGGAGTGCGGGGCGCGGATGGACGTTACCTTCAACATTGGCGACTACCTGGAGCATCACCGGCCGCGGCTGCCTCGCGGCGTTTCGCCGGACGCCGAAGAAGGCTGGTTTCGCCTGAGGGACGCCGCTGTCTCCTTTCGCCTGCCCCGCGCCGCCGACCAGATCGCCGCCCGTCGCGCCGCGAGGCCGGCCGCGGACCTGGCCCGTCGCTGCGTGCGCCCGGCTGGTGCGTCCGGCAGCGAGCGTCGCCGTGCCGAGAACGCGATGTCGGCCCTGGCGCCGAGCCTATCGCAGCCGCTGGCAACTCGATGCCCGGAGTGCGGCGGCGGCTTCGACTTCTATTTCGACGTGCCGCACTTCGTGCTCAGCGAGCTTCGCGCCCAGGCCGCCTATGTCTACGAGGACGTCCACCTGATCGCGGCGACCTATCACTGGCCGGAAGCCGAAATTCTGGCCCTGCCCGTAAGCCGCCGTCTGCAATATGCGGAGATGGCGCGCTCGCAGAGGCCCGGATTCTGATGGCCGCTTCCTACTTGCGCCAGATCGGCGGCGAGGCGCGCGGCAATATGCCCCTGCTTCTGCCGCCTCATAGCCTCCAGCGTCCAGGCGAAGCCGGCGTAGGGACGGAGTTCGAGGCCCGGGCCGCGCGCCCGCCTGCCATTACCGGATCCACCGTCGTCCACGCCCAGGTCCAGATTCAGACCCGGCCCCAACAGGAGCGAGACGGGCCGGTCGACGCGCCGCGCCTTTCGCCGGCCACGCTTTCGGCGCCGGAGCATCGCCGCGAGACAGCCCCGGCCCTCGATGGCCCCGAGCCTGCCGAGATCAGCACGGCGGCATCGCACGAGCAAGACGCTTTTCCCGGCGACGCGCGGCGGCGAACGCCCACTCCGCCCAGCGCTCCGCCCGGCGCGCCCCTTGAGGGCGACCGCCCCGAGCACGCGATTGACGATTTCGCCCGCGAGGCAGCCAATGCGCGCCGTCCCGAGAGGTCCCAACTGCCCGCTGAGGCGCCCGCCTCGGCCCTGACGTACGTCGCCGCCGGCGTCGCTGGCAGGCCGGCCCCGCGGGGTGCCCGCGAGGCCGCCGAAGTCTGGGCCGCGACGGCTGAAGGAGGGCAGGAGCCCGCAGCCGCGGCCATCTCAAAGGCGGCGCCGCGGCCGGGCGCGATTGGCGATGCCGGCCCCATCGCGCCGGCGCGACCCGCCGTCCGCATCGAAGCGCGCGAGGCCGGGGCAGGCATCGTGCACGTTGGCAGTATCGAGGTCACGGTGACGCCACCGGACGCGCCGCCACCGGCCCGTCGAACCGCGGTTCCGGCGCCGCCGAAGTCGCCGCTGTCCCGCGGCCACGTCTCGGCGTTTGGATTGCGGCAGGCCTGAGGATGGCGCTCAGCGTGCAAAAGCAAAGAGGTACTCCATGCCCCTGGGCCGTTTAGGGGTCATCGATCTCTCGATCGTTACCGATCGGCTCGTCGAGCTGCTCAATGACAGCATCGCCGCGTCGCCGATGTGGACGCCGCAAAACCCTGAGTTCACGATCAACGTCTCCGGCAACGCGCCGGATTCGGTGCGCAGCGGCAGCGAATGCGAGCTGAGCCTCTTTCTCTTCCACCTTTCGCAGGACAAGTTCCAGATGAACACGCCGGCGGCGGCCCTGCGCGCGCCGATTATTCCCTTCCAACCGCAGGCCCTGGACCTCTACTACCTGCTCAGCGCCTACGCGGACAACAGCTACGTCCAGGAGCAGCAGGCCATGAGCATTGCCCTGCGCTGCTTCCACCAAAATCCGATTGTCCGCGAGACGGTGGTGATCGACGGCGTACCGGTGCGAGAAGAGTTCACCCTGACCATGGGAGTCGACACCGCGGATGAGGTCAGCCGCCTCTGGCAGGCGACGACGTCGCCGATGAGGCTCTCGGCGGTCTTTAGAGTCAGCGTCGTCTTCATGTCACCGGAGGCGCCGGCGCGGCCCATCGCGCCGAGGCCGGCGCGCGTAAACCTGGGCGCGGACCCCACTTCCCTGCCCTTCGCCGACCTGGGACAGGTTACGGGGACGCGCCGGACGGTGACCTACCGCTACCCCTCCGGCGCGCCGGCGGTTTCGCGCCAGGCTACCTACAACCTCTCGCCCGCGACCGGCGTGGCCGGGCAACGCCTTCTGCTGGTCGGCGGCGGCCTCAACCAACCGAGCAGCAGCCGCGTGTATCTGGTGGCGCCGAACGGCGTGGAAGCGGAAATCACGGCCTGGAAGGCAGCCAATCCGGCGCCGCCTGGCTCCCTCCTCCAGACAGACTCTCGCATCACCCTGAATCTGCCGTCGACGGTCGGAGCGCCGCCCGCGAACACGCCGCAGCCAGGCCTCTACCAGCTTCGGGTGGGCAGCAATTCGACACTGGGCGACCCGACGACCACCCGGTCGAACTCAACCGCGTTCGCGATCGCGCCGCGGATCGACGTGAACGTGAACCCACCGCTGCTCACCGATGCCGGCGGGATGTACGCGGTCGCCGGCGCCGGTTTCGCGCCGGGCGCGACCGAGGTGCTGCTCGGCACCGTCGCCCTGGCGCCCGGGGCCGGAGCTCCCGGCGCCGGCGAGTTCGTGGTCAACGGCGCCGGGACGGCGATTACCTTCCAGGCGCCGCTGACGATGCCGGCCGGCCGCCATGCCCTGCGTATCCGCGTGAACGGCGTGGAAGGCGACCCCTCCTGGTGGATAGACCTGCCATGACTTCAGGAGCGGAAGACACCACCATTGCTGAGCCCGCGTTCCAGGCCCGCGTGCGGCTTCGGGCGCGGCGCTACACCGACTGGATGCGCCGGGTCTGGCGATCGGACGGAGAGCCCGGCCAGGGGCTGGCGATCACCCACGCCGAAGTCGACCACGCCCTCAGCGAGCCGGCCGAGCAGACCCGCGCCGAGGCGCGATTCTACGAAGACGAGGGCCGCCGGTTTCAGGACGCGATCGGTCAGGCCGACGAAGCCTTCTCCGGGGACGCCCGCTGGGCGCGCCTGCGCGCGGAGTTCGGCCTCAGCTCCCCGGAATTGGACCTGCTCTGTCTGCTCGTAGCCGCGGAGACGGCTCCCGCCCTTACCCGCGTCTACGGATACCTGAATGACGACGGCCAGGCCTGCCACGGCAGTCCCTGGTTGGCGTCGAAGCTGTTCCAGTGGCCGCCCGAGGCCGCGATCGGGCACGATTCCACGCTCGTGAGATGGCGCCTGGCGTGGCCTTCCGAAGCGGCGACGAACCCCTGGGGCATCACTTCTCCCTGGCTCGTCGACGCCGGTCTGGTCGGCTGGTTGACGGCGGGCACGCTCGCCGATCCGGCGCTTGGAGGGGCGGTAGAGGTTGTCTTTCGCGCCAGCCTGGCAGGAGTCGAATGCCTGTACCCGGACCAGCTGGCGAGCATGCGGGACCACGTCCGCTCGCTCCAGCGCGGTCGGGTACCCCTCCAACTCGAAATCGTCGGGCCCGAAGGTTCAGGCCGGAGCACGCTGGGGGCCCAGGCCTGCGCCGCTCTGGACAGGGACATGGTCAAGGCTGACGCGAGCGCGCTCTTCGGGCCGGAGCCGCTGCCGGCGGCTAGCGACCGTGGCGCGCGGGTGTTGCGCCTGGCGCGGCTTCTGGGCGCCGCCGTGTATTGGGACAACGCCGATCGTGCTGGAGCAGGCATTTGGGCCTCGCTGCCCGCGGCCGAGCTGACCCTGTTCGGCACGTCCTCACCACTGGCGGCGACTCCTCAGGGGGTCTCGCGGCGGGCATTCCGGCTGCCGGAGCTGCCGCGGGCCGAACGCGTGGCCCTCTGGTCGCGGCTCACCAATGCGCCCGCCCCCGCGCTTGTGGCCGACTGGAAACTGAGGCCCTCCGAGATCGCGAGCGCGGCGCTTTCGGCGCCCGCCGGGCCGGAAGCCGTCGCCGAGGCCTGCCGCGAAGCGTTGTATCAGGCGCCCGGCGAGCTGTTCACGCCCCTGGAGTGCCCGTACACCTGGGAGCACATCGTCCTCTCGCGAAACACCAGCGACCACCTGGAGGAGCTCGAGGCGCAGGCCCGGCTGCGCTCGGACGTCTTCGAGGGCTGGGGGTTCGAGAAGCTGTTTCCCCTGGGCCGCGGCCTGACAGCGTTGTTCGCGGGCCCCAGCGGCACCGGCAAGACGATGGCGGCGCAGGTAATAGCCCGCGTCCTGGGCATGGAGCTATATCGCGTAGACTTAGCAGGCGTAGTGAATAAATACATAGGCGAGACAGAGAAGCGGCTGAAACAGGTATTCGACGCCTGCGAGCGCTCGAACGTCCTGTTGTTCTTCGATGAAGCTGACGCCCTCTTCGGCCAGCGCATGCAGGTCAAGGATGCGCACGACCGCTTCGCGAACATCGAGATCGACTACCTGCTCCAGCGCATGGAGCAGTTCGACGGAATCGCCATTCTGGCCACCAACCGCAAGAGTGACATCGACAAGGCCTTCTTGCGCCGCCTTCGCTTCGTCGTCGATTTCGTGCATCCGGGGCCTGCCGAGCGGCGGCGGCTCTGGCACCTTGCCCTGCCGGAGCGCTCCCCTGCGGGAGACGAGCTGCTCGAACGCATCGATTGGGACCTGTTGGCCGAGAAGTTGCCCTTCACCGGCGCCGACATCAAGAACGCCGGCCTGGCCGCGGCCTTCCTGGCGCGAAAGGGCAATCGGCGCATCGGCATGGCCCAGGTCCTCGCCGCCAGCCGGCGGGAGCTGACCAAGCATGGCAATGTGCTGCGGCCCGGCGATTGGGAGGACTGACCCGTGACCGTGATGCACGTCGAGAGGCTGAGCTTGAGATTGCCGGGCTTCAGGCGTGATGAGGCGGACCGGCTGGCCCGGCTGGTCGCTGAGGGCCTATCCCGCGCGGTCCCGTCGCGCGATGCGGAGGCGGTGAGGGTTGAGGTCAAGCGCAAGGGCGGCGACAGCCTGACCTGCACCGCGGACCAGATTGTGGCCGAAGTGCTGCGGCAGTTGGCTTGAGGAGGATGGTGCGACAGTGAGTGGCTGGTACCTGCGAGGGGCGTTCGTCGAATTCATGCCGACGTTCCTCGTGCCCTTGCCCAATGTCATCGTCTTTCAGTTCAACCCTGAATCGATGACCCACAACTGGACGCCGCCGGAAGCGATCGCGAACCCGGAAGGGCGCAGCAATCCGCTCGCCGTGAAGGGCGTGCCCGGCGAGACATTTTCGTTCACTCTCGCCATGGACGCGAGCGACATGATCACGGACGGCAGCGTCGTCGCCCAGGGAATCGCCACGGTCTCGGGGATATACACGCGTCTGGCCGCGCTGGAAATGTTGCAGTACCCGGTGGCGGCGGGCGGCGGCGCCCCAGGCCTGGTGGGCGCCGCGTCGGGCGCCATTGGCGGCGCGCTCGGGGCCTCCGTGGGCGGCGGCGTGAAGCGCAGCGTGCCTGAGTCCCAGGTGCCGACGGTGCTGTTCGTTTGGGGCCCGGGCCGGATCCTGCCGGTGAGGGTCACCAGTCTCAAGATTACCGAGACCCTCTATGACACGCTTCTCAACCCCACTCACGCCGAGGCCGTCGTGGACCTGAAGGTGCTGACGCCGGAGGAGCTCTTGTTTGTGACGGGGCCACTGAAGGAGATCGCGAAAGGCGCCTACACGTACTCGCAGGGATTGCGGCAGGCGCTCGCGCTCGCCAATCTCGCCAACTCGGCCGAATCGATCATCGGCATGCTGCCGATTTAGGGACGCAGCACGCGAAAGGCAGGCAGGTTTGTTCTTTCCCAACAGCCGCTACGCGAAGACCGGCGCCTACACCGTCGCCGGACCAGACGGCAGCCTGGTGGAGGTAGCCCGCATCCCGCGGCCGCGCCGGGCTCGGCTCCAGGGCCTGCACCGCCGAGAGGAGGCGCAGCGGCTGGACCACATCGCGGCGCACTACCTCAAAGACGCCACTGCCTTCTGGCAGCTGTGCGACGCCAATGACGCCGTGGTCCCGGACGCCCTGGCCACAGGCGGCCTTGTCGGCATTCCGCCGGCGGGTGAGTGAGGAAAGATGCCAAGCACCTTCCAGCTAATCATTGACGGCGCCCCGGCCGATGAGGACCTGTACTCGGCCCTGTCGCTGGTAGAGGTCGAAGAAAACGTGGACCTCCCAGGCGCCATCCAGCTCACGCTGCCCGTCAATCGCTCGGCGGAGGCCGACCTCACATTCGTCAGCGACGAGCGCTTCAAACCGTTCGGGAATCTGGCGTTGGTCGCGCAGGTGGAGGACGGGCCGCAGGAGTGCCTGTTCGATGGCTACGTCCTCTCCCACAAATTGCACGTCGAGACCGGGGTCACAGCATCCACTCTCAAGGTCTGGGGCCAGGACGCCGAATGGCTGATGAACCTGGAGGAGAAGGCGCGCGAGTGGGTCGACCTGACGGACGCCGACGTCGCGAACGCGATCTTCGGCGAGTACGGCATCAAGCCGGCGGACGAGAACTCGGACGACGATTCGCCATCGCACACCGAGGCCGGCCACACCCTGATGCAGCGCGCTTCGGACATCCAGTTCCTGCGGCGTCTGGCCCGCGGCAACGGCAAGATTTGCCGCGTAGCCTGCGCGGACAAGCCCGGTGAACGCGTCGGCTACTTCGTCTCGCCGCGGCTCGAGGGCGAACCCGTGGCCACGCTGCAGCTCAACGACCCGGAGGCCTGGACGGTCGCGGCGCTCGACCTCGACTGGGAGGTCACGCGGCCGACGGCGGTCAAGGCCCGCCAGGCGCTCTTCAGCGACGCCGCAGAAGACGGGGTCGGCGCCGAACCGTCGGAGTCGGGCCTGACGCTGCTCGACGAGCGCGGCTGCGAGACCTTCGCCGACCGGCCGATGACCGTCCTCCTGACGACGCCGGTCGATGACGCCGGCGAGCTGGAGCTTCGCGCCCAGGCGCTCCTGCGCGAGGCCGGCTGGTTCGTCCGCTGCGAGGGCGAGACCGAGGTGGCCCGCCTCAACGTCATCCTCCGAGCCGGGACAGTCGTGCAGCTCGAAGGCCTGGGCGCCCTCCACTCCGGCAAGTACTTCGTCTGGAGCGTCCGCCACAGCATCACCGGCGAGGCGCACAAGATGAAGTTCGTCCTCGTGCGCAACGCGGTCGGGCCGGAACCAAGCGGCGCCAGCCCCCTGGGGGGCCTCTGATGGACGAGCAAGTCCTTCTGGACCTCCTGGAGCGCGTGCGAAACCGGGTCTTCGGCAAGTATCGCGGCACCGTCACGGAGATCGACGAGAGCACGCTGCGCATCAAGGCGAAGGTGCCCGCTGTCCTGGGCCTGCAGCCCACCGGCTGGTGCCGTCCCTGCGTGCCGTACGCCGGCCCCGGCGCCGGCTTCGCCTTCCTGCCCGAGCAGGGCGCCGGCGTCTGGATCGAATTCGAGGGCGGCGACGTCTCCTACCCGATCTGGAGCGGCTGCTACTGGCGCGACGACGAGCAGCCTCCCGAGGCAAAGGCCGCCGTCAAAACGATCGTCACCGCGGGAGGCCACAAGATCCTGCTAGACGACGACGCCGGCACTGTAACCATCGAAGACTCCAACGCGAACAAGCTCACGCTCGACTCCAGCGGCCTGACTCTCGAACGCGGCGGCAAGAAGGTCCTGATCAGCGATTCCAGCGTCAACGTCAATGACGGCGCTTTCGAGGTGACGTAGTGGGCCGCCTCCTGAACACGTCGAGCCAGATGATGTGCCCTCATGGCGGCCAGGTCAGCGCGGCCACAACCAACAGCAAGGCGAAGCTCTTGGGCGACTTTGCTGTGCGGGCCGGCGACACGTTCACGATCGCCGGCTGCGTCCTCAACGTCGCCGGCGCGCCTCATCCCTGCGTAAGCGTCAAGTGGGTCAAGCCCGCGGCTCAAAGCCGCGCCGCCGGTGACTTCACGCTGACCGAGGAGAGCGTCGGCCTCTGCGTGGCTGGCGACCAGGCCGTGCAGGGGACGGTCATGGTGACATTCACCCAGGCAAAGAACAGCGGGCGTTAGGGAGGCGAGATGGCACGACACGACTACACATTTCCCTTCCACATCGATCCGGCGTCCGGCCAGGCCGCCAGGGCGGGGTACGCCGCTCACGTGGACCAGATGATCCGCCAGGTGCTGCTAACTGCGCCGGGGGAGCGTGCCGACCTGCCCGAGTTCGGCTGCGGGCTTCGCCAGATGATCTTCGCGCCGCACTCGGACGCCCTGGACGCCACCACGCGGCTAATTGTCCAGCAGTCGCTGAATCGCTGGCTCGCCGGCCAGATCGAAGTCAAGGCCGTGAACGTGCTCACCGAGGAAGAGACCGGTGATGAGGCGCAGCTCGCCCTTCGCATCGAGTACGTCCTGCTCGATACGCGTACCGACGAGCGCCTCGAGGTAAGAGTGATATGAGGCCGAAACACCGCGGCGCAATCGCCACACGGAGGCCGGAGTAGATGGCGGGCCAGAAAGACCGGCGCGCGGCCCTGCTGGCTTCGACGGCGCTCAACGGCATCGACTTCGTCGAGGTCGCTACCGCCGATCAGAAGACGCTGCGCGTGCACTTCCTCAACGGCGTCGGCGTCGCCGGCAGCCTGACGGAGCTGCCGCGCATCAGCGGCGGCGAGTCCGTCCGCAACGTCCTCGTGCACCCGGTGACCAACGCCGACTGGGACGCGGATGCCGACGGCCGTCCGCGTCTGCGCCTGACCGTGGACGCTCCGGGCGACTTCTCCTTTTACACGCTCTCGCTGACGAGCGCCGCACTGGACCCGTTCTTCGCCAGCGCCCCGTTCTCATTCAAGGCCCTGTGCCCGTCCGACTTCGACT
Source organism: uncultured Chloroflexia bacterium (assembly GCA_963703905.1). Lineage (GTDB taxonomy): Bacteria > Chloroflexota > Dehalococcoidia > DSTF01 > WHTK01 > DATLYJ01. The sequence continues at coordinate 49,695 of CAVPFY010000005.1, forward strand.
GCGGGCCGGAGTGCCCCGTGTGTCACGGCAAGAAGGGCGACAAGCCGCCCATCGATTACCTGGCGAAGGACTTCCTCAGCTTCCGCAAAGCGCTGTCGGACTTCTCCGCCCTGCGTTACCCGGATTGGCAGGAGCGCTCCGAGGCCGATTTCGGCGTGATGTTCATGGAGGCGCTCAGCAGCCTCGCCGACGACCTCAGCTACACGCAGGACCGGGTATCGCTCGAAGCGACGCTGGACACGGCCACCCAGCGCCGCTCGGTAGTCCGCCTGGCGCGAATGGTCGACTACGAGCCGCTGCCCGCGACCGTCTCCCGTGTCCTGCTTCAACTGGAGGTGGTGGTGGACGCCGCGATCGCCGCCGGCCTGCCCTTCAGCGCCCCCGAGCCGGACGGCGGCAGCATCAGCTTCGAGACCGGCGCCGGCCTGCGTGACCGCGACACGTACCAGACCAGCACTCTCTGGAACCGCATCGTCCCCTACTACTGGAATGACAGCGAGGCGTGCCTTGGCGCCGGCTCCACCGACATGTGGGTCGAAGGTCACGGCCTGGGACTCAGCCCCGGCCAGGCACTGATCATCGATACCCGACCCCTGAACCCGGCCGACCCGCCGATTCGCGAGATCGTGCACGTGATCTCCACGGCCGAATCTCAGGATGACCTGTTCCCGGGGCCGCCGAACCCGCCAACTCCGGTGACGCACATCTTCTGGGACGCGGGCGAGGCCCTCCGCTTCGACCATGACCTGACCGATACGATGTCGGGCCAGCCGCGGACCCTGCTCGGCGGCAATCTGGTGCCGGCGACCCAGGGCCGCCGCGTCAGCGAGACTTTCGCGGTCGAATCGCCGCCCGCGGCCGCGCCGAACATGCCCCTCACCATCTTCCGCCTCGGCCCGAACAGCAGCCACGAATTCGAAACGCCGGTGCGCTCCTTCCCTCTGCGCGACGCGCCCCTGGCCTGGCTGGCGCCCGAAAGTCCTGACCCCACGCTCGATGACTCGGCGAACTGGCCGCTACCGGAGGTGATGCTGGAGCAGCGCCCAGCGGCGCCCGCGACCGTGCCCATCGATTGGAACTGGCGCCGCCGGCTTATCGACGCGGAGCCGTTCGAGCCGGCGTTCACGCTCGAAGCCGCGAGCTATCGACGGGTCGCCTTCAATTCGGACGCAAGCCAGTCCTACGACTACGCCGGCGACGAGGGCGAATCCCTGCGCTTCGGCGACGGCGTTTTCGGCGAGATACCGGACGGCGCGGCTATTTTCGACCTCACTTATCGCGTCGGGGCCGGGGCCGCCGGCAACGTGGCCGCGGACTCGATCGTCACCGTGAGCCCGGCGGCGGCCCTGCTGGTCAGCAGAGTCACGAACCCGTTTCCGGCCCGAGGCGGCGCCGAGATGGAAAGCAACGAACAGGTGAGGCGCAGGGCCCCGCAGGCGTTTCGTTCCCGGCAGTTCCGCATCGTCCGCAAGGAGGATTACGTGGCCGCGGCGGAGACCCTGACCTGGGTGCAGAGGGCCGGCTCCACCTTCCGCTGGACCGGAAGTTGGCTGACCGCTTTCACGACGGCCGATCCCCTGGGCTCCCAGGTGCTGGCCGTCGACCGGCACACCCAGCTGATCGAGCTGCTGAACCGCCGCCGCATGGCAGGCTACGAGTCTTACGTGCCGGCGCCCCGCTACGTCTCGCTGGACTTGCAGGTGACGGTTTGCGCGCGCTCGGACGCCTTCCGCGGCGACGTGCACGAGGCGGTGCTCGAAGCACTCAGCGCCGCGATCGCGCTGGACGGCGCCGCCGGCTTCTTCCACACCGACCGCTGGACGTTCGGCACGCCGCTGGAGCGCAGCCGCCTGGAGTCGGCGATTCAAGCCGCCTACGGGGTCTCCGGCGTCGTGTCCATCCGCTACCGCCGCCGCGGCGTCGTGCCCAGCTTCGTGGAGATGCCCGATACGGTCACGGTCGCTGTCGACGAGATCCTGCGCGTCGACAACGACCCCAGCCTGCCGGAGCGAGGGTCCCTCAAGGTCATCGTGGAGGGCGGCAAATGACCCAGGCCGGCGTATGCCCCTGCGAGGAGTTCGAGCACCCGGCGTCCGTCGTGAACCCGCCCGGCCGGCCGGCGCTCCTATACCGCGTCGGTGACTTCGACAGCTTCAGGCAGGCATTGCTCCTGGCGCGGCCGGGCGAGGTCGAGCTGAAGCACTGGCGCCCCAGCGGCGGCCCCGCAGGCTCGGCCGACCTGGCCCTGCAGATGGTCGAATGGTGGGCCTATCTGGCCGACATCCTCACCTTCTACAACGAGCGCCTGGCGAACGAAGCCTACCTGAGCACGGCCACGCAGCCCGAGAGCGTGCGGGCCCTGATCCGGCTGCTGGGATACCGTCCGCGCCCCGGTATCGGCGCCTCCGCGGTCATCGCCGCGCTTAGCGGCAGCCCAAAGCCTTTCACGCTGGCGGCCGGCTTTCAGGTGCAGAGCAAACCCGGTCCCGGCAAGGCCCCTCAGATTTTCGAGCTCGATCTGCCAGCCGTCGTCAACTCCATCGATGCCGTGGCCGCCGATACTCCTCCCGACCCAAAGCTGCTCAACGGGACGGCCGTCCTCCTCAAGGGCACGGTGTCGGGCATCAAGCAGGGGGACCGCCTGCTGCTCCTGCCGAGAAACTGGACTTCCAACACTACCGGCCAGGCGCTGGCATCAGTGCTGTCTGTGGAGCAGGAGGCGGACCCGCGAGGCCGGCCCAACACGAGGGTCACGTTCACCGCCGCGCCGGGGTTGTCCGGCGCGCTTGCCGCGGACTACCGGCTCCTGAGGACGGAACAGGTTACCGGCGTCTGGACGTACCTGACGGGCACGACAGACGTAATCGAAGATGACCAGGCCGACCTGGCTTCGCTGGTGCGTCAGATCCAGACGAACGACCCCGTCGTGTTCGAGAGGGGCAGCTCCAGCCAGGCGGTGCGCGTCACCAGCCTGACGGAGGCCGTCTGGTACGCGAACCCCGGCAATGCCAACGACCCCTCGGTCTCGCCGGACCCCAACACGCAGCCTCCCGTGCCGATCCCGCACACCCGCATCACCTTCGCGCCCGACCTCACGAACGCCTCAACACTCGACGGCAACAGGGCGTCGGTAAAGGTGCGCTTCGGCTGGCAGGACGCGGGCCAGCTGATCTCATGGCCGAAGGCCGCGGCGGCGTTGGGGCCGGGCACGAGCCCGCTCATCGCCGCGCCGGGCTCTGTGTTCCCTGTGACAAGCCAGGACGTGCTGGTCGAGGGCGCCGCGGGCGACGGCGCCAGGGCGACCGGCGCCGTGGGCGCGTCTTCGGCCGGCTCTATCGAGCTCACGAACATCATCGAGGCTGCTTCCCTGGCCTCGCCTTTGCGGGTGCTGTTCAACCTGCTGGAGGTGTCCCGCGGTCAAAGCGTGACCAACGAGGTCCTGGGGAACGGCGACGCCGGCGCGTCCGGGCAGGAATTCGTCTTGAAAAAGTCGCCTCTGACCTATCTGCCACGCCCGAACCCGATCTCGGGCGAGAGCTACAGCAGCACTCTGCGCGTGTGGGTCGCCGGCGCCGAATGGACGGAGGTAACGAGCTTTTACGACCAGGCTCCCAGCGCCCGTATCTTCGTGACGCGCGAGGATGACGAGGCTCGGACGCACGTGATCTTCGGCGATGGCGTCAACGGCGCCAGGCTCCCGTCCGGCGTCGCCAACGTCCTGGCGTCCTACCGTTACGGCAGCGGCCGGGAGGCGCCGGAGTCGGGAGCGCTCTCAGTGGTACTCAAGCCCCAGCCGGGCCTCAAGGCCCTGCGCAACCCTCTGGCCGCGTCGGGCGGCGCCGACCCCGACCCGTCCGGAGCAGATCCGCGCCTACGCTCCCCGCTCCGTGCTTACCTTCGGCCGCGCGATCTCCGGTGACGACTACGAGGTCATCGCCGCGCAGGCTCCCGGCGTCGCGCGGGCGCGCTCTTACTGGAGCTGGGATCCGGCGCAGCAACGCACGCTCGTCACCATCTATGTCGGCGACGATACCGGAGCGGTGGGCGCGGCAAGCGGCGCTCTCGCCGGAGCCATCGACCCCAACCGGCCGGTGAAGGTGCTGCCGGCCACCGGCGTCCGCGTTCGGCTCAGCCTGACCCTCGAAGTCGACTCGTCGATGGTCACGGCGGACGTGGTGACGGCCGTGATTGCGGCGCTGCGCGACGATGATGCCGGCCTCCTGGGCGCGGAAAACGTCCGCATCGGCAAGAGAGTCTATGACAGCGAGATCTTCGAAGCCTGTCTGCGGGTAGAAGGCGCCCTGGCGGTGCACGGCCTTGCTTTCATCCGCGGCACGGCCTCGACGCCTGAAGCGGGCCCCTGGCATGACCCTGGCCAGGGCTGCTTCTTCCAGCTTGCGGAAGCCGATCTCGGCGTGAACGCAGAGGCGACGGCCAATGTCTTCTGACCGCGACCGCTACGAGGTCTATTACTCCGACAAGCTCTGGAGCCTTCTGCCGGCGGTGCACCGCTCGCTGGACTCGGCCGAGATCGACTCGCGCGGGCCGCTGCGAGAGATTGTTGACCGCATCGGAGCCCAGGCCGCCATCGTCCGCCGGGGCATCGACCGAATGTGGGAAGACCAGTCGATCGAGACGGCCGACGACTGGCTGATCCCTTACATCGCCGAACTTCTGGCGACCAACCTCGTCAGCGCCCAGGACGCCCGCGGACAGCGCATCGACGTCGCCAAGACCATCTATTATCGGCGGCGCAAGGGCACCGTCGCGATCCTGGAAGAGATCGCCGGTGACGTAACCGGTTACGAAGCGCGGGTCGTGGAGTTCTTCCGGCGTCTGGGGCGGGGGCGCCATGGCTTCGATCCGGCGCTCGGCTGGCCGGAGTCGTCCGAGGACCCGTCGGGCGCGCGCGCGCTGCAGGGCGCCCAGGGATTGGTAGGCCCCGTCACTTACAGCCCCCTCGGCGGCACCGCCGACCTGCGCGACCGCAAGCCGGGCGCGGCCGGCGCCTACGGCGCGAGCCTGGCGAACTCTGCCTTCGATGAATACGCCCACACGGCTGACTTTCGCCGCGGCCGCGGTCAAGTGGGCTGGTACAACATACCGCGGCTGGGCGTGTTCCTCTGGCGGCTCTATAGCTACGCCGTGCCGGAGAGCACGCCCGTGGCGGTCCTCAATTGTGCCGGCCAATTTTCGTTCGATCCGACCGGGCGCGAAATACCGCTGTTCGCGGCGAATGCCCGCGGGCGGGCAGCTTTTGGCAGCGGATGGGTGTCGCCCGACGAGTGGCAGATGCCGGGGCCGATTCGCAAGCGCCTGCTCGTCGATCAGCTCGCCCAGGTCTCGACGCCTCTGGCCGAGGCCGACATGGACAAGCTCTATCCGGCCTCACTGGCCGTGCTGCATCTGCAAGGCTCGTTCTTCGACCTCGTCGACGACGCCAGCCTGCTGAAGCTGTACCCGGAGATTGGGCGCTTCGCGGTCGACAACACCCTCCTGGTGGACACCCTGCACGTCACTTATCACTACGGCTTCTCGTCGACAATCGGCGCGGGCCCCTACGACCGGGGTGTGGTGCGCCAGGCGCCCTTGCCTCAGCCGGCGCCCGCGTCCGCCGTATCCGGCGGCGGCAATGCCCTGGTGGCGCCGCTCGCGGGCCTGGCGCCCATGGGCACGCTTACCATCGGCGACTCTCTGACTTACACGTCGGTAAGCAACGTCAACGGCATTCAGGACGTGAGTCTCCGCGCCGCGAACCGTCAGAGACCGGTGGTGCGGCTGCCCGCGCCCGCCCCGACTCCGACGCCGGCGCCGCCTCTGCCGCAGTGGGTGTTCAGCGGCGCCGCCGGCAGCGAGCTGGTGCTGGATGGCCTCCTGGTCAGCGGCGGCAACGTCGTCCTGCGCGGCCAGTTCGGCCGCGTGCGGATTGTGTGTTGCACCTTCGACTCCGGTACCGCCGGCGTGGCCTCGCCTGACTTCGCCCTCGCGGTGGACGGGCGCGCGCTGATTCCCACCACGCTCTTCGTCGAAGCACAGGTGCGGGAGCTGGTCATCGACCGCTGTCTCATGGGCCCGATCGCCGAGCGCGCCGGCGGCATTGTCGAGAAGCTCTCTGCCCGCGACAGCGTGATACAGGGCCTGTGGAACACCCGCGCCTTGACCCTGGGCGCGGGCGAGGCCGATCTCCGCCGCTGCACCTTACTGGGACGCGCCCGGGTGCATCGCCTGAACGCCAGCGAATGCATCCTGGACGACGTGGTGTCGGTCGACGACACGCAGCATGGTTGTGTGCGATTCAGCGCCTGGGCTGGCGGCAGTGTGCTGCCGCGCCGCTACGAGAGCGTGGAGATCGCGCCCCGGGCGCCACTGTTCACGTCACGCGTATTCGGGCGGCCCGGTTATGCCCAGTTGCTCGAAGGAGTAGACCGCGCGATCGTCGCCGGCGGACCCAGCCCGTCGATAGCCGAAGGTGCCGAAGACGGCTCCGAGATGGGCGCCTTCGCCCGCGAGAAGACGGCGATCAAGCTTCGCAGCCTTGCGATCAAGTACGAGGAATACATGCCTCTGGGCCTCGCCCCAGTGTTCATTCCGGTCACATGAGGGCCGGCTTCATCTAGAGGAGAGGGCCCTATGGCCAGCGACAGGGCAAGAATTTCGTTCGACGCGACCCGCGCCTATCACGCGGTCGTGAAGCAGCAGGGGCGCGTCACCCTGGAGGCGGACGACAACGAGGCCGCGGCAATTGCCGTCGAAGCCTCGCGCGTAAGCCTCATAGATGTCGTTGGCCCCTGCGGCACGCCCGACGACGGCTACGCGATCTCGGGCGGCCTGGCGCCGTTCGACTTCAACATCGGTAAGGGGACGATGTATGTCGGCGGGATGCGTGTCGCGCTCCCGGCCGCGATCCGCTACAGCACTCAGACGGACTGGATCGACCACACCGGCGACGCGATGTGGATCGCGCCCAACCAGCCGGCCGCTCAGCCGCAGGAGCTGGTCTATCTCTACCTGCGCGAGCAGGAAGTCAGCGCCGTCGAAGATACGCCCCTGCGCGAGGTCGCGCTTGGCGGCCCGGATACGGCCCAGCGCCTGCGGCTTCTTCAGCGGGTGGTCCGCTTTGGCACAGCCGCCAGGGATTGTGAAGCCGCCCTGGCGGCGGCGAAGGCGCAGTGGTCCGCGCAGGGCCTGGAGTTCAGGCCGGCGACGATGCGGCTCGAATCCAAGGCCCGACTGAAGGCGGACTTCGAGGACCCGGGCGGCGCGGCGGACCCCTGCGAGCCCGATGCGCACGGCGGCTATCTTGGCGCCGACAACCAGCTGATCCGCGTCCAGGTGACGGCGCCGGGCAAGCTGGTGTGGGGCTTCGACAACGCGTCCTTCCTCTACCGGGTCAAGGTCATCGACAACCGCACGCTCGAGTTGCAGTCGACGCCCTGCGACGCCTATCACTTTCCCCGCGCGGGCCAAGCGGTCGAGGTTTTGCGGACGGCGGCCACATTGGGCCACGATGACGCCGTAGCTTCGGCAACGGGTGTCGTGCAGACGCTCAGCGCCCCCTACAACCCGGACACCCAACAGATCACGCTGCCCACCGCGCTTGCCGGCGATTTACCTGAACGCGAGCGAGACGCCGGTCGTGTTCCTGCGCATCTGGGAGAAGGAAGAGACCTTCACGGCCGGCACGGCCCGGTCGCTGGGCGCGACAGGCCTGCAGGTGACTCTTACCGGCGGCGCGCCGTTCCCGGTGGGCGACTACTGGTCGATTGCGGTCCGGCCCAGCGTCACAGGCGAGGTCTACCCGCGCCGTTACCTGGACGCGCCCCAACCACCGGACGGGCCGCGCCTCTGGGCCTGCCCGCTGGCCGTGATTGACTTTGCCGGCGGCGCCTTCCACCTCCTCGACGACTGCCGCGAGCCCTTCGACAACCTGGTGGAGCTGACCAGGCGCACGTGCGAAGGCTGCTGCACTGTCAGTGTCGGCGACGGTGTGATCAGCAAGGGCGACTTCGACGACATCCAGGAGGCGATCGAGAAAGTAAAGAGCATGGACATGCCCGGGCGCGTGTGCATCCTGCCCGGCGAGTACAGCCTCAAGGACGTTGTCGCCATCAAGGAGGCCAAAGATCTCATCGTAAGCGGCTGTGGCGGCCAGTGCGTAATCCTGGCGCAGGGCGATGACCCAGCGTTCGCCATCGCGAACTCGAACGGCGTCACGCTGGAGTGGCTTACCGTCGTTTCGAAGTCAACGCTTGGCACGATCGCCGTGCTGGGAAGCGAGGACGTGCACATCCTCAACTGCCGCGTGATCAACGGCGTGAAGAACGAGGAGGGTTGGGAGGTGTTCCCGGCTCTGAACGTCGCCTCCGAAGGCGATCGGGCCAGCGAGCGCTTCGAGCTTGCGGACTGTGTGCTCAGGGGCCTGCCGGCCGTGACGGTTCAGGTGGACGGCGCGCGCCTCAGCCGCAACCGTCTCAGCGGCGGCGGCATATGGCTGCGAGAAGGCACCGCGGATGTCGTCGCCCGGCTGAACGAGATCGGCGAGGGCGCCGGCCCCGGCATCCTCCTCGGCGGGCTGATCCCGGGCGAGAAGCCGGCCGGCCGGCTCGCCGGCCTGGCCCGGATCGACATTTCGGCCAATCGCATCGGGACCATGGCGGCCAGTGGCATCACGACCGCCGGCGGCAAGCTCGATCATGAAGGAAGCTCGAAGGGGTTCAGCCTGATCGACGACCTGAATATCGAGGGCAACGAGATCGAGGACTGCGCTTGGAGCGAGTCCGCGATCATGTTCGAAGAGGAGGCCATCGGTGGCGTGGTCCTGCGCAACGTCGCCGGCCTGCGTATTCACGCGAACCGGATCGCGGGCAACGGCGCCGGCGGCAAGCTGCCGGCTTGCGGCGTGTACCTGGACGCCTGCTACGGCAACGAGATCACCGACAACACGATCCTGGACAACGGCCCCGAGGACACCGAATCTGACGGGAAGCTGTTCCAGGGCGGGATCATCGGCCGCATGCTGGTAGCGGGCTCGGTGCGAGCCGAGAAGAATGGCAAGCTCGGGCTCGTGGCCGGGGCGGGCGCCGCTTTTGTGCATGACAACATCGTCGTGAGCCCGCGCGGCCAGGCCCTGCTCCTGGGGGCGCTTGGTTCCGTGTCGGTCGCCGGCAACACGCTGACCTCCCTGGAGGTTGCGGAGCAGCCGTTGCCGGCAGCTGTCGCGGAGGCGGCCCGCTTTGGCCGCTGCGTGTTTATCCTGAACCTTGGACAGGCCAGGGAAATGAAGGGCGCCCTATCCCACTACATAAAAGCCGCGGACCACTTCGACCTGGCGGCGGGTGGCTCCGGCCTCAACCTCAAAGGCGTCGAAGGCCCAGGTGAAGTCGCCAGACGGGCGAGTGCTGGTCCAGGGGAACCAGATATCGCTTCAGACGGCGCGCGACTTCGGCGACTCAGTGCTTTTCAACGGCTGCATAGGCCTCGCCTCCATGGACGACATCTCTCTCATCGGCAACCAGGTGCAGGTCGAAGCGCCGGAGGGCATCGGGATCGATACCGGCGCTGCCGCGGCCACCGTGCGAGCGTCCGGGAACAGATTCTCGGAAATTCCGGGCACCACGCTGTTCTCACTGTTTTCCTGGGGGAGCCGGAACAGCGCTATCGGAAACCAGGCCACGCACTGCATCCTGGCACTGGGCGCGGACGTCAAGGACGAATTCAACCAGGTGATCTACACCGTCCTCTGCGACATCTTCAAGGGCAAGCTGGCTATCGAAAAGGAGTAGGCAGTGGCTGAGCGCGACATGACTCCTGAGCAGGTCGACACCGCGTTGCGGAAGCTCCTCAGCGGCTTCAGCGAGGCGAGACAGTCGCTATTGGACGATCTTGTGAAGGGCGAGGAGCGGCGAATCGGCGAGTTCGGCGAAGCCGAGAAGCGGCTGACTGCCACGCTTGGGCGCGATCACGCTCGCGTCGCGGCCCTGAAGGCCAGGGCCGCCGCTGCCGCCGAGTCCAGGGACACCGTCGCTCTGGCCGCCTCCCGCGCCGCCGCCGTCAAGCCCCTGGCGCCCAACGAGTTCATGGTCCGCGGCCACGTCGAGGATCAGGAGGGCAAGCCCGTGGCGGGCCTCGCCGCCTACCTGTCCGACAGCGAGAGGACGGCAACCGACCTTCGCCGCGACGTGGTTACGGACGCGGCCGGCGACTTCGCGGTGGTCTACACGGACCGGGACGTAGTCCGCCGCCGGGGCCAGCCCGAGGTACACCTTACGCTCGAGGACGCGAGCGGCCAGCTTGTCTATTCGTCGCGCGATCCAGTCCGCTTCGACAAGGGCCGCATCGAGCACTTCGAAGTGGTGCTGGCGAAGCCGCGCGAGCGCCCCCGACCGCCGCGCCGCGCGCCGCGGGCGCCCTCCTGAGACCATGAGCGGCCCCGCTTACGCGATCACGCACGCGCCCGGAGGCGGCGCCGAGGGCGTCGCAGCCCTCAGCGTCTCGCGGACGCTCCGCGCGAACCAGCAATCAGCATGAGTTGCGCCGGCGCGCGGACATCGCGGGCGGCCGCGGGCCGGGCGAACGCGATGCAGGCCGCGCCGCCCGTGTCCCGGATCTCGGAGCCGCCGTTTGGCGCCAGGGTCTGGAGGTCAGCCAACCCGGTGACAGGGAGGAGGCCGAGGCCGGCCGAATCGCGGCTGGCTTGAATCTGCCGGTCTCGCCGGCCACGATGCGTGGCTCGGGCGCGGCGGACCGAGGCGGCTACGCCGGCAACGACGGCCGCCCACTGGATTCGGCTACTCGATTGCGGATGGAGGCCGGTTTCGGCCGCGACTTCGGCGGCGTGCGGCTTCACCAGGGCGGCGCCGCCTCCCAGTCCGCCCGCGCGCTCAACGCTCGCGCTTACACCATCGGCAGCGACATCTACCTGGCGCGCGGCGAGTACTTACCGAGCTCACCAACCGGCCAGCGGCTGCTCGCGCACGAGCTGGCGCACGTCGTCCAGCACTCAGACGGTGGCCGGCTGGCCGCAGGCGGCGAGAGAGACGCCGGCGGCGCCGCCCCGCCGCGAATCTCGCGCGAGGTCCGCAAAGCTGACATCCAGATGCTCTCCGATGAAGAGCTGGCGGCCGAGCATGAGGCTGTCCAGCAATACATCCTGACGGCAACGGTCAGCGATCCGGAGCAGGCCGCCTACCTGCAGCAGCTGGAAGCGGAGCTGAGCAGGCGGGGGCCTGCCCGGGAGCGAGCCGCACAGCGGCAGGCGGCCACGGCCGCAGCCCTGAAAAAGAGCAGCGTCGTCGGCGCCTTCATTCCCGGCGGGCTGGTCGGTCCCGCGGCGGCCGCGTTCATGTCTGAATACGTGATCGGCCTCGTGGACGGATTTCAGGAGCAGCCCGCGGAACGCAAGGGCGCGTTAGGCCAGCGAATTCAGGACATCAACGGCTGGGGCCACTGGGGCGACAAGTTCGAGTACTCGGTTGGATACATGAAAGGCATCGCCCTCGGTGTCTGGGGCGAGGTCAAGGGCATTCTCGAGCTTCTCTGGCTGATCCCGCAGCTACAGTGGAAGGTCAATAGCTGGCTGCTGAGCCAGGCCCTCCAGATCAGAGACTACGCGGCGCTCTCGGCCAAAGCGACAGCCCTTTACGAAGAGATGCAGCGCCTGGGCGAGAAGCTGGGCGCCGACCTTCGCGCGGCCTTCTCCGACCCAGTTTCCGCCCTGAAGAAGCTTTCCGCAGCCTTCGAAGGACTCCTCAGCGCGGGACTGTCGAAGGCTTATAGCCTTGGCCTGGAGGGGGTCGACGCTGCCTTCAAGCTGGCGGAGCGTCCGTACCGAGAGCTTGGTGAAGGCCTCGGCAAGATTGTCGGTTGGACACTGGTCCAGCTCGTGCTCCTGTTCGGCACGGAGGCGATCGGCAACCTCATAACCCGCGGCGCTTCCGTGGCGGCTCGAATCGCGCGCGGCCTGATCGAAGGCGCAGGGGCGGTCTTCAGAGGCATCGGCGCCCTCATCGGAGAGGTCTGGGCGGTGATCCGCGCCATGGGCAACACCGTCCTCAAAGGCTTCGAAACGACCCTCGAGGCGTTGGGCGAGCTCTTCGTCAGGGCCAGGGCGTTCTTCGACGAGTTGATCGGCGCGGCAGAAGGCCTGGGCGCGGAGGCCGCGATGGCCGGCGGCGGCCGCATGCCGCCCGGCGCCCTGATGTCGCAGGGCATCGAAGGAGGCGCAACGGGGACGCGGACCACCATGACCACAGTGGCGGAGCTGTATCCCAAAACGCCGCCGGCCGGCGCCGGGGTCGCCACGGAGGCCGCCTCGGCGGAGGTTGTCGCCGAGAGCGCCCTCGTATCAGGGCCGGCAAAGACCGAGACGGTCGAGGAGTTCATCGCCAGGGGCGGAAAAGTCGAGTACCCCGAATACAAAGCGCCGGAAGGTCCATCGTCGTCGGAGGTGGTGCGCCCGCGCGAGAGGCCTTCGGAAGAGACAGTGGAGTCCCTGATCGGCGAAGGCCCCGAACATCGTTCGATGAGGGAAGTCAAAACCACGCGAGCCGGATTGGCTGCACAACCCCGACATCATGTGTTCCCTCAGGAGTTTCGCGCCTGGTTCGAGAAGCGCGGCTTCAAGGACATCGACGACTTCACTCTCGAGCTGGATGAGGCAACTCACAAGGCGCTTCACGGTGGAGGGGACTGGAGACTCGGGCGGACCTGGGAAGGCGAGTGGAACCGCAAGCTCATGTCAATGTTGCGAGACGAGGAGAAGCTCTTGGGCCGCGAACTGAACAAGGGGGAGATCCTGGCGATTGGTAAAAAGCTCATAGCCGAGTACAAACTGAGCGGGCCCTTCGTCCCATACGCTCGGCCACCGAGATAAGGGAGGAGGGGCCAGCTTTGACGTCTCGAGTGTTGGAGATGGGCGCCCGAGAATCTACGCATACTGGAGCAGTGCCGGCGGTGCGCCTCTATGGCAATCCGTGCATAGGCTCCGGCTGCCTGCCCGCCTGAGGTGGAATGTTGAGCCCAGCCCCGACGAAGGCGCCCACTGAACGGCCTGCGGCCTACGCTCCGCCTGCCGCACGCAGGGAGCCGACGGCCACGGCCGGTCACGCGACGAGGACGCCGCGTCCCAGCAATCAGGCGCGCCTGCGGGCACGCGGCGACTCCGTCCGCGACGTGCTGCGCGAGCCGGGCCGGCCGCTCACACCCACGCTGCGCGCGGAGATGGAGGCGCGGTTCGCGGGCGCCACGTTCGCTGCTGCCAGGGACGGCGGCGCCACATCCGCGAGTGCCGTGCCCGTGACGAGGCCCAACAGCGGGCCGGAACGCGAAGCGGACGAGACAGCGAACCAAGTGCTGGAAGCATCGACCTTCACCAGCGAAACGCGTGGGGCGCCCGACTTTGGCAGCGTGCGAGTGCACACGGGCCCGGCGGCCGAGCGCTCCGCCCGCGCACTTGGCGCCAGGGCTTACGCCCTTGAGCACGACGTCGTCTTCGGGGCGGGGCCGCGACCGGAGGACCCGGCGGCGCGTCCGCTGCTCGCGCACGAACTCGCGCATGTCATGCAGGGCGGCCCGGCGGTGGCTCGTGCTGTGTCGTCGCACTACGATCAGCTGGCCAGCGACCTTACCTACGGCGTCTTCGACTGGGCGATCACGGACGCCGAAGCGCGCGAGGTGCTCGCCATCCTCTCCGGACTCACGCCCGTGGACTTCGAGGACACGCTCGCCAATCTGGAGGCCGACGGCCTCGTCGACCGTCTACTCGAGAACATCTCGGATGCCGACCGCGTCACCTATGCCGTGCTGATCGAAACAATCCAAAAGAAACGCAGCAGCGAGGCAAGCGCCGGCTACATCGAAAACCTCATGTCCTACGGTCTTCTGGACTTCGTCGTTACCGATGCCGAAGCGCATCGTGCGTTGGAGGTGCTAAAGACCCTGAAGGCGACGCCCGCGAAGTTCAAAGACATCGTCGCCAAAATCCCGGCCAAGCAGTACGAACGCTTCTACGACAACCTCAGCTCGGAGGATCGCGCCGCAAACCTGCGCTTCCTGCAGGACATCGAGATGATCCGCAGCTCCGGAATGACCTTCGACGAGATGAGCGCCGAGCAGAGACGGCATTTGGAAGCTGAAGCGACGGCCGCGAGCGTCAGCGTCGGCACTTACATCGGCGGCGAAACGGCGTCACGGGGATACGGCGGCGCGCCTGCCGTCTGGTGGCCGTCGCTCAGCCCTGCCGCTAAGACGGCCTGGGTCAACCGCTTTACCGCGGCCGTGGCCGACATCAAGAGCAACGCTCCGAAGGAGGTAAAGGCGGTCATCGATTCCGCGGAAGCGGCCGGCGGCGGCATCATTTGGGACCCGGAACAGACGGAGGAGAACACAGCCTACGCCATCAATTATGGCACCAAGCTTGGCGTCGGCAAGTCATGGCTCCAGACAGCCGAACTGGACCCAGCCAACGTTTACGACAACATCATGCATGAGCTGGGCGGCCATCGAGAGTTCGGAACGACAGCCTCCTGGGACATCATGCAGCAGACGCTAACCTCACTTCCGGCAGCCGAGCAAGCCATCGTAAGCGCGGGCGTCAAGTCGCCCTACACTGCCTACGGCTACATGGAGACCGAGCTCTACGCCGAGCTCCGGGAATACCCGTATCGCACGCCGGACAGCGGTGGCGACGACCCGGAGGTCGATGTCTCTAACCAACTCAAAAAGATCAAAGACGCGTTCGCCCCGACCGTGGCCGAAGCAATCATCCGCGGCTTCCGGCGGCGCATTCAGGCGGACGCCCAGGTGGGAGCGTCATCCCGCCGTCTGTACGACAGAGCAGTCAAAGATGTCTTTGGAATCTCCTTCTGAAAGCCGCCCTGAACCACAGGACGAGGAGCTCGCGAGGCGGCTGAACGCGCTGGCGGACGAGCATCCAGAGACCACGTCTGAAGCAGCAGCATGGCTGGCCGAGCATGCGGACCGCAGCGCCCCGGCGCTCGCGAGAATTGCGCGGGCCGCTCGCGACGACCAGACCACCAGATGGGCCCTGCGTATAATCGGCGACCTCAGCCGAGAAGAGGACGTGCCCCTGTTGGCAAACCTGCTGCGTCGCCCCGGCCCGGCCTGGGAAGCGGCCCAGGCCCTCGCGAAAGACAGGGCGCCTTCAGCGCTGCCGGCCCTGCTCGAAGCTCTGGCATACTCCGACGCGGAGGTCGTGGGCGCTGTCGCGGTTGCATTGGGAGTGCGCGGCGACCAGGCCGCGAGGCCCGCGCTCGAAGCATTGCTTCAACACGATGCCGAGGACGTCCGCTACCGGGCTGTCCACGCCCTGGACATGCTCGACGCCGGGGATAGTTCGGGGCCACTGCGAGAGGCGCAGGCGCGAGAGGCCTCCACGCAAGTCCGGGACTTCATCGCCGAGGTCCTGGCGCGAAACGCCTAGAGGCTGGGTGCGTGCCAGGGTCGCGGAGTTGGCGACGGTCGACTAGCTTGCTAGTACAGTGACCTCGAAGGAGCCGGCGGGCTGGCCTTCCGGCTCCCACTCGCGGCGATTCTCCAGCCTAAGCTCCAAACGCCCCGCCCGCGCGGCACGGAACTCGAAGACGCGGTAGCCTTCGCCGCCGAGAGCCGCCGCCGGTTCGGCCCGCGTAGCCGCCTGGCGCAGCCCCACCGCCCGCCGCGCGGACCAGCGGTAGCCCGTCGAAGGCTTCTCCGGCAGGCGGACGCTCAGCGTATCGCCGACGCCGACTTCGACGGTCTTGCCCGAATCAGCCTCTGTTAGCGCCAGCTCGGCCATGGGCAGATGTTAGCGCCCGCACGGGCGCGTTAGAAGTGGAACACACCTGTGTCCACCCAGCCAAGGCTCAGCAAGGACCAGAAGTCCATGGCGATCTTCTTGGCGGCGTAGTCGTAGGGAATCCAGCCGTAGCCGGCGTTACCCCAGGAGGTCCCCCATGAGTTGCGGATCATGAAAGCGCCTTTGGAGGTGACGTTGTGCATGGTGTTTTTGATCGTCAGGTTGTCGTCGTAGCCGATGGCGGCGACTGCGTGGCCCCACTCGATCTCTTCGGCCGGTCCCGGCATCGGGAAGGCGCCGGTGACGTCGGCAGAGAAGGAGGATGCGTAGCCCCAAAAGCCGAACATGGAAGGTACACCGGCGTTCAGGTACTTCTTCACGCTCAACACCACGTCCGCCGGCGGCCACGTTCGAGCCCAGGGGATCGTGGCAGAAGTACTTGAGGGCGCGAAAGTCGTTCGCTACGGAGTAGGCGAACGACGACGGGTCGCGGTCGAAGTCGGGGTCCACGTCGGTGTAAGGCCAGTACTTCTCGTCGGGCACGCCACAAAGCACCAGGGCGCCCATGGCGTTGCGCAGCCAGGCGCCGGTGTCGCCGGTCACGCCCATCAGGTTCCTGGTGTTCTTATAGACGAAGAGGCGGGAGCCATCCAGGTACTTGTTGAAGGCGCGCTTCTGAAAGTACTCGACCACCCCGACTGTCGCGTTGGCTGTGCAGGACCCCAACTGAAGCTGGTTCTCGATCGGCGAGCAGAACGCGCGCAAGTCCACCTTTGCCGGCAGGCCCGCCTTCAGCGTGGCCTTGGCGGCGGGGACCTTGAGCTTGGACGTGAGCTGGGCGACCTCCGGATGCGCCTCGGTGTAGTCCTTCTGGTCGAAGGTCGGCGGCAGCCACCCGGTACCCACTACCAGGTTCTGCTCCGGTATTCGGACGGTCTTGGACCTCAGGACAATCGGCATATGGGCTCTCCTCACTTGGGGGCAATGGCAGTAGTCGTGCCGGCCGCGGTGCAAGGGGCTGATTGTGACCGGCGGCCAAATACTATCGGCGCGAGGTTATCGAGACGTTGCGATTCGCAGCGGCCGCGTGACAAAGTCGTACGCCGCGGGATATTGGAATACGCACGAAGGCTGCGTCGGCTTCGCCTCCCGGCAGGATCGCGGAAGCGCGCCGCGCGGAGGTACTCGAAGGGTGACGGCCTCCAGTCCTATATCTGGTTCCCTGTTCCTTGTTCCCTGTTCCTCACGCTTACGGCAAGGTGACAAGCGGCCGCCACCGCCTCATACTGCGAGGCAAATCTCCGCGCCCGCTAACAACAGCATCGAGGTGGCCACTGTGAGGCTTTCCGACTCTAGCGAAGAAGCCGCCTGGCGCGACGAAGTCCGCCGGTTCATCAAAGGCAGCCTGCCCCAGGCGATTCGTGGCCGCGGTTTCGGCGGCTGGGAAGAGGCCGCGGCCGGCAGGCCGGACACCAGCGCGCGCGCCGGGGGCGCCGGCTTCCGCCGGGCGGACGGCCCGTTGGCTGGCTGGCGCGACGCACTGGTCTCGCGCGGCTGGATCGCCCCGGCCTGGCCCAAGGAGTACGGCGGCGCCGGACTCGACATAATGCAGCAATTCATCCTCAACCAGGAGTTCGCCGAGGCCGGCGCGCCACCCATGGGTGGCATGGGCGTGTCCTGGATCGGCCCCACGATAATCGTCCACGGCACCGAGGCTCAGAAGACGCAGCACCTGCCCAAAATCCTCAGCGGCGAAACCCAGTGGTCGACGGGCCTCTCGGAGCCGGGCGCCGGCTCCGACCTCGCCTCGATCCAGACCCGCGCGGTCAAGGATGGGGACGACTTCGTCATCAACGGCCAAAAGATCTGGACCTCCGGCGCCCAGACTTCGAACTGGATGTATGTCCTCACCCGCACCGACCCGGACGCCCCCAAACACCGCGGCATCTCCTACATCCTCCTGGACATGACAACGCCGGGGGTCACCGTCCAGCCCTTGATCCAGATGTCGGGCGGAGCCGGATTCAACCAGGTGTTCTTCGACAACGTCCGCGTCCCGGCCGAGAATGTGGTCGGCGAGGTGAACCGCGGCTGGTACGTCGCCGCGACAAGCCTCGACTTCGAGCGCTCATCGATCGGCAGCGCCGTCGGCACGCGCAAAAACGTCGAGCGGATCATCGAATTCGCGCGCGAGACCGCCGACAAGGACTTCAACACTCTGATTCAGAACCCGCTGGTCCGCCAGGAGCTGTCCGACCGCCTGATCGAGGCTCAGGTCATGACGATGCTGGCCTACCGCGTCGTCCACCTTCAGAACACAGGCCAGATTCCGAACTACGAGGCCTCGCTGGCCAAGCTGTTCTCCTCCGAGCTCAGCCAGCGCGTGGCGCGCACGACCATGAAAATGATTGGCCTCTACGGCCTGGCCTGGGACCCGCAGTCGCCGTACGCTCCCAACCGAGCGCAATATTCGCGCTCGTACGTGACCAGCGTGTCTTCGACGATTGCCGGCGGCACCAGTGAAATCCAGCGGAACATCATTTCCCAACGTGGGCTGGGGTTGCCCCGCGACTAAACCGCGGGCTATTGGCGCAGCCTTCGAAGGCAGGGCAACGATGACCAGCGCGATGCCTGAGTTGTAAAGCGGGGTCGGCATGCAGAGCAACGATTCGGCGCCGGTCCGGGGCTATCGGGTGCTGGACCTGGGCGGGCAGTTTTCGCTCTATTGCACGAAACTGCTGGCCGACCTGGGCGCGGACGTCATCCGCGTCGAGCCGCCCGGTGGTGGAGACGCGGTGCGTAAGGCAGAGCCGTTCGCCGGGGACGAGCCGGGCCCCGACCGCTCTTTGCAACACCTCTACTTCAACACCTCCAAGCGCGACGTCACCCTGAACCTTGGCAGCGCCGAAGGCCGGCAACTCTTCCTCAAGCTCGCGGCCGGCGCCGACGCCGTCATCGAAGCGTTCGCGCCTGGGTACCTGGCGTCGATTGGCCTCGGCTACGAGGCGCTCTCGGCGGCGCATCCGCGAATCATCCTGACCTCGATCACGGGCTTCGGCCAGACCGGCCTTCACGCCCAATGGCAGTCGAACGACCTGGTGGCGCTGGCGATGAGCGGCGTGCTGACCCTTTCGGGCTTCGTCGACAGGCCGCCCTACCGGCCTTACCCCAGCCAGGCCGTCTACTGCGCCGGCATCGAGGCGGCGAACGCAACGCTGCTGGCTCTCCTGGAGCGCGAGTTCTCCGGCCGCGGCCAGTGGATCGACGTCTCTGCCCAGGAGTCGCTCTCGATGGCCCAGGAGACGGCGATGCAGCTCTGGGACATGCAGAAGCGCGCCCGCGCGCGGACCGGCTCGCTGGCCGAACGCGGCCTGGGCGCCATTAATGAGACCGCCGACGGCTACCTCTACGGCATGATCGGCGTCCTCGCCCGCGGAGCATCCATGGCCGATTTCGTCCGCTGGATGGATGAAGAGGGCATGGCCGACGACCTGGTGACCGGCGGCGCCCTGGAACAGCTGGAAACGGCGGCGGCAGAAGCCCGGACTTCCGGAAGGCTCGCCGCCACCCAGAACCCGGAGCTGATGGCCCGCCTTGTGCCGGTGATCCGCCGCTTCATGAAGGCGCGGCCGAAGGAGGACCTTTACGCCGAAGGTCAGCGCCGCGGCTTCTTCGTCTCGGCCGTGAACGACACCAGAGACATCGTCGAGAGCGAGCAGTTGAGACAGCAGGAGTGGTTTGTGGATCTCCCGCACCCCGAGCTGGGGACAACCGTAAAGTTCCCCGGCCCGCCTTACAGGTTCACTGCCTCGCCCGCGCGCCAGAGCCACAGCGCCCCGCGCCTCGGCGAGCACAACCTGGAGGTCTACCGCGACGAACTGGGCCTGACGCAGGCCGAGTTCGCCGCCCTGGAAGCGGGAGGGGCGATCTGATGGTGGGCGAGGGCCGGTTACCGCTCGCAGGGATTCGCGTCGCTGACTTCTCCTGGTATGGCGCCGGGCCGATCGGCACGCAAAAGCTGGCCTGGTATGGCGCCGAGGTCATTCGCATCGAGTCCGAAACGCGGCCCGACGGCCTCAGGAGCCCGGGTGTCGCCCGCCCCGGCGCGACGGGGCTCAACGCCAGCGGCTACTACAACAACTTCAACTCCAACAAGCTCTCGCTGACGTTGAACATGGCGCGGCCGGAGGCCCATGAGCTGGCCCTGCGCCTGATCGCGAAGTGCGATGTCGTGGTCGAGAACTACCAGCCATCGGTCTTCGAGAAGTGGGGCCTGACCTACGAGGCCATGAAGGCGGCGCGCGAGGACGTGATCTTCGTCCGCATGCCGATGGTGGGGACCGTGGGGCCACACCGGTCGTTTCAGGGATTCGGCGCTTCGGTCACTACCCTGGCGGGCATAAGCCATCTCTCCGGCTATGCCGACCGGCCGCCGATCGGTGTTGGCTCGAACTACCCCGACTACGTCGTCAATTGCGGCCACGGCTCCATCGCCGTGCTCGCGGCCCTTCTGCATCGAAAGCGCACGGGCGAGGGCCAGCTCGTCGAGGTGGCCCAGGTGCTCTCGACGGCGGCCGTCGTCGGGCCGGCGCTGCTTGACTACACCGTGAACGGCAGAATCAGCGCGCGGGTCGCGAACCGCCAGCCGGACGCGGCCCCGCACGGGGCCTTCCCTTGCCTGCCCCGCCCAAGGACGCCGGCGCTACCGGGCCTCAATCCCAGCCCTCAGTTCCCTCCCGACCTCATCGCCGCTCACGAGGAGCGCTGGTGCGTGATCACGGCCTTCACCGAGGAGCATTGGGCGGCGCTCAAACGCGTGATGGGCGATCCCGGCTGGGCCGAGCAGGCTTGCTTCGCCGGCCTCTTGCAGAGAAAGGCGAACGAGGACGAGCTCGAACGGCAGGTGTCGGCCTGGACGGCGGGCCAGCAGGCGGAAGACCTGGTCGGCCGTCTTCAGGCCGCGGGGGTGCCGGCCGGAGTGGTGCAGACGTCCGAGGACGTGCTGGACCATGACGAGCACCTGCGCGAGCGCGGCTACTACGTCTACCTGGACCATCCCGAGACCGGCCTCTCGGCTTACGACGGCTCGCCCTTCAAGATGTCGCGCACCAGGGGAGGCCCGCTGCGGCCGGCGCCGCTTCTCGGCGAGCACACTTACTACGTGGCCAGCGAGATCATCGGGCTTTCCGAAGGAGAGATCGCCGACCTCACCGCCTCGCAGGTCCTGCATTGAAGTTGAATTCAGGCGGTTCCTGAATCCAGAAGGCCTCCCTGTGGGCCTGGTTACGGCAGAGCGGCGCCCCGCGCCGCAAGGCGAAGCGGCCCTTCGACCTCGGCCAGTACCGCGTTTACGGCTTTCTGGGCCAGCGCGGCGCGCCGCTTCAGCGATTGCTGCTGGCTGACTTCGACGGTGATCGACGCCAGGTGGGGCACGACGCCTGGTAAGTAAAGGCTGGAGTTGTTGGGGATCGCGGCGTCCGAAAGCCCTTCCGGTGGCGGCACAATCACCCTCTCGACGTAACCTGCCGGGTACTCGTAGTAGTGGAAGCGCTCGCGGCCCGAGAGCGAGCGGTTGGCGCGCTCTACCGCCGCGCGGGCGATCGAGCGGCTGGGCTCGCTGAGATGCGGCGATATTGTCTGGCCGATCGCGGCTGTATCGACGCCGCCGTCACCATCATCGTCTGCGCTGTAGGGGTCCCAGGATTCGTGGAGGTCGACCATGACGTCGACCTTGTAGCGCCGGATCACGTCGACTATCGCCCCTGCCATCTGACCCATCGGCAGCCCGTTCGCGCCGCCGGGGTACTGGCGGTTGAGGTCGCCGAGCTCTGGCGTGCTGCGCACGCCGGCTTGCACGGCCTGAATGTTGGCGCGCGGGACGACGATCAGGGTCGCCCTGGTATGGGGTGGCTTCTTTACCAGCGCCTCGGCCGCCATCCAGCCGCCCGGCTCATCGCCGTGCGCCCCGCCGAGGACCAGCACCACGGGGCCGCCGCCACTGCCCTCGATCACGTACAGCGGCGTCTCGTAGGCGGTCCCGGCCATCAGGCGCTCTCTCGGAGCGGGAAGGCCCGACGACCCCGCGTCTCCCATACAGGCGGACAGCGTCACAGAGCAGGCGAGCACGGCGAACAAAACGAAGCTTGACCTTATCCGCAGATGTCACCTGGCCGAGATCTGATTCCGCCGGCCTGGGGCGGGCATAGTCCAGTCTACCAAGCGGGCCTTTCGTCCGGCGTGGCCAGCCGCCTCTCCTCATGCCGGCCCGGCCGGAGACTCCTGCTAGCCGGCTGCAATCTATTCACGCGCCGCCAATACGCTCGATAAATGGCCATCTCTCAGGTCGCGGACGGGCGAGGTCTGCTGTCTGCTGAATAGTAGCGTCCAGGCCCATTCCGGGCGGGTTCAGAGTTGCCCAACCATATACGACGGGAGGCTAACGATGGTATTTCGACCGGTCAGAAGGCGCGCGCTGATGCGAGGGGCTATGGTGGCAGGCGGCGCCGCCTATGTAGGTCACCGGGCGGCCACAAACTCCCAGCGGGAAGATGCGCAGAGCCAGCAGATCGCGGACCTCCAGGCGCAGCAAGCTCAGCAATACGCGCCGCCACCACCTCCGTACGCACCGCCGCCACCTCACGCCCGCCGCCGCCTCCCCCACCGAGGCAAGAGTCGATTGCACAGCAGCTAACGGAGCTCAAGAAGCTCCTGGACCAGGGCGTCCTTACACAGGACGAATTTGACGCCCAGAAGGCGCGGATTCTCGAGAGCTAAGACAGGAGTTGCTTCCAATGGAAATTGGCCCGGTTCAGTTAATGGTCTTCGCGTTCGATCGTCCCCAATTCGGAGGCGCCATAGCCGCGGAGTTGGACCGCCTCGCGCAGAAGGAACTCGTGAGGGTGATCGACGCGCTGGTGGTGCACAAGGACGCCGAAGGCAAAGTCAAAACACTTCAGATCACCGACCTGACTCCCACCCAGGCGGAAGAGTTCGGCGCGGTCATCGGGGCGCTCATCGGCCTCGGGGCCGCAGGCGAAGAGGGCATGGAGGCTGGGGCACAGCTTGGCGCCGAGGAGGTGGCGGAGCGTGGCGGCCACGTGATCGACTCCGACCGCTGGTATGTCCTCGACGACATCCCCGCCGACACGGCCGCGGCGGTCCTGGTCCTGGAGCACCGATGGGCCATCCCGCTGCGCGACGCGATCCAGGGCGAAGGTGGCATGCCGATCGGCGACATCTGGCTGTCGCCTCCGGACCTGATCGCGGCTGGCCTCATGGCGGCGCAAGGAGCGGGCCAGATCGCCGGCACGACTTAGCTCCAGGCGTCCAGGCCGGTGGCACATCCAGACCAGGGCCTGACTAACTGGCGTAAGTGCCGCCTGCGAGACTGCGCTTGAAGTCTGCGCCTCCTGGAATGTTGGCAGCCGCCGCCGGTGTTGGCGATGCGCGCCGCAGGCCTTGGCCTGTGTGCCCCGACGGGACGAGAGGCACATCGACTCAACCGTATCAGGCCGGTGAGTATCGTGGCTGAAATGCCGCCGAACCTTGCCAGAGAGCCGTCCGAATGCCGCGGTGGCGGCGGCCCTAAAGGCCGCCGCCACTCCAAGGAGTCTCGAAAGCGCGCTCTCCGCGTCGCGCTTCAAAGAGCCAGCGACCCTCGCGGACGCCTGCAAGCCTACGGCAAGCACACCGAGCAGAACTCGGGCGCCCAAGAAATGGCAAGCCCTGAGGTCGCGAGCCTGCCAGCGGTGCTGTCTGCTTAGAACCTAGAGAAGTCGCCTCAGCGGAGGGCGCCATCGTAGCAACCAGACAGGACGGAGGTCCCTATCGGACAAGCGGAGGCCGTGCCCGGCGAAGCCGGCTCGCGCACCGGGCACGCGAGGTCTGCGTGAGCGGCAACTCCGCGCCGGCCGCGGCGGCCGTCCTGGCCTCGAGGGAGAGACGCGCCCACGGAGGCGTGATCGGCACGGAGCCGCGGACGCAGCGCCCCCCGGAGTCGCGCGACGCCTATCTGCGGCGCCGCGACGAAGCGGAGGTCCCCGGCGAGGCCCGCTGGCCGATGGCCGGCGCTGTGATCGCGATCATCGCGCTCACGGCGCTCTTGCCGGCGCCTGTCCGCCCCGGCCCGGCCTGGCTGCTGCCGGTGGTAGAGGGAGTCCTGCTGGTGGCGCTGATTGCCGGCGATCCGGGACGGATCGACAAGCGCTCCAGAGTGCTGAGGTCAGTTTCGATCGCGCTTGTGTCCGTGCTGGCCCTGGGCTCATTGCTCTCGACGGTCTTCCTAATCGACGCGCTGATCGCCGGGACAAGCATTACCAACAATGCCGGCGAGTTGCTCTCGGCTGGCGTACGGGTCTGGGTGGGCAACGGGCTGGCGTTCGCCCTTCTCTTCTGGGAGCTGGACGGCGGCGGCCCGGCTTCACGCGCCCATCGTATGCCACGCTACCCCGACCTCGCGTTTCCCCAAGACATTAACCGCGCCCTGGCCCCGCACAGCTGGCGGCCGCACTTCGGCGATTACCTCTTCCTCAGCCTAACGAACTCGGTGGCATTCAGCCCGACCGACGTGATGCCCCTGGCGCCCTGGGCCAAACTCGGAATGGCAACGCAGTCGCTGATCTCGTTTTCGATCATCGGGCTCGTGATCGCGAGGGCCGTCAATGTCTTCTCCTGACGCGTTTACACGCACCGCGACTCCAACCTCCTGGGCCCGCAGGCGCAATGGCAAGTCTGGGCGAGAGATGCGCGAGCGGGGGTTGGCGGTCGGACCGCAAGCTTCGCTCAGCTCTCCGGCGGCGGAAGGACACGGACTATGAATTGCACCTGAGGCTGAGGCGGCGAATCGGCCGTCGAGGGGCGGTCGATGTACAGACGTACAGCAGGTGAATCAAGGGAGGCAACAATGACTCAAGACCATCAACCATCCGCGGAGTCGTTCCCAGAGCCGCGCGAGATCGAGGCCCTTTTCGTGCAGTCGGCCGGTGGCATGGCCTATAAGGACGGACGCCTGACTCTGGAGGAGCTATCGCCGACGACGCTCTTGTTTTCGGACCGGCCCGATCGCGTGACCGGCCACGTCCCGTCGGAGGACTTCGTGAACTCGTGGGACAAGGGCGACAACAGCTTTGCGTCCGACCCGCCGAACGCCGTGCTTTCGATCTTCCACCCGGACGAGGTGACGGACATCGTCGTGGTCCTCAGCGCGCCGGCGCTGCGCGAGGGGCGCCTCACGTATGACGTCGAGATCCTCGACGGCGACATGCCGGCCCGCGGCGGCCCCAGCGCCCTGTTCATCGACGTCATTGGCCGGCCGCTGAGCCCAGTATCTTTCGCCGGCATGCACCGGCGCGACCGTCGTGCGGCGCGGCGCATGGGCCGCGCATTCTAGGGACGTACCGGCGCCGCGGGGCGCGCCACAAGCGGACGCGCGGCGGCGGGTTGACGGAGCGGCGTATAGTTTCGCTGTGAAAAAGCTCTTTCGCCTCTCCGTCCGCCTGCTCTGGTGGCAGATGCTTTTCGCGTCGCCGGTGATGCTCCTGAGGTTCGCGCTCGGCGAGGCCGGACTCACCCGTGTGCCCGCCGGCGCGGACGACATCCGCGTCGCTTTGATCGCCGACGGCTTCGAGCTCAAGAGCGAGGCGACGGCCTTCAGAGGTGGCGCGATCACCTGCATGATGGGCGGGGCCATGATCGACTTTCGCGGCGCGCGTCCTTGCCGAAGGCGGGGCTGACGTCCGGGTCGTCACGCTGATGGGCGGCGCCGTCTTCATCATCCCGCCTGAGTGGGCGGTCGAGTTCGAGGGCCGGAGCATCATGGGCGGCTCGGAGGTTGCGCCCGCCACCGACGCCTCCGGCCCGGCGCTGCGAATCCACGCCCTCACGGTTATGGGCGGTTTCAATGTCATGCGGCGGCCCATCAAAGGCCCGGACGCCGAATCCGCGAGTCCGGGCGCAGAACCGGACGCCTAAGGGTTTCGCTCCCGCCAGCGGCGTAGCATCTCGACCATCTCCGCGTTCGGCGTAATCAGCCGCGAGGTTGTGCCGCGGCCTGGATCCTGCAGCCAGTCGCCCTGGTTGTCGCGCAGGACCGGCAGGCGCTTGGCGACCGGCGGGCGGCGCTGCCGCCGGCGGCCGGCTCGGCCGCGTACCAGTAGGCCACGCTGCTCATCTCGTTGGCGAGGTGGTTGCCGTGGCCGTGCTCGATGGTGACCTTGATCTCCGTTCGGAAGCGCACCGGGTTCTCGAGGTGGAGGACGTAGCTGGTCTGGTAGCCGTTCGTGTCGCGCTCGTAGATCGACGAGCCGTTGCGCAGGAAGGCGTTCGGCTGCATGCCCCAGGCCTGGTTCAGGTAGTCCTCGCTGCCGGTGCCGTGCAGGTCGGGCGGCCACTTGTAGCCGTCCACCCAGATCATGTCGTCGCCTTCGCCCCACCAGGTGCCCTGGAAGTTGGTGACGCTGAGGTTGCAGCCGATGTAGTGGCCCGCGCCCGTTGGTCTCGAGGATGACGTAGTTGTTCTCCCAGGCCGTGCCGCTCCTTGTTGACGATGTCGGCCTCCGGCGTGTTGACCCTGATCTCGTGGCCCCAGCCGCCGAAGGGGTTCTCGCGGCGGAACTCGGCGTGGAAGTAGCCCAGCGTCAGCCGCGCGGACCGCCGGCCGAGGATCTCGTAGTCGACGTAGAAGTACTGGCCGTGCGCCTCGCTGCTCTCGTTGACCAGCTCGACCAGCGCCCGCTCGCGGAACGGCATCGGCGCGTAGCAGTTGAGGGCGCAGCCCTGTTGAACTGGTTGTTGTCGCGGGTCGAGGCGGTGAACAGGAGCGACTGGTAGGAGTTGACGATGCCGTGGCCCAGGCCGAAGAAGTCGCCCAGCGGCACGAGCACGCTGGGCTGCGCGGCGTTGTCCCAGGTGATCCGCAGCAGGCACTCGCGGTAGTGGTTGCGCTGCGTCATCCAGATGTGGGTGATGGCGCCGGGGCCGCGGATGTCGGCCAGCACGCGCGTCTCGCCCGGCGCGATGGTCCAGGCGTCATCGTTGCGCCCGCTGGTGTCCCAGGAGGAGAAGCGGCCGCTGCGCCCGGCGCGCAACCTGGGGAGGTCGGAGAGCATAGGTCACCTCGTGGAAAACGGATAACGCTTGATGCATAACGCACAACACAGAGGACCTGGACTGAGCTCGTGCTCTGCCCGAGTCGATCGCTAATGGTCGTGGGCCATGCGTCATGCATGATGCACCACGCAGGCTATACTGCGACTCCCAAGAGGATCACCGAAACCCCTGGAGTTCTCATGACGGCACAAACACGCGATTACACAGAACTGATGGCCTCAGCAGCCAAGGCCGCCGGGCTCAAGCCACGGGCCATCGTCCAGCCCACCGACCACTGGGTGAACCTGAACGGCATCCGCTTCCACTACCTGGACTGGGGCAACGCCGAGCTTCCGCATGTGGTCCTGCTGCACGGCGGCTCCCTAACGGCGCATACGTGGGATATGGCGGCGCTGGTGCTGCGCGACCGCTACCACCTGGTGGCCCTGGACCAGCGCGGCCACGGCGACACCGAGTGGACGCCGGAGGACCAGCTGGACCGCGACAACAGCGAGCTGATGTTGGAGGACACGCGCCAGTTCATCGAGCACCTGGGGTTCCAGCGCCTCACACTGATCGGCATGTCGATGGGCGGCATGAACACGATCCGCTACGCCGCCCGACACCCGCAGCGCCTGGACGCCGTCGTCATCGTGGACGTGGCCCCGGAGACTATGCGCGAGGGCCAGATCGAGATGGAGCAGTTCCGCCAGGCGACGGAGACGCTGAGCAGCTTCGACGACTTCCTCGAAAGGGCGATGAGGTTCATGCCGCACCGCCCGCCCGACCACCTGCGTTACAGCCTGACGCACAGCTTGAAGCAGACGGACGAAGGCTGGACGTGGAAGCAGGACCACCGCCGCCGCAACCAGCGGCCCGTGGTGGACGCCGAGCAGCAGGCGGCGCGCGGGCGCAACGCCGAGGACCTCTGGGCCGACGTGAAGGCGATAGAGGCGCCGGCCCTGCTTCTGCGCGGCGCGGAGAGCAAGATCCTCTCGCCGGAGGTCGCCGAGCGGACGGTTGCGGCGATGCGTAATGCTCGGCTGCAGGTCATCCCGCGCGCCACCCACAACGTCCACAGCGACAACCCCGGCGACTTCGCGGCGGCAGTCGATGCGTTCCTTTCGGAGACGCTGCCGAAGCGCTGACCTCGGATTCGGCTCGATGCCGAGCCCAATCCTGTAGTCGCCCCTCGCGAGGGGCGACTACAGCGAACGGCCGTTAGGGTTGGTGGCGCCTGCTAGAAGGCGCCGGCCTCGCGGATGCGGGAGATGTCTTCCCAGGTGTAGCCCAGCTCCAGCATCACCTCTTCGGTGTGCTGGCCCGTCTCGGGCGCCGGCTCCGGGCAGACCTCGTAGCCACGAAGCTGGAAGGGCGGCGCGATGACCTCCAGGCTCTGCCCGGAGCGGTGCGTCTTCGTGAGGATGTAGCGGTTGGCGCGCGCCTGCTCGTCGGCGGCGATGTCATGGCCGTCGAAGATCGGCGACCAGGGCAGGTCAAGGCCGTCGAAGATCGGCTCCCACTCCTTGACGGTCTTCTTCTCCAGCTCTTGCTGGATCTCGCGGATTGCGGCCGTGCTGTTGGCCGAAAGGTCCTTCGGCGTCGCGAAGCGAGGGTCTGCGAGCAGGTCATCGCGGCCGATGGCGCGACAGACCAGCGGCCAGAAGCGGCCGCTCTGGAACATCGCGAACTGCACCCACTTGCCATCGGCGCAGCGATAGATGGTGTAGAGGGGGTTGCCGCGGTAGAGCCGGTTGCGCCCGCGCAGCGGGCCTTCGCCGGCGAAAAGCGCCCGCTGCAACCGCAGCGAGTTAGCCCACAAGCCGGCGCCGTATAGCGACACGTCGACGATGCCGCCGCGGCCTTCGCGTTCGCGCTGGAACAGGGCCGTCATGATGCCCGCAACCAGCGCCGTGCCGCTCGGCAAGTCACCCATGGCGCCGGTGAGCTGCACGGGCGGGCCGTCGTCCGTGGCCAGCGCCTCGGCGATGCCGCCGCGGGCCCAGTAGGCCAGCTCGTCGAAGGCGGGACGGTCGCGGTCAGGCCCTTTGGGGCCGTAGCCCGTGGCCATCGCGTACACCAGGCGCGGGTTCTCGGCCGCGATTGACTCCGGGTCGAGCCCGTAGCGTTCGAGGCTGGAGAGGCGCACGTTCGTGATGAAGACGTCGGCGCCGGCCATGAGCCGCCGCAGGACTTCGCGCCCGGCCTCGGCCGCGATATTGAGCTGGATGGCGCGTTTGCCGCCGTTGAAGGCCTCGAAGCTGAGGTCGATCTGCGGCGAGGCCCCTTCGGCGGCGCGGTTGCCGCGCGAGGCATCGGCGCCGCCCGCCGGCTCGACCTTGATGACCTCGGCACCGAAGGCGGCCAGCATCGCCGCGGCCGACGGCGCCATCATCCAGCTGGCCATCTCCACGACCTTGATGCCGCGGAGGGGAGCTTCGGCCTGCTTGTCGCTCATGGCCGTGCGTCCAGCTTCAGGAGTCGCGCCGCGTTGAGGCCGAGCCACTTGTCGATGGTCTCGGGCCGTAGCGGCAGCTCGCGCAGCTCCGAGATCACGCGCTTGAAGGACAGCATGCTGTCGGTGGCGAAGAGGACGCGGTCTTCGAGCAGCGACCTGTTGCCGTAGACCATCAGCGGCTCCCAGCCGGTGCCGGGCGTGCCGATGTACTTCGGTGAAACGGCGCCGATCTCGATATATACGTTGGGGTGTTTCCAGGCGACGGCGACCATTTCGGTGACCCAGGGCCAGCCGCCGTGGTTGGCCACGATCGTCAGGTCCGGGAAGTCGCATGCGATCTCGCAGAGGTAAAGGGGCCGCCCAAAGTCGATGCTGCGGTCATTACTGAAGTTGATGGAGGTGTGGATCGTGACCGGCAGCCCCAGCTCCTGGCACTTCGAATACAGGGGGTAGAAGCGCTTGTCGTGCGCGTGCAGGCGGTAGGAGAAGGGCTGAAGGTTGACGCCGCGCGCGCCGCGGTCAACGCCCTCCTTCACCACGTCCACCATGTTGACGTACTCGCCGGGGTTCACGGTGACGTAGGGGATCAGGCGGGCAGGGTAGCGGCGGGCCATGCCCAGGGCGGCGTCATTGAGGGCGCGGAAGTCGCCGGAAGCCCACTCCGCCTGCAGCACCGCCATGTCCACGCCGGCCTCGTCCATCTTCTGGATCAAGTCGTCGCCGGAGGTCGAGCGGCCGCGGTCGCCCTGGTAGATGCGGCCGTAGTTGGCCATGTAGCCGCGCCCGCCAGGGGCCTCTGCCGGCGGCGCCGGATTCGGGGCGCGCTCGGACGCGGGCACGGTGACGCGAAAGTCGATGATCACGGTTGACCTCCGCGCGGCCTAGCGTCCCGTGAAATGAGGCTTCCTCCGCTCGGCGAAGGCCGCGTTGCCCTCCCTGGTGTCCTCCATGTCGTTGACCGCGCGGTTGAAATCGCGATAGATGCGCAGTGCGTCGTGCAGGGGCATCTCCCGGCCACGCTTGACGAGCTCTTTGGTCATGCGCACGGCGATGGGGCCGTTCTCGCAGATGCGTTCCGCAATCTCGACGCTGCGCTTATAGTCATCGCCCGTTGGCACGACTTCCGTGATCAGGCCCCATTCGGCGGCCTTTTGCGCGCCGATGAACTCCCCGGTGAGAAGCAGATACATGGCCTGGGACGACGACATGAAGTCGAGCGTGCGGACCGCGCCGTAGCCGTGGAGGATGTTCCACTTCACCTCCGGCGTCCCGAACTGGGAGTCCTCCGTGGCTACGCGGATGTCGCAGAGCAGCGCCAGCTCCAGGCCGCCGGCGAGACAGTACCCGTGGATCGAGGCGATGAGCGGCTTACTGACCTCGAGCCCGCCGGCGTAGCCGCCGGGGCGCCACGGCTGCCAGGTCTGGCGTGCCTCGCCGGGAGCCCGCGTGCGGTGCATGGTCTTGAGGTCCGCCCCTGCGGAGAAAGCGCGGTCGCCAACGCTGGTAACGATGCCGACCCAGATGTCCGGGTCCTCGTCGATCTCCCGCAACCGGCGGTTTACCTCGCCGCTGGTCTCTCCGTCCAGGGCGTTGAGCTTTTCCGGCCGGTTGATGGTGATCGTGGCGATCTTGCCGTCTTTGCTGAAGTCTACGGGCACCTGTTTCTCTCCTCTAGCTCGGTTGCCGCTGCCGTCCGTCACGCCTTCCCGATTGGAGGCTTGCTGTCGTCGATCCACTGTTCCAGGTTGGACTCGGTCACGCTGCCGGCGCCGCCGGGCCAGCTGCGCCACACGCTCTGGTTGCCGATCACGGGCCAGTTGAGGGTGAAGGCCAGCGTCGCGAAGGGCAGGTTGGGGACGGAGTAAGACCTCTTTGCCATCGTGCGCTGGAACTCCTGGGACAGCTCCTGCTGCTTTTTGATGTCGAACTCGCGCTTGATCTTCTCGATCAGGCCGTTGATCTCGGGGTCGCCCTGCTCGGGGCTCGCGCCGCTCACTGTCGCCCCCTCGAACTCGGCGCCGTCGCGGTGCAGGTTCTGGAAGATCTGCGACGCGACGGTGGGGTAGCCGGATACCGCCCGGAATGCAATGCCGTCGAAGCCGACGATGGGTTTGCCGGCGCGCCACTGCAGGCAGTAGGCGTAGTGGTAGTTTGGCAGCCAGTCGTTCTGATACTCCTTGGGGCCCAGCTTGGCGCGAATGCCGCCGTCGTTGAGGAAGCCGGCCACTACTTCGGCGGCGCGAGAGTAAGAGGTGCCGTAGTTGGTGCCACCGTTGAAGTACAGCGTCGTGTCCAGGCCGCTGGGGAAGCCGGCCGCCGTGATCAGCTTCTTGGCTTCGGCGGGGTCATAGGTGTAGAACTTCGCGTTCGGCCCGAACTTCTTGTCGTCCTTCGGGTCCATCCAGTAGCCGTCCCAGCCGGCGCCGATGACGGAGTGGTAGCGGGCCGGCACCTCTATGCCCTGGGCCTTGAAGTTGGTGCGGCCGCCGAGCGAATCGATCATCAGCTCGCGGTCGAGGAGCATCGAGACGGCCTGGCGCAGGCGCTCGTCCTTCCAGGGGGAGCTGCCGTTAAAGCCGAAGCCGAGGTCGGAAGGCACCGTCGAGTAGCTCTCGCCCTGGCGCAGCTCAGTTTGGGGCACGTCCTTCTTGGTCTGAATGACGTCGTCGGGCGTGACTACGGAGGTGAAGATGTTGCCTGCCTTGAACTGCGCCAGCCTCGTCGCGTACTCGGGCAGGATCGGCACTTCGACCTTGTCCATGTAGGGGCGCCCCTTGACGTAGTAGTCAGGGTTCTTGGTCCAGACACGAAGGGTGCCGGGTCTGTAGTCGGTGAGGTGCCATGGGCCGTAGCCGCGGGTCTCGCCCTTGGGGTCGAAGCCGCCGTCGGCCTCGCGCGGCATGATGTAGAACGATCTCCAGCCGAAGAGCGACAGGAGCGAGGCGTCCGGCTGCTTGAGCTTGAGGACTATCGTGCGCGCGTCCGGACTGGTCATGGTCTCGACGGGCGCGGTCGGCGCCGAGGCGGCGTCGTAGACCAGGTTGCCGCGTGATGTGCTGAGCTTCGAATAGCGGGTCCAGGTAGACATGATGTCCTGGGCGTCGATCACGCGGCCGTTGGTAGGCGCGCGCGAGTCCCACTTCAGGCCCTGGCGGATCTTGAACGTGACCTGGAGCTTGTCCCCCGACATCTCGAACGACTCCGCCAGGTCGCCTTCGACCTCGCCGGTCGCGAATTCGGGGAACTTCGCCGTCTTGAATTTGACCATCCGGGGATAGGTGTAGGCGGCGATCCGGCTCTGGGCCGAGAACGACGTCGTCGCGATCGGGTCGAACGTCGTGACGTCGGCGGTGTCGAAGTGCTTGAGGACGCCGCCGGCCTTCGCCCGAGAGGTCGAGTCGGCCGGTGTCGTCAGGAGGCCGCTGGTGTCGCCCGAAGGCTGCGTGGTCCCACCCGAGTCGCTGCCGCCGCCACAGCCGGCGAGGCTGAGCGCCGCGAGGCCGGCTGCCGCGCCCGCGGCCGCGCCGATCGCGCGCCTGCGGCTCAAGCGGCCTGTAAGGTAAGAATTCCAATAGCTGTCCGTGCTCACTTGTGCCCTCCGCAACTGAACGAGATGGCCGCTCCCGGCCTATCTCAGGCCCGCCCGCTAGAGAAAGGGCGCATCAAATGTGCGTTTTATAACGGCGGTTCGGTTTTTTGTCAACGCGGAGGTGATGAAGATCGTGTTTCAAAGAACACGAAGAGGCGCCGGTAGCGATGAGGGGTCGTCACCTTCGACCTGCACCGTTACCTTTTGCCGTGGCGGCGGCTCTCCGCCGGCGGCGTTGCCTTGCATCATCTCCATCAGCAGGCGGAAGACCTTCATCGCCCGCGCCGGGGAGATGCTCTTCGAATCCAGGGCCAGCTTTAGCTGAAGGCCGTCCAGAAGCGCCTGCAACAGGTCTGCCGCCAGGAGCGGGTCAATGTCCTCGCGGAAGTCGCCACGTTCCGCGCCCGCACTCACAGACCGGGCAATGGTCTGTCGGAATCTGGAGATGCGCTCGGCGCGAAACTCCATCAACTCAGGGTCGCGGGTTGCGTGGGCCCAGTACTCGATCCAGAAACGGAGCGGAGGGACGTCCGGCGCCGCGTCCAGGAGGCTGGCATTGAACAGGGCGGTCAGGTGCTCAGGCCCCGGGGAGGCGTCTCTGACCTGCCGCGTGCGCTCGCCGACCATCTTGTGGCCGAAGGCCAGCGCGTTTTCTATGAGTTCGTTCTTGTCCTTGAAGTAATAGGTAATCATGCCGGTGCTGGCGCCGGCGCGGCGGGCGATGCTCTTCAACGTAGCGCCCTCGATGCCGGATTCGGCCACGCAGGCGATGGCTGCCCAGAGTATCTGATGACGCCGTTCTTCTTCTTTGCGCTTGGTCGTCATGCCGCCTTCTTCGTGGTCACTTTCGCGCGACAGCTTCCTCCGGTTAGCCTGGCGCCATCCTTCGCGACCGCGAAGCTCGGAGCCCGACCGGCCCATTATTTCACGAGAATGCCATCTAGGCGTAGATCGAGCGCATGACCGTGCGAAAAGGCCGCAAACGCGGCAGGCCCCATCCAACGTCCTGGAGCGGGGCGCGCCCGTCCGCGGGCGTATACTCTGCGCCAGATCGGGGCCATCCTCGGCTCTACCGGGCACCCTTTCGTGGGAATCGAGGAGGCTCAGGAATAGACATCGACCTTCCGCACGCGTGTCCCCGAAGGTCTGCGCGCGGCGCGGCGATAACACGCAACAGGAGGAGGAGGCCACATGCCGGCGCCACTGACGGGGATCAAGATCGTCGACTTCACCCGCTACCAGAACGGGCCTCACGCCACGCTGATGCTCGCCGACCTCGGCGCCGAGATCATCAAGGTCGAGATGCCCGGCAATGGCGACCCGGGCCGTGCGCTCGGCCGCCAGCCGGATGGTTTCTGTGCCTACTTCGAAGGGCTCAACCGCGGTAAGAAGAGCATGACCCTCAACCTCCTCAAACCCGAGTCGCGCGAGATCGTGCGCAAGCTGGTCGAAGGCGCCGACGTGCTCACGGAGAACTTCCGCCCCGGCTTCCTGGACAGCATCGGCCTCGGCTACGAAGTGGTTCGCCAGTGGAACCCGAAGATCATCTTCGCCACCAACAGCGGCTTCGGGCCCAGGGGCGAGTGGCGCGAGCGCGGCTCATTCGACGTGGTCGCGCAGGGCATGAGCGGCGCCATGGTCTCGAACGGCGGCGGCCCCGGCAACGAGCCTGTGAGCCTGCCCTGGGGCCTCGCGGACCAGGTTGGCAGCATGTTCTTCGCCTACGGCATCGTCGGCGCGGTCCTGGCCCGGGAGCGCTACGGCGTCGGCCAAAAGATCGACGTGTCGCAGCTCGGCGCGATGCTGAGCCTGCAGTCGTTCAGCCTGGTGTCGTTCCTCCACAACAAGCGCCAGATGACTCGCACCAGCAACCGTCCGGCCAACCCGGTCTTCGCGCCGTACAAGGCAGCCGACGAGGTCTGGCTCACGATCGGCGTCCTTGACCCCAAAGACTGGCCCAAGCTCTGCACAGCCCTTGGCAGGGCCGACCTGATCGATGACGAGCGCACGAAGGACGCCTTCGCGCGGGCCATAAACGGTGACTTCCTGCGCGAGGAGCTGACGAATACCATCATGACCCGGCCGCGCCGGCACTGGCTCGATGCGCTCATCGCCCTCGAGGTCCCCTGCGGCCCGGTGCACGACTACGAGGGCGTCTACAACGACCCCCAGATCTGGGAGAACGGCTACCTGGTCAAAGCGCCGCACCCGCAGTTCCCCGATTACACCGCCATCGGACTGCCGGTCGTTTTCGGCGAGACGCCCGGGGAGGTTACCGGTGGCGCGCCGGAGCTCGGCCAGCACACCGAGGAGGTGCTGCTGGAGCTTGGCTACACCTGGGAGCAGATGGAGACGCTGCGCACCGCCGGCGTGATCTGAGGGGAGTCGAGCAGTCGGGCAGTCGGGCAGTCCAGCAGTCCTGATCGGAGAACGCCGTAGAGCAATCGGGATCGTCAACGGACGGCATGGGGAAGGCCTGTCATTCCGACGCCAGGAGGAATCCCGGACGCGCACTTTCGACTGAGACAGGCTAACCTTCAGAATAGCTGCCTTGTCCCGGGATTCCTCCTGGCGTCGGAATGACAGAGGGGATTCGATCCGGACTTCGAGGTCGGCCCCAATGCTCAGCGAAAACGCAGCGACTCAGGATTCTGGCCTGCCCGACTGATCGACTGACCAACTGCGCTCAGTAACCCATCAGGCTGCTGGCTCGGCCGGCCGTGGGCACCGGGAAGATCGCCGAAGGGTCTACGCGGACGTTGATGCAGGCGGAGGTGCCGCAGGCGAGGGCGCGCTTGATGGCCGGGCCGACGTCCTCCGGCCGGTCGACGTGCTCGCCGTAGCCGCCGAAGGCCTCGATGATCTTGTCGTAGCGGATGCCCGGCTGGTACATGGCGACGCGCTCGGAGAAGCCGGTCTTGAACATGCGGCCGTTGAGGATGCCGCCCATGATGCCCTCGTTGTTGTCGACCACGAAGACGACCGGCGCGCCGGCGCGGATCGACGTCTCCATCTCCATGCCGTTGAAGCCGAAGGCGCTGTCGCCGTTGACGCTGACCACGGGCCGGCCGGGCTGGGCCAGCTTGGCGCCGATCGCGAATGGTATGCCGACGCCCATGCAGCCGTTGGAGCCCGAGTTCAGGCGGCTGGCAGGGTAGTACGTCGGCAGCACCTGGCGGCCGGCAGATAGGACGATCTGGCCGTCGACGCTGAAGATGGTGTCGCGGGGGACGGCGTCGCGGACCTCCTTGAGCATGCGGTGGTGGGTCATCGGCACCGCGTCCGAGTTCAGGACTTCGGCGAGCGACGCTTCGTTCTTCTCGACCTGCTCGCGCAGCGCGTTCAGCCAGGGGCCTTCCATGCGCGCCTGGCCAACGCCGCCCTTACCGTCGATCTCGGCCAGGAGCTGGC
The DNA here is from genome assembly GCA_963703905.1 of uncultured Chloroflexia bacterium. Classification (GTDB taxonomy): domain Bacteria; phylum Chloroflexota; class Dehalococcoidia; order DSTF01; family WHTK01; genus DATLYJ01. The sequence continues at coordinate 86,031 of CAVPFY010000005.1, forward strand.
GCACCACCTGGCCGGCGTCGCCGGCGATGCCGACGGTAGCGAGGCGCTGCAGGCCAAGCTCGCCCGGCTCGATGTCGACTTGAATGACCTTGGCGTCAGGCGGGAAGGCGCGGCCCATGCCGAACATCCAGTTCAGCCGCGCGCCGATCACGAATACCGCGTCGGCGTTGCGCATGGCGTAGGTGCGGGCCGCGGCCAGGCACAGTGGGTGGTCGTCGGGGATGAAGCCGCGGCCCATGGGAGAAGTCAGGAAGGGAATGCCGAGCGCTTCGATTAGCTGCGCCAGCTCTGCGTTCGAGTCGGACCAGCGCACGCCCTTACCGATCAGGGCCAGCGGCCGTTCGGCCTTGAGCAGGATTTCGGCGGCCGCACGAATCGCCGCGGGGTCTCCAAGCGGCCTGGCCACGGGCGCCGCACCCGGGATCGGCGGCAGGCGTTCTTCGTCGACCCTGGCGGCGAGCACGTCGGAAGGCAGGTCGATGTATACGGGGCCTGGCCGGCCGCTCATGGCCTTGCGGAAGCCGGCGGCGATGATCTCGGGAATGCGCGCGGCGGTATCGACCTGGACGGCCCACTTCGTTACCGGCTTCATCATCGCCACGGAGTCGGCTTCCTGGAAGGGCATCATGCCGCGCTGGCGCTGCGAGCTGGAGCCGCCGAGCACTACCACCGGCCAGCAGTTGTCGTAGGCAACGTGGACGCCGGTGATGCCGTTCGTGACCGCGGGCCCCGAAGCGAGGAGCGCCACGCCGACGCTGCCGCCAACATAGCCGTAGCCTTGGGCCATCATCACGGCCGCCTGCTCGTGGCGGACGCCGATCGGGCGCACGCCGAGGTCCCCGCAGAAGCCCACGGCCTCGATGACCGGCCCGCCGACGACGGTGAAGACGTGGTCTGTGCCCTGCGCCTTCAGCGCCCGCGCGACAAGCTCGCTGCCTTCTATCTCTGCCATGTCGGGACCTCCTGGACCAAACGAGCAGTCAAGCAGTCGAGCAGTCCGGAGTTCGGATCCGGGACGCTCGACTGACCGACTGCTCGACCGTGACTTTAGTTCGAAGTGGCGTCCGGCACAGGCTGGCCCGTCGAAGGGTCGACCTCGAAGGGGCTGTGCAGGCCCAGCTCCTTGCCCATCTCGCGCACGGCCGGGAGCACGTCCGAGCCGAAGAGGCGGATGCTGCGCATCGCGTCGTCGTGGTCCATGGCGCCGTCGCCGTCCCAGAAGAAGATGCTGCCCGGCCGCAGGGTCTCGAGGACGTGGCGCACCTTGGGGATCACGGTGTCGGGCGTGCCGGTGATGATGCTGTACGACGTCATCTGCTGCTCGTAGGCCTGCTCGCGCTGCTCCTGCAATGTCGGCGGCGGCTTCGACTCGTCCGCCGGCGCGGGCTGCTCCGGTCCGGCGCGGCCGCGCGACACCGCCGCGAAGCCCACCTGCGCCGTCGGCAGGACGGCGGTACGGGAGGTCATGCCGGGCAAGTTCTGGAAAAAGTGGTTGACGTTGCCCTGGTTGCCCTCCAGGAAGGGGTTGCTGGGCCCTTGCAGGAACTTGCGGCCGGCGGCCTGCGCCAGCTCTTCGGTCTCGTCGACGTGGACCTTGAACAGGTAGCCGATGTTCTGGGTGCCCGCCTCGTAGCCCGCCTCCTTGGCGCAGTCGTAGTAGTACTGGAACGACTGCTTCGTCGGTTCCAGGGCGGTGGCGAGCATGATGTAAGGGTACCGGTGCTTCGCGGCCCACTCGACCGTGTTCTTGCTGACGACGCCGGGGATCCACATCGGCGGGTGCGGCTGCTGGTAGGGCCGGGCCCAGGGGTTGACGTAGCGGTACTGGTAGTGCTCGCCTTCCCAGCGGAAGGGTCCGGGGGTGGTCCAGGCCTTGACGATGAAGTCGTGCGCCTCCTGGAAGCGCTCCCAGTTGAAGGGCGCCTGGGCGTTGTGGGCGATGCTCTCGCGGCCGGTGCCCCGCACCCAGCCCGTGACCAGGCGGCCGCGGGAGATCATGTCGATGATCGCCAGCTGCTCGGCGAGCCAGAGCGGGTCGTCCCAGATCGGCAGGACGTTGCCGGCGAGGACGATCTTGGCGCGCTTGGTCAGCTTGGCCAGGATCGCGGCCTCGACGTTGAGGACGCCGCCCATGCAGAACGGCGTGCTGTGGTGCTCGTTCAGCATCAGGCCGTCGAAACCGACCTCTTCGGCGAACAGCTTCTCGTCCAGGTAGCGGTTGTAGAGGTCGGCGCCGACGCGAGGGTCGTAGCTGCTGTTGGAGAGGCCAAGGTCCTCCAGAGGCCGTCCCGTCGCGCCGAAGTATCCCGATCCCGGGTCCTGGTAGGGCCGTTCCGTGAAGTAGCCGATAAACATTGTGGCCTCTCCCTTGCGGGCTGTGTTTCCGAACCGGCCGCCCGGCCGCCATTCGAGCGCGAATGCCGACGGATTCTCCGTCTTTTAGCAGGACGTGTCCACCGCGGTCAACAATCTAGCCCCGCCTGTCCGAAACCCTCTTCCCCTGCCCCTTCTCCCATCAAGGAGAGGGGGTTCCGAGGCGGAGGGCGGGAACGCCCGCGCTTCGCCTCTGATCTCCCTCTGATCCCGTCTGATCCCCCTCCTCTCCCCTCTGATGCCCCTCCCCTTGATGGGGGAGGGGTTAGGGGTGGGGGTTCCCGAACTCCGCCAGGTCGCCCTGCACGTACAGGCGGCCGATCACGGAAACGACGAGGCGCTCGACGGCCGGCGCGTCCAGGCTGGCGCCTTCGCCGATTGCTTCGGCGATCGAGGCCACGGACCGGCTGCCATCGCAGAGCAGGGCGACGCGGGCGGTCACGGAGTCGACCGGCGTGCCCAGGAGCTCGCCGTCGCGCGAGATGGCGTAACCCCAGACGAACTCGCCGTCCTGGACCTCGGGTTGCTTCTGGACGCGGGCGCCCTGCGAAAGCGCCGGCCTCAGCGCCAGGAACACATCGCGGGGCCCTTCGGCGGTTAGCTCCGCGATCTGCCGCCGGCGCGCGTCCTGCCTGGTCTCGGCCGCGCGGACCTCGGCGAGCAGGTCATCGGGCATCTGGCCGCGCTCGATGACGACGCGCTCGTAACCTCGCGGCGGCCTGCCGGCAACGGCGCGGATGAAGGCTTGTCGCGGCGTGGCCTCGTCGCCCGAGTCGCCGAGGATGCGGCGCGCCTCCCAGAAGTAGGAGTCGATAGTGCGGTTGGTCGAATAGAAGAGCTTCGCCATCTCGCGAAACTGGTTGTACTCGGCGTAGTACTGCTCCTTGTAGAAGCGGGCGCCCGGCCCGCGCATGGAGGCGTCCTTGAGTGCGGTGGTCACGTAGGCCGCGGCCATCGCCCCTGACATCATCGCCAGGTGGACGCCGGACGAGAACAGCGGGTCGATGAAGCAGGCGGCATCGCCGACGAGGATGTAGCCGTCGCCCACCACTTCGCGGGAGAGGTATGACCAGTCCTTCAGGGTGACCGGCCCGTGGGCGAGGCGGGCGTCCCGGAGCATGTTGCGGGTCCCGGGCGCCAGCGCGATCTGCTCCCGCAGGTAACCCTCCATGCCTAAACGCCTGAGGCCTTTCTGGCCGCGGGTGCTATCGACCACCGCGCCGACGCTCATCCAGCCGTTGTGCAGGGGGATGCTCCAGAACCAGCCGTTCTCGTAGGACTCGATGAAAATGTTGGTCTCGTCGGGGTCCGGCAGGCGCTGTGCGCCCTCGAAGTAGGCATAGACCGCCATGTTCTGAAAGAAGTCGTCCCACTGACGCAGGTCGAGGGCGTGGCCGATGATCGCGCCCTGGCCGCTGGCGTCGACCACCCACGGCGCCCGCGCTTCGGCAGCGACGCCGGCGCCATCGACAAAACGCACGCCGGCGGCCCTCTCGCCTTCGAAAATGACGCCTGTCACGCGATGGCCCTCGCGCACGTCGACGCCGGCGGCGCGGGAGTTATCGAGCAGGATCTTGTCGAACTGGGCGCGCCAGACCTGGAAGGCGTGCGGGTGGGCGGTATTAGTCTCGCGAAAGTACCAGCTCCAGGGCTCTTGCTCGCGGCCCCAGAGCATCGTGGCGCCCCACTTCTTCAGGAAGCCGGCCTCCCGCACGGCCGGCATAACGTCTAACCATTCGAGGAACGGCATCGAGGCCGGAAGCAGCGACTCGCCGATGTGCTCGCGGGGGAAGTGCTCGCGCTCCAGGAGCAAGACATCGAGGCCCTTCTGGGCCAGGGCGGTCGCGGCGGTGCTGCCGCCGGGCCCGCCGCCGATGACGATTACGTCTGGCATCGCGGAAGCCCTACAGGACGGAGGCGAAGGTGCTCTGGCCGAGCTGGGCGAACGCCCCTGGCCACGAAGTCATTGGGGCACCGACAGGCCGTCGCGGTCTCCGAACTGACAACTGACACCTGATTACTGATGACTAATTAATGATTACTGTTTCGCGTGCGCCGAGATTACCGTGGCCAGCTCCGATGGCCTTTCCATCTCGACGAAGTGGCCGGTCGTGGCCAACACCTCCAGGCGGGCTTCCGCCAGCGCCTGGCGGTAGAGGTCGCCGCACTCCAGGGGGACGATCTTGTCCTCCGCACCCCAGACCAGCAGCGTTGGCGTGGTGACACCGCGCAGGAGATGGGGAAGCTGGCGCGAAAACATGTAGGGCTTCCAGCTTATTCGCGCCGTCATCTCCTTGTTCAGGTCCCAGAACAGCGTTTGCTCCGGCGCCACCTCGGCCCCGAAATGCCTCTCGAACTCCTCCTTGTCGCGGAAGCCATCTCGGGCGTAGGTGACGTGACTGACCATGATCTGGTCCATGATTTCGCCGGCTTTGGGCTGGATGCCCATCGGCGCCACCAGGACCATGCTCTCGAAGCGGCGCTGGCTCATCGTGGCCATCTCGGCCGCCACCCAGCCGCCGAAGCCGAGCCCGACGAGCGTCAGCTTGTCGATTCCCAGGTGGTCCAGGAGCTGGTGAAGCATGATCGCCAGGTCGCGGGGATGGCGGGCCCACTCCGGGCGCTCGGAGGCGCCGTAGCCGGGCATGTCGGGTGCAAGGACGTCGAAGCCCGCCGCCAGCTGCTCGTGAAACGGCAGCCAGTCGCGGTTACCGACGTCGTGGTGCAGGACCAGGAGGGGTGAGCCGGCGCCGCCGCGCAGCAGGCGCACCTTGCCGGTCGCGAGCTCGATCGTGGTGTCGGAGTGCGTTGCCGTGGCGGTTGTCATGGTGCCCCCTCTATACGCCGGCTTCTTCGCCGGAGAGCGGCCTCCGACTTGAACCCGCGCGCACTCTATCCGCGGCCGTGATTCGGGGTCAAGAAGGTTGGCGGCTGACGGGCATGAGAATCGCGGTTTCTGATAGCTTGTCACCACGGATTTATGAATCCGGGCGGGGCGCAGGGATTGCCCCGGAAAATCTAGAAAGGGCAGGCTCCATGGCTGAGATCGGGATAGCGGTGCAGGTATCGAACGCCAGGGCCGGATTGGACGCGATCGAAGAGGCAGACAAGCTCGGTATCCCGGCCGCGTGGATGACCACCGGCGGCATCCAGGCGGACGCGCTCACCGTTTTCGGCGCGGCCGCCGTGCGCACGAGCCAGATCAAGCTCGGCAGCGCCATCATTCCGACCTGGCCGCGCAACCCCGTTTTCGTCGCCCAGCAGGCGCTGGCACTGGAGAACCTGGCGCCGGGACGCATCCGCCTGGGCCTGGGCCCCAGCACGGAGGCCGCGATGCGTCCCTTCGGTGTCGACTTCAAGTCGCCCCTGCGCGAGCTGCGCGAATACGTGACTGTGCTGCGGTCGCTTCTGCATGAAGGCCAGGTGGACTTTCAGGGCCGGTTCGTCCGCGCCCGAGCCCGCATCGGCCAGACGGTGACGACACCGGTCATGGTCTCCGCCCTGCAGGAGAAGTCCTTCGCGCTCGCCGGCGAGATAACCGATGGCGCCATCACCTGGGTCTGCCCGCCCTCGTACCTGCGCAAGTTCGCCAGGCCGGCCCTGGAGGCTGGCGCCGCATCGGCCGGGCGCGAGGCGCCGCCGATGGTGGTGCACGTGCCGGTGTGCGTCGAAGAGGACCCGGCGAAGGTGCGCGACGCGGCGCAACGGCCCATCGGTATCTACGGGCGCTTTCAGTTCTACAAGGACATGTTCGCGAAGTCCGGCCATCCCGAAGCCGGCGAGCAGTTCAGCCAGGACCTGACCGACGAGCTGGTCGTGTATGGCAGTCGCGACGAGGTCGCGAGAAAGCTGCGCGAGCTTGCGGCGTCGGGCATCGGCGACCTCATGGCCATGCCGGTCATCGTCCCCGAGCGCGCGGCGGAGTCACGGCAGGCGGCCTACGAGGCCATCGCCGCCGCCGGGAAGGCCTGAGGCCGGCAATGGCGCTTCGCGAGTACGACCTCAGCGGCCGGAAGGTGCTGATCACCGGCGCCGGCCGCGGCATCGGCAAGGGCATCGCCCTGGTGATGGCCGAGGCCGGCGCCGACGTCGGAGTCACATCCCTGGGCCAGGACAGCGCCGCCAGGGTGGCCGAAGAGGTCAGGCGCCTGGGTCGCCGCGGCTTCGGCTGGGCGGTGGACGGCACCAGCGTCGCGGCCACGGAGGCGGCCTCCGACAGGATCCTGGAGGACCTTGGCGGCCTCGATATCCTGATCAACTGCCTCGGCGACGCCATCCCCGGCGCCGTCGCCGCCGGGCCTGGCATCGAGCGGCGCGTCCTGACCGAGGACGACTGGCACAAGGTCATCGACCTCAACCTCACCCAGGCGTTCGTCGGCTGCCACGTGTTCGGGCCGCACCTGCTGGAGCAGCGTTCCGGCTGCGTGATCAACATCTCCTCGTTCGCCGCCGTGCGACCGGCGCCGTTTAGCAGCGCCTATGCCGCGGCCAAGGCCGGCCTGACCAGGTTCACGGAGTCGCTGGCGCTGGAGTGGGCGTCATCGGGCGTGCGGGTGAACGCGATTGCGCCCGGCAGCTTCCCCGACCCCGAGCAAGCGGCGCCGGGCGCCACGCCGAGGCCCTCGCCGGTGCCGGGCATCCCGCTGGGACGGGTGGGCGAGCTGCGCGAGGTGGGGCTGCTGGCGGTCTACCTGGCCTCAGAGGCATCGGCCTACGTCACCGGCCAGACCATCTGCATCGACGGCGGCCGCACGCTGCTGTGACCGCCCGCGCGATACAGCCCCCTTCCGATAAAGCGCCGCCGTGTCCGAGAGCACCGCCCGCTTCCGTTCGTGGCGAGGCCACTTCCGTTCGTGGCGAGGCCGCTTCCGTTCGTGGTGAGCCTCTTTCCAAGCGTGGCGAGCCTCTCTCCCGATCGTACCGAGCTTCTTTCCGTTCGTGGTGAGGCTCTCGAACCACGGACGGACGAGGCGCTAACTCAGCCCACCCTCCGGATCGCCGACTCGAGGCGTTGTGCCCGCTCGCCCTTCGACAAGCTCAGGACGAACGGAACAGGGGCCGCTTCGCAAGGTTGCGGGAAACGAAGGAGGCCCATTCCGGCCGTGACCAGGCCGTTTGCCCTGAGCCTTCCGAAAGGGACGGAAGCGCGGCGGGCCGTCCAGGCTGGAGCGAGCGTGGGAGAATGTTCGCGAAGGTTGGCGTTACGTGGAGGCACGCTTGCAAGGCAAACTCGAAGCGGTGAGCGCCAGCCCCGGACACACCTTCTCGAAGCCGAATCGCGGCAGCATCCGCCTGGTGGCCGGACTGGGCGTCGAAGGCGATGTGGAGTTGCCGCCGGGGCCGCACGCGCCACCGCAACCCGTCTGAGCGACGAGGCTAGATGTCCGCCCCGGCAGGTTCGGCCGCTGGCCTCAATGCCGAACGCACTTCCGCCTGAAGTGCGTAGCACTCGGCCTCCAGGGGCAGCTTCTCACGGTCGTAGCGGAAGCGGTTGCGGGCCATGTCCCGAAAGTAGCGCGCAAGGAAGCCGGCGTGGCCGAAGCGGCGATATTGCCGCACGTGGTTCAGCTCGTGCGCGAGCAGGGCCAGCGAGCCCGCCTCGTCCGGGTCCAGGCGCTCCAGGCCGTAGAAGATGAACGGGGCGATGGTCATGGCGCCCTGGCGCACGACCTTGCGCACGTACCAGCACATCGGGCCACCCTCGACGATCCGGATGCGCGTCAGGTCCAGGTCCGCGAACCAGGGCCGCAGCTTGTCGATGGTTGAGGTCTCGAGCGACTTCACGTTGTCTCCGCTTTTGGGCGCGCCTGATAATCCTTCGTAACGATGCCCGATCTTGACGCCGAGAGAGCCGAGAGCCTTTACCCGAGCTTGCAGCCTCTGGCCGGTGAAACTGGGCCCGCCGCCGCCCGTCACCTGCCCGGGCGGTTCATATTCAACATCAACTTCGTCTTCTTTTGCACGCTCGCCGGCAACACAATCGGCTTTGGCGTCGCGATCTTGCTCGCCCGGGCGCTAGGACCGGACGGCCGTGGCGTCCTGGCCCTGTTCACGGCTGCGGTGAGTATCGCCTTCGCGTTTTTCAATCTGGGCATCGGTGGCGCCATCTTCTACTTCCTGGCGCGCAAAGAGGTACGCGAACGCGAGGCGATGGAGGCCGGCCTCGACGTCGCCCTGATCGCCGCGATGCTGACAGCGGCCTGCGTCATCGTCCTGGCACTCGCCTTCGAGGGCTTGCTGGAGGGCCGTGACCTCCCATACGGGCTGGCGATTCTGGCCGTGCCCCTGCTCATCCAGCTTCGCGTCGTCGGCTCGATGCTGCGGGCGGCGGGCAGGTTCGGCGCGCTCAACCTCGTCGAGCTGACGCTGCCCCTGGCGCTGCTCGTGGCGTTCGGCGTGGTGGCGGCCTCCGCCGGCCTCTCCGTCTCGAGCGCGATCTGGGGCTGGACGGCGTGCCTGTTCGTGCCGGTCGCTCTCGGCTATGCGTTCGTGGGGCGGGGAGTCTGGCCCCGGCGGCCGGCGCCGCTATCGCAGGTCGTGAGGATGGTGAGGTTTGGCGGCCAGAACCAGCTCACGGTCCTGATTCAGCTCCTGAACTACCGCCTGGACGTGTTCCTCATCCTGGTGCTGGTTAACACCAGCGGCGTAGGCCTGTACACCGTCGCCACGTCGCAGACAGAAGGCTTATGGATCATCGCCGATTCGGTCGTCGTGGTCCTGCTGACGAATATCACCGCCGGCGACGCCGCCAACGCCGCGAGAATGACGCCGCTGGTGTGCCGGAACACCGTCTTGATCACGGCTGTAGGGGCGATCGGGGCGGCGTTGATCGCGGGCCTCTGGATTCCCGCCGTGTTCGGCAGCGCCTATCAGGGGTCGGTGCTGCCCTACCTCTGGCTGCTGCCGGGGACGGTGGCGTTCTCCGGCGCCAAGGTCCTCGCCGCCTACGTCTTCAGCCGCGGCCGTCCGATCATCAACGCCTGGATCGCCCTGGCGACGATGGCCGTGTCGGTACCGGCCACGGTGGCCCTGACCCACCTCTTCGGCGTGCCGGGCGCGGCCGCGGGGACCAGCCTGGGGTACGGCGTGAACCTGGCGCTGAGCGCCCTGGCCTACCGGGCGCTGTCCGGGCGGCCCGTGGCGGAGGCGCTGCTGCCCCACGCCTCGGACGCCGGCCTGTACGTCAGCGGCGCGCGCTCGGCTTTGCGGCGTCTTCGCGGCCGCAGGCCGGCCGAGACTCACGCGAACCCCTGACGGCGGAAGCCGCCGGCTCGAGCTGGCCCGCCAATCCCGGCTTCCCAGGGTGAAACCTCGGTTGCGCCGGCCTGCGCGCCCGCTCCGTCCTGTAAAATGAGCCCAGCATGAGCGCCCCTGCTTTCGACCGGCGCAGGCTACGCAACATCGGAGTGATGGCGCTCCTTCTGATCCTTTCGGCCGCTTGCGCAACGATGCTTGACATACGCATGCGGCACACCGGCTCCGTCCGCTACGCGTTCATGAGCTGGAACCTCTTCCTCGCCTGGATCCCCCTGGGCACGGCATTTCTCGCCGACGAAGCCTCGACGGCGCGGCCCGCTTTCATCAAGGCTTTCACGTTGCCCCTGGCCGTCATCTGGCTGGTGTTTCTCCCCAACGCCCCCTACGTGGCGACCGACTTGATCCACCTGGAGCCCCGCGCCGGCGTCCCTTACTGGTATGACGGCGGCATGATGCTGGCCTTCGCGGGCACGGGCCTGCTTTTGGGGCTGGCCTCGCTGCTTTTCATGCAGGACGTGGCCGGCCGGCTCTTCGGCAGTGCTGTCAGCTGGCTGTTCGCGGCCGGCGCGCTTGTGATCGCGGCGTTCGGCGTCTACCTGGGGCGGTTCGAGCGCTTCAACAGTTGGGAAGTGTTCTCCAGCCCCAGCCTTGTCTTGCGCGAAGCATGGCTTCAGCTCGGTGACCCCGTCGGGTACTCCAGGGCCTATGAGTTCACGGGGCTGCTTGCCGCGCTGATGCTGGCCGCCTATGTGGTCATCTTCGGCCTGTCACGCCGCGGCCTGCGGCTCCTCGGCGGCCGGCCGGCCTCACGCTAAGGCGCCCGCCGTCCTTCGAACAAGCTCAGTCCTTCGACAGGCTCGGTCCTTCGACAGGCTCAGGAGGTTCACTTAGGTTTGCGGTCTGAAGGAGGCGGATGCGCTCTCTTCGGGCAGCCGCCGGCGGCGCTGATATGATGGCTTGGAGGCCACGGCCTCGCACGCCATGACTCGCAGCCTTCTCAACTACGGGCGCTCCTTCGGTGTCGGCTCCGCATTCGCGGTCGGCTGGACGCCCTGCATTGGCCCGATCCTGGGCGCAATCCTGACTATGGCGGCTTCTTCGGCGACTGTGTTGCACGGCGCGGTCCTGCTGGCCTTCTGGTCCGCGGGCCTGGGCCTTCCCTTCCTGGTGGCCGGACTGGCGCTGGGCACCGTCATGTCCGGGATCAGGAAGCTGCGCCCCGTGATGCCCGTTCTGGAGATCGCCGGTGGGGCGCTCGTGATCCTGGTCGGCATCCTGATCTTTCTGGACAAGTTCACGATCTTCAATCAGTACTTCGGCTCCGGCGTGACAACGGTAACGGACGCCGAAGGCACGCTCGATGGCGTCGCCGTCGCGGGGCCGCTGGGCTTCGCCGTTGCCTTCGGGGCCGGCGTCATCGCGTTCCTTTCGCCCTGTTGCCTGCCGCTGGTGCCCGCTTACATCGGCCACCTGGCCGGCGTCTCGGCAGAGAGCGACGGCGCCATGCCCGACCGCTCGCTGACCATGAGGCACGCCCTGTCTTTCGTGCTCGGCTTCACGGCCGTATTCGTCGTGCTGGGGGCCTCGATCGGCGCCGTCGGCTTCGTCGTGCGGGACAACCTGCCGACGCTGGAGAAGATCGCCGGCGTTCTGCTAATCGTGATGGGCCTCAACCTCATCGGCGTCATCCGTATCCCCTGGCTATACCGGACCTACCAGGTGGACTTTCCGTCGCCGAGGGAGGCGGCTAAGGGCGCGCGCTGAAGGAAAATGGGACTTGGAATATGGAATTTTGAATCTGGGTCCAGAGTGTGGGCGAGACGCCGCGGGCCTCCCTTTGGAGACCCCGTCCAAAATTCCATATTCCTGATTCCAACTCCTCCTCGCCCGGCGCTCTGTTCCTCTGTAGTCTTCCTCCATGAGATACGTGCTCTACGGCGCCGGCGCGATTGGCGGGGCGATAGGGGCGCGTCTGTTTCAGGCGGGCTGCGAGACGGTGCTGATTGCGCGCGGCGCCCACCTGGACGCGATCAAGTCGAATGGCCTGCGTATCGATACATCCGCGGGCTCGGTGACGCTGCCGATTCCGGCCGCCGGCCATCCTTCCGAACTGCGCTTCGATGACGGCGACGTGGTCCTGCTGACGATGAAGACGCAGGACACCGAAGCCGCGCTTGTCGACCTTCAGACGGCGGCGGCGGGCCTGGAGCTGCCGGTAATCTGCGCCCAGAACGGCGTCGAGAACGAGCGCCTGGCGTTGCGGCGCTTCGAGAACGTGTACGGCATGCTGGTGATCCTGCCCGCCACCTATCTGGAGCCGGGCATCGTCGAGGCGCCGGCCGGTCCTGTCGCCGGCATCCTCGACGCCGGCCGCTACCCGCGGGGCGCCGACCAGCCTGATCATGAGAGTCTGCGCTGACCTGGAGAAGGCGGGCTTCAGCGCCCTTCCGGACGAGGACGTGATGCGCCTGAAGTACGCGAAGCTGCTGTCAAACCTCGGCAACATCGTGCAGGCGGCCATCGGCAACGCTCCCGCCGGCGACATCGTGCGGCTGCTCGTGCGCGAAGCCATCGACTGCTACAGGGCGGCGGGGATCGAGTGGACGCCGGACGAAGCGATGGCCGAACGCCGGCGCAGCATGAGCCCCGGGGGAGGGCAGCGCGCTGGCGGCTCCACCTGGCAGAGTCTGGCGCGCGGCGCCGGCTCGATCGAGTCCGACTACCTCAACGGCGAGATCGTGCTCCTCGGCCGCCTCCACGGCGTCGCGACGCCGGCAAACGCCGCCGTCCAGCGCATCGGCCGGCGGCTGGTCGCCGAGGGCCGCGAGGCCGGGTCGATGTCGGCGGAGGAGGTCATGCGCGAAATCGATGGGAAACGTAGCGATGGCCCACCCTTGTGAACCCCGGCTGCCTTCACGGGTGCGCCTGACAAACGTCTCATGTCTCTTGTAACTCATGTCTCTTGTAACGACAGCGCAGGCTCTTTCGCGGTCAGGGCCCTGATGGTCACGGCCAGATACCAGAGACCCACCAGCGGCCCGACATCGACGAGTCCCGCACTGGAAGGTGGTTCAGGAAAAGAACCGACGTTGAGCCCCAGCAGCAGCAGCGCAATCGCGGCGCCGGGAATAGACAACCACCTGAACAAGGTGCTGTCGCGGAAAACGACAGCAAATGCCAGGGTGCCGGCCCCGATGTAGAGGTCCCAGGCCACGTCCAGTCCCCAGTACACCGCCCTTAACGCCTCGTCGGGCGGGTCGGCCACGTCACGGACTGCCAGTTGGACCAACGCCATCGAGACGAACAGGGCGCCGGCGACGACATTCGCAAGCGCCGCGAGCATTGCCAACGGACTGGCCGCCCCCTTCAGGCTCAAGAACTGCCAGATTGCGATGCTTCCCATGCTCAGTGTCGCGGCGAAGCCGAAGGCCAGTGTGACGCCCAGCCAGTCGGGTCCGGAGATCACCGAAAGCAAAACATACGAGATCGTGGCGCCAAATCCGCCGGCGCCGATGTACCGCAGCCATGCTTGCGCCTCGTCGGCCACAGCGCTCCCCGGGGATTGATCGGACATCGCAAGCGAGTATACACGCAACATCTATTTGCCCAAAGGCCCTGCCCATTTAGCGTGGTGTGAATGCCGGCCCTGATCGGGAGCGCTTGGGATTTTCGATAGACAAAAGACAGACCGTCGTAATGCCCAGGAGCCGGTGGACAAGGCAACTTGAATACGAGTTGGATAGAGTGGACTAGATTCTTTCCCTCTCCAATCATGAACCTTCGAAAAAGAAAAAGGCTGCTGATCGCCGTACCAGGCGCGCTCTGCGCGATCCTGGCGATATTTCTGCTCGCCACCTACGCGACCATCGTCGTGGGCTTCACGCCGCCCCTGGACCTGATCGACCGCAACGACGGCCTCACGGTCCTCGACCGCAACGGCATCGTCCTGTTCGAGTTCGACCGCGGTGACGGCCCGCGGTCGATAACGCCGCTGGACCAGATTTCGCCCCACCTGATCGAAGCAACGATCGCGACCGAAGACTCCGACTTCTGGGGAAACCCCGGCGTTAACGTCAAGGGCCTCGCCCGCGCGTCCTATGACAACGTCTCGTTTTGGGACGGTGGCGGAGTCCTGCACGGCGGCGGCGGCAGCTCGATCACGCAGCAGCTGGCCAAAAACCTCTATATCCCGCCTCCGGAGCGTTCGAAGCGCAGCCTGACCCGCAAGGTCAAGGAGGCGATGGTCGCGTTCGAGCTCAACCGGCGCTACTCGAAGGAGGAGATTCTCACCTGGTACCTGAATTCGCTCTACTACGGCAACGGCGCCTACGGCATCCAGGCCGCCTCCTACCGGTACTTCAACAAGCCGCCTAAGGACCTGACCCCGGCGGAAGCGGCAATGCTGGCCGGCATCCCGCGAGCGCCCGCGATCTACGACCCGCTGAACGACCTCGAAGCCGCGAAGGCGCGCCAGGAGCAGGTCATCGACCTCATGGCCCGCCACGGCAAGCTCTCGAAGGACGAGGCGGCAGCGCTCAAAGGCCAGGCGGTCGCGATCCGTGAGGGCCGCGATCCGGCCGACGCCGCCCTGGCGAACCAGGACGTCGCGCCGCACCTGGCGGTGTACGTCCGCGATATCCTGCCCCAGCTCATCGGCAACGACGCCAAGAAGCAGGGACTCAAGGTCACCACTTCGGTCGACATCGAGCTGCAGCGCAAGGCCAACGAAATCGTCAGGGGCCAGATCGACACGATCGGGCCCAGGGTCGGCGCCACGAACGGCGCCCTCGTGTCTATCGACCCCAGGACGGGGCAGGTGCTGGCTTACGTCGGCAGCCGCGACTACTTCAACGACAAGATCAGCGGCCAGGTCGACAACGTAATCGCGCTGAATCAGCCGGGCTCGACGATCAAGCCGATCACCTACATCACCGCTTTCATCAAGGGCTGGTCACCTTCGACGATCATCAACGACGGTCCGATCAAGCTCAGCACCGGCACGGGCTCCTACACCCTCGGCAACGCCGACAACCGCTTTCGCGGCAACATACCCGTGCGCGTGGCGCTGGCCAGTTCCCTGAACCCGCCTGCGGTGAAGACGCTGGAGTACGCGGGCCTGCAGAGCGTCTACGACAGCGCACGCCGCCTGGGCCTGACCACCCTCAAGGACGTGAGCGCTTACGGCCCGGCGTTCACTCTTGGCGGCGCCGACGTCAACCTGCTGGACCTGACCTACGTCTTCTCCGTGTTCGCGAACTACGGCGAGCAGGCCGGCATGAGCAGCGTGCTTGACCTGCCGCAGGGCTCACGGCCGCTTGACCCAATCGTCGTCCTCAAGGTGCAGGACGCGCGCGGGGGCACCATCTGGCAAGCGAAGCAGCGCAAAGAGCGCATTGTCCCCGCCGACCAGGCCTACGTCCTCACGCATGTCCTCTCGGACGACAGCGCGCGGTCTTCGATGTTCGGCCTGAACAGCCCATTGAAGCTGCCCGACCGCGAAGCCGCCGCCAAGAGCGGCCTCACGGACGAGGCCCGCGACGCCTGGACGTTCGGTTACACGCCGGACCTGGTGACCGGCGTCTGGGTCGGCAACGCCAACAACACGCCGATGCCGGGGGCGACCAGCACTTACGCCGCCGCGCCGATCTGGCACGAGTTCATGGAGCAGGCGCTCAGCGGCAAGCCGGCGCAGGGCTTCGCCGTGCCCGCCGGCGTGAAGTTCGCCCAGGTGTGCCAGGCGACCGGCATGCTGCCGGACAAGGGCTGCCCGAAGGTGGTTACGGAGGTCTTCGCGGCCGGCCGCGTGCCGACCGCAACCGCCTCCGGCGACCGCGTCCAGGCCCAGCAGCCGGCCTCGACGCCGCGCGCCCAGCCGACGGCCACGCCCCGGCTCCAGCCCACGAAGATCCCGGCCAAGCCCACGGCCACGCCACGCCCCGCGGAATTGCCTCGCGACGCGCGGCCCGGCCAGGGCAACGGCAACGGTGGGAGGAATTAGGAGGAGGAGTAATTAGTAATTAGGCGTCAGTTATCAGTTATCAGTCCGGATCAGTTTCTTTGACTGACAACTGACAATGACTAATCTCACAGGTCGTACTCAATGCCGATGTCCGCGCACATCTTCTTCAGGCCCTCGATGATCGAAGGATGGTAGGGGATGCCGTTGGCGCGGCAGTCGGCCTCGAAGGCGGCTTCGGGCTCGCCGGCGAAAGTCAGGGGCGGCGCTTCCGGCAGGCGTGGGGCCGCGCGCAAGGTTTCCTTCATCGACGCCATCTGGTCGTAGAAGCTCTCGATGGTGGTGAACGCGTCAATACGCATCGCGCCGAAGAAGTGGTTGGCGCCCCGCTGGGCCAGCTCGGCGCTGGAGTGGCCGCCGCTGAGCACGCCGGTGAGGATGTCGACCATGATCGCCAGGCCGAAGCCCTTCCAGGCGCCGGTCTCGATGTAGCTGCCGAGGGGCAGGATGCCGCCGGCGCCACCGGTCTGGTAGTAGACGTTCGGGTCGAGAATAGGCTCGCCTTCGCCGTCGATGGCCCAGCCCGCCGGCACGGGCTTGCCGCGGCGGCGGGCGATCTCGAACTTGCCCGCCGCGACCACCGAGGTCGCCATGTCCAGGCACCAGGGCGCCTCCGGCGGCCTGCAGGGCGCAGCGATCGAGAAGGCGTTGAGGCCGTAGACGCGGCGGGCGCCGCCCGGCGGCACGACGCCGTTCCCGCCGGTGGTCATCGAGATGCCGATCATGTTCTCGGGCACGGCCATGAGGGCATAGGGCGACGCCGGCCCGTGGTGGGTGCTGTTCAGCACCGAGACCATGCCGACGCCCGTCGCCTTCGCCTTCTCGATCGCCAGCCGCATCGCGATCGTGCTGGGTACGAAGCCGAGGCCGCCGTCGCCATCTATCGTCGCCGCCGCGGCCGTCTCCTGCACCACGCGCACGTTCGGGTCGCGGTTCACGCGGCCGTCCCTGGCGCGCATGACGTAGAAGTCGGCGAAGCGCGCGAACCCGTGCGATTCGATGCCGCGGATGTCGGACGTCAGGAGGACGTCGGCGCTCCAGCGCGCGTGCTTCTCGGGGATGCCGACGGTCGTCAGGGCGCGGACGCCCAGGGCGTGGAGCTTGTCTACGTCAACGCGGATGTCGCTCTCGTCGGCCATCGCCGCCTCCTGAGCCGGGCTCTCGTACACGGGTGCGCGTCGGATCATACGACAGCTCTGGCTCTGTCATTCCGAGGCCGCCGCGGCCGAGGAATCCCGGCTGACGCGCCTCCACATACACGATGCTTCGTCTTCGTACCTGCGCCGCTCCGGGTTTCCTCGGCCGCAACGGCCTCGGAATGACTAACGACCGGATGCGGGTCTCACTCTGCCGCCAGGCGGTTCGCGATCTCGATCAGGTTGCCGTCAGGGTCGCGGCAGTACACGGACACGAGCAGGCCGATGGCGCCGGCGCGGCGTACCGGGCCTACGATGATCTCGATACCGGCGGCATCGAGGCGGGCCTTGACCTCTTCGATGGTCACGGAGCTGTGGAAGCAGATGTCACCGGAGCCGGGCGTCGGCTTGTCGGCCTTGGGCTCGAACTCGTGCCCGGCCACGTGGAGGTTGATCTTCTGGTCGCCGAAGTGCAGCGAGTACTGTGGCCCGGTCTGCTTCACCTCCATGCCCAGGAGGTCACGGTAGAAGCGGAACGTTGCCTCCAGGTCACGGACCGTGAGGACTACGTGGTCGATGCCGTCGATCATTAGACGAACCTCACACCCATGAACCTGGGAACCTGTGAACCAACGTTTGGAGCCCCGGTTCGGAGTGTCGCCGGTCGGGAAAGCGTAGTTGCAGATTGACGCAGATTCCGGAACGAACCCTGACTTCAAATCAGATCCCTCGCGGAATTCTGCGTTCTTGTGTGGCATTGAGTGTCCATCCTGGCTGTAGACGTTTCAATCGGCGGGTTCGTATGAGGCGGCGTCGTGACTGAAGAAGACTCGACGGGCGCCCAGACCCATGAGCCGCCTTGCGGATGCAAGGTAGCTGATCGGGTCTTGCTGCGCGTCGTCAGGCGATAGCTCGGCGGCGTCCCGTATTTGTTCGTACTCCGCCCGTGAGTACATCGCCTGACCGACGAGGATAATGGGGCCCGAGTTCGATTCGACGACAAGACTCTGATGTCCCGGCGTGTGGCCCGGCGTCGACACAATCTTGACTCCGAGCGCGATTTCTCTGTCGCCCTCAATCTGGTGGTAATCAGCATCGGGGAAGTCAATCCAGCCTGGAACCGTGTAACCGGGCTCATGTGCTGCCAGGTATTCGTCGGCCTGGACATAGATCGCCACGCCCGGGAACAGGGCGTTGTTGCCGCAATGGTCAAAGTGCAGGTGCGAGTTGACGATCGCTCGAACCTCACTCATCTGCCGTCCGATGCGCTCCAGTTCGGCTTGAATCGGCCGATGGACGGCCTGGTAGAGCTCGTCGATGCGAGGGTTGTCACGGCCGAAGCCGGTCTCGAAGAGTATGAGGCCGGCTGGATGTGAGACCGCGTAGGCGAACACCTGCCCCCTGGTGCCTCGCAGCGGGTGGGAGTCCGGAGCGGTCCAGTCTGTGAGGTGGAGCGGCATCACGTCTTCTAACGTCAGCATTGTCAGCCCACCGAGGTCGCAAGTAATCTGCGTAGTCTGCGGCTAGTACGGATTGCCGCCGCCCGTGGCCGCGGGCATGGCGCCCCTCATTTCAGACAGCAGCTTCGACGCGTTGGCGGCGACGCCGGCCACGTCCGAGGTAAGCATCACCATCGTGAAGCCTTCGGCCGCCTTCTGCGCGGCGAAGGCGCTGCTGGCACAGTGGATGCCCGGCGCGACGCCGTGGCGCACGCAGGCCTCGCGGATGCGGGCCACGGTCGCGACGTGCTTGGGGTCGTCGCTGTCGGCGCGCGGCGGCAGGCCCAGGGCGAGGCTGAGGTCGGCGGGCCCGATGTAGGCGGCGTCGACGCCAGGCGTGCTGAGGATGTCGTCCAGGTTCTCCAGGGCTTCGGCCGTCTCGATCATGCAGATGCAGGCGACCTCGTCGTCGGCGTGCTGCTGGTAGTCGCGGCCGGCGTAGAGGGTGACGCGGTTGGGGCCGGAGCTGCGGAAGCCCTTCGGCGGGTAGCGGCAGGCCGCGACCGCCTGCTCGGCCTCGCGGCGGTTGTTGACCATCGGCACGATGATCCCGTAAGCGCCGGCGTCGAGGTACTTCATGATGATCGAGGGCTCGTTCCAGGGCACGCGCACGAAGGGCATGGTCTCGGTGGTCGAGATGGCCTGGCAGCATCGGCACGCGCGGTCGAGTAGTCGATCATGCCGTGCTGGGTGTCGATGCAGAGCCAGTCGAAGCCCTGGTGGGCCATGATCTCGGCGGTGTAGGTGCTGGGGATGGAGAGCCAGCCGCCGACGGCGCGACTTGCCGTCGCGCCACATCTGCTTCACGGTGTTCGGTCTCATGTCGTGCCTCCCAGCCTAGTTTGTCGCCAACCGAGATTATCAGCGGGATAGCGCCCCGAAGTCATTCACGTCTCGATAGCCGCGGACGATCACCGCCTGGTAGACGTCTTTGCCGGGGAAGCGGGCGCCGTAGCGCTCGTGAAGCTGATACTTGAGGCGGATGATCGTCGGCCGCAGCGAATGGTCGTCAGCGAGGGCGGATGCTACGCGGCGCTGAACGGCGAAGCACCCGTCCTTCTCCTCCAGCGTCGAGAACGACACCGCGAACGTCCACTGCTGGTCCAGCGGAAGGGCGTCGTCGTAGAAGCGGTGGACCGACTCACACACTATGTGGCGCGGGTCCGACGCCGACGCCTTCGACAGGTTGTCGAACACCCAGAACCGCGTGAAGCCGACGTCGTGCAACCGTGACATCAGTGTCATGACCGGGCCGAGACCCGGACTCGGACACGTTACATGTGTATCGATATCGCGCCGATTCATGACCTTGAGGGCGTAGCTGCCGAGAAACTCGACTTCGCCGAGCGGCCTCAGGATGTCCATGAGCCCGAGCTTTCGGATGAACTCGTCTGCTTCACGGGAGAGAGCCTCCGAGCGCGCCACGTAATCGGACTCAGATCCGGTCATTCTTGTTGCCCGTTGCATGTTGCCTGTTGCAGAAGGATGCGTTCAAGACCGGAGAGCCATGGCAGGACTTCGTTAAGGGGCAGTCAGCGGACGTACGAAAGAGGGCTTAACAGGACTCGCGTGATCCTCATATCGTGACAGTTCACGACGGCTTTGCCGCCCCCTTCGACCCGTGTCCATCCCTGGGCCGACAGAGCAACTCCTTCCGCGTCCCAAAATAGTGGACCTATGCCGATCCTCCATGTCTCCTGCAATTCAGCATCGGTGTCGTTGTAGATTCCTCCGGCGAGGGGCCCGCTCAGACGGAAGGTCAATTTGCCAGCCGACCGCAAGAACTCACTCAACTCCGTCCTGCCTCTGATTGTGGTACTCGGCTCGTCCGACAATGGAGCCGCGTTGGCTCCGACATGAGCACCAAGAATGTCGGGGGCGATCTGTATCTCCCAGCGACCGTCGCCCGCGAGAACAGACAACAGTCGGGATTCGTCGCCAGAACTCAGGGCTTCGAAGAATCCTTGAATAGCATCAAGACCCCGTTGCACATCGCAGTCCGACCGAGTTGTGCTCCCAATCAGAGGGCGATCGGTGCCGACCGGATGCCTCACCATCGCCGTGGGTTCTTTCTGCCCTGCGGTTTGAGTCGGTGGTAAGCCGTCCGTGCCTTTGGCACATGAAGCCAGGGCTATGCAGGCAGTAAGCAGGCAGACTCCGAACCGCATAATGCTGACGTCACACTAGCACTATGGCGTTTCGCTGGAAGGAGACACCACCATGCGCGTAGGGTTTATCGGGCTCGGGATCATGGGGCGGCCGATGGCGACGCACCTGATCGACGCCGGGCACCAGCTCACCGTCTGGAACCGCAGCCGCCCCGGGCATCGAGGCGCTGGTCGCGGCCGGCGCGGCCGAAGGCGCCTCGCCGGCGGACGTGGCCGCGAAGAGCGAGATCGTGATCACGATGGTCGGCGACTCGCCGGACGTCGAGGAGGTGGCGCTGGGCGAGCAGGGCATCATCCGCGGCGCCGGCGCTCCCTCAGAATTGGGGGCAGTGGGCGGCCCGGCCTCGTGCACATCGACATGTCGACGATCTCGCCCGAGGTCACGCGGCGGATCGCGGCCGAATACGCGAAGGCCGGCGTCGAGATGCTGGACGCGCCGGTCAGCGGCGGCGAGACCGGCGCGATCAACGCCACGCTGTCGATCATGGCCGGCGGCAAGCGCGAGGTCTTCGAGCGCTGCCTGCCGCTGTTCGAGGCGATGGGGCGCTCGGTGACGTATTGCGGCCCTTCAGGCGCCGGCCAGACGGTGAAGCTCTGCAACCAGGTCCTGGTCTCCGTGACCAACCTGGCCGTGTGCGAGGCGCTCGTCCTGGCGAAGAAGGCCGGCGTGTCGCCGTCGACGATGGTCGAGGCGGTCTCCGGCGGCGCCGCGGCTTCGTGGCAGCTGCTGAACCTGGGCCCGAAGATGATTGCGCGCGACTTCCGCCCCGGCTTCAAGGTCTGGCACCAGGAGAAGGACCTGCGCCTGGCCCAGGAGGTCGCGCGCAACGTGGCCCTGCCCCTGCCGGCGACGGCGCTGGTCAGCCAGCTCTTCGCCTCTGTGCGCGCGGACGGCTTCGAGAACGAGGGCACGCAGGCGCTGGTGAAGGCGCTGGAGAAGCTGGGCGACGTCACGGTTACGGAGTAAGGCCGGCGACAGACCGTGCGACAAAGTGAGCGACAAACTTTTCAAACCGCTCTACGGTGGCCAGTCTCGAATCTACTTTGTCGAAGTATGTGGCGACAAACGTCGCGACAAAGTTGGACCTGTCTCAGACCGGAGTCTGCCACTCATCCACATGAAACTGACCTCAAACATCATCGTTTTGTGAATGGTTGGCGGCCCGAAGTGAGTGCTAGGATTGCGGCCCAGACTTCGAGAAGGAGGAAATCAATGCCTGCCTATGTAGTCCTGTATCGGTTCACCGACCAGGGACGCAAGAACATCAAGAACTCCGTCAAACGGGCACAGGAGGTCCGCAAGGAGAACGAGCAACGCGGTTTCAAGGTCGTCGGCCACTACTGGACTCAGGGGCGCTACGACCTCGTGACGATCGTCGAAGCGCCGAGCGAGGATGCGATGATGACGGGCCTCTTCGGCATCTCCGAGGCGGGTAACGTCTCCAGCGAGACCATGCGCGCCTTCACGGACGAGGAGATGCAGAAGATCCTCGGCTGACACGGCGTCTCCACCGATTTTCGCGCATTCGCCAGCCGATCCTGTGCCTCGGGGGATTGGGCCTCCGGCTGCCGGCGCCGCTGCTTCGAGAGAGGGACCGTCATGAAAATACGAGCGGCCAGGGCTGAGGACCAGGACGCCGTCCAGAGCATCTGGGCGGCATCGAAGCTGCCGCGCGCGTCCCGGAACGAGTGGCGCGTCCTGATCGAGGGCGACTGCGCCGCGCTCCTGGTGGCCGAGGACGAAGGAGAGGTGCAGGGTGCCGCCGTTATCGCCTTCGACGGCTGGCGCGCCTTCATCTACCACGTCGCCGTCTCAGCGGACGCTCGCCGCAAGGGCGTCGGCCGCGAGCTCATGGCCGAGGGCGAGCGCAGGCTGCGGCGGCGCGGCGCGCACACGGTCTTCGCCCTGGTGAACGAGAGCATGACGGACGGGCTGGCGCTGCTGGGGGCTTCCGGCTACGAGCCCGAAGGCGACGTGGCGTTCGTGAAGATGCTGTAAGGAGCAGCGGCCCGGTCAGCACTTCAGCACTTCAGGCGAGAATCAGCGGCTGGCTTTAGCTCTAGCCCACCCCGAGGGTCTAGCTCGGCATCATTCCCTTCAGTTGCTGCGCTATCGAGTTCGCGTCGGGTACCTGGCCCTGAGGCGTGAGCTTGTCGACGGTCTCGGGGATCATCTGGGCCAACTCCTTCGAGGCCTGCTCGGGCGACACCCCGGCGCCGGCGGCGAGTTCGTTCAGCGTATCCGGGCCCAGCGCCTGCTGTACCTGCGAAGCATCGATGGGCTTGTTCTCGCCCGTGCTCACCCAGGACTTCGCCTGGTCGTCAGCGCCGGTCTTGCCGAACTGGTCGACAAGCCCGCTCAGGCCTCCCAGCTTGCCGCTGCCGATCATGCCAATGAGGCCGGTCATAAGCGCGGCCTGGGACTTATTGCCGCCGAACATCTTGAGAATCTGGTTCATAAACCCACCTCCTGAGCCTGGCCGCGCGCAGTCTTCAGGTTAGTCCGCTGGCACGTGCGGCGGCATCAACGGTGAGCGGCGGTGGGGCGCCAGTTCGCGACATAACCGCAAAACCAGAGCTGCAGGGCTCGGCTTCAGGACCGGCAGAGCTTCATGGCGCCGCCAACCACTTATCCAACTCAGCGACAAACCGGTTGAGGTCGCGAACCTCCACGGGAAGGAAATCCGCCTTCCACTGGCCAGTAAGACCCAAATACGAAAACCAGACCGGCTTGCGAAGGACCAGCTCCACGTGCTCGCTGGTTGGAGACCACCTCGTGAATGCGGCAAATGCGCTGGACGGGAAGGGCTGCTTTTGGCGGACTCGATAACTCTCCACTTCTTCGCGGGGTACGACCTTCCGCTTACCTGCCCACATGAAGCGCAACTCTCCCGGTGTGACCTCGACGCAATTCTTGGCCGAGCTGCGATACGTGGCTCCTGACCACGCCATGACAGCGAGGAACAAGGTCGTGAAGCCGATTAAGTATCCCCAGTAGGTGAGTGCGGCGGGTGAGCTGTGGTCATCTACTGACGTTAGCCACACTAAAACTGCCCACACAGGGAGAAAGATAGCCAAGGAGGCAATGAGTTTTGGGTGTGTGAACCAACGGTGAGGATTGATGATTTCGAATCTTGTCACAGCTGGTTCAGGACATCGATCAGCTGGCGCAGGCGGCCGTACGAATGCACCGGGAAGAACGCCAGGCGCCCCAGCTCCAGCGCGTCCTTCTCCCGCAGCTCTGGTGGCGTCGGGCTGATGACCTCGAACGCGCCATGGTCGAGCAGGTCCGCGAACTCGCGGTTGAGCCTGCCGAGCGCCCGCGGGTCGGGCGCGCGCCTGAGGCGCAGCACCAGGCGCTCGCCGACGAAGCGGGCCGACTGGTAGTTGCGGTAGAAGCCTTCGACCTCTTCGACTGCCTCTGTGACGCTGGACGTGACCTTGTAGAGCGCGAGGTCGTCCGCCGAAATCAGGCCTCGGGCCAGCACCTGGGCGCGGACGAAGTCGTCCCAGGTCTTCCAGTAGGTGCTGCCGGCCGGCTCCAGCAGGACCACGGGGTGCACGTCGCTCTTGCCGGTCTGGATCAGGGTCAGGAGCTCGAAGGCTTCGTCCAGGGTGCCGAAACCGCCGGGCAGGAGCACGAAGGCGCTGGACTCCTTGATGAAGGTGACCTTGCGCGTGAAGAAGTACTTGAAGTTGATGAGCTTGCCGTCCCGCGCGATGTAGACGTTGGCGGGGTTGAGGAAGGGCAGGCGGATGTTGGCGCCGAAGCTGTGCCGCGCGCCGGCGCCCTCGTGGCCGGCGGCCATGATGCCGGGCCCGGCGCCGGTGATCACCATCCAGCCGCGCTGGGCGATCTCATGGGCGAAGTCGCGCGCGGCGATGTAGGCGGGGTCGCCGGGCATGACCCGTGCCGAGCCGAAGATGCTGACCTTGGGCAAGTGCTGGTAGGGCGCGAAGACGCGGAAGGAGTAGGCGAACTCCTTCATCGCGGCGTTGACCATCTTTAGCTCGGCGCGGCTGGCACGCTGCAGCACCAGGCGCAGCGTCGTTGTCATCATCTCGCGCAGGAGGTCGGCGTCCGGCGTCTGAGCGTGCTCGACCACGTCCTGGACCTGGCGGTCGAGTTCGGCGTCGCCGGTCGAGTACACCCGCCTGGCGACGGGCCCACGGGGCCGTCGGGACGCCGGCTCCATCGGCTCCATCGCCCCCTGCTCTTCCTCTTCGCTCTCGAGGATCGGCTGGTCGTCGGGCGTGCCTTCGGCAAAGGCGACTTCGGGGGAGAGCTCTGATTCGCTCACGTCACAAATGTTCTCACATCCAGGCCCTGGCTGTGCTACTGTGCGCGCGTTCGCACCATATCTCCGCTCCAAACCAAGCTGAGGTCGAAAATGGCACCCGAAGTCAGAACAAGCTACGGCCGCCTGCGCGGCTCCATCGAAGACGGGCTCACCGTCTTCAAGGGCATCCCCTTCGCCGCCGCCCCGGCCGGCGACCTGCGTTTCCGCGCCCCCCAGCGGCCGGCGAAGTGGGAGGGCGTCCGCGCCGCAACCGAATTCGGCGCCTCCTGCCCGCAGCCCGCGCCCATGCCGGCCGCGAACAGCGTCTTCGCGGGCATGTTCAGCGCCCGCGAAACCGAGACCGGCGAGGACTGCCTCAACCTCAACGTCTGGACTCCCGGCCTCGACGGCGCCCGCAGGCCGGTGATGGTCTGGATACACGGTGGCGGCTACCGCACCGGCAACGGCTCTTCGCCCATGTACAGCGGCGCCGGCCTCGCCGCGCGCGGAAACGTCGTCGTTGTCACGATCAACTACCGCCTCGGCGCTCTCGGCTTCCTACACCTCCCCGAGTTGGGCGGCTCGAACTTCGGACTCCTCGACCAGGTAGCCGCCCTGCAGTGGGTGAAGGACGAGATCGCGGCCTTCGGCGGCGACCCCGCCAACGTCACCATCTTTGGGGAGTCCGCCGGCGGCAAAAGCGTCGAAACGGTCATGGCGACGCCGAAGTCGCGCGGCCTGTTCAAGCGAGCCATCGCCGAAAGCACCTACGACCACGCCATGGACGAGGCCGGCTCTATCACGCTCGCCGAGAAGTTGCTGACGGAGCTGGGCATCGGCCGCGACGCCCCAGAGAAGCTGCGGGCCCTTTCGGCGAAGGAGATCGTCGACGCGCAGGTGGCGCTCGCCGAAAGGCAGATGCGCGCCGGCGGCGGCATGGCCGGCGGCGGCCTCGGCGGCCGCAGCTTCGGCCCTACCGTCGATGGCGACGTCCTGCCCAAGCATCCGCTGCAGGCAGCGCTCGACGGCGACTTCAGGGACATCCCCGCGATCATCGGCACCAACCTGGACGAGACCAAGCTCTTCGGCGCGATGATGCCGGGTTCCCGCGACCTGGACGAGGCCGGCCTGCTGCGCCGGGTCACCGCCCAGGTCGGGGATGAAAGCAAGGCCAAAGCCGCCGTCGCGGCCTACGCCGGCGCCCGCAGCCAGCGGGGCGACTCCACCGCGCCGGCCGAGATCGCCTCCGCGATCCAGACGGACCGCATGTTCCGCGCCCATTCGCTGAAGCTGGCCGCCAACCACAGCCGCAACCAGCCCGCGACCTACGTGTACCTGTTCACCTGGCCTTCGCCAATGTTCGAAGGCGCCCTCGGCGCCTGCCATGCGCTGGAGCTGCCCTTCGTCTTCGGCACCTTCGACGCCGGCCTCGGCCAGCTGGCCGGCGATGGCCCGAGGCGCGCGAGCTTTCGGGCAAGATGCAGGACGCCTGGCTCGCCTTCGCCCGCGGCGGCGACCCGGCCACGGAGTCGCTGCCGGCCTGGGACCGCTACGAAGCGGGCAAGCGCCTGACGATGGTCTTCGACCGCAAGTGTGAGCTGGTGAGCGCGCCGCAGGAGCCAGAGCGCGCCTTCTGGGACTGACCGGCGGCGCGACGTTTACAGCGGCGCCCGTCTGACGGGCAGCCCGTGCGCGGCTGATTCAGGCGGCGGCGAAGGGGATTCCCCTGGTGCGGTCGTGGGGGGCCCGGAGTCGTCCTTCGAGAGCCTCAGGACGATTCCCAGAGCCGCAGTACGATTCGAGAGCTTCAGGACGATTGCTCGGGCTGCGTCTTCCCGGCTCGTATCCGAGCACGGCCGATAACAACTTGAAAGTGGCCTGCTTGGTTCAGAAAAGGTGGCGTGGGACACTGCGACGTTGGCCTCCCAAACCACTGCTCTGCCGGCCATCGAGCCTCAGGTACTGCGCATGCGCGAACCGAGCGGGCGCCTGCGCGCCCTTCTGAACCACACCAACGTCCTCCTGGCCCTGGTCCTCGGCGTCACTCTGGCGGTGCTCTCGGCGCTGGAGATCAGCGGATCCTCCGTGGCCGTATTCAACGAGTACATTTACGGCCCCGGCCACGATGACCCGAATCTGCTTTTTGGCAAGCCACGCTGGGTCCGCGGCGATGAATGGCTCGTGACGACCGCCATGACCTCGGCCCAGGCGGAGGTGGGTTATGCCCACTTCAACACCAACGTTGCCCTGGGCCAGGAGATGTCCATTTTTGGCGATGCCCCGACCGACCACTGGTCGACTCTGTTCAAGCCTCACAACTGGTCGTTCTTCGTCCTGCCCCTGACGAACGCGGTCGCGTTCAAGTGGTGGTTTCGGGGCTTCCTGCTGATATTCGCGACGTTTCTGCTTTCGCGGGAGCTACTCAAGCACCAGGCTCGACGGCCGGCGTTGCTCGCCCTGGGCACGTCTTTGGCCCTCTACTTCACGCCCTTCGTGCAATGGTGGTACTCGACTTCAGCCCTGGAATCGCTTACCTACTTCGCGTTCATCCTCTACGCGTTCATCAAGGTCTTCGATGGAGAGAGCCTGATCATGTCTTCGGCTCACTCGCTGTTGATAGCGTTCTCCCTTGTGGCTCTAGCGTTCACGCTCTACCCGCCGTTCCTGATCCCGCTGGCTTTGCTCGGCGGCGCCTTTGGGGCCGGATACGTCGCCAACCAGCGAGACCGGCTCAACAGGACGAATGCCCGTGTTTACACCGCGAGCCTGGCCATCGCAGGCTCGGTTAGCCTGTCTGTGATCCTGGCTTACTATCTCGATTTCCACGCGGTCCTGCGGACGCTCCAGGACACAGCCTATCCCGGCGAACGGTACGAAGCCGGTGGTGGCTTCCCTGTAATACATCTGATGAGCGGCTTCTTTGACTTCCTGCTGCTTCGAGGGGACGTCGTGCCGCCGCTTCTCATCAACCAGAGCGAGGCATCGAGCGGCCTTTTCTTCTTCCCGTGGCTGGCGCCGGTATTGGCCCTGTCGCTATTTAATATGTACAGGCGGCGGCGGGCGCTGGATTACGTGCTGATCGCGCTGCTCGCCTACTGCGCCCTCATGTGCACCTGGCTGCTTGCGGGCCTGCCCCGTCTGATTGAGGCCTGGCTCTTCCTCGATCGGGTGCCGCTGAACCGCGCCATCATTGGCCTCGTCATGGCGAATTTTGTCCTGGTCACGTACTTCATCGGGTCGTTCGTGCCGGGGGACGGTCCCGGATTGGGGCGGGTCCGCGCCGCGGCAATTGGCGCCGTCCTGATCGTCAACCTGTGGTTGGGGTATGAGATGGCCGGCGAGACACCAGAGTTCGTCGGCAGCGATTGGAACATCTGGCTGGTGTCGGCGAGCGCAGCCGCCCTGGTTGCAACGCTGTTGTTTCGCAAGACGTCGATCTTCGTTGCCGGCCTGGTGCTCTTCACGGCGCTCACTAGTCTGTCGGTGAATCCGTTGTACCGCGGCCTGGAGCCCCTGCAGCAAGCGCCCCTGCTCGCGGAGCTCGAGCCGATTCGCGATGGCGATCCGACGGCGCGCTGGGTTGTGTACGACGACATCTATTTCGGCAACTACCTGCTCGCGAACGGATTCCCCGTTCTTACCAGCGTGCAGTTCTACCCGCAGAAAGAGCTGTGGCTGAGCCTGGATCCGAAACGGCGCTACGAGGACATCTGGAACCGCTACGCGCACGTCACCTTCACGGGCACCGCCGACGAAACCGCCGTCGGCTTTGTGTCGCACGACTACGACTACTTTGCCGTGGTCATCAACCCCTGCAACCCGCTCATGGACGAACTCCGGGTCACGTACTACCTGCTCCCTGCCGAGAGCGCCGCGCCGTGCCTGGAGCGAGTCGCCCCCAACCTCGTTGCCGGCCCTCCCCTGTTCGTCTACCGGCGCGTGCGCTGAGATAGAACGCCGGGTCTGATTGGGCCTTGGGGAAGCAGTGAATAGCTTGCTGGAGCGCCCAGGGAGAATTGAACTCCCGCCTCATCCTTGGGAGGGACGCGTGCCACCACAACACCTTGGGCGCGCACTCCAAGGCTATCCTAGCACTTCAGTTTGCCGGCAATTCAGGTTCGGCTCAGGACGGGCGCTGGCGATGCCTTCGGTCCAGCGCAGGAAGGCAACGGCCAGGCGGTAAGCGTCCCTTCCGGCTTTGAGGTCGAAGATGGCGGCGCTGTAAAGGGTACGGAGCCGTGCGTACAGATCGACGGCCATCGCAGGACCGGACGCGGCGGGATACAGCTGCCTTAGTCGTTCGAGGGCCTCGAACTTGGTGCCTGCCCAGAGCTTGGTCGGGCTATCTTCGTCGAGAGTGGCGAGGCTGAAGATCGCCGGCGTAACGCTCGTGCAGATCAGGCGCAGGCGGCGAGGTACCTGATCGTCGATCGAGTCGGCGAAGTTGCGAATGTCCGCGGCTGTGGTGCGTCGCAGCTGCCGAAGGAATCGCTCGGACGCGCGGCGCAGACGCTCGTCTGTTGCCTCGAAGCCATCGGGAAGACGTCCGTGGAGGACGCGATAGGCGCCTGGCGCCGGGCCAGTCCACCAGTCCGGCATGCGGGCCGGGTCGTAGAAGTAGGCCTGAGGATAGCCGAAGCCTGACTCCCGCCAGGGCAGGCCGCCGATGCGCTCCTGGAGGTCGAAGGCGGACTGGTCCGGCAGGGTCTGAAGCTCAGGGTCGGTTTCTGGGCCGGGCTCGAAGCAGTCGGGCGTGAGAAAGACCATGAAATCGGCGTCGGAGAACCCGGGAATCAGGCCGCCCTTGATCGCTGACCCATGCGCAACGACGCCGGTTACGCGATCGGGTGCGAAGACATCGAGACAGGCTCGTGTGAATGCGGCGAGGAGGGCCTCAACCGCCGCGGCGGAGTTCAGGGCACTCTTGCTCTGACTGCTGGCCTCTGACATCCGACCGCTCTTAGAGCTCGCTCGGCTCCGGCTTGTCCAGCTCGAAGGTGCGATGAAGCGCGCGAACGGCGTCCGCGAGGCGGTCCTCGCGCACGATGCAGGTGATCCTGATCTCTGAGGTCGAGATCATTTCGATGTTAATCCCCTCTTCGAACAGGCAGCGGAACATTCGCGAGGCGAAGCCGGGCGCGCTCTGGATGCCGGTGCCGACGATGCTGACCTTGCCGATACGGTCGTCGGTGCTGACGCCGGCAGCGTGAATTTGCCGCGCGACCGATTCGACTATGGGCGTCGCCTTGGCGAGGTCGCCCTTCGAGACTGTGAACGTGAGGTCGGTCAGGCCTTCGCTGCTGGCGTTCTGGACGATGACGTCGACCGAGAGGTGGTTCGCGGCCAGAGGCTCGAAGACGGAGGCGGCGATTCCCGGCTGGTCGGGCACGCCGCGGATCGTGATCTTGGCGACGTCGAGGTCGTGGGCGATGCCGCGCACGCGGTTGAACAGCTCCATGTCGATGCCTCCGTGGACGAGGGTGCCGGGCTCGTCGTTGAATGACGAGGCTACGTATATGGGGACGTTGTAGACGGCCGCGATTTCGACCGAGCGCGGCATCAGGATCTTGGAGCCCTTGCTGGCCATCTCCAGCATTTCTTCGTAGGTGATGTCCTTGAGCTTGCGCGCCCGAGGCTCGATCTTGGGGTCGGTGGTGTAGATGCCATCGACATCCGTGTAGCGCTCGCAGCGGCCGCCCAACGCCGCCGCCAGCACGACCGCGGTGAGGTCGGAGGCGCCGCGGCCGAACGTGGTCACGTCCAGGTCTTCGGTGATCCCCTGAAAGCCGGCGACGATGACGATGCGGCCGGCCGCAAGCTCGCGCCGGATGCGTTCCGGCTCGATCGCGAGGATTCGGGCGCGAAAGTGAGTGGCATCGGTGCGCAGGCCGGCCTGCGCGCCCGTGAGGCTCACCGCTTCGTGCCCGAGTTCGTGCAGGGCCATCGCCATGAGGGTGCTGGAGACGATTTCGCCCGTCGAAAGCAGGGCGTCCATCTCACGGTCGCTGGGGCGGGCGCTGACCTGGCCGGCAAGGGCGATGAGCTGGTCGGTGGTCTCGCCCATGGCCGAAACCACGGCGACCACGTCGTTGCCTTCCTGGCGCCGCTGGGCGATACGGCCGGCCACGCTCTTGATCAGCTCGGCCGTGGCGACAGACTTGCCGCCGTACTTCTGGACGACTAGAGACATTGCTCTCCCGGCAGCGCCTGCGCGGCTGCTATAAAAGCGAGCAGCAGCGCCAAGGGCATTCTATTCGTCAAACATATTAGTGCTGAGTCCGGTAGGGGAAAAGCGCGGCGCCGTCCGGCGCGGGCCGTGGAACCTTAAGTAAGGATGGGCTGTATTAAAGGTTAGGTGCTAAGCCTTAACAAACGCAGGCCATGTCGAAGGCAAAATCTGGCTCGGTCGCGGCACTACAAGCGTGCCCGCCGTGACCGGCGCCCGTCGCAATGCGATGCCCTATGCCGCTTTTACGACCACGGTGCCCGCCGCCAGGTCGCCGAGCCGGCGCCTGTCTCCGCGTATGGCCGCCACGATGAAGCCCAGGAGGTAGAACGCCGGCAGCATGTCGACAAAGCGGACCAGGTTGCGGACGGCAATCGCGCCGATTGAGGGAGGCGCGCCGTCCTTGAGAATCCTCAGGCCCATGAGCTTCTTGCCGATGGTGCCGCCGGCGAACGCTTCCAAAAGGAAGAAGTAGGCGAAGACCAGTGCCAGAAAGAGCAGGAAGGGGCCGTTATTCAGATTCAGAGAGACGCCGCCGTCCGCGGTGTCCGTGTCCGAGTCGCCCATGGTGAGGGCCATCACCACGAACAGCGCTACCAGGGGCACCAGGTCGATGATCGCGGCGATCACGCGGGTCCCGAGGATGTTGGTGCTTGCGGGTACGGCTTCTTCGACGGTGGTCATTGCGGGCGAATTGTAATGCAATGGATGGGACATTCCTACCCGCCGGACGGCGCACAACCAGGCCGCTACGCTCGCCGGCGTCAGATCAGGCTCCTTGAAGTCGAAAAGTCCTGAGGCTTAGTCCGCGGTCGCCTCTCCAGCGTGGCGAATTTATGGGGGCAGCTTTGGTGTTCGTACGCCGACTACGGTTGTCCCGGCCACGACGTCCCTCAGATTCCGCTTTCCCTCGGTGGCTCCGAGAAACGACGCGTCGGCAACAAGCCCGAGAAACGGCACCGGAATCAGCCAAAAGAGGCGCAGGACGTTCCTTAAGAGGATTCGCCGGCGCCTCTTCGTACCGTCTATCGAGACAACTTTCAAGCCGGCGAAGGCTTTGCCTATAGTCTTACCGAAGAACAGTTCCGAAGCGGCCATATAAGGTATCGAAAAGGTCAGCGCTGCCAGTATCTTCCAGCCGGTGCAGATCTTGTCGCAGTTGTCGGCGTCGCCGTAGGCGCGCGAGCCGTCTTCGAATACCACGCGCGGAATCAGCACGGACACCAGGATGTAGACGATAAGTAGGTCCAGGAGGGCGGCGCCGAATCTCGGGCCCGTAAGCTGCAGATCTGGATTGGCGGACAGCGGAAAAGGCGGCTTCGCTTGTTCGCCAGTGTCAAGGCTCAATGGTTAACCCTATCGTGAATATTTCGAGTAGAACGTAACCGCCCCTTAAGCCACCGTTTATTTCTTACGCCTGCTACCCTGCTGTCACGTGCGCGCCGCGAGGCGTCGGCGCCGTGATGATGCTGCGGCCGGAGTAGCCGTGCGCGATCGCCGCCTGCGTCATCAGCCGCGCCACGCGCTCCTCGTTGTCGACCGCGAATGCTGCCACAGTAGAGCCGGCGCCGGAGAGGTACGAGGCGACCGCGCCGCCGTCCCTGGCGCCCTGCATGATCGGCGCCAGGCCGGGGAATATCTGGCCGCGCACCGGCTGGTGCAGGCGGTCTTGCGTGGCCTCGTCCAGGAGGTCGAAGCGGCCGGCGGCGAGGGCGGCCAGGAGCAGGGCGACGCGGCTGGAGTTGAAGATGGCGTCTTCCTTCGAGAGCGTCGCCGGCAGGCGCCGCCGGCTCTCCTGCGTCGGCATCTCGAAGTCGGGCACGAAGACGATGACCTTGAGCTCGGGCGGAAGCGGCGCGGCCACGTGGATCAGGCCGGCCCTACCTCGCAAGCAGACCTGCAGGCCGCCGAAAAGGGCCGGCGCCATATTGTCGGGGTGCGTTTCCAGCTCCGTGCCCAGCTCGAAGAGCCTGTCGTCGCTCAGGGCGTGGCCGGCGGGCTCGTCCCTTTCGCCGAGCAGCGCTTTGCCCGCGAGGAGGCCGGCCGCGCGTAGGGCGGCGCTGGCGCCGAGCCCGCGGGCCAGCGGTATCACCTCGTCCCAGGTGACTTCGACGTGAGGGCTGCGCTTGCCGCCGAATGTGGCCTGCACTCCCTGCCGCACCAGGCGGCCGCCAACCGCCTCCGGAGCGCCGGTCGCCGTCGTCGAAACGGTCACAGTGCCCCAGACGTCGAGCGCCAGCCCCAGGCAGTCGAAGCCGGGTCCAAGGTTGGCGGACGTTGCGGGCACGCGGACGGAAATAAGCACTTCAGCATTTCAGCATTTCAGCATTTCAACCGGCAAGTGGCAGAAGTGCTGTGACCTGGGACAGACTAGCGGATTCCGAAGCTGACCTGCTGAAATGCTGACGTGCTGAAATGCTAGTCCGGTTTGACCCTTCGATAGCACAGACCTATCATTGCGCTTGGCAAAAAGGGCACTTTCGGGCTTCGGCGGCGAATCTACAGACGGCTTTCGCGGCGCCAGATCGGCCGCGAACGGTCTTGAGACCAGGGGAGTCATTTGGCAGCGCCCGCGTCCGCCCCGCGCTTTAACCCCGCCACTCGCCGCGCCGTAAATCTGCTGACCTGGCTTCTTCTGGGGGCGCTGGTCGTCCTGCCTCTGATCCTCGCGTACGCCATCTCGGTCAGCGACAAGGGGCTGGCGACGCGCGAGGTGCTGTTCGGCGTCGGCCACGTCCTGCGCTGGTTCCTCTACGCCGCCACAGCGGTCGTCTTCGTAATCATCGCCCTGGGCCCTCTGCGGCGCTCGGAGCTGTGGCGCATCGGCAAGACGGAGGAGCCGCACCGACCGTCTTTTCGACCGCGCCAAGGTCTTCCTGATCTACGGCATCGGCCAGGGACGCATGCCGAACGACCTCTACGCCTCGGTCATGCACCTGTTCATCTTCTGGGGCTGGATCGTCCTCTTCATCGGCACCCTGATCATCGCCACCCACGCCGACGTCGTGTACTTCCTCGAAGGCCGGGTCTACCTGGCCTACTCGGCGATCGCTCGACGTGTTCGGCATCGTCGCCCTGATCGGCCTGCTGATGGCGCTCGTCCGCCGCTACCTGCTGCGGCCGCGACGGCTGCGCCTGGGCAGCCTCTGGGACGACGTTTTCCTGCTCTGGCTCATGCTGGCGATCGTGATCACGGGCTTCCTGGTCGAAGGCATGCGCGTCGGCTCCAGCGAGCTGGTGCGCGGCACGTTCGAGGCCCACGGCGCCGCCTTCCTCGGACGACCTGGGCATCGCCCACATCGAGCAGCGAGGTCGTCGCGAACCCGGACTGGGCGCCGTGGTCGCCGATCGGCTACGCGCATCGCCAAGCTCTGCCGACAGCATCGGCATCAGCGTCGACGACGATGCTCGACGTCCACAAGGTGCTCTGGTGGACGCACACTCCCGCTGGCCTTCGCCTGGACCGCCTGGATGGGCTACGGCAAGATCGGCCACATCATCAAGGGCTCCGCCAACATCTTCATGCGCAACCTGTCGTCGCCGAAGGGCGTGATCGCCGGCTCCACCCTGGCCCCGATCACGAACTTCGAGACGGCGGAGATCGTTCGGCGCCGGCCGCCTCGCAGGACTTCACCTGGAAGCAGCTCATGGACGTCGACGTCTGCGTCCGCTGCGGCCGCTGCGAGGCCAACTGCCCGGCCAACCTCACCGGCAAAGAGCTGACGCCGATGGGCTTCCTCCAGGACATCAAGCTCTACCTGGACGACTACGGGCCGACGATCATCGAGGCGCGGCGCAAGGGCAACTTCGAGCCGCCGGCGGACGAGCGCATCGATCGCCGGCGACGTCGTCAGCTTCAACACGATCTGGGACTGCGTGACCTGCGGCGCCTGCGAGACCCAGTGCCCGGTGATGATCGAGCACATCGGCAAGCTGCAGGACATGCGCCGCTACATGGTGCTGACCGAGGGCAACATGCCGCCGACCGCCCAGGCGGTGCTGACCCAGCTGGAGCAGCGCGGCCACCCCTGGCGCGGCACCACCCTGACGCGCACGCAGCTGGATGGAGGGCCTGGACGTGCCCGCGCTTCGACGGCACCCAGGAGTACCTCTACTGGGTCGGCTGCTCCGGCGCCCTGGTCGACCGCAACGTGCCGATCACGCGCGCCGTCGCGCGCCTGCTGACGGAAGCCGGGCGTCAGCTTCGGCTGCCTGGGCGAGGAGGAGACCTGCAGCGGCGACCCGGCCCGCCGCCTGGGCAACGAGTACCTGGCCCAGATGCAGATCGAAGGCGACGATCGAGACCTTCAACGACAAGGGCGTGCTGCAAGGTCATCACCAACTGCCCGCACTGCTTCAACACCTTCCGCAACGAGTACCCGCAGTTCGGCGGCGAGCTACGAGGTCCTGCACCACACCCAGGTCCTGGCCGACCTGATCGAGGCCGGCAGGCTCTCGCCGAAGATCGACCTCGACCAGAAGGTCACGTATCACGACTCCTGCTACCTGGGCCGCCACAACGGCGAGTTCGACGCGCCGCGCGCGATCATCGAGGCGCTGCCGAACGTCGCAGTTCATCGAGATGCCGCGCAACCAGCGCACAGAGCTTCTGCTGCGGCGCCGGCGGCGGCCACATGTTCGTCGACGAGAGCCAGGGCAAGCGCATCAACCACGAGCGCGCCGAGGAGGCGCAGGCGACCGGCGCCGGCATCGTCGCCAGCAACTGCCCCTTCTGCATCCAGATGTTCGAGGACGGCGTCGCGACGGTCGAGCCGGACGAGACCAAGCGCGCCCGGCCGATGGACCTGGCAGAGCTGCTGGAGCTGACGGTGCTCGGCGGCCCGCCGAAGGTAGCGCCGTCGCCGGTTGCCACGGCGCCGGCGCCGGATGGGGGCTCGACGGCGGTGGCGACGGAAGAGCCGGCCGCGCCGGCGGAGTAGCCGGCCGCCTATTAGGTTCGCACCGTCACAACGGGAATCAGGGCCGCCGCGGCCCGTGAACGCGTATCGGAGGACTAATGCCTGTAAACATCGTCTGCTGCGTAAAGCAGGTGCCGGACCCGGAGACGCCGGCCAGCGCGTTCAGGGTCGATGAGGGCACGAAGAAGGTCGTGCCCGCGCCCGGCATCGCGCCCGTGATCAGCCAGTTCGACGCGATCGCCGTCGAAGCGGCGCTGCGGGTGCAAGGAGGACGGCCGGCGGCGGCAAGGTGACCGTCCTCAGCCTGGGCCCGGACAGCGCCCGCGACGTGATCAAGGTCGGTCTGGCGATGGGCGCGGACGAAGGCGTGCTGCTCAACGACCCGGCCCTTTTCGACGGCGACCCCTTCGCGACGGCCAACGCCCTCGCCGCGGCGATCAAGAAGGTCGGCGACGTCGAACCTGGTGCTCTGCGGCCGCCAGGCGGTCGACTGGGACTTCGGCGTCACGGGCCTGACCATCGCCGAGATCCTGGGCTGGCCCTCGATCTCGATCACGAAGAGCGTCAGCGCCACCGACGAGCGCGGTCCAGGCCGAGCGCGTCCTCGGCGACTCCTTCGAGACGGTCGAAGTGCCGCTGCCTGCCGTCGTGACCGTCAGCAACGAGCTGGGCGAGCCCCGCTACCCCAAGCTGCCGCAGATCATGGCCGCGGCCCGCAAGCAGGTCGTCGTCTGGACCGCCGCCGACCTGGGGCTCGGCCCGGACCAGGCCGGCAAGGCCGGCTCGCGCCTCATCCTGGAGCGCCTGTTACGTCCCCACCGGTGAAGAGCCAGTGCGAGTTCATCGAAGGCGACTCGCCCGGAAGAGATGGCCGCAGAACCTGGCCCGCAAGCTGCGCGAGGCGAAGCTGATCTGACGCATTTCGGCTAGCCGGCTCATCCTGAGCCTGTCGAAGGACGGCATTTCGGCCAGAACCGGAGACGGGAAGGGAATGACATAGGGCCAGGGATTCACCCTGGCGGGCGGGTGCGAAGGAACAAGAGGAGAACCAAATGCCAGGAGTCCTGGTCCTAGCTGAACACAACAACGGCAAGCTTGATCGGCCTCAGCACCGAGATCCTGGGCGCCGGCCGCCGAATCGCCGACGCCCTGGGCGCGAAGCTGGCGTCGGTCAGCCTCGGCACGAATGCCGGCCAGGCGGCGAAGAACGCCGTCGCATTCGGCGCCGACACCGCCTTTTCGGTCGAAAACGCGATGCTGGACGACTACGCGGGCGACTCCTGGGTGGCCGCCCTCCAGGCCGCGGCCAGGGAAACGAGCCCGGACGTGGTCCTGCTGGGCCAGACCATGGTCGGCCGCGACCTGGCGCCACGCTTCGCGGTGCGGTCGGGCACGGCCGTGGCCATGGACTGCATCGACCTTCAGGTCGATGGCGGCCGGCTGGTCATGACGCGGCCGGTCTACGGCGGCAACGCCCACGCCTCCTACACCAGCAAGACCTCGCCCGCCGTCGCGACCGTGCGCGCGAAGTCGCAGGAGCCCCTCGAGCGCGACGACTCGCGCGGCGGCGAGGTGAGAGCCCTGGCCGCCGACATCGCCGCGCCGCGGTCGAAGGTTGTCGGCCGCGAGGAAATGAAGTCGGAGGGCATCCGCCTGGAGGACGCCAAGGTGGTGGTCTCCGGCGGCCGCGGCCTCGGCAGTCCCGAGGGCTTCGATTCCCTGCACCAGCTCGCGAACATCCTCGGCGGCGCCGTCGGCTCCAGCCGCGCTGTCGTCGACCTGGGCTGGGTGCCTGTGGCGATGCAGGTCGGCCTCACCGGCAAGGTGGTGACGCCGGACCTCTACATCGCCGTGGGCATCTCCGGCGCCAGCCAGCACCTGGCCGGGATCACCGGCGTCAAGAACGTCGTGGCCGTGAACAAGGACAAAGACGCGGACATCTTCAAAGTGTCGCGCTACGGCGCCGTCGCGGACTGGAAGCCGTTCATGACTGCCTTCATCGAGGAGTGCCGCCGGCTGAAGGCGTAGCCAAACCCCACCCCCTGCCGCTCTCTGTCGACGGAGAGGGGGTTCCGAGGACGCAGAGGGGTCCCGAGGTAGACCCTACCCACTTGGTGGACCGCCGGGGCGTCCCGATCCGGCTCACCGTGCGGTCTATACTTGGAAGACCCGCCACGAAAGACGCAGGTGCCGATGTCCAAGCTCTCTGACGCCATCCGACGCACGCTCCGCTCCGAGTCCACGCCGATGGGCTTCGGCGCCGCGCGGGCGCAGCCGAAGGCCAGCATGTTGGTGGCCGTGCTGGCCGGCGCGGGCCAGGAGGCGGCAGGCGCTGACCTTGTCGTCCTGGACGGCCGCGGCGGAGCGCCTTCGGCAGCGGACGTGCAAAAGGCCGCCGACGGCGCTGTAGCCGGGGCCTGGGCACGCGGTATCGACCGCGGGGCGCTGGCGGAGCTCCACAAGGGCGGCCTCGACTTCCTGATCTTCGAGCCGGAGTCTACGCCCGCGGCGGCGTTGCTCGAAGATGACGTCGGCTACGTGATGGCGCTACCGCCGTCGCCGGAAGAGTCGTTCCTGCGCTCGCTGGGACCGCTCAACCTCGATGCCTTCTATCTCGAGGAAGTGCCGTCGCCACTCACCGTGGCCGGGCAGTTGGAGCTGACCCGCATCGGTGTCTTCGGCGGCCGCCCGGTGATCGCGCGCGTGCGGCCGGACGCCGACAAGTCTGACCTCGAGTGTCTGCGCGCCGCCGGTGTCGCGGTGCTGCTCCTGGACGGCCCGTCCGGGGTCGAGCGCCTCAAGGCAACCGTGATGTCGCTGCCGCCGCGTCGCGTCCGCAAGGACGAGAGGCCTTCTGTCGCCGTCTCTCTCCCCCGCGCTCAGGCGCACGACCACGACGACGACGACGATGACGATGAGTAGGTAGCTGTCAGCGATCAGCTGTCAGCCAGAGGTCCAAGGCCCGGCATTCAGGCCCGGTAAACCCTGCGCCGATCCCGCATATCCCCGGGCGAACTGCCGAAATGTCGAACCGCAGTCGGCTGACGCCTTCTGGCTGACAGCTGATAGCTGATAGCTGAAAGCTGACCGCTTTCCCCTGCCAACCCCTGTTGACAACTGATTATGACGATTCGTACACTTGTGCGTCAGAACAGGCGTTTCATAGTAAAGGGTAACCCGCCATGGTCCAGACCGAACGCGACCCCCGCAAGTCGCTCTCCGCCAAGCAGCAGTCGATCCTGCGCTTCATCCGCGACTTCCTGCGCGACAAGGATTACCCGCCCAGCATCCGCGACATCCAGGACGGCTGCGACATCAGCTCTACCTCGGTCGTCGACTACAACCTCAAGGCGCTGGAGCGCCTCGGCTACATCCGCCGCGACCGTGAGGTCTCGCGCGCCATCGAGCTGCTGTCGGGCGCCCGCCGCACTGCGCACCGTGCCGGTCGTCGGCCAGATCGCCGCCGGCCAGCCGATCCCGGTGCCGGCCGCCGACACCTGGGGCCAGGAGCGAGTTCGAAGACGCGATCGAGGTCACGGACGAGATGACCGGCGGCAAGGACAACGTCTTCGCCCTGCGCGTCAAGGGCACCTCGATGATCGACGCCCTGGTCAACGACGGCGACCTCGTGCTCATGGAGCAGACCGAGCTCCGGCCGACAACGGCGACATGGTCGCGGTCTGGCTCAAGGACCGCCAGGAGACGACGCTGAAGAAGATCTACTTCGAAGGCGAGCGCGTCCGCCTGCAGCCCGCCAACGTCACCATGGACCCGATCTACGCCGAGCCGCGCGACGTCGAGGTGCAGGGCAAGGTGCTCTACCGCCTCGGCGGCGGCTTCTAGGAGCGTCTTACGGCCGCCGGTCAAAGCTGATACCATTGACCTTGGGCCCGGCGTCGCTGGCCCAAGGCGCGCTTTCCCCGCATCGCTCCCTCGAGGTAAGCGTGTCGGACAACATCCTCGAGATCGAAGACCTCCGCACCTACTACCACGACCGCAAGACGGTCCTGAAGGCGGTCGATGGCGTCAGCCTGAACCTGGAACGCGGCTGCGATCCTCGGCGTCGTCGGCGAGAGCGGCTGCGGCAAGATCGACCCTCGGCGCTCTCGATCCTCAACCTCGTGCCCCACCCCGGCGCACATCGAGACCGGCGCGCATCCTGTTCCAGGGCAAGAACATCCTCCAGATGTCGCGCGTCGGAGCTGCGCGACCTGCGCGGCCGCCAGATCTCGATGATCTTCCAGGACCCGGTCGCCGGCCTGAACCCGGTCCTCTCCGTCGGCGAGCAGGTCGAGGAGATCATCACGGCCCACACCGGCATCGGCAAGCGCGACGCGCGCCGCATGGCGCTCGAGCTGCTGGCGAGCATGGGCCTGCCCGACCCGGCAGCGCATCGCCGACCGCTACCCCTTCCAGCTCTCCGGCGGCATGGCCCAGCGCGTCATGATCGCGATCGCCATGGCGCTGCAAGCCCGCGGTCCTCATCGCCGACGAGCCGACGTCCGCGCTCGACATGACGGTGCAGGCCCAGATCCTCGAGGAGCTGCGCCGGCTGCGCGCACCGGGCGTCTCGATCATGCTGATCACGCACGACCTCGGCGTCATCGCCCAGATGGCCGACCACGTCGCCGTCATGTACGCCGGCCGCATCGCCGAAGAGGGCGACGCCGAGTCGATCTTCCGCCGGCCGCGCCACCCCTACACCTGGGCGCTGCTGGCAGTCGCTGCCGCGGCTCGACGAGCGACGCTCGGCCGCCTGCGCCAGGTGCAGCGGCCGCCCGCCGGACATGACGAAGCTGCCGGCGCAGTGCGCCTTCGTGCCGCGCTGCCCCAAGGTGCGCAACGAGTGCCGCCAGCTGGACTCACCGCCGCTGGAGCAGATCGAGCCGGGCCACTCCGTCGCCTGCTACAACCCGATGTACCTGGCCGAAGAGGACGACGGCAGCCTGTCGACGACGACGACGAGATCGCGGACTAGTATCGTCGCCCGGATCGGGCGGCCTCGGGCGCGCGCCGCCGCCCGGCGTTCGCGATTTCGGCCAGGTCAACGATTAGCAGGTCGAGGGCCGTATCGATGTCCATCACGCCGGTCTTGACGTTGGCGTCCGCCACCAGCAGCCGGCGGTAGGCGCGTTCCAGGCGTTCGGCCGGATAGCGGCTGGCCTGATCGATCACCTTGCCCAGCGGGAACGAATGGTGGATGCCGAGGCGCTCGCCGATTTG
This sequence comes from uncultured Chloroflexia bacterium, assembly GCA_963703905.1. Taxonomy (GTDB): domain Bacteria; phylum Chloroflexota; class Dehalococcoidia; order DSTF01; family WHTK01; genus DATLYJ01. The sequence continues at coordinate 127,128 of CAVPFY010000005.1, forward strand.
CGGCGCCGCGGCGCCCTCCCGCAGCATCGCCTGGGCGATCATTACCTGCCGGTACTGCGCACGATCATGCTCAGGAGCAGCTGCGGCGGTTGGTCCTTCTCATCCATGCGCCGTAGGACGCGCAGGGCGCTGTCGGCGCGTCCGGCGATCACGGCGTCCGTGAGGTCCCAGGTCTGATATTGCACCGCGCCTGACGAAAGCTCATCGACGTCCGCAGCCTCGATTCGGCGGCCGCCGGCGAACGCGATGAGCTTGTCGACCTCCTGGGCAAGCTCGCCGAGGTGGAAGCCATCGACCATCGCGGTGAGGCGGGCAATCGCGTCGCGGGAGATCGAGCCGCCACGGCTCGCGACGCGGTCTTGAGTCCAGCGCCTGATTTCCTCGGCCTTCTTTATCGCGAAGACGCTGACCTTCGCCTGTCCCTTCACCGCTTCGAGGATGGCGGCCGGCGCCTGCCCGTCCAGCAAGGCGACGGTCGTACTTTCGGGCAGGGCCGTCAGCACCTCGATGATGGCATCGAGTTCGGATGCGGGCCCCTCCCTGGGGGCGGCCCGCCGCGAGCGCGATCCGCCGGAGCGCCGCCGCCCGGCGTTGCGCTCTGAGAGGTTCTCGACGATCACGAGGCGCGGCTCGGCGAAGAACGTCGCGGTCTGGCAGGCGGCTGCGATTTCGCTAACCGTGGCGTCTTTGCCGTCCAGCCGGACGACATTCGATTCGGCGACCCCGATCTGCTCGCGCAGTGCACGGGCCGCCTCGCGGGCCGAGAACGCGTCCGGGCCGTGAAAGACGTAGAGGCGCGGTGGGTCAGGCATGGTCACTCCAGCTCGATCTTCCAGCCCGCCCACAGTACCGCAACCGCCCCGAGATACAGTGCCGCGCCCGGCCAGAGGAGCGCTGAAAGGGCGGCCCCGGCGGCATCATTATCGGCGCTCGCGGCCTCCCAGGCAGCCCAGATCAGCGGCGCCAGCAGCGCGACGATCGGCATCCACCAGAGTATGAGGGGCTCTTTGGGCTCGGGTGGATTCTCAGCCACGCCTGACATCGATTCCGTCTGAGGGAAAGCGGAGGTCCAGCGTGTAGACGAATCTTACACCGGACGCTAACGCCGCCGCCCAGGTTAGGGCATCAGCGAAGGAGATCCTTCGTGACGAGCGACAAAGCTCCATCGCCTCGATCGCAACGTACGGCCGAATCCGAGCGGTTTGATGTTCTCCTTTGTCCAAGCAGGCCGACGAGGCGGTCCACGACCTCGGCGCGGGGCATTCTGTAATTCGACGAGAGGACGTACCCGTTCTCGGCGACGACGACGTCGGGTAGCAGAAAGTCCTCGATGACCGTCCAGTACGCGTGCCGCCATTGCGGCGGAACCGGGCGGGTCATCTGTGAAGTATCGAATTAGGAGGCTTGTATCAAGGAGACCGCTCACTCGTCGCGCCTCGGATTCGCTCTTTTCCCGCCATCCACTAGCCCAGGCGTCTTCACGGACTCTATCCCAGTTCTCCGGGGTTATTCGATTTTCTGTATTGACATAGTGCGCAAGACTTCCGGCAAGAGAGCGCCGATGAGGCGGCGGTATAAATCGCATCTCAAGGTGACCATCGACGAGGCGCTGCGAGGCGATAAACCCTGGTTTGACCCCGAGGCGCTCGCGTATCTCCTTCGCGACGACGATCTGGCCCTTCGGGCCGACGGTATAGGACACGGTCATACTGCGGTCTCCGAGTGCGACTTCTCGGCGCCAGTATAACTTAGCACCGGGGACCAGGGCCAGTTGTCGTCAGTGGAAGGTCGTGCCCATGCTTGACTTGGCTAAGGCTGCTGGCTCTGCTGCTCCGGTGGCCGCTCCTGCGGCGGCTGCGTCTGGGGGTCCGCCTGCGCCGGGTCCGGCCGATCCTGGCCGCCCTGCGTCCCCGAGGCCGCCATCGCCCCCGCCTGCTGCTTGCGCGCGTCCTCGTCCAACTGCCGCGCGATGTCGGCGCCGACCGCCTCGGTGAGGATGTCCGCACCCGTCTCTTGCAGCATCTTCTCGACCTGGCGGACCCAGGTGTGCTCGATCACGGCGACCAGCGCCGATGAGCCCGGCGTGAGATTCTCGCCGATCTGCTTCAGCCGGGCGTCGGGAAAGCCGCCGTCGCGCAGCTTCGCCGCCAGCCCGCCGACGGCCGCGCCGCCGAGCGCCGCCCAGCCGATAGGGCCGGCCAGAATGCCCACCGCTGCTCCTGCCACGCCGCCGATCATGGCGCCACGGCCGAGGCCCTTGTCCGCGGTCTCCGAGATGTGGAGCTTGTTGCTCTGGTCGCGGCTGATGACGGCGGCGTCCTTAATGCCGACAATGCCCTGCTTGTGGGCCTCCTGCAGCCCATGCAGTGCTTCCTTGGCGCCCTGCTCGGTCGGATATGCGCCGACCACAATGTCAATCGGTACTTCGTTCAATGTCGCGCTCCTTCAGGAATGTGCCCTCCGGCGTGCCGCGGGGCTTGGACTGAACGTAAACCGAAGCCACTCATGCCGGCGTAAAGCCGGAGGGCGATGTCGTGACGTAGTAGTGCAAACAGGCCGGCGAACGTGACCGCGGTGGAAATCTCGCGCGCACGCGGCCGATCGCCGCGCGCTGAGATGCCCCGCCGGTCCTCGGCCTGAGTGGTCAGGCCGACTCGATTACTGTCCGGGCGCGTCCGAAGATGGCGTCGAACATCGGCTCGGTGAGCCTGCCGGTAAAGGTGTTCTGCTGGCTCGGGTGGTAAGAGCAGATCACCGTGCGGCCGTCCGGTAAGGCCGCCTCGACGCCGTGGCCGAAGCGGGGCCTTGCCTGCAAAGACATCAGGCGCGCTACCGCGTCATAGGCGAACGAGCCCAGGCAGACGACGACCTTGACCGACGCCAGCAAGCGCATTTCGCGCTCCAGGTAGGGCAAGCAGTTGTCGCGCTCCTGGGGCGACGGCTTGTTGGCGGGCGGGGCGCAGCGCACGGCCGCGGCGACATAGGCGCCGGTCAGGCGCAGGCCGTCGTTGCGGTCGGCGCTGTCGGGCTGGTTCGCGAAGCCGGCGCGGTGCATCGCGCGAAAGAGCCAGTCCCCGGAGCGGTCGCCGGTGAAGATGCGGCCGGTGCGGTTGCCGCCGTGCGCCGCCGGCGCCAGCCCCACAACCAGCAGCCCGGCGTCAGGGTCGCCGAAGCCGGGCACCGGCTTGCCCCAGTAGTGCCAGTCGCTAAAGGCCGCGCGCTTCTCCCGCGCGACCTGCTCGCGCCAGGCGACCAATCGCGGACAGAGCCCGCAGGCGATGACTTCGGCCGTCACCTGGCCGAGGGAGTCTGCGGTCGCTTCGTCCCTGTGCTGGTCAGGCTGTGACTGTTGCATAAAGAGTGGGGAATCCGGGACTCGAACCCTGGCGCCGCGGGCTCCGCGGCCGCTGACCTGATGGTCGTAAACCATTGGCCGGCGTCCGTGGACCGCCGATGCTCGTCACCGCGGAGGCCATGATAGGCCATCCCCGCGCGCCGATGGGCACGGATCGGGAATGTGCCGAATAGCACTGGCGGAGGCGGGGCCTGGCCGTCCACGATCTCGAGCGATGCAGAGCGAGGAAGGGGTGTTGCTGGACCTGGCGGCGGGCCGCCTGGTTGCGCCGTGGTCTCCGAACACACTTGATCTGGCGCTGGCGCTCGCCCACCTGGGTGGCGTCCGCGACGTCATATTGTCTGAGGGAGTCCGGCAAGTCCTGACGGCCGCCGGGGAGGCTGACCGGTACGTGTTCCTATTGCTCGACGGACTTGGCTTCGAGCTTCTAAGCCGGCATCGCCCTAACGGCTTTTTGAGCCGTCACCACAAGCTCCGGCTGCGGGCGGTCTGTCCGTCCGGTACCACGGCGTCCTTGACCACACTTGCGACGGGCCTGTGGCCTGCCGAGCACGGCCTGACGAGCTGGTGGACGCACCTGCCGGACCTCGGCGTCACGGCTACGGTGCCCCCGTTACTGGACCGGATAACACGGGACGACCTGGACGGCACCCGCGCCATGGCCGAGCTCTTTTCGGCGCCACTCCTGGCGGGCCGCTTCACCCAGCCCGTCGCTGCCTACTTCCCGCGGGCGCTTGCCGCCCGGCCGTATGCCTGCTACCTCGCGGGTGGGCGGCCGGCGAGTCCATACGACCGGCTGAATGACTTACTGGAACGCCTTTTCTCGGGCGCCGCCGAGGGAAGAACCCGCGTCACTTATGTTTACGCTCCGGACATCGACAAGGCCGCCCACCGCTACGGCTGTGATTCCGTCGAAGTGCGGAGTCTGATCGAGAACATCGACCGTATGCTCGAAAGGCTTGCCTGCCGTCTTGGCCCGGACGCGCGTCTCCTGGTCAGCGCCGATCACGGGCTCGTTGACGTCGTCGAGACGGCGGATGACCTGATCGAGAGCGAAGACCCGCTGGCACAACTCCTGCGCCATGCCCCGTCGGGAGAACGCCGCTTCATTGCCTTTCACGTCCGAGAGGGGCGGCAGTCTGAATTCGAAAGCCTCTTCGAGCGGCGCTTCGGCGAATCGCACCACCTGCTGACGGTCCATCAGGTGCGCAGGCTCCGGCTCCTGGGACCAGAGCTGCCGGAGGCGACGCAACGGCGGCTGGGCGACTTCGTCGCTATCCCGCGCGCTGAAAGGACCTTGCGCTTCGCTGGTGACCGCCGCCAGGCAGCGAGCCATGGCGGCCTTACGCCCGCGGAGATGGTGGTGCCGTTCGTCGTAGCCTGACGCCTGGCCCCCGGGGGCCTAGACGCGGCCGCGCGCCGCCGGGTCGCCGGCAGCCGCGACAGGCCGCGGAAGGAGTCCGGCCTCCTCCAGGAGGTCCGCCAGCTGACGCGCCAGGTCAGCCGCATCGCCACTCAGCTTGCTGCCGGACCGTTTCGGGCCGCCCGCCATGAGCTGACTGAGGCGGTCGCCCGGTCGCGCCGCCGAACTGGGCCTCAGCAGGTGCTTCGTTCGGGGCCGGCCTGGGCCGTAGCCGATGAAGATGGACCGCTCGCTCGACGGCAGGCAGGCCTCATCGGGCTGGCGCCTGTCTATGGAGGCTCGGGCCGCGGCCAGCCTGCGGGCAAGGGGGGGGTAGACCGGAGGCGGCGGGAGGCGCGCTCCCGCCAGCACGGCTGGGACCGCTGTCTGATACGTGCGCCGTTTGCCGGGCCCGGCAATTACCTCCGCCTCGAGGAAGCCACCGACCTGCGTGGCCCGGACCACATCGGCAAGAAGGGGCCAGTCGAGAACCCCGGCCACGGCGGCGGGAAGCATGCCGGTCCCGAAGTCGCTGGCTGCCGAGCCGGCGAAAATGACGTGCGTGTCCGGCGTGATGGACGCCGCCAACGCTGCCGCCGTCCAGGCGACATCGTGTGACTGGCCTTCGTCCGTGACGATTTGCGCCACGCCATCGAGGCCCAGCGCCAGCGCCTCGCGGATGGCTCCTTCCCAACTCACGGGGCCCACGGCGATACCGGTCAGCCGGCCGCCGGCGGACCTGCGCCATTCCAGCGCCTGGCACAGGGCGCCGACCGTGGGCGCGTCGAGAATAAGGGGGGCGGGATCGGCTGCCGACTCGCGGTCGGCGACCGCCCTCAGCAGAACCACGCCGTTCATGCGAGCGAACCCGCAAGGGCAGGCCGGCGACTTTCGCCGCCACTCGACCTGGTTTTGAGCGCTTCGATCAGGGCGGCAATGATCTCGCGGGCGTCGCCGACGACGGCCACGTCGGCCAACTGGAAGATCGGCGCCGCCGGGTCGCTGTTGATGGCCACGATGAAGCCGGCGTCTTTCATGCCGAAGGTGTGGTGAATCGCGCCGGATATGCCGGCGCCAATGTAGAGGTGAGGCTGCACCACCTGGCCGGTCATGCCGACCTGGCAGGAGCGTGGCGCCCAGCCGAGGTCCACCGCTACCCGCGAGGCGCCGACCGCGCCGTGCAGGAGCTCCGCCAGCTCTTCGGCCAGGCGGAAGCCCTGTTCGCCCAGTCCGGCCCCTCCGGCGACCACGGTATCGGCCTCTTGAGGGGCAATTTCGAACGGGCCCAGCGAGCGTTCAGCGGTTTCACGCGGGAAAGCGGTGGATTCCGCGCGGATGGTCTCGCCTTCTACGAATCCGGGCGCGGGAGACCGCGGCGTGCTGGGCGCGTCCGGATCGACCAGGAGGAGTGCGGGCAGCTGCGCCAGTCTGTACTTCGCCGAGCGCCTGCCCTGGTCCACCGCGCGCACGACTTCCAGGTGGTCGCCCGCGATGGCCGCCGATAGGACGCGGCCGGCCAGTGGCAGCCCAAGCCTGCCTGCCAGCCGGCCAAGGGTTTCGCGACACAGGGGCGTATCGCCGGCTACGATCCCGACCCAGTCGTTGCTTTCCATAAGCCTCGTGAGGACCGTGGCCATGCCACGCCCGTCCTGGGTCTCGACCCGCCAGACTTTGGCCCAGCCGCGATCCTCCCAGGCCGTGGCGCCGGTAAAGGCGACGTGTGCCGGAAGGTGGGCCTCGGCCGCTAGACGCACGGCCAGGTCGGCCGCCTCCTGGCTGGCCGAAGGGCTGGAGGCGTCGCAGAGGGCCAGGAAGGCGCCTGTCATCCCAATCGCCGCCCCGAAGCGAAGACGCGCGGGTCGACGGGGCCATCGAGCGACCTCGCCGCCAGGTGCCCCTCGAAGACCGACTGCTCGAGCCGCCGGTAGCCGTTGGCATCGCCAATGGTGGTGACGTTGGCCTGCGCCGCCCGCAGCTCCGTAGCCAATTTCGTTTCTGGGATGATGCTGCAGGCCAGAACCACGCTGTCAGCCTCCACCCGCTCCTCCCTGGACGTGGTGACGTCGTAGAGAAGGGCGTAGCCGTCGCCGACCTCCTTCATCCAGGTGCTGGTGCGGATGGGGATGCCCATTCCGTTGATCCGGCGCATGGTCGCGAGCTGGGTAATGGGCTCGATGAGCGCGCCGGCCTCGAACTGGTGCGTGACCACCTCCACATGTTTGCCCTGGGAGGCAAGGAGTTCGGCGACGCTGAGCGCCTGGATGTGGTGCTCTTCGTCCAGGACAATGACCTTCTCGCCGGTGGTAGCCGTGCCGTTGAGGACGTCCCAGGCCTGGAACACGTTGGGGCCATCGATGCCCGCGATGTGCTCCGGTACGCGCGGCCTGCCGCCGGCGGCGACCAGCACCTTGTCCGGCTGAAGGGACAGGACATCGGCCGCGCTCGCCTCCTGATTCAACCGCACGTCGACGGCCAGGCGGTTCAGTTCGGCGGTCTGGTAGCGGCCGATTTCGGCGAAATCGACCCGGCCGGGCCCTTTCGCAGCGATATTTGCCTGGCCGCCGAGGGCGGCGCCCTTCTCGAAGATGGTTACCTTGTGGCCGGCCAGCGCCGCGACCCGCGCCGCCTCGCATCCGGCCGGCCCGCCGCCAACGATTACGACGCGCTTTGGGCTCTCCGTCTTCTTGACCTCGCCCCAGTACTCTTCGCGGCCAACGGCCGGATTGATGGCGCACGTAATCGGTATCTGGCGCTCGATGTGCCCCCAACAACCCTCGTTGCAGGCGATGCAGTGCCTGATCTCGTCCAGACGGCCCTCGCGGGACTTGTTGGGCAGTTCGGCGTCGGAGATGTTGGCCCTGGTCATTCCAACCATGTCCGACTGGTTGTTCTGGAGGACCTGCTCGGCCATGACGGGGTCGTTTATGCGACCGATGCAGACGACCGGGATATCGACGACTTCTTTGGCCATCGCCGCCAGATAGACGAAGGCCCCGGAGGGGTAGTACATGGGCGCGATGATGGTGTCCTTGGAACGGTATATGCCGACACTGACGCTGAGATAATCGAGCTGGCCGTTTGCCGTGAGGTACGGCGCCAGGCGCCGGAAGTCGTCGGCGGTGTACCCGCCCTCCGTCATTTCATCGCCGGAGATGCGCATGCCCACGGTCCACTCGCGGCCGACTTCGCGACGGATGGCCTCGATGATCTCGAGCGGGAAGTTGAGGCGGCGCTCGAAGTCGCCGCCGTATTCGTCGTCCCGGGTGTTGGACAGCGGCGAGAGGAACTGCGTGATCATGTAGCCGTGGGCGCCGTGTATTTCGGCGCCGTCGACGCCGGCCTCGCGCAGAGTCGCGGCCCCGCGGGCGTAGCCATCGATGACCTCTCGCACCTCGTCCTTGCTCATCGGGTGGGGGATGGACCAGGAGTCAGGGTGAGGGACGGTCGCGGGGGCCCAGGGGACGCGGCCGGGGCCACCGCCTTGGGCGCCCGGGTGCCAGAGCTGGCCGACAAACATCGCGCCGTGCTCGTGAATCGCCTCGCTTGCCGCCCGGAACTTCTGGACGGCAGCCGGCTGCGCGAACGTGTTGCCGGTGGAGGCGTGAATGCCGTGAACGTGGGAGCCAATGAGCCCGATACCGCCCTTCGCCTTCGACACCCAGTACGCGATTTCGCGAGGCCCGGGAAGGCCATCAGGGTCCGTGAATAGGGTGTGATGGGGCGTGCTCATGATGCGGTTTCGCACCGTGAATGAACCGATTTTCAGCGGACTGAACAGGAGCGGGAACTGGTTCATTGTGCCCTCCTCGAAGGGGCGTTACTTGATGATGCCGGGGTTCATCGCGACACCGTTATGGATGAAAAAGCTGCGCACAGAGTTGCCGGCATCCCGCCCGCCGGCGCCCTCCTCGAAGGCCTCGATGAGGTGCATATACTCGCGCCTGGCGCGGGTGCGGAGGACGAATGGGCCACCCTCAGGCGACCGTCGCAGGCACTCATCGATCATCTCGTCCGGCGCCTTCGCAACCCGCTCGCAGAACAGTCTCAGCGTGTCCATGTGGCGGATGTCGTCTCCGGTTTCGCCCCAGATGCTCTTTCGGCTCGCCAGCCAGCGGCGTACGGATTCCTGCCCGGCGATGTCTGGCTGAGTCGCGGTCATGAGGGATCCTCCGCGGGCGCGCCGGCGTCATGGAGGTAGCGTTTCAGCATGCGGCTCAGGGCCTTCACTTCGGACGATCGCCAGGGGGGAGGGTTCTCGTCCTGGATCAGGCCCTCTTCGCGCAACCGCTCCACAACTGCCGCGTCTCGCCGAAAAGGCCGGTCCAGACACTGCTCGAAGAACGTCTCCTCGAAGCACCGGCGCGGCTCCTGGCCGGCGGCTGCCCACGATTCGCCGGGATATCCGATGAACATTGCGCTCACCGGCTCCCAGGTATCGGGCACGCGAAGCGCGTCTTTGGCGCCGGCTTCATTGAAGGGTCCGAGGCAGGCGGCGAGGCCTTCGTCGTAAGCGGCGAGGAGACCCTGGGCCATCGCCAGGCCGGCGTCGGGATTGCCGCCGCGCTGGATGCCGGCCTCCAGGCCCGGCATCAGGACCTCCGGCAACACGACCTCCTGGACGTAGCGGTGGCTCCAGCCGTGCGGCGGCCCGATGGCGCCGACATCGACCAGGGCGCCCGAAGCCACGGTCGGCCACTTCTTCTCCTCGATGGCCTTCCGGCGCGCGTCCATGTCCAGGTACCAGAAGATGACGACGGGGGCGACATCGAACAGCCCGGCCGAGGGCGGGGCCTTCAAGGCATCCCGTTCGGAGGGCGTGAGCGTCCCCGGATAGGCGACAACCGCCTTCGCGAAGGCAACGTTGACCGCGCGCGAAGAGAGGCGGGCGGCCTCCAGGACGACCTGGACTTTTGCGCGCTCAACAGGGCGCCAGGGAAGGAAGAACTGAAAGCTGCCGATAACGGCCCGCGGTCTGGTAAAAGTCCATCTCTGCCCTCAGTCCGGAAGTCCGTACTTGGCCGCCATGCCGCGCAGCTCATCCCAACGCCAGGGGAACGGGGCCGGCGGCTGGATCATCCCCGCCTCGGCGAGGCGCTGCACGACGGCGGGCTCACGATAGAAGGAATGCCCGTAGCGGAGCTCGAAGAAGTCTTCCTCGAAGGGTTCGCGGGGCCGCTGGCCGCCTGCTTCAGGGGATTCGCCGGCGTAGCCCACGAACATCGGGCTGCCGCCGGGGAGCCACCATTCGGGGATGTCGAGGAAGCGGGCGGAAAGGGCCGAGAGCTGCACGGCCAGGCCCTCGTTCACGGCGGCCAGCAGCGCGTAGGCCTGGGCCATGCCGATAGCATTGCGCGCCAGGCTCAAGACCCCGCGCGAGATGGTCGGGGCCTCGCCCTCGGCGGGACGGAATCGTAGGGGCGCGCGCTCCTGGCTGTCGACGATGGCCCGGATGTAGGTGGCGACCGCCTCTTCCACGTACTCAGCCGTCCAGCCATGGCCTGCCGTCAGCGTTTGCCGCTCGATCAGCTGGGCGTAGTTGCGGCCGTCGGAAACGCGCTCGATCTCACGCAGGTCGGCGAAGAAGAAGATGTAGGCCGGCGCCATATCGAGCTGTGCGGTCGTGGTGGGGGTCTTAAGCGATTCGAGCTGCTCATCGGTCAGCTCGTCGCGATAAACGACGACAACCCGCACGAAGTCGGTCTCCAAAAGGCGCGGCGCGCGGTAAACGGCCTCCAGAATGCGCTGTATCTTCTCGTGCTCCACGGGCCGCCACGGTTCGAAGAACCTTATCGAGCGCCGGGAGCCGACGACTTGTTTGAATTCCATCTGCCTCTCCTCCGCGCCGGCTTTCAGAAGGCGCGGGCGAAGATGTGAATCGCCAGCGCGGCTTCGCCGCCGGGCAGCGAACCGCCGGCGTTCTGGGTGAGGCCAATGCGCGCCCCTTCGACCTGGCGGTCACCGCACTCGCCGCGCAGCTGCCAGACGACCTCGGTTATCTGGCCGAGGCCGGTGGCGCCGATGGGGTGGCCACGGGACTCCAGGCCGCCGCTGGTGTTGATCGGGATGCGCCCGCCGAGGGTGGAAGCGCCGCTGGCCGCGAACGGCCCGCCTTCGCCGGGCTTGCAGAAGCCCAGGTTCTCAGTCTGCGCGAGCTCGCCGAATGCGGTCGCGTCGTGCACTTCGGCCAGGTGGATGTCCGTGGGGCCCACTCCGGCCGTCTCGTATGCCTTGCGGATCATGGCCTGGCCGGAACTGAGCCCGTTGAAGCGCCGCTCGCTGCCGGAAGTGAGAGCCGAAGCAAGCACCTTCACCGGCCTGTCCGGCGCCGAGCTTCTTGAGGAACGATTCCGAGCACAGCACCGCCGCGGCCGCGCCATCGCCGAGCGGGGCGCACATCGGCCGCGTCAAGGGGAAGCTGACAACGTCGTCCGAGATGATCTCCTCAGGCGACATTGGCTTCCTGTACTGGGCGAAAGGATTGAGGGAGGCGTGAAAGTGGTTCTTGGAGCTGATGATGGCGAGTTGAAGCTGGGTGGTGCCGTGCGTCTCCATGTGGCGCCTGGCGGATGCGCCGTAGAAGTCCATGAACATGGATTTCTGGCGGCCCTCGCCGTAGGCGCTGGCCTGGCCGCTGGCGGACAGTTGCTCTTCCTGGCGCTTCTGGTTCGCCTTCACCTGGTCCAGGGTCTCGACGTCGATGGCGCTGTTGAAGACCTCCATCGCCTTGCGCTTCTGCTCCGGGTCTTCGAAGGCCATCTTCTCCATGCCGACCGCGAGCACGCAGTCGTACAGGCCGGCCTTGATGCCCATCCAGGCGCCGTGGAACGCGGTGGAGGCGCTGGCGCAGGCGTTCTCGACGTTGAAGATCGGTATACCGTCGATGCCCGCGGGCCGGAGCGCTACCTGCCCGCGGATGGTCTCCTGGCCGGTCAGCAGTCCCTGGGCGGCGTTGCCGACCCAGGCCGCGTTGAGGTCGTCTCGGGTCACCCCAGCCTGCTTGAGGGCGCCTTCGGCCGCTTCGGTAACCAGCGATTTCAGGTTTCGGTCGTAGAACTTCGCGAATCGGCTCATCCAGGCGCCGACAACGTAGACATCTTCGCTCACTTTGTTACCCTCCGCTTGGCCCTCAGGCCGCTACTTGTCCAAAACTGCCATCTGCCTGCGAAACAGTCGCAAGACGGCTCAGAAGGCCGGGAGGTTGTACCTCGCGGCGATGGCCTTGACCTCTTCATCGCGCCCCGGCAACGGCGCCGGGTCCTGGATCAGGCCCGCGCCCTGCAGTTCCCGGACGACGGCGGGGTCGCGGGCGAAGGGCGTCGTGGCGTCGTTGAGGAAGAATGAGCACTCGAACGGCCTGCGGGGCCGCTGGCCACCCGCGTCCGCCGCTTCGGCGGGGTAGCCGACGGTCTGCAGGACGATGATCTGTGCCGTCGGAGGCAGCTTCAGGTGCTCCTTGATCTTGTTGGCGTTCTCGGGGCCAAGGAGGCAGGTGCCCAGCCCTTGCTCGAAGGCAACAAGGGTGGCCTGGGCGACGCCCTGACCGCAGTCGAAGGCCGTGAGCGTGGGCCGCTCCTTCATGCCGGGGATCACGCGCAGGAAAAATGGGATCAAAGTGCGGTCAAGGTAGGTGTGGCCTTCGGCCTCGTCAGTGCCCATCGCCCTCGCGGCGACTAGCTCGTGCAAGCGCGTCCCTTGCTCATCGAGGGCGGCCAGGTCCATGTACCAGACGATGATCACCGGCGCCTGGCGCAACTGGAACCCAAGGATGGGCGCTCGCAGGACGTCGACGATGTCCGGCGGCGCCCGGTCCTTCATGACGACGACGGCCCGCAGCGCCTGGACATTCCCCCAGAACGAGGACAGCCGGGCGGCCTCGAGCATGCGCTGGATCTTGTCGATTTCGACCGGCCGGCCGGGGTCCAGGAACCTCATTGACCGGCGGTTGCCGATGACCTGCCTTAATTCCATCTCTCGATTCCTGACTAACCCGTCGCCTGGCGGGCGTACCGCTCGCCGTCCCAGACGATCCAGCTTCCGGCGGCGTCGGTCGTCTGGCCGCGGACGTCGAGCTGGGTGCGCAGGACCTCAAGCTCTTCATCCGTCGGCGGCTCGAGCACCTTGATCTCGTCGGCGAGGAGCGGTTTGAACTCGCATTCGTCCATGATTTCTTCGACGCTCACCCACGGCATGCGCGCCATTAGCCGGAGGCGCCTTTCCTGGTAGTCGTACATTGCCCAGGGCGTAATGACCCGCCAGGGGCCCGTGCCGCGCGGCAGGCCGGCTCGCTCGCGGGCTCCGGCGGTACCGTCGAGGAAGCCGGGCGACGATATGAAATCGACCTCGGCGACGAACTTGCGCTTGTCCTGGTCGGTCATGAGGATGGTGCGCCAGCAGCAGGCGGCGATGGTGTCGGCGCCGCCGGGGCCGCCGAAACGTCGCGGGTTCTCACCGTAGGTGCCAAGGATGGTGGAGTTGATGTTGCCGTGCTGGTCGACCTGCAGGGTGTTGAGGACGCCGTAGTCGTAGTGGCCCAGCTGGGCGTGCAGGCCGGCCGTATTCATAGTGCCCCAGGCGAGGGCGTGATACGTCGGCCGCGAGGCGACCATGGTCATCATTGGTTCGAAGGGCAGCATTGGCTCCGGAGCGATGGCGCCGTCTTCAGTCACGTACTGGGCCTGCGACGCGTACAGACGCTTCGCCAGGAGCACGGCGTACAGGGGCGTCCCGCCGCCGGCGACCCAGTAGGTTTTGCCATTCTCGACGAGCTTTGCCATGTTGCAGATCTCGACTTCACGTTCCGAGAAGGCTTCGGCGCGGCTCATGGACGGTACCCTTCCCGGATCTGCTCCCGCCGGCGCATGTCCAGCAGCTTCTTCAGGCCAACGACCTTCTCGAGCATCTGGCGGTCGTCCTCGAAGGGGTCGATCCACTTATCGAGGTAGGCCTGGACGTTGTCGGTGGCAGTGGCCTGCATCGCCGCCATCACGCCCTCGCGGTCGGAGGCATAGACGCCGGGGCACGTCCCGGGGTAGGAGCCGTACGGCGCTTCGACGACCGCGTCGACGGCGTAGTAGGGGATGCACGTGCGTCCCGGGTCGCGCCTGATCTCGTCGCTGTCCACGATCTCTTCGGCAGAGAGGATGACCTTTCGCGAGGCCAGCGCGGCGTCGACATGGGCGGTGCCGGTGCCGAAGACGCGGGCGTTGCCGTAAACGTCGGCCTGGTGCACGTGCACGATGGCGACGTCCGGATTGAGTGCGGGGATAAGCGTGATCGGCTGCCGCGTGTAGGGGTCTTCGATGAGCTTCGCGCCCGAGTGCTCGAAGCCGGACGTCCCGCCGAAGGAGCGCACCGGCAGGAATGGTATGCCCATGGCCCCGGCCTGCAGACGGAGGGTCATGACTACGTTGCTGTACTCGAATATCTCCAGCGGCGCCTGCGGACAGGGCGCGCTGGACCGGCCGCGACGGCAGGAAGAAACCGCAATCGACCCTGGAGACGCAACCGGCGCCGACCAGCAGGGCGACGTCCGGATAGGTGAACTTGCCCGCCAGCCACAGGTCACGTTTGCGCTGGCGCATGATCTCGCGCAGCAGCGAGCCGGGACCGCGCATGAGGTAGTTGCATTCGTAGACCAGGTAGTCGCCATCCACGACGAAGCGGCTGATTGCCTCGCGCTCGGACATCAGGCGCGGCGTGAGCGAGCGGTCCTTGTGGTCCCTGACCCACTCGCGGAAGCCGTCCGGGTCGACGGGCTGGTACTTGCCCTGGCCCTCTTCGAGGACCCGAAGGGTGGGGGCGGGCCGCAGCGTGGTCGTCATTAGTAGCCTGCCTAGCCCTGGCGCTTTGCTTTGTCGTACCAGGTATAGATCAGCGACTCCTGCTTGTCCGTGTCGGCGGCCCAGCTGTTGTAGACGCCGGCGTTGCCGATCCAGGGCCACCCCAGGCCGAAACCCAGCGCCTGACCCGAAACCGGGCTGTCATACATCTTGGTCGCGGCGTAGCGCTGATATTCCTTGATCAGGTTGATTCGCTTGTTGCGGTCGAACTCACGTCGCTGGGCGTCGATGAGCTGGTCCATCTTCTCGTCGGCGAAAGGCCGGCGGATGTACTGTCCGCGGGCGTGCTCCATCGCGAAGAGATAGCCGTCGACGTCGGGAAAAAGCGTGCACAAGGTGAAGGTGACGCCGTCGAACATGCCCTTGCTGTACAGGTATTTGGGCAGCCACGTCGTCTGGTAGTCGACGATGTTGGTGCGCAGCCGGAAGAGGCCATCCGTCTCGAGCATGCCCTTCCAGATGTCGTGATAGCGCGGCCACTGAGACCCGTACTGCCCCGAAGTGAAGTAGGTGAGGTCGGCCTCAATCCCGGAAGGGTAGCCGGCGGCGCTGAGAAGTCTCTTCGCCTCGGCAGGATTGAACTCGAAGTTCTTGGCGCCTTCGCCCAGGTCCTTGCCTTTGGGGTCCAGCCACAGTCCCTCTTCGCCAACCGCGACGTGGCTCTGGACGCGGGTAGCGACGGGCAATCCATCCTTGGTGAAGTTGGAGACGTTGTTGGTGGTATCGATGTAGAGATCTCGGTCCATGAGCATCGATGCCGCTCGGCGGACGCGGTCGTCCAGGAAAGGCGAGCCTTCCTTGAAGCCGAAGTACATGATCGCACCGGGATTTCGGCTGAAGGAGTCGGCCTGGCGCATCTCCAGCGCGGGGACGTCCTTCTTGGCGGTCAGGATGTCTTCCTGACGCACCGCGTACGACCAGAGGTTGCCGGCCTTGAACTGCGCCAGGCCGGTGGCGTACTCACTGATGATCGGCCGGTCGATGCCATCCAGGAACGGGTAGGGCTTGTTGTACCAGTTGGGATTCTTGCGGTACTCCCAACCGATGCTGGGCGTGTACTTCGAAAGGTACCAGGCGCCGGACCCTCGCATGTCGGTGCGGGCATCGAAGCCGCCGTCGGCCTCACGCGGTTCGATGATCAGGTAGCGGATGAATGCGAGCATCTGCAGGATCGGCGCGTAGGGGAAGGCGACCTTGACGACCACGGTCTTCGCGTCCGGGGCGGTCACGGACTCGATCGGCGCCGACGCGTTGACGGAGTTGGTCATGTCGCCGCGGGCGTTGGACTTGGCCGCGAACTTGTCCCAACTGAACCTGACGTCATTCGCATCCAGCGGCCGGCTGTTGGTCGGTGGCCTGGGGTCGAAGAGGACGCCCTGGCGGACCTTGAAGGTGAGCTGAAGACCGTCCGGCGATACCTCCCACGACTCGGCGGCGTCACCTTCTATGGCGCCGTCGGCGGGCTTATCGAAGGTGCCGGCTTTGTACTTGAGCAGGCGGCTGTAGACGTAGGCGCCTTCGCGGCCGGACTGGAAGTCGGTCGCGGCCAGGGAGTCCATGTGGGTTACGTCCGAGCCGATGTAGCTTTGATAGACGCCGCCCGGCGAAGCCTGCTTGGTGCTGTTCACCCTCTGGGCCAGCATGCCGGATGGCTCCTCGAGGACGCTGCTTGTTTGCCCGCCGTTGCCGCAGCCGAAGGCGATGGCGCCCGCGACTCCAGCGCCGGCGATGGCCCCGGTCTTCAGCGCCCTGCGCCGGCTGATCTTCGCGCGCCAATAATCGCCAGTGTCCCGGCTCATGTGATCTCCAGTTTCGTGAATGCCTTTAGGCGATGATCCGCCGCTGGCCGGAGGCCGCCAATTCCCCATTCCCACCAACCGGCCATGGTGCGTTCGCACCATTCGTCGCGCGTCCCATGTCCAGTACAGCGGGCCGAATGGCACTGGTAATGACCACGCCGTACGGCCATGTTGAGGTGGGCCGGGACGGACGGGCTGCATCGGGACCCTGGCTTAGAGGCCACGGCGCCCGGCGGTTCGGGGCTTCCCGGAAGGTGAATTTTCAGCCGGGGCTGAGAGTGTGGACGCTACGAGATCGATGAAGTCCGTGGCCGAGTTCGCGGGCAAACTGGCCAATGAGCGCACCATTGCCGCAGCTTGCGCAGATGCCCTGCGTTTCAGCATGTCTCTTACCGGCGCGGCCTGTAGCGAAGTGATGTTTAGGGACACCAGGACGCACCAGCTCATCTGTCTCGCGAATAGAGGGCCCTACCCCTGGTGCGCGGCGCAGTCGGGCGGCCGGCGGCTAGGCTCCAAGCTGGTCGAAATGCCGCTCCAGGACCAGCTGCCCCTGTGCGTCTCTGACGTCGGGCAGGACCCGCGCCTCGACTTCGAGTTGCCCGCCGGCGCCCTGCTGACACAGGCGCTGTCCATCCCCCTGGTCGTCAGGGGCCGCGCGCTCGGTACGATCAACCTCTGCGGCGCCGCCGGCGCGCGCCTTGGTTCGGACTCGGCGGAGGCGCTAGCCGTTGTTGCCGGGCTCCTGGCGCCTGTTATCGAGAACCTCTACGTCAGCGAGCGCGCAACGTCAGAAGAGTCCGAGCGCAGGCAGGTCCTGGTCCGGGAGCTGGAGGCGAGCGAAGACGAACGCCGGCGGATCGCGCGCGAGTTGCACGATGGCCTGGGCCAGACTTTGACGGGCCTGGCGATGAGCATCGACGGCGCGGTCGCGATGCTCTCTCGCCCCGGCGGCGAAGACGAAGCGGCCCAGATGTTGCGGCGTTCCCGGGATGCGGCGGCGACGGCGCTGCAGGACATCCGCCGCGTCATCCTGGCGCTGCGGCCACCGGCCCTGGACGACATGGGGCTGTTCGCCGCCCTCGAGACCTACGGCCGCCGCACACTTCGCGATGCCGGCATCGAGCCGGTCGTGAAGACGTCTGGCCGGCCTGAAGGTGTCCCGCCGCTTGTCGAAAACGTTGTCTTTCGGGTGGCGCAGGAGGCGATCAACAATGTCGCGCGCCACTCCGGGGCCCGGACTTGCCGGCTCACCCTGACCGGGACGAAGACCATGGTCAGAGCCCGCGTCGAGGACGACGGCGCCGGCTTCGATTCGAAGGCAGACCCGGACGGCCACTACGGCCTGCGGAACATGAAAGAACGAGTCCAGCTGATCGGCGGCCGCCTGCTCATCGATTCACAGCCCGGTCAAGGGACGAAGGTCGATGTCCGCGTCTCGTACAAAAGGGGGCCTGATGGGGCCGGCGCGAATCGCAATAGTTGACGACCATACCATCGTTCGCGCGGGGTTGCGCTCCCTCCTGGCGGCGGAAGGTGACTTCGAGGTCGTGGGGGAGGCCAGCGACGGCGAAGGCGCCGCCAGGCTGGCACGGGACCTGAAGCCCGACGTCTTCGTGATGGACATCTCGATGCCGGCGATGAACGGCTTTGAGGCGATGCGAATGGTCCGGGAACTCTCGCCGGCATCGAAGATTGTGGTGCTGACGATGCACGAGGACGAGCTATATGTGTTTCAGGCCCTGGAAGCGGGCGCATCGGCGTACCTGGTGAAGGGCTCGCCACCTTCGGAACTGCACACGGCGATCAGGGCCGTGTGCAGGGGTGAGGCGTACTTTTGTCCCGCCGTCGCCAGCCAGTTGCTGGCGACCTACCTTCAGCGGCCGGACAAGCGCGCCAGGCCGGCGGACGTCATCTATTCCCTCTCCTCCAGGGAGCGAGAAGTGCTGCGGCTGGTCGCGGATGGGCTCACTTCGCGGCAGATCGCGTCCCGGCTGTTTCTCAGCGCGAACACCGTCGAGCGACATCGCGCCAATCTGATGGAGAAGCTTGGCGTCCACAACCGGATAGACCTGGTGAAGCTGGCCGTGCGACACGGGTTTGTGGCCCTGGAGGGTTAGGCGCTACTCAAATCAGGGGCGGATGGTCCCGCCTTCTACGAATCCAAGGCGCGGAAGACGGTCGCGCTTGGCGCAGGCTCAACGCGCCGCGGGTCTCGTCGCCGTTGTATCCCTGCTGGCCCTCGGCGTTTAGTCGGATGTGTTCGATTTCGAAGACTTGACGCTAGACTCCGAAGCTGGATCGGGGTCGGATGACGTTTGGCCACCAGCTAGCCGCTCTGAGCTGTTCGACTTCGACCCCTTGACGGTGGTTGCTTCGGCCGCGGCCGGGCCGGCCCCGCCGCCCTCACCAGCCGCGCGCCTCTCGCTTTGCTCGTCGACTTCAGTGGGCTTTTCACCCATGACGACTTCCCTCCCGTCTTGCCTGGCTTGCCCGCCGATTATAGTGCGAAATGGCCGGCGATCTCGCCGATAACTACTATCCCGTGATAGCGTCATCCAGGTGCGTGGGCATGGTGATGGCTCGAGCCAGACCTGCCCCTGGGCTCTAGAGAGTTGCCTCATGCCATACAAGGTCCACGTTTTCGGACCGAGCACGCTCCACTTTTCCGACACTACGCCCGGGGATAGCTTGCTTGGACTAACGCAAGAGGCCCTCGCGGAGTCGTGGCCCGAAGGCGAGTGGCACTGCTCTGCCACACTCCTCTACCTCGCCCCCAATATTGCGGCTAGAGTTGAGGAGGTCGTCGAGAGGGAACTACCCGACCTTGTCCTCTTGAGGCTGCCAGACATGCAGCTCTTGCAGGATTACGTCGTCTACAGGATCAGGGAACGTTGGCCCAGTCTTTACCGGCCGGCCGTCCGAATTTCGCGCTGGTTGAATGACCTGGCCGGCGGCGGGCCGCGGGGCGCCCGACGGTTCCGGGGCTGGATCTTTCGCGCGCCGCGATGGCTCCTGGCGAATGCCATTGGCGTGGCTCCCGCCATGCGGGTCGACGAGGCCGTGGAGTCGGTGCGCCAGACGCTGGACATGCTCGGAAGGCGCGAAGACCTGCAGGTGGTCTACTCCCTGCCGATGCCAACGGTCCCACCCAATATCCCCGCGCAGGAAGCGCGGCGCCGCGGCGACGAATTTGCCCGCGGCGTATCTCAGTACTGCATTCAGAAGCGGATACCCTGCCTGGACCCCGGGGAGGTCCGCGGCCGGGCCGGGATTTCGGCCGGCCTCGCGAAAGATCGGTGGCATCCGGACCTTGAGAACCGGCGCCTCGACGCCCGCATCCTGGCTCATGCGATCAGCCAGGCCCGCGACGGCGCCACGACCCTGGACATCGATGTCGCCGCCGGCGAAGCGAGTGCCGTCTCGCCCTAGCGGCCGATCAAGACTAGTACTCGCGAGAAACCTACGTACCCCAGAAGCCGACTTCTCAGTGATTGCCCCGAGGCGGGCTCCGGCGATGGCAGGCGAGACTGGCGTTGCCAGCAGGTGAATCGAATGAAAGGAGAGTCATGGCGGCCTTGGAGCCCGAGCAGTTGGAGGCGGGGCCTTCGGCGAAAGCGGTGGGCTCCGGCGCTGGCTCAGGCCCTGAAGTCCGCTAACGTGGCCGGTAACCCAACCAACCTGATGAGTAAGCGTCGCTCAACACTCAAAAGGTAGCGGCATGAATCGCACGGTAGAACCTGCCGCGCCGCGGCAGCTAACCGAAGAAAGGGACAGTTAGATGGCAGTTCTGATATCGATGGAAGTTGGACCCGTTGATTGGTCGAAGTTCCAAGCCGCGGTGAACTGGATGAACTCGCAGACCGAGAGCGGCTTGCGTTCCGCCAAAGCCCACAAGTCGGCAGGCGACCCAACCATGGCGCTCCTCTTGCAGGAGTGGGACTCACACGACGCGTTCCACGCCTCAAGCGACAAGTACGGCGACGAGTTCAATCGCCGGGCGGGCACCGAGGGTCTGGACTGGCGCACCGGCGTCTGGGCGGTCTGATTCAAAGCCGCGGCCGCGGGCTCGAAGGCTTGCCTGAGCCGGGGACGATAATCGGGGAGCGCTGGTTGGCAGAGGACCTTGGCGTGATGGCACGAGATCGATGAGGCGTCACGCTGGTCCCTTATAGCGCCACAAAGGCCTCGACGGTGCCAGGAGGCTATCGCAGCCATTCCGGCTTGGGCGCCGGTAGTTTCGACGCCAGGCTGCCAAACGCGGCAACCACAGCCTCGGCCGCGGCTGCGATGGCTTCTCGGTCAGTTGCCGAGAGCAACCCCCGGATCTGCATGGGAACAAATACCGAGGCGAACTGCCCTTCTGGCAGACGCAGGTGCATGACGCGGTCCGTTCCCATCAGGCGCGGCCAGTCATACCAGACGAGGCTGCATTCCGCCAGCGGCACGTCCGCGAAGACGTGCCTGGGCTTGAGGGATCCCCACAGCGGGCTCTTCGCCAGCAAGAGTCTGCGGTCCGTCACGCCCAGGTACCCGTCAACCGCGCGCTCCTTGTAGGCGATGTCATCGGTCGGCTCGAAGCCATGGTCCTTCTGGTAGCTGGCAGTGGCGCTGGTGGGACCAATGTCGCCGATTGGGCCCTTGAACAGGGCAGCGGCGGCGAGCCTCTCGCCCTGATGCATGAGAGGTGAAAGCTTTTCGCGGGCCTGCTGGGAGTATTTGCTCACGGCCTGATTCTAGCGGACACTCGCCGGCCACGGCGCACTAAAGGCGGCGTCTCTTCCCGGGCGGCCGAGACCGAGCGACGCCCGGCTGGAGTATCCTCGATGCACCAACGAACATCGGCCAGGGAGGGAAGAAATGCAAGATCAGGCGTATCCGCTCAGCCTTTCGGTTGACTACCCAGATCGCGACTTGGATCGCGTATCGAGCGCTCTACGCATCTTCTGGGCCATACCCATCCTGATTGTCCTGGCAGCGGTCTCCGGTGGAGAGTTCCTCTCATTTGGAGACGATGCCCAACGTGGTTCTGTGGCGTCGGCAGGCGGGATTCTTTTCCTTGGACCCTTGCTGATGATCGTCTTTCGCCAGAAGTATCCGCGCTGGTGGTTCGATTGGAACCTCCAGATGACGAGATTCAGCAACCGCGTTGGCGCCTATTTCGCGCTGATGAGCGATACTTACCCGTCCACCGATGAGGAGCAATACGTACACGTCGATTTCTCGTATCCCGACGTCCAACGAGATTTAAACCGTTGGCTGCCTCTGGTGAAGTGGCTGCTCGCCATCCCTCACTACATCGTCCTTTTCTTTCTCTGGATAGCGGCCGTGGTAGTGGTGATCGTGGCCTGGTTCGCGATCCTCATAACCGGCCGATACCCTCGCGGGCTATTCGAATTCGTCGAGGGTGTCCTTCGCTGGACGAATCGGGTGGGCGCTTACGCCTTTCTACTTGTGACCGACCAGTACCCGCCTTTCAGACTCTCTCCCTGAACCAGGCGGTGCTGAAATCGGCGGCAGTGCCAGAGAGGCGAACCCTGCCAGGGACTGCGCCAGGGCGCGCTACCTCTACATCACTCGCCCGACCGCGAACTTGAGGTAGTCGCCCTCAGGGAACGCCGGCAGTACGGGGTGGTCGAAGGCGGCGCCGTGTAAACCCTCGAAAGCCCAACGGCGCCCGGCGCGGCGCGCGCCCGCTTCGATGCTATCCAGGAACTCTTCCTTACCGAAATGACTGGAGCACGAGGCGGCGCACAACCAGCCACCGGGCCGTGTCACCGCGGCAGCCAGAGCGTGCAGACGTCCGTAAGCTTTGCGAGCCGCGGGCAGGGCATCCTTGCGCGGCGCGAAGCTGGGCGGGTCGGAGACCACGATGTCCCACTGTTCGCCCCGCCCTGCGGCGGCAGTAAGGAAGGCGAAAGCGTCGACCGCATGAAATCCGGCCTTCGCTTCGGACAGCCGGTTGAGCGCGAAATTGCGGCGGGCCGCCTCGATGGCAGGGCGGGCCAGGTCGACAGTGTCGGTGCGGCGGGCGCCGCGCGCGGCGGCGTGTACGGCGAATCCGCCCGTGTACCCGAACAGGTTGAGCAGCGACTTCCCTTGCGCCCGTTCGGCGACCAGTTGACGGTTCTCGCGCTGGTCCAGGAAGAGCCCTCCCTTTTGGCCGTGCGCGAAGTCAACGATAAAGCGCAGGCCGTCCTCCAGGACTTCGCATTCCTCTTGGCCCGCGTCATCTTTACGGTCATCGCGGTCGATCACGGCGCTGAGAGGCAGGCGGCCTTCCGCGGCCGCCTGCAATCGTGATTCAAGCGATAGGTAGAAGGCGCGGGCGCCGCCGCCGTCGAAGCGCACGACGGCTATGTCCGCGTAGACGTCGACGTGGATGCCGGGTAGAAGGTCGCCTTCGCCGTGTACCCAGCGAAAGGCGTTGGTGCGCGCAAGGTCCAGGCGGTCGAGCCGGCGGTCGAGCGCCGCGCGCAGCCGCTCGGCTATCAGCGTGTCGGGTTCGGAGAAGCGATGCCCGGGACCGCCCGACTCCAGCACGCGCACGGCGATTGTCGAGCGAGAGTCCCAGAAACCGCGCGCAATAGCCCTGCCGTCTCGGGTACGGACCTCCACCGGCGCACCGTCCGGCAGGTTTTCGCCGCCCGCTACCGAATCGCGGTAGACCCAGGGGTGGCCACGGCGGATGGAACGCGCAAGGTCCCTCTTCAGGACCACGGCCGGTGGCGTCCGGCTAGTCGTCAGCTCTTCGGGCATGACCGCCTCACTGCTGGAGCCGAATGAAAGAGAGCCACTTTGTTTCCTTCGGCGACGACGTAAAGTGGCAAAGATGCTAATTCCACATCGTGTCAACCTTGAACAGCGAATCTGGGGTAATCGTCAAGAAAAGGGACGATTGCTCTTGGGATCGTCCGGCGAGGCGGTGCCGGTCTCGCCTCCGCCTGCGGGCCCGGTCCCCATTGATCTGATCCAGTTCTCTCCGCAGCGAGGCAATCTCGCTGCGGAGAGACTTCAACTCATCGGACGAATTGCATTCCGCTGGCGCTGTGGGCCGTTGAGTCTCATGACCGCCCATGCCCATCTTCATCTTCATCATGAACCCCATCAGTCCCATCCCCAGCATCATTACGAGCATGAAGGGAACTGCGACAATGGGGAAACCCGCATCCTGGAACATTCTTCGACTCCCTTGGGTCACTGCGCGATTGGCCAGTCGCTCGGGTGTCGGCGATCACTCCAAAAGCGCGAGAGCATCCCGCTCCAGGTTCTCCTTCTCGCGCCGGTAGCCGTCGGAGGGCGACTCCAGGTTTATCCGCGGACCTGGCATGCCGTAGAAGGTTCCTGCTCCGTACGCGGCCTTGCCCTCGCCGACTTCGATGTAGCAGAAGCCCCGCCCGTCGTAACGAGGTGCCTTTTCGCCTCCACCGATCTCGACCGCGATGCTTTCCGCCACCACGTGCGCCTCGGCGTCAGCGAATACGCCTGCCTTGGGCAGAAACATGCCGTTTGCCAGTCTGATCGCCGTGACGTCGCCGCCGGCGAAGACCCCAGGGTAACGCGTTTGCAGTGTTGTCGGATCAACCGGTACCCAGCCGGAAGCGTCTGTGAGGCCGCTCTCGCGGACGACTGCTGGCGCCTTGTGGGCCGGGACGCCCACAAGGAGGTCGAAGGAGGTGTCGTCTAACTCGAAGAGGATCCTTCTCCGGTCGGGGTCAATCTTCATCGGTATCTGCTCACCGTGGAACTCGATTCCGCGTTCGTCCAGCATCTCGACGAGCGCCGTGCCGACATGGACGCCGGCAACGGGCGGTCGCCTCGGGGATGAAGGACGCCCTTCGGCCGAACGGATGCACGCCGGTTCAAAGCCTTGAGAGACTCTAGGTCCGGCCCGTCCCCTTTGCCCCGTATACTCACGGTACTGGAGTCTCAGTTTGACCAGTGAACTCAACATTGATCCCAAGCACGAAGAACTTTGGCGCAGCGTGCTCACCGGTGGCCACCTAAGCCGCTACGCCTTTTTGCCCAGCTCGCGGCGCTGCATCGGGTGCCGGGAGCCTCTCGCCGGCATTAGCGGGCAAATCCTGCGGATGATCGGTCACCGTGCCTCGCGCAAGAATCCGAATCTGTGCTACCTCTGCGACAACGGCCTGCCTTCCGGGGGCGCCGAGGTCGACATTGGCGTGCTCTTTGCCGACGTCCGTGATTCCACCGCCCTTGCGGAACGCCTCGGGCCGAAGCCTTTCGCCCAGACGATGAACCGCTTCTACCACCTGGCGACGAACATCTTGCTCGAGCACGACGCGATGATCGACAAGATGGTCGGTGACGAGGTGATGGCTTTGTTCATTCCGGCCATATGCAAGGGAGAGCACCGCCGGCTCGCTGTCGAAAGCGCCCTTGACCTGGCGCGCGCCATCGCGGAATCGGACGGGCCGGACTCGCGCCTGCCCGTAGGCATCGGCGTCCACGCGGGCTCCGCCTATGTCGGCAAGTTCGGCCGTTCCGACGTGGCCGACTTCACGGCCCTCGGCGATACGGTGAACACCGCCGCCAGGCTCCAGGGCGAGGCGAAGGCCGGCGAAATCGCAGTCAGCGACGACCTGTATTCCTCCTTCGCCACCCGCTTCCCGGGTGCCGTGCAGCGCAGTGTCCAGCTCAAGGGCAAGGAGGAGCCGACGACCGTCTGGATTAGCAGCTAACGGTGCCCGACGCGCATAGCGTTTCACCCACCATGGCATTCGGCTAACTGGATGGCAAGGGCAAGCTCAAGGTCACCGGCAGCGGACGAAAAGCCAGGTTCTCTGGACACGACCGCGCCCGGACCAGCGACCTCCGCCTGGACCGGGCGCGCCGAACTGGGACGCAGCTAACTGGGGCCCCCGAAGGGGCCCCAGTTCGTCGACGAGCGCTGCGAAGTATTACACCTTTGCCGTGTCGCCAGAGAGGCGTTCGCCCTGGGGGACGGCTACCGCCGCGAACGGCTTGGTCCTCGGGGTGACGAAGGCGTGCACGAACCCTGCGGCCGACAGCACCGCCAGGAGCGCCGCTGCGACCAGGGCCACGTTGGATGCCAGCGCGGCCTTCTCGCCCAGCACGCTGAATCCGAAGCTGGTGAGCAAGGCGCCCCTCAGCATCTCGCCCTTGAAGACGGTCTCACGTGCGGTTGTGTAGTCGTCGAGCTGCTTCTGCAGCGTCGCCGCCGATTCCGGATTGTTGGCCGCCTTGGCTGCGGCGATCTTGGTGCGAAGGTCGGTTTGAGCCCCGCCAATTTCGGCGTAGGTCAGTCCGTCGGTAGCCGGCCGGCATGTGTGACAGGTGCCCGGCAAGGTATTCGTTGGCGAAGCACTCCGCCTGCTTACCGGAAGTCAGGTCCTGTCCCGCGTACTTGATCGTGCAAGAAGTCCGGGCCTGTGTCCACTGCCTTGTCGGCGTCGGTGAGCTTGTCGGCGGTGGTGAACTTGATCTTCTGTTGGGAAAGCTGTTCCTTCACGTAGTTACTGGAGAAGTTGGACTCGCCCCTCAGAACCACCGCTCCAACCAAGAGCAGGATGACGAGCCCTGCCCCTCCAATGCTGACCAGGATGTCTAGAGTTCTGCGTTGCATCTGCGTCTCCTTTGGGTATTCGTGCCGTCTATGGAAACCTTATGCAGAGGTGCCGTGCCGGTGATAATGCCGAAAGACCCGATCCAGCGGGCCGTTCGGCTCCTTTGGCTGCGATGAAGGGTCGGGAGATGCCAGCAGGCAAGGCTTGCACTATCGAATCTGTGCTACTTCGACGGCTTCAGCGCCGGCCGCGATCAGGGTCCTCGTCGAGGCCAGGCAGCGGCGGCCACCTTCAAAACGCCAAAAAGCAGTCTTAGAGGCCATGATCGGCCCTGACTGGACGCTGATCGGCCCGGTCTGGAGTCGATTTGTATTGGCGGGAGTGCGAGGGAGTCGAACCTCCCAGGACGGCGCAACCGCCCCGCGAGGATTCAAGAAGTCGATAAAGATTGATTACCGGCGTGCGCCAACGTCCGCGCTCGCCTCGCTGCAGGTAGTCGAAACTCGTGAACGCGTGGCGGATGCCGGCGGTTTCACAGAAGGCCTGCAGCAGGTCCGAGGAAAGATCAAGCCCTCGCCTTGCGGGCAGACGGTAGGCGGGGCGGGCTAAGGACGGGAAGGTTCCAGGCGCCGGGCGCCGGCCTCTACGCGCGCCTTGATGCTGTTAAGCCCGGTAGTGGAACTCTTCTCACCGACGAGTGGAAACACCAGAGGTTGGACAGCCCTGAACCAACCGGAGTGCTTCAGTCCCTCAGAGCGGTGCGTCAGGCGGGTGCCACCTTCTACGGTCGCCAGCGTCATCGTCCAAGGCCACCGTCGTGAAGGTCATGCCGAGAACCTCAATGCGCGGGATCTCCGGAGAACCAACCATTGGACCCTTTCTTAACTTTCGCGATGATTCGCATGCCTCTCGCACTGCCTCCTTGCAGTTCCAGGCTGCCGCCCACGAGTTCAGCCCGCTCTTTCATCCCAAGGATGCCGAGCTTGCCCAGGCGAGCCAAGTCCGAAACTGCGGCAGGAGGCGAGAAGCCGATTCCGTCGTCGGTCACGGCCATGGAGATTTCTTCGGGGTCGAAGCGCAGTTCGACGATGGCCGACCTGGCCCGGGCGTGTTTGGTCACGTTGCGTAGCGCCTCCTGCGCAATACGAAAGAGGGCCAGCTCGACCGGCGGGTCCAGGCGGCGCGGGTCACCGGAAATCTGCAGCCGAGCACCGCCGGCCAGGACCTCATCCGTCTGCTGCACCACCATTTCGATGGCGGCTATGAGCCCGAGGTCGTCCAGGATTGAGGGACGAAGGTCACGACTGAAACGACGCACCGACTGCATGAGATCACGCGAGATCGCCAGTCCTTCATCGGCCTGGGTCGCGACGGCTGGGCCGCCGCTCAGTGCCAACTGCTCCAGCTTGCGCACCAGGCGCACCAATCCTTGTGCCGTGTCATCGTGCAATTCCCGTGCGATTCGCATTCGTTCGTCTTCCTGGGCCTGGGTCACCTGCCGCACATACGACTGCATGCTCTCCTGCCGTTGCCGATAGAGGCGTGCATTCTCGACGGCCACCGCGATCTCGTGCGCGATGGTTGAGAGAATCTCGATCTGATCTTCCCTAAGGGGGGCACTCGTCGTGACAGCGACTACCAGACATCCGAGAACGCCGCTCTCAGCGACGATGGGTACCAGGACTGTTCCATCTTCGCCACGGACGACCTCTGTCGGTAGAAGCCCGCGCTCGCGGAAATCGGCTATCGTCGTCGCTGCCGAAGTGAGATGAGCCCCTTCTTGCAGGAAAATTGGGTCAGCGTCGCTGGTCGCGGGCTCAAGGCAAAGGCGCCACAGAATCCACGTGAAGTCCAACCTGCAGTTGTTTCAGGACGGTCGGCAGTCGCTGCTCTACTTCCAGGGTGTGGCTGAGGCTCTCGCCGACCTGGTTCAAGAGGCTGAGGCTTGCGCTTGTACGCTCCGCAATCTGGCGTTGCTTCGATTCCAGGTCGACTCGCCAGGCGACGAGGATTCCGATGAACATGGTGATTGCGAGCTGGCCGACCTCAGCCAGCCAGTGCCAGCCGGAATCGTGCCATATCAAGGTGCTTGGAGACGTTAGTACCACGCCCCAAAGGCCCGTCATCACGGCGCCTTCCCAGCCAAAGCTCAGGGCCGCGTATAGCAGTGGCACGATGTACAGGGTGATGGCGAAGTCGTGCAGCTGCGCCTTCGGGGCTTGTGAAGCCCGCGATCTCGAGGCCGTAGTGCGTTGCCGTCGCCAAGAGAACCAGGGCCTGGACCTGCCAGAAGCGCTTGTTCCGCACCCTCTCCGGAATGCGCCGAATCACAGAGACCAATTGGCTCAACGGCCCTGGAGCCACCGCCTGCTTGCCGCGCGGGAGCGCTTTACTGACGCTCACTGAGGTTCTCCGCCGAGGTCCTCCATGAAGATGAGGCCACGCCGAAGGCCGGTTATCACCGCCTCCGTCCTTGAACCAACGGCCAACTTGGAGAAGATGTGCGTCATGTGGACTTGCACTGTACGCACGCTGAAGTAGAGGCTATCGGCGATCTGGCTGTTGGTCATACCGCTGGCGGCCAGACGCAGCACCTCGCAGTTCTCTTCCGGTCAGGAGGCTCTTGGTGCTTCGGGCGTCTTCACCGGCGGCTCTCTCTTCGGAGGCAAAACGCGCCAGGACTTTGCGGGCGATTGCGGGATGAAGCACCGGCTCGCCCGCATAGACAGACCGAACTGCGCGCACTAACGTTATTGACGGTACGTCCTTGAGCAGGTAGCCCGCGGCACCGGACTTCAGCAGAGCAAAGACGTAGGCATCGTCGTCGTAGGCGGTCAGGATCAGGACCGCGGTCGAAGGACTAATCGCCTTGATCCGTCTCGGTGGCTTCGATGCCGGTCATTACGGGCATCGAGATGTCGATGATGGCGACGTCGGGGGCGAGGTTCTCCACAAGGGCAACGGCCTCTGCCCCGTTGGCCGCCTCACCAACAACTTCAATGTCGGGCTCGCGCTCAAGCAATTCGCGAGTGCCCTCGCGCACTACGGCGTGGTCCTCCGCGATGACGACACGAATCTTGTCTGAAAGCATTTGTTGGTCCGCCAGCAAAGACTTTAGCAGGCGCGTGAGCAGGATACCTGTAAGTGACGCCCACAGTCTTTGGCTAGGCGGACCTAAGCAGATTTGCTTAGTCGAACTGCGTCATCCAGCGCACCGAATCTGCGGCCTGCCCCGATGTATGGGCGGACACTCGGGCTGCATCCTAGCGGACAGCATGACTAACAGTGACGGCCAGCATGGATGGACAACCAGACCCTGACAAAGGGGCGACGCTGACTGCGACAACGCCCGACCCGGAGATCAGACGCGTCAGCCGCCGCAGGGTCCTTCGCTGGTTACGGTCCGCCGCCCTCTTCCTGCCGGCGTTGGCCGTCGGCGATGTAATCGCACCTTCTTCGGCGCCCGAGGCGCAGCTGCGACGGCAGCAGCCGAATCTAGCGCTCCTACGCCGCCGAGCCAGTGGGCGTATGGTGATCGACCTTCGCCAGTGCGAAGGCTGCGTAACCATCAATGAAGCGCCTAATTGCGTGGAAGGCTGCAACGCCGAGCATTTCGTACCGCCAGGGCAGGAGTGGATCCAGGTCTTGGAGATCGAGGGTGAGGGCGGGCACAAGTACTTTTTGCCGCGTCTGTGCAACCAGTGCGAGAACGCGCCCTGCACGAAAGTCTGCCCCGTGGATGCCACATATCACAACGACCAGGGAACGGTCCTCATCGACCACGACCGCTGCATCGGTTGCCGGATGTGCATGGCCGCCTGCCCCTACGGCGTCCGGAAGTTCAACTGGGGGGAACCACCTAACCCAGAAGGCGCCAATCTCGCGGACTACACGCCGGACTATCCAGTGCCACACCGAAAGGGGACGGTCGAGAAGTGCATGCTCTGCGCGCACAGGGTTCAGGATGGAGTCCTGCCGGCCTGCGCGGACTCCTGCCCGATGCACGCCATTTACCTCGCCGACCTGACCAAAGACCTCGCCACGAACGGCGATGAGTTGGTGAAATTCTCGCGTTTCGTTGCCGACAACTCGGCTTACCGGCTGCGGGAAGAGTTGGGCACGAAGCCGCGGGTCTGGTACATCCCCGGCCACGGGCAGGCATTCGGTCACTTCGTCGACCTGAACATCCCGGTTAAGAAGCCTCGTTCCTGGATTGAGCAGGGCGCGACGCTGGACGAAGTCGGCCACCGCCACCACAGCGCAATCTCGGGAGGGCCGACGCATGACCATCCGTGAAGACCAGCAGCTCTTCGAAAACAGGGTGCTGGCGCCTCTCATTGGGACCTCACGCGCCTGGTACATCTGGGTCGCGTTCCTCATGATCTCTGACCATCGTCGGTTTCGGCGCCTACGCGTATCAGCTGCGGGACGGTCTGGCTGTGACCGGTCTCGGCGACACCGTCGTCTGGGGCGCCTACATTTCCAACTTTGTGTTCTTCAGCGGTATCAGCATGGCCGGGACGTTCATCTCTGCCATCCTGCGCATGACGGGCGCCGAGTGGCGGCGGCCGCTGACCCGGTTCTCCGAGCTCACGACCGTCGCGGCGCTGTCCATGTGCGCACTGATGCCCGTCGTCGACATGGGACGGCCCGACAGGGTCTGGCACATAATCGCGTACGGCCGGCTCGAGTCCCCGCTTCTCTGGGACATCATGGTCATTCCGACCTATCTCACGGCCAGCCTGATCTACCTCTACTTGTTCCTGATTCCTGACGCGGCGTTCCTCCGCGACCGGCTGGTGCCAGCCACCACCGGGCTGAAGCAACGGATCTACTCGTTCCTAGCGATGAACTGGCACGGTTTGCCTCTCCAGCGAAAACGGCTCGAGAACGCCGGCACTGTGATGATGCTCATGATCATCCCTATCGGCGTCGCCACGCATTCCGTCGTGTCCTGGATTTTTGGCATGACCTACCGTTCGGGCTGGAACAGCACGATTTTCGCCCCCTACTTCGCGGTTGGGGCGCTGTATTCGGGCACCGCGATGCTCATCACGCTGATGTACATCTTTCGGCGGGTCTATCACCTCGAGGAGTTCCTGACCGAAAGACACTTCCGTAACCTGGCCACTCTGTTGGTCGTGTTCGGCATCCTTTACCTGTACTTCACCTTTGCTGAGTACCTAACCGTCGCCTACAAGCTGGAAAGCGGCGATGAAAGCCTTCTGAATGCGCTGTTCTTCGGACGTTATGCCCCCCTGGTCTGGTTCGGGTTCTTCGGGGGCCAGATTCTGCCGGTGGTCCTGTCCGCCCTCCCCGCGACTCGGACAATACCTATCCTCTTCGCCGCCTCGATATTCGCCAACATCGGGATGTGGATTAAGCGGCTCGTCATCGTCGTCCCATCGCTGAGTGTGCCACTGCTGCCTTACGACTGGGGCTTCTACCAACCCACCTGGGTGGAGCTCGTCATTACGGTCGCCTCGTTCGCGGGATTCGCGCTAATCATCACGGGCTTCGCGAAGCTCTTCCCCATCATCTCGATTTCTGAGATGGAGGAAGGATGGGCGGACGCCCACCCCGAGGGAGGTTCGCTACCGAACGAGCGAACCGGCGGACTCAGTCTTCGACCAACCGGAGCCGGCTATGAGCAGGCCTGAAATGCAATGGCTTCGGCTGGCCGTTCTACCGCTCGCCGCCGCTTTGGTCGCGCTCTCGCCCACAACGCCGCAACCTGCCGGGGCGGATGGTCCCGTTCAGATAACCGTCAGGGTGACCGACGACGGCTTTGACCCGAACACCATCGAGGTCCAGCTAGGACAGTCCGTTGAGCTCACGTTCGAGTGGGCCCAAAAGACACACCCGGCCGACGAGCACATCATCACCATCGACGCGTACAAGCTTGAGTCCGACAAGATTTCGGCGGCGAAGACCAAGACGACGGTCAAGTTCGTCGCTACCAACGCCGGAACATTCACGTTCAAGTGCGACATCGACTGCGACGTCCATAGTTCATTGCAGCACGGCCAGCTGAAAGTCACTCCCGCCCCTGGCGGCGCGACGGCCGCCGCTCTTCAGCCGTCAAAGCTGTCCGTTGAACCGGGGAACATTCTGGTCAAGGGTGGCAGCATGACCGTGTCGGCCTTTCTACTGGACGCCACATCCGGACAGCCCATTCCAAAGGCCGAGGTCATGCTCCTGTCCGAGGAGCAATTCGCCGGCAAAACGGCCCTTGTCGAGGTCGCCCTGACTAAGACCGATCAGGCCGGGCTCGCCAAGTTCGACTTCACGCCGACGCACTCCGGCGCTCAGAAGCTGCTAGCGCGATTTGACGGCGTGGGCCTCTATGGCAAGACGGAGCAGGCGATCGAGAATCCGGGCGACGCAGCCTTTGGCCCCGCGGCGCTCACAAGTGGCACCGACGATCTGCACGGGATTAAGGGCTTGGCCGGCGAAGGATTCCTCCTGGTAATCCTGGGAATCTGGTCAACGTTCGGGTTCATCCTCTACCAGGCATGGCGTATCTCTCGTACCGGTGAGGGTAACCCTTGAGCCCAATGAGAACGTCGCAGGGCGACGAGGCGGGAGTGGAGGTTGGCGGCGGCGTTTGGTCGCGGGCCGGCCTCCCCAAGCCACGGAAGATTGAGGGAAAGGACGTAGCAATGTTGAAAAGATGCATCTGTCTGATGCTCGGAGGCGCCGCTGCAGCACTGATCTTGGTGCCTGCAGTGGCAGTAGCAAGCCCGCATCTCCGACCGCCGTTCCAACAGCGGTCGCGGCGCCGACGGATCTCGTGGCTAAGAAGCAAGCACCCGCGTCTCTCGCAGCCGATGACCCAGCCTGGAAGGATGCCCGGGTGACGACCGTTAAGACGAGCCAGGTTAAGGGCTCTGCTTCGGTCGCCCCCGTCGACGTCAAGATGCAGGCTCTGTACAACGACACCGACGTTTGGTTCCGCTTCGAGTGGGCCGACTCCACCGAGACCATCGTCCGCTACTGGGACTTCGACGGTTCGAAGTTCAAATTGGCGACAGGGCAGCAAGACCGCCTGTCCCTGTTCTGGCAGATCACGCCCGTCGCCGATTTCCAGGCTAAGGGTTGCGCGGCGCTGTGCCACAACCCTGAAACCGACGCCATCGACAAGTGGTACATGATCGCCCCCAAGACGGGCGACCTCCTGGACAACTGGCAATGGACGGCCGGCGTGTCCAACGGCCTGAGCCAGGCCAACGACCTGTCGCTCACGCCGGTGCTCACGTCTCCCACAGCCCTTGGGTCGCCGTTCGTGGCGGACCCGGGGACGGGTGGAAACACCCCCAACGCCAACGCCGCCAACGACGGGCCCGCGCAGATGCAGGACCCGGCGAAGAAGCCTTCGCTCGGGGCCAACTACCTGCTCGTTACCGAGGCCGTCGCGCTGGACGTGTCCAAGCTGAAGGCCGGCGACAAGGTTCCGCGTGACCTGATGTCCCCATGGGTCGGCGACCGCGGCAGCATCGACGCCAAGGGCGTGTGGGCCAACGGGTCCTGGACGGTGGTCTTCCACCGCAAATTGAACACCGGCAGCGCCGCCGATGCCCAGTTCGTAGTGGGCCAGTCCTATCCCTTCGGACTGGGTGTCTTCAATGCCCTCGGGAACGTCGACCACACGGTTACGACCGATGTCTACACGCTGATATTCAAGTAGACGCCGGCTGGACCAGAAAGAGTGGCAGGTGTGTGCGCTGGCAGGTTGTCTTACAGGACCAAACTGCACGGGACTTCCTTCCTGACTTGGTCCTGCAAGTCTTCGACCGAAAGCGCACCTCCTGCCATTCCGTGGTCGAACTCCCTTGAGTCGCACCGTAGACGCAGTCTCGCTTCCGATCCAACCGTAGCGGGCAGGCAGGGTGGCTGCGTCGGTCGGGTCGAAGAGAGGGATGCGGGACGCTGAACATGGCCAAGAACGCGGCGACAATGAACGCTGGGGCGGTAGCAGGGCGAGCCAGACTAGTCGAGCCGCGGAAGGTGGCCGGTCGGCGGCCGGGCACGAGGCGGTTTAACCCGGCCGTCCGAGCAGTCCGGTTTTTGACATCGGTCCGATTCGCCATGGCCCTAATCCTGCTGCTCGCGGCGATCGTGCTCATCGGCACTGTTATCTCTCAGGCGCCGCCCTCGGTAATCGCGGATGACGCCGCCTACGGTCGCTGGCTCGAGCGGGCGCGGGCCAGTTACGGCGGCTGGACGGACACGCTCGACCGTCTTCAGCTCTTCAACGTCTTCCACTCGGTCATCTTCCGTGCGTTGCTGGCCCTGCTCGTTTCCAGCATCCTCGCGTGCACGATGAGCCGCTGGCGTGGGATCTGGAACACGGTCTTCCATACCCGAGTGCGAATGAGCGATGACTT
This sequence comes from uncultured Chloroflexia bacterium, assembly GCA_963703905.1. Taxonomy (GTDB): domain Bacteria; phylum Chloroflexota; class Dehalococcoidia; order DSTF01; family WHTK01; genus DATLYJ01. The sequence goes on from CAVPFY010000005.1 coordinate 161,455, forward strand.
TCTCCTCCACGCCCGATTCCATGCCCGGATGGAAGCCGCGGCGACGGCCCCTGAAACGGCGGAGCGTCTCCGACATTCGTTCTCCAGGGCCGGATACGGCGTGCGGACTGACGGCGAGGACGACTCGGTCGCTCTGTTCGCCGATAAGAACCGCCTCAGCAGGTTCGGGACCTTCTTCACCCACCTGGGTATTGTCCTCATCCTGGCCGGAGCGATTGTGGGCGGTGTCTGGGGCTTCGAAGATCCCCAGTTCAACGTGGCCGAGGGCTCCACGCGCGACCTCGGCCTGGGGACCGGGATCTCCCTGCAACTCGACCACTTCGGCGCGGACTATTACCAAGATGGCCGGCCGAAGGACTACAGCAGCGACGTCACCGTTTTCGACGGCGGCAAGCAGGTGAAGCAAGGGACAATCCGCGTCAACTCGCCGATGCGCTACAACGGCGTCGCTTTCCACCAATCCTCGTTCGGGCAGGCGGCGGTAATGCGGATCCAGGACGCCTCGGGCAAAGTGCTCTTCGCAGGGGGCATCCCGCTGGCGCTGCAGACCTCGGACGGTCTGCGACCTGTAGGCACTTTGGACCTGCCGGACCAGGGCGTTTCAGTATTTGTCACCGGCGCGCGTTCGGGCCTGCCGGATCCCGCGATCCGGGCTGGCGAAGTTCGCATCGAGCTCTATCAGGATTATGTTCGTGCAGGTCGGCCGGAGAACCTCGCGCTGGGCGCACCGAAAGAACTGGGGGGTCTGACCTTCACGTTTGAGCGGGAGACCTGGTTCACAGGTCTGAAAGTCGTGAAGGACCCCGGCACGACGATCATCTGGGTCGCGAGCGCATTCATGTTCGCCGGCCTGATCATGCTGTTCTACCTTCCGCGGCGCCGGCTATGGGCACTCTGCAAAGGGCGGCCGGACGGCACCACGGAGGTTTTGGTCGCCATGCCAGCGCAGCGGGACGCACGGCTTGACGGAGAATTCGCGAGCTTACGCGACGGCGCCGAACGGGCGCTCGCCGCCCCGGCGCGCCCAGATCGGAGGTCGCAATGGCTGAACTTTCTCACTACGCCTTTCTCGCCGCGCTCATAACGATTGCCCTGGCATTCGTCCTCCACGTTACGAGCGCGATCAACGGCCGCAGCCAGCTGGCCTTTGCTGGCAACGTGACGTTCGCCGCATCGGCAACAACGGCAGATTCCGGAGCCTCGGCACGGTATGCCTCCATTCTGACGATGAACGCATTCATCTTCTTGACGGCAGCACTGCTGCTGCGGACGGTCGTCAGCCGCCACGCGCCGTTCTCGAACATGTTCGAGTTCTCACTCGCTTTCAGCTGGGGCGCGCTGGGCCTCTCCATCTACTTTGAGAACCGCTATCGGCTACACACGCTCACACTCCTGGTGATCCCGATCGTGGCTGGGACTTCTCGCTTACGCGACGACCGTCCCGGACAGCGTCCAGCCACTGACTCCGGCCCTCCAAAATGACCTGCTCCTCACCGCCCACGTCACCATGGCCATCCTTGCTTACGGGGCCTTCGCCGTCGCGTTCGCGGCAGGCGTGCTCTACCTCGTCCAGCGCAAGAACAGCGTGCCCTGGCTGCCGCGAAACGTCCTACTGGACGAGGTCGGTTACCGGGCGGTCTTGATCGGCTTTCCCATGCTGGCGCTAGCTATCATCCTCGGAGCCGTTTGGGCGGATATCGCCTGGGGCTCCTACTGGACGTGGGACCCGAAGGAGACGGCCGCCTTAGGCTCCTGGCTGGTCTACGGCGGCTACTTGCACGCACGGGTCCTTCGCGGTTGGCGCGGAGAGCGCAGCGCCCTGCTCCTCATCGGCGGCTTTGGTGCAACACTATTTTGCTTTTACGGCAATCTCTTCTTCGGAGGTTTGCACAGTTATGCCTGAGATCGAACCGGGTCAGCTTCTCAATGCGGGGGCCGATGCCTCGTCTGACTCGGCTCGCTTGACTCTTTCGCAGGGTCAATCAGGGTCCTGCGGGAGCCTGATTGCACGCGAAAGCCTGCCCAGGAACATCCTCAGTGCTGTCGTCCTCGCGGCCACGATTATTGGGCTGGTGTGGTTTCTCGACCGGTCGGGCGGAGCAGCCACCAGTCAGGCCATCGGCTTGACAGCGACTGCCTCCGGCCCGGCCCCGCGGATTGGCAAAGAGGCTCCAGACTTTCACGTGGTGGATCTCGAAGGCATGCCTGTCCGATTGAGTGACTTTCGCGGGCATCCCGTTTGGCTCAGCTTCTGGGCAACGTGGTGCCCTCCTTGTCGGGCTGAGAGTCCTGACATCGAGGCGGCCTACCAGCAATACGGCGACGGCGGTCTGGTAGTCCTCGCCATCGACATCGGGGAGGACCGGTCGACGGTGAGGAACTATGTCACTCGGGCAGGGCTGACGTTCAACGTCGCCCTCGACCCGACAGAGGAAGTGGCCGCGACCTATCGCATTGCGGGCGCCCCGACTCACTACTTCATCGATGCCAACGGCATTCTTCGCGACTCTCAGATCGGGAATCTGGGGAAGAAGACCATGGAGAAGAAGCTCGCCACAATCCTCTCGCCGCCTCCAGGATCAGGGGCGAAAGGGCCTTGAGAAGGAAAAGGATCATCGCAGACGCGGATGGAGTCGATCGCCTTTCCGGGCTGCGTGCAGAACTCACCAGCCTGCTGCCTGACGAATTGCGTCAGAGGCAGCGGACTTCTTTGGCGGCCCGTTGAACTGACGAGTCGTGGCCTGATAGGAGCGGGCGACCCAGACACCCTACAGCGTCCGTCAACACAACTCTATCAACTCATAGTGTTGCGCGGTTTTCGGCGCGGGCGGCATCCGGAGGTGAACGCAGCGCCGACGCCCAGATTCCACAGCAGCCGGTTGGGGGGCGGTCCTCTGTGCATCGGAGATATCGTCTAGCCAATCGCCTCGCCGATAGGGCCCCGAAGGGCCATTTGGCTCTGCCCATAAGGCATCGCATTCTCTCAAAGTGGTCGAAGGCGATTCCACCGTGGCGCGCAGCCCCGGTGCGCCACGGGCGGGGTTGCCTCACGCCTCGTCACACGGGAGGCTCCGAATGAAGCGAATGCTCTTCCGCGCGTCCCTTGGCACTGCCGCACTCGCGTTGACGTCCGTCCTGTTTGTGGCCTGCGGCGGCGAGTCCAATAGCGCTTCTGATGCCTCATCGGCTCCTGCGAGTGCCGGGAGTCCCCCACCCGTATCCATCGAGATTGCCGAAAACGATGACGGCTTCGTGCCGCGCTCCGTTACGGTCGAGCGAGGCCAGCTCATACATGTCACCTTCGCGAACAAAGGCAATGTGATCCACAACCTGCGCATCGCCGGGCCCAGCGGCCAGTTCGGCGGCGCGGGTGACTTCGTCCTGGGCCAGCCAGTCGTCATGCCGGGCGATAAGACCACCGGCGACTGGCAGGCGCCAGGCCAGTCCGGCAGCCGCGCGTTCCGCTGCGACGCTCACCCCACCCACACCGGCGTGATCACTATCAAGTGACCGCCTTGGAGGCCCGCCTCTTCGGCAGGATCAAAATGGGATGAGACGGGCCCAAATTCAGCCTCGCCCCGTACCGAGCTATTGCCTCATAGTGACGCCCGTCTGTTGCGTTGCCGTGTGATACATTCGGCGGACTTACATGACGAAGAAAATCGTCCTGCCGGGACATATCTCGAGGCGCAAAGACCTTTGGATGGAAAGTCCGAATGGGCGTGACCGCTTCGACGCGCTTCGGGTCGAAATCGACGGCCTGCTTCCTGACGAGGCGGTCTTCGTCGTCGAAGTTTGGCCGGAGCCCGCTACCGACGGCCGCGTGAGGCAGCTGCGGCGCGTCCTCCGCCACCAGGTGCAAGGTAAGCACCTTGTGATGATCGACGACCTCAACAGGGGCGGCGTCTGGATTTACCGGGTTCAAGGAGAACGTCCGCTCGTTGGCCGCACGGTGGGACCTGTCAAAGCTGAAGAGATTCTGAGGCGGCCTCTGGACTAATGAGCCGAGGGTCATGTGCCAAACCGCGAGGCGCGGATGTACCGTTTGCACCTGTCTTAGAGATTTTCAGCTTGGCGCAAGTGAACGATCCGGCGGGGCGCGCGGTCCTAGGGTATGGGCCGACGAGATTTGACTGGAGGTTGATCTTGTGAGTGGTGCTCTTGACGGACTTAAGGTAATCGACTTCGGCCAGTACATCGCCGGTCCAATGACGGGCATGCTCCTTGCAGACCACGGAGCAGATGTAATCAAAGTCGACCCGCCAAATGGCCCCCCTTGGAACCCTCCCGGGAACGCCATCTGGAATCGAGGCAAGCGCTCCATACTCCTCGACCTAAACCGCTCGGGAGACCGAGCTGTAGCTCATCGGCTTATCGCGACGGCCGACGTGGTCGTCGAGAACTTTCGTCCAGGAGTTATGGCCCGCCTCGGACTAGGGTTTGACACGGTTCGGGCCTCGAACACCGGCCTGATCTATTGTTCCCTGCCTGGGTTTGCGTCGGACGACCCGCGGGCCAACCTCCCAGCATGGGAAGGAGTCGTGGGCGCCGCCACCGCGACCTACCGTCTCAACCCCGAAACTCGGCGTCCTGTGTTCACTCCGATTCCCATCGCCTCTACATTCGCCGCGTTTCAAGGCGCAGTCAGCATCGTAATGGCGTTGATCGCCCGAGAGAAGGATGGACAAGGCCAGCACGTGGAAATGCCCCTGTTTGATGGCATGTTTACGGCCATGGGCAGCGTCCGACTGCGTGATCGCCCCACGCCTCCGGGTCCAGGCGCCGCCAGCCCTTGGACACGGCAGTTTCAATGTAAGGACGGAAGATGGGTTCAATTTCACGCCATCAACCTCGGATTCCAGTCATTCTTGGAGGCGGTCGGGGCGACGTCCTGGGCTTTTGGCCCCTCTTCAGAACGCCTCAGGGAGGAGCTGTTCCGCACCCGCACGGCTCAGGAGTGGGAGGAATTTGCCGAGAGCGTTGGGACGGAGTGCGTCGTCTGCAGGACGAGTGAGGAGTGGCTTAATACGCCGCAAGCGAGAGAGTCCATTGTAGTAGAGGTGGATGACCGTCGCTTCGGAAGGATGCGCCAGCCTGGCGTCAGCGTCCGTCTGTCAGAAACTCCGGGAATGGTGACGGGCGGCGCTCCCGAGCCCGGCGCACAGCGCGAGGAAATACTGGCGGAAGTAGCGAGTGGTGATGCGAAAACCCCGGCGAAGCGGGACAGCAGTGATGGTCCGCCAGTACTGAGTGGCGTCAGGGTCTTGGACCTCACGATGTTCCTAGCTGGACCCAGTTGCGGCCGTACCTTAGCTGAGTTCGGAGCCGACGTGATCAAGATCGTCAGCCCCCACCGCGAGGAGGCATTGGTTTTCCATCTAGGCGCCAATCGCGGCAAGCGCAGCATCCGCCTGGACCTAAAGAGCGCGGAGGGGCTAAACACCTTTTGGAAGCTCGTAGAGAACGCGGATGTGGTCCTTCAGAACTTCCGTAAAGGAGTTGTCGAGCGCCTGGGCATAGGTTACGAGCAAGTTAGACTGAGGCGGCCCAACATCATCTACGCCGCCCTTAACACCTACGGGCAGGTTGGGCCTTGGGCAGACCGGCCGGGCCATGAGCAACTGGCGCAAGCCGCCACTGGGATGCAGGCGCGCCAGGGCGGCACCGGCAGACCGGCGATGCAACCGTTCGCCGTGACCGACTATGGAACGGGCCTGCTGGGCGCCTTCGGTATCGCACTTGCTCTGTTCGTTCGTGGCCGTTCTGGCAAGGGCCAGCACGTTGACTCAGCGCTGGCATACACAGCCTGCTTACTCCAGTCGCCGTTCATGTCTTCTTACGAGGGCAAGACATGGGACGAACCTAAGGGCGATTGCCTGGGAACGGATCTGCTGAATCGCCTGTACCAGGGAGCGGATGGCTGGTTCTTCCTCGCGGCCCAGAAAGACCAAATCGACGTTCTGACGTCCTTACCAGGGTTGGAGAACACCGCGGGAGTCGGGAGCCCTGGCCTGGAGCAGCTTCTTGAAGCTCGCTTCTCCACTAACTCGGTCGCCAGGTGGGTGAGTCTTCTCCAGAATGCAGGTATTGGGGCGCACGCCCTCGTAACCGATCTTCAAACGCTAATGGCCGACCCCTGGGTAGAGGCGCATGGCTTGAGCCTGACAAGGGACCATGAGGGAGTTGGCTACGCAACCACGACAGGGCCGGCACCCAGGTTGTCGCGCACGCCGGTGGTGGCTGGAAACCCAGCCTCTATGCCTGGAGCGGATGGACCGGCGATTCTCGAGGAAGCTTTTGGTAAGGCTTTGGGAGCAACAGGTTCCTAGGAATGACGACCTAGAAGGGTTGACTATCCGACGCTAGTGCGGTCTGCCTATTCGATGTGTCTTGGCCAAGCACGGCGGCGCAGAGGTGGACCCTGACGCACCGGATAGAGGCTACGAATCGAAGAGCTCCTTCTCAGCCAGTATGATTGTTGAACGACGGATACTGAGGTGAACGGGGACCACTGGCCCTGATCTAGGTTTCTTGAAAAAAGCAGACATCACCGCCGATTTGGTGGCGAGGCTCGTCGCATCACAGTTCCCGCGTTGGGCTCACCTCGGAGTTTCGCCCGTTGAGCTGGATGGCTGGGACAACACGACGTTCTTGCTGGGAACGACGATGTCCGTGAGACTGCCAAGCGCCGATGCCTACGTGCCACAGATAGACAAGGAACACAAGTGGCTGCCGGTCCTCCGCGGAGCATTGCCGCTCCCCATCCCGGAGCCGCTGGCAAAAGGGACACCGGCCCTCGGCTTTCCCCGCCCATGGTCGGTCTACCGATGGATCGATGGTGAAACCGTAAGCGCCGACACGGTGAGCGACCTCACGCAGTTCGCCTTCGATCTGGCCGAGTTCCTCAACGCCCTCTATCGTTGCGACCCTTCGAATGGTCCCGAAGCCGGGGCGCACTCATTCCAGCGCGGTGGCCCGGTCGGCGTCTGGGATGCCCAGACACGTGATGCTCTAAGGCGACTTGGCCAGGTGGACGTTGCCGGTGCGACAGAAGTGTGGGAGGCGGCATTGGACGCCCGAGAGGACAGACGGCACGTCTGGGTTCACGGCGACATTACCGGATCCAACCTTCTCGTTCGTGGTGGGCGACTGAGCGCCGTGATTGACTTCGGTTGCTGTGCGATTGGTGATCCCGCGTGCGACACTACCATCGCCTGGACATTGCTTACCGGCGAAAGCCGCTCGCTGTTCAAGTCCCAATTGCAGGTGGAAGAAAGCACCTGGGCGCGGGGTCGCGGCTGGGCGCTGTGGAAGGCGCTGACTCAACTGGTCGCGGACCTGTCCACGCCGGGTTACGCCGAGGGCTCAGCCCGGCGTTTCGGATGGAGACAGAGCGCATCGCAAGTAATTGACGAGGTCATCGCGGATCACCGGGGCGCGTTCTAACCGCCGCCCGCAAGCTCAAGGTCACTGGCAGCACACGAAAAGCAAGGTTCTCCTGATACGACTGCGCCCGGACCAGCGACCTCGGCCTGGATCGCCGCGCCAAACAGGACGCAGCGAACTGGGGCCCCGAATGTGGGGCCCCAGTTCGTCACGAGCGCTGCGAAGTATTAGACGTTTGCCGGTTCACCAGCGCGGCGTTCCGGCCTTCAAGGGCTCTACCGCTGCGAACGGCTTGGTCCTCGGGGTGACGAAGGCATGCACGAACCCTGCGGCCGACAGCACCGCAAGGAGTGCCGCTGCGACCAGGGCCACGTTGGATGCCAGCGCGGCCTTCTCGCCCAAGACGCTGAATCCGAAGCTGGTGAGCAGGGCGCCCCTCAGCATCTCGCCCTTGAAGACTGTCTCACGTGCGGTCGTGTAGTCGTCGAGCTGCTTCTGCAGCGTCGCCGCCGATTCCGGATTGTTAGCCGCCTTGGCTGCGGCGATCTTGGTGCGAAGGTCGGTTTGAGCCGCGCCAATTTCGGCGTATGTCAGTCCGTCGGTACCGGCCGGCATGTGTGACAGGTGCCCGGCAAGGTATTCGTTGGCGAAGCATTCCGCCTGCTTACCGGAAGTCAGGTCCTGTCCGGCGTACTTGAACGTGCAAGAAGTCCGAGCCTGCGTGTACTCCTTGTCGGCGTCGGTGAGCTTGTCGGCGGTCGTGAACGTGATCTTCTGTTGGGAAAGCTGTTCCTTGACGTAGTTACTGGAGAAGTTGGACTCGCCCCTCAGGACCACCGCTCCAACCACGAGCAGGATGACGAGCCCCGCCCCTCCAATGCTGACTAGGATGTCTAGAGTTCTCCGTTGCATCTGTTACTCCCTTTCGAACTCGCACCTCTTGTAACAACGATATATAGAGGCGTCGTTTCGCAATAAAGCCGAAGGACCCGAATACAGGGGCAGGCTCGCTTCGTTCCTTTGTGACAGGCTAGGTATCAGACCGTTACGAAAACGTTACGGACGGTGCTTCAAGGATTCGGAGGCGCGAGACTAAACTCAAGTCGCTTACCTGTTAACGACAGAGAGCCGAAGATTAGCGGTTCGACCGCCGGAACAAGACTCGGACTACCTGCTGAAGAAGCCCGGGGTTCCCTTGGCGCCTCCGCGACGGCTCCGAGAGCTTCAGAACTACTCCCTTCGCGCCGAGGGCCGCGTGCAGAATTCGAGTTCTTCTTTCGTTTTGCTATAACGCCTCACGCTGCGCCGACACGCTGGGGGTCTAGAATCTAGGCATGGCTGAGAGTCGGGGAAAGTCCCAAAGAGAGCTCGGACGGCGATTAGGGCGTGAGGCTGAGTTGCTGGCCCTGTTCGCGGTCGAGTGCCAGCAGTGTCAGAAGCAAGCCGCGCCCCACTGGCAATTCTGTGCCAGCTGCGGTGCTCGGCTGGCAACGGAGTGCCCTGGATGCGGAAGTCCCCTGCCACCTCTCGGAGCCAGATACTGCCCGCATTGTTCGCTCGAACTGCCGCAGAACCTCTGGCCGGAAGGGCACTGATTTCCAATCACGGTCGCTGTTCCTGGCCGACCGTTCGCCTTGCCGACGTTCTCGATATATTCGAGGTTCTCCTGGACCTTGTGCCGGCTACCTCGGGCAGTGGCACCGGGCCAATGCCACAAACGAGCAGTGTCTGACGCACCTGGTCTCGAAACGCGCATGCATAAAGCGTGGCCTGACTCGACCGCCCCCGCCGAGTCATCCCAACGGGGCGAAAGCATAACCTGAGCCGGTCAGGCTAGGCGGGGCGCTCGGCGAAGTAGCGGATGAACTCCAGGTTCTGAAGCACCTCGTCCTCGTCCAGGGCAGGCAGCTCGAAGTCGCCGGCCACCTTCTGGAAGAAAAAGTGCGCTTCCTTCAGGGTTTGCTCGGCCTTGTCCATGTCTCCACGGGTCTCGGGCCTGAGCACGTCCTCGCCGTCGAACTCCTCCGCCACCTTCGATAGCGCGGCGTTCAGGGCCAGGACCTCGCCCCAGGTCGTCGTCAGGTCTTCCCTGAGTCTGTGCTTCAACCCTTCGGCCATCGTCCGGTACGGCGGCCACTCCCGCATGCCTTCCGCGCCTGGGAGCTCGAACGTCCTGCGGCAGAAGGTCTCCATAATCTTGGCCCTCGTCATCCGCAGCTGTTCCACCAGGCCTGCCTCGTCGTCGGGCGCCGGGTCGTAGTCGAAGCCCCACGCGGGCTTGACGCTGACCTCCTCGCCCAGCCAGGCGTAGAAGGACCCGACTCTTACCTCAAGCTCGCCGCTGCGCCGCCGCCCTTCGACGGTCCCGTCCTTCACGAGCGCGGCCAGGCGCCGCTCGTTGCCCTTGTCTTCCTTGGTCCATTCGTCTCCTGAGACGACCCGCTTCTCCGCGTCCTCGACCTGGGCGTCTGTCCAAGTCGCGTTTGCGGGCGGTGAGCACGTCGGCCAGCTCCGAGACCGGCGCCCAACGGTCAGGCTCGGCGGCCAGAATGGCCCGGAAGGCGCTCTCGGTAATCGGTTCCTTCGTGAGCTGCTTCAGATAGAACTCGACCATGTCGGCGTGCTCGTTCCACATCTCCAGGGTCGCTAGCCAGATCTCCAGGGTCGCTAGCCAGGCCAGCTAAGAAGTGCTGATGATGGTGATCCTCCTCCACGAGCGGGCGGCGAAGATCGACTTGAAAGGACCAGCGCCTGGCTCGGAGCATGGAACCGCACGAAGTGCGCGTGTAAACCACCTGACCAAGTTGATGAACGTCTGCAATCTAGGGGCTTCTTCTCCGTGAAGTTGCGCAAGACGAAGATGGCGCGCTCCTTCGCCGTTTAGCCTGGGCTGAGGCGGTCGAGTTACCACGAAGGCTCACCAGGCTCGCCTGCCCCTCTTCTGCTTCTTCCCCAGTTGGGGCACAGCACGATTGCCCTGAAGCTCGACACCCACTCCATGTCGCGCCAGGCATACATGCTGAGGCGGCAAAGAAGATAGACAGCCTGTTCACCGACCGACCGCTGACAGCAGCCGGCGCGTCGAACCAGCCCTTGATCGCCCTCTCTGGTTGCCGGCGTCCGCGATTGTCTGTGGAGGTGCTGTCACAATTGCTGTCAAAATGCCTCAGACAGCAACTGTGGAGGGGCCATGATCGGCCCGACTGGACCCGATCAGCCGGTTTTAGAATCGATTTGTATTGGCGGGAGTGCGAGGGAGTCGAACCCTCCCAGGACGGCGCAACCGCCCCGCAACGATTTTGAAGACCGCGAAGACCACCGGGCCCCATCCACTCCCAGGTTCGATTTAGTTGACTTTCCCCTTTCCTCTCTCTCTAATCTTCTAACATATTTCTAACGGTTGGAGCCGACAACCGAGTAGCGAGCGCCGCCACTTTCGAACCATCACCGCCGACCGCCGTAACGTCATGCCGCTGGAGTGGGTCAGCATGAGGATGATCGCGCGGTCGCGCTTACCGACCGGAGTGTCTGGCCGGATCGCGAGCAAGCGTCGGATGTCTTTGCCCGTCAGGCCGCGCGGCATTCCGGGCGAGATTCGAGGGTGCCCGATGGCGTCGCACGGATTCGAGGCGACGACCTTCATCCTGCTGAGGAAGTGGTAGAAGCTGCTGAGGCGGTGAGGCGAGCGCCGATGGTGACCGAGGACGGCTCCTTGCCTGAGAGGCTGCCACCGTACGCCAAGGCGAAGGTGTCGGCGCTCGCTACGTCATCAGCCGTCTTGCCGGCGCGGCCGAAGAACTCGTTCAGCATTCGGGAGTAAGCGTCGACCGTGCGGCGGGAGCCGGAGCGGCGGTGCTTCTCCGCGAGGAAGGCGTACAGCGTGCGGTCCCAGCCGGACGTGGTTGATTCGTCGAGGTAGGCGACGACGGTGGTGGACATCGGGCACGGCTCCTTTCTGAGCGTCGTGTTATGCATGCTCAATGTGCGGCAGAAGTCAACGGCCGCCTTGAGGAAAGGAGGCATCGCGTCTTTCAGGTGGTTCTGTGCCTCTGCTTGCCGGGCATCGGCACTCCACGCCGCGCCACGAACATGGCTATCCGCAATTGAGGAACGGTTCGGCTAACAACCGACAGCGCGGAGCCGAGAACCTTTACGATTACCCGACCGAGTTACGGATTCGGTAGGGACGCTCACCGCGGCTCGCGAAGCTTGTATACCTCGGGTAGAGCAGGCGTATACATGGGAGGGTTGAGATATAGCTCGCCCTGCAGAAACTTGACCCACGTTTCCGTCGACATGGATCCGCGCACACGAAGGGCCTCCCGATAGGCCTGGTAGTCCGGGCCGTCGCCGCCCAGGGCCACGGCGTCCCGCGTCGCCTGCCAATGTTGGTAGCTGGCGTAGCGGGTCATCATAAGTACCTCGTCGAACTCGGGGTTCTCCGTTGTGTTGCCCGCAGGCGGAGGCGGATGGATCACCTTCCACTGTCCAATCACTCTCGCACCGATTTTCTGAAAGTAGGGCCACACGCCATTGAGGCTTGCTTCGTGGAAGGTCTCGAATGCGCCCTTTTGGATCTTCCAATACCGCAGCGTTATCACCTCGGCTCCGGGTATCGGTGCGTCGTACCTCACTGGTCGGGGCGAATTTCCTGTCGATTCAGCTGCCGCGTCCAGGACCTCATAATCCTCATCCAGCCCAGGCAGGTGGTATGGGCCATCAGGTGCCATGGCGCCTGTGAGGAAGAAGGCGCCGTCCGAGCCGGTCTGGAACGTTCGCCGGCGCTGCCCACCCGCGCGACTCAGGCTCAAGAGCGGACCATCGCCCATCATCCCTACGGGGCGCCGAGTATCCTGCCAGTGCTCGAAACTCGCGTAGCGCACGAGGCGGTAGCCCTCGTCAAACTCGGAAGGCCCGGCGCCGTCCGGATGGATCACTTTGAAATCACCAACGATACGGGCTCCGATCTTCTCGTACACCAGCCATACACCGCGGCTCCCTTCCACAAACGCCTCGTGCATGCCCTTCGCGAGCCTATGGTGTCTCAGTACGAGCACCTCTTGGCCTGCTCGCGCCACGTCGTTACGGCGTGCAACCGGGCTGTTCATCGAACGTTCTGACATCTGCCTGACCCTCCAATTCAATGCCAAACGTCTGGGCGCGTTTTGGCGGCCTCTGAAGCTCGACCAGTAGTCGAACGCAACGCGTAACGACGCTTCGCTGGAGCTTCAGTTTTGAGGACGATCGCTCACTGAGTCCGCCTCGTCTCCTCGGCCCAGACAAATCACCGAAGGTAACGCGGTCTGGACGCGCCGCGTTTCACAGGCCTAACGATGGCGGGTTTGGCGTCGCTCCGCCGCGCGCGTTAATCCAACACCGGCGATTCGCTGCGGTGCGCGACATTCACTACGGGCGCGAGGAGGGCATTGCCGCGATCCTGTTCCCCGTAACTCCGCTGCGCCTGCGGGCGCGCCTACACGAATGGCGGCTTTGTCTGGTCGAGCCAGAGAAGTATGTCCCGTTCCACCGGGGGATTGTTCGTTCGGAACACGTTCGAGTTCATTACGGCGGGCCACACCAGCGTATAGCCCTTGGCTTGACCGCCGGCGGGAACCTCGTACATCGTCCCAGCAAGGTATCTCAGCAGGTCGTCTACCAGTGCCTGGCGCTTTTTAGCGTCAGCCTCCCGGCTCATCTTTGTCGTGAGGTCGTCGACCTTTGGGTCCCCCCGCATTCGGTCCTTTCCATTCGGATCGAATCCAGCAAAGACTGTGCCTGTCCTGTTGTATCGGCGCCAGAGGAAGGATGCAGCCGACGGCGAGGCGCCGCCTCCGTCAAAGCCGATACCGTCCCAGTTGCCGTGGCCGTTTCGCTCCTTGCTCCTGAAATCGCCGGTCGTGTCCCAAATCTTGATATTTCCTTTGATACCGCCCTCGGCCAGCATCCCCAGGATCGCGTCGTTCTGGCTGAAGAGGGTTTGCTGGTTGGAGGAATAGATGGCGTCCGTCGTGAAGCCGTTGGCATACCCGGCCGCTGCCAGCAACTTCTTCGCTTCCGCGACGTCATGGTAGTAGTACTTGGCGTTTGGCCCGAATTCCTTGTCTTGAGGCTTGACGCCGCCTTCGACGCTCGCGTGCGTGTTCCAGCCCGTGGCGACTTCGATCCCCGCCGCCTTGAACTTCTCGACAGCACCGAAGACCGAAATCCAGGTGTCACGGTCTTGAAGCATCGAAATTGCCTGCCGCACTCGCTGGTCCCAAAACGGTGAATCTGCCGAGTTAAGGCCGAAGCGGAGTGTCGGCTGGACGCTTGTCGAAAACTCGGCCTCATACATCTGGAGGGCGGGCACATCGTTTTTCACCGTCAGGATGTCCTCTAAGCGGACGTCCGTCGTGAACAGGTTCCCCGCCTTGAGCTGCGCCAGCCTCTGGGCGTAGTCCGGGACGATGGGTATGTCCCAGCGATCGATGAAGGGGCGGTCTTTCCTGTACCAGTTCGGGTTCTTGACGAAGGTGAAAGACGAGGAAGCCTTGTACTCCTGTAGCGTCCAGGCGTTCCAGCCGCGGACCTCGCCCCTGAGGTCGAATCCGCTTTCGGCCTCGCGCGGGGCCGTCAAAAAGCGGCTGCTAGAGAGATTGAGCGTCATCTCCGGCAGGAACTCGGTGAGCTTGGCCACTACTGTCCTTGAGTCAATGGCGGTCATCGAAATAATCGGGCCATCGGGAGAACTTTTGTTCGCCAGGACGGCCGCCAGAGGATGAAGAGCCACAAACCTGTCCCAACTAAACGCCATGTCCTGGGCATCGATGGTACGTCCATTCGTGGGCGAGCGACTATCCCATTTGGCGGTGGGCCTGAGCTTCAGGGTCATCTGGGTGCCGTCCGGCGCAAACTCCCAGGACTCGGCCAGGTCTCCCTCGAACGAGCCATCGGGCGGATCACCGTTCAACCCTGGGTTGCCGGTGAAAATGCGCGGGTACGTGCGCGAGGTAACGAGAGCGCCAAGCTGGACATGAGGGTCGAAGCTGGCTACGTCCGCGTTCGATACGTCTCGGTAGGTCCCGCCAGTCTTAGCCGACTTCGTCGTGTCTTGCGGCTTCGCGACCAGGCCAGCCGGGCCCTGCGACCCGCCACCATCCGAATTGCCACCGCCACAGCCGACAAGGCCGAGCGCGACGGCTCCGACACTGCCGGCGCCGGCAGCCTTTATCGCGATCCTCCTCGAGAATCGCTTGCCTGCCACATCTGCCCAATAACCGTTCGATGTCACAGTCTGCTCCCTTTCCACGGCATCGCTGCGTTGGACGCGCCGGCTCGGTAATCTGCCGCCGGCCGTTCTTGCGCCTTCAACCAATAGTTGGCCCGGCGATTCCCAAACTCCGTACAATCGCGCGAAACGTTTGCAGAAATCTATTAGTATTCCAGCCTCGTGTCAACGGAGCGCCTACGTACAGAGTCAATGAATGACGCGGCCATCAACTCTCCTTGGGCCGAAACGTTTGCTCTGTCCATCGCTTGTTCATGTATGATCCGCCGGATGCGTAGTCCCAACAGCCTGCCATCGGCGCCGTACCCAAGCTCGTCGGCGTCTGCATCAGCATTGCATCGCGAGGGGAACCAGCACCGTCGGCGGAACGGATCCGGCCATCGGCGGACCAGGGGGAAACAGTGAGTGCCTCACCCATTCTGCGGGTTGTCGAAATAACGTCAGGCGCCGGCGCGTCTTACACGGCCCGTTACCTGGTCGCCCTCGGCGCACTTGTGACGAAGGTGAATCTCGACGGCTCTGCCACCGCGAGGCTCCCGGAGCTGGATTTGGGCAAGCAGATTGCGCGGCTCGACCTCACGCTAGATGACGGGAGAGCGCGGCTTGACGAAATCCTCGACAGGGCCGACGTGGTCATCCGGGCATGGGATGGCGCCGAGGTCGATGCGTCACCGGTTTCGCTGGCTGACCTGCGAGCCGCACACCCCGAGCTCATCACCGCGGCGATTACGCCCTTTGGGGAGACGGGTCCGAATAGCCATCATAAGGGCACAGACTTGATCGCCATCCACGCGGGCGGGCTCGGATACGGTACGCCGCCGCGAGTGATCGACCCCGAAGCGGAGCGTCCACTCGGGATACCCGGGGATGTCGTCGAGCCGCTCACGGGCATGGTTGCCGTGCTCGGGATCCTTCACGCCTTGGCGGAGCGCGACCACGACGGCCGCGGCCGCCATGTCGAAGTGTCCGCGCAGGACGCCGTGACGTCGCTGATGTTCAGCAATATCGCTGGACTCATGGATGGACGCGGCAGTCCCAGCCGGCTCGCGGCCGACCGCCGCGGCGCCCGGCGCCCTTTCCTGCCGGCCTCTGATGGCCTGCTGGTCCAGATGGCGGGACGGGCCCACCACCGAACTTCGTGGCTGGAGCTTCTTGGCCCGCCTGGCAAAGCCCTGCTTGGCCGGCATCGAAGCCGACGCTGATCCCGAGCTTGCCGCCAGGATCGCCGAGGCCTCCGACGCCTTCACGAAGTCGCTCACACGCCGAGCAGCTACCGACAGAGCGCAGGCGGCCCATATTCCGGTCGAGCCGGTGCTTTCGCCTGCCGAGGTCCTCGAATGTGAGCAGCTGTCGGCGCGCGCCTTTTGGGAAGAGAGCACTGACGGCATCAAGCTGGCGGGCCATCCCTTCGGGCCGATCATGGCCGGCGAAAGCGCGCGTCTGCTGCCCGCAATTACGGCGTCTCATGGCACCCCCAGCTCCAAAGACGCTGCTCCAATGGGGCCTCTGTCCGGCATACGCGTCGTGGACTTCACCTGGGTTTTCGCCGGTCCAATCGTTACCCGCATCCTGGCGGCGCTCGGCGCCGACGTCATCAAGATTGAAGGCCCTGCGACGGAAACACGCCCTGGCGCATTTCTGACCAGGACACTTCAGGGTGGCAAACGCTCCGCAAAGCTCGACCTGCGCGAGCCCGACAGCCTCGAAGCCGTGCGGCGCCTCGTGGCCGAGGCGGACGTGGTGGTCGAGAACTTCTCGACAGGCGTCATGGAGCGTTACGGGCTGGGATGGGCACAGACTCGTGAGATCAACCCACGCCTGATCATGCTCTCGATCTCCGGGATGGGCCGTACGGGTCCTTACGCCCATCACGTGATGCTGGGCCAGCTAGCGCAGGGCTACTCGGGTCTGACCGCTATTACAGGGTACGAAGGCGGACCGCCTCGGGGCATCGAAGATGGTGGCTTTTGGTCGGACCCCGTCACCGGATACGCCGGCGCAGCGGCGATCCTCGCCGCTCTGCGTGAGCGCGAAGTCACGGGCCGGGGTCGGCGCATCGATGTCTCGCTGGTCGAAGCGACGGTCGCGACCTTGTTCCGCCCCCTTCTCGCGGCGGCTCGAGGAGATGCATGGTCCACGAGGGGAACCTTCCATCCCTCCATGGCGCCCCACGACGTCTACCGAAGCGCGCCGTCCGAGGAAGACCGATGGGTCGCCATTGCTTGCCCGACAGATGACGATTGGCAAACGTTGTGCCGCGTAATCGATCGGCCGGACCTGGCCGCTGACTCTAGCCTGGCATCTCTCGAAGGTCGTCAGGCGCAGCGCGGGCGCCTCCGCGCCGAGATTGAAAAGTGGACACGGAGCCGTTCAGCGGAAGCCGCAACCGACTCCCTTCAGGCCGCAGGCATCCCATCCGCGCCCTCTCGGACGACGGCAGACGTGACCTCCGACCCACACCTGCAGGCGAGAGGCATGTTTGTGACAGAGTCGGGGGGTGCAGCGCCCGTGGCTATGAGGATGCCCTGGACCATCCATCCGGCCACTGCCATGAGCTACGCGCCGGCGCCCCAGGCAGGAGAGCACACGAGTGAGGTGCTGTCGTCGGTCGCGACCGCGCGTTGATGCTGTCGTGCGCTCGGTGTCCTCCTGGCCAGCGCTAAGCCTAAAAGGATGGGTACTTGGCGATGTCGTCCGAATGGAGGGTCGAAGGATGCTCCGATCCGCCGAGCCTGGACAGCAAACCAACGACCACACCTCGGACCACTTCTAAGGCAGGGTAGTTGGAGGTAAGAGCATGGCAGGCGCACTCCACGGCGTTCGCGTAATCGATTTCGGGCAATACATTGCCGGGCCAATGACGGCCATGTTCCTCGGAGACCAGGGCGCAGACGTGATTCGCGTTGACCCCCCGGGTGGGCCCCTCTACGACACGCCGGCGAACGCAACCTGGAACCGGAACAAGCGCAGCATCGTGCTGGACCTGAAGACCTCGGGGGGCATTGGGACGGCCCGCAGGCTCATCGAGACCGCTGATGTTCTCATCGAAGGTTTTCGTCCGGGTGTGATGGAACGCCTGGGCTTGGGCGCCGGAGAGATGACGGCCCTCAATCCGGCGCTCATCTACTGCTCCCTTCCGGGCTTCGCTTCGGACGACCCCCGCCGGGACCACCGCGCCTGGGAGGGCATCGTGGCCTCGGCAACGGGCATCTACCGCCCTGGTCGGAGTGGCAGACCAACGTATACCGCGCTGCCGTTCTCGTCCGCGTACGCGGCGTTCCAGGCCGCGGTCGCCATCGCGATGGCCCTCAATGCTCGCGAACGCGACCATGCTGGCCAGGTCATTGAGACGCCCCTGTTCGATTCCTCGTTTGGCTTTATGGGCGGCCGCGTGCTGCGGACCAACCAACAGCTTGGCATGGAGAACGTCGCGGACCGCCCGATGAGCAACTCCTTGATCGGGCACCACGAGTGCAAAGACGGCAGGTGGGTGAGGTACGTGGACAACAACAAGGAGGCCCGACGCTTCGTCGAGGCCAGCGGGGCATCCGAGTTCGTCGATGCGTTCCGGGACGGGGGCCTCACGCCTGCGGAGTTCAGAGCGAAGGTCAAGGAGCTATTCAGGACGCGTACGGCTCAGGAGTGGGAGGACTTCTGCGAGGAGGTGCGCACGGAGTGCGCCGTGTGCCGGCCGAGCGCCGAGTGGTTGACGAACCAGGGGGCCCTCACTTCGAAGATCGTGGTCGATTGCGACGACCCATTGCTAGGCAAGGTTCGCGGGCCGGGCATTAACGTGCGCATGACCGGGACGCCGCCCGAGATCCGCTTCCCGCGCGCCTTACCGGACGCGCACCGGACGGAGATCCTGCGCGAACTCGAGACTCGAAAGGCGCGCCCGGTACCAACAGTCGAGGGCACCATGCGCGCGGCGTTAGACGGCGTACGTGTGCTGGACCTGTGCATCGTCCTCGCGGGGCCTACCTGCGGCCGCACGCTCGCGGAGTTCGGGGCGGACGTCATCAAGATCGAAGACCCCAGGCGAGCGAGCCAGGCGGGCGCCCACAATGACATCAACCGCGGCAAGCGCAGCATCATCCTGGACCTGAAGACACCAGCCGGGATCGATGTCCTGATGAGGCTAGTCGAGACGGCCGACGTACTCGTGCAGAATTTCCGCAAGGGCGTCGCCGACCGCGTGGGCTTCGGCTACGACGCGGTGAAAAGGCGAAGGCCTGACATTGTGTACGCATCACTCAACACCTACGGCCAGGTGGGAAGCTATTCAGGAAGGCCGGGGCACGAGGGCATCGCTCAGGCGGCGACGGGCATGCAGGAGCGCTACGGCGGCGACGGACCGCCGGCCACGGCACCTTTCCCCGTCAATGATTACGGCACGGGCCACATGGGCGCCTTCGGCGTAGCTTTGGCGCTGTTGCACCGCAAGAAAACCGGCCAGGGTCAACACGTGGATACCGCACTGGCTTACACGGCGACCATGCTGCAGTCGAATTTGAACCAGAGCTACGAGGGCAAGAAGTGGGACGAACCTCGCGGACAAGACGCGCTCGGCAGCGGTCCCCTGAACCGGGCCTACGAAGCCGCGGACGGATGGTTATTCCTCGCCGGCCGGGCACGTGACCTCCAGGCTTCACCCGACCTCCGCGACCTTGCTGGCTACTCGGGCTCGGACCTTGAAGAGGCGCTGTGTGACCGCATGCGTACTCGCGCGGCGAGTGAATGGGTCGCGCTGCTCACCAAGGCTGGGCTTGGCGCACAGGTTGTCGTCCCGAATGTGACGGATCTCTTTAGTGACGCCTGGGTGCGGTCGCACAACCTGGTCGTCACGCGCGAGCACGACGGACTCGGCCTAATCTCGACGAACGCGCCCACTCAACGCCTCTCGCGTACGCCGGTGCAGGTAGGGCGACCGGCGCCGAAGCCAGGTTCGGATGCAAAGAGCATCCTCGCGGAAATAGGCCAGGCCGGCCAGCTGTTGAGTCTCGTCGGTGTCGGAGCCTTGTACCTCGAGGCTGTCGGAGGGGGCGAGGCGGCCGGGGACGGCGGAGTCTAGACCGGCGCCTGGATCGGTACTAGCTTGAGGTGGGCCCAGATAGGAGGCGCGAATATGTTGTCAACCGCCGCCGTCGCACAGCCCAGAGAATCAGCGTGCCGGCGCCGGGCCGACCGAAGCGCGTCGAACCCAAGTCGCCAACTCTGAGTAAGCCTGCTGTGGTTCCGACCCCTCAATCCAGGACAGCATCACCTTGCATGCCAGCCTCCCGATTTCCTGGTTGTCGGCCTCCACGGCGGCAATGCCTGGGCTCAGTATCTGGTGCCAGGAAGAAGCACCAAGCGATACCAGGGACACGTCGACGGGCGTCGCCAGCCCAAGTTCATGAAGAACGCGCATGGTGGGACCGAGTAGGGAACTTTGAACGAATACCGCGGTTGGGCGATCGCGCCGGCGGAGCGCCGCGGCGACGCGGCTTGTGAAAGGGTTGTAGGCGTTTCCCTCCTCGGCCAGGGCAAAGGAGTGCACAGAAGGGCGGAGTCCCTCGCTCTGCAAGGCATCTTCGA
The DNA here is from genome assembly GCA_963703905.1 of uncultured Chloroflexia bacterium. Taxonomy (GTDB): domain Bacteria; phylum Chloroflexota; class Dehalococcoidia; order DSTF01; family WHTK01; genus DATLYJ01. Next base: position 181,685 of record CAVPFY010000005.1, read on the forward strand.
TGTCGCGGGCGCGATGGTCATCCCAGAAGCGAAGAAAGTAGGCCATCTCGCGGTGGCCCAGCGTGGCTAGCTCGCGCACGCAGTCATGGATTCCGTGCCTTTCGCTAGCGGCCACCAGGGGCATCGCCCCCGCGGATGCGTCCTTGCGCAGCAGAGCAAGCACCGGGACCCCGCTCCTTCGGTAGTCGGCTAGACTTTCGCCTAAATCGATCGGCGAAACCAGGAATAGTCCCTCGACGCGCTGTTCATAGAAGCGCGCCATGAGGCGCAAATACAGGTCGTGGTCGCCATTAGCGTCGGCAGAGAGCAGGCTGTAGCCGGTCTGGTTGCAGTAGGTGCCGATGCCCTTGAGCAAGTCCAGCTGCCCCGGACCGCTGAGGTTGTTGAATATGATGCCCATGGTCGAGGTCTTGGCATTGCGCAGGCCGCGAGCCGCCGCGTTGGGCCTGTAGCTGAGCTTGGCGGCAGCGGCCGCAATCTTCGTTTCCAGCTCGGGCCTTACACCCCCGGCTCCTGAGAGCGCGCGGGACGCGGTACTGATCGAAACGCCTGCCAGCTTCGCGACATCCTTGATAGTGACCGTGTGAGTAGCCTTCATCCGCCCAATCATACAGGCACCGCCGAATGCAGTCATTCGAAAACGTTCCCGTGGCGGCGGGTGGGCCGAATCTGGGCGTGGCTGAACTGGACGTTGACACGGCATCCTCTCACGTCTAGAGTTCCTGCAAACGTTTCGGTCAGGGAGCGGAGGGCTGCCATGCGTGGATATTGGGAGCGAACGGTCACAAGGCGACGCGCCATCGCGGGTGGCGCCCTGGGCCTTGCGGGGGCGGCTGTTGTCCTGACGGGATGCGGCGGCGGCAGCGACGGGGAGTCGAGACCGCCGAGTAACCTGACGCCTCGCCAGGATACGTCTGACAAAGCGACAAAAGGCGGAGTATTCCAGACCCACACCCTGATCGAACCAACTTCCCTGGACGCCATCGGCGGAAACTCAACCTCAGGGTCGGCCGCTGCCTGGGCTTACGAGAAACTGGTTCAGTTCGAAGTAGGGCGCCTGAAACGGCCCGCGCCAGTCATCATAGGAGCGGCCGCGGAAAGCTTCGAGATTAGCGCCGACGCCCTCCAGGTGACGTTCCGGCTGCGTCCAACCGCAAAGTTCGACGCGAGGGCCCCGACGAACAGCAGGCCGTTGGACGCCGAGGACGTCCTCTGGAGTTGGAACCGCTACGCGACGCTCGCCGCGGGCCGCGCCAACCTGGTGAACGCTCCAGACGCACCAAATGCCCCTGTGGAGTCCATCCGGGCGGTCGACTCGAGGACAATCGTCGCGAAACTCGCCTTCCCATCAGGCGAGGTTTTAGACCTCTTCGCGGCCGTTGGGCCTTACATGATGCCGAGGGAGTTCGACGACCGGAACAAGGCCGACAGCCGGAACACGATGTTGGGCACCGGGGCGTGGACGCTCACGAAGTTTGAAGCCTCTGTCGGACTTCAGTACCGGCGTAATCCGAACTGGTGGCGGACCGACCGCCCCTTCGTTCAAGGCTTCGATCTGGCCATCTTGAAAGAACGTGCCCAGGAGATAGCTCAATTCCGAGCCGGCAATACGTGGTGGAGTGGCATCCCGCCTGAGCTGCAACTGGAGACCAAGCGAGACCTGCCCGAGCTTCAGATGATCGAAGGCACGGACCTCAGCTTTTCGAGCCCGCACATCAAGTTCGGCTGGCGGGCAGATTCGCCGTTCAAGGACGAACGCGTGCGGCGAGCAATCTCGATGGCCATCGACCGCGACCTCTATGCGGACACCCTGACCGACAGCTCGGCGTTTGCCGCGGCCGGCTTCCCCCAAGAGACATTTTGGGCCAGCCACCTCGGTCCTGGCTACGGCGAGCTCTGGCTCGACCCACGGACCGAGAAGGGAAAAGCCCTGGGCGAGGGCGGCCGCTACTTCCAGCACGATCCAGCGGAAGCCAAGAAGCTGCTCAATGCGGCGGGCCATTCTTCGGGCCTGAAAGCTGACTCCAGCTTCAACGCGGGCACCAACTACGGTCAGAACTACCACAAGGAGATCGAGGCGATTACCGGCATGCTGGAGGACGTCGGCTTTCAAATTAGCCGCCAGCCTCGCGAATACCAGAACGAATGGCTGCCGAAGTTCTTCTATGGCCGCGGCGACTTCGACGGCCTTAGCTGGGTGCCAGGTGGAGGAAGATCGGCCGTCGGCCAGTTCCTTCAGACCTTCTACCATTCAAGCGGGCAGGGGAACATTCCCACCGGGAACGACCCGATGTTGGACAGCCTCGTGGAGAAACAGGCGCGAGAACTCGACAAGGCCAAGCGCACCGAGACCATCTACGAGATCCAGCGCTACCTCGCCAAAGGTATGAAGCTCGTGCCCTATAGCTATGCGGTTCCCGGATTCTCCTTGGCTTGGCCTTGGGTGGGTAACTTCGGCGCCTTCGTCGCCTGGCCGGGCAGTGAGCTACAGCAAAATGTCTACGTCAACACCTGGATCGACCAGACTAAACTCCCGGCACGGTTCAAGACCTCCTAGACACGGAAAGGGTAGTATCGAATGGCGGTGATCGAGAGCGACTGGATTGCGGCCGTCAACCAAGCGAGTCACGCCAAAGGGTCCATACATGACGAGGATCGCGCGCGTGAGCTCGGCTTTGAGCGCGCGGTGGTTGGCGCCGGCACGCACATACCCTTCGTCACGAAGGCTGCTGTGTCGTTGTTCGATCGAGCCTGGTACGAACGAGGGTTTCTCAAGGCCCGCTTCGGCGTCCCAATGCACGACGGCGACCAGGTCCGCCTTATCCTCGAGGATGTGAAGCCCGGCTCGGGCGACGAGCGCCTCCTATCGATGAAAATGGAGCGGCAGGACGGCTCGATCCCGCTCTCTGGATTCCTCGGCCTGCTGGCCTCCGCCTCTCAAATCGTGACGCCCTGGGGGCGGGCTGGCGAACAGCCCGCGACCTCCAACGGCATTTACGACCCCTTGCCGTTCGATGAAACGGGGACGCTCTACGAGCCCCAAACGATGGAGTTTGACTCGGCCGAAAGCCTGCGTGCCCTCAGTGTCGTCGGCGACAAGTGTTCCTGGTATGAAACCGATTCACCCTGGGGTGGAGCCATTCTGCCCACGTATCGATTCGTCCGTTTGCCGAGATTGACAAGCAGCCTCAACCCGCCAGCCGAAGCCGCGCTCGACATGCAGTCCTCAATGAACGCTCTCTTCCAGATCGTCCACCTCGGCCCGGTCATGTGCGGGCGGGCTTACAGCGTCCAATCGAGACTGGTCGAAAAGGGCTACTCGGGACGCACCGCCTTCCGGACTTCGGAGGCCGTCGTGTCTGACTCTGAGCACCCGCTGGCCATTGTCCGACAGATGTTGCGCTGGGTCCCCCAGCGGGCACTGCGGCTCAGTGCTTGATCGAGGATGGCAACCGCCCTTAGCGACCTTCGCGTCCTTGACCTGACCGACGAGTCTGGCGTCTTCGGCAGTCGCTTGCTGGCCGACCTCGGCGCGGACGTAGTCCGCGTGGAACCAGCGGACGGGGGCCGTCTGCGCGGCTACGCGCCCTTCCTGGACGGCGAGATTGGCCCTGAAAGGTCGTACTATCACCTTTTTCACAACGCTAACAAGCGTTCAGTTGTGCTCGACATCGAGACGCCGGCTGGCGCCAACAGCTTCCGACGCCTCGCGGCAGGCGCCGACGTAGTTGTGGAGACGCGACCGCCGGGAGAGATGGCGGGACTCGGGCTCGGCTACGAGGACCTGAGCGCTTCGAATCCAGGCTTGATCGTCGTCTCGATCACGCCATTCGGCCAAACCGGCCCCTGGAGCGCCTGGAAAGGCTGCGACCTCGTGGGCGCCGCCGCCAGCGGGCTTCTCTATCCCAGCGGCGCAGCGGAAGACCCGCCTATGCATGGCAATGCCGACCCCTCTTACAAGATGGCGGGCCTTCAGGCCGTGACCGGCGTCTTGGTAGCGCTGCGCGGCCGCGCGGCCTCGGGACGGGGCGCGCACATCGACATCTCGGTGCAGGAAGCGTCCCTCATGGCCATGGTCCAGCAGCTGAACCCGAACCTCTACGCGAGGGAAGGGCGCGTCCCTGCCCGCACGGGGCTCTATGGGCCGTTGTTTCAGTGTCGCGATGGACGGTGGGTGGCAGTGCGGGTCCGGCCCGACCGCTTCAAGCGCTTCCTGGATTGGGCAACTCGGGAAGGGGTCGACACCGACCTGACCGAGTCCAGCTTGGCTCAACTCCAGTTCGGCGGGCGAGACATCAACACCGTAGCGGAGGTCACCAAGACACTCCGGGCCGTGACCTCCAGGCTGACGATCGAGCAGGTGCTTGAGATAGCCTGGGGACTCGACCTTATCGCCCTACCCGTCGGCCGCTTCGACAAGATGCGCGAGGAGGAGCATTTCATCGCTACACGCCAGTTCCTCCCCGTCCATCAACCCGGCCTGCGAGCGTGAGCTGAGCTTCAGCAGAAGCCCTTTCGCGGGAATGTCCGGCGGCGTCGACGTTCGGCCCGCTCCCAGCCTGGGACAAAACACCGATGAAGTATTCGCGACGAGCCTTCCAGCCCGACAAGTCGCGGCGAACGGGAGTGGCGCCGATCCGGTCAGGCCGCTGGCTGGACTCCGTGTCGTCGATTTTACCTGGGTCCTCGCCGGACCGTTCGGCACCAGGATCCTGGCTAATTTCGGCGCTGAAGTCATCCGCATCGAATCTCTGGCACGGCCCGACAGTACCCGGACGGGCATCCCGGCTGGCGCGACTTCTGTCGACGCGGGCTACCTGTTCAACGACGCCAACGCCGGCAAGAAGTCGGTGACGATCGATCTCTCTCGCAAGGAGGGGAAGGCGCTCATCCGGCGCCTTGTCGCGACCGCCGACGTAGTGACCAACAATTTTCGTCCTGGGGCCATGGAGCGTATGGGCCTGGGCTTCGACGCGCTGAAAGCTATCAAGCCCGACCTGATCTACGTTAGTCTTCCGGGCTGCGGCAGCATCGGCCCCTGGTCGAAGAGCGGCACACTCGGCGGCGTTTTGATGGCAGCCTCTGGCTTGAACGAAATCTCCGGTTTCGAGGGCCGGCCTCCTTACGGTATCGCTACGGCTTATCCGGACTTCACGTCGCCGTACCTGTTGGCAAGCTCAGTGCTGGCCGCGGTTCATGAGCGCGACCGCACCGGAATCGGGCAGGAAATCGAGGTCAACCAGCTGTCGGCAACCATCGGTCTCCTCGGGGCCGAGTGGATGCGCTTCAACGCGGAGGGCGCCCTACCCAGGAACGCCAACCGCAACCCAAACTTCTGCCCTCACGGGGTCTACCGCGCCGCGGGCGATGACTCATGGGTTGCCATCGCGGTGGAGACCGACGCCGAGTGGATTGCCCTTGCGAACCTGATTGGACGGCAAGATTGGGCTCGCGAGCCTGCCTATCAAAGTAGCTCCCGCCGTGCGGCCCAGGCCGACGACATCGACGCAGCCCTAACCGCCTGGTCATCGGGTCGAGACAAATGGCAGACTGCCGGATTGCTCCAGAGCCATGGCATCCGCGCAGCTGCAGTCGAGACCATTGCCGATCTGATCGATAAGGATCCGCAGCTCAAGCACCGCCGCCACTATGAGACGATTCGTCAACCAACTGAGCCAGACTTCGAACTCCTAATTGATGGTGAAGCAATTCGCTTTGTTGGCGTCGAGCGCGTGCTTCAGCGCGCACCGTCGCTCGGCGAGCACAATGAATACGTGCTCCGTGAAGTCCTGGGGCTGTCTGAGGCGGATTTCGATGAATTCGTTGTGAACGGCACGATCAATTAGGGCCGGCCGATGCGGGCAACTGAAGACGCCTGTCGCGCCCTCGCCGCCTTTGTTCTATGGCGAACACAACCCGATCGAGCTTGGGGGCGTCTGGGCACGTCGGCCTATGCCGTCATAGTGTCAGCTTCGAGGCGTCAACTCGATGCAACAGCCACAGTGAGCAGGACAGACCAACAACGGTTCAAGCTTGGCCATGGTCGAGAACTCTATTCCCTCATGAGAACGACGCGGGCCGGCGCGCCGTCAGACCCGGCCAGCTTCAGAGGCAGGCAGCTCAGGGTGTAGTCGCCGGGGACGATCTCCCGCAGATCGAAGCCCTCGACAATCACAATGCCTGCACCCAGGAGCGCGCGATGGGTCAGCGGTTCAGCGGCTACAGCCGACTCCACCGAGAGGTAATCAACGCCGACGAGTCGTGTGCCACGATTGACCAGCCATCGGGCAGCCTCGGGGTCGAGGTAAACAAAGTCTTCTTTGAACACGGAATCTGACCACTCTTCACTGTTGCGAGTTCGGAAGAGCACCCTCTGAACGCCCTCCAGGCCCGAGCGTTCCAGCTCCTCAACGCGGATCGCTCCCTCATGCTTTATTCCCACTACCCTGGCCGGTCCTATGAGCGCCGTCAGCGGCAACGATTCGACTCCCGCGGCCCCCTCGATAAAGTGACGGGGAGCATCGACATGGGTACCCGTGTGCACACCAAGCGCGAGGTGAGAGACGTCGGCTGGATGGCCTGTTGACATCCGCTTGATCGGAGTCAGTGCCGGCCCTGGTTCGCCCGGCCATGTGGCCATACCTGTCTGAAGGGTGCGGGTGACATCATAGATTTCCATTCGACTACTCACTACATATCGGATGCCAGCTCATCACTGCCTTCGATCCGGCCCGGCCAAGAGGCGACTGCCAGCGTTTCCCCCCGGTACACGTGCAAACGAGAAGCTTCAGGCGATGCCGGCAAGTCCGTCCTTCGGTCCGCGCGCGAGAGGGTCGGCTGGAACGGAGACTATCCACGAGGCGTCAATCATCTGGCTGCCTCAGACACAGCCCTCGTGCTCAGGCTGCTCCAGAGTTGAGGCATGGGTCGGATTCCCAGGTCGCGCACCAGCATCTGCGCGGCCTGCCTGACGCCCTCGGTAAAGGTGGGGAAGGCGAATTGGAGCTCGGCGACGTCCTCGACGCGCATGCCGGCTGCCATGCACGCGGCGACCATCTGGATCACTTCGGCCGAGTACTCGCCGAGGACGTGGGCGCCGACGATCTGTCGTCGCCCGGATTTCCACGATCAGCTTGCAGAAACCCTCGGGCTGACCGTCGGCGACAGGCCGCAGCAGGTCCTCGTAACGGGCCACGGCGACGGCGCAGTCGTATCGGGCGCGCGCCTGCTCCTCAGTGAGCCCGACGCTGCGCGTACTCGGGATCGGTGAAGCTGCCGGCGGGGACGACCTCGTGGACGACGCGGCGACGCGGCCCCAGCACCGCGTTCTCGGCTGCCACGCGACCTTCGAGGAGCGCGCTCGAGACCAGCATGCTGTGCCCGTCGACGTCGCCGGCAGCGAAGATATGGGGGACGCTCGTGCGCAGGTAGTCGTCCACTACCACGTAGCCGCGCTCGGTCGCCACGCCGGCCGCGGCGGCGTCGATGAGGTCGGCGTTGCCGGGCCAGCCCACCGCGAAGAAGGCGCGTCGACGTCGACGTGCCTTCGCCTCGTCGCCGGTCTCGATAGACGACGCGCACGCCGGTTCGAGTGACTCGAGCCGTTCGACGCCCGCGCTCGTGACGACCTCGATGCCCCGCGCCCGGAAGGCCTGCTCGAGCGCGGCCGAGACGTCCTCGTCCGCTCGCGGCACGATCCGGGGCGCCGTACTCGAGCAGCGAGACTCGGCAACCGAAGTCGGCCAGGATCGAGGTGAGCTGGCAGCCGGTGTCCGCGGCCCCGATGACGCAGACCCGGTCGGGCAGGGCGCTCAGGCTGCGCACGTCCTCGAAGGTCAGGCCCAGCTCGGCACCGGGGATCGGCAAGCCGCGAGGCGCCGCCCGCCGACGGCGATGATCATCCGGTCTGCGTTCCAGATCCGGCCGTCGGCGCACCGCGACGGTGTTGGCGTCGAGGAACCGCGCGTCGCCAGCCTCCTCGATGAGGTCGACCCCCATGGCGCGGATGTGGTCGGACATGCGCTTGCGCTCGTGCGCGTAGCGGGCCACGCGCTCCGCGTTGGCCAGCGTCGCGGCGAGGTCCACCTCGGGCCGCGGACCGCGCAGACCGAAGGTCTCCCAGGAGCTCCAGTCCCGCACGAGGCGCGCCGCCCGGGCCAGCGTGCGCACCGGCGCCGGCCCCTCGTTCAAGGCTGTGCCGCCAACTCGCCGCCGTTCGACGAGCGTCACCTCGGCCCCCAGCTCCGACGGCGTGGAGCGCCGCGGTAACTCCGGCAGGACCGCCGCCGATTACCACGAGGTCACAGCTGTGGCGGCTCGTTGTCATGACCCTTCAACCCGGCTCAGGACAGGCCCGCGTCCTCTTGAGCTGATCTCCAGGACGACCTTCACGTCATTGGGCTGCCGTTCGAGCGCTTCCGGCCACCGCTCGGCGGGAACCCGGCGGCTGATCAAGCGTCCGAGCCAGGCGGGGTCCGCTTTTGCCAGAACCCTCGCAGCCACCTCGTAGTGGGAACGCGCCCGCGTTGACGCTGCCGAACAGGACTTTGTTGCTCAGGACCATGTTCTTGTTGAACACGTTCAGGTCGATCTCCTCGCCTGCGGCGCGGCGGAAATGCCCGTGAGGGCGATCACTGCGCCCGGGGCGGCTTTCGTGCCGGCGTCGCGTAAGACGGAGCCAATGCCGGTGCACTCGATGACTACTTCCGGCGAAATGTCCAGGTCTGCCGGCCGAGCCGGCGTGATAGTGCGCGCCGAGCTCCCTCACAAGGTCCGGCTTCGGCCCGCTATCGACGATGTCCACAACGTAGGTCTCGAGCCCGTACTGGCAGGCGGCCAGGGCAGCGAGAAGTCCTATCGGTCCGGCGCCGGTAATCAGCGCCGTCTTGGCGGGGACTCCGGTGCGCTGCAGGAAGTGCAGGCTGTGCGACGCAGGCCTTGGCAACGACGGAGGCCGGCTCCAGAAGCACGCCGAGGTCTCCCAGCCCCGGATCGACGGGAACGGCGAACTCCGGATCGAGCCGGAACTCCTCACGGGCATAGCCGTGCTGCTTCTTGATGCCGCACTCCTTGTAGAGGCCGTTGCGGCACATGTCCCACTCGCCCACGCGCGCAATGGTCGCACGGTTCTGGGTCCGGTCTGCGCACGACACCGACGACGAGCTGACCCGGCGCGAAGCCGCTGCCTGCCGGCGCCTCGACCACCTCACCCAGGGATTCGTGTCCGAGAATGAGGCGTTGTTCGCCCGGTGGCGCCTCTCCGTAGCCGCCTTCGATGATCTCTACGTCGGTGCCGCAGATACCGATGGCGAGGCCCCTGACCAGGATCGCTCCTTCAGCAGCGGTCGGGCGGCGCGCACATCGAGGATCTGGGCAGAGTTCGCGGACTCCGGGAGTGACTGTCAGGGCTTTCATTGGACCTCACTTAGCAGATGAAGGTGTTCGATCACAAATTGAGTATTTCGCGGGTGCTCGTTGCCGTCATGGTCACTCTTGGTTACGCGCCACACATGTGCATCAGCTGACTGTCGGCCATTCGGACGTGAAGCAGCGATAGCGATATGGCTGAGAACGAGCCGTCCACGTCATTGAAAGGCCCAGTTCTCGGGTCATAAGTCAAGTCGCGGGTTCAAGCGGGCGTTGGTCAGCGTCGTCTCGCCATGAAGCCAACGGTGTCATTCATCGTCGCCGGCTTTGGTTGGTCGGGACCCGGCCGCCACAATGGCTGTCGTTCGGCGGCCGTGCGCTCCATTGACAGACTCAAACGAGTCCATACACTCGAACGCATATGGCGACTGAAGGCGATGACTGGCTTGCTTTGACAGCGGAACCGGCGCTCGAGCCCGACCTTCCGATCTGCGACCCCCATCACCACTTCTGGGATCTGAGGGCAGCTCGCGCGCCCTATCAGCGTTACCTCCTTGCGGATCTGCTCGCCGATCTCCAGAGCGGTCACAACGTCCGTTCGACCGTATTCATCGAGGCACGGGCCATGTATCGCGCGGATGGACCGGTGGAGATGCGGTCGGTGGGTGAGGTCGAGTTCGTTCAGGGGCAAGCCGCAGCCAGCGCCAGCGGCCTTTACGGCGAGGTCCGAGCCGCGGCGGCCATTGTCGGTAACGCCAATCTCAACCTTGGCGCTGACGTTGAGCCGGTACTGGAGGCGCTCCAGGCGGCAAGCCCGAACCGATTTCGTGGGATTCGCCACTCGGTCGTCTGGGACCCTCATCCTGAGATCCAGAACACCGCGGCCATTGATCAGGCAGGTCAACTCTCCAGCGACCAGTTCCGGAGGGGCGCGAAGGTTCTGGCGAGCAAGGGCCTCTCTTTCGAGGCATGGCTGAATTTCCACCAACTGGTCGAGCTAGCGGAATTTACGAAGGCCGTTCCCGAGTTGGCCGTCGTCGTCAATCACGTCGGCGGGCTGCTGCGCATCGGACCCTATGCCAGCCGTCAGCAGGAAGTGCTGGATACCTGGCGCAGCGGTATCGCCGCGCTAGCGCCCTGCCCCAACGTGACGATGAAGCTCGGCGGCCTCGGCATGCCCCGCTGCGGCTTCGACTGGCACCTCCGGGGAGAGGCCGATAGGCTCGGAGGAACTTGCGAAGGATATGGCGCCCTTTCTCACCTACTGCATTGAGCAATTTGGCCCGACACGGTGCATGTTCGAGAGCAACTTCCCGGTGGACAAAGTCTCATTCTCATACAACGTGATGTACAACGCCTTCAAACGTTTCTCGGCAGGCTATTCGACCGCCGAACGCGCCGCGATGTTCCACGACACGGCGGCGCGCGTCTATCGACTGTAGGGAAGCGGTTCAAGGGTAAGAGGCGACCATGACCGAGCGCGAGTACAGACCAAGCCCGACAAAGTGGGTACGCGATCAGGTAGAGCTGTACGAGGGCTCAGGGGGAACCGAAGGAACCACCCTGCGAGAAACCGGCCTACCGGTGATCATTGTCACGAACAAGGGCAACAAGACTGGCGTTGCGCGGAAGACGCCGCTCATGCGGGTGAAGGACGGCGAAGGCTACATACTCATCGGATCCATGGGCGGCGCGCCAAAGCACCCGGTGTGGGTCTACAACCTTCGCGCAAACCCGCAGGTTGAGATTCGCGACGAGACGAAAGTCACGCAAATGCGGGTCCGCGAGGTTAAAGAGGAACCCGAGCGTTCGCGCCTCTGGGCCGCGGCCGTAGCAGCCTTTCCGCCCTACGCGGACTACCAGAAGCGCACTCAGCGAAAGATCCCCGTCTTCGTCGCGACTCACGATAGCGTCACGCCATAATCGTCAGATTCTGCAAAGAGTGGCGACCATGACCCAATCATCCGCGCTGGTTCGGCCCTTCCGCGCGCTCGTCTTCGCCGGCGTCGCCGAGGGGATCCGGATTCGCTCCAGGCCCAGAAGGTCGTCCTCACGCTCGCGGCCTCGCTGGTCACCGCGCTTGCGGTCGTCTGGGTCGGCACGTACTGGGCGCTCGGGCTCGGCCTCGCCGCCGCCATCCCCTTCAGCTACCAGGTGGCGTCGATCGCGAGCCTCGTCGTCTTCGCCCGGACGAAGAGCTATCGGTTCTTCCGGGTCTCGCAGGCGACGATGCTCCTCCTCCTGCCATTCCTCCTCCAGTGGACGCTCGGCGGGTTCGTCGCCTCGAGCGCCGTGAGCCTGTGGGCCCTCGTCGCCGCGATCGGGACGCTGTTCTTCTTCACGGCGAACGAGTCCGTGCCATGGTTCATCGCCTTCGTCGCGCTGACGGTCGCGTCAGGCCTCCTCGAGGCTAGCCTGGTCGGCCATGCGGCGTCGATCGCGGACCCGATCCAGACCGCCTTCTTCGTCCTCAATGTCAGCGGCGTGTCGTTGACCGCCCATGCGCTGCTCCAGTACGCGGTGCGGGCCCGCGACCAGGCCTTCGCCCAGCTTCGTTACGCTCGCCTCAGGGCTTGCAGAAATCGCCCACAGAAAGCCCCAGAAATGGCTCCAGGCAGCTCGAGGACCTTTAGTTGGCTCGATGTCGTCATTGCGCCTCCTCGCACCTCTTTTCGGCGCGATTCGAACCCAATCGATATTCAGAGTCAACTCGCGCGCCGGCGGACAATCATCGAATCCTATTCCCCGACCGGCCTTGATTCTGGTAATAATAGGCGGCTCGATTCCGCTCGGACTATCTCAAATCTTGGCGCCGGCCCTTCGACGAGGAACCGGCGATCAAACAATGCTCGGAGGGTCGCGTGCAGACATACTTCTCCAAGTTTTCGTCCACTCGGCTGGCGAGACGTCGCGTTCTGCGGGCCGGAGCTCTGGCCGGCATAGGCGCGACGACTATTTCGGTCTTCGGCTGCGGAGGCGGTTCCAATGGTGCCAACGATGGCAACCCGGACGCCGCTGCGGGCATCACGAAAACCGAGGACACGTCGAAGGCCGCCAAGCCTGGCGGAACCTACAAAGGTTTCGTGACCGCGGACGCGAGAGGCTTCGACCCGCACGTTAACAACACCGGCACTTCCGCCCTCGTGACGGATCACGTCTACAGTCGTCTGACTCAGTTCGCGCCGGGATTAAATGGCCAGTTGCCCAACGCGACGGTTATCCCCGAGTTCGCCGAATCCTGGGAATTCACGCCAGACAGACTGCAACTGACATACAAACTGCGCGGTGACGTGAAGCTAGACTCGCGGGCTCCTACCAGCGGGCGGTTCCTGGACTCTCAAGACGTCGTGGTGAGTTGGGACCGATTCTCTCGCCTGCACCCTTTCCGCGTTGGTCTCGCGAACTCTGTGTCGAAGGATGCCCCTGTCCTCTCAGTCCAGGCCATCGATGCTCGCACGGTCGTTATCAAATTGGCTTTCGAGTCGCAGGAGTTGTTGTCCGACCTTTCACGCGGGTCGCAGCGCCTATTGATCGCGCCGAAAGAGGCGGATGGTGGCTTCGATTCCAGAAACGAAGTCAGAGGATCGAGTGCCTGGACGTTGTCCGAATACCAGCCTTCGGCAAAGGTCACCTTTGCCAAGAATCCGGATTGGTACAGGAAGGATCGGCCCTTCCTCGACAAGTGGGAGTTGCCGATCGTCACGGAATATGCCCAACGGATCGCCCAATTCAGATCCGGGAATTTATTCGACGCGACGCTGCGGCAGGAGGACATCCTGCCCACAAAGAAAGACCTGCCGCAGCTCTCCCTTTACGAAGGCGAGTTCTCAACGACCGTCGAGCCGACGATACGTTTCGGGTTGGGCACTGCGGACGCTCCCTTTTGGGACCAGCGCGTGCGCCAGGCTTTTTCGATGCTGATAGACCGAGAAACTTGGATCAGGGTGTTTGGCGCCGTCGACCAGTTCGAGGCTCAGGGATTCAAGGTTGAGACCGGTTGGATGACCCACGCCAGCGTAGAGGGGAGCCTGGCGCCTCAGGATAAGAATTTCGGCCCGAATGCCAAATACTACATGCGTGACATTGCCGAAGCCAAGAAGCTCCTCGCGGCGGCGGGCTATGCGAACGGTCTGACGACGGACGTCCTTTACCGTTCAGACGGACAGGCCGTGTTCTCCCAGTGGGACGCACTCGTTGGAATGCTTGCCGAGGGAGGAGTCAAGTCAAACGTCAAGGTGGTCGACCGAGTCAACGAGTTTGACGCACACGTCCGCAACGGTCATGGCGACTGGAACGGTTACTCTTTCGACCTTGGCGGCGCTTCGCCGTCTGTGGCAGCGTTCCTATGGCGCCGTTACGGAAGCGGCGGCACGGTTTTCGCCGGATTCGACGCGACAGGCAAGGACCGGAAGAAAGGCGACCCCAAAGTAGACGACCTTACTAACAAGATGATTAGGGAAGGAGATGCGCAAAAGCGGCAGGCCCTGGTCGACGATCTCGTCAAGTATCTAGCCGGCACGATGTACGAGGTTCCCGCCGGGGGCCAGGCAGCTGGATTTCGGTTAGTCTGGCCAACACTTAAGAACTACGCGGTTTTCCGCGCGATTCTTCCCGCAGTCGAGAGCGACATTCATATTTGGCTCGACCAGGCGAAGCCGCCATTCGCGGCGTAACAAAGAACGGCAAGAGGTGCGGGCCTGCCAGTGATCCTCCAGGATGGCACCTACACCTACGTGTACGGCCTGGGCGGCATGCTCTACTTGGTCGATGGGTCGGCCCACGTGACCTTCCGGCTCACCGACGGCCTGGGCTCGACGGTTGCCCTGTGCGATGGCTGAGGCACCGTAAACGCCACGTGGACCTACGACGTCTTCGGCGGCGTGCCCTCGCACCGGGGGCACTACCGAGTTCACCTTCACCGGCGAGCAAAACGACCTCTCGACCGGTTTGGAGTACCTGCGGGCGCGCTACTCCGACCCGGCCACAGCGCGGTTCCTGGGGCGTGACCCGCTCGGCGGCGGATACCCGTACGCCGGGAACAATCCTACCAACGCAGTCGATCCATCGGGCCTGGTGCCTTTGATGGACGGAGACGACGGGATCGGTTCTGGAAAAGGGACATCAATGGTCTACCTTGGCGATGGCCAGGTGGATCTCGACGACGACAGCGGAGTTGACATCCATGTCGTGATGGCAACCGCAACCGCGGAGGCTGGAGCCGTCAATGTTGTGGCTGGGTGGGCTGGCTGTGGCGGCGGCGGCGGTGGCTCGTGGAGCTCCGAGCCCAGCTGCGGGCCTCTAGGTTTAGGTTGCGCTTATTCGTCGGTCTTTGGTGGGCTGGTTGCAGTAACTGCCGAGGCTCTTGGAGCGGACTGCAGTGCTCATCAATCGGGGGCGACCGTTTGCACCAATGTGGCGGCTGTTTGATCGCCCGTTGTTTTACAATCCGCAATAGACCGCGAGCTGAGTCCGGCGCAGTCTGAGATACTCCCCGCCGGACATGTGGCAAAGGTGATCATCCTGCCGAAGCGAGCACCGGCAGGCTTCCCGATCTGTTCGGTTCTACCGACGGGCAAGACCGCTATGCCTGGCTCCGCGTGCAAGTCGCGGATCTGGCTCCCGACGACGCTGTGTTCGGCGTTGACCCGGCCAGGGACAAGACTGACGAAGCCGTCCGCACGTTCCTCAGGCTCGTTTAGTCCGTGGCCTCGTCAGCTTTCTCGATCAAGCCGGCAACCTCCTCAGGGTGGGAGACCATCGCGACGTGGGAGGAGTCGATCTCGACGATAGTGGAGTTCGCTCGTGTAGCCATGAATCGCAGAGCGTCTGGTGCAATGACCTTGTCCTGAAGGCCGATCAAAGCCCAAGAGGGGATCGATTTCCAGGCTGCGGCCGCAGTTGGCTCACCGAACGAAGCAGCAGCGATAGGACGCTGGGCCGCCCACATGACCGCGGCGGTCTTCGCATCGACATCCGGTGCGAAGACCTCTCGGAAGACGTCCTGCTTGATGTAGAAGTCCAGATCATTGGGACCGAAGGGCGGGAACGGTTTGGGCTCAATTGAAGTTGGTACCTGGCTTGCTTCGCCGGCAAGGTGAAGCGCATCCTCACCCACGTCGGGGAGGAATCCATCGATGTATACGAGCGCCTTGACGTTCGGGTTACCGGCAGCTGCATTCGTAATTACCGCACCGCCGTATGAGTGAGCCGCCACCACTAGCGGCCCGGGTGTCTTGTCTAGGACGCTCTTGAGGTAGGCTGAATCGCCGCTGAGGCTGCGCAGCGGGTTCGACGGTGCAACCACCGCATAGCCATCGTTTTGTAGTCGCTCGATGACGCCGGACCATCCGGTAGCGTCCGCGAAGGCGCCGTGTACGAGCACGATGCTGGTTTGAGATGAGGTCATGCCATTCTCCTTATTTGGCCAGATCAACGCGAAAGAGTTAAGGACCTCGCGGTCTGGCCTACCTCTACATTAGGAGATTCGGGTCCCGCGATTCGACGGCAAATCCCACTACCTTTCGTATCGAAACAGCCCATTGTCCCGATCCATGTAGCGGTGCGCGCGGGCAAGCAGCTCCTCGTCGGGTTCCTCGAGCTCACCGCCAGCATGATCGCGATCAGCTACTGAAAGGAGCGGGGTCGTCTCGCGGATAGGGACGAGGCCCGTCCTCAAGGAAATCGAGGCCAACGTGCCTAGGCATCAGGAGAACTCGCCTGCCACGGACGAGAGGCGAGGGCTGCCGGTAGACGGGCCTTAGCGGTCCTGGAGGGCGAATGTGCAGCCACGGTATTACAGTTTCGCCCTCCTCCCTCGTGAGAGCGGCCCTAGCGTTTGACAAGGTGTCGCGGCGCTTCTATTGTCCGCGCGCAAGGTCTTTCGGCGCTCCCGTTCTAATTCTGTAACCTCAATATTTGCCGCCGGTGCGTCTCGTCCGGCAGCGGGCGCGCTCGACTGCGGCCGAAAGGAGGCATCGCCAGAACCTCCAGGGAGGTCATTCATCCCAGGGAGGGCCGTATGAAATTCAGGATGGGATTGACCCTGGTGATCCTGGCCGCAGTGGGACTTTCGGCCTGGACCGCGGCCCGGGGTAGTGCGACGGCGGCCGATGCGCGGCCGCCCGCTTCGGATCAGTCTGCTGCTTTACCGCTGCAGTCACTCCAAACGTCGGGCACGATGGTGTTCGAGTGCTTCGACATCAACAAGGGCACCGACCCGCAGGCGCAAGTGTTCCTGCTGACCAAGAACTTCGGCACCGACGAGGCGATCGTCCGCACCGCCTTCCAGATGTGCGAGCCGGCATTAAAGCGCAGGCCGCCTGGCGGGGGAGGCGGCGGCGAGACGGACATCTTCCCTCACGTCGAAGCCACGGTGCAATTCGCAGACCCGACCGGCGCGATGCACGCAGTGATGCTCGTGGGCACCGGCGCCTGGCACGTCATGGTCGGGCCCAACGGTGAAGCAGACCCGAAC
This sequence comes from uncultured Chloroflexia bacterium, assembly GCA_963703905.1. Taxonomy (GTDB): domain Bacteria; phylum Chloroflexota; class Dehalococcoidia; order DSTF01; family WHTK01; genus DATLYJ01. Next base: position 198,525 of record CAVPFY010000005.1, read on the forward strand.
CTTGGAGGCCCCGACACCGTGCCGGTCGAGCTGCTTGCCCTGAGCCTGCAAAGCGCTCAGCCCGTGCAGGCCATGGGCAGCTTCTTCGACATCTTTGTCGAGATTCAGGGCGCCGGCCGGCTGACCGAGATCATCCCGGGAGGCAACCTGATGCCCGGCATTCTGGAGGTCCCGCCATTCACGCGTACGGGCATGGCCTCGGCCATGCTCGACATCAGCATCGACGTCATGATCGTGCCCCGCGCCGAGCACCTCCTGTCGCCGCTGCCCATGGACATCATGGTGATGGCCGAGGCCCAGCTGGCCGGCGTGCTGACCCACAAGCCGCCGTCAGCGACGGATAGCCTCACGCTGGTCGAGCCCGTACCGCTGGAAGACTCCAACGGCAACCCGGCCGGAAGGCTGGCTGGCGTCTCGCTCCTGTTGAATGCAGGCGGCGCGACTACCGGCGCCACGCGTGTGCTGGAGTGCTACAAGCTCGACAAGGGAGCCGACCCGGACGACTCGATTTTCCTGACGACGGGGAACTTCGGGCGCGACGACGTGGCCGTGCGAAGGTCCTCCCAAATGTGCGAGGGCGCGATCAAGGCCGGTCAACCCAGTACCGCCGCTCCGCCGAACGTGGTCTGGCAGTGCTACGATCTCCGGGACGGCCTGGACCCGAACGCGCCGTTCACTCTTACGACCCAGAACTTCGGTGAGCACCGCGCGGAAGTGCGCCGGGCGGTCCTGATGTGCGAGGAAGCGCGAAAGCTCAGGGTGAACGCTGCCGGCGTGGTTACGGTCGTGGGCCAGCCTACCGGGCGGACCTACGAGTGCTTCGTGATCAATGGCAAGATCGACGCCAACGAGTTCTTCTTGACCACGCGGAACTTCGGGCCAGACGACGTCGTCGTCCGCAACCCGAGGATGATGTGCGAGCCGGCGAAGAAGGTACACATGGCGTCGATCGCGACGCCGGTGCCGCCGACACGGACCCCGACTCCAGCGACGGCGCCAACGCGGACACCAACGCCGGCGACAGCGCCGACGGCGACTCCCACGCCCGCAGGCATTCCGACGGCGACACCGACGCCGGCAGGCGGCGGCTAGGCTCCTGACACTTGACCGTAATCTGACGGCCGGGCCCTGGCCCGGCCGTCCTCGTCCCCGTCGACCTGGAAATCGCGCTGGTTCAGGTGTTCGAGGTCGTATCAACTGGGAGCATGCCTGCACGGCCTTCGGGAGTTACTCTGGCGGGACTTCGTGTCTACAAGATTTGCGACGTCGCGAATGCCTCCTCGAACGAGGGCGCCTAATCACCGGCAGGCGTCGCTGTGAAGCCCATAGTGTCAGCCGGCGCTGCCGGCCATCGCTCGTCGGGATCCTCAGGTTGAATTACTCTTAGCGCGCTCCGGACTTCGCCAGGGCAGCATATCCGGCATTCACCTCGGGCTTGTGGGCCGCGAAGGCAGCAAGGACCTCGCTCTTTTCCCGGTCGGGCACCCGGTAGGAGTTCAGGGCGCTGACGAGTTCGGCGGCGACCTCGTCAAATTCTTCGGGTGAGATATGGAGATCCCAATGCGCCTTTTCCAGGCCTAGTGGGCTCTCTCCAGGCTTTGTGCCGAGATACTGAAATGGGCCGCCTGCCACCGCACAGACCCAGAGAGTCCGCATGAATTTCAACCCCGGCAATCTGTCCAGCTTGCGCGTGTGCCACTCCCGCAGTGCAGGGTTTGGTGAGGATTGGCCCACCTTAGGGTTCTTCACAATTTCGTCACTGAATCGGTCCACGACAGCGGCGATCGCGAAGACGCCGCCCAGGCGTTCGTACAAACTCTGCTCTGCCATGGTCCCCGACCTCCATCCTCTAGTGCGCTCCATCCCACGCCGGGGAAGGGGAGTGCGTTTGTATCGCCTGACAGTCTCTGGATTGAATGCAAGCAATGCCGTCAAGGCGCGGCTTGGCTTGGTTTCAGGCGCCTTTCAAGGTGCCGCGACTAAACGCTTAAGCTTCGCCGGGCAGGCTCCCTAAGGCTCGGTGCGAACAGATAGCAGGTGCTGACGAAAAGCCGAGGAGAGCCTGAAAGAAGCGCACTTCTTCTTCCAGAAGGTGGCCGGCGATGTAGGTCGCCTGGCGGCGGGCGCCGCCGGCCGGGAGCTGCGTCGCTGGCCCTGCTCGCGAAAGATCGCGTAGAGGATCAGGGGCAAGAAGAACAGCCACCAGAGCATAGGTTGGGCGATAGCCCACGGTATCGCCGGCTTGCCCAACTCTGTGGCGTCGAAGTACACCCACATGATGATGGACAGGGCCAGGAGCGCCAGTATCAAGTAAACAATGAACAGCACGCGCAGACCTCTTTCGAGCAACCCGCGACAATTCGTCCCCGTATATTATGGGGTGCAGATGCTAAATGGGGTGCCCGGCGGCCAGAATTCGCGGATTGTCCGGGCGGCTCAGGGTTGGCCGCCGAACGCCTCCGAGATGTAGTGGTCGGCGCGGATCGCCGCGGTGGCGCCGTCGCCGGCGGCGCTGACGACCTGGCGCGCGGAGTTGGCGCGCACGTCGCCGGCGGCGAAGATGCCCGGCACGTTCGTCTCCATCCACTCGTTGACGATGATGTGGCCGCCGGCGTCCAGGTCGACCAGGCCTCCCAGGTAAGCGCTGTTCGGCGTCTGGCCGATGAAGATGAACACGGCCGCGACCGGCAGGTCGCGTTCGTCGCCGGTGACGACGTCTGCGGAGGTGCAAGCCTGCGCACGGCCTCCGCGCCCTCGATCTCGTCGACGACGGTGTTCCAGATGAAGTCCATCTTCTGGTTGGCGAAGGCGCGCTCCTGCAGGATGGCGCTGGCCCGCAGCGTGTCGCGGCGGTGGATCACGTGGACCTTGGAGGCGTAGCGCGTGACGAACAGGCCTTCGTCCATCGCCGCGTCGCCGCCGCCGACGACGGCGACCTCCATGTCCTTGAAGAAGGCGGCGTCACAGGTGGCGCAGTAGGAGACGCCGTAGCCGGTGAGGCGCTCTTCGCCCGGCACGCCGAGGCGGTTGTAGTCGGCGCCGCCGGTGATGATCACGGCCTTCGCGCGGTAGTCGCCCTCGTCCGTGTGGACGACGCGCTGCCTGGCCTTCGGCCTCGATGCCGGTGACGCTGGCGTATGCCATCTCCATGCCGTACTTCTCGGCCTGCTGCTGCATCGCCTGCGCCGAGGTCGAAGCCGTTGATCGTCGTCGATGCCGGGGTAGTTCTCGACGTCCGACGGTCAGCGCGATCTGGCCGCCGGTGACGTTCTTCTCGATGAGCAGCGTGCTGCGCCGCGCGCGCGCGGCGTAGAGGCCCGCCGCGAGCCCGGCCGGCCCGGCGCCGATGATGACGATGTCGTACTTCGGTGTGGTCATGTGCGTCCAGGCCGGATTGCGCGCGCTAGAAACTGGGCGGCCGAAAGCGCGCCCCAGTCACGGCCGAGAGCAACTGTCTGGCAGTCTGAGGGTTAGTTCTGGCTGGCCTTCGCCTGCTCCGGCGCTTAGGCCAGGGCGGCGTCGAGGCGCTTCTTGAGGTCGCTCTTCGGCCGGAAGCCGATGATCTGGCCGACCGGCTCGCCGCCCTTGAAGACGAGCAGCGTCGGGATGCTGCGGATGCCGTACTTCGATCGCGGTGCTGCGGGTTGTCGTCCGTGTTCAGCTTGCGGAACTCGACCTTGCCGTCGTACTCCTCGGCCAGCTCTTCGACGATCGGCGCGACCATGCGGCAAGGACCGCACCACGGCGCCCAGAAGTCGACCAGGACCGGCTTGTCGGCCTTGAGTACTTCGCTGTCCCAGGTGCTGTCGGTTACGTCCGCTGGCTTCGCCATTTCGTGAGAATCCTCCTGGATTATTCTGTCGCCGTTGACAGGTTCGGGGCTTGATGGCTAGACTGTAGCATACCCCCGAGGGGTATGTCAACAACAGGGATGAGGAACTGGGAACCTGGGACAGGGAACATGGGACAGGGCAGAAGTCGGAGTTCGCCCTTGTGCCCGTGTCCCACGTTCTCCATATGAGGTCTGAAACATGAACGAGGTAACCAGGTCTGTCGTAACACGCCTGCGGCGCATCGAGGGCCAGGTGCAGGGGCTGCAGCGCATGCTGGAGGCCGAACGCGAGTGCGAAGAGCTGCTGACGCAGGTCATGGCCGTGCGCAGCAGCATCGACCAGGTAGGCATCCTGCTCATGGAGCAGCATCTGGAGCGCTGCATTCTCGACGAGTTGCCGGCCGACTCGCATCTCGCGCACGAGCTGAACGTGGCTCTGAAGACGTGGGCGCGCTTTGGGCTGGTCCCCGGAGCGCGCTCGGACCTGCCCGCGGTGGACGAAGTTGTCTGAGGTTTGAGGCACAATGAGGTTCACCGTCCATTTATGAGCGCGGATTAGGGCCCGTTTCGCCTCGGATTTAGTGATTGCGATAACCGAAGTGTGGAGTGGGTATAGCCGGAAGTGTAAGTCTGGTGTTAGTGGCTGAATCCCAGAATACTTACCATGAATTGCTGACCCACGTATAATCCGCGAAGTCGGACTCTTGATTCGCTTGCCTGCCTGTGGAATGAGCGGCGATTCTTCCTGCGCTCAGAATGACAATGCAAGGGACTTGCTGGCGGCCCCTACCGCGTTGAAGTTGGACTTTGATCACGTTCCGTTGAGTGTCGCAAAGAGCGGCGATTCTTCGCTCCGCTCAAAGCGACACCATTGGCGGCTGGTTAACGGTTGAGAAAAGCCTCTAAGTGTCGTCACGGCCGCGTACCTGTTCGCGCCTTGTTTTGAGTGTCTTCCAGAGGCCCTGAAGCAAGCTTGCGGCGTGCCACGTTGCCATGACCGTGAGAGAGCAGACGAGCGCGTTGTAGAGCACGGGCGGCAGGAAGAAGTGTGGCAGGTCCAAGGCAGAAGCCTCCGGTGAAGTTGTGCGGGCCGGATTGAAGGTCCGTGGGGCGAAGGAGCTATGCGACGATTGCGCAAGGCTGCGTTATGGTCAACCAGGACCCCAGGCGTGTTCACAGTGGAGAGGCGGACCTGTTCGCGGCGTACCTACGCCTCGCGTCGGGGAGGCGGCCTGCCCCGAGGCGGACCTCCGCTTCGCGGTGGCCGGCCGGCGCCGCCCGGCCGCGCGGGCCGCGTGTTCGAGCGCCCGGCGCCGCCGCTGGCCCTGGGCCCGCCGGGGCCCGGGCGGCCCCTGCCCCCGGTACGAGGCGCTCCCGACGCTCCTTCGGGCCGTCCGCTGCCCTCACCTGCGCCGCGCCCGCGCGCGGGCCCGCTACGGCCACCCGAACCGCCGGTTGGCCGGCTGGAGGCTCCCGGCCATCTGCCGCCGCCTCCACTGGGAGGCCTGCCGCGCTCGGCGGCGCCTTCTGTCGCGCCCTCACGCCGAGGCCCCGCTGAATCTGGGGCCGGCTGGCCCGAATCGGTCTCGCGAAGGCCCGCCGTCTCTGCCCCGGCCGGCGCTGTCCGTCCGGCCGCGCGGCGGACCGCCGGCGCGCGCGCCCGAAGGCGGTCCGCTCCGGCCTCGCGGTGGGCCGGGGGGCCTGGAGCCTCCCGCCGGGCGCCCGCGCCCCGGGGCGCTGTCTCTGCTGCCAGAATCGCGGTAAGGCTGGTCCGCGCGCGGTGCTCGCTCCCGGTCGTCGCCGCCCACGAAGGGGCGGTCCTGCCGTGGAGGCCTTGACCCTCGCGGCGCGCCGCCGTAGGAAGGCGCCCGCCGGGGAGGGCGGTCCGACCCACTGCCCGCGCCGTATGGCCTGTCACCGCGAGGCCGCGGCGGCCGCTCCTGCCCGTCGGCCCCCGCGCGCTCGTCGCGAGGGCCGCGGTCGTCGCGCCCACTATCGTCTCGGCGGGCGGGCCAGGCGCGCGGGGCGCGAGGCCCGACCTCGGCGGCGCGGGCCGGTTTCGGCGTCACGATCGCCAGGGCGGTCATGCGGCCCGGCCCCGGGTTCGATATCCAATGTTCGATCTCGGGCGGGACGACGATCGCCTGCTCGGCTTCGACCTCGTGCTCCTGCGAGCCGATCCGCACCTGCGCCGTGCCCTCGACCACGTAATACAGCTCGTCTGACGCTGAAAGCTCGCGCTTGAGTTCCTGCTGGCCCGGCTCCAGGCAGATCAGGTCGGCGACCAGGCGCGGCCTGTCGACCAGGCCGAAGCGGCTGGCCTTCTCCAGCGAGAATCGCCGGGCCTCGCGTAAGTCGATTACGTCCATGACGACAACCGAGAGGCAGGAAGCAGGTGGCAGGAAGCAGCCGGATTCCGGCGCCTGTTTCCTGTTTCCTGCTTCCTTGTTCTTGCTCCTCACGTCGCGGCCACGGCCGGCGTTGCCGCCGCCAGCGACTCGCGCATTGTGTCGATGAGGCCGCTTTCGGCCGCGAGCTTCGCGACCCTCACGGCGTTGGCGATGGCGCTGGCGTCGGCGCGGCCGTGGGCGATGACCACGACGCCGTTGACGCCCAGCAGGTAGGCGCCGCCGTACTCCTCGTAGCGCAGGCGGCGCAGAGCGCGGCGCAGCGCCGGGCGCAGAAAGATGGCGCCGGCCATGAAGAAGGGGCTGCTTTTGACCACGCCTTGCACCTGCGTCGAGGATGTAGTCCGCGAGGCCTTCGCCGACCTTGAGCACGATGTTGCCGGTGAAGCCGTCCGTGACGACGACCTCCGCGATGCCCTTGTGCACTTCGACGCCCTCGATGTTGCCGGCGAAGTTCACGTTCGACTCGCTCAGGCGCTCGTAAGCCTCCTTGGTGAGGTCGTTGCCCTTGACGGACTCCTCGCCGACTGTTGAGGAGCCGGACGCGCGGGTTGCGAATCCCCAGGACCTTCTCCATATAGACAGAGCCCATCTGGGCGAACTGGACCAGGTAGCGAAGGCTTGCACTCCGGGTTCGCGCCGACGTCCAGCAGCAGCACGCGGCCCTCGTTGTAGGGCAGGAGCGTGCGCGATCGCCGGCCGCTCGATGCCGCGGATGCGGCCCAGGACAGTGATCGCGGAGGCCATGACGGCGCCGGTGTTGCCGGCCGATACCACGGCGTCGCGCCTGGCCGTCGCGGATCAGGTGGTGGGCGACGTTGATCGAGGCGTCGCGGCGGCTGCGCACCGCCTTCACGATCTCGTCTTCTTCCATCTCGATAGTCCTCGCCGGCGGGGACGACGGATATGCCGGCCGGGCGCGGGTCGTACTTCGCCAGCTCAGCTTCGATGAGGTCGGCCGGCCCTACCAGCGCGATCTCGACGCCGTATTCGCGGGCGGCCTGTACGGCGCCCTTCACGGTCTCGAGGGGCGCCTTGTCGCCTCCCATGGCGTCGATTGCGATTCTCAAGTGCGGCTCCCGCCTCTGGCGACGAAAATTAGTTGCTCCGTGCTGGGGCCCACCGGAGTGAGGTCGTAGTCCCCGTAGACGTGTGTAACACGCAGTCCAGCCTCTTGCAAGAGAAGCTCGATTTCTGCCTGGGTCGAAAAGCGCAAGTCCGTCTCGAAGACGGTGCGGCGCAGCCCTCCGTCCGGGGCCACCCTGTCGTAGACATAGGTCAGGTGGCGCATCATGCGGGCCGCGTCCGGCTCCGAAGCGACCAGCTTCATCACCAGGTCGCCGGTCTCGGCGTCCCTGCGCGTCCAGTCCAGCACGCAGCGGCGTCGCCGTGCGTCCTCCCAGGAGAGGCTGGCCGGCGAGCGGATGCTCAGCGCGAAGATGCCGCCCGGCGCCAGGTGCGCGCGCCACGCCCGCAAGGCAGGCCCGCTGCTCTGCCGTCGTGAGCAGGTGCTGAAACGTGTTGGCCGCGATCGAGGACCAGGCCGAACTGCGGCGCCGAGGTCGAAGTCCGTCATGGAGCCTTCGGACCAGGTGAAGGCGTCTTCGCGGCGACGCGATGCGTCTTCATATTGATCCGGGCGCGCTCCAGCATCGAAGGCGACGTGTCGATGCCGGTGACGTGCGAAACCCGCTTTCGCCAGCCGCACCGCCACGCGCCCGCTGCCGGCGCCGAGCTCCAGCACGGGGCCGTCGTTGATTCGCGCCAGGTTCTCGTAGAACTCGACGTCGTCGTCGAAGTCCCAGTAGGCGAAGTCGTACAGCTGCGCGATGGCGGCGTAGGGGTCAACGGAGGGCACGGCCCAATTATGGCTGGCATCGCAACGCTAGGGCGAACGCGGGCGCTGCGCTATGATCCGCCGGCGTTGTGCATGCCAGATGCGTCTGAGCGGAGATTCGACTGGAGCACCAGCAGCAGGCGTCGGACGTGGTTCGGATTCGGAGTTCCAACCCCCAACCCCAACCACCATTACCTTCTGTGACGACACTTGGAGGAGGGCGGCATGCGACTTTCCGGCAAGAGCGCGATTGTGACCGGCGGGGGCCGCGGCATCGGCCGGGCGGTGTGCGAGACCTTCGCGCGCGAGGGCTGCCGCGTCCTTGTGACCGACATCGACGTCGGCAACGCCGCCGAGGTCGCGGAAGCGATCAACAAGGCCGGCGGCCAGGCCACCTACCGCCTTCTCGACGTCTCCAACGAGGACGAGGTGGCCGCGACGGTGAAGGAGGCGGTCGACGCCTTCGGCCGCCTGGACATCATGATCAACAACGCCGGTGTCGGCGGTGGCGCCGGCTGGGACAAGACCGTCGCGGTCAACCTCAGCGGCGTCTACTACGGCTGCCGCATCGCCGGCGAGGCCATCGCCGCCGGCGGTGGCGGCGCGATCGTCAGCACGGCATCGGTCGCGGGCCTGGTGGGCCTGGGCGGCGCCGGCGCTTACGTCGCCGCCAAGCACGGCGTCGTCGGCCTGACCAAGGAGTTCGCGCTGATGTTCGGCCCCCAGGGCGTGCGCGTGAACTGCGTCTGCCCCGGCTGGATCGAGACCGACATGACCCGCGGGATCATGGAGAACGAGGCCTCGAAGCGGCGCCTGGAGACGCAGAGCGCCCTCGGCCGCGTCGGCCAGCCCCAGGAGATCGCCAACGCCTTCCTCTTCCTGGCCTCGGACGAGGCCTCGTTCGTCACCGGCTCAGCAATGGTGGTCGACGGCGGATACATCGCGCGGTAGGGCGCATCTGTCCGGCGCAAAGCAAAGGGCGACCCCAAAAGGCCGCCCTTATCACTTAAGTGTGGAGCCGACGGTGAGATTCGAACTCACGATCTGCCGATTACGAATCGGCTGCTCTACCACTGAGCCACGTCGGCGCGAATCGCATTTTAACATGCGCCTCGTTTGGATAGCCTGCGCCGATTCCCGTCGCACAGCTACCAGCTACCAGCGACTAATCGTCCTCGTACCAGCCGGGCGGCGGGTCCGCGCCCCAGGAGATGCCGAGCAGGGAGTCGCCACGGTCGCGGTCCACCGGCTTGAAGACCTCCCACTCGGAGGGTTCGCATTCGATATCGATCACGGGGTAGCCGATCGGGCGTGCCGCTGCCGATGACGACAAACGTCTCGGGGTCGAAGCCGTGGGCGCCGTAGGCGTCGGCGATGGCCTGGCCCACCTCTCGCTGCCACCGCCGTCGGCCGGACACCCGGCCTGGGGACGACTGAAGGGCTGCGGGCCATGCCGCGGAAGCTCGCCGGGTGCGCCATGCGCCCGCAGCCCAGGCGGCGGCCGCTTGTCGTGATCCCGGATGCGGCGCTTGCGAGCCCCTCGAGCTTGCCGAAGAGGCCGCGGCGGCGGTAAGGGCAGGTCTATGCAGCAGATGCCGGCCAGGTTCACGACCTGGTCCGGCAGGCGCGGCAGGTCCATGCGCCGCACGTCGCCCATCGCGAAGCCGGCAGGGGCGCCGCCGTGGTAGGCCAGCGCCAGGTAGGCCAGGCGCGCCAGCGACTTCTCGATATAGGGCTCATTGGCCTGCCGGTAACAGGCGCGGAACAGCCGCATCACGTCGTCCAGGTCCGCGGCCGCAAGCTCGGCGGTGCGAGACACTCGGAACTCGAAGTCGCTGAAGTCCCGTTCCCTGACCATACGCCGCCTCCGGCTCAGGTTATACGCCAGGCCCGGCCCCGCCGCCACCGGTAAGCGAAGAGCTTCGTGCCGTCCGTGCCCGGCGGCGCCGCCAGTTGTTACACTCGGCCCGATGGTAATCGAACGCCAATGAGGCTCCCCCTGGCGCTTCAGGGCAGCGCCGCGCTGGCCTTGCGGCTGGACTGGGCCGCGCCGGCGGCGATTACGCTGCTCGCGTTCTTCGTGTACGTGAACGGCGCCTTCTTCAGCACCGTCAGCGCCCTCCACGTCGACCTCTCAATCAACTTCACGGCCGCCCACGCGATCCGTGACGGCCAGAACCCCTACGGCGAGACGGCGCTCCTCGAAAGGGCGCGAGAGCTGGGGTCGCCCTCCAGCCTGGGCGGGCCCAAGCCCTTCATTTATCAGACGCTCTTCACCTCTTATATCCAGCCGCCGTTTTCGGCCCTTTCGATCGTGCCGCTGACCGTCCTGCCCTGGCGCGAGGCGACGCGGCTCTACCTCATCTTCAACAGCGCCCTCCTGGGCGCGGCGGTGGTGCTGACGCTCGTCACCGTGCGGCCCACCATCCCCCTGCGCTGGGCCGTGGCCGGGGCGATGGTAATTGTCGCCTTCTACAGCCAGATCTACGGCTCCTTCGCCCTGGGCCAGGTGGACGCGACCATTACCTTTCTCCTTGTCCTGGGCCTCTGGGGCTATGCGCGCGACAAGCCCGCTGTGACCGGCTGGGCGATCGCCCTGGGCGCGGCGATCAAGCTGGTCCCCGTCCTGCTGCTCCTCTACTTCCTTTGGAAGCGCGAGTACCGGATCGTCGGCTGGGCGCTGGGCGCCGGCGCGCTGCTCTTCGTCCTCAGCCTGGCTGCGGTGGGCACGGACACGTACTGGACCTATTTCAGCGAGACGGTGCCCGGCCTGCTCAAGGGCAGCACGCACTACGCGAACGTATCGATCGGCGGCGTTTATAACCGCCTGTTCGTGAAGGAGCTGGGCCCCTTCGGCCCGCTGCTGTCGCTGGATGAAGTGCCCTTGAAGGGCGCCGGCCGTGCCCTCAACGCGCTGACGCTGGCAGCCGTGCTCGGCCTGGTCGCGATGGTAATCGGGCGCAAGCCGCTGCGGTCGACGGGCCGCGGCGCCGTCCCGGAGCAGGGCTACGTCCTGGAGTACTACCTTGTCGTGGCGCTGTCGCTGCTGATGAGCAGCGTCACCTGGGAGTTTTACGTCGTCTGGCTGCTGCCGCTATTCCTGGTGGTGTTCCTGGCCCCTTCACGCGTCCTGCCGGTCAGCGGGGTTCAGCGGGCGCTCTTCCTGGTGGCGATGGCCGCCGTATACATCGGCCTGAACTATCCCGGCGACCACTACCTCTTCGACGTTAACCAGGTCTTCTACCACCCGGACTGGGTGCCGGGCATATTCGTCGAAGACATCGTGAACCTGTATCCGCCGCCCGTGAGCGCCACCGGCGGGCACGTCTCGATCGTGCCCCTGCTGCGGCTCACCACGCTCTCGATCCTGGCCCTGGCGCTGCTCATGGCCGTGCTGGAAATGCGGGAGGCGCGCGACCGCGCTGCCTGACCGCGCTCGCCCTTCGACAAGCTCAGGACGAACGGGAGAGGCGCCAGGCGCGCCTCCCATCCCCCCAGTTTTGGCGGCCAAGAGGTCGCCGCGCTCCGGTACTCCCGATCCCCAGTATTGGGGGCGAGGGGGCGCTAGCGGCGCCGCAGGCCCAGCGAGGCCAGGCCGGCGAAGGACATGGCCGCGCCGGCGATGACCAGCGCCCAGGACGTCCGCGCGCCCTCGCCGGCGCCGGCGACCGGCAGCTGCCGCACGCCCGCGACCGCCTGCACCTGGTGGTCGGCTGGCCGTGGGCGGGACCGGCGTCGCTGTCGCCGTCGGCACGCTGGTGCTGGCCGGCGGCTGCGTCGGGACGGTGGTCGGCACGGAGGTCTGCGTGATCACCGTTACCGGTGTCGGAGGGACGGTGGTGCTGGTCGGCGGCGGCTGGGTGGAGGTCGGCGGTGGCTGCGTCGGGACCTCGGTGGAGACGGGCACGGTGCCGCTGGGCTCGGGGATGGGCTCGGGGTCGCCGGCGCGGGCGCCGGTGGCCCCGGCGCCGAGGATGCCGGCCGTGGCGAGGACAACGCCGCCTACTGCGAGGCTAATCGAAGCGATAAAACGACGCGAGTTTCGAGCCTGAAGAGAGTGGTCCTGGGGCATTCGTCTCACCTTAACATAACGATTGCTAAGCCCCGAGCTGCCTCGGGCGGGCTAGTGCAGCCATTCTTTCCCGGGGGACGGCATGGTTTCGCCGTCACCAGCGGCAGCTTGTCATAACAAGGTCATTCCAAATTGATATCCCCGCCTGGTTAACCTTTTGCTGGGGGCGGCGTTCTCCATTGCTAGAGCGCTTTCGCGGGGTCCGGATTCCGCGCGAAAAAATTCTCCCTCTAGAGTGTTGCGAATCGGCCTGGTATGCGTTTAGGGGGTTGGAGGAGCAGAGTCTTTTGTCGCGGAACCCTTAGGCACACGCTCTTTACCTTACAAAGTCAGGGTTGTGAACGCATTCATATACGCTGTATGATTCGCGGTGCTAAATAAGGTGGCGATATTCAGGCTGGTTCTCCCGCAAGGATGGCAACTTAAGTCAGGAGGACACATTGACCGCTAACCAGTCAGCTAAGCATTCGAGGAAGGCGCGCGGTTTCGGGCTCATGGCCACGGGACTCGCCGTCATTGGCGCCACACTTGTGGTGTTCGCGATGAGCGGGGCTTCCCCGGCCCTCGCTGGTGACCCCCAGCCGCAGACTCGACCGGATGATCCCACCGCCGCCGCCGACACAGCCGCCGCCGCCGACGTCTCCGCCGGCGACGACCGTGCCGACGCAGCCGCCGCCCCCGCCGGTGATCATCGTCACCCAGCCGCCGCCGCCGACCGCCGTGCCGCCAACGGCAACGCCGGTCCCGCCGACGGCGACGCAGCCTGTCCAGGTTGTGGCGGGCGTCAGCGCCCTGCCGCGCACCGGCGCCGGTGACACCACCAGCACCAACTGGGCCATGGTCCTGCTCGGTGGCATGTTGTTCGTGGCCTCCGCCGGAGCTGCCGGCGTGGCCTGGAAGTCTGCCCGCGCAAGCTAACTGAATAAGTCCGCGACGGGGGTCCTCGCCACGGTGCGGGGATCCCTGCCGCCGGTTGGAGAGAGCATGGATCGCGTCTCTACCGGGTCTTCGGGCACGCCGGCTATGCCGCCTCGCTGGTCGAGGCGCTTGCTGCTTTTCGGCGCCATCGCCGCCGCCGCTGCCGTCCTGGCCACGTTTGGCATCTTGCGGACGTCAACGCCGGTCCGCGGCGAAGGCCCGCCAACCAACTGCCCGGAAGGCACGCTGCCTTTCTTTCTCAGCCTGACTTTCCCCGGCGGATCCCCGTTGCCACCGCTGGACATCCCGCCTAACCCTGTCCAGCTGGAGATCGTCCAGATACCCGGGAACACGGCCCAGGACCCGATCATCATCCAGGTTTCGGCCTGTCTCGCCGTACCGCCCGTCTCGACGCCCGGCGCGCCGCCCGGGATCTTCACCACGCCCACGCCCGGCGTGCCCCTGACTTTCAAGACACCCACGCCCGTACCGCCAACCTCGGTCCCGGCGCCGCCGACCGCGACATCGGTCGCGACAAGCGCGGCCGGGGCCGGCGCGACGGTCTCCGGCATACGGCCGCCGAGCACTGGTGACGCGGGCCTCGCCGGCGGTGGGACCGGCGGCGGCGTCAACTTCGTTTACTTCGCCCTCAGCGGCGGCCTGGCCATCGGCGCCGGGCTCTCTCTGCGGAGAGAGCGCGCTTCCGACTCCGGCCGCGGCGGGGATACGGGGGCCTCGTAGAGGCTCGCTCGATTACCGGCAGGGTCGATGTGCAGCAGGGAGGCTGTCTAACGATCGAAACCTCAAGCTAACCCTAAACAGGGAGTCCCCCGGCCTCTGACGAGGCAGTCCCCGCGTCCCCCAAATCCTGGGGGTGTTTCGGGGACAAGGGCCAGGGACAGGTCATGCGTCCTTCCGGAAGGACGTTATCGCCGTCTCTGGCCGATCCCGCGTCAGGGACAGGGTCTTCAATAACCGGCCTTTCCTCAGAGGAAGGGCCGGCCGGCAGGCGAAAGCCTGATCGCCGTCAAGGACCGTCGGCGCTTCTGAATGGTGCGCGCCCGTCTCGAATTCCTAGGATTCGGGACACTCTCCCGCCAGACGCCAGGAGGCAAGCCGGTCCGAAGCCAGGGTCTCTCCCGCGGGTGCGGTATCCCATCCGTGTCGGGCCTGTGGGCTGCGTCGCTCGGGCCGTAGGCGAGTCGCAGGAATGCGCTCGCAAAGAAGGGAGCTATGCGTATCGCCACCTACTTAATAGACGCCGATCTTATCGGTTGGTTCAGGAGGAATCCTAAATTTGGAAGCAAGTAATTCGACACGACTAAAGGGAAGCTCGCGTCTGGCAGCCCTTGCGGTCGTCGTTGCCCTTGCCGTCGTCCTCGCAGGACTCGCGCTCGCCTCCGGAGGGGTGCGATATGCCTATGCGGACGGTGAAGCTGCTGCTTCGTCGCAAGTGTGACGCAGACGCAGTAGCAGGGCGGCAACGCACAGGCGAATGCTGTCGGGGCCGACGACGGCAACCTCGTCAGCGACAATCAGATCGCGGGGGCGGGCACGCAAGTGCTCGCGTCTTCGAACGCGAATTGATTGACGGGGGTAACGCGGAAGCTCAGGCAACGTCCTCAGCAAGCAACGACCTCGTGACAAGCGCGGCCGCGGCTTCGACTGCGAACGGTGATGATGCATTCGCAGACGCGCAAGCTACAGCCGAGGACGGCGGCGATGCCAATGCGGGCGCAACTGCCATTTCGGAGTAGGCACCGCTGACGCAGAGGCGACAGCCACTGCAATAGGCGGCGGGGAGCAGTGTTTCTCCAACAAAGCCGTCGGGCAGCCCCCGGCGGAATGCACGTTCGTTGCCTCATCGGCGGACGCTAACGCTGTAGCCGAAGACGGCACAGCCATCGCGAACGCTTCCGCCGTGGGCGGCAACGAAACAGCCGTGAGTATCTGTTCGGAGCCTCCGGCTGCACCCGGACTGCACGGCGGTCACCCAGTTCGAGCCCTCGAACGCCAACGCGACGGCGATAGGCACGAACAGGGGCGACGCCGAGGCGAACGCGGCCGCGACCAACGGTGGCAACGCCACCGCCGGCGCAACCGCGGACGGCGCACGGGCATCTATGATGGGCATTGCACCAGCTCAAGGCGTCGCGAACGCCAACTCCTCGGGCGGTGACAGCTCTATCTCGATGGCTAACTCGACCAACGGCGGCACCGCCAACTCGAGCGCTATCGATGGTGGCGGCCACTCCGAGGCCATCTCGACGGCCGACGGGACCTCGGTTCTACGGCCCAGTCCGACGCCACTACGGGCGCATCCGGCACGGCCGTCGCTTCGACGATCGGGACGGGTGGCGGCGACGCCATTTCCGCCGCGAACGCCACGACCGGCGGCGCCGCTGGCGCTGTCTGTAAGGCCGAGGGCTCGAAGCCCTCGAAGCGGGCACGATCGCCTCGAACGCCGACTGTGATGCCCAGGGCATCTTCCTCGGCACGGCGACGGCTTCGGGCATCGCCTCCAACGGCGGCAACGTAACCGCCAACGCGAACGCGGACGGCGCCGGCTCTGATGCCGACGCCAGCGCGATCGCCGACGGCGGCACGTCTGTTGCCAACGCCAGCGGCATCGACGCGGGCCAGGGCAACGCTTCCGCAACCGCGGGGGCCCTCGGCACCGCGACATCCCAGGCCAACGGCGACGGCGGCCTGGCCAAGTCCCAGGCCAACACCGACGACGGCACCGCGACGGCTAACGCCGCGGGCACCGGCGGCGGCGCGGCCAGTGCCATCGCCACCGGCGAAGGCACTTCCAAGGCCGACGCCACGGCCGACAACGGCGTCGCCAACGTCACGGCGAACGCCGATACTCTCAGCACGTCTACTGCCAGCGGCGCGGCCCAGGGCGGCAACGCGGTCGTCGACGCCACCTCCAATACACCGGGGACGGCGACGGCTACCGGCACCGGCAGCAACGGCACGGCCTTCGTGACCGCTAACGCGATCAACAAGGGCAGTGCGCACGCGAACGGCACCGCCACGGGCGCCAACGACGTGGCCCAGGCTCTCGCGGATGGCAGTAACTCAACTGCCTATGCCAACTCGATCAACAGCAACTCGGTGGCAAGCGCCATGACCGACAGCGGCAGCTCTTCGGCAACCGCCCGAGCTGATTCGAGTGGCACGGGCTTCGCCACTGCGGATGCCCAGGGTTACCACGCCGGCGATGCCGACGCGCGTGCCCAGGGCGATCGTGCTGGTGACGCCAGGGCTGGTTCCCTGGCCGACAACAACGGCACGGCATCGTCGGGCGCCATAGCGCGACGGCGGCCAGGCGTGGGCTACAGCCAACGCCGACGGCGACGGCTCTAATGCCGACGCCAATGCCGTGAACACCAACGCCGCGGGTATCGCGAACGCAGCGGCCACCGCCAAGAACGGCGGCGAGGCCGACGCGGTCGCGACGAACTCTTTCGGCAACACGGTTTCTGACGCGACTGCCAGCGCGGACGGCGAAGAGGCTGACGCCTCCGCGACGTCGACCAACGGCGGCCGCGCTCAGGCATCCGCTCAGGACATCGACGGCGGGGCCGACTTCTCAGTCGCCCAGGCCGACGTGACCCTGGGTGGTACGGCTAACGCCACGACCCAGGCGTCTCTGGGCGGCGGCGCCGGCGCGGCGGCTCAGACGACCAACGGTGGTACGTCCAACGCCTCCGCCGACGCTACCCTCGAAGGCGTTGCGATCGCGGGCGCACGCACCACTGACACCGGCACCTCAAACGCCGCTGCCAGCGCGGGCGCCTTCTCCGCCGCGGCGGCAACCGCCGACATGACGGGCGGCGGCTCTGCCGACGCGGCCGCCAACGCGGACGTGTTCTCGATCGCCGGCGCTGACGCCACTGGCATCAGCGGTGGTGGCGCGAACGCGACCTCGCAGGCGACGTTCGGCAGCCTCGCGACTTCTCAGGCGGTCGGCAACAGTGCCGGCAGCTCACGGGCGGCCGCGAGCGCTTCCAACGGAAGCGGCGCGGGCGCTCAGGGTCTCGGCGACGGCTCCGGGTCCTTCGGCAATGCTCTTGCCGACGCGAACAACAACTCGCAGGCTACGGCCGGCGCTTCGGCGCAGGGCGGCGGTCTGTCCGACGCTACGGCTCGCGCTAACAACAGCAGCGAAGCCGGCGCGGCGGCGGACGCCAACACCCTTGGCCAGGCGCACGCCACTGCTGACGCAAACAACGTCGGCGAGGCTCAGGCCTCGGCGATTGCCAGCGACAGTGGTGACGCGACGGCTGTCGCCAACGCCGACGGCGGCGTTGACGAAGCTGCCGTCGGCGCTGGCCTACGCGCGAGCGAACTCGGCTGCTTCTGACTCCGCGAAGGCAACCGCCCTCGCGGACGCATCGGCAACCAACTTCGGCCACGCGGACGCCCAGTCGGACGCTACCGCGTCCGGCCTGAACTCAGTCGCCACGGCGGACTGTAAGTCCTCCGACGCCGGCGTCGAGCTCAGGATCGCTGTAACGGCCGAGTCTCTCTGTGACGCCGCTGCCACCGACGGCGGTAGCGCCACGGCCACTGGTAACGCCACGTCTTCTGAGGGCAACCACTCGGACGTCCTCTCGACGGCGAACGCCAGCGGCGACGGCTCGACGGCCAGCTCTTCGGCCGAAGCCACGAACAGCGTGGTCGGCCAGTGCCAGTTCGAGACGATCGAGAACGGCTTCTCGATCGAGTGCACCGAGGGTGGGCCGACCAACGCCACCGCGGCCAGCCAGGCTAACGAGGGCGGTTCCGCCCTCTCCAGCTCGACTGCCAGCAACGGCGGCGTCTCCCAGGCGTCTTCTAACGGCAACGCCGGCGATGCCAGCGCTACCGCGGGCGCCCAGGGCGGCGGCTCCTCCAACTGTGCCTTCACCGCAGACGGAGACACCGGGTACTGACAGGGGTCCCGATTATCACGACCAACACGATTTGTGTGACCGAAACCGCCTCCACGGCTACGGCCGACGCGACGGCTACCGACGACACCAGCAGCGCTGAAGCAAACGCCAATGCCACCAACGGTGGCGAGGCCGGCGCCAACGCGACCGCCAGTGGCGGCGGCGAGTCCAACGCGACTGCCAAGTCTTCTGGTGGCGGCGCGACGGTCTGTCTCACCCGGACCACTCAGCTCGATGTTGCAGGGTCAGCCGGTAACCACGCTTCGCGAGTGTGCGGAAGTAGCTGACGCCTCGACGGCAACGGCTACGGCCGCGGGCTCCGACGAGGGCAATGCGACGGCAGTTGCCGACGCGCAGGCCCCGAACGGCGGCCTGGCGAAGGCGTCTTCGGACGCGGTCGCCAGCGGCGAGTACTCCGAAGCCACCGCGAACTGTAAGTCGGTTGACTCCGGCGAGCGCCTAGCGCGGGATTATCGTGATCCCGTTCCCCGAGACGGCGGAGTCCACTTGTGACGCTTCCGCCACCGATGGCGGCAACGCCACGGCGGTCGGTGACGCACAGTCCACCGGCTTCGGCCACGCCGAGGTCACTTCCGCTGCTGTTGCTTCGGGCAAGGACTCTGTGGCGACTTCGGCCTGTAAGGCCGTCGACGCTCAGGATTCGAGCGCGCTCAACAACACGGCTCTTGCCTCTTGTGACTCTGTGGCCGCGTCCGGCGGCAGCGCCACGGCTAACGGCCTCGCTCAGAGCGAGAACGGCGGCCTGGCTACCGCCAACTCATCCGCGGTTGCCACGGATGGCAACTCGGCAACCTCGACGGCTACGGCTTCGGCCGACAGTGTGGAAGACACCGCGGACGCCAGTGCCGCCGCCAACAACGGCGACGCCAGCGCGAGCGCGACGGCCTCACTGGACGCCAACGCCCAGGCTACGGCCAACGGCAGCACCGGCGGCGACGCTTCGGCGACGTCCAACGCTGCTGACGACTCCGAAGCCCTCTCCAGCGCAGTGGCCAGCGACGACGGCACCGCTTCCTCCTCGGCTCAGGCCGCGGTCGACAGCACCGCCGGCGCCCAGTCCACGGCTTCTGGTGATGGCTCCGACGCCCAGGCGGCGGCAACTGCCAACGCCGGGTCCATCGGCACGGCTTTCGCCAACGCCAGCAACGGCGGCAACGCCGAGGCGACGGCGCAGGCGAACATCCTCTCCCTCGCGGGTGCTTCGGCCACCGCGAACAGCGGCGAGGCCAACGCCCAGGCGAACGCCACCGGCGACCTGAGTGGTCCGGCCACCGCTATAGCGACTGCTTCCAGCTCTGACGACGGCGACGCTTCGGCGGTCGCCAACGCCGAGGGCGGATTCAGCAGCTCTGTCTCTACCGCGACTTCCGCTGGTAGCGACGGTGAGGGCGGTGGCTCGTCCACCGCTACGACGAACTCGAGTGGCGGCGGCACGGCTGTGGCCAACGCGGTTGACTCCGCGGGGACCTCAGAAGCCACCGCTACCGCCAGCTTCGGCGGCGACGCCAGTGCTGACGCGACGTCTTCGAACGGCGGCGAGGCTACTGCCACCGCTACCGACCTCGACGCCGCGGGCGTTGGCTCCTTCGCTACCGCAACCGGCACCGATGGCGGCGAAGGCACTGCCACCGCCAGCTCCAGCCTGGGCGACGCTTACGCAAGCGCCACCGGCTCGGACGACGGCGAGGCTACCGCTTCCGCCACCGAATCCCTCGGCGGTCAGGTCGACGCTGTCGCTTCGGCGACGGGCGACGGCTCGACGGCTGAGGCTACTGCCCAAACAGAGACGGGTCTCAACGTCGGCGCCACGGCTACGGCCTCTGGCGGCGGCGACGCAATCGCTAACGCCTCTGGTAACGGCACCTCCTTCGCGACGTCGACCGCTTCGGATGGCGGCGACGCGACGGCAATCTCGAATGCTGCTGACGCTCTCAGCCGGGCCAGGGCTGACGCTGCTTCCACCGGGGACAGCGACAGCTCGATCGCGAACGCCAGCTCGTCTGGCGGCGGTCAGGCCACGGCTACCGCGACGGACGCCTTCGGTCACTCCGAGGCCACGGCTCAGGCCAACGGCACCGGCTCGACCGCTGACGCCGACGCGGACAGCACCAACGGCGAGGCTTACGCCAACGCCAACAGCCAGGGTGGCGGCGACACTGTCGCTACCGCTTCCGGCACCAATGGCGGCGAAGGCCGCGCCACGGCGACCGACAACGACGGCACGGGCTTCGGCTCCAACGCCATCGCCAGCGGCGCCAACAACGGTCTGGCCACGGCGGACGCCGCCAGCAGTCTCGGCAGCGCCTTCGCTACCGCTTCTGCGGACGGCCTCTTCTCCAACGCCCAGGCTAACGCCTCTTCTCTCGACGGTACCGGCGAGGCCGACGCAATCGCGAACGCCACCGGCTTCCTTTCGAACGCTGAGGCCAACGCCACGACCAACAACGGCGACGTAGAGGCTATTGCCGGCGCGTCCGGTGGCGGCGACGCTACCTCCAACGCTTCCGGCGACGGCACTTCGTCCGCCACCTCCAGCGCCTCCGACTGGTCCGAAGCTTCGGCGACGGCCGCCACCGGCGACACTGGCACGGCTACCGCTGACGCGGTCGCCAACAACCACGGCGACGCTTCCGCGAACGCCGACGCCACGAACGGCGGCAACGCCAGCGCCACGGCTTCGGCCGACGACGCTGAGGCCGACGCTCTGGCGAAGGCTGACGGTGGCGACGCCACCGCTGACGCTACGGCTTCTGACGACGCTGAGGCTTCGGCCTCCGCGGAAAACAATGGGGACGGGAGCGCCGACGCTTCCGCTGCTGCTGTTGACCACCGCTCAGACGCCACGGCGACGGCCACGAGCTTCAACGGCAACACCGAAGCCACGGCGAACGCGGGTAACGGCGGCGACGCCGAAGCCAACGCCACGGCTAACGGCGGCGCCGCCAACGCTCTGGCTTCGGCCAACAGCGGCGACGCCTCCTCGAACGCCGAGAACTTCGGTAGCGGCTCTGCCGTCGCCGGTAGCTCCTCGACGAACGACGGCGACGCTTCCGCCAACGCCGTGAACAACGGCGGCAACGCCAACGCGCAGGCCGGCGCCAACGGCGGCTCGGCTTCTTCGAACGCCGAGTCTTCCGCGGAAGGCACGGCTATCGCCAACAGCGCTTCCGACGGCGAGGGCAGCTCTGCTGTCGCGCAGTCACGCGCAAACGGCGGCCTGGCCGACGCCGGCGCCATCGCCTCTGACGGTGGTACCGCAACGGCCAGCGCCGAGGACAACAGCACCGGTCCGCAGTCGGCGCATGCCAACGCGGCCGCTGCCGGCGAGGGCTCTGACGCGGACGCTTCCGCTACGGCTTTCAACGGCAGCAGCGACGCCCAGGCGAACGCGATGGACGGCGGCGACGCCGACGCCAACGCGGTTGCCAACGGCGGCTTCGCCAACGCGACTTCCGGCGCCAACGGCGGCTCGGCTTCTTCGAACGCCGAGTCCAACGGCGGCACGGCTATCGCTACCAGCGCTTCTGTCGACGGTGACGCAGTCGCTCAGGCCAAGGCCCAGAACGGCAGCTTCGCCGACGCCGACGCGGCTGCTTCTGACGGCGCCGACGCCACGGCCAACGCGACCGCGAACAACGGCGGCGACGCCGGCGCGGCCGCTTCCGCCACCGGCGAAGGCAACTCGGCCACGGCTCTGGCCACGGCCGACGGCGACAACGCCGACGCCGAGGCTACGGCCAACAACGGTGACGCCACCGCGAGCGCTTCCTCCACCAGTGGTGGTGAGGCGGACGCGAACGCCACCGGCAGCGATGGCGGCGAAGCCACCGCTAACGCCCAGGGTCAGACGGGCGGCGACGCCCGCGCGACCTCCAGCGCCACCGGCGACGAGAGCATCGCTGACGCGATCGCTAACGCCTCCACCGGTGGCGACGCCAACGCCTCTGCTGCCGCGACTGAGGGCAGCACGACGAAGGCGACAGCTGGCGCTTCCAGCAACGGCGACGCCGAGGCCCAGGCCACCGGCAACATTGCGGACGCTTACGCGAACGCTGTTGCCGAAGGCTCTGACGCCGAAGCTGACGCCACGGCTCTGAACGGCACCGCCAACGCTACTGCTTCCGAGCAGAGCGGCGGCGAGGCTGACGCCCGCGCAGTGACCAACGGTGGTACGTCCACGGCTAACGCCACGGCGAACACTGGCGGCGACTCGCAGGCTAACGCCTCTTCCGACACGGGCGGGACGGCAACGTCTTCCGCCACTTCGGACACGGGCGGCGACGCCCTGGCCACGTCCAACGCTTCCGGCGACAACACCGCCAACGCGACCGCCAACGCTTCCAGCAGCGGCGACGCGGCGGCCAACGCCGTCGGGACCACGGCTGACGCCAGTGCTTCGGCTACGGCTGAGGGCGACGACGCTGAGGCAGACGCCTCCGCGACCAACGCCAACGCCACGGCCAACGCCTCCACGAACAGCGGCGGCGAAGCCGACGCCCGGGCCACCGCGGCCGAGGGCGGCGAGGCTGACGCCACGGCCCAGGCCAACACCGGCGGCGACTCGCAGGCTAACGCCAGCGCGACCGGCGCCGACAGCATCGCCGACGCCATCGCCAACTCGGCGACCGGCGGCGAGGCTCTGGCTACGGCAGCGGCCACCGAAGGCAGCACGACGAAGGCGACGGCTGGCGCGAGCAGCGGCGGTGACGCCGAGGCTTTCGCTACCGGCAACATCTTCGATGCCACTGCCACCGCTACGGCTGAGGGCAGCGACGCTGAGGCTGACGCCACCGCGACCAACGCGACGGCTTCCGCCAACGCTTCAACGCTCCAGGCGGGCGAAGAGTCCGGCGGCGAGGCCGAAGCCCGCGCTACTGCCAGTGATGGCGGCGCGGCCTTCGCGAACGCTTCCGCGACCGGTGAGGACAGCGTTGCCTACTCCCACGCCGTCTCGCTGGGCAGCACGGGCGAGGAAGGTTCCTCGACCGCGACCACCAGTGCTAACGGCGGCGCCGTGGCCACAGCAAGCGCGACCGACACCTTCGGGACCGCTATCGCTACGGCTACCGGCACCAACAACGCCATTGCCGACGCAGTCGCGAACGCCAGCCACGGTGGCACAGCGTTCGCGTCCGCCGATGGTAGTGACGACGGCAACGCCAATGCCTCGGCGACGGGCTCCACGCAGGGCTCGGCGCGGGCTAACGCCAACTCGTCTGGTCTCCAGACGGAGGCGGATGCCGACGCGGTTGCGGCTAACGCTGGTGTCTCCGACGCGACGGCAGTCGCGGTCGCGAACTCGATCGACCACATCGGCGACTTCGTGAACGCGCAGACCACCGTTAACGCGAACGGCGGCCACGCTCTGGGTTCCGCTAACGCGGTCCTCAACGGCGGTGCCCCTGGTCCCGACGACGGACAGCGCCGAGGCCAGTGCCACGTCGACGACCAACGGCTCTGGCACCGCTGTGGCAACCTCGTTGACCGAGGTCTGTGCCGTAAGCAACATCTGCACCGGCCAGGCCGGGAACGACACGCACGGCCTGACCAACTCCGTGGCCAACGTCAGCAACGGCGGCAACGCAACCTCCAACTCGACCGCGGTTTCGCAGTCGGGCGCGGTGGCTGACGCTGTCACCACGTCACAGGCGACCAACGGCGGTAACGCCCTGTCGCAATGTGTCGCGGTCGGTCTCGGCGCGGCGGCGAACGCGAACAACAGCGCTGACGCCCAGTGCCAGGCCGTTTCGCAGGCCAACGGCACGGGCAGCAACGCCGTCTCGGGTTCGATCGCTGTGAGTACTCAGGCCGGCGCCAACGCGCTGTCCGTCTCCAATGCCTCTAACGGCTCCACCGCTAACAGCCAGACTCTGGCTAGCGACACGGCAGCCGCCAACGGCACGGGCAACGGCATCAGCGTTGCCGGTGGTTGTCTAATCGGTGTGGGCTGCGGTTTCGCCCTGGCCCAGACGAGCGTCAACCCGACCGGTCCTGACAGCTCGCAGTCGCTCGCTTTCGCGGTCACCAACTCAACATCGTCCACGGGCGGCATCGCTGCCGTCGCTGAAGCCTCAGCGGCCGGTAACGGTGGTCCGGACCAGAGCAGCTCCAACATCATCCCTGGTGTTGGCGGCAGCTTCTCGTTCTCGTCCAACAGCGGTGATGCGTCGACGATCGCGGCAGTTGGCATGTTCCCCGGCACTACGCCTACTTCGGGCACGGTTGTACCGTTCCCTTGATAGGCTCGCGCTAGTGGAGCGAGAGGCGCCCCGGAGAAATCCGGGGCGCCTCTCTTTGTCGACATATCACGCCATGTATCAGATTTGCAGCTTCCGTCGCGAATCGTATTGCGACAGGGTTGCGCCCTGAGGCCGCGTGCCGTATTTTCGGGTTCCATGGGACCCCACCGGATTAGTGCTCTGATAATCGGACATGGATTTGTCGGTTCGACGATCGAGCGGGGTCTGGCACGCCATGGAATACCCAGGACGGTTATCAGCCGCACCATCACCAGAAGGACGGCGCCGGACTCGGCGGTCTTGCGCTGTGCTCTTGAGGATTGCGTCCGGCTTCCTGAAATCCTCCGGGAAGTCACTCACGTCTTTTATGCGGCTGGGTCGGCGGTCCCCGCGGCAGCTGAACGCGACCCGGAAAGAGACCTGACGACCGCTATGGTGTGAAGCTAGCCCCTCGTCGCTGCTTGAACCTCAGCAGACGCGAAACCCAGGTTGGCCCGTCGCCGTTTAGGTCGAACAGCTGCGTCTGGGGGTAAATGGCAGAGAGGTTCCGAATCCGCTCTACCTCAGCGCCGAAGTCCTTGTTGCTGACTACCACAGGGTCCTTCGCCCAGCCCGAACGCGGGGATGAGACCACCGAAAAGCAGTCGTTCAGAATGTCTCCTCCCCAGCTGATGAGTTCCTGGCTGCTGCAAACAAGACCAACATCCGCGCAGGTCTTCGCGAAATGCCTCGCGGTGCCCAGTGGGTCTCGCCCATGCGGGTTTTCGATTCCTGGATCGAGTGTGCCCGTGGAGGTGTCCGCGTACGCGCCTAGGTTGGAGTGATGGATGAACGCGACACCTCGCGGTGTGAGCTTCCTGGAGACTTCGCTGAGATAGGAGTCCACGGTATCAGGGTCGGCATGGACAAGGGAATCAAAGCTGAACACAAAATCAACCGATCGGTCCGCCACCATTGGCAGTGACTTACCGTCATTAGCGTGGAACTCTGCGTGTCCCTTGTTGCGATAACGATCTCGGCAGTGCAACACGCAATTCTCAGCTAAATCGACCCCAATAAAACGAGCGCACTGGGAGATCAGGAACTGCGTCCACCGGCCGTGCCCAGGGGCGATTTCCAGAATCGTGCCGGTTGGAAGGAATGCCTGGATTCGAGGCAGGATGGTGCCATACCATTCGGGCGCGGTGCCACCCCACGGTTCGGACCAATCCTCACCGTGGTTCCACATCCATTCACGATCCCAGGTGCTGGCATTCTCTTCGATCGACGGCATCCGCAGAATCCACTCCTTTTGCACGTAACCAGGGTGGTCTGGCGCGAGTATACATCCCGCGGCTGGCCAGGCCGATTGCCCCTTGGGGCGTTATGCGGTAGGTTTCGCGCCAAGGGTAGCGGGCGCTGCCCGCTCATCAGAGTTGGCAAGTTTGAGGTGGGATCGGCGGCTGGCCGGGCCTGCCGCTTGTAGCGCGGCTGCGAAGGACGCGGTTGGCCAAGCGCGGCCCGCGGGCAGCGGGTCGAGAGGTCGGCTTCCAATGAGACTGAGGGTGCTGTTCACCTGGGTCTGGGCGGGCCTGAGCCTGTTGCGCCGCCACGGCCCAGTGGCCTTTTTTTGGCACCTGATTGCCACGGACAGGTGGGTCCCGGGCTTAAAGCGCGACCTCGGATTTCTACCGGTCGCCCGGCGGATCCCGGGCCAGGAAATCTTTGGGGCGATCGACTTTCCCGCGGATGGTACCGAGGTGCCGCGCCGGTTCATTACTGTCTTTGGCGGGGCGCTGAGTTTCGGCGCGGCCATCGACCGCATCGAATTACTTGTGGACGGCCGTCCAGCCGGGCTGGCCCGAATCGGCATAAACAGGTTGGACTATGCGACCGCTTTCAAGGAGCCCGAAGCGCCCGTAGCCGGATTCAGCTTCCCCCTCGATCTGGCGGCAGTGCCCCATGATCGGTCGTGGACAGTCCTGACGCCCTTGGCACATACCATGGACGGCCAGGTCCACGCCCTTCGTAGCATCAGCCTGCGGCTTGGCAAACCTGCCACGGTGCCTAGGCTACGCTCCCCTGACCGCTACCCTTCGCCGCCACGCAGACAAGAGGTGCTCAAGATAGCCTGCTTCGCTCACGACCTTGACTTCGGGGGGGCGCAGATATATCTCTACGAACTCCTGCGCCGCTTTCCCGAAGTTGAGACGGGCGCAGAGTGGACGGTGGTTGCTCCTTGGAAGGGGCCTATGGCAAAGCGCCTTCGACGGCTCGGCGCCCGCGTGCACCTCACAGGTGAAATACCGATGGATGGGGGGCTACACGAGGATCGAATCGCGGAGATCGCCGGATGGCTCCAGTCCGAGCACTTCAACGCAGTTGTGGCCAATACGCTAGGCACGTTTCCGGCGATCGAAGCCGCCTACGGCGCGGGCCTACCTTCTTTGTGGGCGATCCACGAGAGTTACACCGTTACGGGCTGGTTCGCGGCTAACAACCGATGGAACCTCGATCCGGCGGTGACTGCCAGAGTGGGCCGCTGCTTCAAGCTGGCCTCATCCGTCCTTTTCGTCTCGGATGCCACGAGAGACCTGCACTTGGGGGACGGCATGATAGGCGACCTGGTTACTGTCCCTTATGGGATCGACCTAGGCGAGATCGCGCAGTATAGACTGGCGAACACGCGCGCCGGCCTTCGCAAGAAGCTGCGTATACCCGCGGAAGCGAATGTCTTCGTCTGTGTCGCCATATTTGGCCAACGCAAGAATCAGAGCCTGCTGGTGCAGGCCTTTCGTGGGATCGCCGAACGTGACCCGGCGGCACAACTGTTCTTAGTGGGGGCGGCCAGGGACCCGTACTCGGAAGCAGTCAGGCAGCTATGTGCACGGCTTGGGTTGGCCGAGAGGGTGCACGTCTGCGATGTTGATTCGGATCCATTCCGCTGGTATTCAGTGGCTGACCTGTTCGTCCTGCCTTCGGACGTCGAGTCGTTGCCGCGATCAATGCTCGAGGCCATGGGATTCGGGGTGCCCGTGGCCATGTCGTCAGCCTGGGGCGTGCCGGAGGTAATTACTGACGGCGTCAACGGATTGCTCTTTGAACCCTCTAGCATCGGAGAGATCGAACGCTGCCTGATGCGCTTCCTGGACATGGGCCCTGGAGAGCGGCAGAAGGTCGGCGAGGCCGGAAGGCTAACGGTGGCCGCCAAGTACGACTCCATCCACTACGTCCGCCGTTATGCCGAAATGCTCAACGCGCTGGCATTGCCCGACCGCTTGAGAACGGAACCCTGAACGCGGGCACCACGCCGCGAATCGCGGTCTATGGACTGCTCGTCCCACTAGTCGAAGTTACCTCCGGCCTCGAGGTGTTACTCTCGGGTGGTTGCCTCGTTCATTATAAAGAGGCGGCTCTTGCGGAGGCAGGCCCGCTCCCGTAAAGTCTGATGCGAAGAATGTAGCGCCTGTCCGGCCCGCATCGGACTCCGGCCACACAAAAGAACACCGCGGGCGCCCGCCACGCGGACAAGAGAGGCCAGGACGCGCCCCGCGCCCCTCTCATCAGCGCCAAGGAGCGGCATTGGCGGAGTTCGAGTCGGCAAGCGGCCTGCCATCCCCGATGGACCCCAAGGCGGCCCCGCGGCGCTCGCCGGCGGAGACCGACGTCTTGCAGGTCACCGCGCGCCTGCTCTTCATCGGCGTCTCCCTCGCGCTGGCCTTCTACTTCGCCTCCAAGGGCGTGTCCCTCGTCCGCCACTACGACGACGTCATCCGCACGGCCTACGAGGCCAAGGGCCCGCCGAAGTTCCCTGAGGCCGGCGACATCACCGTCTTCTACACCGCCGGGAAGGTCATCACCTCCGACAACCCCTCCAGCCTCTACGACCCCGACCAGTTCATCCCCCAGGTATTTGAAACCCAGGGCTGGCAGCCGGCGACCCTTACGCCGGCAGCGGCGCCTGGAGCAAGTTCTACAACCCGCCCTTCTTCGCGCTCATACTCTCGCCGCTGAGCCTGCTGGACGTGCACACCGCCTACGTCGTCGTGCTCTCGATAAACGTCGGCGCCGGCGTGCTGCTCCTCTACCTCCTCGGCCGCATCATGCGCTGGCGCCAGCCCGCGACGATCCTCCTCGGCCTGGGGCTGTTCGCCTTCACGCCCCTATACTTCGTGTTCCAGCACGCCCAGCCTTCGCTGCTTCTGGGGGTGATCCTGGCCTCCAGCTTCCTCTTCATGGAGCGCGGGGCCTACAAGCCCAGCGCCGTCCTCCTGGTCTTCGCCGGGCTCAAGCCCCAGTGGCTGGCCCTGCCGATACTCGTGGTGGCGCAGCGCCGGCGCGCGGCGCTGTTCTGGCTCGCCGGGGCGGTTGTGCTCGTGATCATCGTGCCCTTCGTGCTCGTCGGCGAGCAGGGCCTGCGGGATTACATCAAGATCACGCTCGACCGGGGCGGCGGCGACGTGACCGACATCGCCTTCAGCTCCGCCAGTCTGAGCTGGTCCGGCTTCCTGCGCGCGCTGACCGGTTCGCCGCAACCGCTGCTCTGGGGCCTCATGGGCCTGATCACGCTCGGGACCTTCATCCTCATCTGCCTCAGCGGCGATAGCCGGACCAGCGCCGCGGCCGCGATCCTTACGACGCTGCTGGTGGTGCCGCACTCGCACCCCCAGGACTGGGTCGTGATCGCCGTCGCCGGGGCTATCGCCCTCAGCCGCGATGGGCCGCGCGATATCGAATATGGTCACCGGGCTGGCGCTGATGGGCATCTTCGTCGCCGCCAACGACTGGCCGAACGAGTCTTACCAGGTCTCGATCGGGCAGCACGCCGTGTACTGGATCACGCCGGCCGGCCGCTGCTTTGCTCTTCTGGATCAGCGTCCAGCCGCTGGTGGAATCGCGCATCGCCTCGGCGCCCTGGCCATCCGCCTGGCGCTTCGAGTGGGATGCGCCGGCCCTGGCGGGCGTGCGGCCCTGGCACCTTACCGGGGCCGCGTTCTCCGTGGGCATGGTCCTCGGCGTTGGCGCCGCGCTGGCGCTGGTTAAGGAGCCCGGAGGCAACTCCCAGTTCGCCTTGCCCCTGATCCCCGCCGCGGCGGGCGCCGCGTCGCAGCCTGACCCCCTATCACCGCAACCAACCTTTGTCTTCAAGGACGCGGCCAACGCCGCCGCCGCCTGGAGCATCTCCGCCCAGGACGCGCGACTTGAACCGGATCCCTTCCTCGGCGCCGGGAACTTCCAGGCCTCCGCGCTGGCCGAAGGCTTCATTCCCAGGCCGGCGCCCGCGGCCCCCGCGGCCGCGGCGGGCGGCCAAGCAGGCGCTCCCGTGACCGCGGTCCAGGGCTCGGTCAACGAGGTTAGCAGCATCACCAGCGCC
The DNA here is from genome assembly GCA_963703905.1 of uncultured Chloroflexia bacterium. Lineage (GTDB taxonomy): Bacteria > Chloroflexota > Dehalococcoidia > DSTF01 > WHTK01 > DATLYJ01. Next base: position 228,148 of record CAVPFY010000005.1, read on the forward strand.
GAACTGGGTCCCCAAGCGGCGCCAGCGGGCTCTCAGGCCGTCCAGGGCGGCCTCACGGCGGCGGAGAGGCCGGCGGCGGCCGCGGCGATCGCCGCGCGCCGCCGGCGAGGAGCCGCGGGCATTCCTGCCGCCGTTCACGACCATCGACAGCGGCGCCGACGCCCTGGCGCACGCCACGGACGCCTCGCCCGCGGCCGAGATGGCGCTTGCCAGGGTCGGCCGCGCCGTGGCCGTTAGCGCCATTCCGGTCCGCTTCAGCGGTCTGGTCGCGGGCGGTTCCCTCGACGGGTTAAACCAGACGGTCGGCTTGGCCCTGCCGTCGGCGATTGCCGGACGGTACACCTTGACGGTGTCTCTACAAGTCCAGTCGGCAGAGGCCGACGCCGCCGGCCGCGCCGCGTCACTTACCGGCGGATCGGGGACGGCCGCGGGCGCCGTTGGCGGGCGGCTCTCCATGATCACGGGAAGCGTCCGGGCGGCCGAAAGCCGGACCGTGATCGCCCGCGCGCAGGGTACCCGTACTTCGCTCAGGGCCGTCGGCAATCTCGGCCGCGCGACAGGGTTTGGCCGCGGCGCGCTTCCAGGGCGCCGCCGCGGAGTCGGCGAGAGTCCAGAGCCGCAGCCTTGGACGCGCCGACGTAACCGCCGGCGCCGAATCCTCGGGACTGCCCGTGCGGGCACTGAACCCTCCCCAGATTGCCGCTACGGGACTGGCCGCTGCGGTCATCGAAGGTGAAGCGGCCGCTAACGTAGTGCGCTTCGCGGATGCCTCTCCGGCGTTGGCGCTGGCCGCGCGCTCCGGCGGGCGCGCCCTCGCCGGCACCACGCGGGCGCTGGCCCCCGGCGCGCACACTGCCTCGACGGCCACCCAGGGCCTGGGCGGTGCTGTAGGCGCGCTGCCGCGGCCGGAGTCCGATGCCGCCGCGACCTCCACCCAGCCCGGAAGCCTGCAGGCCCTCAGCGGCGGCGTCGCGTCCGGCATAAGAGCGTTGTCGCTGACCACCGGCATCGAGCTGGCTTCGTGGCGGTTCAACGGCGCCGCGGCCACCACCAGGATCGGCACGATTAGCGCCGCGCTCGCGGGGGCTTACGGCCGCCAGGCGTCGATTCCCAGCGCGGGCTTCGCGGCCTCCAGCATCAAGGGCGTGTCGTCCCTTGGAGCGCTGAAGGGCGCCGTGGCCTCGATCCGGTCGGCCACGGCCGCGCGCGGGGCCGCCGCTTCCGCGCCGCCGCCGGCGCCAACCCTGGCGCCGCCCGCCGACCGCAAGGACTGCGACGAGATCAGGGCCACGGGCCCGCGGACTCCGGGTGAAGAGGCCTTCCTCAGGTCCTGCCCCGCCCCGGTGGTGGCGGCATCGCCCGTGCCCCCGCCGACCGCTACGCCGCGGCCGGCAGCGCCGCCGGCGCCCACGACCGCGCCTGCCCCGCCCCCTTCGGCGAAGTGCACGCGGATTGGCGTCACCGGGCGGCCGACCATCGTCGCGCTGGGCGAAGGTGGGTTCCGTCTGGACGCGGAGCTGGCGCCCACCGAACCCGCGGGATGCAACGAGTGGCCCGCCGCCTTCTCGGCTTCGGCCACCTTGAGCATCACCAGCGGCAGCGCGGCCCTGCAAGGGACGTGGGCCTGCGATTCAGGCAGGAACCCCACGGCGGGCGTGCCGGCATCGACCCACTTCGTGTTCTTCTGTACTATTAGCCAGCGTACGGGCCCGCCGGCGGGGACATCCTTCCTCAGCATCCAGGTCACCGCGCTCTCAGAACAGGGCGCCGTGCTTGGACGTTCCGACCAGACGTTCCCAGCGCCGCCGGTGCAGTGACGGCCCTGTGAAATGACGGTGCTCATCCGGCGTTTGTTATAGCAGGAGCGTGGTCGTGGGTTTGCGCCTAGACCATCCGAGGCTATAATCCATACGATTTTTTGTCAGGAGCGTATCGACCCCATGAGAAGTGGACTAGTTTTGGCGTTCGGTCTTGTCGCCGCATTCCTCCTCAGCGGATGCGGGCTTTTTGGCGACGACGCCGATGCGAGCGGCAGCGCCTCCCAGTTCAAGGGAGACATCACAGTTGGTCTGACAGACAACGTGCCCGCCAGCGGCACATACGTCCTTCAGAACATTTACAACCCCAACGTGCGTGAGATCCTGGCCGTCGTCCAGATCGAAAACGCAAAGTCCGGCAGCGAGGTCATCGGCCGCTGGTATCAGATGGGCGTGATCCAGCAAAAGGCACCGAATATCGACGCAACCGGCGCCCTGGTCAGCGAAGCCGGCTTCAAAATGTCCGGCGATAACATCAGCCCCGACACCAAGCGTGGTGGCGGCCGCCTGAGCCTCCGGCCCAACGCGCCCCTGCCTGAGGACTCTTACGAGCTCCGCGTCTACGTCGATGGCAAGCTCGCCAAGACCCAGCCCTTCGTCGTCTCGCGGCTGGTCCCCGGCCCCGCCGGCACCGGCGGCAGCCCGCAGGCGCCCGCGACAACGGCCACGCCTGTCCGCACGGCGACTCCGACCCGATAAGCGAATCGATACAAGGTTGAGGCCGGAAACGAGAGTTTCCGGCCTCTTCTCTTTGCCCGTTAACCTATCCGCCCCGCGCGGCGTTATAGCAGGGGGTAAAGCCGCCGTTCAGCGGGCGGCTATCCATGTTCGCGCGTGTTCGGGTAGAATCGGCGCAGCCCGGAACGGTTCCGGCAGGTGCCCGGAGGTAATCCAGAGCTTGAGCAAGGAGCGCGGGCCTTCGGTCCCCGGCCGCACGCTGCGGCCCGCCTTTGCCGCCTTCGCGATAATCGCAACACTCCTCGCGGCCTTCGTCCTGCGTGATGCCTCGGAGGTGAGCGCGCGCGTGTTCGGCGCCGCCATCGTCGACCCGGCGAAAGTCGAATTTCACAACGGCGACTTCGATGTTTCCGACGCCTCGATATTCTTCCTGGCGCCGTCGGACGGCGTACCCGGCATCGGCCTCACGCCCGACACGTTCTTCGCGCCCGTCGGCGCCACGGTGTGGATTGGCGCCGCCGTCGAAGAAGGCCAGGGCCCCGTCACCTTCGACTCCGACGACTACGGCACTTTCACCAAAGCCCTCTGCAACGACAACAACGGCGATACCGCCGACTTCAACGATCCCCTGGACAATTGCGTAAACGTCGCCGGCCTGGGCACGGACGAAATGATCATCCCCGACGCCGGCAACTCCCTGGAGCACCAACCCCCGGCCGGGTTCCCGCGCATGGGCCTGGCGGTCGCGTTCAAGTGCCAGGCAACCGCGGGCATTGCTAACATGACCATTAGTCAGGGCCCGTTTAGCTTCGAGTTCTTCATCATCTGCGCCGGCCAGCTGGCGTCGACCCAGTTCTCCGCCACCGACACCAAGCTCGAGATCTGGCCGCAGCCCGGCTCCACGGACCACAGCCTCATCCGGCTCGAGCTCTTCGACGCGAGCGGCTTCATAGTGTTCGGCTACGAGGTCGATTGGTCGGTCAACCGTTGCGCTATCGAAACCGAGTCCGTCGACAACGTCGGCGACGCGGACGAAGCGCGCCGGGCGCTGCAGGGTCAGGTCGACCTGACCCAGACGGCCCCGCCCGACTCAACGCCTCAGCTGGACAGTGCCCGCAACCTGGTGGGCGACTTCAACGCCGATGGGCGGCTGGAGGCGATTTCGCTGGCAGTGCTCCACTGCGAGCCATCACACTCTCCGACGAACACTCCCGGCCCGATTGTCATTCGCGCTCACATCAGCAAGGAAGGCGAAGCCAGCCGCGACGTCTCCTTCACCATCAACCTGATCGGCCCGCCGGCACAGATATTCCTCACCGCCAATCCGACAACGGTGCGCTGTGGCGAAAAGGTCACCCTTACCGCTGTCGTCGTTGACTCCATCGGCCAATTCGTCTCCGACCACACGCGGGTCGAGTTCGTGATGAACCTGGGCGGCACTTCGACGACCAACCTGGGTATGATCCTCGGCCTCGTGGTGCCGCTGTCCTCGAGCGTCGGCCAGACGTTCGATGGCGTGGCGCAGTCGTTCATGCTCACCAGCAACTTCAACGTCGGCACCTACGTCATCGTCGCCACGGCCGAGGGCGTCTTCTCGACGCCGCCCGTGAGCGCGAATACGTCCATCACCTGCTTCATTCCGCCTACCGCCACGCCGGCGCCGGCGGTGACGATCGTGGCGCCTTCGACCGGCACCGGCGCTACGGCGGACGCGCCGGCGGGCATCGCAATTCGGCCGCCAAACACCGGAGATGGCGGCCTGCGCTAGGACGGCGAGACCGTTAGGAGATTCAAATGGCGGCCCCGCGGGCCGCCAAAACTTTTCCGAAAAATTGTTGCCGAAGGGGGTTGACGCGCCTGTGATGATGCTGGCACAATGCTGGCATGACACAAGCACAACGCCAGCAAAAGGAAATCAACCTTGGCGGCGTCTTCGAAGCGCTGGAGCGGCCCCTCGGTCTGGTCGATAACCCGGACCGGCGCGCCGACATGCAGCGCTTTGTCGAGGCCGCGCGAGTCCACCTCGAACGGGCCATCTTCGATGTCCTGTCCGAGGTTACCACGAGCGTCAATGACGCCGGGACGGGGGCGAACGCGCGCCTGGAATACCAGGGCGGGCGCCTCTTCCTCGTCGTCGAGCCCGCGGCCGAGCCTGAGAACGGGCCGGAGAGTGAGAGGCTCTTCACTGTCGAAGGCGACGTCGAGAAGGTGACCATCCGCCTGCCGGCGGAGCTGAAGGACCTGATCTCGCAGGCGGCCAACCTGCGCGGCGTCTCCCTCAACAGTTGGTACGTCCGCGAGCTCGCCCGCACAATCTCGCGCCAAGTACGCGACCAGGTGCGCGATGAGCAGCGCCAATCACGTCACGAGCAGCGCCGCGAGCGCCGCGATTCGCGCGGCCTCCACGGCTTTGTCGGAGATTAAGGAGGAAGCCATGTTCGACTTCTATGGAATGGAGCAAAGGGCACGGGAGGCGTCGCGGCCTCTCAGCAGCCGGGAGCGCGAAATCCTGCGCTTCCTGGAAGAGGAGCAGGAACAGACAGCAGCGGATGGCCCCACGCCGATCCGGCGCCGGCTGGCCTCTGCGATTGTCGGCCTGGGCCTGAAGCTGGACCCCGAAGCGCTGACGCTCGGCGGCCGCCGGGTCGCGATGGAGGGCGCGCATGTTCGCGATTAGGGTCGCGGCCTTCATAATCAGCGTCCTCCTGGCGACCCACGCCGTCCAGCCTGACGATGGCTGGTTCATCGCCCTGGCGGTGCTCACCGGCCTCGCCCTCTTCAGCTGGGTTGGCCGCACGCCTCGCGTCTACCTCGGCTGGCCCCGGCGCGCCCTGCGCTGGGTGGATGAGTGGTAAGCCGTGGGTTTCTTCGGCTTCCCAGGACCACCACACGTACGTATGAACTGGCGCGGTCGTTCCTCCGGCTCCCCGCCGGACTCGCCCGCGGCCGGCGAAGGCCCGGAGGTCAACCCTGACGACGACGACGACGACGATACCGACTTTGACGACGACCGGGAGCCGGGAAGCCGCCGCTGGTCCTTCGGGCCTGTCGAATTCTTCACCGGAGGTGAGGGCATGAACCTGCATCGGCGCACCTTCTCCCGGCGCATCGAGACGGGAAACGTGGCGCGGCTGCGGATCTCGAACCGCAACGGCGGGATCACCATTCGCGCCCACGATCAGCCCGCGATTACGATCGACGTGGTCGCCGAGCTGTACGCCGCCAACGGCAGCGAGGCCGACGAGGAGCTGGAGCGCATCAAACAGGCCATCATCAGTGAAGGCGACCGCGTCGACATCAGCACGCCGGATCTCATGAGGCCGGACTTCATGTTCTTCGGCCGCGGCCCCAAGGTCGACTACGAGATCCGCGTGCCCGCCGAGACCGAAGTCCAGGCGTCCAACCGCAACGGGCTCGTCTCGCTAAGCGGGACACGCAGGCCGGCGCAGATCGAGAACCGGAACGGGCGCGTTGCCGTGGACGACCTGCAGGCAGAGCTGAGGGCCGAGAACCACAATGGCCGCACTACCGTCCTGCGCAACGCCGGCCCCGTGACCATTCAGGGCCACAACGGCCACATCACCATCGAAAAGGCGACAGGGGCCATCGCCGTCGAGACGCGAAACAGCACCGTCGATATCGCGCAGCCGGGTGGCGCCGTCCGCGCCAGCAGCAGCAACGGCAGCATCCGCTACAGCGGCAACGTCGCCGGCGAAGTCGACCTGGAGGCCGCAAACGGTAGCATCCGTATGGCGGTCCCGCGCGACAGCCGGTTTGAGATCGATGCCGAGTCCCGGCACGGCTCCGTTCGCTCTGACCTTTCGGTGCGCGAGAGCGGCCCTGTCGAAGGCCAGGGCCCGGCGCCCAAGGTGCGGCTGCGCACCCGCAACGGCAGCATCCACCTGACCGAGATCTAGGATGGCCGTCTCGCTGGACGGGGCAGCACCGGGCTCCAGCAAGGCGCCGCCTGCCGCGATCTCGATTAGCGGCCTGACCAAACGCTACCGCAAAGGCGCCCTTGCCAACGATGCCATCGACCTGGAGGTCCCGCGCGGGACCGTGTTCGGCCTCCTGGGGCCGAACGGCGCCGGCAAGACCACCCTGGTGCGCCAGATCACCGGCGAGCTCTCGCCGACCAGCGGCAGCGTCAGCCTCCTGGGCGTAGATGTCCTGCGCGAGCCGCTGCGGGCCAAACGCCTGATGGGCGTGGTGCCTCAGGAGGCGATGCCGTACTTTCACATGCGCCCCGGCGAGCACCTGCGGTTCTTCGGACGCCTGCACGGCCTCTCCGGCCGCCAGGCGGACACGCGCGCTGAATTTCTGCTGGACGCGCTCGACCTGCGCCAGCATGGCAAGAAGGCAGCGCTGGAGCTCTCCGGCGGGTTACGGCGCAAGCTCCTGGTCGGCATCGCCCTGGTCGCCGAGCCATCGGTGCTGATCCTGGACGAGCCCACAACCGGCCTGGACCCCCACTCCCGCCGCGAGGTCTGGGCCCTCATCCGCTCGCTGCGCGACCAGGGGACGACCGTCCTGATCACGACTCACTACATGGACGAGGCCGAAGAGCTCGCCGACAGCGTCGCGGTGATCGGCGCCGGACGCATCCTCGCCCGCGGCACCATCGATGAGCTGCGCGCCCGCTGCCACAACCGCTACAAAGGCGTGTTCGACGACGCTCACGGCCAGCGTAGCACCGTCTACGGCCTCACTCAGCGCGAAGTCGTGGACCAGCTCGAAGCCGCCCGCGCGCCGGAGTACTCCCTCATGCGCGCGAGCCTGGAGGACCTGTACCTGGAGCTGACAGGGCAGCGATTGGAGGAGGCGCTCATTGCCTAAAGTGATCACGGACGCCGTCGTCATCGCCAGGATTCACCTGCTCATGATCTGGCGGGCGATCTTCATCTACGCCCTGATCTTCACGCTCTTCCCGCTGGCGTTCCTATTCTTCGCCCGCAACCTGACGCCGGAAGGCGTGCCTATCGGCACGCGCCTCGTGACCGGCTCCATTGTCTTCAGCCTGGGCCTGACAATCGTCAATGAGCTGTCCCAGACGCTGCTCAACGAGCGCTTCGGCCAGCAGTTGAAGCTGATCGTGGTCTCGCCGGTGAGCAAGGCGTCCTACGCCGCCGGAGTGGTCATCTCGGGCGTCATGCGCGGCCTGATCAGCTCGTCTGTAATTCTTCTCTTCGCGCCCCTCTTCGGCATTCATGTCGAGCTGAGCCTCTGGCTGATCCCGCTGTCATCTGCTCTGCGCCCTTTCGCTTGACCGGCGTGGCGCTGGTCATCGGCACCTGGTCGCCGAACCAGCAGATGGGGAACCTGCTGGCCAACTCCATCGGCATTCTCATCGTCATGTTCTCGCCGATCTACTACCCGATCTCGCGGCTGCCGGACTGGCTGCAGTGGCCCGCCCGCTTCTCGCCCTATACCCACGCCGCCAGCGCCATCGACGCGATCCTTTCGGGCGCGGGCGGGTTCTACGGCGAGCTGGCGCTTCTGGCCGCGATCACGGCCGCCGCCATGGCCCTGGGCGTTGCCGGCATGCGCTGGCGCGATGTCTAGCGTCCGGTCGTCAGTGGCTGGTTGTCAGCCCGGAGCCGCACCGGAAACCGGCTTCTGGCTGACAGCTAGTCACTGACGACCGATATTCGCGGCCCACCTGTTAGCTGAATAGAACGCCTTCTTCGGACATAACCAACAAATGCCGATACCTCTAGGGGTATCATCATGATCAAGATGAGCGCTCCAGTTGTGTCCATCCTCAACCACTCCAGAGACGCCGTCCGCCGGGCGGGAGGCCGCGTCTACGCCTCCGACACCTGGCGCGATGGCTACAAGACGCTCTCGCAGATCAGCGTCAGTTCGCTTGGCGCCTTGCGCGGCGCCGGGGACCATCGTGGCCGCTGGGCCGCGGTCGTCGGCGGGTCGGCCGCGCTGGCCGCCGGTACGGTGTACGTGGCGCGACACAGCGGCCGCGTCTATGCCGACGTCCTCGAAGACGAGCAGCCCTATCGCATCTCGACGCTGGACGACCTGCGCGAGGACGAAGGGGCGCTGGAGCTGATTCAGCGCGAGCTTCTGGCCGAGTGGGGGCCGTTCGCCCCGCGCGACATCGAAGACATGCGCCGCCTGGCGCGCAACGCCGGGCGAATGGTCTTCGTGATTCGCTTCTACGAAGATGGGCGCCTGGGTCCGCCTTCGGGCGTGCTGCAGACGGCGCTGGCGGGCGCCGGTGGGGACCCGATGCTGCTGAAAGCCATCTACCCCACCTTCGACGCTATTTCGGCCGGCGGCACCTGGGAGGCCTCGCCGTCGATGCGCGGCGACACGGCCCTCCTGCTGCAGATAACGGCTTTCGGCGAGCGCAGCCGCGGCGTCGGCTCGCGCCTGCGCGACGCGGCGCTGTACATGCTCCCGGAGACGGTGAAGTACGCCCTGACCACCACGCCCGTCCCCGAAGGCTTCGGCCTCGAGAGCGACCCCGAATCGAGCCCGGCGACGCGCTTCCACTATCGTGGCGGCGCCCGTCCCGCCGGTTACGCGCCCGGCTTCAAGGTCGCCTCCGACGGCCGCGCGGACTGGCCGGCCGGCAGGCAGTCCAACCAGGACGTGGTCTTCATGCGCTACCGCCGCCTGGAAGACGGCGACTGGGACGGTGTAGGGCGGCCTGCGCTGCGGCTGCGCCGCGCTGGCGTGGACCTTGACCTGCCGGAGCTGATCCGCGGCCTGCGGCCGGCTCTGCCGCTGCGCCGTCAGGCCCAGCCTGCCGAGCCCGCGCTGGCCGCCTGATCGCGGCGTGGTGCACGGCCGGTTGCGACTCTTCTGTCGCTCCTGGTGTCGCTCCTCAAATATAACAGGGCCGCCGCTCCTGCCCCGCGTTTGATAGAGAGAGCTGGTGTCGTTCTGGGGCGCTGCGTCCGCCTTCCCGGTGGCCGAAGCTGGAGAACTGATTTCTGACAAATGAAAGGGGGAAGAGTCGCTCCCGTTCTCTTCCCCCAAGCTCCGGCTGCCCGACGCTCCCGCACCGAGCTGACAGCGCCTCACTGTTAAATACGCGCCGGCCCACGAAACGGATTCCCCTTGCCCGCGCTTCTCTTCGGACTTAGCATTCGCGCGGGAAGGAGCCCCAACTCCTATGGACGAAGTCCTGTTCGAGAAGCGCGATGACGGCGTCGCCCTCATCACCCTGAACCGGCCCGAAAGCCTCAATTCCTTCACGCCGGCCATGTTCGAAGGACTGGCCGCCATGCTGGCCGACTGCGAGCGCGACCGCACCGTGCGCTGCCTGGCGCTCACGGGGACCGGCCGCGCCTTTACCGCCGGCGGCGACGTCAAGGCGATGGCGTCGCGGGCTGCCGGCTCGCCGGGACGCGCGCCTGTTTCGATGACCGGCGTCGTCGACCGCTCCGCGGCGGAGCTTCGCGCCTGGCATGAGGCCACGTCCCTGAAGCTGCACACGATGCCGAAACCCACAGTCGCGATCGTTAACGGGCATGCGATGGGCGCCGGCATGAGCCTGGCGCTGGCCTGCGACCTGCGCCTTTGCTCCGACCGTGCCCGCTTCGGCACCGCCTTCCGTAACGTCGGCCTCAGCGGCGACTTCGGCGGCAGCTATTTTCTGCAGCGCATCGTTGGCGGCGGCCGCGCCCGCGAGCTGTTCTTCACGGCCGAGGTGTTGGACGCGCAACGCGCACTGGAGCTGGGCATCGCCAATCGCGTTTACCCGCACGAAGATCTCCTGGACCGCGCCCTCGAGTTCTGCGCCGGCCTCGCCGCCGGCCCCAGCGGCGCCTTCGCCCGCATGAAAGAGAACCTGAACCTGGCCGAGACGGCTTCGCTCCAGGCCGTGCTGGCCCAGGAGGCCTTCTACCAGCGCTACGGCCGCCAGAGCGCCGACCACAAAGAGGCCTCGACCGCCTTCGTCGAGAAGCGCGAGCCGCGGTTCGTTGGCGAATGAGCCGATGCTCGGCGCGGTGTAGCTGAATCCGGAATAGGGGGCTCGATGTCTGAAGAGCTTGACGGCGTGCTGTCCCGAATCGAAAAGCTGGGCGACGAGCTTGCGGCCCTGACCTCGCGCCTCGTCCGGCTCCCTACCGTGAACCCGCCCGGCCTCACCACGGACATCGTCGCGGCGATCGACGAGCACTTCCGCGCCCGTGGCATCGAGACCGCCGTCCACGAACCGGTCGCCGGCAAGCCCAGCCTCTGCGCTACCGTCCCCGGGCGCGGCGAAGGCCGCCTGATTTGGCTCGGCCACATCGACGTCGTGCCGCCGGGGAAGGCAGACGCCTGGGAGCGCCAGCCTTTCAGCGGCGCCATCGTCGGCGATCGCGTCTTCGGGCGCGGCACCACCGACATGAAGGGCGGCGATGCCGCGGCCATGGTCGCTGCCGGCCTCCTGCACGAGCTGGGCGAAAGGCTGGGCCCGACCGTCGAGTTCTGGTTTACCTGCGACGAGGAGGTCGGCGGCATCGACGGCGCCCGTAAGCTGGCCGAGGCCGGCCTCTTCCGCGCCGACGCCTGCATCATCGGCGACGGCTGGACCGGCGCCCGGCCCACGGTGGACATCGGCTGCAAGGGCGGCATGGGCACGACGCTTCGCGCCACGGGCACCGCCGGACACGCCTCGCGCCCGATGGGCAGCGACAACGCCATCGACAAGCTCATGGCCGTTATCCCCTACGCCCGCCGGATCGGCGAATTCAAGCTGGAGCTGCCGGAGGACCTGTACGCCGTCGCCCGCGCCTCCGGCGAGGACCTGGTCGCAAACAACGGCTTCCAGGGCGCCGACGCGGAGATGGCGCGCAACCTCTTCCTCTACCCCAGCGTGGCGCTCACCCTGATCAACGGCGGCGTCAAGACCAACGTCATCCCCGACGAGGCCACGGCGACCTTCGACATCCGCCTCACGCCCGGCTGCGACCGCGAGAAGGTGCGCCAGCGCATGCTGGACCTGGTGTCGGAGGCCGGGCGTCGACGGCGTAACGGCCGAGATCCGGCCCAGCGTCGCCGGTTCCGCCGGCTACTTCGAGTCGCCGGAGCACCCGCTGGTCAAGCACGTCAGCGCCGCCGTCCAGCGCGCGACCGGCATCGCGCCGACCCTGCGCCTGCTCAGCGGCGGCACCGACGGCATCTCGACCCACCACATTTCCGGGATTCCGTCCGTCGGCTTCGGCGCCGGTTCGGCGGGCGGTGGCGCCCACGGCCCAAACGAGTTCGTCAAGATCGCCGACCTTGTCCGCGCCGCCAGGGTCTACGCCGCCGCGGCGCTGACGTTCACGCCGGCCTCTCTCCACGGCGAGTCCACGACGGCCCGCTCCTGACGCGATGCCCCGCGACGCCGTCCTCGCCATCGATGCCGGCACCACCGGCATCACGGTGCTGCTCGCAGGCCAGGATGGGGCGCTTATCTCGCGCGGCTACCGCGAGTTCCCGCAGCACTTCCCCCGGCCCGGCTGGGTCGAGCACGACCCCGAGGAGATCTGGCAGGCGACGATCGCGGCCGCGGGCGAGGTCCTGGCGGACGGCGGCGTCCGGCCCGTGGCGGTCGGCATTACCAACCAGCGCGAGACCTTCCTCTTCTGGGACCGCGCGTCCGGACGGCCCCTGTACAACGCCATCGTCTGGCAATGCCGGCGTTCGGCGTCGATCTGTGAAGAGTTGCGGTCGGCCGGCCTCGAACCGGAAGTGCGGCGCAAGACCGGCCTTCTACTGGACCCGTACTTCAGCGGCACCAAGGCCCTCTGGCTGGCGCGCGAGCGGCCGGACATCGCCGCCGCCGTACGCTCCGGCGCCGCCACGTTCGGCACAATCGACACCTGGCTCGCCTACCGGCTCTCCGGCGGGCGCGTCCACGCCACCGACGTCACGAACGCCGCCCGCACCCTGGCCTACGACATCGACCGCCTCGACTGGGACGATGCCCTGCTCGACGCCTTTGCGCTGGACCGTAAGGCCATGCCCGAGGTCAAACCTTCGGCTTCCCTCTTCGGTGAGACCGTTGCCTCCGGCGCGATTCCGGCCGGCGTGCCGATCGCCGCGCTGGCCGGAGATCAGCAGGCGGCGCTGTTCGGCCAGGCCTGTTTCGAGCCGGGTCAGGTCAAGGCCACCTACGGCACCGGCTGCTTCATCCTCATGAACACCGGCGCCAAGCGCGTCGACTCCTCGGCCGGCCTCCTGACCACCCTGGCGGCCTCCGGCGCCGGTAAGACTGTGTACGCGCTCGAAGGGTCGATCTTCATCGCCGGCGCCGCGATTCAATGGTGCCGAGACAACATGGGCTTCATCGAGGGGACCGCGGACGCCGAACGCCTCGCCGCAAGCGTGCCGGACAGTGGCGGCGTCGTTTTCGTGCCCGCGTTCGTCGGCCTGGGCACGCCCTACTGGGGCCCGGACGCGCGCGGCGCGATCTACGGCCTTACGCGCGGGACCATGCCGGCCCACATCGTGCGCGCCGCGACGGAGTCGATGGCCTTTCAGGCTCAGGATGTGCTCGACATAATGGAACGTGAGTCCGGAATCCGCGCCTCCGAGCTGCGCGTCGATGGCGGCGCCGCGGCCAACGACTTCCTGATGCAGCTTCAATGCGACCTGGCGGACACGGCGCTCTCGCGCCCTGAGTCGGTGGAATCGACCGGCCTCGGCGCGGCCTACCTCGCCGGCATCGCCACCGGCTTCTGGAAGGACGAGGCCGAGGTGGCGTCGCTGCGCCGCGAGGAGCGCCGCTTCCGGCCCGGCGCCGAAGCCGCCTCCCGCCGCCGCGGGCGCGAGCGCTGGTCGGCTGCCGTCGAAGGCCTTCTGGCGACGAACCTGGCGCCTTACGACGAGGCCCACTTGTGAAGCCGCGGCAGCCCCTCCGAAGGCGCCGGATCCAGGTTCCCTGTAGGCGGCAGGTCCGGTTCCCCTGTAGGCGCCTCTCGCGAGAGGCGCCTACAGCAGGCGGTCGGACAGTACTTTGACCGATCACACGACCGCTCGACCCGTGGTTGACGGGCGCCACTTCGATGCTGTCGTCGTCGGCGGCGGCATCAACGGCGCCGGCGTCGCGCGCGACGCGACGCTTCGGGGCCTCTCCGTCTGCCTGTTCGAGAAGGGCGACTGGGCCAGCGGCGCCTCCAGCAAGTCGACCAAGATCGCCCACGGAGGTCTGCGCTACCTCAAGCACTACGAGTTCGGCCTCGTCTTCGAGTCGCAGCAGGAGCGGCACATCCTGCGCCGCCTGCTGCCGCACTTGGTCTGGCCCCAGAGCTTCCTCTACCCCGTCTACGAGAGCGACCCGGACCCGCTGTGGAAGGTTCGCCTGGGCGTCGCCGTGTATGACCTGCTGGCGGCCTTCCGCAACGTCGAACGGCAGCGTCACCTCTTGCCGGCGAAGGCGCTGGCCGCCGACCCCGGCCTTCGCCACGAGGGCCTGCGCGGCGCCGTCCGTTACTGGGACGACCGCATGGACGACGCGCGCATCTGCCTGGAAAACGTGCTTTCGGCCCGCGCTTCCGGGGCGGCGTGCCTGAACTACCGCGAAGTCCTGGACATCGTCCGCGAGGGCGCGCGATACGCCGTCCGCTACCGCGACGTCCTCAGCGGCGAGGAGGGCCGCGTCAACGCCGCCGCGATCGTGAACTGCGGCGGCCCCTGGAGCGACAAGATCGCGGCCATGGCCGGCCTCGCGGACGCGCCGAGGCTGGCGCCGACGAAGGGCGCGCATATCGTTGTGCCGCGGCTGCCGCTGGAAGACGCCCTCATCCTGCCCACGGGCCCCGATGAGCGCGTATTCTTCGTCATCCCGTGGGACGACCGCTCGCTGATCGGCACGACGGACACGAAGTACGCCGGCGACCCGGGCCGCGTAGAAGTCACCGCCGAAGACGTCGATTACCTGCTCGAGCACGCGCGGCGCTACCTGCCCGGCCAGCCGCTGACCCGCGAGTCGGTCTCCTACGCGTTCGCCGGCCTCCGGCCGCTGGTCGCCCCTCCCCGGCCGGACGTCCCCGCTGGCGCCATCTCGCGCCGCCACCACGTCTTCGTGTCGCCTCCGGCCTTCGTCACGCTCCTCGGCGGCAAGTACACGACCTATCGCCGCATGGCCGAAGAGACGGTCGACCGTACGCTGAAGGCGATGGGCCGCGGCCGCGTCCGCTCGCGGACAAAACGCGCGCCCTTCTTCGCCACGACGCGGCCATCGGGGCCAGTGCCGCCGGACGATGCGGCGCTGTTCGCCTACCTTCAAGGGGTCTACGGCCCGCGCGCCGGCCTGGCCTACGACTTCATGGCCGGGGACAGGCGCCTGTTCGAGCCGGTGCTGGATTCATCGCCGGTGCTTGTGGGCCAGCTTGCGTTTGCCGTGGCGCATGAAGACGCGCGCAGCCTGCAAGATCTGCTCACGCGCCGCACGCGCCTCCTCTGGCAGCCCGACCTCACACCCAAAGCCGCCCACGCCGCCCTGGACGTGCTGGAGCGCATCCTCGGCGAAGGCGCGCCTTCCGTCCGCGCTGAGGCGGACGCCCTCAACGAAAGGCCGCCGTGGATCCAATCCGCGAACCCTCAGAACCCCCCTCTCCGTTGACGGAGAGGGGGCAGGGAAGTGAGGCTCAATGCTGGTGGCTTGGGTCTTCGTCCTTGATTATGCCTACCAGGTTGCCCTCCGGGTCCGTGAACAGGGCGAAGGTGACCATGCCGGGAATGACCTCTGTCGGGTGGACGGTCTTGCCGCCCATGCCCTCGACCTTCTTCAGGTACTCATCGGTGTCGGACACCGCGACATAAAAGATGGCGTGTGGGTTGGCCTCGCCGCCGCTGATTCCGCCGTTGATGCCCTGGCCGCTGTTATCGACCATGCCGTAGCTCATCGGATTGTTGGCGTCGACCTTCCAGCCGAAGATCCGGCTGTAAAAGTCCTGGAGCTTCTTACCGTCGCGGCCGGCGATTTCGAAGTGCACCACTGGATTCGGCATTTTGTTCCTCCTGGCCCGCCGCGGCGGGCGAGTCTGCTCTCAAGGTTAGGTTGCTTCGCATGGCGTCCGGCTTTCGACGCCGCTAAAGAGGCGTAACGAGCCGGCCCCAGTCTCTTTGAGAGTTAGCCCCGCGCTCCTCCCTTCGACGTTTCTACGGCTGAGCCGCCGCCTCCGGCGGCGCCATGGTCCAGGGGTCGGCGCCGGGGTCACGCCCCTCGGCCGCTTCGACCAGCCTTGGCAGGAAGTGGTCCCAGCCTTCGAGGTGCGCCTCGCCCTGCTCCGGCGAGAGGCCGTAGTGGCGCAGGCGCACGACCGTGGCATTGCCGTCCGGCGTCAGCGTGACCTCGACGGTGCTCGCGCCGGGAGGCACCGCCTGGCCGGCGCCCTCCCAACCCCAGGTAAATACGACGCGAGTGTAGGGGACGATCTCGACGTACTCGCCCACGGCGACGTCACGTCCGGTCACGTTCACGCGATACACGCCGCCCGGCCGCGGGTCGAGCATGGCGTCGATGCCCTTCCAGCGCACCATTTTCGCCGGGTCGGTGAAGAAAGGGAAGATTGTCTCCGGCCTGGCGTTGATCCGCACCTCGCGCACCACGCCCCCGCGCTCAAACGCTGTCGCCACGGTCCCGCCTCCTCTGCTCCGCTTCGGCGGCCGCCGCGAGCCGTCCCAGAGCGGAGTCCCAAAACGTCTCCAGGAACGCCCTCAGCTCCGCGAGGCCCTCCGGCCGCGACTGGTAGAAGCGCCGCGTGCCCTCGCGCCGCTCGGTCAGCAGGCCCGCTGAGCGCAGCACGCGCAGGTGCTGCGAAATCGCCGGCCGGCTGACGTCGAAGTGCGCCGCGATCTCACCGGCGGCAAGCTCGCGGCCGGAGACCAGCCTCAGTATCTCGAGCCGGCGCGGCTCGGCGATGGCCCGCAGAGTCACTTCCACGCCAGGAGCGTAAGGCAACACTTACAAAGATGTCAATGCTCTGCGCGGTGGTCCTTCCGCGAAGTTAACACGAGCGAAACGTCCGCGAAACGGCGTCGTAAACCGGCGCTCCTAACCTGAGCGAAAGCCAGCCAAGGAGGCGGCGACGTGAGACACGAAACTCCGGCGCTCCTGATCGAATCCGAAGACCTGAAGGCGCCGCAGCCGAGCGAGCCCGTGCTGCGCATTATCCGGCGCTGGCTGCGAGGCGACCTCCCGCGCGTGCGCTTCGAGCGCCCGCTGGGGACCTGGAACTGAAGACGCGAGCACGTTCTGGGAAGTCCGGGCAGGCTGGATTCCGCTGAAGTCGAGCCCCTCTCCTCCTCGATGACGCGGCCCGTCGTTCGTGACCCGACGCGGTCCGGCCTGCCCTTCTGACTTCGGCCTGAGACGCCGGCCGCCGTCCGCCCGATCTCCCTGGAGGCGGCCGGCGTCAGGGGCCCTCTCGAACCCCGTCCCTGACGGGAAAGGTGGTGACCGCAAGGCGAGCCCCTTCTAGCTGGACGTCACGCCCTTCGGTCAGAGGCGCGCGGTCCAAGTTTACCCAGTAGTCCGGCAGTTGGCCCTTCGTGTTTACGAGGACGTTGTTGGGGCCAATGCGAGCGTTCCCTGAGACTCACCGTCAGCGGCACGCCACCCAAGAGGTAACGACGGCTGACGTTCGAAGCCCCGAAAGTGAAGTCGCCCACAATCCAGGCAAGGTTGGCCTCTCGCAACGCCACGGCCAGCACCTCCGCGTTCGCCTGCGTCCCGAAGTCGGTCAAGACTGTGAGATTCGAGCCACGCCTTACGCTGGCCATCGCCGGAGCCGGTAATGCCAATTCGCCGCCTTTGCGAAGCGTTACAGTGGCAACGGTTCCCTTGTACCCGAAGAGCGCCGCAACCGACGCCATGTTCTGGGCGAACCGCCGGCATTTCCCCGCAGGTCCAAGATCGAACCGGCAGAAGGGTTTTCGCCCGCCATTTTCCGAAGATTGGTCTCGAAGCGGGCTACAAAAGTCTGGTCATCGGGAATCACATAGAGGCGAACGTAAGCAATGCCACCTTCGAGCTTTGTTATCGAGTATCTTGGCGCGTCTCTCTGGGGCCGCAGCGTGATTGTACCCGACGCGTAAGTGCCGGGTGCTACATATCGGACACGGTCGATAAACAGAGGCGCGGCGACGCCAGGGATACGTCCGCCGGTAAGTCCGCGAACGGTATCGAATTGCATTCCGGTGCGGATACCATCGCCCATTTGCACGCGCGCAAAATCGGCGGGACCCCCGGGCGAAACCTCGTAAATGAGGGCGCCTCCGAATCCCGGCTTCCACATGGCGGAAACGCCCAGGTCATAGAGTTCGAGGGGGGCGGAGCCAACGTATGTGTTGGGATCGCCCTCGGCCCTTGTCATTCCCGTCATCGCGCCGGCCGCGACGCGTGCCCGCTCCAGTTCAGGATAGGTCGAGAGCACTGTCTTCAGGCCGGCGATCGGGTTGGCCTCAGCAAATGCCGGGCCGCCGGACAGATCGGAACGGGGACGCCGCAACTCTCTTCCGTAGATTTGCGCGAAGACCGCTTTCGTCCCCTCCCAAGCAGCCAGAAGAAGGCCTTGAGTGTCCGGGCCGTGAGGATAGTTTTCCTGGAGCAACCACGCCGCCGCGATCACTTCCTGAAAGGGTTCGCTCGGCGGGCGCGGAGTTGCCGCAACCCTGGGAACGTCTTGCGTTGCGGTCGAATGCGCTTCCTGCGTCATCCCGCGGCCGCCGCAGCCGACGGCCACGGTGCCCACAAGTGTCCACGCCGCCCAGAGCAGAAGTGACGATGTAGCCTTTCGTCCTGTTGCGCTCACGAGTGTTCTCATGATACAGGCTTCCGCGGCGTTTGGAGATTTGCGCCTCATGCCCCGTTCATTCCTGCGCCCGATGTCGCACCCGTAGACAGCGCGGCGCCTCCCGCCCGAAGATTCGCGCAGACGAAGCCGCGGGAGGGCGTATGGCGCTTCAGGGCCGGGCGATAGTGATGGTCTGGGACGGGCACGCGGCCCGACCTGATCGGGGCGGACCTGACGCCGAACCTCTGGGCGCTGGGCGAGCGCGGGGTTCGCTTCAACGACAGCCACGCCATGTTCCCCACGGTCACGCGCTGCAACAGCGCCACGATTGGGACGGCGGCGCCCTGGTCGGTGGCTCGCTGTGGGGCTTGTACTGGGTCGTCACCGGGGTAATCGGGCGCATGCACGCAGAGGATGCGTTCGCGGCGCTCAGGATCCAGAACTACAAGAACTTCCTGCTGAATTCAAGTTCGAGCCGGACAAGCTGACGATCTACCCCCTCGGCATCGACAGGATCCCGAGCCACGATCACTGGCTCAACGCGCCGCGTGGACGCGACAATCCCCTGCCGCACAACCCCAAGCTCATTGCCGCCAAGCCGATCGATGCTGCGCCTGATCGAGAACCCGATCGTGATCATGCGCCAGGATGCGACAGCGGAGTGACCGCGCGAATTGCGCAAAAGGACGCGGGCGCCCCGATGGGGTGGGCCTACGATTGAAACCAAGCGCAATGGCCGGAGCACCATCTTGCTCCGGCCATATGCACTACTCATCGCTGTATGCGCGAATGCGCGCCGTCAGGCGCTGCGCGTCCGCCAGCTGTCGGCGTAGTGCTCGCGCGCCTCGCGGGCGTAGGGCGTCGGCGACACGCGCACGCGGATCTCGGCCTGCTTGTGCGGTTCGGTCGAGGTCTTGCCGCGTGGTCTCCGGCTCGCCCCAGATCAGCGTGAGCTGATCGCCGATCTTGCACGTCGTCGTTCACGACGCCGAGCGACAGCATGCAGCGCTCGTTGAACGAGTAGCCGTTGAACATCGACATGCCGACCATCTTGCCGTTGCGCGAGCAACGCGTCGGCGCTCGTCGAGGCGTAGTTCGGCTGCGGGAGGTCGATCCACTTGTAGGTCGTGCTTCGCCCGTCGAAGCTGGAGGCGACGACCTTGAGCAGATCGTCGCGATTCCACTCGAGCGTCACCTTCTTGCGGTTCTTCTTGTCCTTCATCTTCAGCAGCGCGTCCTTGCCGATGAAGTCCTTCTTCCAGCCGATGTAGAAGCCGTAGCCGAGCTCGAACGGATTGACGTAGTAGTCCTCGATGTCGTCGCTGACGAAGCTGCCGCCGATCGAGCCGATCGCCTCGTAGCTGTCTGCGCCGAGCCAGTCGCGGTAGTCCTGCAGCATGCCGCTCGCCGGTGTAGATCGCGGGCAGCGGCGAGGGGATCCAGCCCGATTCCAGCGTGTTCGTCGAGTAGGCGCGGCTGCCGACGAGGCGCAGGTCGACGCCGACGT
Source organism: uncultured Chloroflexia bacterium (assembly GCA_963703905.1). Classification (GTDB taxonomy): domain Bacteria; phylum Chloroflexota; class Dehalococcoidia; order DSTF01; family WHTK01; genus DATLYJ01. The sequence goes on from CAVPFY010000005.1 coordinate 247,887, forward strand.
CGCGCGCGGCCTGGAGGATCGTCGGCTGGATGTAGTGCTTGTCCGCATACGGGCCCCAGATCTCGAGGCCCGGTGCGCCGGCCATGCCGTGACGCAGCGCGGGACGCTTGCGGCGAGCCGACCTTGATCCAGTCGACATGGAAGAACTTGACGTCCGGGACGGGACCGCCGTTGATCTTGTCGAAGATCTTGTTCGCGTCCGGTCCCTGAATCTGGAAGCGATAGTGCGCGCGGTAGATCGTCTTGCCGTCGGGGCGCGAGTCGGAGCGCGGATCGTGCGTGAGCCGGACTTTGTACTTGCCGATCGCGGCTTGGAACTTGACCCAGTTCGCGGTCGGCGCGCGGCCGACGAGCATGAACTTATCCTCGCGCTCGCGGAAGATGATCATGTCGCCGATGACGTGGCCCGCGGGCGTGACCGGCACGAAGTGCTTCGCGCGGTTCAGGTCGAAGTTGGCGAAGCTGTTGACGCCGACGTGCTCGAGGAACTTGGCCGCATCCGGACCCTTCGACGATCAGCTCGTCCATGTGGTGGCTCTGGTCGAACAGCACGGCGGACTTGCGCCAGGCGACCTGCTCGTTGCGCCAGTTCGATGAATTCCGGTGCGACGACCGGGTAGACGTACATGCCGATCTTCGAGTTGCGCAGCATGCCGACGACATCGCCGCTCTCGCTCATCTTGCTCTGCAGACTGGGCCTTGCCATGTCCTTGTCCTCCACTGCTGTTCTGCCGATAGGGATCGGATAAGCCCACGCTTTCTGGGCAGCATGGGACTGCGATCTGTCCTGTATAGGCAGGGCATGGAGGCGCACAAGGATGGGCTTCGTCCCAAGGCCTCCCAACGGGCAGCCCACGGCTGCGGCGTCCGCCCGCAGTTGCTCGAACCCTCGATGGAAGCGGCGGGAAGCGGGCCTTCTCAGATCAGCTTGGCCAGCGCCGCGATGCCCCGCTCGATCGCCGCCTCGTCGGGCAGCGAATAGGAGAGGCGCAGCGTGTTGCGGCCGCGGCCGTCGAAGAAGAAGGCGCTGCCCGGCACGAAGGCGACGCGAGCCTCGGCGAGCGAGCGCTCGAGCAGCGTCGCGCTGTCGACGCCCTCGGGCAGCGTCACCCAGGTGAACAGCCCGCCTTCCGGCCGGGTCCAGGTGACGCCAGCTGGCATGTGCCGCGCGAGTGCCGCCAGCATCGCATCGCGGCGGCGGCGATAGTGAGACGAGGCCCCCTCGACCTGGCCGCCGAACGCCGTCTCAGCCAAGCGGTGCATGACCATTTGGTTGATGGTGGCGCTGTTGAGGTCGGACGCCTGCTTGATCAGCACCAACCGCCGGATCAACGCCTTCGATGCGACGATCCAGCCGACGCGCAAACCGGGCGAGAGCACCTTGGAGAAGGTGCCGCAATAGATCGAGCGCGCCCGCTCGATGCTGCCGCGACGCGCCACTTCCAAGGCCAGGATGGAGGGGAGCGGCTCGCCTTCGAAGCGCAACATGGCATACGCGGCATCCTCGATGACGGGAATGTCGAGCTCGGCGGCCAGGTTGAGCAGCCGCTGGCGCGCGATGAGCGACAACGTTTCACCCGTCGGATTGGCGAAGCTCGGAACCACGTAGGCAAACTTGACCGCGCCGCCGCCGTGCCGGGCAGCGTTCGCATAGCAGGCCGGCGTGCGATTGCCGTCCTCGGGGCGCAGCTCGTCGTAGCGCGGCTCGGAGGCCGAGAAGGCCTGCAGGGCACCCAGATACGTGGGGGCAGTCACCAGAGCCGTGTCGCCAGGCGAAAGCAGCAGACGGCCCAGAAACTCCAGAGCCTGCTGCGAGCCCGAGGTGATGACGATGTTGTCCGCCTCGCATGGCACGCCCAGGCTGCCCATGTGCCGGGCGATCCATTGGCGCAGCGGCAGGTAGCCCTCGCTCACGGAATACTGCAGTCCGCCGCTTGCAAGCGAGGCATCGCCGAGCACCGCGGCGTAGGCAGCCTTGGCCTCGTCGACCGGAAACAGGGCCGGGTCGGGGATGCCGCCGGCGAAGGAGATGATGCCCGGCTGCTCCAGCACCTTCAGCAGCTCGCGGATTTCGGAGGCCCGCATGCGCTCGGCGCGGGCGGCATAACGCGGCTCCCATTCAGCCGCCGGCGCGAGATTGCCCACGGTTCAACTCCATTTTTTTGCTTGGATTTGCCCAAAACCAAGATATGTCAGTATTGCTGACCTATTGGCAAGACGTCGTAGTTAAGTAAGTGAAATCCATTACATATTTTCGCGACGATGCGGCGCGTCGAGGTCGATCATAGGGCCCACGGGCACGATGCCGGTCGGATTGATGGTCCGGTGGCTCATGTAGTAGTGGCGCTTGATGTGGGTGAGGTTCACGGTCTCGCGCACGCCCGGCCATTGGTAGAGATCGCGCGTGTAGGCCCAAAGGCTCGGATGGTCGACCAGCCGGCGAATGTTGCACTTGAAGTGCCCGACATAGACCGGATCGAAGCGCACCAGCGTGGTGAAGAGGCGCCAGTCGGCTTCGGTAGGCTCGGCCCCGAGCAGGAAGCGGCGCGAGCGCAGGCGCTGCTCCAGCCAGTCCAGCGTCTCGAACAGCGGCAAGACCGCCGCCTCGTAGGCCTCCTGCGTCGTCGCAAAACCAGCCTTGTACACCCCGTTGTTGAGCGTGTCGTACACCCGCGCGTTGATGGCATCGATCTCGGCCCGCAGCGGCGCCGGATAATAGTCGCCGGCCTTCGCTCCCACGCCATCGAACGCCGAGTTGAACATGCGGATGATCTCGCTCGAACTCGTCGTTGACGATGGTCGAGCGCTGCTTGTCCCACAGCACCGGCACGGTGGCGCGCCCGCTGTAGCGCGGATCGGCCAGCGTGTAGAGCTGGTGGAGGTAGGAGACGCCGTTGACCGTGTCCGGCACCACGCCCTCGCCCGGCGCGAACGTCCATCCGTTCTCCGCCATCAGCCAGTGCGTCACCGACAGGCCGATCATGCCCTCCAGCCCCTTGAGGCCGCGGAAGATGAGCGTGCGGTTGGCCCACGGGCAGGCGAGCGACACGTAGAGGTGATAGCGGCCGGGCTCGGCCTTGAAGCCGCCCTCGCCCGTCGGCCCCGGTGCGCCGTCCGGCGTGATCCAGTTGCGGAAGCCAGAGTCCGCGCGCACGAAACAGCCGCCGCTGCTCGCCGTGTCGTACCACTTGTCGTGCCAGACGCCGTCGACGAGAACGCCCATTGTCCTGCGGCTCCGTACGGGTCGGTGTCGAACGCTCCCAGAGCGAACGCGCAGACTATGACACCTATCCCGCCAACCAGCAGGACGCCGGCCACAACGGAAGCCACGATATTGTGAGGTCATGCCGCATTTGCCGTGGCTAGACTCGGCCGCAACCACGCACCCTGGAGGAGAACCCCGATGACCGCGCCCAACCGCTTCTCCATCTCACGGCGCCAGCTGCTGGCCGGCTTGGCCGCCGCGGGTGCGTCCAGCCTCGCCAGTGGCCGGCTCCATCCCGCCTTCGCCCGCGCGCCGATGGTGGGCGTGCAGGCGCCCAGCTTCTACCGGTTCAAGCTCGGCGCGTTCGAGGTCACGGTGGTCTCCGACGGGCCCCTGGGGATCGGCGAGCCGCAGGCGGGCGCATTCGGCGCGTTGACCAAGGAGGACTTGAGCACGGGCGCTCAGCGAGAACTTTCTGCCGACCGACAATATCGTGCTCGAGCAGAACGCCCTGGTGGTCAACACCGGCGACCGGCTGGTGCTGATCGATACGGGGCTGGGGAGCGACAAGTCGTTCGGGCCCGACACCGGCCGGCTGGTCGCAAGCCTGAAGGCCGCCGGCATCGACGCCCAGAGCATCGACGCGGTTCTGCTCAGCCATGCGCATCCCGATCATTGCTGGGGCCTGCTCGGCGAGGGCGGAGCGCGTACGTTTCCGAATGCGCAAATCTACATGACGGAGGCCGATCTCGCGTTCTGGACCGACGAGGCAAAGCTGTCGGACAAGATGATCGGCCCGTTCGTGGCCGGCACGCGCAAGCAGCTGCTGCCCAACCGCGACCGCATCGTGTTCGTGAAGGACGGCCAGGAGGCCGTGCCCGGTATCCAGGTCATAGCGACGCCCGGACACACCGTCGGCCACGTGAGCTACGTGATCACCTCGCAGGGCAAGACGCTCGTCAACGTCGCCGACGTCGTGCATCACCACGTCGTCTCGGTGGAGCGGCCGCGCGAGGCATTCATGTTCGACACCGACGGCCAGCAGGGCATCGCTTCGCGCGTGCGCATGCTGGACATGCTGGCCGCCGACCGCACGCCGTTCGTGGCCTATCACTTCCCGTGGCCGGGCGTCGGCTACGTCGGCAAGCACGGCGACGCCTACCGCTACTTCCCCGCGCCGATGCGGATGGTGCTGTAGGCCCGGTCAGGTTGTGCCGCGCTGGAAAATCGTCCCATGGTCCTTGCTGAGATCCCAACGGAATTGTTTTACTCAGTCAACCTTGCCGGGACACGGAAGCCCTTTGGATGACCTTACTATAGCGCTGTGCATTTCTATCGGTACCGGTGTGCCGTGGCTGATCGCCGTTTACTCGGACAACGGTGCCCGCCAGCTGATTGGAAACAGCGTATTCGGGCTGGTAGGAACCCTTCTCGGCGCAAGCGCGTTCAACTGGATTTCTCCCGTGTACAGCATTATCGCCTTGGTATCGGTCGGCCCCGTAGTCGCATTTCTGTCAATCGCTGCCGGTCAGGCCGTCAAGCGCGCCATCTCATCCAAGCTGTCGCGGTCACCGCACTAGTTGCTTGCGTTGGAAGCTACTGAGTACACGGCCCAGTCGCGTCCCGCGACGGCCCGTGTCTACTCGGCCGCCTCCTTGCGCGCGGGCTCGGATTGCCACCTGAGCTTCGGCTCGCGCGCGGCCTTGGTCTCGTCCAGCCGCCGCCGCGGGGCGAAGCGCGGCGCCTCGTTGAAGCGCTCGGCATCGCCCGCCTTGGCTTCCCCGGCGAGCCCACGCAGCGCCGCGATGAACAGGTCGAGGCTGGCCTTCGATTCCGACTTCGGTCGGCTCGATCAGCATGGCGCCGTGCACCACCAGCGGGAAGTACACCGTCATCGGGTGGAAGCCCTCGTCGATCATCGCCTTGGCGAAATCGAGCGTGGTGACGCCGGTGCCCTCGAGGCAGCGGTCGTCGAACAGCACCTCGTGCATGCACGGCCGGTCGCCGAAGGGCAGCGACATCAGGTCTGACAGCGACGCGCGCACGTAGTTGGCGTTGAGCACCGCGTCCTCGCGACGCCTGCCGCATGCCGTCGCTGCCGTGCGAGAGCATGTAGGCAAGCGCGCGCACGAACATGCCCATCTGGCCGTGGAAGGCGCACATGCGGCCGAAGGGTTTGCCCTCGCTGTGCGCCCGCGTGCTCCACGTAGCGGACGCCATCGGCATCCGCCACGCGCGTAGCGGCACCGGCGCGAACGGCGCCAGCGCCGCCGACAGCACCACCGGACCGGCGCCCGGCCCGCCGCCGCCGTGCGGCGTCGAGAACGTCTTGTGCAGGTTGATGTGCATGGCGTCGACGCCGAGGTCGCCGGGCCGCACCTTGCCGACGATGGCGTTGAAGTTGGCGCCGTCGGCATAGAAGAAGGCGCCGGCCGCGTGCACCGCGTCGGCGATCGCCACCACGTCGCGCTCGAACAGGCCGCAGGTGTTGGGGTTGGTCAGCATGATGGCGGCGACGTCGGGCGACAGCCGCTTCTTCACCTCCTCCGGATCGACGCGTGCCGTCGGCGCGCGCCGGCACGTCTCGACCCGGTAGCCGAGCAGCGCCGCCGTCGCCGGGTTGGTGCCGTGCGCCGACTCCGGCACCAGCACGATCGACGCGCTTCGTCGCCGCGCGCCTCGAGCGCCGCCTTGATCGCCATCATGCCGCACAGCTCGCCGTGCGCGCCGGCCTTGGGCGTCATGGCGACGGCCGGCATGCCGGTGAGCTCGAGCAGCCAGCGCGACAGCTCGGCGATCAGCGCGAGCGCGCCCTGCACGGTCGAGAGCGGCTGCAGCGGGTGGATGTCGCCGAAGCCCGGCAGCCGCGCCATCTTCTCGTTGAGGCGCGGGTTGTGCTTCATGGTGCACGAGCCGAGCGGGAAGATGCCGGTGTCGATGGCGTAGTTCTTCTGGCTGACAGCCGCACGTAGTGGCGCATCGTCTCCGGCTCGGAGAGGCCGGGCAGGCCGATCGGCTCCTTGCGCACGAGCTTGCCGAGCCGCGCGGCGAACTTCCCCGGCTCCGGCAGATCGACGCCGGTCGTGTCCGTGCGGCCGATCTCGAAGATCAGCGGCTCCTCGATGGCGAGCCCGCGGTTGCCGGTGAAGGTCTCGGCTCGTCGGCCGCGCGCTCGGCCTGCTGCACGTGGTGCCGTCGGCCGTCGGCCTGCGCGGTTCAGCATCACAGCACCTCCCGCAGCGCCTGGCGTAGGCGGCGCGATCCTCGTCCGTGTTCACCTCGGTCGCGGCGACGATGATCAGGTCGGCCAGATCGGGATTGTCCGGCGACAGCCGCGACACCGGCACGCCGCCGAGCACGCCCTTTGCCGCCAGCGCCTCGATCACCTCGGCGCCGCTCGCCCGGCACGCGGATGGTGAACTCGTTGAAGAACGTCTCGTTGAGCACCGTCACGCCCGGCACCTTGGCCAGCAGGTCGGCGAGCTCCACCGCGTTGGCGTGGTTGAGCGCGCCAGCCGCCGCAGGCCCGCCTCGCCCAGCAGCGTCATGTGGATGGTGAAGGCCAGCGCGCACAGGCCGGAGTTGGTGCAGATGTTGCAGGTCGCCTTCTCGCGGCGGATGTGCTGCTCGCGCGTCGACAAGCGTCAGCACGAAGCCGCGCCGGCCCTCCGCGTCCACCGTCTCGCCGCACAGCCGGCCCGGCATCTGCCGCACGTACTTCTGCCGCGTGGCGAACAGGCCGACATAGGGCCCGCCGAAGGACAGCGCGTTGCCGATCGACTGGCCCTCGCCCACCACGATGTCGGCGCCCATCGCGCCCGGCGGCTCGACCAGCCCGAGCGACACGACCTCGGTGAACACGGCGATCAGCAGCGCGCCGGCCGCGTGCGCCGCCTCGGCGAGCGGCGTGAGATCGCGCACGTGGCCGAAGAAATCCGGGTTCTGCACGACGACGCAGGACACGGTTGGCGTCGATCAGCCCGGCCAGGTCCTCCGCCGCGCCATGCGGCAGCGGCGCCACCGGTCTCGTGGCCCGCCAAACGCGCCATCGTCTCGATCGTCTCGCGATAGTGCGGATGCAGGTCGCCGCAGAGCACCGCCTTGTGCCGCTTGGTGACGCGGTGCGCCATCAGCACCGCTTCCGCCGCCGCGGTCGAGCCGTCGTACATGGAGGCGTTGGCCACCTCCATGCCGGTCAGCATCGCGACCTGGGTCTGGAACTCGAACAGATATTGCAGCGTGCCCTGCGCGATCTCGGGCTGATAGGGCGTGTAGGAGGTGAGGAACTCGGAGCGCTGGATCAGGTGATCGACGGTGGCCGGCACGTGGTGCTTGTAGGCGCCGGCGCCGACGAAGAACGGCACCGAGCCCGCCGCCACGTTGCGCGCGGCCAGCCGGCCCAGCTCGCGCTCGACCTCCAGCTCGCCCTTGGCCTTGGGCAGGTCGACAAGGCCGGTGCAGCCGCTTGTCCGCGGGCACGTCGGCGAACAGCTCGTCGATGTCGGCGACGCCGATCCTGGCCAGCATGGCCTTGCGGTCGGCGTCGGTGAGCGGCAGGTAGCGCATCAGCTGCTTTCCTTCACGAACGCCTCGTAGGCGGCGCGGTCCATCAGCTCGTCGAGCTCGGCCGCGTTGGCGATCCTGATCTTGAAGAACCAGGCGCGCCCTTCCGCGTCCTCGTTGACGAGCGCCGCATTGCCCGCGAGGTCGGCGTTGACCGCGATCACCTCGCCGGACACCGGCGCAGTAGATGTCGCTCGCCGCCTTGACGCTCTCGACCACCGCCACCGCCTCGCCCTGAGCCGCCTTCTTGCCCACCTCGGGCAGCTCGACGAAGACGACGTCGCCGAGCTGGCTCTGCGCGTAGTCGGTGATGCCGACGGTGCCGACGTCGCCCTCGACGCGGATCCATTCGTGGTCCTTGGTGAAGCGCTCGGTGGCCATGGGAAATCCTCGCCTGGTTCAGGTCTTGCGCGACGTAGCGGTGCGGGACGAAGGGCAGCGGCACGACACGACGCGCCGAGCGCCTTGCCGCGCACCATCAGGTTCACCGGCGTGCCGGGCTCGGCGCGCCCGGCCGGCACGTAGCCCATGGCGATCGGCCCGTTGACGCGTCGGCCCGAAGCCGCCCGAGGTGACGGTGCCCAAGCGATCGCCCAGCAGCGCCAGGATCTCGGTGCCCTCGCGCGCCGGCGCGCGGCCGTCGGGCTTGATGCCGACGCGGCGGCGCTTGGGGCCGCTTGGCCAGCTCGTCCTGGATGCGCGCGGCGCCAGGGAAAGCCGCCTTCCGTCCGGCGCCGCTTCTGGATCGACCATTCGAGCCCGGCCTCGACCGGGCTCGTGGTCTCGTCGATGTCGTGGCCGTAGAGGCAAAGCCCGGCCTCGAGCCGCAGCGAGTCGCGCGCGCCGAGGCCGACCGGCTGCACGCCCTCTTGCGCCAGCAGCAGGCGCGCCAGCTTCTCCGCCTTGGACGGCCGCAACCGAGATCTCGAAGCCGTCCTCGCCGGTGTAGCCCGAGCGCGAGACGTGGCAGTCGAACTCGCCGACCTTGCCGCTGGCGGCCGCCATGAAGGCGAGGCCGCGCCGCGACATCGGAAAGCTTCGCCATCACCGCCTCGGCCGCCGGCCCCTGCAGCGCCAGCAGCGCGCGCTCCGGCGCCGGCTGCAGCCGCACGTCGTCGGGCAGCCGCGCTGCGATGTGGGCGTAGTCGACCTCCTTGCGCGAGGCGTTGACCACCAGCATGAGAGTGCCGTCGTCGTCTGGCGAGGCCGAGCGCGTCACCATCAGGTCGTCGACGATGCCGCCGCTCATCGTTCAGCAGCTGGCTGTAGCGCTGCCGCCCCGGCTTCAGGCTGACGATGTCGGCCGGCACCAACGCTTCCAGCGCCGCCGCCGTCGTCTCGTGATCGGCCCGATCAGAAACGCCTGCCCCATGTGCGAGACGTCGAACAGCCCCGCACCAGCGCGCGTGTGCAGGTGCTCTTTGAGGATGCCCAGCGGGTACTGCACCGGCATCTCGTAGCCGGCGAACGGCACCATCTTGGCGCCGAGCGCAACGTGCAGCTCGTAGAGCGGCGTGCGCTGCAAGTCTGCGGTGTCAGGATTGGCGCCAGCGCTCATGCTCGGTCCCACGCAGCTTGCTCCCCGCACCGGCCTGGCACGGGTTCAAGCCCCCTCTGTCGCGGGACCTGAGAGATTTCGAGCGACCAGACCTTTCAGCCCAGCCGCCTTACCCCTTCGGTGAGCCGGATGTGCCCGGCTGCTTTCCAGAGCGCCATCAACCTGCGGTCCTTTTGCCTGAGAGTTTCCGGGGCGGTTGCTCCTTCGGCGCCGGCCGCGACGTTGGCGACATCGAAGCCGATCTCTTCCGCAAGTCTCGGTTGGCAATCGGGATGATACGCGCAGTCGCAAGGCGAAGTCAAACGCGCGCACCGTAGCTGTGAGCGCGGTCTATTGAGCAAATTTTGGGCGAACGGCGCGCTATCCCGCGCCCGGAATGTTGCGGTCGAAGCCGACGTAGACCTCGTACTCGCCGGGCCTGGAGCCCTCTGGGATCTGGAAGCTCACCGAGCGCACGATCGAGAAGTAGCCGATGGGGTTGTCGAGGGCGACGTCGACGTCGATCCTCACCTTCTCTGAGGCGATCTTCTCACGCTTGGCATCGGACACGAACACAGTGGCCGGCAAAGTCACGCGCCCTGATTTGCCCTTCTGCCCCAGCAGCACGCGGCCGGAGAAGCCATACTTCACCGTGACGCGGCCAGGCTCGATGTTGCACTCGCGGGCGGTCTTGGTGATCTCGCCGCGGTGCATGACGGAAAGGGCGTCGCCGACGTGACCTGCCTCGTAGATGGTCACGTAGCCGTCGCGCGACCAGACCTGGAAGCGCGGGCAGCCGTGCGCCACCTCGCCGCCGATGCCGGCCAGCGAGCCGCTGTCGGTCTTGGCGGCCGCGAGAAGCTCGTCCTGGTTGACGGAGCCGACGTCGGTCTGGTGGATTTCTTGCTGCCGAACCAGCCGCCGCCGATGCCCGACGTGAGCGAGGACATGCCGCACGCGCCCAGCCCGCTGAGCAGGATGGCCAAGGCCAGCGGTCTCGCAAGCGAGACCAATGCGTTACACACCGATTGCGTCACAGCGCCCCTGTCCGAACACTTGCCCGGCTTCTTGCGTACCGGTATTCCCTACCCACCGAGCCGCGCCCGAGGCTCGCTGGTCCAACGTCCGGCGATTCGTAATTTTACTGTCAACGATCGTGCCGAGCCAAGCTAGGGACGTGTGAACCAACAACGAACATGCGACCTATCTCATGGCCCAGTTAACCGTGTCGACAGCGCGTCCGCGTCCCCCCATCACGCTTCTCGTGGCGGCCCCGCGCGGCTTCTGTGCAGGTGTCGACCGGGCCATCAAGATCGTCGAATTGGCACTGAAACGCTTCGGAGCACCCGTTTATGTCCGCCATGAGATCGTTCACAACCGTCACGTGGTGGAGTCCCTGAAGGCCAAAGGTGCCATTTTTGTGGAGGAGCTCGGACGAGATCCCCGAAACCGACGCCCCCGTGATCTTTTCGGCACACGGGGTGCCGAAGTCGGTGCCGGCGGCGGCTCGGGCCCGCAAGATGTTCTATCTCGACGCCACCTGTCCCCTGGTCTCCAAGGTGCATGCGGAGGCCCGCGTGCATCACGAGGAGGGCCGCGAGATCCTGCTGATCGGCCATGCCGGCCACCCCGAGGTGGTCGGCACGCTGGGGCAGTTGCCGGCGGGGGCGGCGACACTGATCGAGGACGCCGAGGCCGCCAGCCGGTTCGAGCCGCGCGACCCCGACCGCGTCGCCTACATCACGCAGACCACGCTTTCGGTCGACGATACGGCCGCCATCGTCGCCATTCTCAAGAGCCGCTTTCCGGCGATCGTGGGCCCGCGCAAGGAAGACATCTGCTACGCGACGACGAACCGGCAGGCGGCCGTCAAGGCGATCGCGCCGCGCTGCGACGCGCTGATCGTGGTGGGCGCGCCCAACAGCTCCAACTCGCTCAGGCTGGTCGAGGTGGCAGAGCGGGCCGGCTGCAGCAAGGCGCTGCTGGTTCAGCAGTCGGGCGACATACCGTGGGTCTGAGCTGCAAGGTGCCGCCAGGGTCGGCATAACGGCCGGCGCATCGGCCCCGGAAGTGCTCGTCACCGAGATTCTCGATGCTTTCCGCGCGCGCTTCGAGGTGACGGTGGAAAGCGTGGTCACCACCGAAGAACGCATTGCCTTCAATGTGCCGCGGGAGTTGCGCGAGGCGGGCGCGCTCTAGTGCTCCGCCAGCCCGTTCTTCGATCATCGCGCTAGCCGCAATTCCGTCGAGGCCGAGCCAGCATGGCGGTGTACACCGAAGTCTCCGACGACGAATTGGCCGCGTTCGTCGCCAGCTACGATCTGGGCGCGCTGCTCTCCTACAAGGGCATCGCCGAGGGCGTGGAGAACACCAACTACCTGGTGCACACCGAAAAGGGCCCGTTCTTTCTCACCCTCTACGAGAAGCGCGTCGCCCCGGACGATCTGCCGTTCTTTCTGGGGCTGATGGAGCATCTGGGCAAGGCGGGCATCAACTGCCCGACGCCCGGTTCGCGACGCGCAAGGCCGCATGCTGCGGAAGCTGGCGGGCCGGCCGGCGGCGCTGGTGACGTTCCTGGAAGGCGTGTGGATCAGACGACCGCAGCCCAGCCATTGCCTGGCGGTGGGCGAGGCGCTCGCAAGGCTGCATCTGGCCGGCCGCGGCTTCGAGCGGACCCGCGCCAACGCGCTGGGGCTTGCCGGCTGGCGTCCGCTCTACGAGCGCTTCCGGTCGCGCGCCGACGAGATCGCGCCGGGCCTCGGGGCGACCATCGAGCAGGAGCTCGGCGACCTGGAGGCGCAGCTGGCCGAACGGCCTGCCGCAAGGCGTCATTCACGCCGATCTGTTCCCCGACAACGTGTTCTTTCTGGGCGACAAGCTCTCCGCGCTGATCGACTTCTACTTCGCCTGCAACGATGCGCTCGCCTACGACATTGCCGTCACGCTCAACGCCTGGTGCTTCGAGAGCGACAACTCCTTCAACCTCACCAAGGGCCAGGCGCTGCTCAAAGGCTACCAGAGCGTGCGCGCGCTGACCCCTGCCGAGAGCGGAGGCGCTGCCGCTGCTGGCAAGGGGCGCCGCGCTGCGCTTCCTGCTGACGCGCGCGCACGACTGGCTGCACACCTCCAGCAACGCGCTGGTGCATCCCAAGGACCCCACCGAGTACCTGCGAAAGCTCAGATTCCATCGCACCGTTCGCGCGGCGCGCGAGTACGGCCTGGAGGCAGCAAAGCGAATGAGCGGCAAGCCCACTGTCACGGCCTTCACCGATGGCGCCTGCGCGCGGAACCCGGGGCCGGGCGGCTGGGGCGCCATCCTCGACTGGGACGGGCAGCGCAAGGAGCTGACCGGCGGAGAAGCGTCGACCACCAACAACCGCATGGAGCTGATGGCGGCGATATCGGCGCTCGAAGCGCTGCCCGAGCCTTCCCGCGTCGATCTTCACACCGACTCCGAGTACGTGCAGAAGGGCATCAGCTCGTGGATCAACGGCTGGAAGCGCAAGGGCTGGAAGACGGCGGCGGGCACGCCCGTCAAGAACGTCGAGCTGTGGAAGCGGCTCGACGCCGCGCAGCAACGCCATGAGGTGAAATGGCATTGGGTGCGCGGTCACGCCGGGCACGTGGAGAACGAGCGGGCCGACGAATTGGCGCGCGAGGGCATGCGCCCGTTCCTGAAGCGGCGATAGCGTTGGCAACGCCAAAGCGGCGGCGCCGTGACGACCACGTGCCGCATTCAGACGGTCAAGCTGAGATCTCGGCTACTTGGCCTTCGCGGCCTTGGCAGCGTCGCGCTTGCACTTGTTGCGGAACTTCTGCCGCTCCTTGCCGTGCAGGCCCTTGGCGTCCGCCTGCTTGGAGCACTCGAGGGAGGCCGCCGTGCGCGGCTTGGACGGCGCCTTGGCCTTGCCGGCATCCTGCGCAATGGCACTCGTAAACGAAACAGCCAGCGCTATCGCGCCGGCAAGCAGCATCATCCGTTTCATACGGCGATTCCTCCGTGAGCCCGGCGGAGGGAGCCTTACAGCTAGCGGGGCTCAAGGCAAGTCAAGCACTAACGTCGAAGCTCTATTGCGTGTGCGATCTAAGGTAGTCGGAACACACTCTATTGATACTTGAAGACCTGGATGATGGCCGGACCCAGGATCACCACGAACAGCACCGGCAGGAAGAACACGATCATCGGCACGGTGAGCTTCGGCGGCAGCGCGGCCGCCTTCTTCTCGGCCTCCGCCATGCGCATGTCGCGGTTCTCGCGCGCCATCACCCGCAGCGCCTGGCCGACCGGCGTGCCGTAGCGCTCGGCCTGGATCAGGGCGGTTGCCACCGCCTTGATGCCGGGAAGGCCCGTGCGCTTGCCGAGGTTCTCGAAGGCCTGGCGCCGGTCCTGCAGGTAGGACAGCTCGGCGGTGGTCAGGCTCAGCTCCTCCGCCAGCTCGAGCGACTGGGTGCCGACCTCGCCCGAGACCTTCTGGAAGGCGGCCTCCACCGACATGCCCGACTGCACGCAGATCAGCAGCATGTCGAGCGCGTCCGGGAAGGCGTTCCTGATCGACTCCTGTCGCCGCTGCACCAGGTTCTGGATGAAGAAGTTGGGCAGGTAGAAGCCGATGTAGCCGGCGCCGATCGCCAGGCCGAGCTTGACGATCGGCGGATACTGGAAGTTCGTGAGGACGAAGAGATAGAGAAGGGCGACGACGGCGACGATGCCGGGCATGGCCACGCGGAAGAACATGTAGCCGACGAGCGGCGCCTGACCGCGCAGGCCGGCCATCTTCAACTTGTCGCGCACGTCCTCGGAGTCGAAGATGCTGCGCAGATTGAAGCGATCGACAATCTCCTGCATGAAGCCCTTGGGCGTGGTCCTCAGCTTGCCCTGGCCATCCTTTTTGTCGAGGTCGGCAAGGCGAGCGGCGCGCATCTTGTCCCGCTCGGTTGCCATGACCTGCATGCGCGCATCGAGCCGGTCGCGGCTCAGCATCGGCATGACCACGGTCAGCGCGGTGGCAAACGCCGCGACCGCCGCCAGCAGCGTCACGAAGATGTGCGGTTGCGTCAGCGTTACGATGGCGTCGAACATGACCGCGGCGTTCCCTCAGGGCTGGGTATGGACGGTTCGCTTGGCTCAGTACTTGAAGTTGATCATTTTCCTCATCACGAGAATGCCGCACGTCATCCAGAAGCCCGCCGCCACCAGCAGGAACTGGCCCATGCGGGTGGTCCAGAGCAGCGCGATGTAGGAGGGCGTCGTTACGTAGACGAGCAGCATGACGATGAACGGCAGTGCACCCAGCACCGCCGCCGACGCCTTGGCCTCGGCGGACAGCGCGCGCACCTTGGCTTGCAGGCGCTTGCGGTCGCGCAGCACGCCCGAGAGATTGCCGAGCGCCTCCGACAGGTTGCCGCCGGCTTGCTGCTGGATGGCGATGACGATGGCGAAGAAGCGCACCTCCGCCAGCGGCATGCGCACCATCATGCGCTCGAAGCCTTCGGCCAGCGGCACGCCCACCCGCTGCTGCTCGACGAGCTCCGTGAACTCCGCCGCGATCGGCTGCGGCGTCTCGCGCGCGATGATGTTCAGGCACTCGATGAGCGGCAGACCCGATTTGACGCCGCGCACGATGACGTCGATGGCGTTGGCGAACTCGTCGATGAACTTGAACTGCCGGCGCTTGGTGAGGCGGCTGACGACCCAGCGCGGCAGGCCGAGCGTGCCCACGAAGGCGGCGAGCAGGGGCACGATCACCGGCAGGCCGGGCGCCATCGCCCACACGGCACCGCCGACCACCAGCTCCGCTCACGCCGCTGGCGATCCAGAACACGCGCGGCTCTATCTCGAGTCCCGCGCGCTCCAGACGCAGCCGCAGCGAGACTTTCTCGCGCTGCTTCTGGCGGTCTTCGAGCTCCTTCAGGGTATCGGCGACCTGGCGGCGGCGGTTGTTGGCCGTCTCGACCTGCTGCTTGAGCGCGATGCGCTTGCCCTTGTTCTCGGTGGCCGCCTGAATGCGCTCGTCCGCCCGGTCGCTCGACAGAACGGACGACAGCACCAGATAGACGACGGCCGCCACGGAAATCGCCGCGAGCGCGAGCAGGCCGACCAGCATCAGGTCGTTGTTATCCACGCGCCTCTCCCATCGGCTGACCGCGGTTGTCCTGCACTTCCGCCGCCGACAGCGCCTCGGCCAGGCGCTTGGTCTCCTTGTAGTACTCGGCCCGCTCCCAGAAGCGCGGGCGGGCGATGCCGGTGGAGCGATGGCGGCCGGTGAGCTTGCCCTGCGCGTCCTCGCCGGTGATCTCGAACACGACGAGGTTCTGCAGGATCACCACGTCGCCTTCCATGCCCATCACCTCGGTGATGTGGGTGATCTTGCGCGAGCCGTCGCGCAGGCGCGAGGCCTGGATGATGACGTCGATGGAGCCGGTGATCATCTCGCGGATGGTCTTCGGCGGCAGCTGGAAGCCGCCCATCATGATCATCGATTCCAGACGGCTGATGGCTTCGCGGGGGCTGTTGGCGTGCAGCGTGCCCATCGAGCCGTCGTGGCCCGTGTTCATGGCCTGCAGCAGATCGAACGCCTCCGGTCCGCGCACCTCGCCCACGATGATGCGCTCAGGACGCATGCGCAGGCAGTTGCGGACGAGATCGCGCATGGTGATCTCGCCCTCGCCCTCGAGGTTGGGAGGCCGCGTCTCCAGGCGCACGACGTGGGGCTGCTGCAGCTGCAGCTCGGCCGAGTCCTCGCAGGTGATGATGCGCTCGTCGTTGTCGATGGAGCGCGGTCAGGCAGTTGAGCAGCGTCGTCTTGCCCGAGCCGGTGCCGCCGGAGATCAGCACGTTGCAGCGCACGCGGCCGATGACCTCGAGGACGGTCTTGGCCTTCCGGCGTGATCGACTTGTACTTCACCAGCTGCTCGAGCTTGAGCCGATCCTTCTTGAACTTGCGGATGGTGAGCGTGGGCCCGTCGATGGCGAGCGGCGGGGCGATGACGTTGACGCGGCTGCCGTCGGGGAGGCGCGCGTCGCAGATCGGGCTCGATTTCGTCGACGCGGCGGCCGACCTGGCTGACGATGCGCTGGCAGATGTTCATCAGCTGCGCGTTGTCGGCGAAGCGCACCGGCGTCTTCTGCACCTTGCCGCCGACCTCGATGATAGGTGGTGCCGGCGCCGTTGACCATGATGTCGGCGATGTCGTCGCGCGCCAGCAGCGGCTCGAGCGGGCCATAGCCCAAGACGTCGTTGCAGATGTCCTCGAGCAGCTCCTCCTGCTCGGCAATCGACATCACGACGCTCTTGATCTGGATGATCTCGCTGACGATGTCGCGGATCTCCTCGCGCGCGGCAGCCGACTCCAGCTTGGCGAGCTGCGTCAGGTCGATGGTGTCGATCAGCGCGTTGAAGACGGTCGTCTTGACGTCGTAGTATTCCTCCGAGTGGCGCCGTTCCTGCACCACGGGCTCGGGGCGCGCAGGCGCACGCTCCAATGCAGCGACCTTCGTCTCGGCCGGTCTCGCCTCGACGGCTCCCGCCTCGGGCGCAGGCACTGGACGGCGGGGTGGGGCACCCTCTGTGAGCGTTTGCCGAACATCGGGCTACTCCTAACGCTTGAGCTTCAACTTCTCGAGCAGCGGGCCCAGGGGCGTCAGCGCCGACTTCTTCTTCTCTTCCTTGTGCTCCTTGCGGTGCGCCAGGGCGAGGGCCAGCTCACGGAACTGGGGCGCGGCCTTCGCCTTGCCGGAGAACTCCTCGATCATCTGGCCGTTGTTGGATGCAAGTCCGAACGACTCGCAGTCGAACTCGATCACCAGCGACGGATTGAGATCGAGCGCGGCGGAGAACTCCTTGACGGAGATCTCCGGGCGCTTCGGCATTTTCGGCCATGTTGATGACGAGGCGCGGCGGGCCGTCGTTGTTGCGGTTCTGCTTCAGGAGATCGATGAGGTTCTTGGCATTGCGCAGGTTGGCGAGGTCCGGCACTGCGGTGATGACGATCTCGTCCGCCTGCAGCAGCACCCGCTTCACCCAGGGCGTCCAGGTGTGGGGAAGGTCGACGGCGACGAACGGCACGTTCTGGCGCACGATGTCGAGCACGATGTCACAAGCATCGGCGGAGATGTCGTAGTCGCGGTCGAGCACCACTGGCGCGGCGAAGATGCTCAAGCGCTCCGAGCACTTGGTGAGCAAGCGGTCGAGCAGCACCTCGTCGAGGCGCTCGGGGCTCTGCAGCGCCTCGGCAATGCCTTGGACGGGGTCTTGGTTGAAGTCGAGGCCGGTAGTGCCGAAGGCGAGATCGAGATCGGCCACCACCACGTTGGACTTGAGCACCTCCGACATGGCCCAGGCAGCGTTGTGGCAAACGGTGCTCGAGCCCACTCCCCCCTTGGCGCCGATGAATGCGATGACGTTGCCGACGGGATCGGTGTCTGGGTTGTTGTACAGGCTCGACAGCGACTCGATCAGCTGCATCGCCGAGACCGGAGCGATCAGATACTCGCTCACCCCGCGCTTGATGAGCTCCCGATACAGGGACACATCGTTCATGTGACTGATGACGACCACCTTGGTGCCGGCGTCGCAACATTCCGCCAAGCGGTCGAGCTCCGACAGCATTTGGGCGCGCGGCAACGTCGTCTCGACGATGACCAGATTTGGCGTCGGGCTCTCGAGGTAGTGGGCGACGGCTGCCGAGGCCCCGCCCATGTGGACGCTGACGTGCGACTTGGCGAGCCGGCGATCACCGGTGGCGGCCTGCAGCGCTTCGGCGGTCTTGGGATCCTCGCAGAACGCCTGGATGGAGATACGCGGAATCGGGCGGGCCTTTGGCGGGGCGCCGGTATCTTGCGTGTCGGCGTCCGCCGCGACCAGCTCGCGACCGGTTTGGCCTTCCACGGCGACCGAATGTGCTTGATTGCTCATTTCAAACCCCGGTTATTCGCCCTTGACCGTAGATCGTTCGTCGCTGCTCTTCTCGGCGCCAGTCGTCTTGCCCTGGCGATATCTGTCGATCACCAGCGCGCGGCGTTCGGCATCGGCCGGCGCCATCGTGCGCGGCCCCAGCAGATCGGCCGGATTGGCGATCTGCGCGGCCAGGTTGTGCTGCTGTGCACAGCCGAAGTTGGGGTAGTTCAGCGCTCGCGGCTCGAAGGCCAGGTTGGTGGGCCAGTTGCCGCAATCGGGCGCCTCGGCAACGTAGCGCAGATAGGCGAGGCGGATGGGAGCGCTGGGATCGCGTCCACCACCATACGGTTGCATGGCAACGGTGCTTTCCGAGAACCCGAATTCCCTGATCATCTCGCGCAGATTGGCGGCCGCCCGCATGGCGGCGCCTTCGTTGGGGGAGCCGCTCGGCACAGCGATGACGAGCTTGCTGTTGCCGCTGTCCACGCGGCGGTAGCGGCCGAGGAAATCGGCGACCTGGTCGACCTGGCTGCCGGACAGCCCGGGCGCACCGCTGGGCACGCGGATGGTCAAGGTCGCCGGCTGCTGGGAGACGAGGATCGGATGCCGCTGCGATGGGTCGACCAGCGTCCAGCCGGCAACGTGGGCACCGGTCTCTTCCGACGCCTTGCACCCGACCAGCGCGGCTGCAACAAGCGACAAGAGCGCTAGCGTTCTGGCGGCTTGTCTGGAGCCGGACACTGCTGCGATCGGAGAGCGCATTTCCTTGATCCTTGTTTGTCCGGCTATTCGACGATGAACCCGTAGTCACCCTTGAGAGGGCCGGGCGGCAGCTCCCTGCCCTTGCCGTAGATGCGGTTGATGTGGCCGAGGAAGCTGGCCTTCAAATCCGAGGCCGCGATCAGCCCGTCGTCGGGCCGCGCCAAGTTCTTGCGCGCGGTCGGCCGCACGATGAACGGCGTGACGATGACGACCAGTTCTGTCTCGTTCTTGGTGAAGTCGCGGCTGCGGAAGAGGGTGCCGATGACGGGCACGTCCTTCAGCCCCGGAAAGCCATCGATGTTCTGGCGCGTGTCCTCCGATATCAGGCCGGCGATCGCCAGGGAGCCACCGGAGGGGAGCTCGACGGTAGACTTGGCCTGGCGCTTCTTGAGCGCGGGAATACGGATATCCGACAGCGTGACCGCGCCGACGTCGGTGAGCTCGCTCACCTCGGTCTCGATCTTGAGGCTTATGCGGCCCTCGGAGAGAACCACCGGAGTGAAGGCGAGGCCGACGCCGAACTCCTTGAAGGTCACCGAGAGCTTGCCGGTGCTGTCGACCAGCGGAATGGGGAATTCGCCGCCAGCCAGGAACTTGGCGGTTTCACCCGATACCGCCGTCAGGTTCGGCTCAGCCAGTGTCTTGACCAACCCGTCGCGCTCCATGGCCCGTAGCGCTGTGGTGATGGCCGTGTTTCCAGCCGCGAATGAGTTGGTCACACCCGAGTTGCCAAATGCAGAGGTGCCGACCGGACCGGGGTTGTAGTTGCACAGGATGCCCGAAGTGGCGCAGGAGACCGTGCCTCCGGCTGCCAGCGCTTCGGTCCCTAGCGCCGCAATCGGCAGCTTGCCGAGGCCCGCCGCAGACGTGAGCGGAAGGGCGTTCTCGCTCAGGACCCGGGTTGCGAAGTTGCCGGACAGGATGGCGGCGCCGAGGTTGATGCCGAACTGCTTGAGCAGGGAGCGCTGCACTTCGGCGACCGTGACTTTGAGCATCACCTGCTCCTCGCCCTCGATGGCGAGCAGATTAATGACGAGATCGCTTTTCTTATTGCCGGTGGCCCCCTGCGCCCCCTGGCCAACCTGGAACACCGTCTCCGCTTCGTTGCCGCCCTTGCCCGACGTGGTTGATGATGAGGTGATGGCGTTGCGGTTGGCCTGCGCAAACTGGTACGCGAGGTCCCCGGCCCGTGAAGAATCGACCGGCGTGCGCGCGAGCCCGGTCAGCACAATGGCGTTGCCCGCCATCTCGGACTTGATGCTGGATCCGGGGATGAGACGCCGGATGAGGTCGTCAAGGGAACTCAAGTCTGCACCGATCGACACCTCGAGCGTGAGCACCTGTTTGCCCTGCGTATCGAAGAAGAAGGCGTTGGTCTGGCCGACCCTTTTGCCGATCAAGAACACGCGGTTGGAGGACTGCACGACGGCGTCCATCTTCTCGGGGTCGGCGACGAGTACGTCCTTGAGCTCGAACGGGAATTGCACCAGCAGCGATTTGCTGTTCCCGATCGGCACCTTGATCGTCATAGGGAAAGGACCGCGGGCAGGAACCTGCAGCACCGAATTCGTCACCTCGCCGGGCCGCGCCGGCCGGTCGGCGCCGAAGGCGGCGAGGGGAGCAACGACTGCTCCGACGAGCGCAAGCAGCAATACGCGCGCCATTCCTCCCTGAAGCATTCGCATGTTCGGCAACCTTCCTGCAGGCCAACTGAGATGAACGCAAACTCAGTTCGTCACGCCATTCACACGCGACCTCGCGCCGTAGCGCATTACCTTCACTTGGGTAGTCAGCTTCTCGTCGCCACCCTTGATGTCAGCGATGCTGCGCAGGGCGAGCGAAATCTCGCCCCTGGCATTGGCGGCGGCGAGCTCTTCGGCTTGCGCTGGAGTGAGCTCGAGGGTGGCGGTGTTACCCTCGGCAAGCTTCTTGCCTTCCCGGGCCTCGATCAGCTGGCCGATGGCGAGCACGCGGATGTTGCGAAAGAGCGTATCGGAGGCGTGGTCGCCACGCTTCCTCATGGTGAGGATCACATCGACGTGGTCGTTGGGCAGGATCAGCTTGCCCACGCCGGTCTCTTCCTTGATGCGCGTGGAAATCGCCCGCATGCCGGCGGGGAGGATGGCGGCCAGCACGCCGCCATCACCTGCCTTGACGAGCTTGTAGGGCGTTATCGGCTCGCCCGGAAGCAACGGGGTGCGCGCCACCGCGCCTGTCAGATCGGCGATGGCGTTGGGACGGATACCGCGCTGGATGTAGCTGGGGCTCAGCCCAGATTGCGGCCAATCTTGCCAACGGAAGCTGTCGGCACCTGTGATCTGGCCGAGGCCGATCTCCGTCTTCGCAACCAATACCTGGGCCGTGTTGACCGCGACCTCTTGGGTGACAACCGTCGGCGGCCTTCTGACAATGCCCAACACGCCGTAGAAGGCGCCGAGCCCGCATACTCCGGCAATGGTGACGCCCAGCAACTGTGCCCGTTTCATCGCGCACTTGGTCCTTTCGCCCGGGAGAGATCGCCAAGGCTCAATCTGCGCAACGAATCATCAATGGTGAGTTAACCGCGGGCGCAAAACGGGGCGAAGGGCGCCCATTCGCCGGCTCGGGTGAACAACAACTTAAGCTGTGTTGCGAGAAGGCCTCAGCCAGTCAAGCCGGTGAACCAGGCGGTGTGCGGATACACCCACAAGGCGCCAACGGCCAAGGCGATGCCGTAAGGTATTCCGCCGCCCCGGTTGAGAAGGCGCGCCGCCCAAGGCTGGGTGGCGATCACGGCCGGCATCGGCATCTGCCGCACAGCCAGAATAGTCGTCGCCAGCGAGCCGCCGGCAAGTGCGGCGCAGATGAGGAAGATCAAGACGTGGTCGAAGCCCAGCCATAGCGCAACAGCAGCCGCCAGCTTGGCGTCGCCTCCTCCGATCCAGCCCGGAATGAACAGCAGAACTCCGCCGGCCAATACCAGCAGTCCGGCACCGACGTGCGAGGCCATCGCCCAGGGGCCGAGCCCCATCACCGGGGCGAACAGCACGAATGCTGCGACCAGCGCCAGCGACACCCGGTTGGGGATCGTCATGGTGAAAAAGTCCATGGCGGCCGCAAACACAACGGCGCCGGGAAAGACCGTCAGGATGGCCAGCTCGAGCATGGCGCGCACTCCACAAGGCCCGTCCCCCAACCGCACGGGTTGGAGCACGATCCCAGAGTAGCCGTTGCGGGTTAACCGCGGCCGAAGATGAGAGGAGGAGAAAACATGAGGCCGCCCGCACGCGCAGACGGCCCCAAGTTCCTTACACAGCCAAGATCGTCGGCCGCGTATTAGTTAGCGCCCGCGAGCTCGGTGGTGATCCGAGTGAAGGTCGTGACAAGCTCGGCGCCGAGCAGACGAGCGGATCCGATGATGGCAACAGCGATCAGAGCGGCGATCAGGCCGTACTCGATAGCGGTGGCGCCCAACTCGTCCTTGACGAAACGTGCAACGAAGTTCTGCATGACAACTCTCCCAAGTCTTTCCTAGGTAGCGCATATGCGCGGTAGTTCACGCCTTAGGAGGTCGAGCCCCGAGCGGCTGAACTGATCGGGATGCTACCGAAGGCAAATTAAAGTCGAGTAAAAACAATTGCCCAGTGCTGATTTAGATATTGGTCGTATATGTTATATTGATATCGCCGTTAACAATCCTTGAACACGGTAGTTTTCAAGTAGAGACTTGAATGTCGACCAAACTCTGGAGAAAATAACTTCAGCTTATCTGCGAACTTATTGGTTACCTCGCCGTTATTGCCGCATCTTCTCCGGCATAGATTTGAGCGGTGGCACCGAGGTCGACTGTGACACTCGGCTACTGGCCGCAGGATGCCCATGACAAAAGCTTTGCGAGCCAGGACGGCAATCGGATTAGTCCGCGGGAAGACTTTAACAGTTGCAGACCCTCACCGCGCAACCGCGAACGGCTGGGCCCGTTTCCTCTTCCTTCACCATTCACCCGCACAGTCAATTCCTGCGACAGCTTCGATAGAGGAACGCTTGTCATGACCTCCCCGTCCGCCAGGCGCAAGCCCGGCCCGGCTCTCGCGGTCGCCTCGGTGGTGCTGATGGCGACGGCGGCGTTCAATGCCATGGAGCGGTTGCGCGATCCCTCCACGGTGAGTTTTTTCGCACGCTCAGCTTTCTGCGCGGGCTGTTTCCGCTGGCGGGGCTCGCCGCCCCCGAGGAGCGCTTCTACAACCTGTCGGTGGAGCGAGACCAGGTGATCGCCCGATCGTTTCCCGTCAACGACGACCGCGCGGGCCTCAAGGCGATGCTCGATGCTGCTGTCGATGGCGATGCCATGGGTGCCAACGCGCGCCATGAGCGCGGCACCATGTGGTTCGACTATCGCGCGGCGGTGCTGGTGGGGCGTAGGTTGGGTTAGTGCGGAAGCGCGTAACCCAACACAGGCCGGCGCCCGCGATTGTTGGGTTACGGCCTACGGCCCATAACCCAACAATCGCGGGCGCCCGCTGTGTTGGGTTACGCGCTTCCGCACTAACCCAACCTACGCCCCACCACGCGATAGTCGAACCACATGGTGCCGCGCTCATGGCGCGCGTTGGCACCCATGAGGCATCGCCATCGACAGCAGCATCGAGCATCGCCTTGAGCCCGCGCGGTCGTCGTTGACGGGAAACGATCGGGCGATCACCTGGTCTCGCTCCACCGACAGGTTGTAGAAGCGCTCCTCGGGGGCGGCGAGCCCCGCCAGGAAACAGCCCCGCGCAGAAGCATAACATCGAAGCCCACCGTGGAGGATGGCGCAACCGCTCCCATGGCATTGAACGCCGCCGTCGCCATCAGCACCACCGAGGCGACCGCGGCCGGGCCGGGCTTGCGCCTGGCGACAGGGAGGTCATGACAAGCGTTCCTCTTATCGAAGCTGTCGCAGGAAATCGACTGTGCGGGTGAATGGTGAAGGAAGAGGAAACGGGCCCGCCGTTCGCGGTTGCGCAGATGAGGTTCTGCAAGATCTAATATTCCGCGGACTAATCCGATTGCCGTCCATGCTCGCAAAGCTTTTGTCATGGGCATCCTGCACACTTCGAGTGTCACAGTCGACCTCGGTGCCGCCGCTCAAATCTATGCCGGAGAGGATGCGGCAATAACGGCGAGGTAACCAATAAGTTCGCAGATAAGCTGAAGTTATTTTCTCCAAAGTCTGGTCGACATTCAAGTCTCTACTTGAAAACTACCGTGTTCAAGGATTGTTAACGGCGATATCAATATAACATATACGACCAATATCTAAATCGGCGCTGAGTGTTTTTACTCAACTTTAATTTGCCTTCGGTAGCATCCCGATCAGTTCAGCCGCTCGGGGCTCGACCTCCTAAGCAACGAAAGTACCCGCGCATATGCGCTACCTAGGAAAGACTTGGGAGAGTTGTCATGCAGAACTTCGTTGCACGTTTCGTCAAGGACGAAGTCGAGCACCGCTATCGAGTACGGCCTGATCGCCGCTCTGATCGCTGTTGCCATCATGGGATACCGCTTCGTCTGCTCGGCGCCGAGCTCTCACGACCTTCACTCGGATCACCACCGAGCTCGCGGCACTAACTAATACGCGGCCGACGATCTTGGCTGTGTAAGGAACTTGGGGCCGTCTGCGCGTGCGGGCGCCTCATGTTTTCTCCTCCTCTCATCTTCGGCCGCGGTTAAACCGCAACGGCTACTCTGGGATCGTGCTCCAACCCGTGCGGCTGGGGACGGGCCTTGTGGAGTGCGCGCCATGCTCGAGCTGGCCATCCTGACGGTCTTTCCGGCGCCGGTTGTGTTTGCGGCCGCCATGGACTTTTTCACCATGACGATCCCAAACCAGGTGCTGTCGCTCAGCCGCTATCGTCGCAGCATTCGTGCTGTTGCGCCCCGGTGATGGGGCTCGGCCCCTGGGCGATGGCCTCGCACGTCAGCGTGCCCGTAGGTCCTGGCCGGCGGAGTTCTGCTGTTCATTCCGGGCCTGGTGGGAGGCGACGCCAAGCTGGCGGCTGCTGTTGCGCTATGGCTGGGCTTCGACCACGTCTTGATCTTCCTCATCTGCGCCGCACTTGCCGGCGGCTCGCTGGCGACGACTATTGTGGCTGTGCGGCAGATGCCGATGCCGGCCGTGACCGCCACCCGGGCCTGGGCGGCGCGCCTTCTGGGGCGGCGGAATACCTTTTGGCATCGCCTTGGCCGTTGGCGCCTTGTGGGTGTATCCGCACACCGCCTGGTTCACCGGCTTGACTGGCTGAGGCCTTCTCGCAACACAGCTTAAGTTGTTGTTCACCCGAGCCGGCGAATGGGCGCCCTTCCGCCCCGTTTTGCACCACAGAGTTAACTCACCATTGATAATTAGTTGCGCAGATTGAGCCTTGGCGATCTCTCCCGGCGAAAGGACCATGCGCCGCAATAGAGACGTCCACGCGTCCGGTGCACTGCGGCTCGGCGCCTTCTACGGCGTGTTGGGCATTGTCAGAAGGCCACCGACAGTTGTGGCCGACGGTGGCGGTCGACACGGCCCGGTATTGGTTGCGAAGACGGAGATCGGCCTCGGCCAGATCACAGGTGCCGACAGCTTCCAGTTGGCAAGATTGGCCGCGATCTGGGCTGAGCCCCAGCTACATCCAGCGCGGTATCCGTCCCCAACGCCATCGCCGATCTGACAGGCGCGGTGGCGCGCACCCCGTGCCTTCCGGGCGAGCCGATAACGCCCTACAAGCTCGTCAAGGCAGGTGATGGCGGCGTGCTGGCGCATCCTCCCCGCCGGCACTGGGCGATTTCCACGCGCATCAAGGAAGAGACCGGCGTGGGCAAGCTGATCCTGCCCAACGACCACGTCAATGCCTAGTCTCTCACCATGAGGAAGCGTGGCGACCACGCCTCCGATACGCTCTTCCGCAACATCCGCGTGCTCGCCATGGCCTCATCGAGGGGAAGGCAAGAAGCTTCGAGGTAACGCCGCCACCCTCGGAGCTCGCTCCAGCGCAAGCCGAAGAGCTCGCCGCCGCCATGCCAGGGGCGAGATTTTGCTCGCCCTGCGCAGCATCGCTGACATCAAGGGTGGCGACGAGAAGCTGACTACCCAAGTGAAGGTAATGCGCTACGGCGCGAGGTGAATGGCGTGACGAACTGAGTTCTGTGGCCTGCAGGAAGGTTGCCGAACATTGCGAATGCTTCAGGTGAGATGGCGCGCGTATTGTGCTCGTCGGAGCAGTCGTTGCTCCCCTCGCCGCCTTCGGCGCCGACCGGCAGGCGCGGCCGGCGAGGTGACGAATTCGGTGTGCCTGCCCGCGGTCCCTTCCCTATGACGATCAAGGTGCCGATCGGGAACAGCAAATCGCTGCTGGTGCAATTCCCGTTCGAGCTGGACGTACTCGTCGCCGAGCCCGAGAAGATGGA
>CAVPFY010000006.1:0-401118 GCA_963703905.1 uncultured Chloroflexia bacterium
TGAGGGCAGCCGGGTCCTGACGGATGCTTCAACACACGCGCTGGTGAGCGTGCTGGTCGAGGACGCGGAGGTGAGCGACGAACTGCTGGCGCTCACGACCGTAGTTGTCGCAAGATACAGCCATGCGGGCTGAGCGTATGCGCCGGCCGCGCTTCAGCCGCAGCCCTGACCCTTATCAAGTGGCCTTTGATCTGGAACAAGGTCGCATTTTCGTCACGACACAACCGCCCGGCGAACGCAGCGTCGCCGTGACGCTGAATACCCCGCAGGCGGAGATCTTGTTCAGCAACGGTTCCTACGACGTGATGATTGACGGCGACAAGACCCAGGTGCGCGCCCCAACTGGCGAGGCGACGGTGATCGGGGCAGGACAGCAAGTCAACGTGTCCTCTGGTGAGCGTACAGAGATTGCCGCGGGTCAGGCTCCCGCGGCGCCCGTCTCCGCGGCGCTTGACATGGTACTGAACGGCTCGTTTGAAGGGCGTGTATCTCGCCGCCGTGGCAGCAGATCACCGAGGTGCTCTCCCGGCCTGCCCGCCGGGGAAATGTCGGTAGCGGAGGATGGGCAACGCAACGCCGTGCGCTTCTATCGCAGCGCAGAAGACGGCGCGCCCAACCGGGTGGGCATCTGCAAGTGGTAGACCGCGACGTGCAGGGCTATGACGCGCTGACCCTGCGTTTCGATGCCAAAATCGCGTCCCAAAGCGTGCCCGCTGGCGGGTACCTGGCGACCGAGTACCCCGTCATGGTCGATGTGTTCTATACCGACATTTACGGCAAGGACCTGCACTGGTATCAGGGCCTCTATAGCCTGGATTTGCCCGAGGGAAGCACTTATTTGCCGCCCACGGGCGAGAAGATTCCCCTGGGTATCTGGTACACCTATGAATCGCCCAACCTTTATGAGTTTCTCCAGGAGACGCGCCCGGCTCGTATAACAGCATCACTTTATACGCTTCAGGCCACGATTATGAGAGCTTCGTGTCCAACGTCGCGCTGACCGTTCGCTGATTCCCATCCCTGTATGCACTCAGTTCCGCCTCCGATATCGGCCTCTACCGCAGCGCGCCTGGCGCTGCTGGCGGCGCTGGCGCTTTTCCTGGCGCTGGGGGCGTATCAGTTAGCGCTGCCCGGGCTGCATTACGATGAAGCCAAGGAAGCGGGCGTCAATGCGATGCAGATCGTGATCGGCGCGCCGGTCACGGCGTTTCGCGACGCCGCCGTGCGCATCGGGCCGGTGGTGCTGCCGCTGATGGTGCAGGATTATATCGGGAGCAGCAACGTGGCGCTGGCGATCCCGTTCCTGGCGCTGGGCGGAGTCAACGTGACGGCGCTGCGCTGGATGCCATTGCTGTTGGGCGCACTGACGGTGCTGGTGGTGTGGAAGCTGGCCGGCGAACTGGGAGGTCCGGCGGCTGCCGGCATCGCAGCGCTTCTGCTGGCGGTGAACCCGTCGTTCCTTTTCTGGAGCCGGCAGGGCATCCTTGTCACGAATCTGACCGCAGTGATTTTCATGGCGATGCTGTTATTCGCCGCGCGCTGGCAGCGCAACGGGCGCACTGCCGATCTGTATCTGGCGGCGTTCCTGGCGGGCTGGGGAATCTACGCCAAGCTTCTCTTCGTCTGGGCGCTGGGTGGTGTGGTTGTATTGGCCGTGGTGGTATGGCTACTGAACCGTGGCATTGCGCCTCGCCCGAGCAGGCGCGCCGTCCTGATTGCCGGCGCGTGTTTCTTGCTTCCACTGGTTCCGCTGGTGGCGTTCAATCTCCGGACCAACGGCACGCTTAGCGCAGTTTTCGATAACCTGGGCCGGTCGTACTATGGCGTGGATAACACGGCGTTCCTCGCCAATCTGCGTACCCGCATCGAACAGTTGGGTGCGCTGTTGCGCGGAGACCACTTCTGGTATCTGGGCGAGGAGTTCGGCAACCCCTGGGCGCCCTGGCTGGGCGGCGCGCTGGCGCTGGCAGTGCTTGTCGGGACGCGGGGCGCCGACCGGCGGCGAGCGCTCGCTCCGGCCGTGCTCCTGCTTCTAGCAGTGGTGCAGAGCGCGTTCACCGTCAGCGATCTGTTCATCACCCACTACGCACTGTTGGTCCCGCTCATCCCACTATCTGCCGGGCTGGCAGCCGCCGCGCTATTTCGTGCGCGGCGCGCAGCGCGCGCTTGGGGGCGCATCCTGGCGGCAGGGGCGCTAGCAGCAGTCATCTGGTGGGGCGTAGCGGATCTCTGGACCGTCGCCGCGCTATCATGCGGTGCTGCATGATTCTGGCGGCTACGCCGCGCACTCGGATGCGATCTATGCCCTGGCGGATTACCTCAACCAGTATGAACCCGCGGCTCCGCTGGCGCTGGATTGGGGTCTGGACGCTCCCCTGCGTTTCCTCACGGCAGGGCGCGTTAACCCGCTGGAGGTGTTTGGCTACGATGACCTGGCTGCCCCTGACATGGGGTTCGCCGGTCGGGTCGGGCCGTTCCTGGACGATCCGCGCAGCCTCTACCTGGCCCATGCGCCCGATGCAACGGTCTTCAGGGACCGGGTGGACACGCTGGCGGGGTTGGCGGAGGCACGCGGCCTGATGCTGGTCGAGGATCGGCGTTTCAACGAGCGGAACGGCACACCGCTGTTCATCGTCTATCGTACTGCGCCCGTAGAGTGAATTCGGCCCAGTGCACCGGGATAGGTATAATGTGCAGTTGGTATCTGGAATCTCAGTAACTTTTCTGGAGGCAAGTTGTATCGCAAGCCCACGTTTTTGCCAATCGTACTATTCCTTCTGATCGTGATATTGGTAGCCGGTGGCTGCGCCAGCGCCCCACAGGCTACGCCCACACCGACTAAGACGCCGCTTTCGGAGGCTACGGCCACGCCGCCACCGAGCGCGACGCCTGAACCGACCGCTACACCTGCGCCGACGGATACGCCTGCTCCTACGGACACGCCGGCGCCGACGGCTACACCGACCCAGGATGCCCGGCTGATCGTGCCGTCGCGTGCCGAAGGCATCTCGGCCTTCACCGGTCTGCAGCCCGACGATCCGACGGTGCTGGATCGCCGCCCACTCGCGATCAAGGTGGACAATGATCCGGCCGTGGTGCCGCAATCGGGCATGAACAAGGCCGATGTCGTGGTGGAGAGCCGGAAAGAAGCCTGTATGACCCGCTTCACAGCGATTTACCAGAGCCAGGACGCCGAGCGTATCGGCTCCGTGCGCAGCGCGCGCCTGGTTGACAAAGAGTTGCCGGTTATTTTTGACGCGGTGCTGGCGTTCTCCGGCGCCGTCCAGCCGGTACTCAATATCCTGAAAGAGTCGGACATTGGTGACACGATTCTGACGCAGCGAGCCTTCTTCCACGACCCGAACATCGCCGTGCCGTTCAATTTGTTTGGCAACACGGCATCCATATGGAATACGGTGGCCGAGCGCGACTGGGATACCCCGCCAGAGCCGACCGCGGCCTGGGTGTTCACGCTCATGGCGCCGGACGGGGGTGCGGCGGCGACGACCCTGAATGTGCCATATCCCCGGCCCGGCAACCAGGTAACCTGGACGTATAACGCAGACGCCGGACGCTGGGAACGCGCCATCAACGGCAAGCCACACATTGACAAAGTGGACGGCAAGCCATTGTCGGCGGCCAACGTTGTGGTGCTGAGCGCGAACCACGTGCAGACGCTTATCCCCGAACAAAGCACGCAGTTGAGGGAGGGGCCTTGCTCGAATGCTTCGGTAGAGATACAGCTTTGGGGCGAAGGGCCGGCTCGGGTTCTTGCGCGACGGCAAGGTGTACGAGGGCAAGTGGGTGCGTCCGGAGCGCCATGCGCCCTTCCGCATCGTGGATGCTAAAGGCAATGATATCCCGCTGAAGCCGGGCAATAGCTGGTGGCAAATCGTGTCACCCGATATGAAGGTGACTACGACGCCCTGAGCCTCATAGCGAACCCTTAACTCTTTCTCATCTGAGATTAATGTGGCGGAGAGAGAATACAAATGCTTGAGGAACGGGACGGGACACCCAAACCTCAAACATGGTTCCTCCTCCAAATAAAAAGCACGAGCCCCCGGTGGGTGGACCGGGGGCTCGTGCTTTTAAGCGTCCAGCGGGCGGGTTCTAGCGTTCGTAGAGGCGTTTGTAGGCATCGTATTGCGCCCAGACGGACTGCACGTAGACGCGCGTCTCGTTGATGTTAATCAGCGCCTGGAACAGGTCTTCGTCGTCCGGCGCCCATTTTCGCCAGACCGCCGCGTTGCCCGGGCCGCCGTTATAGGCTGCCAGTGCCGTGAAGACGCTGCCATCGAAATGCTTCAGCCATTCGGCCACGTAGTTCGCCCCCAGCGCCACGTTGATGTAGGGCCAGTAGGCATGCGCCGGGTCGAAATCGGTCCAGCCCAAGCGGTCGGCGATGCCTTGCGCCGTTCCGGGCATGACCTGCATCAATCCGCGCGCCCCCGCAACGGAAGTCGCACCCGTTTCGAAACGGCTCTCCTGGCGGATGACGGCCAGCAAGAGACGGGGGTCGAGGTTCCAGCGTTCTGCCTCCGTGCGGACCAACTCCTTGAAAGCGTAGGGATAAGCCAGCCGTTGCAGGCTGACGGGCGCGTCGCGCATCCCGCCCTGACCCCACAGGCCAACTACTTGCTCGGCGCTGAGGAGCGACAGGCGGTACGCGCCCGCATCGCGGAAGGCCAGCGCCAGCGCCGTGAGCGCCCAGGGATTCTTCTCCACGCGCTTTTGCACACGGCCCCAGGCTGCCAACCCCTCGGGGCGCAAGCCCAGGGTCACCAGAGTCTGGCCGCGTTTCCAGTCGGCGTCGTCCGTCACGCTCGCCGGCAGCTCCAGCGTGCCTTCACCGCCCCAGGTGCGCAGCCAGGTTGCCAGTTCATTACGCTCTACGTCTGCGCCCGCAACGGGCGGGATGGGCGCGGGGGTCGGGCGGACGCCGGTTTGCTGCGCCAGCCGCTCGGCAGCGCGCAGCCCGTAAAAGCTTTCCGGGCTAGCCGCCGCGGCTTTCCGCCATGACTCACCGGCGGCTGCAGTTTCACCGGCAGCAGCCTGCGCGCGTCCCAGCCAGAAGTTCGCGACCGGTTTTGTGAAGGCTTCCAGGGTGGTCGAGGCGGCCATCTCGCTCCACACCTCGCCCGCCTTGCGGTATTCGCCCAGGCGATAGTAGATGAGCCCGGCCGACTGGTAGGCGCGCCAGGCATCGTCGGTGGACGGATACCGCCGGGCGATATCGAGATAGGCCAGCGCGGCCGGCTCCTGACGACCGAGCCCTGATTCGAGGAGCGCGGCCTGCGTCAGAGCCCGGACGGCCTGGGGCGCATCGGGGCGTTGCTTCGCCAGCTCGCGATAGGCTGCGATGGCGGCATCGTCGTAGTCTCGTCGCGCCTGGGTGCGCCCGATGGTCATCCAGGCATCGGCCCAGAAGGGGCTGCCGGGATAACTGGCAACGAAGCTGTTGAGCTCGGTCAGACCGGCGTCGGTTTGGCCCATCGCCAGCTTGCTCAAGGCTTCGTAGTACCACGCGGCGCCCTGGCGGCCGGTCGGATCTTCCGCCGCGCAACCTCTCGAATGCGGCAAGGGCCAACTCATACACGCCGTTGTAATAGTTCACGACACCGCGCTCGTATTCGTCCACGGTCGCCCCGGCGTCCACTAACTCGGCCATAGCACGGTGCGCGTGGCTGGTGGTCAAGTCTGCGTCCACGGCTGCCTGCCAGCGCTGCTCTGCTTCTGCAGCGTTGCCGCCAGCCGCCAGGGCCAGCCCGGCCAGGGTTTCCATCTCGGCGGCCCAGGCTGTGTCCGTTGCATTGCCACGGAGGACGTCGTACTGCGCCACGGCCGCGGCCACATCGCCACGCGCCAGGGCCAGGTCGGCCAGCGCGCGCCGGGCTGCGACGGTGTGCGTCCAATCCGAGGAGAGACGCAGCGCCTCGCTATATGCGGACGTGGCATCCGGCAGGTTGCCGAGCTCGCGCCGCGCACGGCCGATACGCAGCCAGGTCAACGACCCCACTTCCGGGGCGGTAGGCGCGAAAGCAGTGTAGGCGGCTTCCGCGTCTTTCCAGAGGCCCAACCGTGACTGCGCCTCACCCATCAGGAATTCCGCGGGTCCGCGAAAAGGATCCTCTTCCGGTGCATCTTTCAGCAGTTGGGCCAGCGCCGTGGCGGCTTCGGCTGGCGCCTCGTCGCGCAGGTAGCATTGCGCCAACAGGTAACGCGCTTCGCTGGCGACGCCGGGCATGGGCTCATCCGCGAGCAGGTCGGCCAGCGTCCGCCACGCGCCGGCGCAGTCGCCGATGCGGTGGAGCCAGCGACCCTCGGCAATCCGCGCATCCGGGGCCGTCGTGGCCGGGGTTGTAGGCGTTATTGTCGCCGTTGCCGCAATGATCTGAGCCGGCGTCGCAGTCAAGCCGGTCGTGGGGGACGGCGTCGCCGACGGCTGCAGCGATGGAGTCGCGGTCGGAGTGCTGGTCGCGGCTGCCGTTGCTGTGGGTGGTTCAAGAGAGGGTGCGACGGTCTCAACGACCGCTACGACGGGTTGCGCGGTGGGTTCGGGCGTGGCGCCGGCTGTGTCTGGCGGCGCCGTTTCGCCGCCACAGGCGATCAGGATCAGCAAAGCCGCCAGGACGACGGCGACGTTTCGTAAACGCATTCACACACCTCATCAGGGTTACAGGTCGCGCCGGTTGAACCAGCGCACGGCCAGCGCAAGGCCGGCCGCCAAGTAAAGCAAGGCATAGACGACCATTGCTGTGCTTGGGGTTGTGGCCGCGCCAAACGGCGTGGCCTCGAAGCCCAACTCGCGCAGGAAGGGCGGCTGCATCAGGTAGGCGGCTCGTTTCCACATCGCCTCGCTCGGCATCACCAGGCTGACCAGGATACCGATGTTGACGGCAGACTCGCTGCGCAGGAAGCTGCCGATCTGCTCGATCCAGCCGGCGATGAAGGCCAGCCCATAGAGCATGAAGACGAAGACAGCGTTAGTCAGGGTGGAGAGGCGCGTGCCGCCCAGAATGGAGAGCGTCAGCACGACCAGGCCCTCAAGCACGATCAGCCCGATGCCGCGCCACGCGTTGGGCGGCGTGTAATCGGCGATCACGCGCACGATGCCGAGCAGAGCAAGCGCTAGTAGGCCCGTGAAAACGCTGACGATGAGCGCCAGCCCCAACCACTTCCCCAGCAGTACTTCCCAGCGGCGCAGCGGCTTCGATGACGATGGTCTGGATCGTGCCGGACGCGATCTCCCCGGCGATGGTGTCCACCGAGGTGGCGACGGCCATCAGCACGACGATGAAGTTGACCACATAGAGACCGGCCAGCATCAGGAAATTGACCGGCTCCAGGACACGGTTGCTGGTTGGCCCCACGAAGCGCGAGAGATCGCGGTACATGAAGTAGAATCCGGTAGCGTAAACCGCTAGGAAGAGCAACCCCAGCACGGCAAGCGCCCACAGCAGCTTGCGCATCCGCGCCTCGTGGAAGGTCATCCGAGCGATACTCAAAGTACGCATCAAGTTTCCTCTGCCATGGTGCGCAGGAAGAGCTCTTCCAAGGACAGCCGGTGCGGCGCCAGCGTGTAGAGACGCGCACCGTGTTGCACCAGCCAGTCCGCGATGGCAGGCGCTGCCTCATCGCTCGCAATAGACAAGACCAAACGCTGCGCACCATCCGGCGAAGTGGGATGGTGCGCAGGGCCGAACACGATACGGCCCCATTGCGCCAGCCCGGCGTGGATTTCCGGCGTCAGGCCGGCAGCGATGATCTCCAGCTCAGGCGTTTGCCCGGCCAGCGCGCCCAGGGCACCCATGCGAACCACGCGCCCGCGCTTCATGATTGCGATGCGGTCGCAGGTGACCTCGACCTCGCTGAGATAGTGCGAGTTCAGGAAAACCGTCACCCCGGCTGCGCGCAGGTCACGAATCAGGTCGCGTACCTCGTAACGTCCTACCGGATCGAGTCCGGAAGTTGGTTCATCGAGGAAGACCAGTTCCGGGTCGTTGATGAGCGCCTGGGCCAGGCCGACGCGTTGCGCCATGCCCTTGCTGAACTCGCCCAGCCGGAAATCCGCGCGTTCGGCCAGACCGACGCGCGCCAGCAGCCGCGGGATGCGCTCGCGGCGCTGGGCGGTGGTCAGCCCGTACAGCCGCCCATGCACATCCAGAAAGTCGGCGGCGGTGAGCCAGGGGTGAAAGCGAAAGTGTTCGGGAAGGAAGCCGACACGGGTCATCGCAAGTGGGTCACCGGGCAGATGACCCAGTAGCCGGGCGATGCCCGAGGTCGGTCTGACCAGCCCCAGCAACATTTTGACGGTGGTGGTCTTGCCGGCGCCGTTCGGCCCCAGAAAGCCGAAAACCTCACCCCGGCCCACGGACAGGGTGAGGTCATCCACGGCAACCGTCGCGTGCGGCGCGGCGCCGTAGACTTTGCGCAGGTGCTCGACCTCGATCAGCATTCGCAAAAAGCGGGCGGGACCTGACCAGGGACATCCGGCCAGGCCCCGCCCTGTTGACTCCTGACGTTATTGCAGCGAATCGGCCACCAGCATCAGTTGCCTGGCGTCTGCCCGCTTGCCCATGACAGCATACACCATGCCATCACGTTCCCACAAGAGCACGCGCTCGTCGCCGTGCCCTCGCTCATTCGCGAAGGTTTCCATCAACAGCCCGGTGACGCCGTCAACGGTCACTTCCGTGGAGCTGCCGACATCCGTCGGCAGCGGGATGACCACGGTGCTGGTCCAGTCAATGGATTGCGCCAGGCGTTGGGCGTCCGCGTCGGACATCCCCAGCAGCCGCAGCCCGAGTTCGGCGAAGGTCGCCGGGTCAATGCCTTCCGGCAGCGCCGCCTGCGGGCTGGGCAACTGCACCACGGTGATCTCCTCGTCGCGCGCTCGGAACTCCTGTGCGACCATCGTGGGCACGTCCACTTCCATGACAAGCGTCTCGGCATCGGGCAGCTGCACGTCCTGCAATCCGGCGGCCTGGGTCAACGCTTCCAGCCCAGCGCGCTCCACTTCGAAGCGGAATGCAGGGCCGGTTTGTACCGTGATTTCGTCCAGCAGCGCTTCGTCAGGCAGCGCGGCGGCGCGCGCACCGCAAATCCCGCCAGCGCCGCGGCCTCCGCGATGCTGGCGACGGGCTGCGGCTCACCTTCTTCGCGCAGCACGGTCTTGTTGCCGAAGATCGAGTCTCCCTGGGCGCGCAACAGATCTTCCAGTTGTTGCGCCCGCGTGGGGTCAATCGGGATCACGGCAAACTTGCGCACCCGGAAGATCCCCAGGAAATCGGCGGCGGCCTGGCGCACCGGGGCGAAGCTGAAGAGCAAGGCCAGCACGGCTACGAGTGAGATGAGCCCAAGCGCCTGTCGCCGGCGCGGCGTCGCGAAAAGATGTGTCATCTGATTCACCCATCCTGTTAACTGCTCGCGCAGTCCAATGGTTCCAGCCGCAGGCTGGCGTTGCCGGAAGCGGACCCAGGCGGCATCCACGTCAGGCGAGTCCTGGGGCCCGGCATCCAGGCGAGTCAGCAGCTCTTCCACGTCTTCATGTGACATCTTCTCCTCCGTCGTCGACCATCGCCCGGTAGGCGGTCACGAACGCCGCTTCCACGCGAGCCAGCAGGGTTCCGATGGACCCCGGGGCCAGGCCGAGGGCATCGGCCAACTCCCGATAGCTCAGGCCAGCGGAGCGCAGCAGTAGCAGCGCCGCCTGCCGTTCGGGCAAAGTCGCCAGCGCCACACGGACGCCGGCCTGGGCGTCACGGCGCAAGGCCATATCAGCCGGATCGGGCGCGTGGCGATCCATCTCGGGCTGCCGGGCGAAGTCTCGTTGCTCGCGCCTGGGCCCGGCGTGAGCGCCCGCGGGCGGCGTTGTAGGTCAGGTTGACGGCCACCCGATAGAGCCAGCCACGCACGTTCTGCGCGCCGTGCCACAAATGCGGCGCGCGGTGCAAGCGCAAGAAGGTCTCCTGGGCCAGGTCTTCCGCCTCTTCGCGAGTTCCCGTCATGCGAAAGAGCAGCCGGTATACGTCCGCATAGTGTTGGTGGAAGAGGGTTTCAAAGGTTGCTTCCGGCGATGAACGGGTCGCGCGCGTGGCGCTGCCCGGCGGCGCCATCGCGGTTTCGGATGCCACTTCATCCTCCTCGTTGGGGTCCATCCGGTCATCCATGGAGATAAACACCGCGGGCGAGGGGTTTGTGACAGAGGGAGTGGGTTAGCGAGAGCCAGTGACCGGAGCGGCATCGACGAGCCTGGACCAATCCGGCTCATCAGAGTCGCGCCGGTCGCTTCTGCGCGTCAGGTCTGCCAGCCGTCGAACGGCGTCGCCTCGAGGCCGCCATCGGCCCGTTCGGACAGGCGGCGCACGCGTAACTCGGCTTGATCCAGCACGGCGTTACATTGTTCGGCCAGCCGGGCGCCGCGTTCGTAGAGGGCCAGCGCCTCCTCCAAGGGCAGGTCGCCGCTTTCTAGCCGTTCGATGGTTTCCGCCAACTCGCGGTAGAGTTCTTCGAAGGTGGGAGTCGTCATGCTGTGCCTCGTGAGGTATCGGGGCGGCTCGGCTGCGCCGTTTTCCGTGGCCGTTGCGCCGAAGGCGCCGTCTGCCACGCGCACACGGAGCGACAGACCCAGCGCTGCCTGCGTTACCGAGCGGATGACTTGGCCGGTGGGAGTGGCGGTCACCACGGCGTAGCCGCGCGCCAATACGCCGCTGGGGTCGAGCGCGGCCAGTCCGCAGGCGTTGGCCCGACAGCCGCGCGTTCAGCGCATCCAGCCGGTGGGTTGTCGCGAGTTCCGCACGGCGGGCGAGGTCGTCCACTCGCTGCCGGTCATGTGCCAGACGCCCCTCCGGGGAAGCGCGTTCAAGACGGCGATCGAGCGTGCTGTGGCCGGCCCGCGCGCTTGCTAGCCGGTCGGCCATACGCGCCGCGGCAGCAGACTGCAGCGCCGCCAACGCCTCTTTCAGCGCCCGCGTGTCGGGCGAGGCCAGGGTCGCCGCGCCGGTCGGGGTGGGCGCGCGCAGGTCGGCGGCGAAGTCTGCGATGGTGAAGTCCGTCTCGTGGCCGATGCCGGTGACGATGGGCACGCGCGATGCGACGATGGCGCGTGCCACGCCTTCATCGTTGAAGGCCCATAACTCTTCGATGGAACCACCGCCGCGCGCGAGGATAATCGTGTCCAGCGGCTCACGCTCTGCGACCAACGGTTCAGGAGCTGTAGCGCCGCGATGATGCTGGCGGGCGCGCCGTCGCCCTGCACCAGCGTGGGCGCCAGCACGACCTCCACGGCGCGATAGCGAGCGCGCAGCGTCTGCAGGATATCGCGCAATGCTGCCCCGGTAGCCGACGTGACGATGCCCAGGCGCACGGGCACGGCGGGGATCGGACGCTTGCGCTCCGCGTCGAACAGCCCCTCTGCCTCGAGGCGTTGCTTCAAGCGCTCGAACTCCAGCCACAGCCGTCCCACTCCCGCCGGTTCGATGTGGTCAATGTAGAGTTGATAGGCGCCCTGCGGCTCATAGACGGAGATGCGGCCATGCGCGATGACGGCGTCGCCATCGCGCGGCAACGTGAGGCGCGCCGCCGTCGTCCGCCAGATGACCGCCTTGATGCTGCTGGCCGGATCTTTGAGCGTCAGATAGCAGTGCCCAGAGGTGTGTAGCTTGAAGTTGGAGACTTCGCCCTGCAGCCATACGTCGCCCAGGAGCGCGTCCTCTTCGAAGAGCGCCTTGATGTAAGCCGTGAGTTCACCGATGCTGTAGACGGTCCGTTGGGCCATGCTCAGATCCGCAGGAAGAAGAATGCCAGGGCCAGGATGCTGTAAAGCGCGAGGAGCTGCGCGCCTTCCAGCCATTGCGATTCGCCGTCCGCGGCCACGAAGGCGGCGATGAGCGTGCCGCCGAACAGGGCGACGAGCTCGAATTGGTTGAAGACCAGCGTCAGTGGGTTGCCCATCAGCAGGCTGAGGAACACTAGCACGGGCGCGACGAAGAGCGCGATCTGCAGGCTGGAACCAATCGAGACAGTCATGCTCAGATCCATCTTGTTCTTGTAGGCAGCCTGTACGGCGACCAGATGCTCGGCCACATTGCCCACCAGTGGGACCACGATGATGCCAATGAAGAATTCGGAGATGCCCAGGGTCGCGGCGGTGTACTCCACCCCGCCGACCAGGATCTCGCTGAGCACGGCGATCAGGACCGTGGCGCCCAGCAGCACGAGCACAGCTCTACGGACGGTCCAGCCGGCTCCGTGGTCTTCCTCAACTTCGTGGGCCAGGGCGGCGTCGGTTTCGGTGAACTTGAAGACGAAGAGCAGGCCCAGGACGTAGATGACGAGCATCGCGGCGGCGGTACCCAGACTGAGCGACTCGACCGGGCCAGACGTTTCGGTGTGCGCGAAGAAGAACAGACTGGGGACGGCCAGGGCCAGCACTGCGAGCAGCAACTGGGTTGCATTGATGCTGGCCTCGCGCCCGGTGGAAACGCTGCGTGCCGTTCTTGATGCCGCCGACCAGGATGCTGAGACCCATGACCAGCAGGATGTTGCCGATGATCGAGCCGGTGATGGAGGCCTTGACGAGATCCAGCAGGCCCTCTCGGATGGCGAAAATCGTGATGATGAGTTCGGCGGCGTTGCCCAGCGTCGCGTTGAGCAGGCCGCCGACGCGGGGGCCGGTGTGCGCCGCCAACTCTTCGGTGGCGTGCCCGAGGAATCCGGCCACCGGGATGACAGCCAGCGCCGAGGTGACGAACAGCAGGGTGGGCGGCCAGTGCAGGAATTCGCCTAGGATGGCAATGGGGGCGAAGATCAGGAGGACGTTGACCCACTTCACGGCAGATGGCTCCTCTCTTTGATAGCCGCCTGTGCGTCGCGTGCCCTGCGTCGTACACGATCGAAGGTGGTCTCGTCCGGCGGCAGCCCGCTGGCGTCAGTGAAGAGGTTGGTTGGCGCGGAGCGTGGCACTATCAGGTTCAGAGCGCGCGGCACGACTTCGATCACGACGGGCGTCTCTCCGATGCAATCCCCATCCACTTGCACGAGCAGGGGTCGCGCAGTGCTGATCTCCACGCGACGCGCCCGAAAACTGTCCACCTGCGGGTTCTGGATGTGCCGGTTGACGAGCATCTCGCCCAGATGTCGAAACACCTGCGCCGGCGCGGTCGCCCTGGAAACAGTAGATATCCAGGTAGCCGTCATCCAGCAGGGCGCCGGCGCCATCTTGAAGTAGAGCCCGTAAACCTGGATGTTGCTCGCCACTAACTGCAGAAGACGGCGACTGACGCGCTCACCGTCGACGCGTACCACGGCGGAGGTGCCGGCGAAGTCCTTCAGGGTGTAAAAGGCGGCGGCGAACAATGCCCCGTTGCTGAGCCTGTGTGTGGCGTCACGGTCTCGATTGGCCGTCTTGTTGAACATAGCATCGAATCCGACGCCGCTCCAGCAAATGAAATGACGTGAGGTGATCTGGCGTCCAGGGAAGCTCATGCGACCCACGTCAATGCGACGGATCTGTCCCTGCAGCGTCAGGCGAGCGGCATCCAATAACGGCCTTGCGGGCAGACCGCCGGGCACTGGCAGGTTGAGTTGGCGCGCCATCACATTGCCGGAACCGCCCGGTAGCACCGCCAGCGCGGTTTCCGTCCCGACCAAGCCATCCACGACTTGCGCGATGGTGCCGTCGCCGCCGGCGACCACCACGACGTCGTCACATTCGGCTGCGGCCTTGCGCGCGAAGGTGGTAGCGTCGCCCGGGCCGCGCGTGACCTCGATGCCTGTGATGTACCAGCCCTCGCTCGTCAGAAAGTGGGCGACCTGCTGGACCTCGTCGCTCATGGTGCGCTGACCCGCGATGGGGTTTTGGATAATGATTGCCTTCATGGGCCGTTCGGAAGTGAAAAGGCGCAGGCGCTACGGTTGCGGTCTGCGAAGATCATGCGCCATGAGCCGCGCGACGGCCGCATCCGGATCCAGGCGCCGCCGGGCGACTGCTTCGGTCAATTCTTCGAGTCTGCCCATCGGGAGTGCAGCCAGCAGCGCGGCGGTGAGGCGCTCGGCAAGCATCCGGCGTAAAGTGGCC
Organism: uncultured Chloroflexia bacterium; assembly: GCA_963703905.1. Taxonomy (GTDB): domain Bacteria; phylum Chloroflexota; class Dehalococcoidia; order DSTF01; family WHTK01; genus DATLYJ01. The sequence continues at coordinate 14,081 of CAVPFY010000006.1, forward strand.
GCGGCGCAAGCGATCTCCTGTTTTGCGCGATGGCCCGTCTCGTGCAAGTAACGCGGTATGCTCTTCCACCCATTCGTGCAGCGCTTCCACGCCCTCGCCCGTGACAGCGATCGTCTTCAAGATCGGCGGCAACCAGGAACCATCCGGCTGGCGGCCGGGACCTGGCGCGACAGCAGTCCCGGAAGCCGGTCCATGATGCCCGACGTCCGCGGGAGCGACAGCCTGCATCGCCTGGAGGGCCAGGACGGTGCGAGCGGCTTCCTCTCGGTCGGCCTTGTTGACGACCAAGACATCGGCGATTTCCAGCAGTCCCGCTTTGAACGCCTGCACTTCGTCGCCCATGCCCGGCGCTTCTACGACGATGGTGGTGTGCGCCGTGCCGGCGATCTCGACTTCGGTCTGGCCGGCTCCGACCGTCTCTACCAGCACGCGGTCGTAACCGGCAGCGTCGAGCAACTGGGTGACGTCTGCCGTGGCGCGCGCCAGCCCGCCGAGGCTGCCGCGCGAGGCCATGCTGCGGATGAACACTCCCGGATCGCCAGCCAGATCGCGCATGCGCAGACGGTCACCCAGGAGGGCGCCGCCGGAGAAAGGGCTGCTGGGATCTATCGCGACGATGCCGACGGTAACGCCGGTACGTCGATAAGCTGCCGCCAGCGCATTGACAAGGGTTGACTTGCCGGCGCCGGGAGCGCCGGTGATGCCGATCACCTGGGCGTGGCCGGTCTCCGGGTAGAGTGCTGCGAGTAATGCGCGGCCTTCTGGCCGGTCGTCTTCCACCAGAGAGATGGCTCGGGCCAGGGCGCGGCGGTTGCCCGCCCGGATGCCGTCAATCAACTCGTGCAACATGACCTGCCCGCGCTCAATTGGCGTTGAGGCGAATGAACTCCACGATGTCGCGCGTGCTGGCGCCCGGACCAAACACGGCTCCGATGCCCAACTCGCGGAATGGGGCGATGTCCTCTTCAGGCACGATGCCGCCCAGCACCACCAGCACGTCACCCATGCCCTGTGCGCGCAACAACTCGAGGACGCGCGGGCAGAGTGTCATGATGCGCGCCCGACAGGATCGAGAGGCCGACCACATCCACGTCTTCCTGCAAGGCCGCTTCGGCGATCATTTCGGGCGTCTGCCGGATGCCGGTGTAGACTACTTCCATCCCGGCGTCGCGCAGGGCGCGTGCGACGACCTTTGCGCCGCGGTCATGGCCGTCGAGACCGGGCTTGGCCACCAGCACGCGGATCCTGCGTTCACTCATGATTGACCGGCTCCTTCACGCAGGGCCATTCCCCGGTGATCGCCGCCTCGATGCAAGCGTCCAGGTCGCCGAAGCGCATCTTGACGCCGCTGTGCATGGGGGCATAGCAGGCCATCTTACCGGCGTTCGTGGCCATGCTGCGGACGTTAAGCATGTGCATGGGCGCCACGACGGCGCAGGTGTCGGCGACCACCTCACCGCCTGCCGCTTCGATATCTTGCGACGTGGCCCAATTCGGCGGCACGCTGCACGGGTGATGGCCGCTGTGGTCACCCACAGGCGCGTCGCCAGTCGTTTGCCACGCACCGCTTCGGCCACTTGCTGCCGACTCGGTCAGGCTGGCGTGCGGACAACCTACCGTCACCAGGTCAATATGCCGCAGATCGGGGTCGGCGTCCATGATGCGATAGGCATCGTCGAGACTTTCGATGACGATGCGGGTGGCGTCGGGGCGGAGCAAGGTTTCGCCGGCGTCTTGCGCCTCTGGTGTGTAACCCGCGACGTGATACATTGCCACCGCGCCGTAAGCGGCTAGACCGGCTCCAAGTGTCTTCAGCCGGTCTCCGGCCGGCCCGCCCAACGTCAGGTCTTTGGGCAGAGGCGGCAGCCACTGCACGCCAGGTCGGCGAACCACGGCACGCCATTGCCCACCGCTTTGCCGACGCTGTAGCTCAGGGCGCCGTAGTCGGCCACAGAACGCACCGGACAGCGCACCTCCACCACGACAGTTCGCGCGGCGGTTCTCGTCGAGGTGGTATCCGTAGCGCGCCGTGCGCCCCACGATGGCAGCGGCGATGGCGCTGGGACCGCCCTCGCGATTCGTGCGCGCACCAATCACTGAGTTCGCAAAGGCGACGGCGCTTGACTCGGCCCAGGCCAGAGCATCGCCGCGATGGGGTATCACTCCAGGGAAAAGATAGGGCGTGCAACTCATGGTAGGCGTGATGCCCATGGTGGTGAATGCTTCGATGACGCGCAATTGTGGTCCGGCAAACGATTCGGCGATGCCCCACGTTTGCCAGCGAGTGCGCTCCATGCCCATCGGGTTCAAGGAGGTAGGGACGCGTACCCGTGCGCCTTCGGCGGCCCAGTCGTGCAGGAAGGCCACCCCGGCATCACCCAGGTTTTTATAGGAAACGCCCGCAATCTGGGCATGGCGGATCGGCACCAGGTCGGCTGCGCCGTAGATGCGCGCCAGCGCAACCACGATTTCCATGGCGCGGCGCACACCCGGACCGTGTTCTCCGGCCAAGAAAGCCTGTTCTTCGAGGGTGAGCATCAGGTCGGACATCGTTAGCTTGATTCGGATTGTAACACAGTGGCCGAGCGACTGTAAAGCGTGCCTGGAGTTCATCGGGGGAAAAGGCCGGATTGTTAGAAAAATACTATACAAACTGGCAACATACATTAGCTTCGGGCATCAATGGTGCTGCTCGACCGGGCGCCAATCTCACGGTTGTTCAGAGGTGTCAGTGCATGGCTGACGCCCCTGAACCGCGTTTGGCGGCTGGCGAGCCAGAGGCCATTTTGCCAGGATGATTTGACAGTCCGCGTTTCCGTATGTTATGATGGCCGAACGTGGTAGGCGGTAGATCAGGCCCCGGAGGAGAGGATGAGTAGATTGTTGGAGGTGAAGGGGCTGGAAACGCGCTTCTTCACCCAGGACGGTGTCGTCCACGCGGTCAATGGCATCTCGTACTATCTGGACGAAGGCGAAACGCTGGCGATTGTGGGCGAAAGCGGCTGCGGCAAGAGCGTCGGCGTGATGTCTCTGATGCGCCTGATCCCCCAGCCCCCCGGCAAGATCACCGGCGGCGAGGTCTGGTTCGGAGCCGGCGAAGATCGCAAAGACCTGCTGAAGATGACGGACGACGAGATCCGCCAGGTGCGCGGCAACCGGATCGCCATGATCTTCCAGGATCCGATGACCTCGCTCAACCCGGTGCTGACCATCGGCTGCCAGATCTCCGAAGCCCTGATGCTGCACATGGGCATGGACAAAGCGGCGGCCCGCAAGCGCAGCCGTCGAGCTGCTGGAGATGGTCGGCATTCCCCAGGCGGCGCGACCGGCTCGACGACTATCCGCACCAGTTCTCCGGCGGCATGCGCCAGCGCGTGATGATCGCCATGGGCCTGAGCTGCAACCCGCAGCTGCTGATCGCCGACGAGCCGACCACCGCCCTGGACGTGACGATCCAGGCCCAGATCACCGACCTGGTCAAACGCCTGCGCGACGAGATCGGCATGGCGATCATCTGGATCACGCACGACCTGGGCGTGGTCGCCGGGCTGGCCGACCGCGTGATCGTGATGTACGCCGGCTTCATCGTCGAGGAGTCGCCGGTCAAGGAGCTCTACGCCAACCCGCGCCATCCCTACACCATCGGCCTGCTGGGCTCGCTGCCGCGCCTGGACGAAGCACCGGGCGCATCGGCTGACCTCCATCGAGGGCCTGCCGCCCGATCTGATCGACCTGCCCCAAGGGCTGCCCATTCTATGCCCGCTGCCGCTATCGCATCGAGACGCTGTGCGACGCGAGAACCCGCACGCTGGAACCGGTCGGCGCCGGGCCACAAGATCGCCTGTTGGGTGGATGTCAGCGCATGCGGAGCAAGCGGCATGACGAGCAGACCGTGCAGAGGTGCAGGCTGTCCATGAGCGACAACGGACGAGCGCGCAGTAAGATCCTGGTCGAGGTCAAGGACCTGAAGATGTGGTTCCCGATCACGCGGGGCATCCTCCAGACGCCACGTCGGCGATGTCAAGGCCGTGGACGGCATCTCGAACTTCGACATCTACCAGGGCGAGACGCTGGGCCTGGTGGGCGAGTCCGGCTGCGGCAAGTCGACCACGGGGCGGGCGATCCTCCAGCTCTACCGGCCGACCGCCGGCGAAGTCTACTTCGAAGGGCCAGGACCTGTCGAAGCTGAAGGGCGAAGATCTGCGCACGATGCGCCGCGCAGATGCAGATGATCTTCCAGGATCCGTATGCCTCGCTGAATCCGCGCATGACGGTCGGCAACATCGTCGGCGAGCCGCTGGAGGTGCACAACATCGGCACCAAGGCCGAGCGCCTGGAGCGCGTGCGCGAGCTGCTGCAGGTGGTGGGCCTGAACCCGTACTTCATCAACCGCTATCCGCACGAGTTCTCCGGCGGCCAGCGCCAGCGCATCGGCGTGGCCCGCGCGCTGGCGGTCAACCCGTCGTTCATCGTCTGCGACGAGCCGATCTCGGCGCTCGACGTGTCGATCCAGGCGCAGATCATCAACCTGCTGGAGGACCTGCAGGACCAGTTCGGCCTGACCTACCTCTTCATCGCCCACGACCTGTCGGTGGTGCGCCACATCTCCGATCGCATCGCCGTGATGTACCTGGGCAAGATCATGGAGCTGGCCGACCGCGACGAGCTGTATCGCGAACCCGCTGCATCCCTACACCCAGGCGCTGCTCTCGGCCGTGCCCATCCCCGACCCGGTGATCGAGGAAAAGCGCCAGCGCATCATCCTGGAAGGCGACGTGCCCACCCCGGCCAATCCGCCGAAGGGCTGCAACTTTCTGCACGCGCTGCCCGAAGGTCATGGACATCTGCCGCGAGCAGGAGCCCGAGTTCCGTGATTACGGCGACAGGCCACTACGTGGCCTGCTGGCTGTATCAGAAATAGTCGATTGGCGTCGTGCGCGGGCGTACCACGATGCCCAGCCGGTTTCACACGGCCAGCGATGCTTTGAGAGGAGGTGGTGTGCCCGCAAACAGCGCTGGACTGATATAGCGTCGGCCACCGGCCGCCCCAAGGCTGGCGCGCCGGCTACCAACGTTCGAACATCGTAGCATCATTCTCTGTAGGAGGAGAAAATGTCTGGCAAGCGGTTGTTTAGTTTCCTGGGTGTGCTGGTTGTCGCCAGCATGATCGTCACGGCCTGCGCGGCCCCTGCGCCGCAGACCGTCGAGAAGATCGTGACTCAGGTCGTCGAGAAGGAAGTCAGCAGGTCGTCGAGACCCAGGTGGTCGAGGTGGTCAAGGAAGTTGAGAAGATCGTCGAGGTCACCCCCGTGGCCCCGGACAGGCCCCAAGACCCTGCGCCTGAACATGGGCCCCGGCGACATCCCGACCATTGACCCGGCGCTGTCAACCGACACGTCATCCACCCAGATCGTTGGGCTGACCATGGGCGGCGTGACCGATCCAGAACGAAGTCACCACCGCCATCGAGCCCGGCCTGGCGACCGAGTGGACATCTCGGACGACGGCACTGATCTACACCTTCAAGCTGCGCGACGACGTGCCGTGGGTTGAGTACGACTCCACCACCGGCGCGGTCGTGACGGTGAAGGACTGCGACGGCAACGACCGCAAGGTCACCGCCGACGACTTCGAGTACGGCATCCTGCGCACGCTGAAGCCTGAGACGGCTTCGGACTACGCGTACGTGCTGTCGTTCGCCATCAAGGGCGCGGCCGACTACAACAGCGGCACCGTGACCGACACGGCGACCGTGGGCGTGAAGGCCGTCGACCCCACCACGCTGGAAGTCACCTTCAACGAACCCGCCGCCTACAACGCCAACATCATCGGCCTGTGGATGGCGAATGCGCAGCCCAAGTGGCTCATCGAGGGCGACGACTGCACCGAAGCCCGCGGCGACCGCTGGACCGAGACCGGCTTCTTCCAGGGGTACGGACCGTACACCCTGAAGGAATGGATCCACGACGCCAGCATCACCCTGATCAAGAACCCGTTCTGGCCCGGCACCGATGCGATTCCGGCGGCCAAGATCGACGAGATCACCTGGAGCATGCTGGATGACGTGCCGGCCTTCGCCGAGTACGAGGCGGGCAATCTGGATCGCCGCCGCCGTGCCGAGCGCCGATATGGACCGCGTCAAGGCCGATCCGACCCTGTCGGCCGAACTGAAGATCGCCCCGAACCTGTGCACCTACTACTACGGCTTCAACACCAAGGCCCCGTTTGTAGATGACGCTCGCGTGCGCCGCGCCCTCTCCGAGGCGATCGACCGCCAGAGCCTGATTGACAACGTCCTCAAGGGCGGGCAAGAACCGGCTCAGTGGTTCTCTCGCCCCGGCCTGGCCGGCGCGCCGACCATCGCGGACTACCCCGACCTGGGCGTCAAGTTCGATCCTGAGGCCGCCAAGGCCGATACTCCAGGCCTACCTGGATGAGAAGGGCCTGACCGCCGACAAGCTGGACATCACCCTGATGTTCAACACCTCCTCCGGCCATCAGCAGATCGCCGAGGCCATCCAGCAGATGTGGAAGGACAACCTGGGCGTCGACGTCAAGCTGACGAACCAGGAGTGGAAGGTCTACCTGAAGACCATCCAGCGACCCGAAGGCTACGCCGCAGATCTACCGCCTGGGCTGGTGCCAGGACTACCCCGATGCGAACAACTTCATCCGTGAGGTGTTCGTCAAGGGCGGTTCTGCGAACCCGGCCGAAGGCGGCGGCGTCAACTACAAGAACCCGACCTTCGAGAAGATGGTGATCGAGGCGGCGAAGGAGCATGGATCCGGCCAAGCGCGTGCAGATGTACGCCGACGCCGAGGAGCTGTTCGTCAAGACCGACGCCGTCATCGCCCCGATCTACTGGTACACCAGTGTTGAGCGTGACCAAGCCGAACATCGAGCGGACCTACTCCGTCCTGGGCGGCAAGCAAGCGTACAACAAGTGGGACATCAAGTAGTAAGGTCGATAGCCTGTAGCCGGGGAAGGCATCGCCCTTTCCCGCGTGATATCCAGGCCCCGGGCGCCTTGTCATTTGCCGGCAAGGACGCCCGGGGCCACACCTTAGCCAGCCGGTGCGAAGCGGATCTCCCCTGGCTGATCATCTGGGATCAGGACTGCTTAAGATGGCTCAATACATCATACGCCGCATGATGTGGAATGCACTGGTGCTGGTCGTCATTTCGATGATCACTTTCGGCCTGATGCATGCGGTGCCCGGCGGCCCGTTCGACAAAGAAAAGGCGCTGCCCGAGGAAATCATGACGAACCTCGAAGAGCGCTATCATCTCGATGAGCCGCTGCCCATGCAGTACGCTGCGCTACGTGTCCGACATCATGGTGCCGCGCATTTCAGACAGTCACGCCGGGCACGTCGTTGCTGGACGATTCCCTGTGTCAACTTCCTGTGGGCGAGGGTCGCTGGCTCAAGTGGATGAACTTCGGGCCGTCCTACACCTCGCGCAGCCGCACGGTGAACGACATCTTCAGGCAGCAGTTGCCGATCTCCATCCAGCTTGGGATCATGGCCCTGTTTGTCGCCCTGATGATCGGCCTGCCGCTGGGGATTCTGGCCGCGCTGAGGCAGAACACCGTATGGGATTACCTGGGCATGAGCATCGCCATTTTCGGCGTTTCGGTGCCGGTCATCGTGTTGGGGCCGATCATGGTGTGGATCTTCGGCGTTGCCCTGCAATGGCTGCCGCCCACGGGCTGGGGCGCCAAACCGCCATTCATCCTGGGCTTCATCCCGCGTCCGCCCTACATCCCGTTCCTGCTAGCATGCCATCATGCCGGCGATCGCGCTCGGTCTGGCCAGCTCGGCCATCATCGCCCGCCTGACACGCGCCAGCCTGCTGCAGGTGATGCGTGAGGATTACATCCGCACCGCCGCGCGAAGGGCCTGAAGGAAAGCCACGGTGATTCACGCGGCATGCGCTGCGCAACTCGCTCATCCCGGTGGTGACCATCCTCGGCCCGATGTTCGCCGCCCTGGTCACCGGCACTTTCGTGACCGAGCTGATTTTCGGCATTCCGGGCATGGGCAAGTATTTCGTCACCAGCATCACCAACCGCGATTACCCGGTCATCATGGGCACCATCCTGCTCTATGCGGTCTTCCTGGTCATCGCGAACCTGGTGGTGGATATCATGTACGCGTTCCTGGATCCGCGTATCCGGTATACGTGATCCAGGGAGGATACCGTGACTGCTCAAAGCTCAAGCTGTAACCGCCAACCATCGTCCAGGACTATCTCGACGACGCGCAAGAGCGAGAGCCTGTGGCGCGACGCGGTCCGCCGCCTCTTCCGCAACAAGGCGGCTGTGTTGGGCCTGGTCACTATTGGCATTCTGGTGTTCGATGGCGGTCTTCGCGCCGCTCGTTGCGCCATACAGCCTTACGCCGAACAGAAGCTGGTCGACAACAACAAGGTTCCGCCGTGGCTGTTGACGGTCTTTCCCACCATGAAGCCGTACGCCAAGATCAGCTACAGTATACCCGTTGGGCGCCGACTACGTCGGGCGCGACCTGTTCAGCCGCATTGTCTATGGCGCGCGCGTCTCGCTGACGGTCGCGCTCATCGGCCCCCTCCTGAGCCTGATGATCGGCGTGCATGTTCGGCAGCATCTCGGGCTTCGCCGGCGGCCGCCTGGACAACCTCATGATGCGCATCGTGGACGTCCTCTATGGCTTCCCGAGCCTGCTGTTCATCATCCTGCTGATGGCGTTCTTTCGCGGGACGCTGTCTAGGCCCGAACCCGGGACGCTGGCGTACGCGGATCAGCGCGCTGGATGCCAAGATGGGCGGCATGCTCTTCATCTTCGTCGGCATCGGCCTGACGGCGTGGGAGACGATGGCGCGCCTGACGCGCGGCCAGGTGCTCTCGGTGCGCCAGAAGGAGTACATCGAGGCGGCGCGCACCATCGGCGCCGGCAACAGCCGCATCATGTTCAAGCACATCCTGCCCAACATCTCTGGGCCCGCTGATCGTGGCCGAGACGCTGGCGATCCCGGCGTACATCACCACCGAGGCGTTCCTGTCGTTCATCGGCCTGGGCGTCAACCCGCCGACGCCGTCGTGGGGCGTCCATGATCTCCGACGGCGCGCGGGCGGTGCGCACCTACCCGAACCAGACGCATCTTCCCGGCGTTGGCGCTGGCCATCACCATGTTCGCCTTCAACTTCCTGGGCGACGGCCTGCGCGACGCGCTGGATCCGCGCATGCGGGGCACGCAGTAAAGTTCTGATCGTGATAACCTTAGCCGCCTCTGCCTGTATCCAGGTAGAGGCGGTTTGGCTTGAAGTGCTTACGCCCATTCCTCCACATTCCCCACATAGACAGGAGAAGGAAATGAATCGCAAGCTGTTGCCGTTTTTCTCTCTGGTGATGGTTGCAGCCATTGTGCTCTCGGGCTGCGCCGCGCCCGCACCGCAGGTGATCGAGAAGATCGTGACCCAGGTGACGGAGAAGGAAGTTCAGGTGGTGGCGACTCAGATTGTCGAGGTCGTCAAGGAAGTGGAGAAGGTCGTCGAGGTGACGCCTGTACCAGAAGCGGCTCCCGCGGGCCCTAAGACGCTGCGCCTGGTGGTGGGCGCCAGCGATATCCCCACGATCGATCAGGCCTTGGCGGTTGATGTCAGCGGCGTCCAGGTCATCACCGAGGCGACCGTCGGTCTGGTGCGCCAGAACGAGGAGACCGCCGCCCTGGAACCGGGCATGGCGACTGAATGGGCCATTTCTGATGACGGCCTGACCTACACTTTCACGCTGCGCGACGACGTGCCGTGGGTCACTTACGACTCGACCGTAGGCGAGGTGGTGAAGGTAGCCGACTGCGAAGGCAACGACCGGATGGTAACGGCCAATGATTTCGCCTACGGCATTCTGCGCACGCTGAACCCCGCAACGGCATCAGACTATGCCTATGTGCTGAACCCCGTGATCGTGGGCGCAGCCGATTACAACGACAGCACCGTCACGGATACGGCAACGGTTGGCGTCACGGCTGTAGACCCGACCACATTGGAAATCAAGGTGACCAGCCCTGCGGTATATAACTTGAATATCCTGGGTCTGTGGGTTGCCAACGCCCAGCCGAGCTGGCTGATTGACGGCGACGACTGTACGGAGGCCCACGGCGACCGCTGGACGGAGCAGGGCTTCTACCAGGGCTACGGTCCCTACACGCTGAAGGAATGGATCCACGACGATAGCATCACGCTGATCAAGAACCCGTTCTGGCCGGGGGCCGATAACATCCCGCAGGCCAAGATCGAGGAGATCAACTGGCGCGTGCTGGATGTGACACCGGAGTTGGCCGAGTTCGAGGCGGGCAACCTGGACGTCTCGGCCATCCCCTCGGGCGACATGGATCGCATCAGCACCGACCCGCAGTACAAGGATATGTTCGGTTACGAGTATACCATCGGCACCGAGTTCTACGCGTTCAACACCCAGAAGGCCCCGACGGATGACCCGCGCGTGCGCCGGGCGCTTTCGATGGCGATTGATCGCCAGAGCCTGGTGGACAATGTGAACAAAGGCAGCGGCTTGCCGGCGCGCTGGTTCGCGCATCCCGGTCTGGCGGGCGCGCCGCAGCCGGAGTCCTATCCTGATCTCGGCGTGACCTATGACCCGGAGAAGGCCAAGGCGTTGCTGGATGAGTACCTGCAGGAGAAGAACCTGACTGCAGATCAACTCCAACTCACGTTGATGTTCAATACTTCTGAGTCTCATCAGAAGCGCGCCGAGGCCATCCAGGCGATGTGGAAGGATGTCCTGGGCGTTGACGTGCAGTTGACCAACCAGGAATGGGCGGTCTACCTGCAGCAACGCAAGGAAGGCCTGGAGAGTATCTACCGGGGCAGTTGGGTGCATGGATTACCCTGATGCGAACAACTTCGATGCGGAAGTCTTCGGCACCGGCGGCGCGTATTCCGACGTGGTAGACTGGGAGGACGAGGCTTACAACGACCTGTGGAAGCAAGCCGCTCTGGAAACTGACCCGGTCAAGCGGCAGCAGCTCTATGCCGACGCCGAAACGATCCTGGTGAGCGACCAGGCCGTCATCGCGCCGCTCTATTGGTATCGCAGCCCGCGTCTGATCCGCCCGAACGTGAAGTACACCGTCTCCGTCACCGGATACGACTTTTACGAGAAGTGGGATATCGAGTAGTCGCCAGTAAGCGATCGCTCCGTCTGTCTGCGCCGGGTCACGGGGGTGGGTGTGGAACCTGCCCACGTGGCCCGGCGTCCTGTTGGGTGTAGAAGGATCTCATCGGAACTCTGGATCGAGATGTACAGGAGATGCAACGCGTGATCGAGAGACTAAGCCGGCCCACAAAGCGGGATGCAGCCGTAGGGTTGCTTGCAGCCCTGGTGTTGCTGGCGGCGTGCGGTGGTGCGCCTGAGACGCCCGTCTCCATCACGCCGGAGCCGCCGGTCACAGAAACACAGGTGACCGCGGAAACACGCGTTGTTGTCGAGACACGAGTCGTGGAACGCACGGTCGTGGTGACGGCGACTCCACCGCCCACCCCGGCCTACGTCTCGCGTACCAATGCACCTGCGGGGGTGCTGGTCTATCCGCTGGCAGCCGACCCGGCCACGCTCGATCCGCAACAGGCGGTGGACGAGGTGTCCGGCTTCGTCGTGGAACAGCTTTACGAGGGCCTGTTTCATCTGCGCAGCGACGGCACGACCGCGCCTGCGGCGGCGACCGACGTCGTCATCTCTCCCTCCGGCGACACCTACACCGTGACTCTGCGCGCGGACCTGGCCTGGTCCGATGGCGAGCCTGTGACGGCCCAGCAATACGTGGACGGCGTCTGTCGCTTGCTGGAGCCGGAAATCGGCAATAGCTATTACTACCTGCTGACCGAGGTCGCCCCGATTGTCGGGGCGCGTGAGTTTGCGAGCGGCGACACGGCGGACTGTGCCAGTGTCGGCGTACAGGCCGTGGATGATCGCACTCTGGTCTTCCGGTTGGCACAGCCTTCGGCGTTCTTCCCGAAGTTGTTGGCATTTCGCGTGTTTTTGCCTTTCCGCGAAGAAATGATCGGGGGTGAAGCTGGCCGCGTGACCAACGGCCCGTATGTTCTGGAAGAGTGGCTGCCGGGCGAAAGCATGCGACTGGCGACGAACCCGCAGCATTGGAACGCCGGCGAGAGCGCGGTCGCGCGCATCGAGCTGCCCATCATCCCCGATGCCGCCGAACAGTTGGCGCGCTATGAAGCCGGCGACCTGCACGTGGCAGAGTTCCCCGCTGAGGAGACGGCGCGCATTCAGGCGGACGAGACGTTCGCGCAAGAACTTCAGGTGCTGGTTCAACCGGGCACATCGTACCTCGGCATGAATACGCAGATTACTCCGACACTGGACGTGAACGTGCGCCGGGCCATCGCCAGCGCCATTGACCGCGAGGCGCTCATCCGCGACGTATTGGGCCAATCATGGCACGTGCCGGCGCAGACGCTCATCCCACCGTCTGTTCCGGGCTATCAAGGCGATGATCCGACTGTGGGCTACCCATTCGACATCGAAGCGGCGAAGAACTACCTGGCGCTGGCCGGCTACGGGCCGCAGAACCCGCCGCCCGCAGTGGAGCTGTGGTACAACCGCGAGGGGAATAACGAATTGCTGTTCGAAGCTGTGGCAGGGATGCTGGAAGCCGTGGGCATCCCGGTGCGTCTCTCGAGTGCAGCGTGGGACGTGCACCGGGATGCGTTGGACGCGTGCGATGCACCTGCCGAGTGCGCCTACAACCTCTATCGGATGGGCTGGGTCATGGACTATGCCGACCCGTCGAGCTTGCTGGAGGTAGTCTTCAGCCCGCGGTCGACATTGCAATACACGGGGTGGCAATCCGAGGCTTACGAAGCCTTGCTGGCGCAGGCCCGGGCGGAGTCGGACGAGGCGACGCGCCTCAGCCTTTACCAACAGGCGGAGAAACTGTTGCTGAATGAAGCGGCGATTGTCGTGCCGTTGCTTTATTACGACCGGACGTTGCTCGTCAAGGACGGCGTAACGTTCGATTTCCCGCCTTTCGGCGCGCCGCAACTCCAATACTGGCAACTGCCCGAGTAGTTGCTCGGCCTACCGGACGTCACGGGCACCTTGTGCGCTACGAATCGAACGATCAATACACTGGTTCGCGCCCCATCACGCTGATCGTCAACAGCGCGGCTTGCCCGAACCGTCGCAGTCTGTCCAGGCTCAGGGTCGCCGGGGTATCCGCCGGGGTGTGAGCCGTGCGGTCGGAGCCATCCCAACTGAGGTGCAGGGTCAGTGCATCGCGGCCGCCGAAGCCGGGCGCCGTCTCGAGGCCGTGGTGCGGGCCGCGCCCGCGCGTCGTTGTAGGGATGTTCAGCCGTCCGGCGGCTTTCTGGAACAACTGCGTCAACCGGTAGCTGCTTCCCTCGCCGATGGCGATCTGATCGCCGTCGCCCGCGCCCGTACCGCTCAGTTCGACGACTGACTCGACTGTCAGGCCGCTGAAACCGATCTTGGCGTTCATGATGTTGGTGACACTCAGCCCTTCGCTACGTTCACCGCCGGTCCAGGCGACGAATACGATGGTGCGCTTGGGCGCGTAGTGGCTCTCTTTAAGTATCCGCGCGATCTCCAGCATCGTCGCGACTCCGCTGGCGTTGTCGTTGGCGCCCGGATAGAGCGTGCCATCTGGCCCGGTGCCCATCCCGTCATAATAGGCGCTGACCATGATGACCTGGCTGTCCATCGCTGTGCCGCCCTCTTCCACAACGGCGCCGGTGCCGGGGATGAATCCGATGACGTTATAAGTTTCCTCATCGAATTCATCGTTGAATTCAAGCGGCATTTCCAGCCGCACGACCGCGCCCGGATCGGTGATGCCGGCCTGACCGACGCCGAGCTGGGCGCCGGCAGTCTCCAATGAGGCCCAGCTTGTGCCGGTGGTCGCCAATAGGCGTTCGGCCGTAGAGCGGCTGATGTAGGCGCTGCTTTGTCCACGCCCACTTTGGGCGGTCAGTCCGCGCAGACTCCTGCCGGCGGTTGCCGCCGTAAAAAGGGATTTCTTTTCCCAGCGCGCAGGGTCGTCGGTGACCACCAGGACGGCGGACGCTATGCTCGTCTGCAAGCGGGCGGCCATTGCCTCCGGCACAATCAACACGGCGTCCAGTAGATTGGCCTGGCGCCCCAGGCCATAAGGGTCGCCGGTGGTGCTGGCAGGTTCCGGCCCCAGCACCACACCCACCACCGGCCCTTCGGCGATGAGCGCCGCGTCGGACGTACGCTCTACAAAGTCCTGGCGATAGATGAAACGCTCTTGCACGGCCCCTGTCGCATCCAGTTGCGCGAGCACCGGTATTCCGGTCAGGTGCGGGCGCGGGCTGATCAACGTCTGGATGAAGGAGTTCTTCTCTTTTGTCGGCGTCAGATCGCCTGCCGGGGAAAGGCCGATCTCCTCCATGCGACTCGCGATGTAACGCGCTGCTTGTTCTGCACCAGGCGTACCAGTTTCGCGGCCGCCATAGGCCGGCGAGGCGAGCTCCTCGGCGTCCGTCATCACGCGCTGCGCATCAAACGCGTGTGCCTGTGCCTGATATTGCGCGAGTGGGGTGGCGTTTCGCAAAGTCCACGCCAGCAGCATTACTGTGGCGACCGTCCCCACCAGGGCATAACGGCCAAAAAGCCGGCCCAAGTTGACCCGACTGTGTTCGAAGAAACGTCGTAGCCCTTCACCGAGCAGGTTGAAGCCCAGGATCGCCAGGAAGAAAGCGACGCCTGCGTACCACACCATCCACGGGTAGCTCCGCCACCAGTTACGGATATTGGATAACATCGCGCCCCATTCGGGCACGTCCGAAAAATAGGCGATGACCGCCTCCATCCGTCCGGCCTGGCCGATCTCTACTCGAAACCCGCCGCCCAGGAAAACGTTGAGGAATCCGAGTTCGGCCAGCAGCATCAAGATGCCGCCCATTTCCAACGCGGCCAATACGATCAGGATGGGCAGGAGGCTGGGCATTGCATGTTGCGTGAGGATGCGCGATGTCTGCGCGCCGACGGAGCGCGCCGCTTCGATGAACGGCTGTGGCTTGATGCCAATGACGTGCTGGCGCACGACCTGCGCCACTTCGCCCCAACCCACCACGCAGAGCGCGACGACGAACACCCACATCCCTTGCTGGATTCCCAACCCCTGAATCAGCAGCAGCGCGAAAATCGTGGTGGGAAAGGCTGCCCAGACGGTCGTCGCGCCCATCACCAGCCGGTCCAGACGGCTGCCACACCACCAGCCTGCCAGCGCGCCCAGGGTCGCGCCCAGGGCCAGCCGCGCCACCATGCCGAAGAACGCCAACAGCAACGTCTGGCGCGCGCCTGCCAGGACCAGCGCCCGTACATCGCGTCCGATGTGATCGGTGCCCCAGGGGAAGACGCTGGATGGCGGGTAGGGCGGCGCGCCGATCTCTCCGTCAATCATCATCACGCCGTGGATCTGATAGGGGCTGGCATCGGTCAGCCGCAGGCCGAAGATCGCCAGGAACACGACGCCCAGGACCAGCGCGCCGCCGACGAGCAACGGCAGATTCCCCAGCAAACCGCCGAGGGATCGGCGCACTGCGGACGGCGACGCGGGAAGCTCTGTATCCAGCAGATTCTGGCTCCCCGCCGAGTGCGGCAACGGGGGCAATGCGGAAGAGTCCGGCCGCGGGCTGCTGTGCCCTGGCAGGGCAGCCCGTAGGCGGCGTACGGTTGCTCCCAATGCATCTCGCGCGCCGGATAGGGTCTCGCGCAGCCGGAAAGTGCTTGTCTGGGGCGCGTCCTGTGTGGTGTTCCGGAGGCGTGGGTCAAGAAAGGGAGTGATGATTTCCAGCACCAGGTTCACCAGCAGGAAGAACAGCCCCAGTGCCACCAGCAAGTCGGTTACGAGGGTGGCGTTGCCCAGGCGGATGGCTTCCAATAACAGCAAACCGACGCCCGGCCACAGGAAGAATGCCTCGACCACCGGGAGGCTGGAGAGGGCGAAGCGTAGCGACGCGCCCAGCGTCGTGAGCACCGGGGCCAATACGTTGGGGATGGCGTGCTGGTTATGCACCTGCCGCTGCGACAGCCCTTTGG
The DNA here is from genome assembly GCA_963703905.1 of uncultured Chloroflexia bacterium. Lineage (GTDB taxonomy): Bacteria > Chloroflexota > Dehalococcoidia > DSTF01 > WHTK01 > DATLYJ01. The sequence goes on from CAVPFY010000006.1 coordinate 30,185, forward strand.
CCTGCGCCGTGCGGATGAAATCTTGCCGCAAGGCCTCGGACATTTGGACATAGGTGACCTGCGCGATTTGCGCCAGGGGCCGGGCTGCCAGGACCAACGCGGGCATGATGAGATGCCGGTCCCAGCCGAAGCCGGTGGGCGGTAATGCCGTCACGCTGAACCGCTGGTGGATGTGGATGTTGATGACCCACAGGAACATTGCGAGCAGGAAGCTGGGTGTAGAGGTGCCCAAAATGGAAAGGATCAGCGCCACCACGGATCCGGCGCGACCACGCGACCGAGCCATCAGCATTCCGAGGAGCCAACCGGACAGCCCGGCGATCGCCAGCGCAGCCAGCAACAGCACGGCGCTGTTTGCGAACGTGGTGCGAACGAGAGTGAAGGCGGGTGTGTCGACTTTCTGCCAGAGGTAGGTGGTCGGGTGATCTGCGAGGTAGCGCAGGCTTTGGGCCAGCGCTTCGGCGGCCACATGTAGTAAGGGAGCCGGCTCGCGCGCGCGGCCGCGCTCTGCCAGGATGAGGAGGAACTGAGCTAAGTATATGATCGCCAGCAAGACGACGGCAGCGTCGAGCAATCGCTGCAGGACCCGCGACAGCGCCGCCGCGCCGGGGCGCGTGCCATCTAGCTCACCGGCGGTCTCGCCTGGTGGAAACCCGGCTGCAGTGCCGGACATCAGTCCGGGCCCGAGGCCTGTTCCATGTATAGCTTGATTTCGGGCAGAGCCGTCAGGCGCTCGTAGAAGAAGTTATTGACGAGGTTGATCACCTGCTGCCGCGCACCCTCGGCTTCGGCGGTGAGCCGGTCGCTGCTGCCCTGTTGCACCAGGATGTCTCGGAATCGCAGCAATTGCCGGACGATCTCGGTCTCCTGGTCGCCCTCCAATGATTTGATCACGGCGAGGATGAGCCCGTCCGTTTGCGCCAGCACGTCTTCTAGCGGGATGCTGGAACCCGGCGCATCCCAGTCATCGACCGTGCGGATCAGCGACCAGACCTGATAGAGCATGGTGGCGGGCTCGTCGAACAACTCGCGAATATACGCGGCCTCGCGGTATTGACCCGTCAGGCGGAAGATGTTGTACATCCGCTTGGCAGCTTTGCCGAAGTTGATGTCCTTGGTCAGATACTTGTGCACTTCCCGGCGCAGACTGGCCGACGTAATGATCGAGGGCGTCCGACGAAACGTGCTGCGCCAGCTTCGAGAAAATGGGAATTGACTCGGACTCCAGGTAAACCTCCTGGAAATAGGGGTCGAGGTACCCATCCAGCGGGATGATCTGGCCGTCCGGCGTTTCCCAGGTCACGTCAAGCATATTGCTGGCATTGGCGAGCCGCCCGCGCGTGGGGTCGGCGATGATCCAGTCCAGCTTGCACCAGCCCGGGTCGCCGGCGACCTCATCCCAACGGAGCACGATGGGGGTGTCATCGGGAAGGAAGCCCTGGATTTCCCCGGCGCGTACCTGCTCTGGCTGCCAACTCACGGGGGAGCCGGTTTTGATCAGCCGTCCGCCCACCAGCATGTCTCGCGGGTAGGAGCCGAACTTGATCTCAATCAATTGGTAGGTGCGTCCACGACCGGTCTGGATGGCTTTGTCGCGCATTAGGCGGGCCAGGATACGGCACGCATCTTCACGCGTCGGCGCAATGATGTTGACGCGCTGGAAGTAGTCACAATCGCCGGGGAAGCTCTGAATCTTGGACTGGGCCGCCGAACCGGAGAGCGCCAGGGCGCACTCAACCACGCCTGGTTCTCCGGGAATTTCCACCAGGTCGCCGACCTGACGGAAATAGGCAAGCTCGGCGGGGCTGAAGTCCAACAAGACGATTTTGTGACCGAAGACTCCCAGGTTTTCATCCACTGTCACGTCGTCGCCGGGTAGCGCCGTCTGGATCGCGGCCAGCCATTGTTGCGCTTCGCCAGAGTCCAGTTCCATGCCCAGGCGCTGGGCCGAAGCGATGATCGCCGCCAGGGCGGCGTCTGGGGTTGGTGTGGCTTCTGTGCTCACAGTGTTTCCTTTCCGGGCTATAACCAGCCCCAGCCGTGAACGTGTGCTTCGTCAAGCATGCGCCGCAGCAATTCAGCCTGATCTCGGGCATCATTCAAGGCATGGTGGGTCAAGGCGCGCCCGTTGAGGTAACGGGCCGCAACGTAACGCATCGAAGTTTCGGACCAGGTGGCGCCGGTCAGGCCCATGTAGAGCGCCTTCATGTCCAGCGCGGAATGTCCGAAAGGGTTGCGATCCAGGTAGCGGAAGAAATACTCGTTCACGAACATCCAGTCGAACACTGCATTGAACGAGACGAAGACCAGCCGGCTGCCGGTCGGTGCCTGCGCCAGCGCCCATTCCTCGAAACGCGCCAACGCGGCCGCAGGTTCTACTCCTCGCGCCGTCAGCGTTTCCAGCGACAGACCGCAGACCTGGAGGGCTTCGGGTGTGGCCTCCTGCGAATCGGGCCTCAACTCGACATAAAATGTCTGCTCTGGGTCGGCCACCGAACATGCGCCGATGGTGAGGAGCGCATAGCGGCCCGGATAGGGGCCGGCGGTTTCGATATCAACAGATATGAAGGCTTCGTCGTCGGGACTGTAGCGCAGCATGGATCGTGTGGTTTCCTCGCGGAAGGAGTTAGAGCACTAGTATACCCTATTCGAGTGGGTTCGGCCAACCCGCGTCGCATGATGCAACGGGTCTCTTTCGATCGAGCGGCAGCCCGCCGGGTCTCTGATTTGCTTTACAGTATGGCATCCGTGTGCCATTACGTCAGACGTAAGCCGCATTGCGGTTTGATAGTGCGTAACGTGCGAGAATGCAGTACTGGATTTGTTGCTTGATTGCGCAAAAAGACGAGGTAAAGGAGGGGATCATGCAGGCGTCTTCGTTTTCGCGCTTTGCCGTTGTCAGCGGCATCCTGGCCGGGGTATGCGGCCTGCTTTACTCGGTAGCTTTCGTGCTACTGAGGAACGGCCTGCTCAGCGCATTGTTCCTGATGCTGGGAGGACTATTCAGCCTGGTGTTACTGGTGGCGCTTTTCGAGCGGCTGAGTGCCGTGGACGCCCGGTATGCGATCCTGGGTCTGATTCTGGGCAGCGTCGCCGCCCTCGGCTCAGCGATCCACGGCGCGTATGATCTTGCCAACGTGCTGCACCCACCGGCGGAAAATCTCCCGGCGCTCGCCAATCTGCCGAATCCGATGGACCCGCGGGGCTTCCTGACGTTCTGTGTCGCCGGACTTGCCGTTCTGATTGCCGCCAACCTGATCGGGCACGATCGTTCGCTGCCGAGCTACCTGAAGCCGCTGTCATATGTGCTGGGCGTGCTGCTCATCATCGTTTACCTGGGCCGGTTGATCGTGTTGGATGCTTCCAGCTTGCTGATCTTGCTGCCCGCCGCGCTCACCGGCTTCATCGTCAATCCCTTGTGGTACATTCTCCTGGGTCAGAGTCTCGGACGGGTGCCGGGGCGACGACCCACTGTCGTGGACTCGCAGGACTGAACACTGGGAACTTAAACCAAGCGGCCCACCGCGCCAATCGGTGGGCCGCTTGGATTGTTCAGCGAGGCTGCGTCAGCGTCCCAGCGAGGCCAGGGCTTGGGTGATGCCGGGTATCCAGGGCTGCTGCCACAGACCCACGACGATGGTACCGGCAGCCGCCAGCACCACACCCACCCACACCGCTCCGGAAATTCGTTCGCGTCCGGCCTGTTCCTCTGCGGGAACTTCGGCCCCATCCATGTACATCGACACGGTGACGCGCAGGTAGTAGTAGGCGGCGATGGCGCTGTTGATCACGCCGATGATCGCCAGCCAGATCATGCCCGCCTCCACCGCGCCGCCGAAGACGTACAGCTTGGCGAAGAAGCCGGCGAGCGGCGGGATGCCGGCCAGCGAGAACATGAAGATCGCCATCAGCGCGGCCAGCCCCGGTTGGCGGCTGCGCCAGCCCGTGCAGCCGCTCGATGGAGACGTCGTTTTCATCGCGGCGTTGCACGGCCAGCACCACGGCGAACGCGCCCAGGTTCATGAAGGTGTAGGCCAGCAGGTAGTACAGCGCGCCCTCGAGCGCCCTGCGGCGTTGCCCGCCGCCAGGCCGATCAGGATGTAGCCGGCGTGCGCGATGCTGGAGTAGGCCAGCATGCGCTTGAGGCTGGTCTGCCGCAGCGCGGCCAGGTTGCCCAGCGTCATGGTCAGCACGGCCAGGATCGCCAGCGCCAGCAGCCAGGGCTGTCGTGGCTGTCGGCAGGGCTGCCAGCACCCGGATCAGCGCGGCGAACGCGGCGGCCTTGGTCGCCACCGACATGAACGCGGTCACCGGCGTGGGCGCGCCCTGGTAGACGTCGGGCGTCCACATGTGGAAGGGCACCAGCGCCACCTTGAAGCCGAAGCCGACGAGCAGCAGCCCGACGCCGATCGGCAGCAGCGGCGCGAACGGCAGCGGGACCGACATGCGGCGCAATGCCCTGTGCTGATCCGCGCCAGGTTGGTGCGTGCCGGTGGCGCCGTAGATCAGCGCGATGCCGTAGAGGAAGAAGCCGCTGGCGAACGCGCCCAGCAGGAAGTACTTCAGCGCCGCCTCGCCCGAGCGCACGTCTCGTTGCGGTTGAAGCCGACCAGGATGTAGAGCGCCAGCGAGAGGATTTCCAGCGCCAGGAAGATCGTCATGAAGTCGCTGGCGATGGCCATGCGCGACCATGCCCGCGGTCGCCAGCAGGACCAGGGCATAGTAGGCGCCCGCGCGCCGTGGTGAAGTCGCCGACGCGCTCCATCGACAGCAGGATGCGCCAGGCCGCCGCGATCAGGATGGCCGACGCTGGCGAAGCGGCCCAGGCCGTCGGCCAGCGCCATCGTCTGGAAGTCGGGCGTGGCCGGGCGGGCAGCGCAGATGACCGCGGCCAACGCGCCCAACACGCCGACCAGGCTGAGCCAGCCCAGGACGCGCTTGTCTGGCGATCAGGCAGGTCAGCATCAGGATCGAGCAGCGCCGCGACCACCAGGACGATCAGCGGCGAGATGACGGGAAGATTGAGCGTCGGAAAGGTCATAAGCGCTCACTTCAACGTACGCGGTCGCGTGAGACCATGCGATTGACGAACGTCACCTGCGTCACGGCATCCGTTCACGGCATTTGCTCAACCACCATCGTGACCGCCGGCGCGCTGCTGCAGCGCATCCGCCACCGCCTGCGCCGACGGGTTGATCTTGTCCAGGAACAGGTTCGGGAACAGGCCGATGACGAAGAACAGGATCGACGATCGGCACCAGGATCAGCACCTCGCGCCGGTTCAGGTCGGTGCACGTGCCGCGTTCTCCGGCTTGGTCAGCGGCCCCTGGAGCATCTGGCGGACGGCGCTGCAGCAGATACCAGGCGGCCAGGATGATGCCGAGCGTGCCGAAGACGGCGAAGGCGCGGATTGCGTCTGGAACGCGCCGAGCAGGATGTTGAACTCGCCGACGAAGCCGTTCAGCCCCGGCAGCCCGGCCGACGACAGCGCCACGACGACGAACAGGAAGCCGAAGATCGGGATCTGCTTCCACAAGCCCGCCGAAGTCGGCCAGCAGGCGGGTGTGCCGCCGGTTGTAGAGCATGCCGACCAGCAGGAACAGGGCGCCGGTGCTCAGGCCGTGGTTGACCATCTGCAGGGTCGCGCCGGCGATCCCCTGCGCGTTCAGCGCGAAGATGCCGAGCATCACGAAGCCCAGGTGCGCCACCGACGAGTAGGCGACCAGCGACTTGACATCCTTCTGCACCAGCGCCACCAGCGCGCCGTAGAGGATGCCGATGAGCGCCAGCGCCGCGATCCACGGCACGAACGTGATGCGTGGCCTCCGGGAAGAGCGGCAGGCAGAAGCGCACGAAGCCGTAGGTGCCCATCTTCAGCAGGACCGCGGCCAGGATCACCGAGCCGCCGGTCGGCGCTGCCACGTGGGCGTCGGGCAGCCAGGTGTGGAACGGGAAGATCGGCACCTTGATGGCAAAGGCCAGCGCAAACGCCAGGAAGAGCCAGATCTGCAGGTTCGGCGCCAGGCTGCATCTTCTGCAGCTGCCAGCAGGTCGAAGGTGCCGCCCTGGCAGTAGAGCACCAGGATGGCGACGAGCATCAGCGCGCTGCCGGCCAAGGTGTAGAGGAAGAACTTGAGCGCCGCGTAGATGCGCCACGGCATCGACCGGCCCAGGAAGTTGTAGGTGCCGTGCGGATCGCCCCAGCCGCCGATCAGGAAGTACATCGGGATCAGGGTCAGCTCCCAGAAGACGAAGAACAGCACCAGGTCGAGCGCCACGAAGACGCCGATCATGCCCGCTTCGAGCAGCAGCATGAGGAAGAGGTAGGACTTGCAGCCGCTGCTCGATCCCTTCCCAGGAGAAGATCAGCACCAGCACCGTGAGCAAGGTGGTCAGCAGCACCAGGAACAGGCTCAGGCCGTCGACGCCCACGAGGTACTGGATGTTGAACTGCGGCACCCACGGCACGCGCTCGACGAACTGCATGCCCGCCTCGCCGGTCTGCCACCAGACGAACAGCAGGCAGCGAGACGGCGAAGGTGGCCAGGCTGACCAGCAGCGCCCACCACTTCTGGAGGCTCGCTCGCCGCGGCAGGACCAGCAGGACCAGCCCGCCGACCAGCGGCAGGAAGATGATGATCGAGAGCAACGGAAGATTGGGATTCATGAGCTGCTCAGTCAGCCTCAGTTGACGCAGACTGGCTCGACCATCGCTCATCGTCATCGATCACCAGCCACGCCAGCAGCGCCACCGCGCCGAACAGGATCGACGAGCGCGTACAGCCCCACCATGCCGGTCTGCAGCCGGCGCGCCTGCGTGCCGACCCAGCCGGTCGACGCCGGCCAGCGCCGTTGACCGCGCCGTCGATGCCGCGCTGGTCGAACGGCGCCGGCGAACCAGCCGGACAGCGCCCGCAGCGGCTCGACGACGACCTTGTTGTAGGCCTCGTCGACGTAGTACTTGTTCTCGACCAGCGTGGCGAACCAGCCCAGCGACTGCGCGCACGCGCTTCGGCAGCGTCGGTGTCCACGACGTAGGCCCGGTAGGCCAGGTACGCGCCGCCGAGCGCGACCAGCGCCGACAGCGCCAGCAGCACCCACTCGATGGGCTAGCGCTGGCGTCCGCAGTTCGGACGCGCTGTCCGCGGTGCGGCCTGCGAAGACCGGCTCCAGCCAGTGCTCGATCAGCGAGAGGCGCGGCACGCCGAGGTAGCCGGCCAGCGCCGCGCCGATCGCCAGGATGATCAGCGGGACGGTCATGACGCGCGGCGACTCGTGCGCGTGGCTGAACAGCTTCTTGTCCCGCTCCTGCCCCCAGAACGGCACGAACACCGCCCGGAAGGAGTAGATCGCGGTCAGGACCGCAGTGATCGAAGCCGACGAGCCACAACAGCAGCGGCGACTTCAGCCAGGCGTAACCAGAGGATTTCATCCTTGCTGAAGAAGCCGGAGAGGAGCGGGATGCCTGCCAGCGCGGCCGCGCCGATCAGGAAGGTCCAGTAGGTCGTCGGCATCTTCGCGCGCAGGTTGCCCATCTTGCGGATGTCCAGCTCGCCGTGCAGCGCGTGCATCACGCTGCCGGCGCCCAGGAACAAGCAGCGCCTTGAAGAAGGCGTGCGTCATCAGGTGGAAGATGCCCGCGCCATAGGCGCCCACGCCCACGGCCAGGAACATGAAGCCGAGCTGCGAGATGGTGGAATAGGCCAGGATGCGCTTGAGGTCGGTCTGCGTCAGCGCGATGGTCGCGGCAAAGAGCGCGGTCGACCACGCCGATCGACCGCCACCCAGATGCCCGCTGGTCGGCGCCAGGCCGAAGAGCACGGCCGGAGCGGGCGATCATGTAGACGCCGGCGGTCACCATGGTCGCGGCATGGATCAGGGCCGAGACCGGGGTGGGGCCTTCCATCGCGTCGGGCAGCCAGACGAAGAGCGGGATCTGCGCGCTCTTGCCGGTGGCCGCCAGCAGCATCAGCAGGGTCACGGCGATCGGCGACGCGCGCTGCCCACGGCCCACGGCCTGCGGCGCCGTCGCGAAGACCTCGGTGAATTGCAGCGTGCCCAGGCTCGTCCAGATGAACATGATCGCCAGCAGCCAGGCCGAAGTCGCCGATGCGGTTGACGAGGAATGCCTTCTTGCCGGCATCCGCCGCCGAGGGCTTCTCGAACCAGAAGCCGATCAGCAGGTAGGAAGCCAGGCCGACGCCTTCCCAGCCGACGTAACAGCAGCAGGTAGTTGTTGGCCAGCACCAGCGTCAGCATCATCAGGATGAAGAAGTTCAGGTAGGCGAAGAAGCGCGGGTAGCGCGCGTCGTCGTGCATGTAGCCGACGGAGTAGACGTGGATCAGGAAGCCGATGCCGGTGACGACCAGCGCCATGGTGATGGAGAGCTGGTCGATCAGCAGCGCGATGTCGACCTGGAAGTCTGCCGGCGATCATCCACTGACCACAGCACGACCTCGTGGCTGCGCTCCTCGGCGGGCAGGCCCAGCATGCTGGACGAACATCGCCGACCGCCACGCGCGAAGCTCAGCAGCACCATCGCCGGCGCCAGCAAGCCGACGACGCGCCGGCCCAGCCGCGTGCCGAAGAAGGCGATGATCAGCGAGTCCCCAGCGCGGGGAACAACAAGCATCAACCAGGCAGTAATCAAGCATGAGAACTCTCCAGGTCTAACCCTTCAGCAGGTTCACATCCTCGATGTTCGTCGTGTCCTTGTGCCGGACGACCGTCATCACGATGGCCAGGCCGACGGCGACCTCGGCGGCGGCGACGACCATCGCCATCAGCACGAAGATCTGGCCGTTCAGGTCCAGGAAGTGACGCGCCAGCGCGGCGAAGGTCAGGTTGACGGCGTTGAGCATCATCTCGACCGACATGAAGATGATCAGCACGTTGCGCCGGATCAGCACGCCGAACGCGCCGATGGCGAAGAGGATGGCGCTGAGGACCAGATAGTAAGCTGGTCGGGACCATCGATCGACAACCTCAGGCGATGAGCGCTCAATCGGGCGGCGCGCGCCAGCACCACCGCCCCGATCATGCCGACCAGCAGCAGGACCGACGTGAGCTCGAAGGGCAGCAGATAGTCGGTGTAGAGCACCGTGCCGATCGCCTGAACGCTGCCGCGCGCCGAAGGCCGCCGCGCTGCCCTGGACCGGGTTGAGCTGCCCGGCGACGAGGCCATAGCCGACGCCGGCCAGCAAGCAGCACGGCCAGCACGATCGCCGGCGATCCGCGGCCACGGCCGACCCGGCATGCCGAGATGGCCGTGCTCGAGCCGGGCATGTCGGTCAAGCTCGCCGCCGCCGATGAGCATGACCACGAACAGGAACAGCACGACGATCGCGCCGGCATAGACGATGACCTGCACCGCGGCCAGGAACTGCGCCTGAAGCATGATGTACAGCGCCGCCAGCGTGCCGAAGTTGACCAGCAGGAACAGCGCGCTGTACACCGGCTTGCGGCTCAGGATCACGCCCAACCGCGGCGACGATGGCGATCAGGCGAAGACGATGAACAGGACAGCATGCCTCGCCTCGGCTTCAGGCGTAGATGAGCCAGGTCTCGTATCAGCGGCCTTATTCCGCCCGCACAATCACGTTCGGCACGTCCGGATTCAGCAACTCCTCTTTCGTCCAGCAGGAACCCATCCCGGTTGTAGACGGCCAGCTCGAAATCGTGGCCCAGCACAATGGCCTCCACCGGGCAGGCGGTCTCGCAGTCGCCGCAGAAGACGCAGCGCATCAGGTTGACCTCGTAGACCCTGGCGTAGCGCTCGCCGGGGCTGACCGGGTTGTGCCGGATCATTCTCCGCCGCCTCGACGTGGATGGCGCCCGGTCGGGCAGGCCGCCTCGCACAGACAGCAGCCGATGCAGCGTTCCAGGCCGTTCTCGTAGCGCCGCAGCTCGTGGCGCGCCCGGAAGCGCGGGTAGACCGCGATCGGCTGCTCCGGGTATTGCACGGTGAGCGGCTTGGTGAAACAGCGCCTTCAGCGTACGCCCATGGCCTTCGGCGATCTCGCCGACGTCCCTCGATGACATCGACATCACTGCACACTCAGCCATACATCGTCATCACCGTCAGCGTCTACTGCAACAACACCACTGCACACCGCCGTGATCGCCAGGTAGATCAGCGCCAGCGGGAAGCAGGAACGTCCAGCAGAACCGCAGCAGTTGGTCGTACCGCGGCCGGGGCACGCTGGCGCTCACCCAGATGAACAGGAAGACCAGGGCGAGGACCTTGCCGACGAAGTAGACCGGCCCCAGGATCGGGACCTGGTCCACGAACGGCCCGCGCCAGCCGCCGAAGAACAGCGTGACGGCCACGACCGCTGGCGCCCAGGATGTGCAGGTATTCGGTCATGTAGAACAGCGCGAACTTGATGCTGCCGTACTCGGTCTGGAACCGGCCACCAGCTCGTTTTCGGTCTCGGGGAAGTCGAACGGGCTTGCGGCTGGTCTCGGCCAGCATGGTGATGAAGAAGAACGGGAAGGCCAGCAGCAGCCAGACCCGGAAATACCAGGGCACCGGGACGATGGGCGTGACGATCTGGTTCAGGCTCAGCGTGCCGTACACCAGCAGCACGCGCGATGAGCAGGATGCCCATCGGCAGCTCGTAGGAGAGCATCTGCGCGCTGGTGCGCAGCGCGCCGAGCAGCGAGTACTTGTTGTTGCTGGCCCAGCCGCCCAGGATGATGCCATACGTGCCGACGCCCGCCACCGCCAGCACCCACAGGACGCCGATGTTGACGTCGGCCACCACCAGCGGGATCTTCGTGCCGAACAGGGTGATGGTCGGGCCGACGGGAATGACCGCGAAGATGAGCAGCGCCGGCACGATCGCCAGCGCCGGGCCCAGCACGAACAGGATCTTGTCGACGTGTAGCCGGGGATGATCTCTTCCTTGAAGATCATCTTGAGCGCGTCGGCAATCGGATGCCCCAGGCCGAACTTCCAGGCCCGGTTCGGGCCGATGCGCAGCTGGAACCGGCCGATCAGCTTGCGCTCGAACCAGGTCAGATACGCGAAGCCGGTCAGCAGCACCACGACCAGGACGATCGACTTGATGGCCGGAATGATGAATCAGATTGATCCAGTCCATGCCGCTAGTCCTGTTCAGTCGAAGTTGAAGTGTTGAAGGTCAGGATCGCCTACATTCGCATGCACTTGCATCGTACCAGCACCGGTTCGCCGCGGCCTGCGCCCAGCGTCTCCGCCGGGCGCGCCGGTCAGGCCGGACGGAATCCAGGCTGTGCCGGGCTGCACCGAGGCATCGGCCCGCAGCGCCAGCAGCAGCTTCGTGTCGCCGGCGACGTCACGACGACCTCGGTGCCTTCGGTCAGGCCGGCCGCCGGCCAGGTCGGCGGGATTCAACGGCAACGAACGGCGCAGGCGCCAGCGTTGCGCACCTGCTTCGGCGCCGTGCGCATGAACGCGCCGCCATCCCACAGCACCGGGCCGCTCACCAGCCAGATAGCTGCCCGGCCGGCGCCGCCGAGCGACTGGCGACCTCGAGACCGGCTCGCACGCGGCTGCGCCGGCCGCGCCAGTGCGCTCGGCGGGCCATTGCAGGCCGCCGTCGCCCAGCGTCTCCCAGCGGATGTCCGGCGTAGGCCGGCACGGCCTTGCCGATCTCTTCCAGCACGTCGCCGACGCGTGGGGTAGTTCCAGGGCTTGGGCGACCGGCCCGGCCTTGGCCTGCTGCTTCTTGCGCTTCCAGTCAGGCGGCTTGACGACGGAACCTGCTGCGCGCGTTCCGCCTGGGCTGCGACGGTTGCCGGCTCAATGCCGTCGGTCATGCCACATCTCGGCCAGCGTCGGCCAGGATCTGCCCAATCGGCGCGGCTCTCGCCCACGGCTCGCTGGATGCCCTGCGGCCCGCGCTGGACGCGGCGCTCCAGGTTGGTGTAGGTGCCATCAGCTTCGGCGAAGCTGGTCGCGGGCAGCACCACGTCGGCCAGCTGCGCCGTCTCGGTCAGGAAGAGGTCCTGCACGACCAGGAAATCCAGCCTGCGCAGCGCCTCGGCGGCCCGGCTGGCACGGCGGCCGGGTTCGCGCCCATCACGAACAGCGCCCGCACGCCGCCCGCCACCATCTGCTGATAGGACAGGCCCGGCTCGGCGGGCGGCTGCGACGCCCCACAGCTTGCCCAGGCGCTCGCGCACGGCCGCATCGCCGACCGGCAGCTGGCCGGGCAAGCGTATCGGGCAGCACGCCCATGTCGCGCGCGCCCTGGCTGTTCGCCTCCGCGCCCGACGTAGGCCAGCTGGTCGCCGCTGACCCAGCAGCATGCGCCAGGTTGCTCAGCGCGGCCACGGCCAGCGCGGCCGCGCTCGCCGCGTGCCGCCTCCGGCCCGTAGATGAAGAGCGGCGATTTGGCGCCGGTGCAGGAGCTCGACGGCAGCCGCCGAGTCGGCCGGCGACAGGCACCCGGATCTGCCGGCCGCAACGCTCCGGCTGCTATCCGAGCGCCTGGTCGCCCATGGCTCTTCCTGATTCGCCTCGGGCTGGTCCGCCGCCTGAATCGGCCGACAGCCAGGCTCATTGAGCGCGCACCGCTTCGTTGCCCGGCAGCACGCGGCAGATACGCGCCCTTCCTGGCTCGGGATACGTATAACGCGCCAGCTCGATGCGCCGCGGGTTGATGATCAGCAGCTTGGCGCCCGCGCCGCGGCACGGCGCGCTTGATGTGCAGGTCGAGCACCGGCGCCGCCTCGCTCGGATCGAAGCCGACCAGCACGATCAGGTCGCTCTTGGCGATGTCGGCGATGGCCGGACAGCCCCGTGGCGATGCGCCCGCACGGCCGAGCCATCCGGGAAGTCCACGTTGTTGCGTGCCGACCAGCGCCCGGAAGAACTTCTGGAACAGATAGGCCGCCTCGTTGCTGACCCGCGCCGAGGCGACGCCGCCGACCGCGCTCGGCGCCGCTGTGCCTCAGCGATCGCGCTCCAGCGCCTCGACGATCCGGCGCCAGCGCCTCATCCCAGGTCGCCGGCCGCAGCTCGCCGCTCCTCGCGCACCAGCGGCGTCGTCGAGCCGCTCCGGATGATCCACGTACTGGTGCAGGAAGCGGCCCTTGTCGCAGATCCACTCGTCGTTGACCGCCATGTTCTCGCGGGCCACGATGCGGCGCAGCGCGTGCGACGCGCTCGTCCAGCCGCAGGTTGCAGCCGACCGGGCAGTGGGTGCAGACGCTGGGCGTCTTCTTGATCTCCCAGGGCCGGTAGCGGAAGCGGGCCACGCGGTTGGTCAGCGCGCCCACCGGGCAGATGTCGATGATGTTGCCCGAGGTCTTGGCGTCCACCGGCTGGCCGGGGAAGATGTCGATGACCGTCTCGCCGCCGCGCTCGAACAGGCCGAGCTGCGGCTTGTCTTCCCACTCTTCCAGGTAGCGGATGCAGCGCCAGCACAGGATGCAGCGCTCCTGGTCGAGCATGATCAGGTCGCTGATCGGGTAGTGCTTCTGCTTGTGGCGCTTCGGCTCGACGAACTGGCTGACGCCCGGCCCGTACTCCATCGTCTGATCCTGCAGCGGGCACTCGCCGCCCTTGTCGCAGATGGGGCAGTCGAGCGGGTGGTTGATCAGGATGAAGCCCAGGTTGGCCTCGCGCACCGTGCTTCACCTGCTCGCGTGTCGGTGCGGACGACCATCCCTTCGCTCACGCGCACGGTGCAGGCGGTGTCCAGCCGGCTGCCGCGTGGGCCGGCGAATTCCACCAGGCACATGCGGCACGCGCCCAGCGGGTCGAGCTTGGGGTGCGAGCAGAAGACCGGAATCTCGATGCCGGCCGCTTGGCGGCATCCACCACCAGCGTCCCCGCGGGCACGGCTACTTTGCTGTCATCAATGGTCAGGTTGACCAGATCAGGCATAGCTAGATCCTCGGATCTTCAGGATATCGTCGCGTGACCGCTAACGCCGCACCGTCGGCGCGTTGAACTGCTCTTCCATGCGGCAGCTCGGGCGTCGTCACGCCCGACGGCACGCCGGCATCGGGCCGGTAGATCGGGCCGCACCGGGATGACCGGCTGTCTCGCTGGCCGCGGCGATGGCCGCATCGAACTCGGGCCGGAACTTGGCCAGGTTGCTCTGCAGGCCCCAGACGGCCGCGTAGCCGAACGGGCAGAAGCTCTTGCCGCCGATCATGTCGGCGATGTAGAGCATCAGGGCAGATGTCTTCGACGCGGCCCTCGCCGTGCTCGATGCGCTCCAGGATGTCCTCCAGCCAGCCGGTGCCCTCGCGACACGGCGTGCACTTGCCGCAGCTCTCCTCGCGGTAGAAGGCCAGCGTGCGCCGGGCCACCTCGACCATGCTCTGGTTCTGCGCCGATGACGATCACCGCGGCCGAGCCCAGGCTCGAGCCGGCCTTCGGCGAGGCTCTCGATAGTCCAGCGGCGTGTCGAGTTGGCTGGCATCGAGCAGCTGCATCGACAGGCCGCCGGGGACGACCGCCTTCAGCTCGCCCGCATCCTCGGTCAGCCCGCCGCCGTAGTCGTAGATCAGCTCGCGCAGCGTGGTGCCGTGCGGCAGCTCGTACAGGCCGGGATACTTCACCTGGCCGCTGAGGCAGAAGATGCGGAAGCCGGTGCTCTGCGCGGTGCCCCACTGCTTGTACCAGTCCGCGCCGTGGCGCAGGACGTGCGGCACGTTGGCGATCGTCTCGACGTTGTTGACGATGGTCGGCTTGGCGTAGAGGCCCTCGACCGCCGGGAAGGGCGGCTTGAGGCGCGGATGGCCGCGGTAACCTTCCAGCGAGGTGAGCAGCGCGGTTTCTTCGCCGCACTCGTAGGCGCCCGCGCCACGATGGACGACGACCTCCAGGTTCTTGCCGCGTGCCGAAGATGTTCTCGCCCAGGAAGCCCTTGGCCTCGGCCTCGGCGATGGCGCCTTCCAGCCGCTCGCGCCGCGAAGTAGTACTCGCCGCGGACGTAGATGAAGGCCCGCTCCGCCTCGATGGCATAGCGCGGCCAGGATGATCCCCTCGACCAACTGGTGGGGATCGTACTCCATGATCATGCGGTCTTTGAAGGTGCCCGGCTCCGACTCGTCGGCGTTGACGACCAGGTAGCGCGGATACGTGCCCGCCGGGCAGGAAGCTCCACTTCTGGCCGGCAGGGAAACCCGCGCCGCCGCGGCCGCGCACGTTGGCGGCCTTCATCTCGTCGATCACCTGTGCCGGCGTCTTGCCGCCCGTCAGGACGCTGCGCGCCGTCTCGTAGCCGCCGTCGGCGATGTAGGTGTCGATCTTGTGCGAATCGGGCTTGTCCACGCGGCCCAGCAGGAAGTTGGTCTCCGGCTTGCCGCCGTGGCGGATAGGGGCCGAGCGGCCAGCGCTCGCACGTGTCGAACCCCTGGCCCGACGGCGATCAGCGCCAGCGCCTCGTCCACTTCTTCGGGCGTGTCCAGCTCCTCGAAGTAGCGGATCTTGCCCGTGGCCTTCTCGGTGCACATGAACATCGGCGCGGTGGCGCACGACGCCCAGGCACTCGACGTGGCCCAGGGTGAACCGGCCATCGGCGGTCGTCTCGCCGAAATCGATGCCCAGCCGCTCCTTCAGCGCACTCGGCCAGCTGGCCGGAGCCGCGCAGCATGCACGGCACGTTGGTGCAGACCTCGATGTGGTACTGCCCCGGCTCGCGGTGCGTGTTGCAGCATGTGGTAGAAGCTGGCGAACTCGCCGACTTCGGTCGACATCCAGGCCGAACAGCTCGGCCACCTCGGCCATGACTTCGGGCGGCAGCCAGCCGACCTCGCGCTGGGCCACGTACAGCGCCGGGCCCAGCGCCGAGCGGGCCACGGGATAACGGGCCTGCAAGGCCCGGATTTCAGCTTTAGCTTTTCGGAAAGCACTCAGTCCTCCGAGAAAGCAGTCGAACGGTCTACCTGTCTACCTCTACCGATCCACATCCCCCAACACAATATCAATCGTCCCGATGATCACGACCAGATCGGCGATGAGGCCGCCGCGTGCCATCGTGTTCGGTGGCCTGCAGGTTGACGAACGACGGCGTGCGCACGTGCAGCCGGTAGGGATGGCCGTGCCGTCGCTGACCAGATAGAAGCCCAGTCTCGCCTTGCGGGCTCTTCGACGCACTCGTACACCTCGCCCTTGGGCGGCGATGAAGCCCTCGGTCATCAGCTTGAAGTGGTGGATCACCGCCTCCATGCTGGTGTCGAGCTCCTGCCGGGGCGGCAGCGCCATCTTGCGGTCGGCCGTCCACACCGGGCCATCGGGCAGGTTCTCCAGGGCCTGCTCGATGATGCGCAGGCTCTGGCGCATCTCTTCGACGCGCACCAGGTAGCGGGCGTAGGTGTCGCCCTCGGTCGCGGTCGGGACCTTGAAGTCGTAGTTTTCGTAGCCGCTGTAGGGCCGCGCCTTGCGATAGTCGAAGGCCAGGCCGCGTGGCGCGCAGCATCGGGCCGGTGACGCCCAGCGCCAGCGCTTGCTGCCGCGGTCAGCTTGCCGATCGCCGACGGTGCGCGCCTGCCACACCGGGTTGTCGGTGACCATGCGCTCGTATTCGTCGATGCGCCTCGGGAATGATCCGCAGCACATCCTGCACCCGGTCCGCGAAGCTGGGCGGCACGTCCTTCCAGACGCCGCCGGGGCGGATGTACGAGAGTGGTCAGGCGCGCGCCGCTGACCAGCTCGAAGATGTCGAGGATCTGCTCGCGCTCGCGGAAGGCGTACATCAGCAGCGCATGGCTGACGCCCGAGGCGTCCATGACGTGCGTGCCCAGCCAGACCAGGTGCGAGGCCAGGCGCTGCAGCTCGGCCATGATGACGCGGATCACCTGCGCGCGCTGCGGGATCTCGACGCCCATCAGCTTCTCGACCGCCAGCGCAGTAGCCCAGGTTGTTGCTCATGGACGAGACGTAGTCCATGCGATCGGTGTAGGGCGGTGAAGTCCTTGTAGCGGATCGTCTCGCCCTGCTTCTCGAAGCCGGAGTGGAGGTAGCCGATGTCGGGATAGACCGCCACGACCGTCTCGCCGTCCAGCTCCACGATCACGCGCAAGCACGCCGTGCGTCGACGGGATGCTGCGGCCCCATGTTGAGGATCATGTGCTGGTTGGCGTCGGCCTGCTTGGGCGGCACCTGCGGCACGGCCTTCGCCTCGACGATCTGCTTGCCGAAGGACTCGAACTCCTCGTCCTCCCAGGTCATCGAGAAGGGCACCGGCTCGCCGCCGCGCGGGCACATCCTTGCGCAGCGGATGATTGGGCCAGTCGAGCGGCATCAGGATGCGGCGCAGGTCGGGATGGCCGTCGAACTTGATGCCCATCAGGTCGTAGACCTCGCGCTCGGGCCAGTTGGCGCCGGGCCAGAGGCCGGTGAGCGTGGGCACGACTGGGTTGTCGCCGCCCGGCGCCGGCACCTTGAGTCGCAGCCGCTGGCCGCTGGCTCGTGGAGACGCAGGTGATAGATGGCGGTGAAACGCTCCTTGCCGTCGTAGCCTGGATAGCTGGCTCCAGTCCACCGCGGTCAGGTTGGCCAGATGATCGAAGCGCAGCTCCGGATCATCGCGCAGAAGCGCGCCACCGGCGACCAGGTCTTGCGGCCGGACGGTCACCGTCGTCTCGCCGCGGAACTCGTATCCGCGCTGGATCGCACTCGCTGGACTGTCGCACTGGAGCTTCTCGACCGCTGGAGAGTTGTCTGCGGTCATGCTTCTGTACCTGACGATGGCCAGACGACGACGGACGTAGTCGGCAAGCTGACCTTGGTCAGTCGTCCTTGCGTCGTTCGTCCATACGCCCGATCGCGGAACTTCTCTTGTCTGGATCTTCTTCTGCAGCAGCGTGATCGCGTAGAAGCAGCGCCTCGGGGCGCGGCGGGCAGCCGGGCACGTAGACATCCACCGGGATGATCTTGTCCACGCCCTGGATGATGGCGTAGTTATTGAAAGGGCCGCCGGCGCTGGCGCAGATGCCCATCGCGATCACCCACTTGGGTTCCAGCATCTGATCGTACAGCCGCTTGACCACCGGCGCCATCTTGTTGCTGACCCGGCCGGAGACGATCAGCAGGTCGGCCTGGCGCGGCGATCCGCGGAACACCTCGGAGCCGAACCGGCTGATGTCGAAGCGGCTGACGCCGGAGCCGATCTGCTCGATGGCGCAGCACGCCAGGCCGAAGGTCAGCGGGAAGATGGAGTACTTGCGGCCCCAGTTGACCGCGTTCTCCAGCGTCGTCGTGACGAAACCCTCGTCGGGGAGATCGTTCTTCAAGACCCATGACTTCGTACGCGTCCGAATGTTTCAACGTACCGAACGTTACGCATTCACTGCCACTTGAACGCGTCGTTCTTCCAGGCGTAGACGAAGCCGACCAGCAGGATCACGAGGAAGATCGCCATCTCGACCAGCCCGAACACGCCCAGCTTGCGCGCCGACACCGCCCAGGGGTACATCAGGATGACTTCAACGTCGAACAGGATGAAGAGGACGGCGATGACGTAGAACTGGACGGGGAACCGGCGCTTGGCATCGCCGAAGGGCAGGATGCCGGATTCGTAGGCTTCATTCTTGGCGCGGTTGTACCGCCTCGGGCCCAAGGAGCGCCGAGACGATCAGCGCGATGACGGCAAACGCACCCGCGACGACAACCATCACCAGAATCGGCAGATAGCCTTCAGGCATACCGCGAAGACTCCTTGGAGCTGCGCTACAACGCGTCGATAAGGTTGTGAAAGTTTGGGGAGTCGGCGAACCGGACGCATAGGCCCACGCCGCTTTGCAAAGTCTATCACGAACCAATGCACCTTGTCAAACCGTCTGGCGCAGAGGCCGGCCAGCTGGGTCATAATGTGATAACAGATACAAGCGATAGTTTCGGCGCACTTGGCCTCAGATCCGGAATCTCGCTTCCCTTTTGGGCGTTTCTCTTTGCATTGCTCCTCGGATTATGCTACAATTCGCACGCAATTCATGGCCGGGGGCTGCTCTCCTCAATCCTGGCCGAGTGCTCAATTCCACGAATCCTGCGTGCCGATCTCATCGCGCGGCATGTGCGGCCAACCCAAAGGAGGGTAGACCGTGCTTTCGCAGTACGCATTCATCGGCATCTTTGCTGTTATTGCCCTTGCTTTACCCATCATCGGCCTGGCCATTGCCTGGCTGCTTCGCCCCAAGAAGCCCAATCCCGCCAAGAACGCCACCTACGAATGCGGCATGGAGACCATCGGTGACACCTGGGTGCAGTTCAAGGCCCAGTACTATCTGTATGCCTTGATCTTCGTGGTGTTCGACGTCGAGGCGATCTTCATCTTCCCCTGGGCTGTCGCCTACAACAAGCTCGGGCTGCTACGCCCTGGTCGAGATGGTGCTCTTCGTGGCCATCCTGTTCGGCGGCCTGCTGTACGCCTGGCGCAAGGGCGCCCTGGAGTGGCGTGAACGTACGACGCCGGGACGAATGAGCGTGATGAGCCTGTGACGATTAGCAATACGTGCGCAACTTCTTCGTCAATCTCGCTCAGCTCCTGGACCGCCTGGCTCAGCGGCTTGCTGCCGCCGTGGGCCGTCGACCTGGTGAACTTCCTCATCGTCGGCGATCATCCTGGTGATGATGCCGGTCATCGCCACGCTGACGCTGACCTGGATGGAGCGCAAGGTCATCGGCCGCATCCAGAACCGCATCGGGCCGAACCGGGTCGGGCCGTGGGGCATCTTCCAGGCGATCGCCGACGCCGTCAAGATGTTGATCAAGGAAGACATCGTCCCCGACAACGCCGACAAGCCGGTCTTCAACCTGGCGCCGATCCTGATCTGCGGCGGCGGCCGCGCTGCTGTGGGCGGTCATCCCGTTCGGCCGCAACATGATCGGCCAGGATCTGAACATCGGCGTGCTCTACCTGATCGCCATCGGCTCGATCACCACCGTCGCCGTCCTGATGGCCGGCTGGTCCTCCAACAACAAGTTCGCCCTGATCGGCGCGTTCCGCGTGGTGGCGCAACTGCTCAGCTACGAAATCCCCATGGTGCTCTCCATCGCCGCCGTGGTGCTGCTGGTCGGCACCATGCGCATGGGCGCAGATCGTCGAGGCCGCAGATCGTGCCCTTCATCCTGGTCTTGCCCGCGGCCTTCATCGTCTACATGCTGCGCCGCGATCGCCGAGACGGGCCGCGCGCCCTTCGACCTGCTGGAAGCCGACTCCGAGATCGTGGCCGGCTACTTCATCGAGTACAGCGGCCTGAAGTTCGGCTGGTTCTACATCGCCGAGTACGGCAACCTGTTGGCCGTCTCGGCCATCGCCACCACGCTGTTCCTGGGCGGCTGGCGCGGCCCGTTCGTGTGCAGCTGCGCCGGCTCTCGGGCCGTTCTACTTCATCGCCAAGACGATCGCTGGTCGTCTTCCTGCTGATGTGGATTCGCGGCACCTGGCCGCGTTTCCGCATCGACCAGATGCTGGGCTTCGCCTGGAAGGTGCTGGTGCCGGCATCGCTGGCGAACCTGCTGTGGGTCGCCATCGTCCTGAAGCTGCCCGTGCCCGACGGCGGTGCAGTGGCTCTTGCTTCTGGCCGGCAACTCTGGCATCGTGCTGGCAGCGCTGACGCTGCTGGGCCGGGCGGCGAAGCGTACGCAGCAGCAGACGGTGCCGCGTACGTGCACGGCACGGGATCGTGAGTCGCAGGCTGCTCGCACACGGCACGTCACCGACGGAGAGAAGCATCATGCAACAAGTCGATCTTCATCGTCCTTGCCGTGCATCACCCTGGGCGCGGCGGTGCATGGTCGTGACCTCGCGCAGAACCTGTTGCGCAGCGCGCTGTGGCTGATCCTGGCCTTCTTCGGCATCGCGGGCATCTTCGTCTTGCTGCAACGCCGAGTTCCTGGCGGTGGTGCAGGTGCTGATCTACATCGGCGCCATCTCCATGCTGATCATCTTTGCGATCATGCTCAGCCGCAGCGTCATGGACCCCAGCAGCCGCGCTTCAACGAGCAGTGGGGCATCGTCGGCGGGTTCGCAGCGCTGCTCTTCGTGGCGCTGGCTGCCGTTGTGACGCGCGTCGCCTGGCCGGTCGGCACCGGCCGTGCCGCCCGCGGACGCCATCCAGCGCCTTGGCGCCGCACTTCGTCGGCCCCTACGTGGTGCCGTTCGAGGTCGCGTCGGTGCTGCTGGTCGTGGCGCATGATCGGCGCGATCATCATCGCACGGGAGCGGGAGATAGGAGCGTACGCATGGTTCCACTCGACCTGGTATCCTTGTTCCTGGTCTGCCGCCGCGCTGTTCTGCATCGGCGCTGTTCGGCGCGTTGGCGCGGCGCAACGCCGTCGGCGTGCTGATGGGCATCGAGCTGATGCTGAACGCCGTCAACATCAACCTGGTCGCCTTCTGGCGCTACACGGACGCGCTGCGCAGCTGACCGGCCAGGTGTTTGCCGTCTTCGTCATCACCGTGGCAGCCGCCGAGGCCGCCGTCGGCCTGGCGCTGATCATCGCCATCTACCGGCAGCGCAACACGGTCAACGTCGAAGAACTGGACATGATGAAGGGATAGAGCGCGCATAAGCGGACGTCACGTATCGTACTCGAATGCCGATCTTCAATCTCGACTCTGGCTCTGCCGCCCGTCTCCTGCCGTTTGCCTGGCCGTTCGTCGCTGATCGTGCTGTGGGCGCAACCGCAGCAAGAAGCTGAGCGCGGGCCTGGCGATCGGCGGCATCGGCCTGTCCTGGATCATCGGTTGGGCGATCGCCTTCACCACCTTCCGGGCTCGAGGGCTTCGGCCGAGGACCCTTTCCGGCTGTTCCGCGATTGGCTGCCCACCGGGCAGCACCTGGCAGGCGTTCGGCTTCGCGGTCGATCCGCTGACCGCGCTGATGCTGTTCATGGTGCCGTTCGTCTGCTTCCTGATCTTCGTCTACGCCGTCGGCTACATGGGGGTCGGCAAGCCGCTGGGCGCGCACGACGAGCGCGGCAGGCCGGCCGAGCCGGGGCACGTCGACCCGCTGGCCAGCCGCTTCTTCGCCTACATCGCGCTCTTCGCCACCGGCATGCTCGGCCTGATCCTCTCCGACAACCTGATCATGCTGTTGATCTTCTGGGAGATCATGGGCCTGTGCTCCTACCTGCTGATCGGCTTCTGGTTCGCGCGCAAGTACGACGACCCGAAGAAGATCACTCCCAAGGAGGCCGGGCTGAAGGCCTTCCTGACCACGCGCATCGGCGACACGATCATGCTGGCGGGCATCCTGCTGCTGTACATCCAGACCGGCTCGCTGAGCTTCGCGGAGATCTTCAAGCCGGAGACGCTGGAGCAGCTTGGCGACGACGACGACCAACCTGCCGCTCCTCGGCCCGGTGCCGTGGGCCACGCTGATCGCGCATCCTGATCTTCTGCGGCGCCATCGGCAAGAGCGCGCAGTTCCCGCTGCACGTCTGGCTGCCCGACGCGATGGAAGGCCCGACCCCGGTCTCGGCGCTGATCCACGCGGCGACCATGGTGTCGGCCGGCGTCTACCTGATCATCCGCACCTATCCCGCTGATGGCCGGCGGTCCGAACACGGGCCGGCGCTTGCAGCTTCATCGCCTTCATCGGCGCGTTCACGGCGCTCTTCGCCGCCACCATCGCGCTGGCGCAGAACGACATCAAGAAGGTGCTGGCCTACTCGACCATCTCCCAGCTCGGCTTCATGTTCGCCGCGCTGGGCATCGGCGCCTACGTGGCGGCCATCTTCCACCTGCTGACCCACGCCTTCTTCAAGGCGCTGCTGTTCCTCGGCTCCGGCAGCGTGATCCACGGGATGGAGCACGGCCATCACGAGGCGGCACGCGGACACGGGACGCGGGAGCATGCGGACACGGAGCACGCCGTCACACGATCACGCAGTCCGGAACCGGCCATCCGCAATCGTTCGATCCCCAAGACATGCGCAACATGGGCGGCCTGCTCCGCAAGATGCCGCGCACGGCCTGGACCTTCATCATCGGCGGGCTGGCGCTGAGCCGGCTTCCCCATCGTCACCGCCGGCTTCTGGAGCAAGGACGAGATCCTGGCCGACGCCTGGGTCAACGGCCACACGCTCGTCTTCGTCGCGCTGGCGCTGGCCGCGCTGCTGACCGCGTTCTACACCGCCCGCCAGATCGTGATGACCTTCTTCGGCAAGCCGCGCACCGCCGCGGCCGAACACGCCAGCGAGCACGACAGCATCTTCGCTGGATGACCATCCCGCTGATGGTGCTGGCGGTCTTCGCCGTTGCGCTGCGGCTGGGTCGGCATCCCGACGACCTTCCCGGTCCTGGGCAGCTCTCTCCGACCAATCCGTTCCACCATTACATCGGCAGCCTGGCCGAGGCGCTGCACATCGAGGCCGCCGAGCTGCCCTTCAACGCGGTGCCGCTGCTGGACTTCGCTGGTCGTGGCGCTGGGCGGCTTGCTGCTGGGCTGGCTGGTCTATCGCGGCGTCTCAGCGCATCGGCATGCAGGCCGACGATCCCGCCTGGTCGCCGTTGCAGATCGTCGATCCGCTGGCGAGCCGCTGGGCCGCGTCTACAGGGTGCTGCAGAACAAGTACTACTTCGATGAGCTGTACGCCAAAGTGTTCGTCAAGGGCACGCAGCGGCTGTCCAACTGGCTCTACCGCTTCGACGACTTGTGGGTCATCGATCCCATCGTGGATGGCGTGGGCAAGCTGTGGCGCCGGCATCTCCGAGATCGGCCAGCTGGTTCGACACGCACGTCGTGGACGCGCGCCGTGAACGGCATCGGCGCCGTCACCAGGCTGGTTCGGCGGCGCCGTCCGCGTGATCCAGACCGGCAAGGTGCAGAACTATCTGCTGGTCGGTGCTGGTGACCGTTTCGGTGCTGCTGGGCGCGTTCCTGTTGCTGCCGAAGTAAGTCGGCGATGCGTCATGGTTCGCTCATTGTCGGCATCCGCTGATTCCCATCGGAGGGACGCTTCATGAATAGCTCACTTCTGACCCTCATCATCTTCATTCCCTTGGTCGGCGCCATCCTGACGCTGCTGCCCTGGGGCAAGTGGCTGAAGCTGGGACAAGGCGCGCGAGGAACGGCTCATCAAGAATGGCGCCATCGTCATCAGCCTGCTCCCGCTGGTCCTGTCGATCTTGCTGTGGTTCGGCTACAACACGGCCGCCGGCGGGTTCCAGTTCCAGGTCAATGTGCCGTGGATCCCGGCGCTGAATGTCAACTACCACATGGGCGTGGACGGGCTGAGCGTGCCGCTGGTCTTCCTGACCACGTTCCTGACCACACTGGGCCTCTGCTATTCGGCGCAGGACGATCAAGGTCCGGGTGCGGGAGTTCTTCTTCCTGTTCCTGCTGCTCGAAATGGGCATGCTCGGCGTCTTCGTCTCGCTCGATCTGGTCTTGTTCTACGTCTTCTGGGAGATCGGCCTGGTGCCCGATGTATTTCCTGATCGGCATCTGGGGCCAGCCGAAGGACCGCCCGCAGTACTCGGCCATCAAGTTCTTCCTCTACACCCTGGCCGGCTCGGTGTTCATGCTGCTGGCGATCCTCGGCATCTACTTCACGACCGGCACCTTCGACATCGTCGAGGCTGCGCAGGCTGCAGCCGTTCGCCGGCAACTTCGTGCTGTCCAGCCTGGCCTTCTGGGCCTTCTTCATCGCCTTCGCCATCAAGGTGCCGAGCTGGCCGTTCCACACCTGGCTGCCCGACGCCCACACCGCCGCGCCGACGGCCGGCTCCGTGATCCTGGCCGGCGTCCTGCTGAAGCTGGGCGCCTACGGCATCCTGCGCATCTGCCTGCCGATCTTCCCGGACACGTTCAAGGCGCTACGCGCCTGGTCATCGTGGCGCTGGGCGTGATCTCGATCATCTACGGCGCGCTGGTGTCGCTGGCCCAGTGGGACCTGAAGCGGCTGATCGCCTACTCGTCGGTCAGCCACATGGGCTACGTCCTGCTGGGCGTGGGCGCGGCGGCGCTCGCCGATCGGCGCAGCCGAGCTGGGTCGATGCCAGCACGATGGCGCTCGAACGGCGCGGCGCTGCAGATGTTCAACCACGGCATCAGCACCGGCGCCCTGTTCTTCCTGGTCGGCGTGATCTACGAGCGGGCGCACCTGCGCGATCTGAAGATGTTCGGCGGGTTGAGCAGCAAGCTGCCCTACTACTACGGCCTGTTTGCGGTGACGGCCTTCACCTCGCTGGGCCTGCCCGGCCTGGCCGGCTTCTGGGGCGAGTTCTTCGTCTTCCGGGGCGCGTTCGACATCGTGCCGGTCTGGGCGGTCGATCGGCATCATCGGCATCGTGCTGACCGCGGCCTACATCCTCTGGAAGATCATCCAGTACGTCTTCCTGGGCCAGTACGATCCGCACAAGATCGAGCACTGGACCGATGTCGAGACCGGCGCCGAGTGCACACGAGCCGACGCGACGTGGTCGCTATCGAGAAGGTCACGCTGTGGCCGCTGGTCTTCTTCATGGTCTTGCTCGGCATCTTCCCGACGCCTGCTGTTGAGCTTCTTCAACACCGACGTTTCGTGGCGCTGATGAGCGGCTTCGCCGGTAAGTGAGACGGAACTGGACTGGAGCTGGACGCCTATGATACTCGAGCTGATCTCGGTCTTATCTGCTAGCCCGGAGATCTGATCCTGCTGCTGACACGCGCGGCGCTGGTGTTCGGCCGCTGGACCTCATCTGGCCGCGCGAGGCGTCAGCCGGCGAACGGTCTGGCTGCCCTACGTGGCGCTGGCCGGCCTGGGCGCTGGCGGCGCTGGGCTTGATCCCGGCGTCGCATGCGCCGCAGCACGGGCGACGCGCAGGTCGCGTCGACGATGCTGGCCGTCGATCCGTTCGCGCTCTTCTTCAAGGCCCTGGCGATCATCGGCGTGGCCATCGTCATCCTGACCGCGATCCCCTATCATGCGCGGCCGCACGCCCTATCCGCGGCGAGTTCTACGCGCTTCCTGCTGATCGCCGGCCTGGCGATCTGCCTGGCCGTGAGCGCCGACCAACCTGATGATGATCTATCTGGCATGGAGTTCCTCAGCATCACCAGCTACATGCTGGCCGGTTACCTCCGGGAGGACCGCAAGTCGGGCGAGGCGGCGATCAAGTACTTCCTGTACGGCGCGACCGCCTCGGCGGTGATGCTCTACGGCATGTCGCTGCTGTACGGCGCGACCGGCACGACCGATCTGGCGGGCATCGCGCAGGCGCTGAGCGGCAAGGCCGCACGGCGAGCTGCTCTGGCTGGCGCATCCCGGCGATCATCCTGCTGCTGGCCGGCTTCGGCTTCAAGGCCAGCCTGGTGCCGTTCCACCAGTGGGCGCCCGACACCTACGAAGGCGCGCCGACCCCGGTCACCGCGTTCCTGTCCACGGCGTCCAAGGCCACCGGCTTCGCCATCCTGATGCGCGTCTTCATGGTCGCCCTGGGCTCGTGCGCAGGCGCAGTGGACGGCGCTTGCTGGTCGCCGTGTCGATCCTCACGATGACGCTGGGCAACCTGACCGCCCTGCGGCAGACGAACATCAAGCGCCTGCTGGCCTATTCGTCCATCGCCCAGGCCGGCTACATCCTGATCGGCGTGGCCGCGGTGCTCGCCGACTCCGACAGCGCCTTCACCGGCATCAACGGCGTGCTGATCTACCTGTTCGCCTACCTGTTCACGAACCTCGGCGCCTTCGCGGTGGTGATCGCGATCGAGAACTGCCACGGGCAAGTACCGAGCTCAAGGACTACGCCGGGCTGATCCGGCGCGCGCCCTGGCTGGCCGCGCTGCTGCTCATCTTCCTGCTCTCGCTGGCCGGCATCCCGCCGACGGCCGGCTTCATGGGCAAGTTCTTCGTCTTCGGCGCCGCGGTGCAGAGCCAGATGTGGGTCCTGGTGGCGATCGCGGCCGTCAACAGCGTGATCGCCGCGTTCTACTACTTGAACGTCGTGCGCTACATGTTCTTCATGCCCGCCGAGGCGGACGCACCGATCCATGCGGGTGGCGGCGCCTCTGACGGGGCGCCATCGTGTTGACTGCCGTTGTCACGCTGCTGGTGGGCCTGTGGCCGTCACCTGCTGATTCGACTGGGCGAGCGATTCGGCGCAGAGCTTGCTGTTGTTCCTGAGGTGAGGATGCGAATGTGACGCAGAGCCAGAATCACTCCGAGAACATCATCGTCGCAAGCATCGCACGGAGAACCGGCTGCGCGTCTGGAGCCGCGAGGTACCGGAACTGATCTGGCTGGCGGTCGCGCTCGTGGGGCTTCCTGCTGCTGAGCTGTCTATCCCAGGGCGCGGCATGCTCTATTGGATACGGCGCGCCGGCACGGCCGAGACCGCCATCCCTGCTGCGCGTAACCTGCAGGAGCGGCTACTCGCTGCGATAGCGGTCGCTCGGCGGCTCAGATCGTCGGCGCTTCTGCTGCTCTTTCTCGGCCTGGCTATGCCATCGTGTATCGTCTGCGGTGGCGGCTGATGCATTCGCCCGTCGCTGACTGACGTGCATTGCCTTCGCTGCGGCGGCGAGATCCATCGGGTGCACCGCCACTTGCCGGATCGTATCATCAACTGGTTCGTACCGGTGCGCCGCTATCGCTGCTCTGACAAGGACTGCCGCTGGGAGGGGGTGCGCGTCTCCGCGTAGCGACACCGCACGTCCGGCGCCCCGGCGGCCATAGGAGTCGATATGCGGCTGTCCGAGCTCCTGGCCGGTGTGCCCGGCATTCTGGCCATCACCGGCAGCCCCGACATCGAGGTAGCTGTCGTCGTCGCGGATTCGCGCCAGGCGGGGCCTGGCGCTTTGTTTGTCGCGTACCGCGGCGTCGGCGTGGACGGCCACGACTACATCCCCGATGCGCTCGCGCGTGGTGCAGCTGCGATCGTTGGCGAAGCGCCGGACTGTCGCTGCCCCGGTCTACGTGCAAGTGGCCGATGGGCGTGCCGCGCTCGCCTGGCTGAGCGCTGCCTGGCACGGGCATCCCAGCCGCAAGTTGGCGCTGGTTGGCGTCACCGGCACCGACGGCAAGACCACGACCTCGAACCTGCTCTACGCCATGCTGCGCGCGGCCGGGCGGCGATGCGGGCCTGATCAGCACCGTCAACGCCGTCATCGGCGGGCCAGATCTACGATACGGGCTTGCATACCACTACGCCGGATGCGCCCGAAGTCCAGCGCTATCTGGCCCGCATGGTCGCCGCCGGGACCGAGGTGGCCGTACTGGAAACGACCTCTCATGGACTGGCCCAGCATCGGGTGACCGGCCTGCGCGTTCGATGTGGCAGTAGTCACCAACATCACCCACGAGCACCTCGATTTCCACGGCTCCTATGAGGCGTATCGGGAGGCCAAGGCCACGCTGTTCCGGCTGCTGGGCCGGAGCCACAGGAAGCCGGGTCTGCCGAAGATGAAGGTACTGAATGCCGACGATGACTCCTTTGCCTTTCTGAGTGGCATTCCCAGCGACCAGACGATCTTCTATGGGTGGGGGACGGATCGAGCGGCTGCCCTGCCCGAAGGAGTACGCGCGATTGCTAGCCTGGGACGTGGCGGCTACGCCGTCCGGCCTCCGGTTTGAGACCGAGTTCCGGCCCGGCCCGACTGGGCGGCCCCCCGGCCGTTGGCTGGTGACATCGCCACTGATAGGCGACTACAACGTCGCTAACATTCTGGCGGCTACGGGCGCGGCGCTGGCGCTGGGCGTCCCGTCGGAGGCGATTGTCCAGGGTGTTGGGCAGTTGCGTGGCGTCATAGGCCGGATGGAACGCATTGATCGCGGCCAGCCCTTCACAGCCATCGTGGATTTCGCGCATACGCCGAACGCACTGGCGGTTGCGCTGCAAGCCGCCGCGCCGGCTGATAGGTGATGGGCGCGTCATCGTGGTGTTCGGTAGCGCCGGCCTGCGCGATCGCGCCAAGCGTCGGATGATGGGAACCGTAGCCGCGCAGCATGCCAATTTCACCATCGTCACGGCGGAAGACCCCCGCACAGAAGATCTGGCTGCGATCATGGCCGAGACGGCTGCAGCGCTGGTTGAAGCCGGACGGCAAGAGGGGCGCGACTTTGTTCGGATTCCCGATCGGCAGCAGGCGATTCTGAACGCGGTGCGCCGAGCGCAGCCGGGCGATATCGTGCTGGTCTGCGGTAAGGGGCACGAGCAATCCATGTGCTTCGGTACGATCGAACATCTGTGGCGCGACCAGGATGCGCTGGCGTGGGCGTTGGACGCTCGCAGCGGTGCGCCGCCGGGGCCGCCCCCTTCATCCTGCCGACGTGGCCCGGGCTGAGCGCGCCAGAAGGCGAATTGGCTTGACTTTCTTGTGGAATGGCATACAATCGCGAGGTGTGGCTATGGCTGGTTCCCGGTGGGGAACTTGTGCAAGCCGGTGGTTATTCTGAGAAGAGCAATGCAATCCGATTCTTCACCCAGTAATAGTACGAACCCGGCGCAACGCCGGGCAATCGAGCGTGTCCAGAGGCGGCCTGCCGGCCAGTCCTGCACTTATCACTTCATTATTTCAGGGAACTTGCCCCGGATCTGAACCTTCAGCCGCCGGCGCCCCTGAACTGCCGGCGGTGCAACGCTTCTGCTGCAATACCGTAAATCACAGAGCGCGCCCTGTTGCCGGGCGCACGGGAGGCGGCCGTGAAGCGACTAACCCTGTCGAACTGCCTGGAATATGCGCGCGGGTGGTTCCGGCCATGATTACTATCTACAAGAGCACGGATCAGGGCCTGGAAGTCATCCCGGAGGTCACACGTGGGTGTTGGGTCAACGTAGTGGATCCGACCGCCGACGAGATCGCCCAACTGAAGGAATTGGGTATCCCGCCGGAGTTCATCACCTATCCGCTGGACTTGGACGAACGTGCCCGTGTAGAGCGCGAGGATGGCGAGTTGCTTATCCTGTTGCGCGCTCCGTTTTATCAAGGTCCGACGGCCGATATCCCTTATGCGACGATGCCGCTGGGCGTGGTGCTCGATAGCCAGTGGATCCTGACGATTTCGCGCCGTTCGACCGAAGTTCTGCAGGAGCTGGCCGCGGGGCGGGTGCGCGGTCTTTCGACAGCCAAGCGCAACCGATTCATCTTGCACCTGCTGCATCTGACGGCTTCCAAGTATCTCAGTTATTTGCGGGAGATTAACAAGGCATTGGACATCCTGGAGGATCAGCTCCAGGTCTCCACCCGCAACAAGGAGTTGCTGGGCATCCTGCGCTATCAGAAAAGCCTGGTCTATTTCACTGAAGCACTCAGATCGAATGAGCTAATGATGGAGCGTTTGCAGCGCGGCCAATTCTTCACCACCTACCCCGATGACGAAGACCTGCTGGAGGACGCTCTGACCGAGAATCAGCAGGCCATCGCGATGACCAACATCACCACGGACATTCTCAGCTCGATGATGGACGCCTTTGCTTCGATCATCTCGAACAACCTGAACATGGTGATGAAATTCCTGGCGGCGGCTACCATCATCCTGATGACCACGAATATCTTGTCTAGCTTCTGGGGCATGAACGTCGCTGTGCCGATGGCGAACTGGCCGTGGGCTTTTCCGGTCATCCTTGGTCTTTCGGTCTTGCTGGCCTTGCTGGTCGCGCGGATCTTCATCCGGCGGGATTGGATGTAAGGCGCGAGACGGCGATTGAGGCGGGCCTGCCCAACGAGCAGGCCCGTTTTGTTGTGCGGCTCAGGAGGAGAGGCGTCTCTCGAGGGCTTCCAGACGGCTGGTGACAAGAGCCAGGCCGTAGTGGGCTGCCTCGCGGGCGTCGGGGTTCGGGTTATCCAGGTGTGTGCGATAGGCCTGTTCGGTGCGTTTTAGCGTCTTGCGCCATTGCTTCAACTGTGCCGGTTTGGCCAGCGCCCAATCTTCGCCCAGCGCCATGCTGGCCTGTAAGGAGCCGAGCATCAGGGCGGTTCGCGTCGGGTCGGCCCCACCCTGGTGGGCGACCAACTCCGACAGGTCGAAAATGATGCCGTCGGCAGCGTGGGTGTGCAACACCGGGGCGGCCCAGCCTGCGCTACGCGGGTAGAGCACGTACAGCATGTTCGCGCGTGAGCCAGCGCCACGTCTACCTGTCCGGCGTTTTCGCCCGTGCAGAGTTGTTGATAGAACTCGCGCGCGAAGGTGGCCGCTTCCTGGTCTACTACCGGGAATTGCATGGCGATCACAGCGGGCACGCCGCGCCGCGCCAACTGCGGCCCCAGACCCGCGAACGGCTGCCCGCGATCCACCCGTCCGACACTGCACGCATTTAGGACCACCAGGCGCAGTGAGTGGTGATTGTCTAGCAGCCGAGAGAAGCCATCACCATCCACCACATCGGGCTTGCCGTCTGAACCGTTCAGCGCTACGTAGCCCGTGCCATTCACAAATGCACCGTGGCCGCTGAAGTGGAGAATCGCGCATTTTTCTTCCAGCAAAGCATCCGATAGCGCCTGCCGGGTCACCGCGCCGTCCAGCACGCGCAGGCGGGCCAGATCCGGGAGCCCGGCGATGACATCGGCAATGGCGACGTGCTCCTGTGCCAGAGATAGATCGGGCGCCGCGGGTAGAATGAGGAGGAACTCCACAGGCCAGTCCGTCTTTTGCTCTGTCAACGGACCGAACTGCGCGACTTGATCCAGGTAACGGACGAGTGGGGTGCTAATGCTGGTGGCAAAGAAGTGATCGCGCCGCGGGTCGTACAGCAGCTCCCAGGGCAGGGCATTGATCTCCGGCGCATCCAGGCACAGCCGCACGCGCAGGCCGCGCCCCAGGCGCTCCGCTCGATCCCAGGCCACTCGCAGATGTGTTTCCACCTCGTCGGGGAAGAGCCAGCGAAACAAGGCTGCACCGGCTAGACGCAACGGCGCCAGGTCGGTTGCCTTGTCCGGTGGCTGCGGGACCGCCCCCAGCGTGTCCCAGAAGCCCTTCGCGAGGAGCGGCAACGATGCGGTGACGCGCCCCAACCCTTCGGCTTCGGCGGAGAGCGCGTAGTTCGTCTGCTGGCGTGGCGCTACGGTGAGAGTGAAGTTATTGTATGGCATGGGAGCGCTACTGGCGAGTATATGCAAAGGCGCACAAATTGACAAGGCGGGGCGGGGAGGCTACAATTTCGCAGCCTCTGAGGCAGACAGGGAGTCAGGCTTGGTTGATTATCGGGATCGTGTAAGTGTGTTGGTCTGGGTGGTGCTGATTGGATTGGCCGCCCAGCGGTTTTTGGCATTGCCGACGCGCGTTTTTTCGGCAACGGTTCTCGGCTCGCCTATCACCCTCAACATCACAACGAATACGATCCTCGGCGCGTTGCTGGCGGCCCTGGTGGCCAGCGGAGCAGAGGCGGTGGTCCGCGCGTATCCGCACGCCCTGACTCCTGGCGCGGACCTGGGCGATTGGAACTCGATGAACGGCCGGTCGGGCAGCGCGTCGTCCGGGTACCCGCCGCTCCAGATCCCCCGGTTTGGCGTTGGCGGGCATTGGGTGTTCTGGGGCTTGCCAATCGCCCTGATCGGGGTGGCGCTGTTGCTGCTTCCGGTCGCCCCTTCCAGCACCTACTGGCTCATCGGCCTAGTGCTCACCGGTATCGCCCTGGGCGTCGCCATGGCAGGTATCTATTATACGATTGACCCGTTCGCCGTCGGCTACCGCAGAGCGCACGTTGGCCTGAATACGTTGACCTATGCCGCCGCGCTCGTGCTCTTCCTGGTGGTCTATCGGACGCGTGTTCGCAGTATCGTTTCGGCCACCGAGATCACCCTGATCGGTGGCCTGCTGGCGTTGGAATTGCTGCGCGGCAGCGAGCGGCCCCTGTCGCAAGTCGCGCTCTATGCGGCCATCACCGGTCTCATCCTGGGCCAGGCCACCTGGGCGCTGAACTACTGGCGGCTGGACAGCCTGACGGGCGGCCTTGTGCTCCTGCTCCTGTTCTACAATGCGGTAGGGCTGGCGCAGAACGTGCTCCAGGGCCCCATCCGGCGGCGTGTCCTCATCGAGCACGCCCTGGTAACCGTCCTGGGGTTAGCCCTGACCTGGAGGTTTGCGCCGTGAGCCCCACGCTCGCGGGGTAAGATCCGCTCCTGAGGGTCGCCTTCTGGCCCGTAGGGAGGACTTGATGCGCCTCTCACAACTCTTTTCGCAGACACTCCATACCACTCCCGGCGACGATCGGCTGCCCGGTCATCAGTTGCTGGTGCGCGGCGGGTTCGTGCGGCCGCTCGGCGCGCACGAGTTCGCATTTCTGCCGCCTGGCGTGCGCGTCCGCCGCCGGATTGAGGAGACGGCACGCGCACGGCTAGCGGCAAGCGGCGCGCAAGAGGTGGCGCTGCCGGGGTCCGGGGACACGCTGGACAATCTGCTTGCAACCACGCGTGCTGTGCTGCAATCCTACCGGCAGTTGCCGGTGTGGCTCTACCGGGTGGCGCCCGTTGCGAAGGAGGATGCTGCTGGGAGTGGGTTGTTCGGCTCGCAAGATGGCCGTGCCCTTGACCTCTATTGCCTGCATTTGGGTTCTGATGAATCGGCGACGACTTACCCGCAGGTAATGGCAGTGGTTGGGGATGTTGTGGCAGCCTGTGGCCTGGAAGGGTGGATCGTGGAGGCGGCTGACGCACCTGGCGGCGCGCCGGCCCTGGCAGCGCACGCCACGGTCTTGCCGCTGGCGGTGGGCGCGTTGGCCGTATTGCACTGTCCGACTTGCGGCTATGCCGCCAGCCAGGAGGCCAGCGCGCAGCGGGCGGGCTGCACTCGCCGCGGAACCGGCGTTACCCATCGAGCCTGTCGAGACACCCGACTGCAAAACCATCGCCGACCTGGCCCGATTCCTTCAGATTCCAGCAGCCCGCACGGCGAAGGCCGTCTTTCTGACCGCTGAGCCGGGGCAGAAGGGCGGGCAACTGATTTTCGCGGTGGTACGCGGCGACACCGATTTGAACGAAACCAAGCTGCGTCGGGTGCTGGGAGCGCGTTCGCTGGCGCCTGCCAGCAGCGAAGCCATCCGGGCGGCCGGCGCGGAGCCGGGTTATGGCTCACCTGTGGGCCTGAACGGCGTGACGGTGATCGTGGACGCCCTTGCAGCCGCGTCGCCGAACCTGGTCGCGGGCGCCAACCGCCTCGGTTATCACTTACGCAATGTGAATTATCCTCGCGACTACTCGGCCAACGAAGTTGCCGATATCGCTTTGACCCAGGTCGGCGACCCGTGCCCGGCCTGCGGTACGCCGCTGGCAACCGTTGCGGCTGCGGAGTTGGCCCGAGTCTCACGGATCGGTAACGGCCCGGCGCAGGCAGCGAACCTGACAGTGCTGGATGCCGATGGACGACCCGCTCCGGTATCCCTGGTGCAGGCTCGCATCTACCTCGACCACCTGCTGGGTGCTCTTGCCGAGGCGCACCACGACGCGCGCGGGCTGATCTGGCCCGCGGCAGTCACCCCGTATGACGTCTACCTGATGACGGCGGGCAAAGCACTGCCCGAGATTCTGGCAGCCGCCGAACGTCTGTATGAAGAGTTGACACTGGCGGGTTTCACCGTCCTCTATGACGACCGCGATGAGCGAGCGGGCGTGAAATTCAACGACGCGGATCTGCTTGGGCTGCCGGTGCGCATCGTGGTCGGTGAACGGGGATTGCGCGAAGGGGTGGTCGAGGTCAAACTCAGGTCAGGTGCCGGAGCCATGCCGGTGTCCCTGGCTGACATGTCGGCTCGATTGACGGAGATGTTGCGGTCGTCGCGCCCGGCCCCGGAGTTATAGCGGCGCGGCGGTGGTTGCATTCTCGGGCGATGTAGCCGTGGTGATTGCCGACCCCATGCCGGGGCGCAGGAGCAATACGGCGCTGAGGATGCAGGCCGTGCCCAACCACTGGCCCAAATCCAGGCGCTCGCCGAAGAACAGGTAGCCGAAGAGGGCCGCGACGACCGGCTCCCAAGTCGCGACGATGGCGGCCACGCTCACCGGGACCCACTGTACCCCGATGGCGAACGAGAGGCTCGCCAGGAGCGTCGGAACGAGGGCCATGCCGAGGAGCAGCCCGATGGACTCGGGCGAAGCGAAGCCGCGCGCCAGTTCGGCGCGCGGCGCCAGCGCCAGCAAAGTGCCGGCTCCGATAAGCAGGCCATACACCTGCACCACCCAGGGCCGGTTGCGCCGCACCAGCACCTTGTTGAAAATACTGTAAAGGCCATACGTCAAGCCTGCAGCCAGGCCCATCAGGATACCGGCAGCGTTCAGTCGGAGCAACGCCAGGTTATAGATGCGGGCCACCAGCGCTGCACCGAGCACTGCCAGCAATAGCGCTGCCACCCCACGCCGACCCAGGTGTTCGCCCATCCAGCGCGAGGAAATCACCGCCACCCAGGCCGGCGACGTATACAGCAGGACGGCCGCCACCGCCACGCCGGTCAGATGAATGGCATTGACATAAGTGACAAAGAAGAGCGCGACCCCGAATATGCCGTATGCCAGGAAGCCCAGCCAGTCGCGGCGAGGCACGCGCAGGTTCACGCGCAAGAGCAGCAGCACAACCAGCAAGATGACGCCGCCAAGCGCCCCGCGCAGGGCCGCCGCAGCCAGTGGTGTCATGCTGTGGCGGTCAATCAGCAGCGTGTAGAAGACGCCGATGGTGGCCCAGAATGTAGCGGCAGTCAGGATGAGCAGGTAGCCGCGCACGGCGTTGTCTCTCAGCGCCGAGGGCGACGAAGATGATGAAGCCATTGCGCACGATTATATCCGGCCACGTCGGGCCGGCCAAAGAGGAGGTTAGGATGGTATCGAAGCTGCTGTATCTTTCGCGGGCGGACGTGCAAGCGATCGGCGTTACTATGCCTGAGATCATCGCCGCGCTGGAAGTGGCCTTTCGAGAGCACGGCGGGGGGAAGGTGGAGATACCGCCCAAACCTGGCGTACATTCCCGCCCGGATGCTTTTATCCATGCCATGCCTGCTTATATCCCAGCGTTGCACTCTGTTGGGGTGAAGTGGGTGAGCGGCTACCCGGAGAACTACAAACACGGACTGCCCTACATCAGCGGGTTGCTCATCCTTAACGATGACGAAACCGGCTTGCCGCTGGCGGTGATGGACTGCACCTGGATCACGGGTGCTCGCACCGGCGCGGCGACTGCCCTGGCGGCGCGCTACCTGGCGCGGCCGGAATCCGAGACCGTGGGAGTGCTGGGTTGCGGCGTGCAGGGGCGGACCAACGTGGCGGCGCTGGCGGTGGCGTTTCCGCTGAAGCGAGTACGGGCCTACGACCGCACGCGCGCCAACGCCGAACGCTACGCCGCCGACATCCGCGAGCGTCATGGTCTCGAGGTCGAGGTGGTGTCTGAGCCGCGCCGGGCCGTGACGGGTTGCGACTTGGTGGTGACGGCGGGCCCTATCTTGCGGACTCCCCACGCAACCATTCAGCCCGGTTGGCTGGACGCAGGGGCCTTCGCCTCATTGGTGGACTTTGACTCTTACTGGTCGGGCGCGGCGATGCGCGAGGCTGACAAGTTTTGCACAGACGATGTGCCGCAACTCGAGCACTACCGCGAGATCGGCTACTTCCAGGACATTCCGCCCATCCACGCCAGCCTGGGCGAGTTGGTCACCGGCAAGAAGCCGGGCCGCCAGTCGGCGCGCGAGCGCACACTGGCCTGCAACCTCGGCCTCGCACTGGACGACATGGCGACCGCGCCGCTGGTCTATCGTGGTGCCGTGGATCGCGGCATCGGAACCTGGCTGGAGTTGTAGCACTATCGGCTTGCAGTGCGCGCCGCACGCGTCTATCCGCCAGCCGCATCTCTGTCAGTCGGATCGTTGAGTCCGCTTACCTTCGAATGGGTACGTTTGTTGCCTCGGCCACGCGTGCCGCAAGCTGCCGGGGTTGACCTCGAAACGCTTCGAGTGGCGCTCGTCCCTCGGCCAGTTCGTGTAACGTTTGAGTGAGGGTATCGTTCACGGGACTGTGGACGCCCACCCGCTGCCCATATCGCGCCACCGCGCCGTTCAACCAGTCCACTTCGAGTGGGTTACCTGCTTCCAGGGCCAAACGAAGCGACGGCAGCTTAGAGCCGCGGCCGCCTATCACGAACCGATGCAAAACGCGCGCGAGCACTCGTGGCGGTAACTGCGCGGCCACCGGTAAGAATGCCCCCAGCGGATAGCCTCCTAGCGACACTGCTCGGATATCAAGTGCGCGCATGACGACAATCGCCTCCTGCCAGGCGCGCGCCTCCAGTTCCGCTGCTATGGGGTCAGACATGACTTGCGCCGGTGTCCAGCCGAGGATGGCGCACTGCGCGTTGGCAAGGAGGTTCATCAGCAGCTTGGTCCACTTCAGGCAGCGCGCGTCGGGGAATCGCCGGACGGTGAATCCAGCCCCGGTTAACGCGGCGGCGGCCGGCGCCATCGCCGGAGTCTCTCCGCTCCACGCTGCCAGCCCGATGTCGTAGCGGGCGCGGTGTACCTGCACCTGTCCCGGCTGTGGCACAGAGACCGGCGTATCTATCGCGCCGGCGAGGACGCGTTCCGGTCCGAACGCCTCGGCGAGCGCTTCTTCATTGCCGACGCCGTTCTGGAGGGTGAGGATCGGTGGGGGGACAGGCGTCGCGGCGCGCAGCTCGGCGATAACTTCAGCCGTGTCATAGGCTTTGACTGTGAGGAGCGCCAGGTCAAATGCGACGCCCGTGTCGCTCGCCTCGCTCATGGCAAATGCTTCTGCTAGGCTGCCAACCGCGTGAGCCGGAGCGACACGGGGCGCGGCGTCTGGTTCGATGAGGGTCAATCCGGCGCGGCGCACGGCCTCGACTAAGGCGGGACGGCCCACCAGCCAGACATCATGCCCGGCCAACGCCAGTCGGGCTCCCACGAACGAGCCAACCGCGCCGGCCCCGATGACGAGGATGCGCATGGGAACTCTACGTCAGCCCGTACGCTTCGGCCAGCACCTCCACCGTGTGCACCACGTCCAGGCCCGTGTTGCGCCAGGTTCCAGCGGCAGGTCTCGTTGTCGCAGATGGCCAGATCGGCGCCCGATGCCACGATCGGTCGAACAGCGGCTGGCCGACGGCGCTGGGCGATGTCGTACTTCTCGTGCTTGTAGCCGTAGGTGCCGGTGATGCCGCAGCAGTCGACGCCCATCTCCTCGACGCGTCAGGCCCGGCACCAGCGCCAGCAGGTCGAGCGCGGGCCGGCCGATGCGGTGCAGCTTCTGGTGACAGGAGGTGTGGTACGGGAGGTAGCGTCCGTCTGCGGCACGAAGTCGGTCGCAGCCTTCCCGGCCTCGTGCTGCAGCCACAGGAACTCGTTGATGTCGTAGACGTGCTCGGCCAGCCAGCTTCGCCTCCGCCGTGTGGATGCCCAGCATCTCGCGGTAGTCCGACTTCAGCTCCAGCCCGCAGCTCGTGCCGCCGACCACGATGGGGATGCCCTGGGCCAGCGTAGGGCGCCAGCTTGCGGAGGTTGGCCCGCGCGTAGCGCCGCGCGCCGTCGAAGTCGCCGT
Source organism: uncultured Chloroflexia bacterium (assembly GCA_963703905.1). GTDB lineage: Bacteria > Chloroflexota > Dehalococcoidia > DSTF01 > WHTK01 > DATLYJ01. The sequence continues at coordinate 68,579 of CAVPFY010000006.1, forward strand.
TGGACTGCATCGGCAGGCCGCAGCAGTTCTGCTCCGGCAGGATGACCTCGAACCCGTTGTGCTCCAGCACGGCGACGATGGCCTTGCCGACCTCCAGTTCGTAGTGTTGGTGGCGCAGCCGTGGAAGTAGGCGACTTGTGGCGCACCTGGTCCGCGGCAGGCGCCTTCTCACGCTGGTGCTGGCCGAAGAACCAGCCGCGGAACTTGGTGAAGTGGAAGGTGGGGAACGGCGCGTCCCGGTCGATGCCGACCGTCTTTTCCATCAGCATCCGCACCGGCCGGAACCCCATCACCGGTTCGCGAGCGGCGCGACCCAGCCGCCCACCTGGCCGAGCACCTCGTTGCAGCCGAACAGCCAGTTGCGCCACCAGTTGCAGGTCGAGCGGATTCTCGCGCAACTGCTGTCTTGCGCAGCTCGGCCTTGGCCGCGGTGTTGATCTCCATCACCTTGACGCCGTGCGGGCAGACCAGCGTGCAGACGCCGCAGCCCGAGCAGTAGTCCAGCGAGTGATCGGGCGAGGGCGATTCCGGGGTCGCGGAAGCGCTGCGCCTGCGGGCCGACGTACTTCGGCCCCGGGAACAGGTCGGTGACGGGCACGACCGGGCACGCGCTGGTGCAGATGTTGCACTTGACGCACAGGTCGGCGGTGCGCCGGATGTCTTCGAGTAGCAGGAGTGTAGGTCATGTAGTGTCTCACGACATGGACGGTTGCCGATGACGATGGGCACAGCAGTCTTCATCGTCATCGTCATGGTCTCGCCGCGCGGTACGCCGTCGCCAGCCACACGCCTTCGGTCGAGCCTTCGGCCAGCGGGTCACAGCCGGCCAGCAGCCGGCCGGCGACGCGGACGTTCTCCAATCGAGCACCCGGCCATCCACGTCCACCGGCTGCATGCGTCCGCGTTGGCGCGCACGCCGGCCGCGTGGATCGGTGGCGAGCTGCTGACCCAGAAAACTGCGGCTCGAACCAATCGCCCAGGCCTCGCTGGCGCCTGCCACCGGCAGATCCGAACACCGCTTCGCGCAGCATCCCGTGGTGGTCGCTGGTGATGCCGCCGCCGTAGAGGCCGCCGGTCGCCAGGATGATGCGTGTCCGCTCGAGTAGGTCAGTCGCGCGTCGCGCCCGGCACACGCACGCCGGTGCATCGCCCGCCCGTCGACATCACCGCCCGCGGCCGTCATGTCGAGCAGGAGCTGCACGCCGGCGCCCTGCCAGCGCCCGTTTGAACGCCGTTGAAGAGCCGCATCCCCGGCACGCTGGGCGGCAGGGTCGGGATCTCGAAGACGGGCACGCCCAGGCGGTCCTGCAGGTCGCGCCAGGCCTCGGCGTGCCGTTCCAGCCCGAGCACGGCGGGGAAGCCGACGCGCGTCGCGCCCTCCAGCCTCGGCTTGAGCAGCTACGCGAGGCGCTCTCGCACGTCCGCCCGGTCGAAGAGCCGCGCCAGCCCGACGGGGGTGGCGTCGAACTTGCTGGTCTGCACTTCCGGCAAGGTCGAAGGCATCGGCCTGCGCGGCGTAACCTTGCCGTGCCAGGTTGTCGGCGCACAGCGCCGGGTAGAAGTCGCGCCAGCCGTCCGGCCCGGCGATCAGCATGGCGCCGCCATCTCGCAGGTCGCCGCTGCGAAGCTCTCCGGCACGACGGCCGCCCGCACCTCGCGCCCAGCGCCGTCGGCAGCACGAAGTTGCCGTTCAGATCCGGATCGCCTGCATAGCTCAGGCCCGCCGGCTCGCACGCCTGGCGCAGCATCGACGATGCCCGCCCGCGATCGCATCGACCCCCGCCAGCGCGTAGGGGTGCTCCGGGTGCATCGCGATCCAGCGTTCCAGCCCCGCGCCCAAGGGTTCGGCTGTATCCAGGACGCCGAGCCAACCTGGCATGATGTGCGTCGTGCCGATGCCCGCGGCCAGCACGCTCACCTGCGCGCCGCGCCGACGGGCCATCCATGCTGCCAGGAGCCCCGCCGGCCCGGCGCCGATGACCAAAACGTCATTCCCATCGGGCTGCCCTCCGTCGCCGTTCGTAGTGACGGCTTCAGCCGTTCCGTCTCGGCCCACTTCCAGCCGATCCAACCCCAGAATCACCGACCGGTAGATCTGCTCGTCCAGCAGCGCCTGGCGCAGGCTCTGGCCCCACAGCAGCGGCCGCTGGCCCTTCCAGCGCCGCTGCGCGAAGTCCGCCAGGGCGCGGTGGCCTGCGGGGCGTCCTGACGTGCCCGACGTCGTGCAGGATGCCGCCGCGCGCGATAGCCGCAGAAGCCGCCCTGGCACGGCCCCATGCCCAGCCGCAGATCGCGCCGCAGATCGTCCAGCACCCACGGCGCGCCGATATCCGGATGGGCGCGCGCTGCGTCCTCGCAGTCTGCGAGCGGGTGACCAGCTCGCACTCGCAGATCAGCGGGTCGAGCGTCGTCGCTGTCTTCGACATCCTCCAGGCGATGCCCCAGCCAGTGCGGCTTGCGGCGGCGATCAGGGGAATCCGCGCGTCGGGCAAAACATAATCTTGCCGTCTGGCAGGGCTCGGTCACGCCCAGCTGCGCGCAGACCACATCGGCGGCGCGCTCGGCCATCAGGCGGTAGGTGGTGAACTTGCCGCCGACCACCGTCACCAGCCCGCTGACGCCGTCGCGCGTGGCATGATCCAGCACGGCGAAGGTGCGCTTGGCCTCGCGGCCTCGGCGCCGCCGCCTTCTTCGTAGAGCGGGCGGACGCCGGCCCAGGCGCGCAGGGCGCGCACCTGGCTGAAGCCGGGCACCATCTTCTCGCCCTCATCCAGCATCCGCGCACTTCCCACGGCTCGACGCTGGTGTCGTTCGGGTCGGGCACGTTGACCGAGGTGGTGCCGATCACGGCGACGGTGCCGACCGGCACCAGGATGTCGCCGTCGCCCGGCGGGTGGCAGCGGTTGATGATGGTGTTGACGAAGCGGTAGGCCATCGCGACCATCGTGCCCTTGCTGGGCCGCACGGTGACCGGGCAGCCCGCCATGCGCCGCGATCTGCCCGGCCCACGCGCCCGCCGCGTTGACGACCAGCGGATGCCGCCAGGAAACGCTCCTCGCCCGTGCGCCGGTTGCGCACCGTGACGCCGGTCACTCTGCCGCCCTGCACCGTCAGGCCGACGACCTCGTGGTAGGTGAGCACCGTGCCGCCGTGCGCCTGGATGGCCGCGCCAAGCGCAGTGCAGCACGTCGAAGGAGTCGCACGAGGCATCGGGCACGCGGAAGGCGCGGCTGATGCGCGGGTTGAGCGCCGGTTCTTGCCGCAGCATCTCGGCGACCGGTGATCTCCTCGGCCTCGATGCCGCACGCGCGGCAAGCCGCCAGCCACTTGTCGGCGTAGGCAGGGTCGTCGTCCGGCGTCGCGACGAAGAAGCCGCCGGTGTCCTCGATGGCGTGCGGCACGATCCGGCGCAGGATGCGGTTCTCGTCGATGCACTCGCGCGCCGATTCGGGGTCGCGCACGGCGTAGCGCCCGCCGGAGTGCAGCAGCCCGTGGTAGCGGCCGGACGTGCCGTCGGTCAGATCGCGCCGCTCGACCAGCGCCACGCGCAGCCCGCGCAGCGCCAGGTCCAGCGCGGTCCCGCCGCCCGTCGCGCCGCCGCCGATGACGATGACGTCGAATGACTGTCATGGTAACGGCGATGATACGATGACGTCATGACTTCACGTCCGTCTGTCCATCGTCCACCAGTGCATCGACCGCTGCACGGCCTTCATCCACCCGCGGTACAGCGTCGGCCGCGTTCCGCTTCGGCCATGGCCGGCTGCCAGGTGCGGTCCACCTGCCAGTTGCGGCGCAGGTCGTCCAGGTTTCCCCAGATAGCCCACCGCCAGCCCGGCCGCATAGGCCGCGCCCAGCGCCGTCGTCTCCGCGACCACCGGCCGCACCACCGGCACGCCCAGGATGTCGGCCTGGAACTGCATCAGCAGGTCTGATTGTAGACCATGCCGCCGTCGACCTTCAGCGCGGTGAGCTGCACGCCGGAATCCTGCTCCATCGCGTCCAGCACCTCGCGCGTCTGGTAGGCGGTGGCCTCCAGCGCCGCCCGGCACATGTGGCTCTTGTTGATGAAGCGCGTCAGGCCGACGATGACGCCGCGGGCGTCGGACTGCCAGTAGGGCGCGAACAGGCCGGAGAAGGCGGGCACGAAGTAGATGCCGCCGCTGTCGGGCACCTGCCGGGCGTAGTCTTCGATCATGCTGCGAGAAATCAAAGAAGCCCAGGTTGTCGCGCAGCCATTGCACCAGCGCGCCGGTGATGGCGATCGAGCCTTCCAGCGCGTAGACCGCCGGTTGGTCGCCCAACTTGTAGCGCCACGGTGGTCAGCAGGCCGTGCTTGCTTGGGACGGCCTGCGTGCCGGTGTTCAGCAGCATGAAGCAGCCGGTGCCGTAGGTGTTCTTCGCCTCGCCGGCGCCGAAGCAGGTCTGCCCGACCAGCGCCGCCTGCTGGTCGCCCAGGTCGCCGCAGACGGGCACGCTTGCCCAGCGCGTAGCCGTAGAACTCAGGGTCGCTGGAAGGCCGGATCGCCGGCAGCATCTGGCGCGGGATGCCCAGTGCAGCCAGACATTCGTCGTCCCAGTCCAGCGTGCGCAGGTTCATCAGCAGGGTGCGGCTGGCGTTGGTCACGTCGGTGACGTGCGCGCCGCCGTTCGGCCCGCCGGTCAGGTTCCAGATCAGCCAGGTGTCGATGTTGCCGAAGAGCGCTTCGCCGCGGTCGGCGGCGTCCGCGGACGACCCGGCACGTTGTCCAGGATCCACGCGATCTTCGGGCCGGAGAAATAGGTCGCCAGCGGCAGGCCGGTCTGCGCCCGGAAGCGATCCTGCCCACCTTCCAGCGCCAGCGCCGCTGCAGATCTTGTCGGTGCGGGTGTCCTGCCAGACGATGGCATTGTCGTAGGGCTGGCCGGTCTTGCGGTTCCAGACGACCGTCGTCTCGCGCTGGTTGGTGATGCCGATCGCGGCCAACGCATCGGGACCGACTCCCGGCGTTCGCAGCGCTCCGTGCATCACTGCTTGGGCGCGCGCCCAGATCTCCAGCGGGTCATGCTCGACCCAGCCGGGCTGCGGGTAGATCTGGTCGTGCTCGAGCTGGTCGGCGCCGACCGGCGATCCGCTCTGGTCGAAGATCATGCAGCGGGTGCTGGTGGTGCCCTGGTCAATGGCGGCAACGTACTTGGGCATCTCGGCATCCTTCTTTGGACGCAAAAGGGGCACGCCGTGCGTGCCCCTGAGTGATCGGCGCATACCGCCGGCGGCTAAAACTCGTGGAACTTGCCGTGTACGGCGCCGCAAATGGGACAGCGCTCCAGCGCTTCGCCCGCCATGGTGTAACCGCACACACCGCACACGAACACTTTCGGGAGCACCATGTCTGCACCGCCGGCAACGGCATCACGCGCCTGGGCATAGAGGGTCGCGTGGACCTTCTCGGCCTCCAACGCGTCATTCATGCTCCGCAAGGCGCGCTTTTCCTCCTGCAGGGTGGCGACGTTCATGTAAGTTGGATACATCTCGGCGATCTCGAACGTCTCGCCGCCCAGCGCTGCTTCCACGTTTTGCAGCGTCTTGCCGACGCCGCCCAGAGCGCGCAAGTGGTTGGCCGCGTGCATCTGCTCGGAAAAGGAGGCGGCCTGGAACAGGCGGGCCACATTGACCAAGCCTTCGCGTTCCGCAAGTTCAGCGAAGACTGCGTATTTCAGATGGGCTTGGCTTTCACCGGCGAACGCATCTGACAAGTTCTTCTGGGTCATGTCCTTCATCGTTGAAACTTCTCCTCGCTAGGGTAGGTTGATAGCGGCCCGTGATGCACTGGGGCCGGTTTGAGGATAGTTTCACGATAGCATACGCCCCGCATTCTGTCAAAAAGTGACAATTATCACGAAAATGACGCTGCACGTCCGCTCACCAGAAGGTGATCCGGCGCTCCGTCCCATCGGCCAACCGCTTCAGGTTGGGTTTCAGTGCGATCAGCACGATGACCGCTACCGGCAGGCCAAAGAGCAGATTTTGCCACGGATGCATCACAGGCTCAAAGATCGCCAGCGAACCCAGCGTAACCACCGCGCCGATCCCGACTGTGATGGTCGCCAGCGAGGCATAGCGCCCAACGTATAGCATGGACAGTCCCAGCAGGGCCACGATGGTCCCGGCGACGGGGTCGAGGGCTACCAGCGCCGCGGCGGCCGTCGCGCCGCCCGCGCCGCCGCGCCACCCCAGGAAGAGCGACCAATTGTGCCCGGCGACGGCAGCCATGCCGGCAAGCGCCGCGGCGGCGTCCGAGCCTAATACATAACGCCCCAACCATACGGCGAGCACCCCCTTGGCGACGTCTCCGACGCCGGTGATCACGAAGGGAGCCATCCTGCCGGTGGCGCGCAGCACGTTCGTTCCTCCAGTGCGCCCGCTGCCGTGCTTTCGCACATCCACCCCCCAGGCGCGCCCCGCCAGGTAACCCACGGGAATTGCGCCGAGTAGGTATCCGCCTACTGCCGCCAGCACGAGCTTAAGCACGACCTCAGCCTGCACGATCAGTATTCCTCAGTGTTCCAGGATTTTGCTCAGGAAGAGCTTCGTCCGCTCGTGCTTCGGCGCGGTGAACAGGGAGTCGGGTGTGGTGTCTTCGACGATCTTGCCCTCATCCATGAAGATCGATTCGCTGGGCGGCGGCGCGAGCAAAGCCCATCTCGTGCGTCACTACCGAGCATGGTCATGCCGCTTTTCGCCAGGTCCATCATCACGTCCAGCACTTCTTTGATCATCTCCGGGTCCAGCGCGCTGGTTGGCTCGTCGAAAAGCATGATCTTGGGATTCATCGCCAGCGCGCGCGCAATGGCGACCCGCTGTTGCTGCCCACCGGAGAGCTGGCCGGGATAGGAGTCGGCCTTCTCGGGGATGCCGACGCGTGTCCAGCAATTCCAGCGCCGTTCGCGTCGCCTCGTCTTCACTGCGCTTGCGTACCGATCCGCTGCGCCAGGCGTGATGTTCTGCAGCGCCGTCAGATGGGGAAACAGGTTGAACTGTTGGAACACCATGCCGACTTCGGCCCGCACCGCGTTGATGTCGGTGGACTTGCGGGTTAGGGGGATGCCGTCCACGATGATTTCGCCCGAGGTGACCGGCTCCAGGTGGTTGATACTGCGCAGCAGAGTGGATTTGCCCGACCCGCTGGGTCCGATGATGACCAATACCTCGCCGGGCTGCACGTTGAGCGACACATCGTCCAAGCGCATGGCACCTTCGGCCGAACCATTTATGGACATGGCTGACTGTAATGATCGGTTCGACCGACGCTACACCCCTATCCGTCTTGTCTATCGTCGAGCCGCCGTTCCGCCGCCGTGAAGAGGCGTGTGAAGAACAGCGTCATGATCAGATAGATCAAGGCGACCATCGTGAAGGTATCGAAGCTCAGAAAGCTGCGCGCAACGAACTCACGCCCGCGCCGGGTCAGGTCAGATACCGCCAGGACCGAAACCAGCGAGGAATCCTTGAGCAAGGTCACGAACTCGTTGCCCACGGGCGGCAGGATCACGCGAATCGCCTGCGGCAAGATGATGTAACGCATGGACTGCAAATAGTTCATGCCGAGTGAGCGGGCAGCCTCCATCTGACCTTTGGGGATGGATTGAATGCCGGCGCGGAAGATCTCGGTCATGTAAGCGCCGTAAGCCACGGTGAAGCCGATCACGGCGGCGGTGAATGGCTCAAGCCTGCGATCCAGGATATACTGCCCTGCGGCCGGGGCAAAGCCGCTGACCCATGTACCTGTGACATCCCGCAACTGCGGCAGCGCGAACCAGATCCACAGTAGCCACACCAACACCGGGATGCCGCGCACTATTTCAACGTATAGGGATGCCGTGCCCTTGATGAGCCGGTTGTGCGAAACCCGCCCCAGGCCACCGATCATGCCGACAATCAGGATGAAGAAGAATGAGGTGATCGTGATTTTAAGTGTGACAACGATGCCATCCCGCACGAAACTGAAAATCTCGGCGTATGGTTCGGGAACGCCCCGCACCAGGAAGGCCACCAGGGCGACGACCGCGAAAAACAGCAGCCACCAGCGATCAGACCGCGCCCACAACTCGCGGCCCCAATCGTCCAGGCTGGGCCGGACCGTTGTACCGGGTGCAGTGGCCGGTGAGGCCGGGTCTGCCATGCGCTTTTCTCCCTGTGGTGGGGTTGCGGGCGGGATAGCTACTGCCCGCAACGGTCATGACATCGCGATCTGACTAGGGCACTGCCTGCAATGCAGCCACAGCGGCTTCGTGGTTCGGCTGGTCTTGTGGCCCGCTACATTGTGCGGTGAAAGCCGGGCGTGATCCGTAGGCTATGTTCCTCGCCCCTACCTTCGCAGTCGCGGGTCCAGCGCATCGCGCAGCCCGTCGCCGAGCAGGTTGAAGCCAGCACCGTCAGCATGATCAGCAACGCCGGGGAAGAAGACCAGGTGCGGCGCGGTGAAGACCTGGTTGCGCTCCGCGCCGAGCATCGAGCCCCATTCGGCCATCGGCGGCTGAGCGCCCAGCCCCAGGAACGACAGCGCGGCCGCGTCGAGGATTGCCGTGGCGATGCCCAGCGTGCCCTGCCACGATCAGCGGCGTCAGCGCGTGCGGCAAGATGCTCTTGAAGACCAGCCGAGGTGGGGGCGACGCCCACTGCGCGTGCGGCCATCACAAAATCCAATTCTTTGACGGACAGGACACTGGCGCGGCTCACGCGCGCATAGGCCGGGATGGAGACGATGCCGATCGCCAGCAGCGCATTGATCAACCCTTCGCCCAACACCGTGACGATGGCGATGGCCAGCAATAGCGCCGGAAACGCCAGCAACACATCCATGACCCGCATGATGATGTTGTCGCCCCAGCCGCCCAGCATAACCCGCCAGCGCCCAGCAGCGTGCCGATGACGATGGCAAAGCCCACCGTGGTGAAGCCCACGATCAGCGACACCCGCGAGCCATAGACCACCCGGCTGAACAAGTCGCGCACGTTGCCGTCGATGCCCAGGATGTGCTGCGGTTGGTCTTCCGGGCAACCCAACAGGTGGATACACGGCGGCTGGCGCTTCTTCACCTTCTCGACGCCGATGAGCACCTTGTCCGGCGCGTAGGGCGCGATGATGGGGCGCGGTCAGCGCCACCAAGACCAGAAGCCGACAGGATGACCATCCCGACAATGGCCGACCGGTTGCGGAAGAGCGCCCGCAGGGCATCCTGCATCGGCGTGCGCGGCGGATCGGCTGAGCGACTCGGCTCCGTGCTGGCCGGCGTGATGGCCGTGGCTGTGGCAGTCGTCATAGGGTGCTAGCTCAGGCGGACCCGCGGGTCCAGGAACGCGTAGAGCGATGTCTACGAGCAGGTTGACAATGACATAGATTACGGCAATGACCAGCGTGAACCCCTGGACGATCGCATAGTCGCGCGCCTGGATGGCATCGAACAGAATGCGACCCACCCCGGACAGATCGAAGATGGTCTCGGTCAGCACGGCGCCGCCCAGCAGGCCGCCCAGCGACAGGCCGATGATCGTCACCACCGGGATCATGGCATTGCGGAAGCCATGGCGCATGACGACGACGCTGCTCGCGCAGGCCCTTGGCACGCGCGGTGCGGATGTAGTCCAGGCCCAGCACCTCGAGCAGGCTGGAGCGGGTCATGCGCGCAATCAGCGCCATGGGGATCGTGCCCAGCGCGATCGCCGGCAGAATCAGGTGCTTGGCCGTATCGCAAAAAGCCGGTCCAGTTGCCTGTCACCAGGGAGTTAAAGAGATGCAGGTTGGAAAGGAACATCAAGCACCGTGAAGAGCCGGTCCATCGGTAATGGTGAGATTCCAGCTCTCGATCAGCGAGGGCAGGAGAACGCCCGCCGTATTGCGCCCCGACGGCGGCAGCCAGAATGGGGTGCCCTTCAGCAGCAGCGCAAAGACGTAGGCCAGCATCAAGCCCAAGCCAGAAGACCGGCATGGAGACGCCGACATTGGCGACCACCATGGTGCCCACGTCCACCGCCGAATTGCGCTTGACGGCCGAGATGATCGCCCAGCGGAATGCCCACCAGTGACGGCGAAAATCAGCGCCGCAGAGCGCCAGCTCGATCGTCACCGGCAGTCGCTCGATCAGAATATCGGTGCACCGGCGGCCGTAGCGGAAGGAATCGCCCAGGTCACCGTGCAGGACATCGCGGAGATAAATGCCGAACTGCACCGGGATCGGCTTGTCCAGCCCGTAGCGCTCGTTGAAGGCATCGCATACCTGGTCGGTGGCCTTCTCGCCCAGCATGGCGCGGCAGGGGTCGCCAGGCAAGCAGGCGCGCCATGGCGAAGGTGACGAACAGGATGCCGAGCAGCACCGGGATGGCAGCCAGCAAGCGCTGGCTGATGAAACGTATCATGCTCGCTTACGCTCTCTTGACCTTAACTGAAAGGGCGCAGCCCGACTGCAACACGTGCTATCCGACTGCGCCCGATCATCGGACTTCCGCGAACGGGGCGGGCGGCCCACGAGCGCTGCCCGCCCCGTTCATCCGGTCGTTACTCCGCAGGCGGTGCGTTCAGGAACTGGCCCCGAACAGCGCCGGGAAGTAGGTGAAGTCGCCGTCGCGGCCCTTGTGCAGCGGGTTCGCGGCGTCCCACTGGACCGCGTAGGAGAGCCACCACGTCCTTGGCGATCCAGCGTGCTGCCATCATGGAACTTGACGCCCTCGCGCAGGGTGAAGGTCCACTCGGTCAGGTCGTCGTTGGCTTCGCAGCTTCTCGCCAGGGCCGGCTCCACATCGGTGCCGCCGACCTCGTAGGCCAGCAGCGACTCATTGATCTGCTCGCAGGCCCGGCAGGATCTCGCCGTCCGTCTCGTCGGCGCAGTAGAGGCCGATCGGCTCGGCGTTCTGCATCCAGACGAACTGCGTGCGGCCGCCCGGAGTCCATCACGCGAAGCTCTCGTGCGTCAGCGGGCTGGCGTGCGCGCCCTCGACGTCAGCCTTGAAGGCCGTCGCCGAACCGCCGTGCGCCACGGGCATCATCGGCACGTGCTGCTTGACCAGGTCGTTGGCCTCGTCGTAGAGCTGCTTGCGCTGCGGCCTGGTCGGCCAGCGGCGGCCTCCTTCAGGATGGTCGTCGATATCCGGGAAGCCTGTGCCGAACTGCGGCGAAGCGCCTGCGCCGAAGTGGTAGTCCAGGAAGTTGGTCTGATCGGGATAGTCGGCGCCCCAGCCCAGCAGGTACAGCGTGCAGCGTCGCCCTTGATCGCCGCGTCGAGGAAAGCGCCAGACTCCATGACGTCGATCTCGGCGTCGATGCCCAGGTTCTGCTTGAGCTGGGCCTGGATGTCCTGCGCCACCACGCCGGGCTCGGGCAGGTAGCCGCGCACCACGTCGCGGTAGGAGAGCTCGGTCTCGAAGCCGTTCGTCGAAGCCCGCTTCGGTCAGCAGCTTCTTGGCCGTCGGCCGGGTCGAACTCGTACCAGTCCTCGCCCTCGCAGCCGCCGAGGATGGCGCAGGCGTGAAGTGGGTCGCCACCGATCGAGCCCGTCGGGATAGAAGTTGTCGACGATGCGCTGGCGGTCGATGCCCATGGCGATCGCCTGGCGCACCTTCTCGTTGTCGAAGGGCGCTGATCGTGTTGTTCATGCCGAGGTAGAAGATGTTCAGCGCGGCGCGCGGGTACAGCTTCAGCGTCGTCGTCGCCCTCGATCGTGGCGAAGTCATCCGGGCCGGGGTTGTCGATGCCGTCCACGGTGCCGGACTGCAGCTCGAGCAGGCGGGCCGCGCCTTCCGTGCTCCAGCGGAAGACCAGGGTCTCGGCCTTGGCCGGTTCGCCCCAGTAGTTCGGGTTCGGCTTCAGGATGATGCTGTCGCCCTTGCGCCACTCCTCGAGCATGTAGGGGCCGGTGCCGACGGGCTTTCGGTCAGCGATCCCCGCCGCCGCCGGTCGCTCTCCAGGTAGGCCTTCGGAAGGCTGGATCGGCGAAGGCCGAGAAGGCAACCTTGGAGGGGAAGGCCACATCGGCTGGCACAGAGCGTGAACTTGACCGTCTGATCGTCCACCGCCTCGATGGACTTGATGCTCGCCGCCGTAGTCGCAGTTGGCGGCCTCGTAGCTGGTGTCGGTCACGGTCTTCGCCTGGTAGCCGCCCTCAGCCGGCAGCAGCCGGCTTCAGCGGCTCGCGCCGATCCACTTCGCGTAGATCTTGTCGTACTCGCCGCTGGCCTTGACGTTCTGCCAGGCCGGCGTTGAACAGCGGCAGAGACCTGCTTGGGATCGCCCTTCTGGACGGTCAGCGCATAGTACTCGTTCGGTGACGATCTCGCCGACGATCATCAGCTTGCCCTTGAACTGCTCGGACTGCAGCGCATAAGTTGGCGGCCACGGGGGTATCCACGATCACGGCGTCGATGTTCTTGTTGAGCAGGTCCAGCATGGCCAGGTCAGGCGTGTCGTATTGCTTCAGGGTCGGCGTCCTTGATCTTGTCACCGACGTAGATCGCGCCGGTCGTGCCGATCTGCGCGCCGACCGTCTTGCCCGCCAGAGTCCGTCTCGGTCTTGATGGCGGCTGTCATCCGCCCGCACCACGACGGCCTGATTGGCATCGAAGTACGGGTCGGAGAAGTCGTACTTCTTCTTGCGCTCATCGGTGATGGTGACCGAGGAGAGGATGCCGTCGTAGGCGCCGCCCTCCAGGCCGGCGAAGATGCCGTCCCAGGCGGTGTTCTTGATCTCGACCTCGAACTCCTGATCCTTCGCGATGGCCGTGATCAGGTCCATGTCGAAGCCGACGATGTTCTTGCTCTCGTCCACGAACTCCATGGGCGGGAACGATGCATCGCTGGCGATGACGAACTTCTTGGCCGCTGGCGCCGCGGTCGGCTCGGGGGCCGGTGCTTGGGCGCCTCGGTCGGTTCGGCGGCAGCGGGCGCTTCGGTAGGGCCGCGGGCTCCGCAGCCGGCGCGGGCGCGCGCCTGGCGCAGCCGGCCAGCAACCCCAACACCAGGATGGCGAGGGCTGCAATGCTCAGGAACTTGAACAGCTTCATGTGAGTGATCTCCTCCTAAAGAGAATCAGCAACCATAGGATATGCTGGGCAGGGGTAACGCGCTCTGCAGATGGTCGCACCTCCTTATCGAACCCACTTGGCAGGCACGACTCTGAGCACGCCAGATGAGCGGGCAATGCGGATGACGCACATTATAGGGACTTAATCGGGCGGTGTCAATCAAGGTGCCAGACCAGCCGGTTTGCAGCGACAGGTCGTCGTCGACTCGAGTTTCGGCCTGCAAGGCGCTCAGGCACGCCAGCACCGTCGTTTGGGTCAGCCAGTAGATCACCGGGTTCGGGATGTTGACGCCCAGGTGGTCGGCCGTGAGCCGCACGATCTCACCTACCTCATCGGCCTCTGATAGCGCCGCCGACCGCGTCGCGGATTTCGACCAGACGCGCCGCGTTCGATGTGCGCCCACGGCCCAATCTCGGCCTCCGCCGGGCCATGCCCCGGCACGAATGCGGTCACCTGCCCGTCGAGATTCGGCAGCGTCCGCCAGGGTCGCAGCCGTTCGTCGCACGTCCACATAGAAGGGAATGCCGTGCTTCTGCAGCACTTCCGGGGCGAAGCAAGCGTCGGCGAGAAAGCAGACGCCGCCGCCGACGATCATCATCTGATTCGGCGAGTGACCCGGTGCGGGCAGGATACGGGACGGCACACCGCCTAGCACCTGATCCCCCGTCCCTAGCACCCCGTCCACCGGGCACGGCTCGGCCAGGGTGAACTTGTGGCGCAGCTCGGCGATGGGAGCGCGCCGGAGAAGAGGTAGAGCGGCTCCAGATCGGGTTGGCCACCACGGCCGCTTCCAGCGCCGGCGCGTAGACCGGCGCGCCCGTGCGCGCGCGGATCGTCGCCGCGCCGCCGAAGTGGTCGGCGTGCGCGTGGGTGATGACGACGGCGCCAAGATGTGACCCAGGCTCTCGACGATGGCGCAGGATCTTCTTGGCAGTGTCGCGATCCAGGCCGGTGTCCACCAGCACCGCGCTGGCCATCCTGCGACGATCAGGCCGGCGTTCGAGCCGCCGCGGAGTTGATAGGCTGTTCGGTGAGCGGACAGTTCCATAATGCAAAACGTGGTGCGATTGCGTGCACCGTCGCTCAGCTCAACTCGCCTTCGCCGATGATCGCAATGCCGCCCAGGTAGGCCTTCATCACCTGCGGGTTGTGCAACAGCTCCTGGCCGGTCCCTGCAAGCACGATGCGGCCGGTCTCCAGCACGTAGCCGCGATTGGCCACGGAGAGCGCCATCAACGCGTTCTGCTCCACCAGCAGGATCGCTCACGCCCTGGGCGTTGATCTCCTTGATGATGGCGAAGATCTCTTCCACCAGGATGGGCGCCAGGCCCATGGAGGGCTCGTCCAGCAACAGCACTTTGGGCTGGGCCATCAGCCCGCGGCCGATGGCCAGCATCTGCTGCTCGCCGCCGGAGAGGGTGCCGCCGAGCTGGCTCAGGCGCTCCTTGAGGCGCGGGAAGCTCTTGAAGACGCGCTCCATGTTCTGCGCGGATCTCAGCCTTGTCCTTGCGCGTGAAGGCGCCCATCTCCAGGTTCTCCTGGACGGTGAGCGGCGCGAAGATCTTGCGCCCTTCGGGCACGTGGACCACGCCGCGGCGCACGATGTCCTGGGCCGGCATCGTGGTCAAGCGACTCGCCGCGCAGCCGCACGTCGCCGACGCGCGGGCGCAGCAGGCCGGAGATGGTCTTGAGGGTGGTGGACTTGCCGGCGCCGTTCGCGCCGATCAGGGTGACGATCTCGCCTTCTTCGACGATCGAAGCTGATCGCCCTGCAGGGCATGGATCGCGCCGTAGTAGACGTTCAGGTCTTTGACTTCGAGTAGCATCGTTACGTCCGGACGTGCGGACGACGAGGTCGTCCCGTCCGGCCTTGCCGACGGCGCCGCGGCCCAGGTACGCCTCGATCACCTTCGGGTTGTTCTGGATTTCCTTGGGCGTGCCGCGCGCGATCACCTCGCCGAAGTCCATCACCGTGAGCTTCTCGCAGATGTTCATCACCAGGCGCATCTGGTGCTCGATCAGCAGGATGGTCAGGTTGAAGCGGTCGCGGATGAAGTGGATGAACTCCATCAGCCGGCCGATCTCGCTCGGGTTCATGCCGGCGGCCGGCTCGTCGAGCAGCAGCAGCTTGGGATCGCTGGCCAGGGCACGGGCGATCTCGACGCGGCGCTGCTCGCCGTAGGGCAGGTTCTTGGCCAGCTCGTTCTGGATGCCGCTCCAGGCCGAAGATCGCCAGGAAGTCCTGCGCGCGCTCGATCATCTCGCGCTCTTTGGCCTCGAAGCGGCGGGTGCGCAGGATGCCGTCGAACAGCCCGTAGCCGGCGTGCGGGTGATAGGCGATACGCACATTGTCCAGCACGGTCAGGTTCGGGAACAGGCGGATGTTCTGGAAGGTGCGGCCGATGCCCGATCTGCGTGATCTCGAACGGCTCCAGCCCGACCAGCGGCTCGCCGCAGAAGATCGATCTCGCCGCCGGTCGGCACGTACAGGCCGGTGATCATGTTGAAGACGGTGGTCTTGCCGGCGCCGTTCGGGCCGATCAGCCCGTCCAGCGCGCCCTTGCTGCACGGTCAGGTCGAAGTTGCCCACCGCGCGCAGGCCGCCGAACTGCTTGGTCAGCCCAGTGATCTCCAGCACCGGCGCAGGCAACCAGCCGTGGCAGCGGCAGCTCTGGGATTGCATCAGTGTCAGGTTGTCATCGTCGTCCTCTCTCACGCTACTTGCCTGCCGGCTGCATGCCGCCGCAGAGGGCACGTCCCGGCCGTGGCGGCTCGTCGAGCTGGACTTGCGCGGCGGGACGATCGGCCGCTTCAGGAAGCCCCACTCGACGTTGCCCAGCAAGCCCTGCGGCCGCAGCAGCATCAGCAGGAGCAGCGCGATCGGGTAGAGCACGAAGCGCCAGGTCGGCGCCTCGGTGCCCAATCTGGCCCAGGAGCACGCGCAGCAGGCCTTCCAGGAAGAAGATCCAGCCGAAGGACGCCGCGATGGTGCCGGTCATGCTGCCCAGGCCGCCGAACACGATGATGATCAGCGGGTTGAAGCCGACGAGGAAGTTGAAGGTGCCGGGGCTCAGGAAGCCGATGTAGTGGGCATAGATGCCGCCGCCGATGCCGGCAAACAGGCTGCCGATGACGAAGGCCAGCAGCTTGTAGTGCGCGACATCGATGCCCATCGCCTTGCCGGCCGTCTCGTCCTCGCGCACCGACATGATCGCGCGCCCGGTGCTGGAGTAGATCAGGTTGCGCATGACGATGATGACCACCACCAGGAAGACGAAGGCCCAGAACCAGGTGGTCAGCTTGGGAATGCCGATCATGCCGCGGCCGCCCTTCATCTCGGGGAACGGCAGGATGCGTGTCGGAGTTGACCATCAGGGTCTGGACCACGATGGTGAAGCCCAGGGTGGCGATGCCGAAGTAGTCGCTGCCCAGCGTCAGCACCGGCAGGCCGAACAGGAAGCTGATTCGGCCGCAAACGCGCCGCCGATCAGCACCGCCAGCAAGAAGACCACCTGCTGCGACCGGGCACTGAGCAGGAAGCCGGGCGCATCGGCGCGTGCCGAAGCCGGGCGCACAGCGCCGCGTCGATGGGATTGCCGATCGACGACGGCGATGCACGCCGGCAAGCACCGCGCCGACCAGGTAGAGCGTGAACTGCGACAGGACCGGCATGCCCTTGTAGCGCTTGACGAGGCGGCCGACGCCCCAGGATCATCGATCCCGCCGAGGATCACGCCCAGCCCGGCCACGAACAGGCCGCTGGCATCCCCGATTGACCCAGCGATAGGTGATGTCTGCCGCCGCGTAGGCGCCGATGCCGTAGAAGCCCCACTGGCCCAGGCTGAACTGCCCGTTGAAGCCGTAGATCAGGTTCAGCCCCAGGGCCACCATCGTCATCGCGCAGGCCTGGAAGAGCAGGCCCCGGTCGAAGTCGTTCAGGACCTGGAAGCCGCCGAACTCGGTCAGCAGCCAAGCTGGACGATCGCCGAACGCGGCCACGATGCCCACGATCTTGGCCCACAGCGGCTTGCGGCCCAGCACCCACAGCACGCCATAGACCCAGGCCAGGACGGCGACGATCTTGACGACGGAAATGAGCAAGGAATCGCAGAGTTCAATATCCATGCGCTGGCCCCCTATGCCTTCTCCCGCTCGGGCTCGCCGAAGATGCCGGTCGGGCGAACCAGGAGCACGAGGATCAGGATCGTGAAGGCGACCGCGTCGCGCATCGGCGTGGAGATGTAGCCCATGGTCAACGCTTCGGCCTGGCCCATGATCAGCGCGCCGACGAACGCGCCGGGGATGCTGCCGATGCCGCCCAAGCACCGCGGCCACGAAGGCCTTCAGGCCGGGCAGGATGCCCAGCTGCGTGCAGATCGACGGATAGGCGATGGCGTACAGCACGCCGCCCAGGCCGGCAAACGCCGCGCCGACGGCGAAGGTGAACGAGATGACGCCGTCGACGTTGATGCCCATCAAGCGGGCGGTCGGCTTGTCGAACGAGGTGGCGCGCATGGCCTTGCCGATCTTGGTGCGGCGCACCAGGAACTGCAGCAACACCTGCACCACGATCGAACGCGACCATGATGATCAGGAAGATGTTGGAGAAGATGATGCGCTGTTCGGCGGCGGCGCCTGGCCCGGCTGCAGCTTGATGGATGCCGTCGCTGATGTACCAGGTCACGACCTCGAACGGCCGTTGGTAGGGAATGAAGCGGGGCGAGAAGACGAAATTGAGTGCCCCGAAGAATTCCAGGAAGAACGATACGCCGATGGCGGTGATCAGGGCGGCGATGCGCGGCGCATCGCGCAGCGGCTTGTAGGCCACGCGCTCGATGATGACCGCCAGAGCCATGCAGACCACCATCGAGAGCAGCATCACGGTGACGGAGCCGATGACCACCGCCAGCCACGGCGGGCATGCCTGGGAAGACCGCTGCGCGGCCACAGGTGAAGCTGGAAGCGCGCCACGGCATAGAAGCTGACGAACGCGCCGACCATGAACACGTCGCCGTGGGCGAAGTTGATCAGCTTGACGATGCCGTAGACCATCGTGTAGCCCAGGGCGATCAGCGCATAGACGAAGCCCAGTTGCAGGCCGCTGAGCACGATCTGGATGAAACAGGATCGGGTTCTTGATAGCAGTTGCGTGACCAGGACGATAGACGCACCAGCACGGCCAAGAAGCAGCAGAGAACGCCCTGGCCGATCCAGGCCAAGCCGCGCCCCGGGTCGTCGCGCGCGGCATAGGACGTCTGCTGGGACACGCTCGCCTTGTTGCATCCGCGGAATACCTCCGAGGTCGAGATGAAGGGCGAGCTGGACAAGTAGGCAAGTAGACGAGGCGTCGACCGAACGATCCGCCCTGTCTACTTGTCTTACGATAGGGCGACTATGCGTCGCCCGTCCATCTGACGATCAGGCGCGCTGGAGCCTTACGGGTTGACGACCGAGTTGAACTTGACGCTTGTCCGGCTGACCTCCAGGATGGTCGCCGACTTGATCGGGTTGTGCTGCGCGTCGAAGGTGATCTTGCCGGAGACGCCGTCGAAGGTGATCCTGGCAAGCGCGTCCTTCACCTTGGTCGGTGTCGTCCGCGCCGGCGGCCTTGATGGCCTCCAGCATCAGGTTGGTGGCGTCGTAGGCCAGGGCGGCCAGCGCATCCGGCACCTTCGGGTTGCCCTTGTCGTCCTTGTACTTGGCGCCGATAGGTCTTGAGGAAGTTCTGCACCTCCGGGCGCGGGTCGTCCGGCGAGTAGTGGTTGGTGAAGTAGCCACCGGCCGCCGCCGTCTTGTCCAGGTCCGACGAATCCCAGCCGTCGCCGCCCATGAACGGGGCGGTGATGCCCTTTTCCTTGGCCTGCTTGGTCGACCAGGTTGACGACGTTGTAGTAGTCGGGCAGGTAGATCATGTCGGGCTTGGCCGTCGGCGACCTTGGCCAGGATGGCCGAGAAGTCGGTGTCCGTCCCGGTGTAGTTTTCCTTGCCGACGATCTTGCCGCCACCTGCGGCGAAGGCCTTCTCGAAGAACTCGGCCAGGCCCTTGACGTAGTCGTTGGCCTGGTCGAGCATGATGAAGGCGGTCTTGGCCTTCAGGTTCTCCATGGCGAACTTGGCGCCCACCGTGCCCTGGAACGGGTCGATGAAGCAGGCGCGGAAGATGTAGTCCTTGACCTTGCCGTCCGCGCCGACGGTCACGCCGGGTTGGTGGAGGTCGGGCTGATCTGGATGACCTTCTTGGCGTTGGCGATCTCGGAGATCGGGATGGAGGCCTTGGAGCAGACTTCGCCGATGATGTAGTGGACCTTGTCCTGGTCGATGACCTTGTTGGCCGCATTGACGGCCGGGTCAGGGGTGCACTGGCTGTCTTCGACGATCGGCACGATCTTCTTGCCGTTGACGCCGCCCTTGGCGTTCCACTCTTCGATGGCCAGCAGGGCGCCATCGCGGGTCACACGCCGAAGGTGGGCACAGGGCCGGAAAGCGGGGCCAGGATGGCGATCTTGAGGTCGCCGCCCGCGCGGCTCTGCGGCAGCAGGCTCTTCAGCAACGGGCTCTGCAGCAGGTTCTTCAGCGGCAGGTTGTTCCGCCGGAGCGGCCGGCGCCGGAGCGGCTGGTGCGGCGCAGGCAGACAACACCAGCGCAACCAACACGAACAAGCTGAGGAACTTCAGTGTACGCATTGGACTTTCTCCTCCGTGAAGTTTGGATGTCGGAATGGACGGACGATATCGGTTACGGCAAGTTGAGCGTTGCCGGACGTCACGACGCGAAGCAGCGCATGAAGTCGCGCTGCAACTTTGCATTCCGGCACGCATAGGTCCGCCACCGGAACTATACCGGTAGGGCCATAGCAAGAACATGAGGCCAGTGAACACGTCGTTGTGCAATCGTCCGGCCAGGGCAGTGGGGATGCCGGAGTACCTTATTTCACGAACGCAATGTAAGCGGGATTATAATAAAGGCATTTGCAAATGTCAAGCGGCTTGACAGGGGGGCGACCCGCACCTATAATCAGAACCGCCCACCCCGGTCCGCCCATTCATGCCGGGAATATCGTTGGCTGGAGTCAAATGCCTCATGCAACAGCAAACATTGGCGCGCCCCGGTGTCATTACCGCGTTGCTAATCTTGCAGGTGATTCCGTTGCTCCTGTTCCCGGCCTCGTCCTTCTCGCCGACGACACAGGAATGGTGGCTGCCGGTCCTGCTGGTGCTGATGGTGGTGGTCGCGGATTTCCAGCTGATCGTGCGGCGCAGTACGGCGGCGTGGCCGTGGTATCTGATTTCTTTCGCCCAAGGCTTCAACATCATCAGCCGTCTGCTCATGGTCTGGCCACATGCCACGGTTGCGGCAGGCGATCAGACAGTCTTCAACGGGCCTTACGTGCTGCTCACCGGCATCTCCATGTTGATGTCGATCTTCTTCCTCTGGTACTTCGAGAAGCCAAACGTCCGCGTGGGCCTCTTGCACTGAACCTCACTGTGGCGTCGCGGCGTCTTTCGGCGCATCTGCCGGGACTGCGGCGCTCGTGGGCCCACTGACTGGGATATCCTGCCCTGTCGGCGGGCGCGCTGCCAGCAACGGCTCTTCGTCCGCCGGCACTCTGCATCACCAGTTGGCCGTGGAAATGCGCGCCGTCGTCCAGCAGGAACGACCGCACGTTGATGGTGCCCCACATGCGCCCACCCTCCAGCAGCTCCACCCGATCGGCCGTGATCGTGCCCTTGTAGGCGCCGGCGACCGACACCGTCTTGGCCTTGATGTCGCACAGCACCCGACCCGTCTCGGTGATCAGCACGTTGCCCGGCGTCTCGATGCTGCCGCCCTCGACCGTGCCGTCCAGCCGCACGCTGCCATCGCAGCGCAGCTGGCCGTTGAAGGTGGCCCGCGGTCCGATGATCACCTCGATCTGATCCGGCGCAGGCCGGGATTCACGTCTGAAAACCATGCAGTTGCTCCTAAGGCGTGCTGCTGCGCGCCTGAGTGATGACCTGTTGTTCTTCGTCGGTCAGCGGATAGGGCGATTCCCACGTGGCCAGCGGCTTGCCGTACACCCGCGTCACATCACGGCTGTGCAGGCTGCTGATCACCACGCCGTTGCCGTCCTCATCGGCCAACGCCAGCGCGAAGCTCTGATCGCCGCCGGCATCTCGAAACGGGTTGAAACGCAGGAACCCGACCCGCTGCACATGGCGGCGGCCATCGCGCTCCAGTCGCCGTGCCAGGGTGTCCAGTTCACCAGTGCGTTCTACGGCCGCGCCCACGCGCTGCGTATGGGATTCCAGTATCTCGGCCAGATTGTCACCGTCGGCGCCGGTAGTCAACGCGCGATAGTGCACTTCCAGCCGCTGCAGTTTGATGATCAGCCAGATCACAGTCCCCAGAAGCGCCAGCACGAGAATCACCAGCGCGATCAGCAGCGGACCACCGTAGAGGGACAGCCAAGGCACCGTCACCGTGTGGGAAATCCTCACGCCTTCTCGATCAGGGAACTGATGGACTCGCCGACGTGAATCCGCCAGATCACTTGAGCCAGCAGCTCGGCCACCGAGAGGACGGTGATCTTGGGGTGTGCCCGGATGTTCCAGGGGCTGTGCAATCGTGTCGGAGATGACCAGCTGCTTGATATAGGGCTGCTCCAGCCGCTCCAGGGCCGAAGGCAACAGCACGCCGTGCGTGATCGCCAGATAGATCTCCGGCCGTGCACCGGCCTGCACTAAATCGTCCACCTGATCCAGCACGCTGCCGCCGGCGATCACGTCGTCGATGATGATAGGGATTTTGCCTTCGATGTCACCGACCACGTGGCTGATCCGGGTGGTTGTGAAATCCTCGCGACGCTTGTGCATGACGACCAGCGGCAAGCCCAGGATCTCCGCGTACTTGCCGGCAAACTTGGCCCGTCCCACATCGGGTGAGACGATCGCCGCATCGCGAATTCGGGCCGGCGGAAGTACGCCGCCAGGACCGGCAGCGCCGTCAGTGGATCGACCGGCACCTCGAAGAAACCCTGTGTCGCGGGCGCGTGGACGTCGAAGTAGATCACGCGGCAGACGCCCATCGCCTCCAGCATCGTCGCCACGACCTTCGCGCTGATGGCTTCGCGGCCGTGGGCCATGCGCTCTTGCCGGCCGTAGGGATAGTACGGGACGACCGCGGTGATCTCGTGAGCCGACGCGCGCCGGAACGCATCGACGTAGAGGAGCAATTCCATCAGGTTGTCGTTGACGGGGGCCGAGCAGGGCTGGATGATGAACACGTCCTGGTCGCGCACGGCCTCGTCGATCGAGACGTGGATCTCGGTATCTTTGAGGTGTGTCGTGGTGCAGCGGCCTAACGGTATATTCAGGATCTGGCTGACTGCCTCGGCGAGCGGACGGTTGGCGGATCCAGAGAAGATTCGCAACGGGTGATGTGTGCCCATGCCTCCCCTCCTCTTGCTGAGGGTCTCGCGCGCATGATAACATCGAGGCGTTGAGCCTGCAAACAGGAGACCCCATGACCACGCCGCGCAAACTGCTGATCGCCACGCGCAACGCCGGCAAGGTCCGCGAATATCGGGAGCTGCTCGCCGCTCTGCCGCTGGAAGTGACCTACCTGGATGCCGAGGGCATTACGCTGGAGGTGGAAGAGACCGGCGATACCTTCGCCGACAACGCCGTGCTGAAGGCGACCACCTACGCCCGCGCCAGCGGCCTGTGGACGTGGGCCGACGATTCGGGGCTGGAAGTGGATGCGCTGGGCGGCGCGCCGGGCGTCTATTCGGCGCGCTACGCCGGGCCGAATGCCAGCGACGCCGACCGCTATCGCAAGCTGCTGGACGCGCTGGCCGGCGTGCCGTGGGACCAGCGCACCGCGCGCTTTCGCTGCGTCGTGGCGCTGGCGACCCCGGAGGGCGGAGACGTGCGTACCACCGAGGGTGTATGCGAGGGCATCATCGCTTTCGGCCCGCTGGGCAACAACGGCTTCGGCTACGATCCGGTATTCTATCTGCCCGATCGGGGCGTCACCATGGCGCAACTGCCGCCGGAGGAGAAGCACGCCATCAGCCACCGCGGCCGCGCCGCGCGGGCGATGGTTGCGGTGCTGTCAGGAATGATATAGGGACGCGTCCGTTCACAGTCCGGCTTATTGGGCTTTGCTTGACAAAGCGAGAGGCACCATCCACGGCGCGCTAAAGCGGCCCTGTGGCTACAAGCGGGCCTTTGCAAGCGTCACACCAGGTCGGCGATGCTTGCGGCAAGCTGCTCGCGCGTCTCCGCCAGCAGTTGCGGGATCAGCTTCACGTCGCCCAGCACGGCCATGAAGTTGTTGTCGCCGCTCCAGCGGGGGACGATGTGCAGGTGGACGTGGTCTTTCACGCCTGCGCCCGCCGCCGCGCCGATGTTGGCCCCGACGTTGAAGCCGTCGGGGCGCATCGTCGCCCGCAGGGCGCGCATCCCCAGCGTCACCATCGCCATCAGACCGGCCATTTCGTCGGCGTCCAGCGCTTCCAGCGTTTCGACGTGACGATAGGGCACGGCCATGATGTGGCCGCTGTTGTAAGGATACTTGTTCAGCACCAGGAACGCGCGTTCGCCGCGGTGCACGATCAGGCTCGCGGCGTCATCTCCCGCGTCCAACATGACACAGAAGATGCACCCATCCTGCTTGTGACTCCGGATGTACTCCATCCGCCACGGCGTGAATGCGCGTTCCATCGGCTCTCTCTTCCGCTCCTTGCTCCCTGCTCTACTTTCCCAATACCTTCAGGGCGTGCGCCGCCACATTCTCCGGCGTGATCCCCAGGTGGGCCATCACCGCCGGCCCCTTGCCCGACTCGCCGAAACGGTTGATGCCGACCATCGCGCCCCCGGCCCCGGCGTAGCGCTCCCAACCTTGCGTGATGCCCGCTTCCACGGTCACACGCGCGGCGATGGCAGGGGGCAGCACGCTGTCGCGGTAGGCCGCATCCTGCGCGTCGAACAGCTCCCAGCTGGGCATGCTGACCACACGCGCCGGCCACGTCCTGCTGCGCCAGCAGGTCGCGCGCCGCCATTGCCACGGAAACCTCCGACCCTGTGCCGATCAGGATCACGTCGGGTTGCCCGTTCTCGGCGTCGGCCAGCACGTAGGCCCCGCGTTCCAGTGTGCCGGGCGCACCGGTCCCGGATAGCACGGGCAGGTTCTGGCGGGTGAGCAGTAGCGCTACCGGGCCGTCGCGGTGCGTCAGGGCATAGCGCCAGGCTGCGGCGGTCTCGTTGGCATCGGCGGGGCGAATGACGGTCAAGGAAGGGATCGCCCGCAGCGCCATGGCATGCTCGATGGGCTGGTGGGTCGGGCCGTCCTCGCCCAGACCCACCGAGTCGTGCGTCCAGACGAACGTCACTGCCGTTCCCATAATGGCGGCCAGCCGGACCGTCGGGCGCATGTAGTCGGAGAAGACCAGGAACGTCCCGCCATAGGGGAAGACGCCGCCGTGCAGCGCCAGCCCGTTCAGCGTCGCGCCCATGGCGTGCTCGCGGATGCCCCAGCGCACGTAGCGCCCGGCGAAGTCGCCCGGCTTGATATCGGTGACGCCCTTGAAGCGGGTGTTGTTCGACGGCGTCAGGTCGGCGGAGCCGCCTATCAACGTCGGGATGCGCGGGGCGATGGCATCCAGTACTTTGCCGGAGGCTGAGCGCGTCGCCAGCTTGTCTCCCGGTTTCCACACCGGCATGTCGGCGTCCCAGCCCTCGGGCAGCACACCGGCCAGCGCGTCTGCGCAGCATCGCCGCCTGTTCCGGGTATTCCCGTTCGTAGCCGGGCCACAATGCTTCCCAGGCTGCCTGCCGTTCGCGCCCGGCATCCAGTGTTGACCGGTACAGCGCCAGCACATCGTCCGGTAACCAGAACGCTTCGTCGGCGGGCATCCCGAGCGCTTGCTTGGTCAGGCGGATTTCGTCCGCGCCCAACGGCGAGCCGTGCGCCTCAGCCGTGTCCTGCTTGTTCGGGCTGCCATAGGCGATGTGCGCCTTGCAGACGATGAGAGAGGGCCGGTCTGTCGCCGCTTGCGCCTGCACGATGGCTGCCTCAATGGCCGGGCATATCGTAGGCGTTCACGGTCTGCACGTGCCAGCCGTACGCCCCGAAGCGCGAGCGGGACGTTGTCGCTGTACGATAGCGATGTCGGGCCGTCAATGCTGATGTTGTTGTCGTCGTAGAAGTAGATCAGCTTGCCCAGGCCCAGGTGACCGGCCAGCGAAGCCGCCTCGTGGCTGATGCCTTCCTCGAGGTCGCCGTCGCTGCAAATGGCATAGGTGTAGTGGTCCAGCAATGCGTAGCCCGGCCGGTTGAAGTTGGCCGCCAGGAAAGCCTCGGCCAGCGCCATGCCCACGCCGGTAGCGAAGCCCTGGCCCAGTGGGCCGGTGGTCGTGTCTACGCCGGGCGTCACGCCGTATTCCGGATGGCCGGGCGTGATACTGCCCAGTTGCCGGAACTGCTTGAGCTGTGCCAGCGGCACGTCGTAGCCGGCCAGGTGCAGCAAGGCGTAGAGCAGCATGGAACCATGACCGGCCGAGAGGATGAACCGGTCGCGGTTGAGCCACTTCGGGTCCGCCGGGTTGTGGCGCAGGAAGCGCGTCCAGAGGACGTGAGCGACGGTGGCCATCCCCATGGGCATGCCGGGGTGACCCGAGTCGGCGGCTTGCACGGCGTCCATTGCCAGCCCGCGAATGACGTTGGCCGCAGTGACGTCCAGATCACTGAAAGGCGCCGGATGATGCGAAAGATTGGCTACGGTTTGCACGCTTCCTCCGTTTGCGATTCATATCGAGTTGGGGCCAGTGTAACAGATAGATGCCTCGCGTCTCAAACTGTGGCTCCTGCCCGCGCGGTTTTTTCTTGACACGAACGTATGTTCTATGGTATAATAGAGCTGTTCGCATGGCCCGGCGAGTTGCGAGTTCTGACTTCTGACTTCTGACATTAAGCAAAGGGCCAACAATGACAAGAGAGGTGCGTTAAACCCTATAAGACGCACCTCTGTTTTGACGTGTCCGGCGACCGGAGCTCCAAAACATGGATTAAGCGCCGCCAGTTCACGGGGGACACGCCCGGCGGTGGATGGCTTAATGTCAGAAGTCAGAAGTCAGAACTCGGTGTCCTGCTTGACGGCCCGCCGTTTCCACCGGTACACTGCACGCCATGAGTGATCTTTCGGCGCAGCAAATCCAACTCGCATTGCGCACGCGCCGGCTGGGCCGGCCCTGTCTCTTTTTTCCCCAGACCGGCTCGACGAACGATGTGGCCGATGCCTATGCGCGGGACGGGGCCGCCGAAGGGTTGGTAGTGGTCACCGACGAGCAGACCACCGGGCGCGGCCGCCTCGACCGGCGCTGGTGGGCGCCGCCCGGCAGTGGGTTGTTGATGTCGTTGTTGCTCCGGCCGCCGATCCCGCTACGCGAGGCCGGCCGCCTGACCATGTGCCTGGGGTTGGGCGCGGTCGAGGGGATCGAAGCGGTGACCGGCGTGCGACCCGCGCTCAAATGGCCGAATGATCTGTTGCTCGATGGCCGCAAGCTGGGTGGCATGCTCACGGAACTGCGACCGGAAGGCGACCGTATCGCCTACGCGGTGTTGGGGCTCGGCCTGAACGCCAACCTCTCGCGCCGCGACGATACGCTGCCCGCCGACCTGCTCGGGGAAATCGCCAGTCTATCGGATGCGCTGGGCCATGCCGTGGACCGGGCGGAGTTGCTCGCCGCTATCCTGCTGCGCTGCGAAGTGTGGTACGATGGATTGCTCGCCGCGCCGCTCGACACGGTATTGCCTGATGCTTGGGCACAGCGCCTGGACACGCTGGGCCGCACGGTGACCGTCGCCACGCCGCAGGGCGTCTTGCATGGGCGGGCTGTGGGCGTCACGCCGGAGGGCGCGTTGCGCCTGGAGGACGCCGAAGGCCGCGCCCAGATCGTGTGGAGCGGCGACGTCACTGCGGTGCGCGCCGGGTAACCGTCGCATGGCTTGGTGCGCCGGGTGCTCCGTGTTATAATCGCGGTAACGGTCACCCGCCGTGAGGGACCTCAGAGTTTGCGCAACCACCCCCGAACCGTTGCGACGTTGGTCGCACTCGTGCTGCTGGCAAGTCTGCTGTCATGGGCCTCTACCGGCCGGGCTGCGGGCCGTTCGCTGTGGCAGTCGCCTCTGCAGTCTCCGCTCCCTACACCCGGCGTCACGCCGACCGTGGCCTTACCCTTGCCTGCCAGCCCGGCCCTGCCGTTGCCCGTTACTCCGACGGAGACCGTGTTCGTTCCCGCTGTGATTCCGCCCACTGCCACGCCTATCACACCGTCTGCCATACCGCCCACCGTGCCGCCCACGTTCACGGCCACGCCGGAAGGTTTCCTGCCGCCGCCCACGCTGGTGCTTGCCGAAACGGCGACCGCGGCGGCGCTGCCTACCCGTGCATCCGTGTTGAGCACCTCTATTGCAGCGCGGACCCCGCGTCCGACGCCGACGGGAGATGCCGGGGGTAGTCCGGCTGCCACCGTTTTCGACAGCGGTGTTCGGGCCGTTACGACGCTGTGGCTGTTCTGTGGAGTGGCGCTATTGACCGGCGCGGCCCTGACGTTACTCTGGTTCTGGCGGCGACCGCCCGGCGCGCCCTAGGAGCGGCGGACAGTGGCGCGCCGTGTGGCGCACCCCAGGGAGCGCCTGTGGCTTCTCGCCATCGTGGTGTGCGCCTTCGCCGTGCGTGTCGCCGGCCTGGCCAATCAAAGCCTGTGGCGCGACGAGGTAGATTCACTGCGGTTCGCCACGCGTACCATGGCGGAGCTGGCCGCCGATTTCTCGGCGGCCGGCCAGAACGGGCCGCTCTATTTCCTGGCGTTGCGGCCCTGGCTGGCCGTCGCCGGCCCGACCGAGTTTGCGCTGCGCTTCCCCTCGGTTCTGGCCGGAACGCTGGCGGTGACCGCGCTCTACGTGTTGGTGCGGCGGCTGGCGGGACGGTGGGCGGCTGCTGTGGCAGCGTTGCTGGCAGCAACGGCCCCTTACCTGATCTGGTATGGTCAGGAAGCGAAGATGTACGCCGCGCTGACCGTGCTCGTGCCGCTTTCGCTGTGGCTGGCGCTGGAGGCGAGCCAGCGCGGGGGCCTGTGGCGGTGGGTTGCGCTCTACGCCGTGACCAGCGCGGCGATTTACACGCACATCCTGGCCGCCCTGGTCATTCCAGTTCAAGCGGCCTGGTTGTTGCTGGCGCCGAACATCGGGATGCGCCGCCGTTGGGGGACGCTGGCGGCGTATCTGCTGGCGCTCTTCTTGCCCTATCTGCCGCTGGTGCGCTGGCAGGCGGTATACTGGCAGGCCGCCCTGGCGAGGAGCAGTCCGGCGCCGCGTCCGCCGGGCGATTTCCTGGCGGTGCTCGCTGTGTCGTTCAGCCGGGGTATCAACCCGGCGCGCGGTCCGTGGGAGTTGCTGCCGATGTTCCTGGCGGCGCTAGCCGGGGCGGCGCTGCTATCGGTGAAGCGGCCGATGGGATCCAGCCGGGTGAAGGCGTTGCTGCTCATTTGGCTGGCGCTGCCGGTAGTGTTGGCGCTGATCATTTCGCCGGGCCTGCCTGTGCTCGCCGAACGGTATCTCATCTGGGTGCAGCCTGCCCTTCTGGCGCTGGCGGCGTTGGGTATCGTGGCGTTGGCGCGGGTGTGGCGGCCGCTGGGAATGGGATTGCTGGGCGCCGTCCTGGCCGTGAATGTGGTCGGATGGGTCGAGCAGACCGCCCGGCCGGTGAAGTCCGACTTTCGGGGCGCGGCGCAGTATGTGGAGATGCACCGCCGGCCCGGCGACGTAATACTGTACCAGATACCTTATGGCCGTTACGCCTTCACGTATTATCATGCGATGCGGAGCGCCGCGGCCACGCCTGGTTGTCTGCCCGAGGCTGAGCTATGGTTCACGGATGACTGCGGGCGCGGCGCCTACGCGTCGCTGCCGTACGCCGACGGCCCCTACACGAATGCCGGCCTGAGCGCAGATGAAGCAGCAGCCCAGATGGCCGCCAGCATTGGCGATGCGCCGGCCGTGTGGTTGGTGGCGACCGAGCCGGAAATGTGGGACGCCCGCAACCTGACCGGCGCCTGGCTGCAAGCGCATGGCCGGGAAACGGATCATATCGCACTGGCCCGCGTGGCCGCGACGCGCTGACGCGTTACGCTGAGGGGAACCCGTGACGGCAACCTATCATTCGGAAACCAAAATGCCGCGATTCGACTTCATGTTCCCGGCGCGCGCCGAGACGACCCGCACCAACGGTGAACCCGACTGGATGCCTTCTCCGGAGGAAGTGGCGCGTGCCCGGGGGAGGCTGCAGCGAGAAGGTGTGCTATCGGACTTCATCGGCCTCCAGCCTGAGCCGCTCGTGCCGGTGGGTGCGACGCCCTGGCTCTGGTGGGTGGCGGCGGTACTGTGGCTGGTGATCTGGCCCGTAGCGGTCGTGGCGCGGCTGCGATTCAGTGCGCTGGCCTGGATTCCGATGTGGGTCATCGTCGCGCTGGCCGTGGTGCACATGGCCGCCCTGGCCGCGCCGGTGCTCTACAGCGAGCGCCAGTCGGGGAATGCCGCCGTGCGCCGCCGCTTCGGCAGGGTGGGCACCCTGCCCGAGATGCTGGCTCTGGGGCCGGGCGAGTTCGAGGCGTGGACGGGGATGCTGTTCCGCCTGCTCGGTTACCGGGTCTTGGACACGCAGTTGACCGCCGACCACGGTATTGACCTGGTGGTGAGCAGCACTCAGATGCGGCGCGGCCTGGTGCAGTGCAAACGTTATCGAGGCACGGTGGGCGAACATACCGTGCGCGACCTGTATGGCACCATGACGCACGAAAACGCCGAGTTCGCCTGGTTGGTCACCACCGGGGCTATCTCGCGCCAGGCGCGCGAATGGGCCGAGGGTAAACCGATCGCACTGTGGGATGGTCGAGAGCTGACGGAGATGGCGCGCCGCTATCGTTGATCGGCCGTGGCTGAGGAGGAAACATGAAACGACCGAATGTGGATCGCCCCCTGGTCTTCGCGCATCGCGGTGCGTGCCGGGTGGCCCCGGAGAACACGCTCCCGGCCTTCGAGGCGGCAATCAGGCTGGGCGCCGATGGCGTCGAGCTCGACG
Organism: uncultured Chloroflexia bacterium; assembly: GCA_963703905.1. GTDB lineage: Bacteria > Chloroflexota > Dehalococcoidia > DSTF01 > WHTK01 > DATLYJ01. Next base: position 98,751 of record CAVPFY010000006.1, read on the forward strand.
TCCAATATAGCTCCGATGGCCGTCTGGTCATCTTTCACAACCCGATGCTGGACGACACGACGAATGGCGCCGGCCGTCTCACTTCGCATACCTTCGAAGAACTCCGCGCGCTGGACGCGGGCGGCTTCTTCGCCCCGGAATTCGCCGGCACACAGATTCCCACCCTTGACGAAGTGCTCGACCTGTTGCGCGGCAAGCTGATCGTCAATATCGAGATCAAGGCCCTCGATGCGGCGACGAGTGGGATTGGGGTGGATGTGGTGAAGGCGGTGCGCGAGCGCAACATGCAGGATCAGGTCGTCATCAGCTCGTTCAACCCGATGGCGCTGCGCAAGGCGAAGCGCGCCGGGCGGGAGATCGAGTGCGCCCTGCTGATTGCCCCCGACCTGCCCGGCTGGACGCGTTCCGGTGTGGTCCGCAAGTACAGCGGCGCGACGGCGTTGCATCCCGAGGCCGTGATGGTGGACGCCCCCTACGCCGACTGGGCGCGCGAGTCAAAACTGCCGTTGCGCGTCTGGACGGTCAACGAAGCAGACGAGATGCGGCGTCTCGCCGGTGTCGGTGTGGATACCATCATCACCGACGCGCCGGACACGTTGCTGGCCGTCTTGAACAGCATGGCCGCGTAACGCATCGCCGCTGCCGCCCAAAGGAGGGCGACGATCATGCCCCTGCCCCCGCGTTCCGCCTCGCTGGCGCCCTTCTTCCCCCCCAACGGCGTCGCCGTCATCGGCGCCAGCCGCGATCCCAGCAAGCTCAGCTACGGCGTGATGCGCAACCTGACCGACCCGGAAACGGGCTATCCCGGCCCGATCTACCCGGTCAACCCGAAGGCCGACGAGATCCTGGGGCTGCGCTGCTACCCCGACATCGCCGCGGTGCCCGATCCGGTGGAGCTGGCCGTGCTGATCATCCCGGCTGCGCTGGTGCCGGCGACGATCGAGGCGTGCGGCCGGCGCGGGCATCAAGGCCGCGGTGGTCATCTCCGGCGGCTTCCGCGAGGTCGGGCCGGAGGGCGCGGCGCGTCGAGCGGGAGATGGTGGCGATCGCGCAGCGCTACGGCATGCGGATCATGGGGCCGAACGGCATCGGCGTGATCGACACGCACACGCCGCTCAACACGACCTTCGTCAAGGGCATGCCGCCGCGCGGGCAGCATCGCCTTCCTGTCGCAGTCGGGCGCGCTGTGCGGCGGCATCATCGACTGGACCATCGGCCGCGGCATCGGCTTCAGCCGCCTGCTGAGCGTGGGCAATGAGGCCGACGTCAACGAGACGGACGTGATCCCCTATCCTGGCCGCCGACGCCGACAGCCGCGTCATCACCCTCTACCTGGAGGACGTGAAGGGCGGGCCGGCGTTCGTGGACGCCTGCGCGATGCGGCCGCGGCGACAAGCCGGTGCTGGCGCTCAAGACCGGCCGCACCGCCAGCGGCCAGGCGGCGACCGCCTCGCACACCGGCGCGCTGGCCGGCGCGCACGCCGCCTTCCGCGCCGCCTGCAAGCAGACCGGCGTGATCGAAGTGGAGAGCGTGCAGGCGCTGTTCAACGCGGCCGCTGGCGCTGGCCGACCAGCCGCTGCCCGCCGGCAACCGGATCGCCATCGTCACCAATGCCGGCGGACCGGCCGCGCTGGCCGCCGACTGTGCTCGAAGCGCCGGCCTGCGCCTGGCGCGCACCGGCGAGGCGCCGCGCGCCGCGCTGCGCAGCTTCCTGCATCCCGATGCCCAGGTGGCCGGCCCGGTGGACATGCTGGGCGGCGCGGACGAGACGCAGCTATCGCCGCGCGCTGGACGCCGTGCTGGCCGATCCCGGCTGCGACGGCGTGCTGGCGATCCTGGTGCCGCAGGTGCTGGTGAACCCCGTCGCGGTGGTGCGAGGCGTTCGCCGCAGCGGCGGCCGCACAACCGCAGCCGCGCAAGCCGGTGCTGGCCTGCCTGATGGGCGAAGCCAGCCTGGAGGCGGCGTTCGCCGCGGCGCACGCGGCCGAGCATCCCGGCCTACACCTTCCCGGAGGATGCCGTCGCGGCGTTCGGGGCGCTGTGGCGGCGCAGCGTGGATCAGCAGACTCGGCGAGACGTCGCGAAGCAGCGGTGCGCGAATCGCAGTCCGAGCGTGTTGCCGCAGCGCCAAGGCCCGCCGCGAGGTGCAGGACGCGATCCTGCTGCGCCAGCGTGCCGGCGGACGGCAGATGCTGGACGCGGCCGAGGCCGCCCTCTGCTGGCGGCCTACGGCATCCCCACGCCGCCGCAGACCCTGGCGACCAGCCCGACGATGCGGCCGCGTTCGCCGAGCGCATCGGCTTCCCGGTGGTGCTGAAGCTGATCAGCCCCGACATCCTCCACAAGACGGACGTCGGCGGCGTGATCCTGAACGTGACGGACGCGGCAGGCCGTGCGCGCCGCGTTCGACGACATCCTGGCCCGTGCCCGTGCGGCGCATCCCGGCGCGCCATCCGCGGCGTGCAGGTGCAGCAGATGATCTCCGGGCGGCCAGGAAGTCATCGTCGGCGTCAAGCGCGACCCGACCTTCGGGCCGCTGGTGATGTTCGGGCTGGGCGGCGTCTACGTCGAGGCGCTGGCCGACGTCAGCTTCCGGCTGGCCCCGCTGACCGCCGCCGACGCCGAGGAGATGATCGACGAGGTGCGCTCGGCGCGGCTGCTGGCGGGCCTGCGCGGCGCGCCTGCCGCCGACCGCGCCGCGCTGGTCGATGCCATCGTGCGCATCGGCCAGCTCGCCGCCGACCACCCGGAGATCGCCGAGCTGGATGTCAATCCGCTGCTGTGTTCCCGGCGGAGCAGGGCGTGCTGGCGGTGGACGTGCGGGTGGTGTTGGCAGAGGGTCAGCGTGGAGGAGTGAGGTAGCTGCACTCTTGGGGTTCGCGTGCTGTAAGTTGGCAGTCAGATTCTGCCACGAAACTGTGCGAGACGATGCCTGAAAGCACAGATCACGTTATGAAATAGCGGCTCTTTCGATTCTTTCAATCATTTCATCAACGGCAATGACATTCCCAAACAGATGGTCGAATGTAGCGCAAGTGGCCGTTTGCAATACAGATGGTGAGACGCCGCCCATTTCTTTTGTCGCGGTGCCATCGCTCAGGAAGAACACGCTGAAACCACGAGATATCGCTTCCCAGGCGGTGACCTGACAACAGACATTGGTCCGGATGCCGCTGATGATGACGGTATCAATGCCACGAGTGCGAAGCATCTCTTCCAGGTTGCTCTCATGGAATGCACCGAAATGATGTTTCGCAAAGATGATGTCACCCGGATCTATCGTCAAGCCTTTGCTGAGTGCCACTGCCTCTTCAACATTGGGTACATCAGGTCTGAAAACGTGGGTAGTATGAATCACCGGAATGCCGGCGCTCCGGCAGGACGCAGCTAACCGGTTGATGCGCCCCATGACTGCGTGCCCCTCCGGCGCTCCTTCGACGAAGAAGTGCTGCATGTCGATGTTGAGTAGCGCCGTCTGTTTCAGTCGCAGCCTGGCTTCAACCATGAGTAGCCCCTGGTTCCATTAGCGAGCGCCCTTTTTGAGACTCCGTTTTAGCGACTGGCCGAGATCCGGCGCAGCGCCTCCTCGTAGATCGCGTCGTGATTCTCCATCGTCGGAATCCGGCGCGCTTCGGTCGGGGCGAAGAAAGCGCGTTCGTAGCTCTCTCGGTTGGGATCGAACGGGGACAACTCGATCAACCGGCACAGGTAGTATACTTGCGCGGAGATCGGATATGGCCAGCGGTATTTTTCCGGTTTGGGACCAAATACTTCCAGTTCTTGAATCCCGATGGGTTCCAGGATCGTCACCCTTGCATAGGTCTCTTCCCAGACTTCACGAATCGCTGCTTCCTCGGGTGTTTCGCCAGGATCGATGACGCCGCCCGGTATGTCCCAGTCGCGATCGTGAAGGCGAGTCAGAAGCACCCTGTCGCCCTCAAACACGAAGCCAAACGCAGTCGAGCAGATTTCTCTTGCTGGTATTTCGTCCGTGATGTAGAGCCGTCCCTCGCCCGGTTGAGGATGCCACGGGAGATCGCGGGCCACTTTCACCAGCGTTTTCACAGCCTTCTTTCCTTCGTTTGCTCCACGTTAACTTACGCTGGCCTCCTGAGCCATCACCCTCTCCCAGGTGTACTGTGCCCAAAACCCAGGCCCTGCTCGGCGTGGCGACCGTCCAGCGGCGACATGCGCCCACCGAAGCCCTCGGCCACCTGCTCCACACCGGGGAAATAGCGCTTAACCAACTCCAGAGTCGGCTCACGCATCAGCGTATCGGGCGCGGCGATGTAATACGCGTCGAAACCCGGCTGCGGAGACTCCAGGGCCAGCCGGCAAGAAAGGGCCACGTCCCGCGCATCTATGTAGGCCCACAGGTTGAAAGCGTTGTGACCGAGGTCGGCCCAGGCCCGGCGCAACTCGTCGGCGTAATCTTCGGGTCGTTGGATGTAGGACAAACGCAAGCTGATGATGGACATATCGGGAGCGCGGCGAACGTAGCCGCGCCCCAACTCCTCGATGACGCTTTTCCCCAGGCCGTAAGCATCCTGAGCCAGTAGCGGGTGAGCCTCATCAATGGGCAGGTAGAGTGGGTTGAAGGGCCGGAACATGAAAGGAAAACCCAGGGCCGACTCACTGCCGGCCATGACCACCTTCTTGATGCCGAGGACGCAGGCCGCCTGCAGGATGTTGAAGGTAGACATAACGTTGTTGCGAAAAACTACCTCGGGGGCGTGTTCGCCGGGCCAGGGGATGGCTGCCAGGTGGATGACCGCATCCCGCCCCTCCAGAACGCCATAGACCTGCCCCAGATCGGTCAGATCGGCTTGATACGTATGAACCTGGGTCGAGGGGCGCCGATCCACATTCACCACTTCATAGCCGTGCTCGAGCAAATCGGCGATCACCCAGGGCCCGGCCTTGCCGCTGCCTCCCGTAACGAGAACCTTCTTGAAAGATGTCGTCATTTCCAGCCTGCCTCCAATGCTATCAGATGAGCCTCACCCCTGCTGTTGCTTCCGCGCGGACACTGGATAGACAATCTCCGTGCGATAAGCCGATGGGTCGCTGGTATCATTCGGTCCTGCGAGGACCACATCGCACGGCGGCCCCTCCATCTCGTAACCACGCTCCTGGATCCATTGCCACACGGCATCGAAGGCGTTTACCATCTCATCGTAAGCGCCATGATGTACTGTAAACGCCTGGAGCCCCGCCGGCAATACAGCGGAGCGCATCCGGCCTGATGACGGTACGGGATGTTCAATCGGCAGACAGGTCTCAATATCGAAGCTGTCCGGGATTTCGCCCGGTGCACTGTGCCAGAGTGAACGGGGAGGACCCACTGCTCGAACGCCAGCTCGATTCAAGTAGCTTTTGATCTCGCTGGTGGCTTCATCGAAAAACCGGACCAACTCAAGCGTGTGAACAACCGCACGAATACTGAGTGTAGGTTGGGAGCTCACTTCTCTCACTTGAACGCTGCCTTATGTGACTTAAGTCCCTGACACGCGCGCCGGTTTGTGCTACATTTCTCCAGATGCCCCGTTCAGACCGTCAGCCGCTCGCGGCCCGCGAGCAATCTGTCCAACGAGAGAAGCGCATGGCGAAGACCCTCCGAAAAATCATCGCGATTGACGAAGAAAAGTGCGACGGCTGCGGCCAGTGTGTGCCGTCTTGCGTCGAAGGCGCGTTGCGCATCGTGGACGGCAAGGCCCGTCTGGTCCGCGATAGCTATTGCGACGGTCTGGGCGCGTGTCTCGGCGAATGCCCGCAGGGCGCGCTGCAAGTGATCGAGGCGGAAGTGGAGCCGTTCGATGAGGCGGCGGCTCTTGCCCATATGCACGGCCAATCCCAATCGGCCCCCATCCCTCTGGCGGTGCATGCCGGTCATCGCCAGACGGATGGACCGGGCGCGCCTCGGGCTTGCCCGTCGGTGCAACTCCATCAATGGACGCCCACCGGGCAGCAAGCTCCCGCCCGCGATCAGGCATCCGCGTTACGCCAGTGGCCGGTGCAGTTGCACCTCATCCCACCCCAGGCCCCATTCTTACGGGGCGCGCCGCTCACGCTGATCGCCGACTGCGTGCCTTTCGCCGACGCGAACGCCCATGCGCGTTACATCCAGGATTCAGCGATCGCGGTCGGCTGCCCGAAGCTGGACGACGCGCGGGCCTACGTCATCAAGCTGGCGCAAATCCTCCAGCAGGCCGATATCCGCAGCCTGAAGGTCGTCCGCATGGAAGTGCCCTGTTGCGGCGGCCTGGAGCAAATCGCGCGCCAGGCGATGGAGCTGGCAGGGGTGACTGTGCCTTACGAAAGCGAAGTGATCCACATTCGCTGAGGTGCAGTTGTCACGCACTGCCGGAGTGTGTTAGAATTCCCACTATTCCACAGACACTGTGGCGCATGAAGCCCCTCGCCTGAGGGTGCTCATGCGCTCGATTGTTTTCGGAGGATAGGCATGCAGCAGGCTCCACCCGAAGCGAGTCCCGCGCGCGGAGATGGCCGGCGGCCCCGTTGGGCGAAGGGAGTTCCGCTCTGGGTCTGGCTGGCCCTGGCCGCGCTCATCGGCGCGGTAGTCGGGCTGGGTGCTTTCACTTTCGCCTACGCCGAGGGCGCATCATATCTCATAGACGACCCGGACGCCTGCGTCAACTGCCACATCATGCGCGATCAGTTCGACGGCTGGAGCCACGGCTCGCACAAGGCGGTGGCCGGCTGCAATGACTGCCACGCGCCGCACGACAACCTGATCCACAAGTACGCCATCAAGGGAATCAACGGCTTCCGCCATAGCCTGATGTTTACGACCGGCGACTTCGATGAACCGATCCGCATCACCGAGCTCAATCGCAATGTGACGCAGCATGCCTGCCTCTATTGTCACGGCGACGTAACCGTCGCCATGAACCACGCGGGCACTGAGGATCCCACCGATTGCCTCACGTGCCATCGCGGCGTCGGGCACGGCAAATGAACTTCGAGATCATGATGAGGAGGACGCTCAGATGACCGTTCCCGAACCCAAAGCCCCGACTCGCCGCAACTGGCTGTGGATAGGCCTCGCCTTCCTGGCCGGCCTGGCCGCCATGGCGGGCGTCGCCTATCTGTTGACCAGTATCACGACGCACAAGGCGGAAGAGACTGTCTATCCGCTCAAGATCGTCGAGATCGCCGAGAACGAGTTGGATCCGGCTGTGTGGGGCCAGAATTTTCCGCGCCAGTATGACTCATTCAAGAAGACTGAGATCAGCGGCCCCGACACGGAGACGCCCTATGGTGGGGCGAATCCGTACAGCAAGTTGGAGCGTAATCCGATCCTGAAACGGATCTGGGCGGGGTATGCCTTCAGCGTGGATTACAACGAAGAGCACGGCCACTTCTACGCGCTGACCGATCAGAAGGAAACCAAGCGCCAGGAAGTCGTGAAGCAGCCTGGCGCCTGCGCCAACTGCCACGCCGCGGAAGCGCCGCAGCTCATCGAAAGCATGGGCTGGGAGAATTTCAACCATACGCCCTACAAAGAGCTGCAAGACCAGCTTCACACGGGCTCTTCCTGCGCCGACTGCCATGACCCGGATACGATGGCCCTGCGCATCACCCGGCCCGCCTTCATGAACGCGATGACCGAGCGCGGCATCGATCTGAGCAAGGCGACTCGCCAGGAGATGCGAACCTACGTCTGCGCGCAGTGCCACGTCGAGTATTACTTCAAGGGCGACAACAAGTTGCTGACCTTCCCGTGGTCGAAAGGGTTCCAGATCGAAAACATCGAGGAGTATTACGACGGCTACGGCTTCAAGGACTGGACGCACAAGGAAACCAACGCGCCGATGATCAAGATGCAGCACCCGGAATTCGAGATGTACAGCACCGGCATCCACGCGCGCTCCGGCGTGGCCTGCGCCGACTGCCATATGCCGTATGTGCGCGACGGCGCGGTCAAGGTGTCCGACCACTGGCTGCGCAGCCCGTTGACCAACCTGAACAACGCATGCGGTACCTGCCACAAGCAGGACGAACAGGCGCTGAAAGACCGCGTGCTACTGATCCAGAACAACACCGCCGAACTGCTGCGCACGACCGAGGCGGCGCTGGCGGATGCGATGGATGCCATCGTCGCGGCGCAGAACGCGGGCGCGACCGATGAACAATTGGCTGAGGCGCGACAATTCCATCGCCAGGCCAGCATGCGCTGGGACTTCGTCGCTTCCGAAAACAGCACCGGCTTCCATAGCCCGCAGGAAGCAGCCCGCGTTCTGGCGAACGCGATTGATTTCGCTCGTCAGGCGCAACTTGCCGCTGAACGCGTAACCCCACAGAACGCTGCCGCTCAGGCGCAATAGGCTTCCCCACGCCGGGAGCCATCCCGGCCTCTTTACGGACGAATTCGGCCGGGACTCATGGTCCCGGCCGTTGCTTTACCCGCTGAAAGCGCGGATTGTACCGGCAGGCGCAACCGTTGTTGAGGAGGAGCGCCCTTTTTGGGGCCAGGGTTGCAGCGGGGTATACTGGGTCTCAACTCGCTCATTCAAAGGCAGGCGCCCATGAGCTTCTCACGGTCCAGTGGTATTTTGTGTCACCCGACATCGTTCCCGAGTCGTTTTGGCATCGGTGACCTCGGCAAAGGCGCGTACGATTTCGTGGACTGGCTGGCTGCGGCCAAACAACAACTCTGGCAGGTGCTGCCCCTCGGTCCTACTGGCTACGGCGACTCTCCCTATCAGTCCTTCTCGGCCTTCGCCGGGAACCCGCTGCTGATCAGCCCGGAGGGTATGGCCTGGTCGGGTCTGCTGCCCGCCGACGCGCTGGAGGTAATGCCGCAGTTCCCGTCGTTGAAGGTGGATTTTGGCTCGGTCATCCCCTTCAAGCAGACGTTGCTCCGGCACAGCTTCGAGCACTTCCGCGCTGAGGGAACCGCCGATCAACAGCGGGGACTTTCCGGGTTCCGGGAGCAAAACACCCACTGGCTGCCCGATTACGCCCTCTTCATGGCCCTGAAAGGCTATTTCGGCGGCGGAAGCTGGCACAACTGGCCGCGCGATATCCTGCTGCGCCACGCCTATGCCCTGGACCATTACCGCGAGAAACTGGCGCAGGAAATCGCTTACCACGAATTCGTGCAATGGGTTTTTGCCGAGCAGTGGGCCACGCTCAAGGCGCATGCCAACAAGCTCGGCATCCGGATCGTCGGCGACGTGCCCATTTTTGTCTCCGAAGACAGCGCCGACGTTTGGAGCCACCCGGAGTTGTTCCAACTCGACGCTGAGGGCAACCCGATCGTCATTGCGGGAGTCCCACCGGATCTGTTCTCGAAGACCGGCCAACGCTGGGGCAACCCGCACTATCGCTGGGACGTGATGGCGCGCGATGACTACGGCTGGTGGCGGCAGCGCATACGGCACACGCTGACGTTGGTGGACATCATCCGGATTGACCATTTCCGCGGCTTCGAGGCTTCCTGGGAAGTGCCGGCGGGTGAATTGACTGCAATGACCGGCCGTTGGATGAAAGGACCCGGGGCCGCGCTCTTTGAGTCAATCGCCCGTGCTCTGGGCACTCTGCCCATCATTGCCGAAGACCTGGGCGTCATCACACCGGAAGTGGACGCGCTGCGCCTGAAGTTCGGCTTCCCCGGCATGAAGATCCTGCAATTCGCGTTCGGTGAGAAGAACAACTCACAGTACTTGCCCCACACCTACGAGCCAAACTGCATTGTCTACCCCGGCACGCACGACAACAACACCGTCATTGGCTGGTTCAATGAGGGCGGCCGCAAAGCCGCGGAGAAGTGGAACTGCCTGCGCTATCTCGGGACGGACGGCAACGACCTGGCCTGGGACTTCATCCGATTGGCCTGGGCATCGGTGGCGAATCAAGCCGTGGCGTGCCTGCAGGACGTGATGCGCCTGGGCGCCGAGGCGCGTATGAACTATCCCAGCCGGGAGAGCGGCAACTGGCACTGGCGCTATGCAGCCGAAATGCTGACCGATAGCCAATGCGCCCGCCTCCGCGAGCTCACCGAGATGTACGAACGCGCACCAGAGGAAATGAGCGAAGATGAGGACGAAAATGCAACCGACTGAAATCGTCCCTGTCCGCGTTTCATTACGGCACGGCGACCTCAGCACGCCCAACTTCAGACGCATCGCTTGCGCGATAGAGGATCAGCAGCACGCGATATGGGCCGGGCGGTGCGCGACATCCCGCCTCTGCGGACGGTGCTGCTCGAGGCCGAGGGCGGCGTCGGCCCCTACCAGATCAAGGGCATCGGCGAGAGCCCTATCGGTCCGGTGGCGCCGGCAATCGCCAACGCGATCGAGGACGCCATAGGCGTGCGCATCCGCGACCTGCCGATCACGGCGGAGAAGGTGTACAGGGCACTGAAGGCCAAAGGAGCCTGATCAGGCCCGCGCCTCGTAGGTCGCCAAAGTCCTTGAGGTCTGGATCCTGCAATCACACCAAGATCACTGCCGAGATAATCAGCGCGACAATCAGCCACTGGAGCACGAACAGACCTGCGAGAACAATTCTTCGTAGTTGTGGAGAAGTGCTCGGCGGGAGCTTGGCGTCCAGATAGTCCAGAATCAGGACTGCTCCCCGAAGAACACCCCATGAAACTGCACCGACAACGATGCCCAACGCGAAACCAACCAGAGCAGACTTGGCCTCCTGACCATCCAGCGTGCCAAGCACCACGCCTGTGAGGCAGGATGCCAATATCCACAAGCGCCAGTCTGGCAGAAACCGTAGATTACCTGGCCCGTTCTTTCCATTCGTGGTGGCAGTCCGACGCGCGCTTAAGTAACGCACCGCAAACCACGCAACAATATTGACGGCACTTGTGTGCCCGACCCGATCGCGGCGCTCAGAATGACTCCCGCAAGACCTGTGAATGGAGTCGTGGCGTCTAACGCAGTTGAGACCAGAGACCCGCCGAGCGCTACCGTGCTGGTGAACTGAGCAACGATATCTCCATCCTCAATTGCCTTGTTTAGCTGAACGGTGTTTATTGCCACCGCTATGACATCGGTACCCACTCCTACCGTGAGAACTGCCGAAACCGTGTTAGCCTCAAGGGCGCCGCAATCAGAGCTCACCCAGCACTTAATGCGGTTGAGCAACGCACCGCAATCATTCTCCTTCTCCGCCATGTGCGCCGCATAAATAGCCTTGGCGATCGCGATTTCCTCTTCGATCTCTTCTTGGGTTTTGCAAGGGCTCGGGTTGCAGTCGGTCAAGGGCTCCCAACTGCCAGAGCACTCCGTCACCCCATTGCATTGGAGCCCGTCGCCGCCGCCGCAGAAGTTGTCCGCGTACATGTGGACCCACCACGCGCGCGACCGCGCGTTGTGGTAGGGGTTCTCGGACGCGTTGATGCAGGGACTGAGGCCGGACGGGTCGGTCATGTTCGTGGGGCTGTTGCCGGCGTAGGCGTAGCCGCCCCCGAGCGGGTCGGTACTAAGAAACCGCCCGGCCTCAGAGTCGTAGTAGCGCGCGCGCAGGTACTCCAGGCCGGTGCTGGCATCGGTCTGCTCGCCGGTGAAGGTGAAGGCGTTGGCGGTCGAGTGCTCGAGTGCATCCTAATGCCTTAGTATCGGGAGCAAGGGCTGATCAGCGTCCGTCCCTGGGTATTTGGCGCAGAACCCAGGCGTCGTACAGAACTGTCCCGATTACCACACAGGCTGAGCCCAGAAACCACACTCCTACAAACAGGGCCAGCTCACCGTATTTAAGGCCGAAGTAAACACATACGAAGAGCAGGGCGGCGAGAATGAGTGTGCCGCGAACGACTGCGCCGGTGATCTCCCGGGATGGGTCGGCTTTCCAGGACTGGCGGAACTCTTCTTCCGCGTGCCGGCTGGCAGGGCCAACAATCCTCCAAAGTATCGCAAAGAACACTCCACATATCAGGCCGACTAACAGGCCATCTGGCGCGGAACTGAGGCCATCACCATCCGCGAAGGGAACAACCAGGCCAAGTGAAGCGCAAAGGAGAATCCATCTGACGTCCACCGCTCTGACATTCACTGGTTAGGTTCCTTTGTTTTGCACTCTCTCCTAGCCCTTACGACAGTGATACCCGGAGACCACGACTGATGGACCCGACGTGGCGAGCGAAAGGATCACGCCGCCCGCGCCAGTTACGGCCAAGGCGTCGCCTATTGCGCTGAGAGCATTGGCCGCGGCCCCAGCCTCGTCACCCGTCCCGGCCGCTAACCCGCCCTGAAATGCACCGCCAACTGCGCCTGTGGCCAGGCCGGTCTTGGCCAAGACGTGGGAGCCCGGAATCGCCCCGAGGGCTGTTGTGATCACACTTCCAACAAGGCCGCCGCATGGCGTGTTAAGGAAACAGCCCGCCTTGGTCAACAAGCTCTTTTCACACTTGGCCTTCTCTGCCGCTTTGTTATCGGCTTGCTGCGCGTAATAAATCGCCTTGGCGATCGCGACCTGCTCCGCGCGTTCTTCGTCCGTCATGCATGGGCTCGGTTTGCACTCGGTTTCGGGCTCAAATCCACGACCCTGAGAGCAGTCTGTCGTCCAGCCACAGAACATCCCATCGCCGCCGCAGAAGTTGTCCGCGTACATGCGGTCCCACCACGCCCGCCGCGCGGCCGAGTGGTAGGGGTTCTCGGACGCATTGATGCACGGACTCAGCCCCGAGGGGTCGGTCATGTTCGTGGGGCTGTTGGCGGCGTAGGCGTAGCCGCCGCCCAGCGGGTCGGTGCTAAGAAACCGCCCGGCCTCAGAGTCGTAATACCGCGCGCGCAGGTACTCGAGGCCGGTCGTGGCGTCGGTCTGCTCGCCGGTGAAGGTGAAGGCGTTGGCGGTCGAGCCGGAGCTGGACCTGATGGCGCCGAAGACGTCGTAGTTGTAGCTGTTCAGCACCGTGCCGCTGGCGTCGCACAGCGCCATCACGGAGCCCTGGGCGTCCGTGAGGTAGTAGCTGGTGCTGCTGCCCGAGACTTCGGCGATGCGGCCGAGGCCGTAGATGTACTTGTACGCGCCGTCGTCCAGCACCTGCGAGAGGCCGGCGGCGATATCCCAGGTGTAGGTGGTCGTGTTGCCGCCGGTCGTGACGGGAGTCGCGCAGGCCGTCGCCGTTGTAGGCGAAGGTGGTGGTCACGCTGCTGACGGTCGCGGAGGTCAGGCGGTCGGCGGCGTCCCAGGAGAAGCTGTCGGAGCCGCGGCTGGTGAGGTTGCCGTTGTTGTCGTAGCCGTAGGAGACGGCGCCCAGGGCCGTGAGGCGGTCGGCGGCGTCGTAGGTGAGGTTGGTGCTGTTCTTGGTCAGGCGGTTGCCGTTGGCGTCGTAGGTGTAGGTGTCGTCGATGGCCCCGGGTAGGTGACGCTGGTCAGGCGGTAGAGGGCGTCGTAGGCGTAGGTGTGCGTGCCCAGGCCGTCGACGCGCTGCGTGCGGTTGCCGATCGCGTCCAGGGTGTAGACACGGACGCCAGGGTGGTGCTGCCGCCCTTGACCCAGCTGATGCCGGTGAGGCGGTCGGCGTTGTCGTAGCTGTACGTGCCGACGATGCCGGTGCCGGAGGGCAGCGTGGCCGTCGTGAGCATGCCGGCGTTGTTGTAGGCGTACTGGGTCTGCTGGCTGTTCCAGTCCGTCACTGACGTGAGGTTGTTGGCAGCGTCGTAGCCGTAGGTCACCTGGTTGGAGCCGCCGGGGTAGGTCATGGTGGCGCGGTTGCCGGCGTTGCTGTAGCCGTAGCCGACGGTGCGCGAGCCGGGGAAGGTGACCGAGGTCAGGCGATTCACCTCGTCGTACGAGTAGTTCGTCGTACCTGTAGCATCGACCATCTGGGTGCCGGTTCCGCACTCCATCGTACTGGAAGCTGACGTCTGTGGTGCCCGCCGGGTAGTCGATCGAGGTGAGGTCGTTGCGGTTGTTGTAGCCGTAGGTGGTGACCTGAATTACGGCGGAGAAGGTGTACCAGGCGCTGAAGGCCAAAGGCGCCTGATCAGGCGCCCGCCGCGGCCGCTTGCACCGAGAACAGCCGCTGTGGCTCCGGCAGGCCCTTGAGGTCGTGCAGGCCCAGGTCGCTGAAGATGACGTCGAGCGATGTGCGTGCCAGCTCGCGCACGGTCTGCGACACCAGGATGTCGCCCGGCGGGCATTCGCTCAGCACCCGGGCGGCGATGTTCACGACGCCGCCGGATATCGCGTCGCCGCCGCGCAGGATGTCGCCGGCGTGCAGGCCGATGTGAAGCTGGACGCCGAGCGCCGTCGCTTCGTCGCGGCAGCGGAAGGCGCACTGGATCGCGCGGCCGGCAGAGGTGAACGTCGCCACGCGGCCATCGCCAAGTGTCACTCCTGGCGCCAGCACGCCACCGAATTCCTCGATCGCCTTCTCCAGCGCGCCGTGCAGTTTGTCGACGAGGTCTTTGGCCGCTCGGTCGCCGAGGCGATTTGTGATCGGCACCGAATCGACAAGGTCGGTGAAGAAAACCACGGCCATGGTCTGAACGAAGCGCTCGACGGGCGCGGCGGACGGCGCGGCCCGGGGCGCCTGCCGTGGCGCGGGCTTCTGGGCCGCAGGCCGCGTGACGGTCACCCCGAGGCTGTCCGCCAGCTTCTCGGTCCGTCTCAGCAGGGGCAGTAAACCCAGCTCAGACGCCAGCGGTGATGCCTGCTGCAGGAGCTCGGCGGCGCGGTTGGGGTCGCGGCCCGCGCCCGCGCCCGCGAGGTGGTGCGCGTAATCCACGAGGGTGCGGGCAAGCTCCGCGCGGGCGCCCGAGGCCCCTGCCGCCTCGATGGCGCGCTCGAACCACGTAGTGGCCTCCTCGAAGTCGTCCGCCCGCGCGGCCCCCAGTCCCAGCACGCGAGGTATCAGGAAGGGCCAGTTCGGTGTGAATACGCCGCCGTTCTCGAGGGCGCGCGAAAGGACGTCCACGGACACCGAAACGTCCATAGCCGCGGTTGTTTGGGTCGCAAGCTCAATGTAGGCCGCGTGCTGGCACAGCGTGTCGATATCGGGCCGCCCGGGCGCGGGCCACGATGTCTCGGCGGAGCTTTGTGAGCCTTCGTCCGCGGCGCGAGCGGTGCGGATCATGGCGCCGAACAGCCCCTGGACACGGCCGCCGAGGCCATCCTCATTGAGGCAGTCCTCGGCGTCCTTCCATTGCCCGCGGCCGAAGTGCGAAGCCGCCATGCCCAGGTGGACGGCGGGGGCTGCCCAGAGGTAAGCGCTGCGATTGATGAGCATGGAGGCCTCACGGCCATGCCTCTCGAGGGCCGCGAGGTCGCCGCGCAGGGTCTCAACGCCGATCGTCGCGCCGAGCGCGAGAGCGGAGCCACCCAGGGCGCCGCTGCGCAGGCCGGCGTCATGGCCTTCGGCCGCAAGGGAAACCGCATCGTCCAGGCGGCCGCAGGCCAGCAATACGGCCGGCGCGCGCTGCGCGGGTACCGCCAGGGTGCGCGAATTATCGGCAGCGCGGGCCTGCGCCAGTCCCTCTTCGTACAGGCCGGCGGAGACGGTGAAGTCGAGATGGCGCGCGGCCAGCCTGCCCAGGACGACATACGCCTTGGCGGCGTCCTCATGGCTGCCGGTTTCTCGCGATGCCTCCAGAGCGCGGCGAGCCCAGTCCTCCGCGGCGCGGTCGTCCCCGGCCAGCAGGTGGGTCTGGGCGAGCTCCGCGCAGAGCTTTCCTTGCACAGGGTCGCCGTCGGGCAGAGCCTCCAGCGCTTCCCGCAGCGGCATCGGGTCGGTCAGCCCGGGCCCGCCGTGGAGGCCGGCGTTCAGGACTTCGGCCAGCACCAGCGCCACCGACCGGCGGTCGTCCCGCTGCCGGTAGAGGTCGGCGGCGCGCTCGTACAGTTCCAGCGCCGTCTGGATGTCGTTGCTGCGATGGTGGGCGTAGGCGGTGGCGTAGCAGAGGCCCGCCAGGTCCGGGGTGTCGCCTTCCTCCCGGGCGTCCGCGGCCTCCAGGGCGCAGTCGTAGAATCGGACGGCGTCCGCCCAGGAGAAAACGTCCCGGGCGCGGTCGCCGGCGGCGCGCGCGAAGACCTGGACCTTCTCTGGCTCGGCAAGTGCGCCCGCCTCGAGAAGGTGGTGGGCGATTTCGAGGGCGTGGTCACCGGCGGCGTCACCGTACAGCCGCTCCAGCGTTTGTGCCAGCAACTGGTGGTCCCGGCGCCGGCGCGCCGGGCTTTGCGACGTGTAGACGGCGGCACGCACGATTACGTGCTCGAACTGATATTCCTCGCCGTCGAGGCCGGCGAGTCCGGCGCCCCTGGCCTCTTCGAGCAGGTCCAGCACGGCGTCCGGCCCGGCGCCTGTCGCCGCCATAAGCACTTTGGTCGAAAAGGGGCGGTCATCGCAGGCCGCCAGCTGTAGAAGCCTCCGGCAGTCAACGCTGAGGCCGGCGAGGCGCTCCTGGATCGGCCGCGTGATCTCGGCGGGCAGCGGAAAGGACGACTCCGGCACCCGGCTGTGCACAAGGCCGCGCGTTTCGCGCAGGGCGTCGTGCTTTCGCAGGTAGTCGACGATTTCGATGGCGAGAAGAGGGTTGCCGCCGCTGGCGCGCCTGACGCTTTCCACCAGTTGGCCGGAGGGATGGCTGACGCCGTGTTGGCGCACCAACTCGTCGACCTCGAGCGCGCCCAGTCCTTCGAGGTCGATGGTCTCGGCGACGCCCTCTCGGCGGATTCTCGCCATGGCCTGCTCAAGGCGTGCGTTCGAGTCCGTCGAGCGGAATGCGGCGACGATCAGAAGAGGCAGTGTGCCGGTCTCGGCGGCGTCCGCGACGCTGAAGGAGATGTGCTCGAAGAGGTCCAGGGATGACGGGTCGGCCCACTGGAGGTCGTCGATCGTAAGAAGTAGCGGCTGCGAGCGCGCCAGGGCAAGGAGCCCGCCGGATACGGCCAGAAAGAGGTCGCGGCGTTGGGCGGCCGACGCATCCTCCGACAGGGATCCGGAAAACTGGCGCAAGGCGGCGCCGCCGGAGAGCTCCGGCATGGAGGCGGCGGCGGCCGCCAGCCTCGGGAAGAGCGATTGGGCGAAAGCCAGGTAGGGCAGGCTCAGGACTTCATGGCAGCGCCCGGCCACGACATCGACGCCGCGGGCCTGAGCGTGCCCGCGCAGCTCGCGAAGCAGCGTGGTCTTGCCCATGCCGGCCTCGCCGCGCAAAAGCACCAGCGACGGCAGCCCGCCGAGGGCGCGTCCCAGCGCGCCCTGGAGCGCCGCCCACTCTTCGAAGCGGCCGACAATGGCCCTGCTTGCGGATCCGGTCGCCGGAGTTGGAGCTTGCACCGCGATATCCCTGACCGCCGAACACGGCTCCCGGCTAGATTAGCGCTATTCCGGGCGAAGCTCCCGGAAGGCGTAACGGGCCCCGACCGGGTCCGGACGCATGTGGGCTCTGACGCCAAGCTGGGCCAGGAACGGCGTGCAGTTCCAGTAGGTGGTCACCTCGGTCACAGTCTTGCCCTTGAAGTCGACGAAGGCCGCCCCTCTCAGCACCGCGCGCTTGTCGGTTATGCCCACGTCCTGCATGAAGCCGCTCTGCGTGCCGCTGAATTGGAACTGGAACACGGTGCGATTCCGGGCCTGCCGCCGCCTGGCGAGCAGGAGCACGCGAAAGTCGGGGAATGTCTGGCGTAACCGCTTGACGTAATCGATGATCGCGTCGGGCCCCTTGAGGCTTGCGAAAGCATCGCAGAACCAGACGCTGTCCTTGTCCAGAAGGCCCGCCAGTGCTTCGAAGTCATCCCTGTAGTTGAGGGCCTCCACAAGCAGCCTGGCGATGTCGCTGGAGTCGTCAATGACCATTGCTTTCCTCCCAGTCCGCGGGTCTTTGGCGTCAGGGGTAGGAGCCGATGCCACCATCGAGCTCGTCGAGGTGATGGACGACGATGGAATTGGCCATCCTGACGGCGCCGCTGTTGGTGGTCTGGCGCGCCCTTTGAGAAGGCAGGTTCTGCCCGACGAAGAGGATGCCCGCCGCCATTTTCTGCAGCCACTGCGCGAGCGTGCCGGCGGCGTCCGAGGGGCGGTCTTCCACCTGGAATTGAAGGTTTGGCGCGCCGAAGCCAGGCGTGATAACGACCACCGTCACTTGGTTGGAGTTCCAGGAGATGTAGGACTCCAGCCGGGGGACGCCGCAGACCCAGTAGAAGTCGAGCGGCAGGTGGCGGGTCCGGTTTGCCGGCACCGGGTCGCGGCCGTGCTCGACTCCCAGCGATACCTCCAGCGCCCTGATCAGGGTCTGGCGCATGACGCCCTCGGCGTCCCCTTTCCAGCCATTCCACCAGCCGGTGGTATTCGCGTTCTGGCTGCCGGCGCCCTTGCCGAACCAATGCTGGTTGAGGTGAGCCTTGTTCTGCGCCACGGTCATGGTCGTGCCGCCGGGCAGCGTCACGTTGCCCTTCGCGTCCATGCTGCCCACGTCGACGAGGTCGAATGCCCAGCCGCCGGACGTGTTTTTTTGCCGCAGGCCGCGGAGCGCCGCCGCCGCGATGTCGGGGTTGTTGTTGTACCTGTTGGCCAGAAAGTCGAGGAACTGGCCTTTGGCGAGATGTTTGGGCATCCCCTCCCAAGGCATTTCAAGTCTCCTTTCCTAGATCACCCACTAGTGGCGCACATCCTAGCACTGTGGGCAGAGATAGGTGGAGAACGACCTACCCCTTGAGGCCCTGGACGTCATCCATTCTGAGTGCCTCCGCTCTCGGAAGCGTTGTGCCCCTTCGTGTGCGACTGAGCTTCATCACGAAGGGAATCTGCTTTTCCCGCTACCGGTGCGTTGACCCGAGGGAAGTGAGTGTCTTCGTGCCCGCTGAGCCAGCTTGCGGGGAGCGGCGAATTGAAGAGAAGGCCGGGCATGGGCTTGCCAGCCGGAAAGTTCGCCGTCCGGGCGCGAACGCTTCGGTCAGGCGCCGCCGCCCGCGACCGCGGCGCCGCCATCGACGGGAAGGGAGATGCCGGTGATGAACTTCGCTTCGTCCGAGTGCAGGAAGAGCGCCGCGTAGGCGACGTCCCAGCCTGTGCCCATCTTGCGGCCCAGGGGCACGCGGCGGTCCCGGGCGGCGATCAGCTCGTCGCGGTCGGCGCCGGCGGTGACGCGGGCCTCGATGGCCATGGGCGTGTTCATGAGGCCGGGCAGGATCGTGTTCACGCGGACGCCGTAGCGGGCGTTTGCGCCGGCGAGGTTCTCCGAGAGGGCGATGACGGCGGCCTTGGTGGTCTTGTAGCCGACGTAAGGGTAATTGCTGCGCGCCGCCATCGAGGAGATGTTGACGATTGAGCCCTGGGTGGCGCGAAGAGACTCCAGCGCGTGCTTGCAGGCCAGCCACATGCCCTTGAGGTTGGCCGCGACGATGCGGTCGAAGGCCTCGCCACTGAGGTCGGTGGCCGGGGCGTCACCGAGAGCAACGCTGGCGCCGACGTTGTTGTGGAGGATGTGGAGCGCCCCGTAGCGCTCCAGGACGGCCTTCACCATCCTCTCGACCGCGGCCTCGTCGGTAATGTCGGCCGCGACCGCGAAGGCGTCGCCGCCTTCCTTCGCGATCATTGCCGCGGTCTCCTGGGCCGATGCCAGGTCCCTATCCGCGACCGCGACCTTCGCGCCCTCCCGCGCCAAAATCACCGCCGTCGCCCTGCCGTTACCGATCGTCGTCCCCGGCGTCTGGCCGCCGCCGACTACCAGCGCGACTTTGTCCTGTACTCGTCCCGGCATTTTGATTCGCCTCCGCTGGCCGGAATGGTAGCAGAGTGACGTCCTCGGGCAGGACGCGGTCGAGGCCCGGCCGGCGGGTTCGTTCCCACCGGCCGCGCCTCACCTGGGCCGGGTTTAGTAGGTTGCGCCGTAACCTGGTATGCGGTTCCTGTTGCCGTAACCGCTGGAGCTGTAGGAGAAGATGTCGGTCGCGAAGGCCAGCGCCAGCCAGAACCAGTCCCAGCCATCGACATTCCCGAATGGCGCCACGGCGACAAACATCAAAGTCGTCCACGGCAAGAAGAGAAATCCTAAGAACGGGATGATGAAGGTGTCGAAGGCGTGGTCCCAGCGGTTCATATCGAAAATCCACCAGAAAAAAATCGCGAATCTGGGGCCCAGCACAACCAGCATGGCGAAGAGGCAGCACACGATAACGGTCCTTTCCGTGAAGGCGGGTAGCTCGATCGAGTTAATGGATCTCGAAAGCGATCGAGCGGCCGCGTCATCTCAACTAGATTGGATCGAGCCCGGCGGCCGGGAATCGCTGATTCTCAGCGTTTCGGGAGTGTCAAAGGCTGACCGGCACTCGTTAAAGCATCTCGAATCCCTCAATCGCGAGACCAAAACGCGATAAGACTGCAAGCGGCGCGGTGTAGGCGGGCTTATTGGCCTGTGTTTCACTTGAATCCGATATGGCGGCGCTGAAACCCGGGCGGTGGCGACTTTTCCTGGAACAGGGCCTCCACCGCTGGACGGAGTTACACCCGCTGGTCATCGGCTTCTCGTGCGCCCTGGTCTGGCCGATCATGACCTGGCTCATCGGGCTCATTCCAGCGTTCGGGCACTTCTACGGTGTCCCCCTGGCGCTGGCAGCCGTGCTGATCGCGGCTTGGGCCGGCGGCCTGACCGCGGGTATCACCACCACGGCGCTTTCGGCGCTGATCCTTTACCTCATCCTGCCTTCAGTGCGCGTGGTCAATGCAGAAAGCGAGGCGGCCTGGCACGGTGTGACCTTCACCCTGGTGGCGATCCTGATGAGCGGGTTCGAGGCGTCACTCAGGAACCAGCACCAGCGTTTGCAGCGCGACCGGACGATGCGCGACGAGTTCCTGGGGATCATGTCGCACGAGCTGCGCACGCCGATTACTGTGATTTACGGAGGTGTCCGCCTGCTGCGCGGCCGCTGGCAAAGTCTCCCGGCCGATGAACGTGACGGCCTGCTTTTGAATATGGAGGAGGAGTCTGAGCGCCTGAGTCGCATGACCGAGGACCTCCTCAGCCTCTCGCGGCTGGACCTGCGATCGCCGGGGCCGGGGGAGCCCGTGCAGATCGGTCGCATCGTCAGCCAGGGCGTAGACGCGTTCCGCAGGGTGACGCCCGAACGCGTTGTGATTGCCGATTTCGGCGACTGCGACATTCTGGCCCTTGGTCAGGAGGGTTACCTTAACGCGATAGTGCGCAACCTTCTCAGTAACGCCGACAAGTACAGCCCCAGGGCCTCGCCGATCGTGGTTCGGGTCGAGGAGAAGCATGGCAACGCCTTCGTGGCAGTGCGAGACTACGGTCCGGGGATCAGCACCGGGCGCCTGGAATCTATCTTCGAGCCCTATTACCGCGACCCATCGCTGGTCGATGGCACCAGGGGCCTGGGGCTGGGGTTGACGCTGTGCAAGCGGGCGATAGAAGCGATGAAGGGCAAGATCTGGGCGGAGATGGCCGATGGAGACGGCCTTCAGGTCTGCTTCACGCTGCCCCTGGCGGTTGAGTCCGCGCCTTAGAAGGTGGTGGAACCACGGGCATCCTGATCCCCTGGTGAAGCTCTCCCAGGCTTAGAAGGGCGTTACGGCGCGATGACTCTCGCCGGCGTCCCGCTGACGAAGCTGAGGATGTTGTCGAGCGCGTCGCCGTAGAAGATGCGGTAGCCGTCCGTCGTCACGTAGCCCAGGTGCGGGGTCAGGACCACGTTCGGCAGTAACCGCAGGGGATGATCCGCCGGCAGGGGCTCGCGGCCGTAAACGTCGAGGGCGGCGCCGGCGATGCGATGGGCTCGCAGGACCTCGATCAGGGCAGCCTCGTCGACGATCGGCCCGCGGGACGTGTTCACCAGATAGGCTTCCGGCTTCATGAGCGCCAGCTCAGGGGCGCCGATCAGGCCGCGGCTGCGGTCGCTGAGCACCAGGTGCACGCTGACGACGTCGGCCTGGGCGAAAAGATCCGCCTTCGAGACCAGGCGGGCGCCGAACTGGGCCGCGCGCTCCGCCGTCAGGTTCTGGCTCCAGGCCATCACGTCCATGCCGAACGCCTTGCCGACGGTCGCGACCTGCGAGCCGAGGTTGCCGAGCCCGACGAGGCCCAGGGTCTTGCCGTCGAGGCTGGGGCCGATCGTCGACTGCCAGCCGCCGGCCTTCATGGCGCGGTCTTCTTCGGGGATGTGGCGCACCAGGGCCAGGATCAGGCCCCAGGTCAGCTCCGCCGTGGCCGTGCGCTGGCCGCGGGTGCCACAGACCATGATTCCCAGCTCGTTTGCCGCGGCGACGTCGATCGAGGCGTTGCGCATGCCGGTCGTGACGAGCAGCTTGAGGTTGGGCAACCGCGCCAGCAGGCTGCGCGGAAACGGCGTGCGCTCCCGCATCGCCACGACGGCTTCGAAGCCACGCAGCGCTTCGGCGCGCGAGTCCTCGTCCGGGAGGTGCTGGTCGAAGAACATGACTTCGCTGCCCTCGGGCAGCCGGCGCCAGTCCGCCATCGAGGCCGCGATGCCCTGGTAATCGTCCAGGACGGCGACCTTCATCTCAGGCAGTCCGACAGACTGCGCGGTAAAGGGCGCAGCGTGAAGTCAGCTTTTCGCTGCACTCTGCACTCTGCACTCTGCCTCCGCACTCCGCGTTTCCTACCATGCGTCGATCGCGGCGCGCTTCTTACCCTCGCGCGGCGGCGGCGGGCGGATCGAGCGCAGCAGGCTCGCGACCCAGAAGCGCGACTCCGCGGGGTCGATGGTGTCGTCGATGCCGAAGCCGACGGCGTTATTGATGGCTTTGCCGCGCTCGTAGGCGGCGGCGACCCTGCGCTCGTATTCGGCCTTGCGTTGCTCCGGGTCCTCGATCGCCGCCAGCTCGTTGCGGTAGCCCAGCTTGACCGAGCCCTCGAGGCCCATGCCACCGAACTCGCCCGTGGGCCAGGCCACCGTGAAATACGGCTGCTTGTAGTTGCCGCCGGCCATCGCGATGGCGCCGAGGCCGTAAGCCTTGCGCAGGATGATCGTAAAGAAGGGCGTCGTCAGGTTGGCGCCGATCACGAACATGCGGCTGGAGTGGCGGACCAGCGCCGTCTTCTCGATCTCGGGGCCGACCATGATGCCCGGCGTGTCGCAGAAGTAGAGCAGGGGGATGTCGAAGGCGTCGCAAAGCTGCATGAAGCGCGCGCCCTTGTCGGCCCCGTCGGAGTCGATTGCGCCGCCGAGGTGCATCGGGTTGTTGGCGATGACGCCCAGCGGCCGCCCCTCGACACGGGCCAGGGCGGTGACCATCCCGATGCCGAACCTGGGCCGCAGCTCCAGCACCGAGTCCTTGTCGGCGATGGTCTCGATTACGGTTCGGACGTTGTACACGCGCAGGCGGTTTTCGGGGATGACGCGGCGCATCAGGCGCTGGTCGGGCGACTCCCAGGTCTTCAGCGGGGCCCTGGAAGTAAGACAGGTACTTCTTGGCGACCTGGACGGCCTCGGCCTCGTCCGCGACAGCGATGTCGACCACGCCGTTGGGCACCTGGACCTCCATCGGTCCAATCTCTTCCGGAGCGAAGACGCCGAGGCCGCCGCCCTCGATCATGGCCGGGCCGCCCATGCCAATGTTCGAGTCCGCGGTAGCGATGATGACATCGCAGACGCCGAGCACGGAGGCGTTGCCGGCGAAGCAGCGGCCCGATGTGATCCCGACCATCGGCACCAGGCCGCTGAGCTGGGGGAAGCGCGCGAAAGTGCCGCTGCCGCCGCCGCCACCACTGGCGTCATCGCCGGGCCGGCCGCCCCCGCCCTCGGCGAACAGGATGACGGGCATACGGGCGGCCTCGGCCACGTCGATCATGCGGTCGGTCTTGCGGTGGTTGCGGCCACCCTGGGTGCCGGCGAGCACCGTGTAGTCGTAACAGATCACGGCGCAGCGCGAGGCCGGCTCGCCGAACAGGTCGCCGTTGACGTTGCCGACGCCGATGATCATGCCGTCAGCCGGAGTCTTTTCGATCAGGTCCTGGAGCGAGCGCCGGCTGGATTGGTTGGCGAGGACAAGGGGGCCGTACTCGACCCACGTGCCCGCGTCGACCAGGTCCATGACGTTGGCGCGGGCGGTGCGCTGGCCCTTCGCGGCGCGACGGGCGACGGCGTCCGGGCGGTTCTCATCGTAGATGTAGGCGCGGCGGTCGAGGACCTGCTTGAGGTCGGGGCGGATGTGGTCCAGGTCGGCGGCCTCTTCGTCTTCGGGCCCGGCCGCGCCAACGTCCGCTTCTTCGATAAACAGCAGCGGGTGGCCCTGGTACAGCGTATCGCCGACCGCGACGCCGACGCGGCGGACAATGCCGCCGGTCGCGGCCCTGACCTCGTGCTCCATCTTCATCGATTCCATGACCACGACGGTCTGGCCGGAGCGCACGGTGTCGCCGGCCTTGACCTCGATCGAGACGACGGTGCCCTGGAGCGGCGTCTCGACGGCGATTGTGCCGTCGGGCGCCGTACTGGCTGCCGCGGACGCCGGTGCGGCCTGGGCCGCGCGCGCGGGTGGCGTGGCGGCCTTGCCGTAGGTGAGCACCGCGAGGGGGTCGTTGGCGTCGACCCGGGCGCCGGCGCGGCCCGCCGCGCCGGAGGGCGGTTCGGATACGGCCGGGGGAGCGGCTTGCGGTGGGGCCGTCGGCGCCACCGGCACGAAGCGCGGTGGGTGCGCAGGCGCGCCTTCGCCGACGAGCGCCGGCAGGTGGTCTTCGATGAAGCGCGTGCTGTGGCGGCCGGCGCGGAAGTCGGGGTGCAGGAGGATGCTCTGCAGGAACCCGACGTTGGTCTTGACGCCTTCGATGCGGAACTCGGAAAGCGCCCGGTAGGCCCGGTTCACGGCCTCGGCGAAGACGTTGCTGCTGCTATGAGCGATAACCTTCGCGAGCAGCGAATCGTATCGAGGGCTGGTCTTGTAGCCGGCGTAGCCAAAGGTGTCGACGCGCACACCGGGGCCGGTGGGCGGGTCGAAGGCGGTAAGCAGGCCGCCGGACGGCATGGCGTTGCCGTCCGGCCGCATGGTCTCCATGTTCACGCGCACCTGGATGGCGTAGCCGCGCGGCGCGGGCACCTGGTCCTGCCGCAAACCAAGGCCCGCGAGCGTCGCTCCGCCGGCCAGCTCGAGCTGGATGCGCACCAGGTCGAGGCCCGTGACCTCTTCCGTGACCGTGTGCTCCACCTGTAGCCGCGGGTTGGCTTCGATGAAGGCGAAGGGTGAGCTGTCTGTGAGGCCGGAGACATCGACCAGGAATTCGAAGGTGCCGAGGTTGTTGTACTTCACGTCCCCCGCGACTTTCAGGGCAGCGGCGTGAATGCGGTCGCGCAGCGCCGGCGGCAGGCCGGGCGAGGGCGCGATCTCGATCAGCTTCTGGTGACGGCGCTGGACCGTGCAGTCGCGCTCGCCGAAGTGGCTGACCGCGCCCGAGCCATCGCCGGCGATCTGGACCTCGATGTGGCGGGCGTTGCGCACCAGCTTCTCGACATAAAGAGCGCCGTTGCCGAACGCCGCCTGAGCCTCCGAGTGGCAGCGGGCGAAAGCGTCCTCGATGCGCGTCCAGGTTTTCGATCTCCCTCATGCCGCGGCCGCCGCCGCCGCCGATCGCCTTGATGATCATCGCCTCGCCGCCGCGCAGGCTCTCGAAGAAAGCGCGCGCCTCCTCCACGGAAGTCGGGCCGGCCGTGCCGGCGAGGACGGGAACGCCCGACTGCCGCGCGGCCTCGCGGGCACGCACCTTGTCGCCGAAGAGTTCGAGGAGGTCGATGCGGGGACCGACGAAGACGAGCCCGGCTTCGGCGCAGCGCCGGGCGAAGGACGCATTCTCGCTGAGGAAGCCGTAGCCGGGATGGACGGCCGCGACGCCGGCCTCGGTCGCGACCGCTACCATCTGCTCGATGTCGAGGTAGGCGAGGGCGCCGGAGCCTTTCAGTGGAAGGGCTTCGTCGGCCTGGCGCACGTGCAGGGATTCGGCGTCGTCCTCGGAGTACACGGCGACGGTATGGATATTCAGCTCGGCGGCGCCGCGCAGGATGCGGACGGCGATCTCGCCGCGGTTGGCGACGAGCAGGGACTTGGGGAGCATGGGCATCACCTTCCAGCCACGGTTATACGGCCGCCGTCGCCGCGGCGACGCCGGGGGTCACTCTTCTACGAAGCCAAGACGTATCGAGAGCTGTTCGGCGGCGACGCGCATCTCCTGGTGCAGCCAGTTGATTTTCTCGAGCGTCGCCACGGTATCCGGGCCGCCGGCGACTATGGCGGCGATGACCTTGCCCAGGCGGCCGCGCACCGGTACCGCGACCCAGTTCTGGTTGTCCATGCGCTCGTGGTGGTCCAGGGCATAGCCTTTCTTGCGGACTTCCGCCAGCGCCTTCTGAAGGTCATCGAAGGACTTGATCGTCTGCGGGGTGAAGCCGCGCAGCTCATGGTGGCCTTCGTACAGGTCCAGCAGGTCCTGCGGCTCCATGTACGCCAGCAGTACTTTGCCGTCCGCGGTCGCGTGGGCCTGCTCGACGACGCCGACACGAAACTTGCTGTCCGGCCCTTCGCCGCCGCTGGCGCTGGCCAGGTAGGCCACGCGGCGGCCGACGAGCACGCCGACGTAGGTGTTGAGACCGGAGAGCTCGGCGATCTCGCCCAGCGTCACTTTGGCGGCATGAATGAAGGGGCTGTAGGCCAGCGCCACGGCTGCCGTGCCGAGCACCCCGGTACCGAGCTCGTACTGGGTGGACTGCGGGTCCTGGTCGACCCAGCCCTCTTCGACCAGGGTTACGAGCAGACGGTGCGCGGTCGCGGGAGGGAGGCCCGTGGCCTGGGAGACCTCGGCCACGCCGAGGGGCTTGCGCACCTCCGCCAGCAGGCGGACGATGCCCATTGCCCGCTGGACAGACCTGATCGGGTCGACCAATTCAACGCTCCGGTTCTAGTAATCCAGCGCTCAGGTTATGCCAAATTTTCGGAATGGCAAACCGTACTCCGTGATGTTACGCCAAAGTAGCGCCGAGGACGCGCTTCAATAGACGACCTTATCGATCATCAGCTGCTCGAATTCGGTCTCCCCTATGCCCAACACGTCGCCAAGGACCGCCTGCGAGTGCTCGCCGAAGCGTGGCGCCCGCCTCAGCGACGGTAGCTCACCGTCCATCCGCGCCGGCTGGGCGTGCGTCCGGAAGCTGATGCCTGCCTCCTCGAACGGCAGCGACACAAGGTGCTGAGTCGAGAGCCAGGGGTCCCGCACGCACATGTCCTCCAGGTCTTCGACAACAGACGCGGCGATGCCCGCTCCCTGAAGGGTGTGCATGACCTGCCAGGCGTCGCGGGTCTTCGTCCAGGCCGAGATCGTCACGTCGAGTTCATCTTCGTTGGCCTTGCGCAGTTCGTTCGTCAGGAAGCGGGTATCGTCCGCCAGCTCCGGCCGGCCCATGGCCCGGCAAAGCACGCGCCATTCGCCGTCGGAGGCGGCGGCGATCGCGCACCAGCGGTCTTCGCCGGCGCAGGGGTAGGCGCCGTGCGGGGCGATGTCTCGAGAGCGGGTTCCAAGGCGCGGCGGCAGCTCGCCGTTGGCGGAGTACTCAAGCACGCCGGGACCTAGGAGGCTGGTTGTGGCCTCCACCTGGGAGAAATCGATGAAGCAGCCCTCGCCGGTCTGCTCGCGCCGGTAGAGCGCCGCCATCAGGGCCGTGACGACGAGGTAGGGCCCGGCAAAGTCTGAGTACAGGGGACCCAGGCCGACGGGCGGGCGCTCGGAGGAGCCCGTGATCATGTTCAGGCCGCCGAAAGCGATAACGCCGTTGCCGTAGGAGCCATAGTTCCGATAAGGCCCGGAGCAGCCCATCACCGGCATGGAGAGCATGATGATGTCCGGCTTGATCCGCTTGAGGTCCTCGTAGCCCAGGCCCCAGCGCGGCATGCGCTCCGCCGTGAAGTTGTTGAGGACTATGTCGGAGCGCTTGATGATCTCCCTGGCGATCTCCAGGCCTCTCGGGTTGTTCATGTTGAGCTTCAGCGAGAGCTTGTTGGTGTTGCAGTCGTTGAAGACGCCGTTCGTGTCCAGGCTGCCCTCGCCCTCGGGCTGGACGCCGACCGCGCGGATGTTGTCGACGCGATACTCGGACTCCATCTTGATGACCTCGGCCCCGTAGTCGGCCAGGACGCGCGAGGAGGCTGGGCCCGCGATGAGCCAGGAGAAGTCCGCGACGCGCACGCCCTTCAGGGGACGCGTGGCGTCGAATTCGACCCTACCGGCTTTAGCCGCGGGGGCGGGCGACGCTGGACTCTCTCGCAGGATTTCCTGATTGTGCTCGCCCAGCAGTGGCGCCCGCCGGTCGGGCGCGCCGAGGTCGCCGCTAAACTGATAGGGCATGCCGGCGTCCGTAAGGTCGCGGCCCAGCTCCGGGTGCGGGATGGAGACGAAGAAGCGCCGGTGGCGTAGTTGCTCGTCCTCCACCAGGTCCGCGACGGAGTTCACCGGCATGGTTAGCTGCTTGCGGCGCTGGCCCTCGTTGAAGATGTAAGAGCGCGGATGCTTCGCGCAGAGCTTGGCGATAGCTTCGCTGACCGCGCGGCGATTCTGGATGCGAAAGGCCTCGTCGGCCCACTCCTCGGACATCACCACGCTGTCGATCTCTTCCTCGCGCAGCCATTCGACGGTATCGGGCCAGTTGGCCTGGATGCCGGTTCGCATGGTGAAGCTGATCCATTTGCCGTCTTCGCAGCGCTGCAGGCCGGAAATGTTGCCGAGGCGGCGTGGTATGCGCCCGTGCCAGGTGTAGATGTTGGCGTTGGCGGTCTGGATCGTGGCCATGGAAGCGGCTTCCTGGACGGACACGTCGACCCGGCGGCCGCGACCCTGAAGCTCCCTGCCCACGAGGGCCAGCAGCGTCGACGAGGCCGCTACCAGCGAGGCCATCTTGTAGGCCTGCTCGCCCCCGGGCGGGTCCGGGGCGGCGTCCGGGAAGCCATTGAGGTACATGAAGCCGCTTGCGGCGGCGCCGGTGAGGTCGTTGCCCTTGTAGTCCTTGAAGGGCCCGGCCTGGCCGAAGGGCGTGACGGTCGTGTAGACCAGGCCCGGATTGGCGCGGCTGAGGGCCTCGTAGCCGATGCCGAGGGCGTCCATGGCGCCGGGCCGCGCGGTCTCCAGGACAACGCCCGCGGTGGCCGCCAGGCGGGCGAAGGCACCGCGGTCGGCGGGCCGGTCCAGGTCCAGGGCGAGGCTGCGCTTGTTGCGGTTGTAGTGCAGGTGGTGGAGGCTGCGTTCGGGGCCCTGCTTGTGGTCGAGGTAGGGGTGGCGGCCTCGAATGCCGCCGCCGTCCGGATGCTCGACGCGGATCACGTCGGCGCCGAGGTCGGCGAGGAGGCGGCTTGCGAACACGGCGGACTCGTCCGCCAGGTCAAGGACACGGACACCCGTCAGGAGACGCTGCACTTGAGCACTTACCTCTGCTAGTGGCCGGTGAACAGCGGCGGCCGTTTTTCCGCGAATGCCTCCCGGCCTTCCCGGGCGTCGTCCATCCTGCCGACCTCGCTGGTGGCGACGGCGGCTAACATTACCGAGTCCTGGAAGCTCATGTCGAGCCCGCGATAGGTCGCGAGCTTGATCATCGACATGATGCGCGTGGGGCCCGCGGCCAGCTTTTCGGCCCACCTCTGTACGGTCGCGTCCAGGTCGGCGGCCGGCACGGCGTAGTTCAGGATCCCCAGCTCCACCGCCCTGGGCGCGTCTATGGGCTCGCCCGTGAGCAGCAACTCCATCGCCTTCTTCAGGCCGACAAAGCGCGGCAACTGGGCCGTGCCGCCGGCGATCCCGCTCTTGACGAACACGGCGGCGATCCTGGCGTCATCGGCAGCGATGGCCATGTCAGAGGCCAGCACCAGGTCCATGCCGGCCCCGTAAGCCAGGCCGTGCACTTTGGCGATGATCGGTTTGGGGCACGACCGGAAGGCGCCCGCCATCCTGAAGTACTGGCCACCGCGCACGTTTTCGATTACGTCGCGGCGGCGGGCCGGCATGGCCGGCACAGGCTGGCGGGAGGCCTTGATGTCGTCGCCGGCGCAGAATGCGCGCCCGGCGCCGGCAAGCACGACCACGCGGACGTCGTCGTCTTCGGCGCAGTCGTCCAGGGCCTGCATCAGACGCCGGCCCAACTCGCGGTTGATGGCGTTGAGTACTGAGGGGCGATTCAGGGTGAGGCTGCAGATTGGCCCTTGCTTTTCGACCAGCAGGACATCTTCTGAGCTCATGCTTGGGACCTCTGGGAGTGGTGTGTTGTCCCTGTAGGTGCTTCTCGCGAGAAGCACCTACAAGGGAATCAGTATTGGGTCCCGTAAGGGATGAGCCGGTGGCGGCCCGGCCGCGGCCGGACCGCCACTGACGATGAGCGCTAGGCCTTCTTCTTGGTCGCGTCGTACCAGAGGAAGGGGAGGGTGTCGGTCGGCGTGACGCTGGAGACCCAGGGGCGGTAAACGCCTGCGTTCGCCACGAACGGCCAGGCCAGCGAGAGGCTTCTGGTCTTGTAGGAGAACGGGATGGTGTACAGCACCTTGGTCAGGTAACGCTGGATTTCCTTCACCTGCTCCACGCCTTTGGCGTGATCGGGCTCGCGCAGGAGCTTCTCGATCATGCCGTCCAGCACGCTGTCCTTGCCGGCCGCCGCGGGCTTGCCGATCTTCGACGGTGCGAAGGGCGAGCGGTCCTGGGCCGAGCCGGAATGCCAGTTGGTGCGCAGGTTGTTCGCGATACCGCCGTAGGTGGTGTTCGCGAAGGTAGAAATGCCATCGAAGTACTGGTTGTAGTTGTAGTTCGGGACGTAGTCGTTGGAGTAGCCGACTTCCTTGAAGTTGACCTTGATGCCGCCGTCGCCAAAGAAGCCGCCCAGAGCCTGCTGGTAGTTGACGTACGTCTGGCCGTAAGCCAGTCCCGACGGCGCGAACATGTCGATGCTGAAGCCGTTGGGGAAGCCGGCCGCCGAGAGCAGCTTCTTGGCGTTGGTGATATCGAACTTGAAGTTCGCGGCGTCCGGCCCGGCCTCTTTGCCGAAGGGGTCCACCCAGTACTCGCCCCAGCCACGGCCGGCAAAGTTGTCGTACTGGAGGGCGATGTCGATGCCCTCGGCCGTGAACTGGTCCTGGTTCGCGAAGCTCTTGGCGAACGTTTCGCGGTCGATGAGCTGGGACATCGCCTGGCGGACGCGGATGTCCTTGAACTGTGGCGTTTGCCATCCGAAGAACACCCCCGGAGCGATGTCCGAGTAGTCGTTCTGGTACAGGTTCAGTTGGGGGACGTCCTTCTTCGTGATCAGGATGTCCTGCTGTGTCACCGGACTTCCCCAGAGGTTGCCGGTCTTGAACTGGGCCAGTTGCTGGGCGTACTCCTTGATGATCGTGTTGGTCCAACCATCCAGGAAGGGCTTGGGACCGCCGTACCAGTTGGGGTTGCGCTTGTAGTTGATCGACACCGAGGGCTCGTACTTGTCGACGAACCAGGGACCGGTGCCGCGCGCGTCCTTCCTGGGGTCAAACCCGGTGTCCGTCTCCTTGGGCATCACAAAGAAGCCCAGGGAGTTGCCCAGGTACTCGAAGATGGCCGCGATGGGGAAGGCAAACTTGAGGACAACCGTCTTGGCGTCCGGAGTCAGGATTTCCTTGATCGGGCCGTTGGCGTTGAGGTCGTTGAACCAGTCGTTCCGATAGACCGACTTGTCGTGCATGCGGCCGAACGACACCTTGACATCCTCGGAGTCGAGGACACGGCTGCTGGTCGGAGCCCGGGCATCCCACTTCGCGGCCTTCAGCTTGACTGTGAGTTGCTGATTGTCGGGGGCGAGCTCGTAGCTTTCCGCGAGGTCGCCGTCGATTTCACCGCGGGGTTCCTGGCCGACGCCGACCTTCCACTTGAACAGGCGGCTGTAGACGTAGGAGGCCTGGCCGCGGTCGAGGTTCGCCGTTGCACCCAGGTAGTCCCAGCCGGACACGTCCTGGACGATATAGCTTTCGAAGATTCCGCCGGGCTTTGCCTGTCCGGTGGTGTCGACCGGCTTGTACAGGGGGCTGTTGGAGGCTGCCTTGTCTTCGCTGCTGCCGCTGTCACTGCCGCCGCCACAGCCGACGAGGGACGCCGCGCCGGCGGCGAGGCCGGTGGTCGCGGCGACGCCGATGACCTTGCGCCGGCTGATCCGGCTGCTCAAACCTATGGGGACTGATCTCATACTTCGCTCCCTTCGCGAGCTAAGAATCTTGAACTGCCGGCCCGGAGCCTGACGGATTGTATAGTGGCCGTCTCCATGATCATATACGCCGTGGACTGCCGTTCCGTATTTCAGGATTCTATGCCGCGTGTCAAGAGGTGGGAAGCCCATCTGACACGGAAAACCCTGATTTGGCTGCGACTAATCTCCTTGACGATGCGCGACCTCGAAATATACTGAGACGGCATTCCAAATAAAGTTGCCGAAAGAGCCTGACTTTGGCCGCCCCTCCCGCGCAGTTTAGCCGCGCCCCTCAGGCCTCGCGTCACACCGCCACCTTCCTTTGAACGCTGGAAAGTCGAGGATCAATAACTGTGCGATTGCTCATTGCGAACAGGGGTGAAATCGCGGTCCGCATTATGCGCGCCGCTTCCGAGCTGGGCATCCCCACCGTCGCGGTCTTTTCCGAAGATGACGTCCAGGCCCTACACGTGCGCCGCGCCGACGCTTCCGTCCGCCTGCGCGGTGTCGGCGCCGCCGCCTACCTGGACGTCGAACAGATCATCGTGGCGGCCAAAGAACAGGGCTGCGACGCGCTCCACCCCGGCTACGGCTTCCTCAGCGAGCAGGCGCGCTTCGCCCAGGCCTGCGAGGACGCCGGCATCACGTTCGTCGGCCCGCGCCCGGACACGCTGGCGATTTTCGGCGACAAGGCAAAGGCGCGGGTCCTGGCCCAGACCCTGGGCGTGCCGGTGGTGCGCGGCGCCAGCGGCGCGGTTACGCTCGATGACGCGAGGGCCTTTCTGGCGTCACTGGGTGATGGTGGCGTGATGCTGATCAAGGCGATAGCCGGCGGCGGCGGGCGGGGAATGCGCGTCGTTGCGACCGTGGACGAGGTCGAGGAGGCGTACGCACGCTGCCGCTCGGAAGCGCAGCAGGCGTTCGGCAACGGCGACGTCTACGTCGAGCAGTTGATGCCGCGCGCGCGTCACATCGAAGTGCAGGTCCTGGGCGACGGCCACGGCGGCGTTACCCACTTGTGGGAACGCGAATGCAGTATCCAGCGGCGTCACCAGAAGTTCGTGGAGGTCGCGCCGGCGCCGGGGCTGCACCCAACGGTGCGCGATGCCCTGCTCGCCGACGCGGTGACCATGGCGAAGAAAGTCGCATACCGCAACGCCGGCACATTCGAGTTCCTGGTCGACGCCGGCGACGAAGGCCCGGCGGCCACGCGCGCCTTCATCGAGGCAAACGCCCGCCTTCAGGTGGAGCACACGGTCACCGAAGAGGTGCTCGACATAGACATCGTCAAGGCGCAGCTGCGGCTGGCTCAGGGCGCCGGCCTGGCGGAGCTTGGCCTGAACCAGGACGCGATCGCGGCCCCGCGCGGCTACGCGATCCAGGCTCGCGTGAACATGGAGACCATGGACCGCGAGGGCAACGTGCGTCCCGGCGGCGGCCTGCTGGCGCCCTTCGACCTGCCCTCCGGCCGCGGCGTGCGCGTGGACACGGCCGGCTACGCCGGTTACCAGACCAGCCCCAACTTCGACTCGCTGCTGGCGAAGGTCATCGGCCACGCGCCGGGGAGCTTCGCGGACGCGGCCGCGGTCACTTATCGCGCCCTGTGCGAGTTCAACGTGGGCGGCGTCCGCACCAACATCACGGTGCTGCAGAACCTCATGCGCCACCCCGACTTCGTCGCCGGCCGCATGCACACGCGCTTTGTCGAAGATCACATTGTCGAGCTCGTCGAAGGCGGAGGCGACTCGGGCCACCCGCGCCTGTTCCACGGCGAGCCCGTGCGCGTTGGCGCCAGAGTCGACGCCATCGACCCGCTGGCCGTGCTCAACTACGGCCGCGGCGGCGACACCAGCGTGGCCTCGCCGGGCATCAGCGCGGCGCCGGCGCCTTCGTATGCATACGACGTGCAGGTGCCCGAAGGCGTGGCGGCGGTCAGGGCGCCGCTTCAGGCGACCATCGTCTCCTTCGATGTCCGCGAGGGCGACATTGTCCGCAAGGGCCAGCAGGTCGTTGTCCTCAACGCGATGAAGATGGAGCACGTGGTCAAGTCCGCCGTCGGCGGTTTCGTGCGCCAGATCATCGGCGAGGCCGGCGACAGCGTCCCCGAAGGCGTGCCGTTGATCTTGATCGACGAGGCCGACGTCGAAGACGAAGCCGCGGGCGCGGCCGCGAACCTGGACCTGGACCACCTGCGCCCCGACCTGGCCGAGGTCGAGCGCCGCCGCGCCCTGACCACGGACGAGGCCCGCGCCGAGTCGGCAGCGGGCATGCACGCGAAGGAGCGCCGCACGGCCCGCGAGAACATCGACGACCTGGTCGACGAGGGCTCCTTCCTCCAGTACGGGTCCCTGGTCGTGGGCCAGGGACTTGCCGGCGGCGTCGAAGAGCTGTTGGGGTACGCGCCTTCGGACGGCATGGTCATGGGCCTGGCGCAGATCAACCGCGTTCTCTTCGGCCAGGAGAAGTCGCGCTGCGCCGTGCTTTCGTACGACTATTCGGTGCTGGCCGGCACTCAGGGCGGCGCCAACCACCGCATGATCGACCGCATGTTCGAGACCGCGGAGAAGCTACGGGTGCCGGTGGTGTTCTTCGCCGAAGGCGGGGGCGGTAGGGCCGGCGGCGGCACGCGCAACACGCCGAACTTCCGCAACAGCAGCGGTACAGGCGGCGGCGGCGGCCCGGGGCCGATCAGCGGCGGCGGCGGGCTGGGAGTGCCGTCCTGGAACAAGCTCAGCCGTCTCAGCGCCCTGGTGCCGCTGGTCGGCGTGGTCTCCGGGCGCTGCTTCGCGGGCAACGCCGCGCTCCTCGGCTGCCTGGACGTGATCATCGCCACGCCGGATGCCAGCATCGGCATGGGCGGGCCGGCGATGATCGAAGGCGGCGGGCTGGGCGTGTACCGGCCGGAGGAGGTCGGCCCCGTCTCGGTGCAGGCGCCGAACGGCGTGATCGACATCCTGGTCGGGGACGAAGAGCAGGCGGTGCAGGCGGTCAAGCAGTACCTGTCTTACTTCCAGGGGCAGGTCAGCGAGTGGGAGTCCGCCGACCAGCGCACCCTGCGCGGCATCATCCCCGAGAACCGCCTGCGCGTCTACGACGTCCGCCAGGTGATCGAGACGATCGCCGACACCGGCTCCGTGCTCGAGCTACGGCGTGATTTCGGCAAGGCCATGGTCACGGCGCTCATCCGGATCGAAGGCCGGCCCATGGGCGTGGTCGCGAACAACGCCATGTACAACTCAGGCGCCATCGACAGCCCGGCTGCGGACAAGGCCGCGCGCTTCCTGCAGCTCTGCGACGCCTTCGACTTGCCGCTGCTAATGCTGTGCGACACGCCGGGGATCATGGTCGGGCCGGAGGCGGAGAAGACGGCCCTGGTACGCCACGCCAACCGCATGTTCGTCGTCGGCTCAACGATTTCGGTGCCGGTGTTCACGATCGTCCTGCGCAAGGCCTACGGCCTCGGCGCTCAAACGATGGGTGGCGGCAACCACCGCGTGCCCGTGTTCACGCTGTCATGGCCGACCGGCGAGTTCGGCGGCATGGGCCTCGAGGGCATGGTGAAGCTGGGCCGGCGGCGCGAACTCGAGGGCGTCGACGACCCCGAGGAGCGCCGCAAGCTCTACGAGCGCTACGTGGCCCAGGCCTACGACCGCGGCCGCGCGATCAACGCCGGCCACGTCTTCGAGGTCGACGACGTGATCGACCCGGCGGACTCGCGGCGCTGGCTGGCCGCCGGCCTGCAGTCCATGGCGCCGCCGGCGCCGCGCGCGGGAAAGAAGCGGCCCTGCATCGACCCCTGGTAAGCGTCCGAACCACGGCCGTGTCTCGCAGGATCGAAGCCCGTTACCGTTCGTCCTGAGCTTGTCGAAGGGCGGACGGGCAAGTTCTCACGAGCGGCACTCCCGGATCGTGCACACGGCAGCACCGCGCCCGATCGCCCTTCGACAAGCTCAGGACGAACGGAAGTCTGGCCTGCCTTACCTTCGGCAAGCTCAGGACGAGCCCTTCGACAAGCTCAGGACGGGACGGAGGCTTGCGTCTTTCCCAGCCGGCAAGCTCGGGGCAGGCCAGTCACCTCAGGTGCGAAAAGGTGTGCGAGCCGGAACGGGGTTCCCGAGGTCTTGTCCACAAATCTACCTGGCTGGGTGGACCGCCGTCTGGTCAACAGTGGGAATATCTCTTACAAAAGGGCTCTTGACGACCTGATCGGCGTACATATACTGAGACATCATTCCGCTTGGCAATACGGAGGAGCCGTGGCGCGGTTACCATCCGGAGCCCAGTCCCCGAATTTCGCCGCCCGGCGGCCGGGTTTCGCCGTCGCCGAGCGTACCGCTACCAGACTGGCCGAGGGGCCGAACCAGACCTCGCGGCCGTTCGGTCTTGGGGCCAGTTGGCGCGCCTCCTCCGGGCGCTGGTGGGGTGGGAGTCCGGCTCGAGAGCTCCCGGCCGGCCCTCTCCACACCATATTTGATTCCAACGCCTCTCTCGGGACCAGCTACGGGCAGCTCGATTCGGGACGCCCATTGTCTGACCGCGCTCGCACGGGAGGAGTGATCGACTGAAGCCACCTTTATCCACGCCAGGGAACAGGACTGTGCGGCAGCAGGATCAAGGGACCAATGGGTCCAGGAACCGAGAGGAGCGATCCATGGCAGGGAACGGTTATTGGGAGCGCGTGACCTCATCGCGGCTGAGCCGCAGGCGCGCGCTTGGAGGCGCCGCGGCGCTCGGCGCCGGCGCGACGGCGCTCAGCCTGGTCGGCTGCGGCGGCGGTGACAGCGGTGGCAGCTCCGGCAGCGGCGGCGACGCCAATGCACTCATCGCCAAGCCCAGGGACACGACGGCACAGGCCAAGCCGGGTGGCGTCTTCAAGGACTTCCTGCCGGCCGACACGACGACGATGGACCCGATCCAGTCCACGTCGTTCACCGCGAAGGCTTACGTGGCGGCGTTCACGTACCCTCAGCTGGTCAAGTTCAAGAACGCCAAGTACCCGGAGAGCGCGGACGGCACTGTCGAAGGAGACGGGGCGGAATCACTCGAGATCAGCCCCGACAAGCTGCAGATCACCTTCAAGCTGCGCCAGGGGATGAAGTGGGAGTCTCGTTCGCCGACCAACGGGCGCGGGCAATCGACGCCGAAGACGTGACGTCGAGCCTCAAGCGTTACCAGTCTATCAACCCGTTTGCGGGCGACATCTTCTA
Organism: uncultured Chloroflexia bacterium; assembly: GCA_963703905.1. Classification (GTDB taxonomy): domain Bacteria; phylum Chloroflexota; class Dehalococcoidia; order DSTF01; family WHTK01; genus DATLYJ01. Next base: position 136,080 of record CAVPFY010000006.1, read on the forward strand.
TAACGCGACCAGCGCCCCGCTTTCGCCGATCGAGTCGGTGACCAGCCCGGACTCAAGGACGATTGTCTTCAAGCTCAAGCTGCCGGACGCGTCTTTGCTGCCGAACCTGGCCAACTACGCGGCCCATTACATCCTGCCGCGCGAGTCCGAAATATCCGGCCCTAACGGTTTCGACCCCAAGGGCGAGGTGCGCGGCTACGGGCCCTGGCTGCTTGAAGACTACAAGCCGGCCGCCTACTTCACGTGGAAGAAATCGGCCGACTACTACCAGAAGGACCGTCCCTTCATCGACAAGATCGACCGGCCGATCGTCACGGAGTACGCCCAACGCCTGGCCCAGTTCAAGGCCGGCAACATCTGGACGACCGTCGTCGTGGCCGAGGACGTGTTCCCGACGAAGCGCGACCAGCCGAACACCGAAGTCCGCCAGGCGGAGTCCTTCGCCTCCGGCGCGACCAGCGTCGGCTTCGGTTACGAGGGCAATTCTCCCTGGAAGGACCAGCGCCTGCGGCAGGCCGTCAACTACCTCATGGACCGCGAAGCGCTGGTCGACGTCTTCGGCAACCGCCAGCAGATCATCAAAGAGGGCGCGGAATTCACCTACCGCTACCACTCCATCGTCGGCGCGACCTGGGAAGGCTACTGGGTAGACCCGACCGACGAGAAGAAGTTCGGCCCGAACGCCAAGTACTTCAAGGTCAACATCCCCGAGGCCAAGAAGCTGATGTCGGCGGCCGGCTTCGCCAACGGCGTTGAGTCGACCTTCTACTACAACGGTTCGACCAACTACGGCGCCACCTACACGCGCCTGGCTGAGGCCCTCATCGGCATGCTGAACGAGGGCGGCATGAAGCTGAAGCAGGGGCCGGCGGAGTACCAGAACGACTGGCTGCCGAACTATCACTTCGCTTATACGGCGTCGTACCAGGGCGGCGCAGATAAGACCAAGAATTTCAGCGGCCTCGCCCTGAGCGCGCCCGACGTTCTACGCGACGGTGGCCCAGACCCTGCTCACCAACCAGCACAAGGTCCGGCAGCCGGTTCGAAGGCTGCACGCCCGACGGCAACCGTCCGCAGGACGGCGACCCGCAGCTGAACTCGATGATCGAGAAGCTGAAGGGCGAGTTCGACCTGAAGAAGGCGCAGGAACAGGCGCTAGACATCGCCCAGTTCGTGGCAGACAAGGCCTACTTCGTGCAGGGCTACCCCTTCAGCGCGCTGGGTTTCGGCGTGTACTGGCCGGTCATCGGCAACCTGGGCGCCTACCGCACCTGGACTACGGCCAGGACCATCCCGGAGACGGTGATCAACTGGTGGATCGATAGCTCCAAGCCACCTGTCGGTAAGAGCTAGGACACTTCCTCGAGGCAGGCCACGATTCGCTCCCCGTGGCCTGCCTCTCTTTTCCAGGAACACGGGACAGGGAACATCGAACAGGGGAGAGGCGGATTCAGAACCGCTCCCTGTTCCCTGTCCTGTGACTCAACTAATCTGGCCCAGCGTTGCCTCAATTGAACTCATCTTCCGGACCACTGGCCGGCGTGCGCATCCTGGACCTGGCGGGAGAAGCGGGCGTTTTTGCCGGGCGGCTGCTGGCCGATTACGGCGCCGACGTTATTCGCGTCGAGCCGCCGGGAGGCGATGCGGTCAGGGCGCGGCGCCCGTTCCTGGAGGATGTCGCCGGGCCGGAGCGCAGCCTCTACCACCTGCACTTCAACGCCAACAAGCGCGGGATCACTATGGACATCCGCCGGGCGGAAGGTGCCGCCCTTCTGAAGCGGCTCGCCGCCACAGCCGATGCCCTGATCGAGACCGCCGCGCCTGGGGAGATGGACGGGCTCGGGATCGGCTACGAGAGCCTGCGGGACGTGAACCCGGCCCTCGTCTACGCCACGATCACGCCCTTCGGGCAGGATGGCCCCATGCGGGACTACCGCGGCAATGACCTCATCGGCGTCGCGGCCGGCGGCCTGATGTACCTCAACGGCGACTTCCAGGACCCGCCGAACCAGCCGGGCAACGAGCAGGCTTATCACATGGCCTCGCTGATCGCCGCGTCCGGCCTGCTGATGGCGCTGCACGGCCGTGCGCGCCGCGAAGGCGGCGCCGGCCATCGCATCGACGTCTCGCTCCAGGAGGCGGCGAGCATGGCCACCCTGCAGACGGCGAACCAGAATGCCTACGCCTGGTACAGGCGCGTGCCGGCGCGCAGCGGCATCCGCGTCTTCGGCGGCCGGCACCTCCACCAATGCGCCGATGGCCTCTGGATCAGCTTCGTTGTCATGCCCTACCGCTGGGACGACTTCGTGCGCTGGCTCAAGGACGAGGGTATCGAGTCGGAGATCTGGGGCGAGGCCTGGCGCGACCCCGCTTACCGGGCCGGCCGCAACGGGCCCACCGCGGCGGCAATCGAGGCCCTGGCGGCGAAACACACACGCGACGAGATGTTCCACCAGGGCCAGAAGCGTCTGATCAGCGTCATGCCGGTGAACGACGTAAAGGACATCGTCGAAGACAGGCAACTGAACGACCGCGGCTTCTTCGCCGGCATGGAGCATCCTGAGGGCGGAAAGGCGCTGGTCGACGCCGGCCCGGTGGCCCTCATGAGCGCGACGCCTCTTCGCGTCTGGCGGCCGACGCCGCGTATCGGCGAGCACAACCGCCAGGTGTACGGAGGACTTCTGGGCCTGTCCGAAGATGAGATCGGCGACCTGGCGAGGAGAGGCGTCATATGAGCGGCGAAGACGCGGTCAAGCCGCTCGCCGGCCTGCGCGTCGCCGACTTCTTCTGGCTGATCGCCGGGCCGGCGACGTCGCGCATCCTGGCCGACTTTGGCGCCGAAGTCATCAAGATTGAGTCGGAGGAGCGCGAGGACCAGATTCGCAACGCCGGCGTGTGGCCGCCGAAGCGCACGCCCACCAGCCCCAACGCGGTCTTCGTCGACTGCAACACCAACAAGCTGTCGCTGACCCTGAACCTCAACCAGCCGAAGGCAATCGAGCTGGCGAAGGAGGTCGTGCGGCGCTCGGACGTGGTCACGAACAACTTCACCGGCGAGCGCATGGACCGCTGGGGCCTGGGGTACAAGGACCTGGTCAAGGTGAAGCCGGACATCATCATGATCAGCATGCCGGTTATGGGCGCCACGGGGCCGTATCGGAGCTACGGCGCTAACGGCCTCGGCGTAGTCGCCTACGGTGGCATCAACACGACGATGGGTTTCCCCGGCCGGCCGCCGGCAGGCCTCGGCCCCTTGTACTCGGACTTCACGACGCCCTACTTCGCGCTGACCGCGATCATGGCCGCGCTGCACCATCGTGACCGCACCGGCGAAGGCCAGTTCATCGACCTATCGCAGGTTCAGGCCACAGTGGCCCTTCTCGGCAGCAGCATCCTCGAGTACACCGCCAACGGCCGCGTGCCGGAGCGCCCCGGCAACCGCTCCCGCGACTACTGCCCGCACGGCGCCTATCCCTGCTGGGGCAACGACCGCTGGTGCGCGATCGCCGTCGGCTCCGATGACGACTGGCGCCGCCTCTGCGAGGCCATCGGCCGCGCGGACCTGCTCGAAGACGAGCGCCTGCGCGCGCTCGAAGGCCGCAAGGCCCACGAAGACGAGGTCGACGCCGCCGTCGCCGCCTGGACGCGCGAGCGCGACGCCTGGCAGGCGATGCACTATCTCCAGGGGCGCGGCATCATGGCCGCCGTGGTCGAGGACCTGGAGGACGTGGTCGCGCGAGACCCTCACATGCGCGCCCAGCACTTCGAGACCCTCAGCGACAGCGACGAGGCCAACTCCTACCTCGTCCACGGCCAGCCCCTGAAGTTCGATGGCCGCCGGCCGGAGCTTTCGCGGCCACCGATCCAGGGCGAGCACAACGAGTACGTCATCAAGCAGCTCCTCGGCGTCTCGGACGAAGACTACGTCCAGCTCCTGATCGACGGCGTCCTGCGCTAGGCGGTCGAGCAGTCGAGCAGTCCGGAGCAGTCCGGATTTGCCGACTCTGGACTGCTCGACTGCTCGACTGCCCGACTGCACTCCCCATGAGTAGCGGAATCGCAACCCTGACGCCCATTTCAATGCTCACTCAGCAACGCGGAGCGCCCTATGCTGGCGCCACAACCTGCCGGGTCGAGAGTCTATGTTGCTTTGGATCGGCATCTACGTCGCGGTCCTTCTGGGGCCAATCCTGGTCCTCACGGTGTGGGACGGCGTGCGTCTTTTGCGCAGGCGCCGCGCTCGCAGACAGGGCACGGAACCCAAGATTACGGCCGAAGCGCCCATCCAGCGCTCGCGGCGCGCTGAGGCGCTGGAAGGCCGCTGGATCGCGATTCGCGCCCAGTTCGTCGTGGCGCCACACCAGGCCGTCGAGGAGGCTGAGGCCTTCCTGAGGTCGATCTCGCCCGAGGCCGCCGGCCAGCCGATACCGACGCCGTCCACGGTCATACCCGCACCGGCGGCCGCCATGGTGCGGTTGCAGGGCGAGTTCGAGCGCGTGCTCTCCAGGCGTTGACCCGCGTGGATGGCTCAGCCTCGCGGCGATCGAGCGCCGTAGTCAGTGCCCCGCTCGACGTTGACAGTAGGCGCCTCGCGTCCTTAGATTGAGCCCCCGCCATCGAGAGGGCGATGGACACTTCGGACGAATATCTGACAATCGAAGAGGCGTCGCGCGAGCTCGGCCTGACGGCGGCGCAGCTTCGCCGCGTCCTGCGCCAGTACGGCCTCGGCGAGCTACTGCGGGCTTCGATGCGCAAGCAGGTGCTTATCCGCAAGTCGGACCTGCGGAAGCTGCACCTGCCGGCCTCGTCGCCGCCTCAGGGCCGCGGCGCGGCGTAGGCTGCCGGCCGTGCCGTGCCAAACGCCGCCGGCCGCTTGACCCGCCGAGCCGTGCCGCCATAGACTCAGGCGTCCGCGGACACACAACTGAATAGAGCTACCCATGGGTGCCCTCGCTTCGGCGAGGGAAGTGCGAAGCCGGTCAAAGTCCGGCGCTGTCCCGCAACTGTAGCCTTCGCTTCGGCGAGGGAAGCCAGGTCGCCAGCCTCTGGGAATGTTCAAGGAGCCTTCGAGGAAAGGCCCGGACATCTCCCCGCACCGTGGGGATGGCCCGGCGCCTCGTGCCGGGTTTTTCTTTGCCCGCCGAGCGCCGCGGCTTCCGGACTTCCTCCCGAGTTTCGCGAAGGGAGTCGAAATGTCCCGAGAGCCCGCATTACTGTGCTTCCTGTTCGCCTTCGCGGCTTCGTTTGCTCTGGCCTGCGGCGGCGGGTCAGGCAAACAAGCGCCTACTGGCGGGTCCGCGGCCCAGTTCCCGCTGACCATCCGCCAGTCTGACGGCCAAACGCTGACGATCGCCCAGGCGCCACAGCGCATCGTCTCGCTGGACGCGCACGCCACCGAGATCTTCTGCGCTGTCGGCGCCGGCGCCCAGATCGTCGCCGTCGACATGTACGCCAACTGCCCGCTCGGCAGCGCCGCCAAACCGAAGCTCGACGCCTTCATGCCCAGCCTGGAGGCGATTGCCGGCTACCGGCCCGACCTCGTCTATGTCTCCAGCAACAGCGGCGACGTTGTCGCCGGCCTGCGGCGCCTGAACATCCCCGTGCTCTACGTGCAACTGCCGAAGGACCTGGACGGTGTCCTGGAACAGATCGAACGGCTCGGCGGCGTCGCCGGCCGCTCTGTGGAGGCGAAGAAGCTGACGGATACAATTCGGGCCAGGATGCAGGCAACCAGAGAGAAGCTGGCCACCGTCGCGACGGGCCCCCGCGTCTTCCACGAGCTCACGGACGACTACTACAGCGCTGCCCCGACCAGCTTCGTCGGCGACTTCTACACCTTCCTCAAGGCGCAAAACATCGCCTCGGGAGCGGGCACGGACTACCCCCAGCTCTCGGCGGAGGTCATCGTCCAGCGCAACCCTGAGGTCATCGTCCTCGCGGACGAGGCCGCCGGCATCACCGCGGCGGCCGTGAAGGCGCGCCCCGGCTGGGCCAATGTCGACGCGGTCAAGAACGGCCGCATCTGCGTCGTCGACCCGGACGTCGTCAGCCGCCCCGGCCCCCGCATTGTCGATGCGCTGGACACGCTGGCGAAGTGCATCTATCCGGACAGGTTCAAGTGAACGGCACTCTTGAGCTTCCGGCGAATCGCGCCGCTGCATGGCGAGTCGATGGCACTGGCGGCAAGCCGCCTCGACAACCTGACGAAGCCGCGAGGGAGCCTGGGGCGGCTGGAGCAGCTCGCTGTGCGGCTGGCCGGCATTCAGGCGAGGGCGCTGCCTTCGGTCGAGCGCAAGCTAGCGGTGGTGGTGGCGGCTGACCACGGGGTCGCGGCGCAGGGCGTTTCGGCCTACCCGCAAGAGGTCACTCGGCAGATGGTGGCGAACTTCCTGGGCGGGCGCGCGGCCGTGAGCGTGCTCTCCCGCTGGTGCGGGCTGCGATCTCATGGTGATCGATGCCGGTGTGCGCGAGCCGATCCGCGACCCGCGCGTGGTCGACCTTCGCCTCGGTCCCGGGACGGCGGACTTCAGCCGCGAGCCGGCGATGGCGCGCGCCGTCGCCGAAGAGGCGCTGCGCCGCGGCATCGAGCTCGGCCGCGACGGTGTCGATGCGGACGCGCTGGCCTGCGGCGAGATGGGCATCGCGAATTCGACCGCGGCCAGCGCGGTAATCGCCGCGCTGATGCGAATGCCGGCGCGCGAGGTGACCGGCCCCGGCGCCGGCGTCGACGCCGCCGCGCTGGGGCACAAGATCGAGGTCATCGACGCGGCCCTGTCGCTGCACCGCCCGGACCCCGGCGACGCGGTCGACGTGCTTTCGAAGGTCGGCGGCTTCGAGATCGGCGTCCTGGCGGGGATTATGCTCGGCGCCGCGGCGGCACGGCGCGTGGTGGTCATCGACGGCCTGATCTCGGGCGCGGCGGCGCTTATCGCCGCCAGGCTGGCCCCGGAGGCGCGCGATTACCTCATCGCCGGACACCTTTCGACCGAGCCCGGCCACGCCCTGGTGCTGCGCGACCTGGAACTCGTGCCGCTGCTTCAGCTGGAGATGCGGCTGGGCGAAGGTACGGGCGCCGTGCTGGCGTTGCCCCTGCTCGAAGCCGCCTGCCGCCTGCTGGCAGAGATGGCGACTTTCGAGGAGGCGGGCGTGTCCGGCCGCGCGGTCGCCGAGGCGACCAACTTCGAGTGATGGAGGACGCGGCGCCCCGAACTCGCGTGCTCGACAACCTCTGGCTGCCGCTGGTCGCCCTGGAGACGCTGACGGTGCTGCGCCTGCGGCACGCCGCTATCGTGCCGGCCGATGTCTTCGGCCGCGGCCAGGCTTTCTTTCCCGCCGTGGGCCTCTTGCTGGGCGGGCTTCTGGCCGGCGCCGGCTGGCTGCTTCGCGATGAGCTCGGCCCCGGGCTCACCGGCTGGCTGCTGGCGGCCCTGCTCCTGATCCTGACCGGCGGCCTGCACGCGGATGGGCTCGCGGACACCGCGGACGGGCTCTTCGGCGGCCACTCGCCGCAGCGGCGGCTGGCGATCATGCGCGACTCGGCCATCGGCGCATTTGGGGCGGCGGCGCTGATAGCCGTGGTGGGGATCAAGGCGACGGCCCTCGGGCACGCTGGCCGGCGGCTCGCGGGCAGAGGTGCTGATAGTCGCCCCGGCGCTGTCTCGCTGGGCCTGCGTCGCCGCGATCGCGGCGTTTCCGGCGGCCCGCGCCGACGGACTCGGCGCATCGTTTCACGCGGCCGCGTGGCCCTGGGCCGCGCCGCTGGCCGGCGCAATCGCCCTGGCCGCCGCGGCGGCCGGCCTTGGGTGCCGAGGGCGCCGCCGCCTGGGCGATCGCCGGCGCCGCCGGGCTTGCGCCTGGGCGCCGCCATCGCTTCCAGGCTGGGCGGCCTCACCGGCGACACCTTCGGCGCCATCATCGAAGTTGTCGAGACGCTGCTGTTGGTGATCGCGGTGGCATGGGCGGGCTAGGATCGCGGTGGCGCGGCCGCAACGGATGCGGTACTTGTCGAGGCGGAGGGCCTGAATGACTGTTACTAATGCCGGGTGCGTCATGGAGATCGCGGGCCTCTGATGGGCGAGATGATCCTGATTACCGGCGGCGCCCGCAGCGGCAAGAGCCGCTTCGCCGAGAAGCTGGCGTCCGAGCGCGGGCCCGACGTCCTCTACCTGGCGACGCTGGAACCCGGCGACGAGGAGATGGCTCGACGCGTGCAGGTCCACCGCGCTTCCCGGCCGGCGGTTTGGCGCACGCTGGAGGAGCCGCTGGACGTGACCGGCGCGCTGGAGAAAAGCGGCCCCTACGGCGTCTGCCTGCTGGACTGCCTGACGCTCTGGGTCAGCAACCTGCTTCTGACCTCGGAGACAGAGGATTCCGGCGAAGCCTGCCTCGAACGGGTGCGCCGGCTGGTGCTGTGGCAGGGCGGGCAGGCCGCCGGCCTCATCGTGGTGACCAACGAGGTGGGCAGCGGCCTGGTGCCGGAGTACCCGCTCGGGCGCCTTTTTCGCGACATCCTTGGTGAGGCGAACCAGCTCATGGCCGCGGCCGCGGACGCCGCCTACCTCTGCGTCGCCGGCTATGCCATCGACATCAAAGCCGGCGGCCGGCCTATCCGTTGAGCAAAAACGGCGATTCTTAACGTCCCGCCTGTGGCCGCGCCCGTAAGCTGTTGGCGTGGACCTGGCAGAGCTTTTCGGAGACGGCACCCTCAAGACGCTGGCCATCGCCACGGCCGAGGACACGAAGCAGCACCTGGCCGCCGGCCATCCCCTGCGCGCCGCCTTTTCGGCGGCACACCACGTCCAGATCGCGGGGCAGTATCCCTGGTCGGATGAGGAGCACAGGCTCATGGCGGATGCCCTGGTCGAAGAAGTGCGCTCCCGCCTCAAGTCGGCCGACGACACCTCGGCGGCCTGGCGGGCCGGCTATCTGCGCATGCTCACCGGCTGGGACCCCTGGTCCGACGACGACCGCGCCCGCATGGCGAAGGCTGTCGCGCCCAAGGAAGGCCTGAGGCCCTGGAAGCGCGTCTGGTTTGCCGGCCAGGCGGCGGACTACTTCCTCCTCACGGGTGAGGGCTTCTGGGACGACGCCCAACTAGACCAACTGCTCGAAGGCGTGCGTGACGACTTCGTCATTCGGCTGCGCAATGGGGACCGGCTGATGGCGGCCGACCGGGTGGTGCTATATAAGGTGCTGGCCGGGAGCATGGAGGAGACGAAGGCATGAAGTATCGTCCGTTGGGCAGCACCGGCATCACCGTGTCCGAGCTGGGCTTCGGTTGCGGCAGCGTCGGCGGGCTCATGACGCGCGGCGAGCCGGCGGAGCAGCGCGAAGCAGTCGCCTGCGCGCTCGATGGCGGGATCACCTACTTCGACACCGCGGCATCCTACGGCAACGGCGCCTCGGAGCAGAGCCTCGGGCGGGCGCTGACGGCGCTCGATGCCTGGGGCCGCGTCGCTGTCGGGACCAAGGTGACGCTGGCGCCGGCCGACCTCGCTGACCCCGCGGCGGCGGTTCGGGCCTCGATAACCGAGAGTCTGAGACGCCTCGGCCGCGAGCACGTCGACCTGCTGCAACTGCATTCGCGTATCGCCAGCAACGAGCGCTCCTTGCCCGCGACGGCGGTCATCGACGCCGTTGCCGAGGCGATGCGTACGGCCGTCAGCGAAGGCTACACCAGGCACGCCGGCATCACCGGCCTGGGCGAGACGGCCGAGGTGCTGGACGTTGTGCGATCGGGCCGCTTCGAGACGGCGCAGTGCTACTTCAACGCCATCAACCCCAGCGCGGGCTTCGCGGGCGCTTCAGGCGGCGCCCAGGACCTGGGCGGCCTGATCGAAGTCGCCGCGCGGCAGGGCATGGGCACTATCGCCATCCGCATCCTGGCGGCCGGCGCGGTCAGTGGCAGCAGCGACCGCGCGCGCCTGGCCAGTCCCGGCGGCGGCGGCGCGATGGTTGGCGGCGGCGAGTTCGACGCCGACCTGGCGCGCGCGAGGCGCCTGCAGACGCTCGCCCGCGACGCCGGCCTGGAGAGCGGCGTTGAGTTGGCCGTGCGCTTCGCGATCTCGAAGGCCGAGCTGTCGACGGCGCTCATCGGCTTCTCCGACATCGGCCAGTTGGAGGACGCGCTGCGCTGGGTCGAACGCGGGCCGCTGGACGCGGCGACGGTCGCGGCGGTGGTGCGCGCGGCAAGCTGACGCCTCGATCTGGACGCAGGCAGGCGGGTGTTGGAGGATCGAAGAGGCGATTCGACAACGAGGGCCCGACAGCGGCGGGCCGCGCCCTGAACGCATATCGAAGGAGAAGCGAGCTAAAGATGGAAGTGACGGACTTTCAGACCGAGGTCATCGAAGCCAGCCACCAGCGGCCTGTGCTGGTGGATTTCTGGGCGCCCTGGTGCGGGCCCTGTCGCGTACTGGGCCCGGTGCTCGAGAAGCTCGCCGCCGAGGGTGACGGCGCCTGGAACCTGGCGAAGGTGAACACGGACGTCCTCACGGCCGAAGCGTCGCGGTACCGGGTCAGCAGCATCCCGGCCGTGAAGCTGTTCGTCGACGGCGAGGTGGTCAACGAGTTCGTCGGCGCCTTGCCGGAGCCGCGGGTGCGACAGTGGTTGTCGGAAGCGCTGCCCGGCAAGCACGTGGGGCTGCTGGATGAGGCGCGGGCGGCATTCGAGAACGGCGACGAGGCTAAGGTCGAGGACCTGGCGACCATGGTGCTGGTCGAGGATCCGTCGAACGCAGAGGCGAGGGTCCTGCTGGCGCGCACGCTGCTGTTCCGGAACCCCTCGCGCTCGGAAGAGCTTGCGCGCGAAGCGGCCGCGACGAAGACGGCATTGTTTCCCCAGTGCCAGGCAATCGAGGCCCTGTCGAGACTCATCCGGGCGGCTGCCGACCTCGACAAGCTTCCCGAGGGCCCCGGCCGCGAGACCTACGCTTCGGCGCTCAGGGCCCTGGCCGCGCAAGAGCTGGACTCAGCGGCGGCCGGCTTCGTCGACACCCTGCGCCGCGACCGCCGCTATAACGACGACGCCGCGCGCAAAGCGGGCATCGCCCTGTTCGGCGTCCTCGGCGAGAAGCACCCCGTCACCCAGAAGCACCGTCGCGCCTTCGAAATGGCGGTGTTCTAGCGCTCCGAGGCTAGTGGCAGCGCCTGGCTAACGTCCCGAGTTTGCCCGCCCTCGAACGCGGGCTGCCCGTTCGTGGTTCGACCGAGCTCACCACGAACGGAAGTGAAGGCCTTATCACTAAAAGTGGACGTAAACGCCGAACGGACGTAAACGCCGGCTCACGAAGAATGGAAGTAAAGACCGGCCAACCACTAACGGAACGAGATCAATCACCACGAACGGAAGCAGGACTAGTGTTCGGCCTCGTTACGCAGGCGCCGTGTCCCGTTCGTCCTGAGCTTGTCGAAGGACGAACGGACGCCGAGCGCACGGGAGCAGATCCGGATCATGCTCTCGAAAAGTAAAGTGGCCCCAAGTGGTTCTGACCCAGCTCACAAGGGAAGCAACGAGGCATGGCTAACTAGCTCCGCCCACCCTTGAACTCACGCGGCCGCAAGGATGGCTGCGCCCTCCTCCCTGACGATGGGCGCGACCTGCTTCGCGATCAGCTCCAGCGCCGGCACGTTCGCGGGAGGGCGCGCGCCGATGATGAAGTCGCCGACGCCCAGGCGCACGTAGTCCAGTAGCTGCGCCGCGCACTGCTCCGGCGTGCCCACCATCATTCGCTGCCGCAAAGCGGCAACGTCGCCGCCGCCCATGCGGTCCACAGCCTGCGCGACATCGGCCTCCGTCTCGCCGATCACGGCCTGCACGACCAGCGACTTGCGGATGTCCCGCGGGTCGCGGCCGGCGTCCTTGCAGTGGCGCGCCAGGACGTCGAGCTTGTGCCGGTAGGCATCCAGGGGCGAGAAAAAGGTGTTCCAGCCGTCCGCGGACTCGGCGACCATCCTCAACGTGAGCTGCTCGCCGGCGCCGCCGATCCAGAGGGGGATGCTCGGGCTGTTGCAGGGGCTTCGGCTCGCAGGAGGCGTCCTTCATGTTGTAGTAGTGGCCCAGGTACGTGGTGCGCTCCTGCGTCCAGAGGCTCTTGAGGATGCGGGCGCTCTCGCCGAGCATGCGGATGCGCCGGCCCGTTGTGTGGAAGGGAATGCCGTACTCGTTGTGCTCCATCTCATACCACCCGGCGCCGATGCCGAGTTCCAGGCGCCCGCCGGAGACGTGGTCGATGGTCGAGGCGATTTTCGCGAGCACGGCCGGATTTCGGTAGGTGTTGCCGGCAACGAGAATGCCGCAGCGGATGCGCGATGTGTGCGCGGCCATCGCCGAGAGCAGGGTCAGTCCTTCGAAGCAGGGCCCGGCCGGGTCGGCCGGCTGCATCGGGATGAAGTGGTCGAAGACGGACGCCCAGTCGAATCCGAGGTCCTCGGCCGTGCGCCAGAGGTGCAGGTAGTCCTGGAATGAGGTGTTCTGGGGCCCCGAGTGGATGCCGAACCGGACCTGGCCTTGGAAAATCTGCACGAACATCTCCGTTCTGAATTCACATGAGCGTGTCGAGCCGCCGGCGGGATTCTTCGTCGCTCCTTGCGTCGCTCCTCAGAATGACATGAGGCTGCGGCGCTCCTCAGGGTGACGCTTACGGGCCCTGTCCTCGGAGGTCGACCACCCGGATAGGCGGCCGGCCTGAGATCGGCGTGAAGCTCGAAGTCTCCGTCTCCACGCTGAGGGTGTCATCGAACAGGACCAGGAAGGGGATCCGATAGAAGGCCGGTGCCAGACGATTGTCGATCAGCGCCTGTTGCCAGTCGATAACCTGACGCTCGATCGCCATGGCCTGCGCGGCGGAGTCCGCCAGATACACGACTAGCGTCGGTGGCGGCGTGGGCGTGTGCGAAGTCAGGCCGGCGCGCGTCAGGCTCGCGGGCGTCGCCGGCTTCGCCGCGGGGCCGCCGTCATTCGCGCCGGATATGACGAAGACCAGCGCCACGATCAGGGCGACGAGGCTGCCGAGGGTCCCGGTGGCGTACGCGGCCGCCATGAGCCGATTGTAGACCTAGTTCGCGGCCTTCGCGGGCTCGTCCGCGCTGGTCTGGTGCGGCATCTGGATTGCCGGGATTACGCCCATGCGGCCGGCCTGATAGTCCTCGACCGCCTGGATGATCTCCTCGCGGGTGTTCATGACGAAGGGCCCGTAGCGGGCGACGGACTCGCGGATGGGCAGGCCGCCCAGGAGCGAGAAGCTCCCAGCCGTCGGGCCGAAGTCGCCGGCTGGCGCTCGGCCGCGCGCAAGCCGTGATGGCGTCGCCCGGGCCGAAGAGGGCGAGCTGGCCCTCATCCAGCGGCCGGTCTTCGCGGCCGACGAAGCCGCGCCCGGCGAGCACGTAGACCATGGCGTTGAAGTCCTTGGGCCAGGCCATGGCGAGGCGCGAGCCCGGGGCCGACGGTCGCGTGCAGATAGGTGATCGGGGTGTGGGTGCATCCCCGGGCCTTTGAAGCCGGCGATCTCGCCGGCGATGACCCGGACGAGCGAGGCGCCGTCATCGCTGGAGAGCAGGCGTGACGTCGCGCGGCCTCGATGTCCTGGTAGCGGGGCGGCAGTCCACTTCTAGGCCGCGGGCAGGTTCACCCAGAGCTGGACGCCGTGGAACAGGCCGCCCCGGACGACGAGCTGCTCGGGTGGCCTCTCGATGTGCTGGATACCGGCGCCGGCCGTCATCCACTGGGTGGCGCCGTCGGTGATCAGGCCGCCGCCGCCGGTCGTGTCCTGGTGCTCGAAGGCGCCGTCCATGATGTAGGTGACCGTCTCGAAGCCACGGTGCGGGTGCCAGGGCGTGCCCTTCGCCTCGCCGGGCGCGTACTCGACGGCGCCGATGTGGTCGAGGAGGAGGAAGGGGTCGGCGAGCGCGAGCTCGGCGCCGGGGAACGGCCGCCGCACGACGAAGCCCTCGCCTTCGAGGGAGCGCTGCGCCGTGATGACCTTTAGCACCGGCCGCCAGGCGGTGTCGCCTTGCGGCAGCGCCGGCAGGCGGGGAAGGGTCAGCGTGTCAGCGTTGATTGCGGGCATAGGAGCACCTCGGAGGAGCAGGACGTGGGCGAATCAATTGTAACTCGCGGCCTCCTGACACGCTGCTGTCAGCAGACATGCGGCGAAGGCGTACCATGACGCCTTCGGCACGATAGACTGCCTGACATGTCGACCGCGCCTGTCTCGATCGAACGCGATCCGGCCGAGGTCCCGGCCTGGGAACTTGCGCGGCGGAAGCCGGCGATGTCCCTGCGCGGGCTGGCGTCGGACTACACCGGTTACATCGAGCGGTCGCCGACGCCGGCGGGCCGGCGCCACGCGCCCTCGACTACCGCCACGCTGATCCTGCCCTTCGGCCCGCAGCTGGAGGTCGCGGCCTATCCCGGCGCCGAGTACGCTTCTTTCGAAGGCGGGTTCGCCGCCGGCCTCCACGACACCTTCGCCCTGACGCGATGGACGGGCGACTCCGCCGGAATCCAGATCGACCTCACGCCGCCGGCGGCGCGCCTGATCTTTGGGATGCCGATGTCGGAGATCAGCGGCCGCGTCGTTTCGTTGGATGCGCTTCTGGGCAGGGAAGGCCGCGAGCTCTCCGAAAGAGTACGGAGCCTATGTTCGTGGGAAGACCGTTTCGACGCGCTCGATGCCTTTCTTGCCGCCAGGCTGCGCGCGGCGCCGCTACCTTCGAAGGGGCTGCTCTGGGCCTGGGACCGCCTGATCCTCAGCGGCGGCCTGGCGCCCATAGCGGACCTGGCCAGCACCCTCGGCTGGAGCCACAAGCGGCTAATCGAGACCTTTCGCGACCACATCGGCCTGGCGCCCAAGACGGCGGCGCGGATCGCGCGCTTCGACCGCCTTATGGCCCGCGTCGCCGCGGCGACGAACCCTTGCTGGGGCGACTTGGCGGCCGACTGCGGCTACTACGACCAGTCTCACCTGATCCGCGACTTCGTCCAGTTCACCGGCAGCCCGCCGCGCGACTTTCTGCGCCGCCGGGTCGACGGTGGAGGCATGCTCGACTGACGCGGCGGCGGTAAATTTCGTCCAAGACCGGTGTTCGGCCGGTCCGTAGCATGCACTTATCGGGCAGCGCGGCCGCCCCAAACGAGATCGCAACCTGGAGGTAAGTAGCCATGACCGCAGACACGCAGATCAAAGTGAAGCAGATATCCCCGGTGCTTCGCTACCGGGACCCGGACGCGGCCATCGCCTGGATGGTTGATGTGCTGGGGATGGAGAAGTACGCGATCTATCGCGATCAAGGCCGTATTGTCCACGCGGAGATGAAGTTCGGCGGCATTTTCCTCGGCCTGGGCCCGACCAGCACTGAAGGGCCGTTCGCAGGCCCGGTCACCAACCAGGGCGTGTACGTGGCAATGGACGGCGTCGACGCGCTCTATGAGCGAGCCAAGAGCAAGGGCGCCGACATCGTTGAGCACCTTGTCGATCGGGATTACGGCAGCCGCGACTTCATCCTCAGGGATCTCGAGGGCTACACCTGGAGCTTCGGCACGTACGATCACGCGCCGGAGCCGCACCTGGAGTAGGAGTTCGAATCCCATTAATTAAAGGATGCTGATGAGCGTTGCCGTTGAAGTCCGGGACTTGGTGCGCGAGTTCGGCACCCTGCGGGCCGTCGATGGCCTCTCGCTGACCGTCGGCGAGGGCGAGATCATCGGCATGCTCGGCCCCAACGGCGCCGGCAAGACGACGACGATCCGCATCCTGACGACGCTGATGCGGCCGACCGGCGGCAGCGCCAGCGTCTGCGGCTTCGACGTCGTGCGGCAGCCGGACGAGGTGCGGCGCAGCATCGGCTACGTGATGCAGGAGATCGCGCACGACTACCTGCATGACCGGCCGCGAGCACCTGGTCCTGCAGGCCAACATGTACCACCTGCCTCGGCGCGAGGTGAAGCGGCGAGTCCAGGACGCGCTGGAGATGGTCGAGCTAGAGGACGCCGCGGACACCCGCGCCTTCCTCTATTCGGGCGGCATGAAGAAGCGCCTGGACATCGCCGCCGGCCTGCTGCACAAGCCGCGGGTCCTGATCCTGGACGAGCCCAGCCTGGGGCTGGACGTGCAGTCGCGCCACAAGGTTTGGGATTACATCGAAGCAGCTCCGGCGCGACGGCGTGACCGTGTTGCTGGCCACGAACTACCTGGACGAGGCCGACCGCCTCTGCGACCGCATCGTCATCATTGACCACGGCAAGGTCGTCGTCGAAGGCAGCCCTGAGAGTCTGAAGGCGTCGGTCGGCGCCGACGCGATCTCGGTCGAGCTCGAGGCCGGCGGCGGTGTGCTCGAAGAGGCGCTGGCCGGCCGGCCGGAGGTCAAGCGCACGGTCGCGGGCCAGAGGCATCTCCAGGTATACGTGCAGGACGCGGCTTCGTTCCTGCCGGGCCTGATCCGGCTGGCCGACGAGCTAAATCTGCGGCTGGCCTCGGTCACCTACAAGAGGCCCTCGCTGGATGACGTATTCTTGCTTCACACGGGCCACCAGCTCAGCGATGAGGAGGGCCAGGAATGACCACCAGCGAGCAAACGGCCGCACGCGCCTTTCCCGCGGCAGCCCGCGAGAATGGCCTCGGGGAGTACGCGCAGGAGGTCCTGGCGCAGTCGACGCGCTGGTTCATCCACATCCAGCGCGAGCGTCTGAACCTGTTCTTCAGCATTGCCCAGCCGGCGCTGTGGCTGATCTTCTTCGGCGGCATGTTCCAGCGCGCAATCGACCGCTCCGTTATCGACGCCCCGAACTACACCACCTTCATGCTGCCCGGAATCATGATCTTCACTGTCGTCGGCAACGCCGTCAGCGGCGCGATGCCGCTGATGTGGGACAAAGAGAACGGCTTTCTGGCCAAGCTTCTGACGGCGCCGATCTCGCGCAGCTCGATCATCGTCAGCCGATTCGTGTTCATGATGGCGCTGAGCTTCGTGCAGGCGGTCGCGATCCTGATCGTCGGCCTGGCGTTGGGCGTCTCCATCGAGGCGGGTGCGGGCGGGCTGTTCGTGATGTTCGTGATCACGGGCCTGATCGGCATGTCGCTTACCGCGGCCTTCCTGGGCATCGCCTTCATCGTGCCCAACCACGGCGACTTCTTCGCGATTACGGGCTTCGTCACGCTGCCGCTGTTCTTCATGAGCACCGCCTTCGCCCCGCTTTCGGCGATGCCGGAGTGGATGCAGGTAATCGCGCGCCTTAACCCGTTGACCTACGCCATCAACGCCATGCGCCACCTCGTCATCGACGGCTGGACGTCCTCGCTGCCGGGCGACTTCCTGGTGCTGTCGGCGTTCGCGGCCGGCTGCCTGGCGCTGGGCACCTGGGCCTTCCAGCGCCGCCAGGTGTAGGCGCGCACACCAGCCGCGGATTCACGCAGATTTCGCAGATTTAGGAGTTTTCTGCCACGGATTGACACTGATTTCGGTGATCTGGTCCGGAAGATTTCGGAACTGCCGCCGCCCATTCTGGGCTTGTCCCTCGGCGCCGCGAGGCTGATGATCGGACGGCTGAAGTGCTGACCCGCTGAAATGCTTATCGCTGAAAGCTGAGAGCCAAAATGAAAGCTGCCGTCTATTACGAAACCGGACCGCCCAGCGTTTTCCGCTACGAAGACGTGCCCGACCCCGTCTGCCATCCGCGCGGCGTCATCATCGAGGTGAAGGCCGTGAGCATCGAGGGCGGCGACGTCCTGAACCGCGCCGGCGGCATGATGACGGCCAAGCCGCACATCGTTGGCTATCAGGCCGGCGGCGTCATCCGCGAGGTCGGGGCGGAGGTGACGGACCGCCGCGTGGGGCAGCGCGTGGTCGCGATCAACGCCCAACGGCTCGCACGCGGCCCTGTTCTCGGTGCCCGCGAACGCCACCTGGGTGCTGCCGGACGGCCTCGATATGGCGCGAGGGCGCCTGCGTGCCGATCGCTTTCGGGACGGCGGACGATTGCCTGTTCGAGTTCGGCAGGTTGAAGGCGGGCGAGAGCGTCCTCATCCAGGCGGGTGCGGGCGGCGTTGGCCTGGCGGCGATCCAGCTGGCCAAGCGCGCCGGCGCCACTGTCTTCGCGACGGCGTCTTCGGACGAGAAGCTGGCGCGGCTGAAGGAGTTCGGCCTCGACCACGGGATCAACTACCGCGAGCGCGACTTCGTCGAAGAGGTCAAGCGCCTGACCGACGGCCGCGGCGTCGACCTGGTGGTCGATTCGGTCGGCGGCAACGTGCTCCAGGGCAGCCTGCGCTCGCTGGCCTACAAGGGCAGGGCGATCAGCGTCGGCAACGCCGGCCGCGACCGCCAGGCACCGGACCTCGGCCTCCTGGGCGGGCGCAACTCCTCCTACACCAGCGTCTACTTCGGCGCCGACGGCAGGAGGACCCGGGCCGCGTGATGCCCATGGTCCAGGGCCACCTCCAGGACGCCGCAGGCCGGCAAGCTCAAGGTTGTAATCGACCGCACATTCCCGTTATCCGAGGCCGCCGCCGCGCACGAGTACATCGAGTCCCGGCAGGCGTTCGGGCGGACGGTGCTGGCGCCCTAGAGGCGGAGCAGAGTCCAGAGTGCAGGCGGAAGCCTACATCGTCGCTGCGCTTTGCACTCTGCACTCTGTTCCCAACGCAAGCCTTTCAACTCAATGAGTGAGATTGGCCTCGTCGCGAAGCTGCGCCCGGCTCCGGCAAAGGCCGCAACATTGGACGGCTGCGCCGGAGCGGCGTTTGATTCTGCGATCGCCAGGGGGCAGCCGGGCGCAAGGGCAAGGTCAGGGCAAATGTCCAGCCCAGGGCAATCACAAGTGTTAGCGGGATGTTAAGAAACTGTGGTATGCCATTGCGTTCGGCATTGGATGGCACTAGGATTGTTCCGGTTTTGCTTAATTTAGAGGTTGCTAGGGCACAAAAAGGAAGGGAGTCCGTATGAACCTGTTTCGGGGCAACGGCATGAAGCTACTGGCTTCATCGGTCGTCCTCCTGGGCATGCTGATGGCGGCATGCGGCGGGGACAGTAACGGCGGGAGCGCCACCAAAGACAACAACCAGGGAGGCGCGGCGAACGCCGCTCCCGCCGATCAGCAGGTCCTGCGCATGCGGATCACCGGTGAGCCGAAGACCATCGACCCGCAGCTCACCAATTTCGCGGATGAGACTACCTTGACAAAGCCGCTGTTCAGCGGCCTTTTCACGTTCGACGAGGACCTGAAAGTCGTCCCCAACGTCGCCGCCGAGATGCCGACGGCCGACAACGGTGGCATCTCCAAGGACGGCTTGATCTACACGATCAAGCTGCGCAAGGACGCGAAGTGGAGCGACGGCAAGACCGTCACCGCGAACGACTTCGCCTACAGCTTGAAGCGCGCTCTGGACCCCAAGTTGGCGGGCCCTTACACCAGCTTCTACTTCGCCATCAAGGGCGCCGAGGCCTACAACACCGCCCTCGGCACCAAGGACAAGCCGCTGACCCCTTCCGACGCCGACCTGGCGAAGCTGCGTGACACGGTCGGCGTCACGGCCAAGGACGAGACGACGGTCGTCTACACCCTGGCAGAACCAAGCCCCAGCTTCCTCAACGTCATGGCCCTGTGGACGGCCTTCCCGGTCCGCCAGGACGTCGTCGAGAAGTTCGGCGACAAGTGGACAGAGGCCGGTAACCACGTCAGCAACGGCGCCTTCATGCTCAAGGAGTGGAAGCACAACGAGCGCATCATCCTGGTGCCCAACCCCAACTGGTTCGGCACGCCCAAGCCGCAGCTGCAGCAGATCAAGGTCCTGTTCATGGACGACGACGCCGCGGCTTACGCCGCCTACCTGAACAACGAGCTCGATATCGTCGGCGTGCCGCCGGCGAACCGCCGTGAGGTCGCGACAGCGGGTTCGCCGCTGAACAAGGAGCTCCTTCGCAAAAACGAGCTCACCACCTTCGCACTCTTCATGAACAACAAGATGGCGCCCTTCGACAACCTGAAGGTGCGCCAGGCGTTCGCGACCGCCTTCGACCGCAAGGCTTTCGTCGAGGTCGTGCTGCCAGGGCGTCGGCCAGCCGACAACGACCTGGATACCCGCGGGCATGCCCGGCTACGACGCCGAAGCCGGCAAGCAGTACGACTTCAACCCCACGAAGGCGAAGCAGCTTCTCGCCGAAGCCGGCTTTCCGGACGGCAAGGGCCTGCCCAAGGTCACGTTCCTTGCCAGCTCGACCGACACCAACCGGAACGTGATTGCGCCGTTCGTGATCGACAACTTCAAGAAGAACCTCGGCATCGATGTCGAGTACGAGTTCGTCGACTCGGCCACGGCGTCAGCGCGTTACACCAAGAACCAGCATCAGGTCACGACCAATGGCTGGGGCGCGGACTGGCCGTACCCGGACAACTGGCTGCCGCAAATTCTCGGTACGGGCGGTTCGAACAACCACACCCAGTACTCGAACGCCAACTTCGACGACCTTGTGAAGAAGGCGGCTCAGGAGCCGGATCAGGCGAAGAGCCTGGACCTTTACAAGCAGGCCCAGAAGCAGGCACTCGACGACGCTGCTCTGGTGCCGATCTACAACCGTGAGGTCTTCATCCTCGTTAAGCCGAAGGTGAAGAACCTGATCGTCACGGCGATCGACGGCGGACTCAGAGGCGACTACAACTTCTACCGCACCTACATTGGCACCAACTAGGCCGCTCTAGAGGTACCAGCGCCAGAGGGAGCGCCCCGCATGTGAGCGGGGCGCTCCCTCAGCGCCGATAAGATCACATGAGCAATTACATCGCTCGCAGGGTGCTCTGGATATTCCCGGTCTTGCTCTTCATTTCCCTGGTTACGTTCGTGCTGATGCACAACGTGGAGGGCGGGCCCTGGGATTCCGATAGAAAGCTGCCCGATAACGTAATCCAAAATCTCAACCGAAAGTATGGTCTCGATCAGCCACTTTGGCGCCAATACATAAACTTCGTGACCGACGCCCTGAAAGGCGACCTCGGTATCTCCTTCCGGCGCCAGGACAAGCCCGTGACCGACATCCTGCTCTCGGGCTTCAAGGTCACGGCCGTGCTGGGGCTGATGGCCCTGGGCGTGGCAGGCGTGTTCGGCGTAACGCTGGGCGTGCTCGCGGCGGTCAACCGCAATGGGCCAATGGACTATGCCAGCGTGCTGCTGGCGACGCTCGGGTCCGCGATCCCGTCCTTCGTGCTTGGCATTTTCATGATCTATGTCCTCTCGGTGCAGCTTCACTGCTGCCGACCTTTGGCTGGAACGTGCAGGGCGGGATTATCCCCGGCTGGGTGCCGCCGATAAGGCAGACCTTGATGCCAGTGATCTGCCTGGCCGCGCTGCCGACCGCGTTCCTGGCGCGGGTGACGCGCGCCAGCATGCTGGAGGTGTTGCGGCAGGACTACGTGCGCACGGCGCGGGCAAAGGGCCTGCGGAGCATCACGGTGCTCTACAGGCACTCCTTCCGCAACGCGCTGATTCCCATAATCACGGTTCTTGGGCCGATCAGCGTAAACCTGGTCACCGGCGTGTTCGTCGTGGAGCAGCTGTTTTCGATACCGGGCAACGGCAGGCTGTTCGTCCAGAGCATCAACGGCCGCGACTACGGCTTGATCATGGGCACAACCCTGTTCTACGCGGTGTTCATCGCCTTTGCGAACCTCGCGGTAGACATCGCCTATGCCGTCGTTGACCCGAGAATCAGGTACAAGTAGGAGGGTGGGGTGGCGGTAAGCAGCCTACCGATAGCCGAAGCGCCCGCCGGCCAAGAATTCAAAGCCCGCGGCCTCTGGGATGATGCGCTTCGGCGTCTCACCAGAAACAGGCTTGCCCTCGTCGGCCTGACGATCATCCTCTCGTTTGCCGTTGTCGCCGTGCTTGCGCCGCTGGTCGCGCCGGTCAACCCGAATACGCAGGACTACTCCGCGGTCTTTCAGAAGCCGACCTCTCACCACCTCATGGGGACCGACAACCTTGGCCGCGACTGGTTTAGCCGCCTGATCTACGGCGCTCGCCTTTCGCTGACCGTAGGCATCTTTGCCCAGATGATCGTGCTGACAATCGGCGTCACGGTGGGGACCCTGGCCGGCTACTTCGGCGGCGTGGTGGACAACCTGCTGATGCGGTTCGCGGACCTGATGTACGCCTTCCCCGACCTGCTCTTCATCATTTTGCTGCGGACGGTGTTCGCGGACGGCATCCTGCACGCGATGGGGATCAACATCCTCAGCCGCGATACGGAGCAGATATTCACCCTGTTTTTCATCATCGGCATCGTCAACTGGGTGGGCGACGCGCGCCTGGTCCGCGGCCAGATCCTGTCGCTGAAGGAGCGCGAGTTCGTCGATGCCGCCAGGGCTCTGGGCGCATCGAACCGGGCGATCATGTGGCGCCACCTGTTCCCGAATACGCTCGGCCCGATCATCGTCGTGGCCACGTTCGGAATCCCGCGCGCCGTCTTCGCGGAGGCGACGCTCAGCTTCATCGGCATCGGCGTCGGCCCGGGCATCCCCAGCTGGGGGTCGATGGTGCAGGAAGGCTACAGCGCCATCTTCGCCTTCCCCCACCTGGTGCTGTTCCCGGCCATCGCCATCGCGCTGCTGATGCTCTCGTTCACCTTCCTGGGCGACGGCCTGCGCGACGCTCTGGACCCGCGGACGCGGTAGGAGAGCTTTCAGCTTTCAGCTTTCAGCTTTCAGCCGTCGGCCAGAGCGTCCGCATTCAGCCCTGCTCGGGGGCGGGTACGCGGACTCGGGTGCTGAGATTGCCACGGCCCTTCGGCTTGCCGGCCTTCAGGGCCTCGCAATGACAGCGTAAGGAGGCTGCCCTGGGCCTCCACCGCCTCGAGCCTCTTCCCTGACGCCTGACGCCTGACGCCTGACGCCTGACGCCTGACGCCTGACGCCTGACGCCTGACGCCTGACAGCTTCCCCCCAAACGAACGCCCCCTTCGTTATTAGCGAAGGGGGCGCGTCGAGCAGAGCCTCCTTGTTGCCTCCGGTGGCGGAGCGGCCCGCAAGCTCTCCCGCCAGACTTGCAGGCCACTGCAAGGGAACTGCGCTCTGTAATCATCATCGGCCGCCGACCCCCGCGTCTGTCGCGGGGCACACAGGTCAAATTTAGACCTGGCACTCCGAGAGTGGAGCTTTAACCCAGTGCAGGCTGCGCTTGAAGTAAACGTGGGGCGCCCCCTGCTCCCGCAGGCGAGCCAGCCGCTCGCGGGAGACGTCGTCGTCCGGGTGGTACTCATTGAGGTAGTACGTGGGCGGGAACGTGATTGTGCGGGAGTAGATGCGGAAGCGGGCGCCGGACCCGCCCATCGAGTAGCCGAAGCTGATCGGGTCGGAGGTGGTAGCCTCGTCTCCCAGGGCGAAGTCCATCCACATCTCGCGGAAGCGCGGCTCGCGCGCCAGTTCGGCCAGGACCGTCTTGTACTCGGGCCGGTGGCTGTTGACGGCTGTGCTCATCCAGAAGATGCGCAGCCCGTCTCGCAGCGTCTCCTCATGCTCGGCCGCGCTGAGCAGCGCCGAAGGGGCTGGCGCGCATCATCGCCGCGATGGGGTGCATCTCCTGCTCCAGGACGCGCGTTACGCCGGGGGCCAGCGCCTCGACGTGACTGTTCCAGGCGCGCGTGTAGAAGAGGCCGTCGTGGAGCATGGCCGGGTAAGGCGTGGAGCAGAGGACCTCGTCCATGTACTCGATGAAGTCGCGGCGGTTGGGGGCGGGCGTGGCCCGCATGCGGGTGCAGGCGGCGCTCAAGAAGGCGGCCTGGAGGGCGCTGAGCTTCGCCGCCTTGGCGATGTTGGCGATGTCTTCTTCGTTGGGGCTGCTGCGGTTGGTTTCCCAGCGCCGCACTGTGGCGCCGGACTTTTTGAGCAGGCGGCCGAAGTCTTCTGGAGTCAGCGGCTTACCGCCGGCCTGAATCCGGTGACGGAAGCAGGCTATCCAGGCGCCCGGGCTGTCGGGGAATGGCGGGCACGCGCTTGGTTTCGGCATGGCCTCCTGCGGGCGACCAACCATCCGCAAACCTCCGGGCGGACGGCAGCGCGCCTTGCTCGCGACAGTCTATACACGAACTGGGGCGCGGGAGCAACGGCTTTTCTGACAGACAGGGAAAGTAGGCGTCGCGTGAGGTGTGAGGTATGAGATGGGCCTTCTCGCTTTATCGCCTGACGCTTGACGCCTGACGCCTGATACCTCACACCTCTTCCCCTCCCTGTCAAAATAATTCCGCAACACTTGCATACGAAAGACCCTTGACAAACATTAAACAGTCGTAACAAAATATGCATGTCCGATTAGGACACGTGTTTCAAACCCCGCTGCTGCCGCGCTCGCGCGGCGAACTCCCCTCTGGAGGAACCACCGTACCCGCACGTGGCGGGCGCCTGGCCTCTGTCCACGCGGACGGGGCCCGAGTACGCCTCCGCGCGCCACAACACAGCTTCACGCTGGCGGCTGAAGGGCCGGCAGCTGATCGCGGAATAAGGGAAAAGGCGCCCTTCCGGCTGGAACCGGAAGGACGCCAAGGCAACGAGAGTGAAACGCGCCCACTCCGCTGCGTACCCATCTTAGCAAGGGCTGAGTGCTCTGGATAAGTGACCGCACGCATAATGCGGCCACGCCGGCGCCTGGCCCTTCGCTTTTGGTGACGCAGTTAGCGGCCCAGGCCGGCGCAGTCGAGCCGAATTCCGGACTGCTCGACTGCCCTCCTCAGGGCCGCACCCAACTCACTCTCGCTTGCCGTGCCCGTCAGGGAAAGCAGCCGCCGCGGCGGCCGGCCCCGGCGCCCAACCGCGCCGCTCGCCGCCGTCCGCGGGCAGACTGCCATTCCCCAAGGAGGTGCACAGGGCAACGGACGACTATCGCTCGACTCTCGACACTGATCTCCGATAGACCCTCGCGCGGGCGGAGGGCGGTTCATGGAGGAACCAAATGCGTTTTCTAGTAGCAATCGCTGTGGCACTCGGAATCTCCGCGGCCGCTTATGGTGCCGCGGCAGCGCTGAGCGTCGATGGTGGCACGATTCAGGCTGGGTCTGACACCACTCTGCAGTGCGACCACCAGCGGCTACTGTTGCTGGCTGGACACTTGAGACCGGTGTCAACGACGACATCGTTACGCCGTCCGCATTGGGATGAACGGCGACTGCGCCGGTATCGCCATCTATGTTGTCGTGACCAATGGTAGTGGGGTGACCATCGGACTGAAGGCTTTGACGACCCCATAGCGAATACCGCAAACACGATCGTGAATTTCAGCCCCGACATTGGAGCCCGAGGACATTGCGGATATCCATATCTAGATCGAGGGACCGAACTCGTCTCCGTAGAGGCTTGCTGCCTGCCCCGCACGGAGCGGGGCAGGCGGAGCCCTCTGAGCGAACTGCCATGAGTCGTTTGCTGCTCTGGGTACTCACGCTGGCCATGGCGGCCGTCTGGTGTTTCACGTCGCCCCGCCTTCCTCGGCGGCTCGACCGGCTATCGTGATGGTCTCGGGGGTCTCGCATGGAGCCGACCTACTACACGGGCGACCTCGTTCTGACGCGGCAGGCAGGCGGACTACGCGCCGGGCGACATCGTCGCCTTCCGCGTGCCAAGGGCGAGCAGCGAGGGTGGCATCGTCATCACCGCATCGTTGGCGGCAACGCAGCGGACGGCTTCGAGATGCAGGGCGACAACAAGGACGCCACGACCACTGGCACCCACAGCAGCGACATCGTCGGCAAGGCCTGGATCACGCTGCCGGAGAAGGGCGCTGGATGGCATGGGCGCGCGCGCCGAGCGCCCCGTCCGCGATCGTCGGCGGCATGGCGGCGATGACCGCTGGTCAGGCGGGCAGCAGGTCAGCAAGAAGCGAGGCGGAAGGGGGTAAGCACATGAGACACGATGGGACATCGGGCAACAACGGCGCCGGCGGCGGCGGACCGGAGAGGCTGCCGGCACCAATGTGGGCC
This sequence comes from uncultured Chloroflexia bacterium, assembly GCA_963703905.1. Lineage (GTDB taxonomy): Bacteria > Chloroflexota > Dehalococcoidia > DSTF01 > WHTK01 > DATLYJ01. The sequence continues at coordinate 162,030 of CAVPFY010000006.1, forward strand.
TGGGCGGGCATGGGATTCGCGGGTTTACTGGCCCTCGGCTTCGGGCTCGTCGCCTTCGAAGGCGTTCAGCACTCCGGCGGAACGCACGGAGTTCGCCGAGCGCGGCCACTACACCCAGGCAAGCAGCTTCGATTACACCTTCGCCCTGCAACCATCGACCCTCTACCCCACGGGCCTGGTCGCGGTGGCGCTGCCGGCGCTCAACGCCGATCCGGGCCTCAACGCGCCGGTCATCGGGAAAGTGGAGGTGCCTCCGTTTTACACGAAGCTGGTCCGGGGCGTCGAAGTGGGCTTCTTTTACAGCCTGACCGGCACAGAGGTCGCCCCGCAGAGCGGCGCCGGAGCTCTGAACCTGACCGTCAAGGCGGCAGGCGAGGGCGGCTGGAGCAAGAGCTTCGAGATTGTGGCGCCCACGGGCTTCGCCGGCACCAGCACGTCGATGCGCAGCTTCATCGAGCTGGCGCCGTTACAGGCGCTAATCGAATCCATAGAAAAGGAAACCGGCTTTAGCGCCCCCAGCTACGACTTCACCGTTAGCGCCAGGGTCGACACCAAGGCCACGGTCGCCGGCGAGGCGGTGAAGCTGCTTTACACGCCCGCGATCACGTTCAAGTACACGAAGACGCTGATCACGCCGGACCCGCAGTTGCAGCAGACGCAGCCCACCCGCCTCGGCGAAAACGTCACGAAGTCGCGCGACCTCTCGCTGGGCCTCGTGAGCCTGCCGGTGTCGACGCTGCGGCCGCTGGCGGCGGCGCTGGCGGCGGTCGCCGCTGGCGACGGGCGGGCTGTTCGCGGCGGTAGTGTTCCTCGGCCTCGGCCAGAGCGAAACGGTGAAGGCGCAGGTGCGCTACCACACCACGATGGTCAACGTGAAGGACGCCGACCACAACGGCTCGCAGCGCGTGCGCGTCGCGACGATCGGGGACCTGGCGCGCCTCGCTCAGCGCGACGGCGGCGTCATCTTCGCCCAGAAGCTCCCTGACGGCGACCATTACTTCATCCCCGACGGGCCGATCACCTACGAGTACAGCGCCAACGGCGCCCTTCCCGCCGCCACCAACGGCCACGCGCCGCCGAACCCTCTCCCCCTGGCCCCCTCTCCCATCAAGGAGAAGGGGAATCGGAAGGGTGAGGGGCGTGCGCGCTCGGCGCGGGGTCAGGACGGCGATGCGTAGGGCAACCCTATCCCCCGGGCCCCATGGCGATTTGACTACCAGTGCAGGGAGTTGACCTTGCGCCGCCTCCTTTGGCTCTGCATGCTCGCCACCGTCCTGGCCGTGATCTCGGCCTCGGCGGCGCTGCTGCAGGTCAACGGCGGCACCCTTCAGGTCTTCAGCTTCGAGGTCGACATCCAGACGCCAACCCCCACACCCGCGCCCTTCCCGGCGCCCATCGAGTGCGCCGGCATCACATTCGACGGCCCCGCGATCGTCGGCACCAATGGCAACGACGACCTATCGGGCACCGGTGGCAACGACCTGATCCTCGGCCTCGACGGCGACGACGAGATCGACGGCAAGGGCGGCGATGACTGCCTCGTCGGCGGCAAGGGCCAGGACAAGATCAAGGGTCAGGGCGGCGCCGACGTCATCCTCGGAGGCGACGGCGATGATGACCTGCGTGGCAGCGGCGATGACGACCGCGTCTACGGCGGCGCCGGCAACGACAAGATCCGCGGCGAGGGCGGCGATGACTACATCAACGGCGGCCCCAACTTCGACAAGTGCACCGGCGGTGGCGGCACCGATACCATCGTCGAGTGCGAAGACGTTGACCATGGCGGCAGCGATGACGATTGCGGCGACGAGGACGAGTTCTTCCGTTCCAACGGCGAGGAGGGCGGCTGCGACGACGACTCGCGAAATAGCCTCGCTGGGACTGCCGGCCTGACCCCAGCCGTGACGGCGACGACGGAGCCCTCGCCGGTTCAGGCCGCCCTGGGAGGCATCCCCCAGGCGTGCGCGGGCATCAGTTTCGCGCGCGTAATTCAGGGGACAGAAGGTCCTGACGAAATCGAGGGAGACCGCGTTCAATGAGCTAATCCTCGGAAAAGGCGGCGCGGACAAGATCGATGGCAAGGGTGGCCGCGACTGCATTGTCGGTGGGCCAGGTGACGATGTCCTCTTCGGAGGCGATGGTGACGACGTCCTTGCCGGCGAAGCCGGCAACGACAAGCTCGATGGCGGTGAAGGCAATGACGTCCTGGACGGAGGTACCGGCACCGACCTGTGCACGGGAGTCTCGTCGCGGGACAGCGCCATCGGATGCGAGGCCGCAGCAACCATGACTGCCACCCGCACGAACACGGCCACCGGCGCAACCGCCACGCCGAGCGCGACTCCGACAGCCGCCGTGGCCGACGGCGACGCCGACGACGCCCGCGGCCACGGCTACGGCCACACGCACGGCGACGCCCAGCCCCGTGGCGGCCACGGCGACGGCCACCCCCGTCCCGAGCGCGACGCCGCGCCCCTGAGGCGCCCGCAGCGGCCGCGCCTGCTGCCGCGGGCGGCGGTCGGAGCCGCCCGGTGCATTCCCTGCCGCGCAGTCTGTACTCTGGTGCCGCACGATCGGTGAGGAAAGCTCAGGCAAGGGGTCCAGCCTGGACGCGAGTGATCCGGCGGCAGAGGCGGGACGAACACTCGATGAAGGGGCGGACAGCCGCCTCCTGGATGCGCTCATCCGCAACGACAGGGACGCCATGGCCCAGCTCTACGACACCTACGCCTCGCTGGCCTACGGCGTCGCCTGCCGCACCCTGGGCCAGTCGGCCGACGCCGAGGACGTTGTCCAGGAGGCGTTTCTGGCCCTGTGGCGGCAGGCGTCCCGCCTGGACCCGGAGCGCGGCGTGCGCAGCTACCTCCTGACTATCGTCCACAACAAGGCCATCGACAGGTTGAGGCGGCGCTCGCGGCGGCCGGAGCTGGCCCTGGACGAATCGGCGCCGGCGATCGCGCAGGCCGCCGACCCCGTCGAGTACGCCCAGGCGCTGGAGGACCGCGAGATGGTGCGCTCGGCGCTCAAGGGCCTGGCCGAAGAGCAGCGGCAAACGGTGGAGATGGCCTACTTCGGCGGGCTCACGCTTTCTGAGGTGGCGGAGAGCATGAAGGTACCTATCGGCACGGTGAAGAGCCGGCTGCGGCTGGCCCTGGGCCACATGAGACGCGCGCTGGCGGGTGAGGCATGACTATTGCCTGCGAAGAAGCCACCGAGTTGCTCGCCGGCCTGGCGATCGAGCGCCTGGACCGCGCCGGCCGCGCCGAGGTGGCCGCGCACCTGGAGACGTGCCGCCTGCACGACGCCGACCTGGCCGAGCTGCGCAGCGTCGCGGGCGCCCTGGTCCTGACAGCGGAACCTGTCGCGCCGCCGGCGCGCCTGCGCCGCAACCTGCTGGCGGCGTTCGACGCCGAGGCCGTCGCGGCGCCGTCGCGGCCTCGCACCCAGGCGCCCTCGGCGGCGAAGGCGGGCATCTTCGCGCGCCTCTGGGGGTCGCCGCGCCTCGGCTACGGGCTGGCGGCGGCGCTGGCCATCGCCGTCATCGGCCTCTTCGCCTGGAACCTGTCGCTGCAATCGGCCGGCGGCGATGCCGTCGTCCACACCCTGCGCCAGGGCAACGTGGAACTGCGGGTCGTGTACCTCAAGGAAGAGAAGCTCGCGGTCATCGACGTGACCATGCCTCCCCTGAGCGCCGACAAGACCTACCAGGCCTGGAAGATCACGCGCCGCGGCGCGCCGGAGAGCATCGGCCTGCTCCAGGACCACGGCGCGCAGGCCTTCCGCACCGACCTCAGCGGCGCCACCGCGATCGCGATCAGCGTCGAGCCCGCCGGCGGCAGCCCCCAGCCGACGACGACGCCGGTGGTGGTCCGCGAGCTGTAGCGCCTCCGTCCCTGTCATTCCGACGCCCCTGTCATTCCGACGAAGGAGGAATCCCGGCCGGCCGGCGAGGCAAGCACAACGCCTGGCCGTGGGACGAGCGGCCCTTTCCGGGTCTCGCCCCTGTCATTCCGACGAAGGAGGAATCCCGGCCGGCCGGCGACGCAACCGCAACGCCTGCCTTGAAGACAAGCGGGCTACTGGGTCTCGCCCCTGTCATTCCGACGAAGGAGGAATCCCGGCCGGCCGGCGAGGCAAGCGCAACGCCTGGCCGTGGGACGAGCGGTCCTTTCCGGGTCTCGCCCCTGTCATTCCGACGGAGGAGGAATCCCGGCCCGCTGGCGACGCAAGCACAACGCCTGGCCGTGGGACGAGCGGTCCTTTCCGGGATTCCTCCTCCGTCGGAATGACAGAGAGCCGCCGGACTGACACGGACCCCGGCGGAAGGGGCCGAATTCTGTACTATTACGCCGATGGCCAGCGTCGACGTGGTCATACCGGTGCTCAACGAAGAGCAGGTGCTGGAGCGCAGCGTGCGGGCGCTGCACGCCTTCCTCAGCGACAACCTCGCACCACGACTGGCGCATCGTCGTCGCGGACAACGGCTCGCAGCGACCGCACCTTCGAGATCGCGAAGCGGCTGGAGGATGAGCTGGGCACAGTCAAGGCGGACCACATCCCGGAGGCGGGCCGCGGCCGCGCCCTCACCCGCGCCTGGCTGGACTCGAACGCCGACGTCGTCGCCTACATGGACATCGACCTCTCGACCGACCTGGGCGCGTTCCCCAAGCTCGTGAGCGCCGTCGTCGGACCAGGGCTACGACGTCGCCAGCCGGCACGCGGCTGGGCACGGGCGCCGAGACGACGCGCTCGCTTCAAGCGCGAGGTGCTTTCGCGCGGCTTCGTCTTCATGATCAACACCGCGTTCGGGACCAAGCTGCGCGACACGCAGTGCGGCTTCAAGGCCATCAGCCGCGAAGCGCGCCCAGCGGCTGCTGCCCCTGACCAGGACACGGGCTGGTTCTGGGACACGGAGCTGCTGCTGCTGGCGGCGAAGGGCGGCTGGCGCGCTGCACTTCGTCCCGGTGCGCTGGGTCGAGGACACGGACAGCCGCGTGAAGATCGCCTCGACGGTGTGGAAGGACCTGAAGGGCCTGGTGCGCATGCGCCGCTTCGACTGGTCGAAGGCGCGCAAGGCGGCGTTTCGGCGTAGACCGTCGCGGCCGGTGCGCTACAGGACGGGGCCGGACGGCGCGCGGCGAAGGCTGGATGAGGCCGCTGAGCGAGGCGCGCGAATCGGCTCGGCCGGAGCATTCGCCAGATTCAAATTCGCCTTGACACTAATAGGGGCCGATGCTAGATTTCGGCTTGCTAAGACCTTCACAAACGGTCGCGGTGGGAGTTTCACTGCCTGCGGCAGGGCAGGCAGCCGGCGTGGAAGGCCAACACACGGCAGGGAGGCGGGCCGTCTTGGGCGTCTTCGATGTCCTTTTCGCCGGCTTTGAGCCGAACGAAATCCTGGGGAAAATCGTCTCCGTCGACATGGCGGAGCTGGTCGTCGTCTTCGGGACCATCGCCATCAGCATGGGCGTCATGGTCGCCTTCGGAAACTGGTGGTCACGCTAGGCAGGAGCCGGCTAATGGCCGTAGGTGATCGACCACGGACAGAGCGACCGAAGGGTCCCGGCCTCCTGGGCACGATCTACGACAAGGTCTTCCACAATTACGTCTGGCAGTCGATCTTCCGCAGCGGCTACCCGAACACGCCTCGCAACCAGATGCTGGTCGTCGCGACCAACGTCTTCCTCCACCTCCACCCGACGCGCATCCACAAGACGCACGTCAAGATCACCCACACCTACTGCCTCGGGCGGGCTGAGCTTCTTCCTCTTCCTGGGCCTGACGGTGACCGGCGTGCTGCTGATGTTCTACTACGTGCCGTCCGTCGAGCGCGCCTACACGGACATCGCGGCGCTGGAGACGAACGTGCGCTACGGCGCCCTGATGCGCAACATGCACCGCTGGATGGCGCACGGCATGGTGCTGACCGTGCTGCTGCACATGATGCGCGTCTTCTACACGGGCGCTTACAAGCCGCCGCGCGAGTTCAACTGGGTGGTCGGCGTGATCCTGCTGATCCTCACCCTGCTCCTCAGCTTCACCGGCTACCTGCTGCCCTGGGACCAGCTGGCGCTCTGGGCGATCACGGTCGGCACGAACATGGTCGGCTCGGCGCCGGTGCTCGGCGACTCGGTGGTGTTCGTCATGCGCGGCGGCTTCGAGGTCGGCCCGAACGCGCTGATTCGCTTCTACACGCTGCACGTCATCGGCCTGCCGCTGGTGGCCGCGATCTTCATGGCCGTCCACTTCTGGCGCATCCGCCGCGACGGCGGCATGGCGCGGCCGCTGTAGGACAGAGGCGAAGAGGGGGAGCATACGTGGCAGCGACATCGCCAGCCCAGGTACGACCGCGACGCGAGCGCGAGGAAGAGCTCCTCGTCTGGCCGGACCTCGTATTCGTCGAGTTCATCTGCGCCGTCCTCTTCACGCTTCACCTTCACGGTGCATCTCGGCGCTGGTGAACGCGCCGCTGATCAACCGCGCGAACCCGGACGTGACGCCCAACCCTTCGAAGGCGCCGTGGTACTTCCTCAACCTGCAGGAGCTGCTGCTGCACATGAACCCGGCCCTCGCCGGCGTCGTCGTGCCGACGGTCGTCGCTGATCGTCCTGGCCGCGGTGCCCTACCTCGACCGCAGCAAGGAGGGCCAGGGCACCTGGTTCGGCACGCGAACTCGGTCGCGATCACGGTCTGTTCGCGGCCGTCTTCGCGGCTGTCGGCACCGCTGATGCTGATCCTGTTCGACTCCGGCAAGCACGCTCAGCTGTACGAGAAGATCACGGGCCGGAGCGACGCTGGCCCGGTCGGCGCACGGACCGCGCCCGGCTGGCTGCCGGACGTCGGCATCATCACGGCGATCTGGGACCTGGTCTTCATCCGCAACTTCCGCGCGATCCAGACGGAATGGACGTGGAAGACCGACCTCGGCGGCCTCGTGCCGCATGCTTCAGGGCCGAACGGCCACGACGGCACGCTGGACTGGCCGGAGGACTTCACCCGGATCCCGATCCCGTTCAACGGCACCTCCTGGCCCTGGCACGGCGGCGCACCACGGCGAGCCGCCGCCGCAGTGGTACCAGGACCTGCCGGACTGGCTCACGGGCCTCTACCCGTACGACCTCAACCTCAACCTGCCGGCCTTCCTGGTCGAGATCCTCATCCCGACGATGCTGATGGTCGGCGCTGCCGGCGCTCCTGATCTACCTCCTCTGGCGCATCGGCTGGGTGCAACACCCGCCGCGACGTGATCATCGCCATCTTCAGCGGCTTCATCGTCGTCTACTGGGTGATGACGATCGTCGGCGCCGCCTTCCGCGGCGCCGGCCAGGAGCTGGTCTGGCCCTGGGACGTGCCCACGCATCGACGGCTAGACCGTAAGCGGCGCGCTGGTAGACGCTGAGAGGCTAGAACGACGAGATCGAGGAGGACCATGCGACGATGGGGCGCTTGAGCATCTGGCCTGCAGTTCTTGGCCTGGCGCTGGCGATGATCGTGGTGACCGCTCATCGAGCCGGTCGACGAACTCGCTTGTCGTACGCCAGCGGCGTCCTCGTGCTCCTCGGCCTGCTCGGCTGGGTCCTGGAAGCGCGCGAGGTCGCCGGGCCGCCGCCGGCGGTCGAGCCGGAGCACGAAGAGGAAGAAGAGGCGCCCGGGCCCAGCTACTGGCCGGTCGTGCTGGCGCTCGGCATCGTCGGCATCGCCGCCGGCCTGGTCTACGACTGGGAGTACGGCGCGCTGGTCGTCGCCCTGCCGCTGGCCGCCGGCGCCGGCCGCGGCCTGGGGCAACGCCATCCAGGGCGAGATGGCGGCCGCCAGCGCCGGCACGACCGCCGCAGGCCTGCGGCCGTCGCCACCGATCGTCGGCTCGGGCGGCCGCATCCTGCATGCCGGTGCCGCCGCAACGTGCTCGCGGCCCAGGCGGCCGGCGGCGCCGCGATCGCCATCGAGCAGGTCGAGACGCAGGCAGATCTCGCGGCGCGGCCTCCTGCGGATCACGTTCTGGGCCGGCCTCGGCGCCGGCCTGCTCGGCCATCGCCGGCATCGATCGATCGACTTCCTCTACCCGCGCGGCATCACCGGCTTCGGTGGCGTCGTCACGCCGCCGGCACGGTCGACAGTCGTACCCGCCGGGCAGCAAGACGCCGATCGCGGAGGGCAAGTTCTGGCTGGTCAACCTCACGGAGGAGCAGGGCGGCCCCGGCTTCCTGGCCCTGTGGTGGAAGTGCCCGCACCTCGGCTGCACCGTGCCCTGGCGCGAGAGCTTCGTCTTCCCGGACCCGGCCACCGGGCAGGACAAGCGCGGCTGGTTCCGCTGCCCCTGCCACGGCTCCACCTACAACGACGCCGGCGTGCGCGTCTTCGGCCCGGCGCCGCGCTCCATGGACCACATGGACCTGACCATCGACCCCAGCTCGAAGCGGATCAGCGTCAACACCGGCAAGCGTCACCAAGGGCACGCCGGACAACGCGAGCTTCGCGGTGAAAGGCCTTCATGAGCGAAGCCGCTGGCATGGCGCGAAACCTCACAAGTGTCATGCATCCCGAGCACCGCTCACTGGAGCCTCTGAGGACGCCACGATGAACACGCGCAAGCAAGTCCTGATCATGTCGTCGCTGCTGCTGATGGTGCTGATCATCATCGGCGTCTACGCTGCCTGGTACCCGAGCCGCGACACCGACGCAGAGGTGGAGTTCGACGAGACAGACGGCCGAGCGCGGCGCGATCCTCTTCGCCCGCAACTGCCGCCTCTGTCACGGCGACGTCGGCGAGGGCGGCGCTCTCGGCGGCCGTCTGCGCGGCGGCGCCGGCGCTCGACCGCCCCGACCTGCAGGGCTTCATCGATACGACGACGACGCTCACTGCCGACGTGAACGCGACCGACGACCACACTCAAGGTCAGCGACGGCAGCAAGTTCAAGTCAGGCCAGACCCTCATCATCGACACGGAGCGCATGGAGGTCAAGAAGGTCGACGGCAACACCCTGACCGTGACCGCGCGCCGTCGACCACACCGAGGCCGAACCGCACTTCGAGCGGCGCCTCGATTCTCGTGCGTGACGCCGCAGTCCTCAAGGACAAGGTCAAGCTGATCACCAACACCATCACCTGCGGCCGCGTCGGCACGGCGATGCCTCCCTGGGCCCAGAGTCAGGGCGGCCCCCTGAGCGACGAGCAGATCCGCCAGCTGATGATGCTGATCAGCGAAAACTGGTGGGACCTGGTCGCGGAAGAGGACGACATCGAGGACGCGGTCAAGTCCAGGCTCCAGCGCGAGATCGACGAAAGCACGATCTCGATACCGGTGACAGACGTCTCCTTCTTCACCGCAAAGGACGCCATCCGCATCGGCGATGAGCGGATCATCATCGACGCCGTGCCGAAGCTGGACCCGGACGAAAAGGACAAGAGCGGCATCCTTCAGGTCCAGCGCGGCAAGCTCGGTTCGACGCCGCTGCCGCACACCGCGGACGAAGCCATCTTCAAGTTCCCGCAGGTCGCCGAGCCGGCCGTCAACCAGGCGTCCTGCGGCCAGACCGCGAAGCCGCCGGGCCCGACCTTACCGCCCAGCGAAAAGCCCTGCGCCGACCCATGCCAGACCGTGAATCTCGTCGCCCTAAGCGTGGCCTTCGACAAGAAGCAGTTGGACGTCAAAACGGGCGGGAACGCCAGGATTCATTTCAGCAACAACGACACTGGTGTGCAGCACAATGTTGGCGTCTACAAAAGCAGCACTGACATTACGGCCGTCGCGTCCGGCTCCATCGGCACCATCTTCACCGGCACTGGTATCGACGACATTGTCTTCGCGACTCCGGCGGCCGGGTCGTACTACTTCCGCTGCGACGTCCACCCGACGAGCATGTTCGGGAACTTTGTGGTCGCGCCTTAATCTCGAGCCTCCGGTGCGCTTGAAGGCCTCGCCGCGGCGAGGCCTTTCCTTTCGGCGCCAAACGGGCACCGGGTAGGATCGCTTCGTGGCCTCGAAGGCGCTATTTCTGCGAAACGGCCGGCTGCTGACCATGGCCGGCGCGTCCCCTATTGCCGACGCGGTCCTCGCTGTCGAGGGCCGAATCGTGGCCGTCGGGAGCGCGGCCGAGCTTGCCGCCCGCGGCCCGAGCGGCCGGCGCGGACGACATCGACCTGCGTGGCCGCATACTTGCGCCCGGCTTCATCGACGCGCACATCCACCTGCTGGCTTACGCCGCGAAGCTGGTCTCGGTCGATTGCGGCCCGGACGCCGTGAGCGTCTATCGCAGACATCAAGGCGCGCATCGGCGGGCGCGCGGCCGCGTTGCCCGCCGGCGCCTGGGTCCGGGCCGCCGGCTACGACGAGCTGGCCCTGGCGGAGCGCCGCCACCCCACGCGCCGCGACCTGGACGCGGCGGCTCCGGACCATCCGGTGCGCCTCCTGCATCGAAGCGGCCACGCGGTTGTCCTCAACAGCCGCGCCCTGGCGCTGGCCGGCATCGATGGGGCGACGCCGGAGCCGCCGGGCGGCTTCATGGACCGCGACCTCGGCGACGGCGAGCCAACGGGCCTCCTGATCGAGATGAATGAGCTTGTCGACGCAAGCGTGCCGGCGCTGTCGGGCGCGGACCTTCGTGCCGGCGTAACCGAGGCGAACCGAAGACTTCTCGGCGCCGGGGTCACCTGCGTGCAGGACGCCGGGGCGGCGAACGGCCTGCGCGAATGGCAACTCATTCGCCGCCTGGTCGAAGACGGCGCCCTGACAATCTCGGTCTCGATGATGGAAGGCTACGGCCACATGGGCGAGGTGCAGGAGTCAGAGGGGCCTCTGAGACGAGGCGTTGTCAAGATCATGCCCCGCGAGCTGGAGCACGACTTTTACCCGCCGGCGCCGGAGCTGGCGCTGATGCTCCGGCGCATCGATGCTGACGGCCGCCGGGCCGCCGTCCATGCGGTTACGCGCGCCGGCCTGGAGGTTGTGCTGGAGGCGTTCGAGGCGTTGGGATCGCGGGCATCGGGGCATCGCATCGAGCATTGCGGCGTCTGCGGGCCGGAGCAGGCGGCCCGCATCGCGCGCCTGGGGCTGACCGTCGTCACGCAGCCGGGGTTCCTGCGCCAGAGCGGCGACCTGATGCTGCGCCGGCTGCCGCAAGCAGACCTGCAGGACCTGTATCCGCTGCGCCGGCTTCTCGACGCCGGCGTGCGGGTAGCAGGCTCCAGCGACGCGCCCGTAATCGACCCGGACGTCCTGGGATCGCTGCGCGCCGCGGTCGAGCGCCGCACGCGCGAGGGCGCGGACATCGGCGCCGCCCAGACGATCGCTGCACCTGAGGCGTTGCAGCTGTTCACCACGTCCGCGGCGGCGGTGCTCGGTGTCGAGAGTGAGCGTGGCCGGATCGCGCCGGGGCTCGCCGCCGACTTCGCGGTCCTGAACCAGGATCCGGCCGCGCCGGGAGTCGACTGGGGCTCGCTGCGCGTCGAAGCGACGATCGTGGGGGGCCAGGTGGTTTACGAGGCGTGAACCCCCACCCCGGCCTCCCGCCTCTCCTCGCGCCTCACGCCTCGCGCCTCACCCCCGTTTGACCCGCCTGAAGGCCAGCCTCTAAGATCAGGCAGGCGGGGTAAAGAGTGGGTCATTTGAGCGTACTTTCTAGCCCCGCGCGCCTTCTTTCAGGTCTCGTCAAGCCCAGCTTCACCGTCTTTGCCCTCGCCCTGCTCCTTATCGCATCGAACGGGCCCGAGCATTCCGCGCGCGCGGCGGGCAGCTTCACCTTTGGCGCCGAGAATTCCTGGATCAGGGTCCAGAACATTGGCAACGCCAACGCCACCGTCGAGGTCGATTACTTCGACGAGCAAGGGCGCATCGCGGGCAAGGACAACTGCCCGTCACCGACCTGCCCGACGATGTTCCCGGGCAGCGGCTGGACGTTCTTCCAGCGTGACAACCCGAACCTGCCCGGCGGCTTCCAGGGTTCGGCCATAGTCTCCACGGACCAGCCCGTGGTGGCGATCATGGCCAAGGACGTCTTCCGCGGCTCCAGCTTCGCGATCGCCGGCGATACCGTCGTCACCGGGGCGGGGTCCCACCGTGTCTACCTTCCGATCACGGCCAAGCGCGACGGGCCTCAGAGGGACTGGAACGGCCGCTTCGCGGTGCAGAACATGAGCGACACCGTCGTCGCCTGCGTCACCATCACCTATCTCTCCAACTACACCGACAGCGAGATTGCCTGGGAGCCTTATCGCGCGAACGCCGCCGGCGTCGCCCGCCTGCCCGGCTGCCCCAACGGCGGCATGCCGCTGGCGCCGCGCGGCACCATCTTCCGCGACCCGGAGACAATGCCCATCGCCGAGGGCTTTACGGGTTCCGTGCGCATTGACCTGAGCAAGAACGGCGGCGGCCAGGGCCCGGAGAAGCAGTTCATCTCCGCCAACGCCGACACCTGGAACCGGCTCTACAGTCCCTTCGCCTCCTATCGCGGCCTGGACGAGAGCGAGCTGGGCACGGACGTGATCCTGCCGCTGATCGATCGCCAGGTCGGCCCCGGCAACTCCTACAGCACCCACTTCCAGATCGAGAACAAGGACCCGGCGCGGGTAGCGCGTGTCAATCTGCGCTTCGACGGCTTCGACCTCAACCAGAACCCGCCCCAGTTCGTTTCGAAGACCAGCACGATCACGGTGCGGAGCGCGCGCCTCTGCTTTCAGGACCGCGACGACTTCGCGAACTGCCTCGCGGACGGCGACAGGCTGCCGGTCAACTTCGTCGGCACCGTCCGCCTTACGTCGAACGAGCCGGTCGGCGTTATCGTCAATCGCGGCACCTCGATCGCGGACACGTTCACGAACTATCGCGGCATCCGGCCTCAGGACGGCGCCCGGCGCGTGCTTCTGCCCGTCCTGAACAAGAACTACGGCCCGGTGCCCGGCGTGGCAGCCGGCTGGAACAGCTGGTTCCGCGTCATGGTCGCCGACGGCGGACGCGCGAACGTGACCGTGCGCTACTACGGCCTGGACCTGCCCGGCGGCAGCACCGCTTATACGGTCACCGTTGACCGCGAGTTCACCGTCTTTCAGTACCTGGAGTCGATGCTTCCGAACGGCTTCGCCGGCACAGCGATCATCGAGTCCGACCGGCCCATCGTCGCGCTGGCCAATCTGACCACCGACGTGTTCAGGGGCGACCCGGACATGCTCTACAACGGCATATCCCTGGACAGGTAGCCTCGTTTCGGAGCCCTCAGGGTCCGGATCCCCCTCTCCGTTGAAGGAAGAGTGCGTCGGTAACATGCCTGGATCGGAGCCCCCTCTCCGTTGACGGAGAGGGGGTTGGGGGTGAGGTTCTCGCCTGAGGGACGCCGGCCTGCTACAAATGCGCGATGGCATCGCGCGCGGGCCTCTCGCGTAACCCTGACTTTCTGAAGCTCTGGACCGGCCAAACCGTCTCGGCCTTCGGGTCGATGCTGGGCGCGCTCGGGCTCACGGCGCTCGTGTACCTGGACGCAAGCCCGGGCGAGATGGGCCTGCTGGCCATGGCGCAGGGGCTGCCGGTGCTCCTCTTCGCCCTGTTCGCCGGCGTCTGGATCGACCGTCTGCGCCGCCGCCCGATCATGATCGCCGCCGACATCGGGCGGGCGGCCCTGCTGGTCACGGTACCGGTGGCGGCTGTATTCGACGCGCTGATGATGTGGCAGCTCTACGCGGTTGCCTTCGGCGCGGGGACGCTGGAGCTGGCCTTCAACCTGGCTTACCGGTCCTACTTGCCGAGCCTGGTCGACCGCGAAGCCCTGCTCGACGGCAACGCAAAGCTCTCGGCCAGCGAGTCGGTCGCCGAGGTGGCGGCGCCGGCGGCCGGCGGCGCCATCGTGCAGGCTCTTGGCGGCCCCGCCGCGGCCCTGGTTGACGCTCTGACCTTTCTCTGGTCGGCGGCCTTCGTCGGCCTCATCGGCACGCGGGAGGATGCGCCGCCGCGGGACGGCGAGGAACCGGTGCTGTCGGCGATCCGCGAAGGCCTGGGCATCGTTTGGCGTGACCGCATTCTCAGGGCCCTCACGGCCGCGAGCGGCACCTTTCGCTTCTTCGGCGGTTTCTTCGCCGCCCTCTACGGTATCTTCCTCATCCGCGACCTTGGCTTTTCGCCGCTGCTCATGGGCATCACGGTGGGCGCCGGCGGCATCGGGTCACTCGCCGGCTCCATGCTGGCGGGGCGCATGAACCGCGGCCTGGGATACGGGCCGTCGCTTTTGGCCTCGCGTCTGATTCTTGGCGGCTTCAGCCTGTTGATTCCCCTGGCGGGAGGGCCGAAGGAGCTCGCGTTCGCGATGATCGTGATCGCGCAGGTCTGCGGCGACCCCTTCTGGACGACCTACGAGATCTCCTCCCTGAGCCTGCGCCAGGAGATTGCGCCGCAGAAGGCGCTTGGGCGCGTCAACTCGACGATGCAGATCGTCGAGGCCGGCTTGCAGCCGGTAGGCTCGCTTGTCGCCGGCGTCCTGGCGGAAGTTATCGGTGTGCGCGAGACTCTGCTGCTCGCGGTGGCGGGAGGGCTGTTGGGCACGTTGTGGTTGGTGGCGTCGCCGATCCCGCGCTTGCGGGGCGCGCCGGCGGCCTCATCGGTCGAGGTGCCGTAGTGTACACTTGTCTTGTACAAGGAGTGCAGTCAAATGGTCAGAGAGATGAGTGTTTCGGAGACCAGAAAGCGGTTGCTGACGCTTGTGGAAGAGATTGCTGGCTCGAGAGACGATGTAGTCATCACGAAACGCGGCAAGCCTATCGCGAGACTGGTTGCTTGTGCTCCGGAGAGGCCGAAGCGTCACCCCCTGCGGGGCCGCAAGATCTGGGTGAGCGACGACTTCAACGAACCCATGGACGATATCTGGGAGGCACTCAAGGATTGAAGGTGCTCGATACCCATGTCTGGGTATGGTGGTTGCGCCAGCCGGGCCGGCCTTCCTCGCGCGCTCGCGCCGAAATCAGCCGCGCCGTCGCGGCGAAACGAGAGTGTACACTCGTCTTGTACATCCTGGGGTGACCAACGTGGTGAAAGAGCTGAATCTCTCTGAAGTCCGAAGGAACCTGCCCTCGCTGATTAATGAGGTGGCCGAAACTAACGCTGAAATAATAGTGACTCGCCGGGGAAAACCGCGTGGCCCGAATTAGCAGATTTCAGGCCGCTGAGAATGAACGGTATCCTCTGCGCGGCCTCGGCGTCTGGATGAGCGATGACTTCGACGAGCCAATGGACGAGATTTGGGAGGGCTTGGAGAAAGATTGATCGTCCTGGATACACATGTCTGGATATGGTGGGTAGACGACGCCAGCCGGCTCAGTCCGCGCATAGTGCGAGCGATTCAGGAGTCGGAGTCGGCAAACGAAATCGTCGTCTCGGTCGCATCGATCTGGGAGATAGCGCTAAAGAGCGAAAGAGGGCGGCTTGCCCTTCCCCTCGAGATCAGGCGCTGGGTCGAGAACGCATCGAGTTATCCAGGCATTCGGATTGAGACGTTGGGTGTCGAGGACGCCATCGCGAGCGCCCAGCTTCCAGAGCGATTTCATCCCGATCCGTTCGATCGCGTTATCGTGGCTCTTACACGGAGGTTGGGCGCCCAGCTCCTGACCGTGGACCGCCAGATCATCGCCTATCCTCACGTGCGCACGATTTCCTGAGACACCATCGTGCGTTCGAGACGGCGTGCGGCTAGAATTCAGCCTGCTTCGCCTCGCGCGCCGCCGCGAGGCTTCGGACAGCAGCCCCAGAGAGTGTGTCGATGGTTGCGGAAAGCCACCTTATCGCCTACCTGCGGACGCGACTGACCGGCGCCAGCGAAATCGCCGTGTCAGGGATCGCGCGCATCCCCGGTGGCGCTTCACGCGAGACCTGGACCTTCGATGCCACGTGGAGCGAAAACGGCGCCACCATCGAGCGCGGCTTCATCGTCCGCCGGGACCCGACCGGCTCACTGCTCGAGACCGACCGCGACGTCGAGTTCCGCATTTACCAGGCGATGGCCGCGGCCGGCGTACCGGTGCCGCCGATGTACTGGATAGAGCCCGACGGCGCGACGCTCGAGCGCCCGTTCTTCGTGATGGGGCGCGTGGCCGGGCAGGCCAACGCGGCCGCCCTTCTTTCGCCGGCATATCCGGGCTCGCGCGACGAGATCGCCCGCCAGAAGGCGGACATCCTGGCGCGCATTCACCGCGCCGACTGGCGCGGCCTCGGCGTCGAGGACTTCCTGGGCCCGGCGCCGGCCGTCGAAGCGTCCGCTCAGACGGAGATCGACCGCTGGGAGCGCATCATGCGCCAGGACGCGCTGGAGCCTCAGCCGGTGCTCGAGCTGGCGCTGCGCTGGCTCAAGCGCAACAAGCCCGTGGCGCCGGCGATCTCGGTGATCCACGGCGACTATCGCACCGGCAACTTCCTCTTCGACGACCGCAACATCACCTCGATCCTTGACTGGGAAATGGTGCACCTCGGCGACCCCATGGAGGACGTCGGCTGGCTCTGCGGCCGCAGCTGGCGGCAGGGTACGACGCTGCCGGGCGGCCTCGTCGAACGCGGGCGCTTCTTCGAGCTGTACGAGGAGGCCGGCGGCTTTCCTGTCGACCGCAAGGCGGTGCACTTCTGGGAAGTGCTGGGCAACGTCAAGCTGGCGGTGATCTTCCTCACCGGCGGCCGCTCATTCGTGGAGGCGAAGACCAGCGACCTGATCCTGGCGATGACAACCCGCATGATCCCCGGCATCGAGCGCGAGGCCATGGACCTGATCGAGGCCGCGCCGTGAGGCCGGACAGGGACGAAATGCTGGCGGGCGTGCGCAGGGCGCTGGTCGAGTTCGTGGCGCCGGAGGTCAAGACCGTCTACGGCCGCACCGAACTCACCTACGCGATTACGCTGGTGTCCATGATCGGCCGAGAGTCCGAGGACGCTGTCGCCAATTTGGTGCGCGAGAACAGCGAGCTGCGCCGGCTGCTCCGCGCCGCCGGCCGTCGCCTCCAGGGCCGCCCGCTGGCCGACGCCGCGCTGACTCGGGAGCTGGCGGCGGTCGGTTTGGCCGACCGCCAGCCGGACCTGCGCCTGAGCGCGCTGCGGGCGGAGAGCGGCGCCCTGTTCAGCCTCTTCATCCGCCTTCAGGCAGCCTGCGAGGAGGACGCGTCCGGCGACCGTACGATCGCGAGTGTGGGCCACAAGACCCTCGCGTTCTTGCGGGCGCGCTCGGATGCGCAATTGGGCTTGCCGCGAAGGTAAAGGGGTCCCGGGGCCCCTGCCGGCGAATTTGCTCGTCCTCAGTGGAGCATCGTCGACGTAGGCTGGCACGGCGACCGCGCGCGTATAATCGACCGCCGGCAGGGGAGAATCGGAGCGCGGAGGGATTATGGCCGAGTACGAGAACATCCTCGTGGAAATCGATGGCGCGGTCGCGACAATCGTCCTGAACCGGCCGGAGAAGCTGAACGCGCTTAGCGGCGGCCTTCAGCAAGACCTGCAAGACGCGCTGCGCGAACTGAACCCCGGCGACGCCGTGCGCGTCATTCGCATCAAGGGCAACGGGCGCGCCTTCTGCGCCGGCTACGACCTCACACCCGGGCCGGGGCGGCGCGTGCCTCCTGAGGGCGCGCCGGCGCCGCCGGGGACGCAGGCATGGGAACTTGGCGAATCGCGAGTCGCCCAGGACCGCGAAGGCCTGCGCGCTACCGTGGAGCGGTGGCTCTGGATGTGGTCTTACCGCAAGCCAATCGTCGCCCAGGTACACGGGTTCTGCCTGGCCGGCGGGAACGAGCTCGTGGGCGCCTGCGACATCGTCTTCGCGGCCGAGGACGCCCGTTTCGGCCACCCGGCCAGCCGGGCGCTGGGAATACCGCCGACCCTGGGGATGTGGCCGGCCAAGGTCGGCATGCTGCGGACCAAGGAGCTGCTGTTCACGGGCGACATGATCGACGGCGCCCAGGCGGAGCGCATGGGCATGGTGAACCACGCCGTCCCCGCGGAGCAGCTGGACGAGGTGACCCTGGCTTTCTGCCGGCGGGTGGCGATGACGCCACTGGACGCGCTGACCGTCCACAAGCACGTAACCAACCGCTGGTTCGAGATTGCCGGCCTGCGCCTGGCGGCGCAGGAGGGCGCGGACTTCGACGCGATCTACCACGAGACGGCCGCGGCAAAGGAGTTCGGCCGCATTTCCAGGGAGCAGGGCCTCAAGGCCGCGCTCTCCTGGCGCGATGAACCTTTCGCCGGCGTGCGCACCGGCCACACGGGCGACCCGCCTTCTAACTGAAAAGCCTTTGCGGCCGGGCCCCGGTGAGGGCGCTTCCTCGGTCACGCCCTCCGACTGTTCAGCCCTTCGACAGGCTCAGCGTGAACCGGAGGGTGCGGGGGACGAACGGAAGGAGCGCAGAGAGGCTCAAATGGGGAAGAACATAGTCCTGTGCGCGGACGGCACCGGCAAGACCGATGACGGCGCCAGCCCTTCCAACGTCGCGCGGCTTTGCTCGCTGCTCGACCTGACGGATCGAAGCGCGCAAATCTGCGGCTACGATCCGGGCGTCGGCGTGGTGGAGGGTACCAGAGTCTCGGAGCTGACCTCTGATGCCGACAGGTTCGCGGAGCCGCACCGCGGCCCGCTTTCGCTGCCTCGCATCGCCAGGGTCACCCTGGGCCTTGGCTTTGGCTACGGCCTCCAGACGAACGTCAAGCAGATGTACGGCTACCTGTGCAAGGAGTACGAGCCGGGCGATAGTGTCTACCTTTTCGGCTTCAGTCGAGGCGCATTCACGGTCCGCGTTGTCGCCGGCATCATCGCCCGCTGCGGCCTGCTGAGCCCGCCCAACCTCGATAAGTTCGACGAGGCATTCGAGCTTTACGAACCGCATTTCGAGGGCTTGAAGCCGCGAGATCTTAGCCGAGCGGCAGAAAGACATTGCCGCCTTCAAGCAGAAGTACGTCAGGCCGGACGAGTGCCGGATTCACTTTCTCGGCGTTTGGGACACCGTCAAGTCTTACGGGTACGTCTGGCCCCGGAGCCTGCCGCACACTCGCCACAATCCCATCGTCGATACGGTACGCCACGCCCTTTCGATCGATGAGCGCAGGTCCATGTTCTCCTTGACGTCGTGGGGTGGCAGGGACCTCGACCTGGAGAAGGACTGCACGCCTTACGGAAACCCGCATCTGTCGGACGATGTGCGTGAGGTCTGGTTCGCCGGCGATCACTCCGACGTCGGCGGCGGCCACAAGGACGCGACCGGCCTGGCGAACATCTCGCTCGGTTGGATGGTCAACGAGGCCGCCGCTTGCGGCCTGAGGGTCGACCCGGCCAGGTACCGCCAACTGCGCGACGAGTCGAGTGAATGCAAGCGCCACGACGTCGGCGCGCAGCTTGCCTGGCGCGCGTCCGAGCACGCGCCGCGCCGCGATATCGAAAACTGCCCCCTGCCGCCGACACGGAAGCTTACGGTCAGTTCGGCGGGGCCGCGAAAGATCGCCGATTCCCGACGCGGGAGTGAGGTCCTTATCCACGACAGCGCCGAGCGGTTCTACGATGATGGCGAAAAGCGCCGGCTGTGGGGAGGCCTGAATCCGTCTTTCGTCGCGACGTTAGAGTGCGTAGGGAAGGAAGTCGCTCAATAGATGCTGACCCGGCCTGCCAATCCCAGCTAGATGACGGAGGGTCCGATGGCTTACGAGAACGTCCTGTACGAAAAAGCCGGGGAGATCGCAACGATCACGCTCAACAACCCCGCCAAGCTGAACATCCTAGGTGGCGGGATGCTCGGCGACTACACGGGAGCGCTGAATGAGGCGAACCGCGATCGAGACGTGAAGGTCGTGATCCTGCGCGGCGCGGGCCGCGCGTTTTGCGCGGGTTTCGATTTCTCTCAGACCGGCCGCCCCGGTCAGGCGGGCTCCACGAACTCCGAGTGGGACCCCGGCATGCAGGTCGCGATGGGAGGGACGCCCATGACCAGCCTGGCCGCGGCCTGGCGCAGTCCCAAGCCGGTCATCGCGCAGGTGCACGGTTACTGCATGGGCGGCGGCTGCGACCTGGCCCTGAGCTGCGACATCATCGTGGCCGCGGACGATGCCCGCATCGGCATCCCTTACGCCCGAGTCTGGGGCGCCAATCTCAACGGGATGATGATTTACCGCCTTGGCCTGACCAGGGCCAAGAGCTGGATGCTCACCGGAGAGCCGCTGGATGGCAAGACGGCGGTCGAGGCCGGCCTCATCAATGAGTCCGTGCCGGGGCCGGAGCTGGAGGGAGCGGTGCAGGCATGGGCGCAGAAGCTGGCGCTCATTCCCCTGACTCAGTTGGCGGTCATGAAGCTGATCATCAACCAGGCGTACGACAACATGGGCCTCCAGAGCACGCAGCTTCTAGGCCCGATCCTCGATAACCTCATGCGTCACACGCCGGAGGGTCTGGCATTCGTGCGCACCGCTTACGAGGGCGGCGTGAAGTCGGCTGTGGCCGGCCGGGACGGCCCCTTCGGCGACTATAGTCAGGCGCCCGAGGAGGAGAAGCCGCACTGGCAGCCGGTGCCCTGAAAGGCGGCGGTCGCGGCTCGTCCCCTTCAATCACATGGGCTTTGACCTGACGGTCCGAGGCTGCGGTCCTGGGAGGTGTCTCCTAATTCGGCGGCCCACGTGAGTGCGGCGGCCTCGGTCAGTTGCCGACGTAGGCCGCGAGGTGCTCACCGGTGAGGGTGGAGCGGGCGGCGACGAGGTCGGCCGGTGTGCCCTCGAAGACGATCCGGCCGCCGTCGTGGCCGGCGCCGGGGCCGAGGTCGATGATCCAGTCGGCGTGCGCCATGACCGCCTGGTGGTGCTCGATGACGATGACCGACTTGCCGGAGTCGACGAGCCGGTCGAGCAGGCCGAGCAGCTGCTCGACGTCGGCGAGGTGGAGGCCGGTGGTCGGCTCGTCGAGGACGTAGACGCCGCCCTTCTCGGCCATGTGCGTCGCCAGCTTGAGCCGCTGCCGCTCGCCACCCGACAGCGTGGTGAGCGGCTGGCCGAGGCTGAGGTAGCCGAGCCCGACGTCGGTCATGCGCTTCAGGATCGCGTGCGCGGCCGGCGTACGCGCCTCGCCGGCGTCGAAGAAGGCGACCGCGTCTTCGACGGGCAGGTCGAGCACTTCGGCGATGTTGAGCCCGCCGAGCCGGTAGTCCAGCACCGCCGCCTGGAACCGTCGGCCCTCGCATTCCTCGCAGATCGTGGTGACGCCGGCCATCATCGCCAGGTCGGTGTAGATCACCCCGGCGCCGTTGCAGGTCGGGCAGGCGCCCTCGGAGTTGGCGCTGAACAGGGCGGGTTTCACGCCGTTGGCCTTCGCGAACGCCTTGCGGATCGGCTCCAGCAGGCCGGTGTACGTCGCCGGGTTGCTCCGCCGCGAGCCACGGATCGGGGTCTGGTCGACCGACACCACTCCGTCCCGCCCCGACACCGAGCCGTGGATCAGTGAGCTCTTTCCCGACCCGGCCACGCCGGTCACCACCACCAGCACGCCGAGCGGTATGTCGACATCGACGTCCTGCAGGTTGTGGGTGCTGGCGCCGCGCACCTCCAGCACTCCCGACGGCGTCCGCACCGACGGCTTCAAGGAGGCCCTGTCGTCCAGGTGCCGCCCGGTCAGCGTGCCGCTGGCCCGCAGCCCCTCGACGGTGCCCTCGAAGCAGCACGGTGCCGCCCGCCGTACCGGCGCCGGGGCCGAGGTCGACGACGTGGTCGGCGATCGCGATCGTCTCCGGCTTGTGCTCCACGACCAGCACGGTGTTGCCCTTGTCGCGCAGCTGCAGCAGCAGGTCGTTCATCCGCTGGATGTCGTGCGGGTGCAGCCCGATCGTCGGCTCGTCGAAGACGTAGGTGACGTCGGTGAGCGACGACCCGAGGTGGCGGATCATCTTGGTGCGCTGCGCCTCGCCGCCCGAAAGTGTGCCGGAGGACCGGTCAAGCGAGAGGTAGCCCAGCCCGATCTCCACGAACGAGTCGAGGGTCCGCTGCAGCGCTTCGAGCAGCGGCGCCACCGACGGCTCCTCGAGGCCGCGCGCCCATGCGGCCAGGTCGCTGATCTGCATCGTGCAGGCGTCGGCGACGTTGATGCCTCTTATCCGCGAGGACCGGGCGGCCGCGTTGAGCCGGGTACCGCCGCACTCAGGACAGTCGGTGAACGTCACCGCCCTGTCCACGAAGGCCCGGATGTGCGGTTGCAGCGCGTCGACGTCCTTGGACAGCATCGACTTCTGGACCCTCGGGATCAGACCCTCGTAGGTCAGGTTGATCCCGTCGACCTTGATCTTGGCCGGCTCCTTGTGGAGCAGGTCGTGCAGCTCCTTCTTGGTGTACTCGCGAATCGGCTTGTCCGGGTCGAAGAAGCCGCAGCCGCGGAAGATTCGGCCGTACCAGCCGTCCATGCTGTAGCCCGGGATGGTCAGCGCACCCTCGTTGAGCGACTTGCTGTCGTCGTACAGCGCAGACAGGTCGAAGTCGGTGACCGAGCCCATTCCCTCGCAGCGGGGGCACATACCGCCGTGGTAGACGACGTCGCGCACCACGATCCGCTCCCCCTTGCCCTTGTCGAGGGTCATCGACCCGCTCGCTTTCCGGGTCGGGACGTTGAACGAGTAGGCAGTTGGAGGCCCGATGTGCGGTTGTCCGAGCCGGCTGAAGAGGATACGCAGCATCGCGTTGGCGTCGGTGGCGGTGCCGACGGTGGAGCGGGCGTTGGCGCCCATCCGCTCCTGGTCGATGATGATCGCTGTCGTCAGGCCGTCGAGCACGTCGACCTCGGGCCGCGCCAGCGCCGGCATGAAGCCCTGCACGAAGGCGCTGTAAGTCTCGTTGATCATCCGCTGCGACTCCGCGGCGATCGTGTCGAACACCAGCGAGCTCTTGCCCGAGCCGGAGACGCCGGTGAACACCGTCAGCCGGCGCTTCGGGATCTCGATGCTGACGTCCTTGAGGTTGTTCACGCGCGCGCCCCGCACGCGGATCAGGTCGTGGCTGTCGGCGGGCTGCTGGCTGGAGGAGGCCATGTTCGCAATCCTCTGTTCGCGTGGCGGCGGTTCGTCAGGGAGTCCGGCAGAGCGTCTCAGGTCGCCCATTTGGTTACCTGAGCCAGAATCGCGCCCTGGTATCGACGTACGCGGCATCGATCAGCTGGGCTAGATTGGCGGAATCAACTTCGCGGCCCGGCAGGAGCTTCACGTGCCGCCCGCGCTTGCCCGTTCCCTCCAGCAGCCGGGCGGGATCCTCCAACAGGGCACCAGAGAAGAACCCGACGTTGACGTGATCCCTGAACGCGTTGACGTAGCCGAACGCCGCGTCCTCGACGCATGCGGTCGGGCATCCGTCGTGCATGAGTTCGCGCACATCGTCCCCACATTGGCGCATGCACTCGAACCAGGTTTCAACAAGCGGCCGCAGATCATCGCGTTGCCCGCGCAGCCAGGCATCGATCGCGGCGTCGTGTTTCGCCGCCGATGGGAAGCGAAGCAGGTCGTCCACAGGTTCCCCCTCAATCGCGCCGGTAGCATCGCCGGCGGTCGGCAATGTGCAGCCCAGGCGAGTGCGTGTCCGTCTTCGTGGTCATGCTCATCGTGTCTCCATCTGTTAGGCGGAGCCGCCTTCGCGGTCTCTCTCGGCGTCCCCTGGCTCGATCTGACCCGCTTCGAGCGGTACGTCTGATTCTCCTTCGTCGGCGCGGCCGCGGCAACGGTCGCTGTCTACCTGATGGCCCCCTGGAGCCTCCGGAGCGCGCTCGCTCCGCGAGGCGCGGCCTTTGCTCCCGCTCTGCGAGGTCTGTTGTATAGTGACCAAATGAGCAGGTCGTTGCTCGACGATGCGTTTGCCCATCATGTTTGGGCGACACTGCGGCTGATCGATGCGTGCCTCGCGCTCAGTCCTGCGCAGTTGGACGCCGCAGTCCCTGCGACCGACCGCTCGATTCTCGCGACGATGCGCCACGTCGTCGGGAGCGAATCCTTCGATCTCTTCGTCGCGAGTGGTGAGCGGGGCTCCTTCATCAGGGCGGACCGGATGGGGCTTGCGGAGCTCAGGGCTGCGATGGAGGACATCGGCACCGGATGGTCGCGACTGCTCGACGAGGGCATCGATGCGGACGCCGTGCTTCGTGAGGTCGACCCTGACGACGGGTTCCAGAGGCACGCTCCGATGGGCATTCGTCTGGCGCAGGCGCTGCACCACGGGACCGACCATCGGAGACAGATCTGCACCGCGCTCACGACGCTCGGTGTGGAGCCGCTGGCCGTCGACGTGTTTAGCTTCGGCCTGCAGGATGGCCGCGTTGTCGAGGTGCCTGCCGGATCCTGATCTCTTGCCGGTTTCATGGGATGCAGCCCGACCGATCGAGCTTTGTCGATGGCGCTCCTCGAGTCGCTGCCGGACGTAGCCGGGCTGATCGCGAGGAAGGCGTGGACCAGCGCGGTCACGGCCGGAGCGACACAGATCGCGCAACTGGCACTGATCGATAGTGTGCCGGGCGCGGTGTGGGCCCCCGGCGGCACACCGCAGGTGGTGTTCGGGTTCACGGTCCGGAACGGCAAGGTGGTCGAGATCGAGCTGGCGGCTGATACCGAGCGGCTCAGCCGGCTGCAGATCGAGATCCTGCCGTAGCGCCCGACCCAGTGGTGGGCCCTCTGGGATTCGAACCCCGGACCGACGAATTAAAAGGTTACTTTTCGGTAAAGACTACTGTCCTTGCCGAGACGAATCTGGCGAGGCAATCTTGCCTGCCGGTCCATTCATCTGATCTTCTGGTCTTGTCCCAAAGGACAGCTGACCAGGAGATTGTACTTGGGTCTGCTCAATGGAGTAACCCAGGACACCGCGACTCCCTGTCCCCACCTCTTTTTTGTGTACCAGATTTGAAGACTCGGGCTGCGTTCGGACGCATCGATTCGTCGCTACAGGGCTGGCATCTACGCTAGCGGCAATGCGAAAGCTGGTCGAATGCCTCCGGGGAGACATAGGCCTTCTGATTACCGGTGACCAGATAGTCGTTCATTCGAAGCTCTGAAAGCTTAAAGACGACCGAGGTCGTACTTCCATCACTCGACGCTAGATCAAGAGCTATGACCGATGTCCCCGGCAGCGATAGAAGACTCAGCTCTGTTCGAAAGCCCTCAATCTCGGCTCCGACAAGGAAGTCCGAGACAACAACGGGAGGTTCCGCCCGGACTCTCCAGAGGAGCTCATCGTCCGACCGACCTACCTTTCCATGAGTCCAGAACAGGTCTACCTCAGCAACTCTTGCGAGTGTCCTACTGCAGGGCCGATATGCTGCCTCCACAGATCCGCTCGGCGCGAGCCGAACGCCAACGTCGGGGATGGGTCCAGGATCACCTAGCGGGAGTTTGCAGCCGAAGCCAATGATGGACAAAAGCGCCAGGATGAATAACAGCCGTCGACTCTGAGTCATTCACTCCTTTGGCGCCAAGTGAGAACGGCCCAATCCATTGCACTGCCATTGAGCCTTGGGATTATCGTAATTCCCGTCATCGAAGCCCGCCTGCCACTCGAAGACGTTCCAACACGCGGGCTGGGCCAGGCAGAACCCATCCGGCCACCAGATTCGCACCATGGGGCGCGAGGAACCGATCCGGTCACTTCGGGCGTCCTAAGTCCGTTGCTCTTGCCCGAAAGGCACCTGTGCAACGGATTATTTTAGGCGCTCGACGCACAAAATGCCCTGCCTCCGCTGCAGTCAAGATTCTAGGTTGACCGCAAAGACAATTCGCAAGGGTCACGTCTTAGAAGGGCTGGAAGAGTTCTATCGGGTTGCCAGACGGATCCTCGATCAGGACTTGTTTGCCCCCATTCCCGGTGATGATGTCGCTGCGGAAGCGACCTCCCGCGGCCCGAAGTCGGGCGACCGTCGCCTCGATGTCAGGGACCTCCAGCTGAAACCGGAGCCAGCCACCGGGAGTCGGCGCCTCGCCGCTCGGCATTGACTGTCCCGCGCCGCCTCCGCCACCCGGTCGATTAATCAGCAGGCGCAGATCACTCAATGAGAGACTAGCGAATCCGGGTCCGGGATGCATATCGACCTTGAAACCGAGCATCTCCGTATAGAAGCTCACGGCCTCGTCCACGTCATTAACGATATATCGCACGCTGGCGGCCATTTCTAATCTCCTGTTCTGAACTGTCGGTCGTCCGTAATCAAGTGGGTGGCACCGTACTGCTCCTGTGGCTTCGCTGGGCTCCCTGAGACGTCGGTGGACCTGGCCCCCCGGAGGCGGACGCGGCGCCCTATCGCTCGCCGGCGGGCTGGAAGAGCTCGACCGGGTTCCCCGAGGGGTCATCGAGCACCGTCTGGGCGCCGCCTGGCCCGCGGATGACTTCGTTGCGGAACGGCACTCCGGCCGCTCGGAGCCTCGCTGCTTCAGCTTCGACGTCATCGACGATCAGCTGGATGCGGTTCCAGCCGCCGGGCTCCGGTTGTCGGCCATCCGGCATCGGGCGGGCGGCGGAGCTTCCTCCGCCGCTGAGCAGGAGGAGCAGGTTGCCCCGGCGAACTGACGCGAACGCCGGCGATTGGGGCCCTTCGACCGTGAAGCCGAGGTTGGTTGTGTAGAACACGATCGACGCGGGGACATCGGGGACCAGGTAACGGACGCGGACGGTGTTATCCATGAGCTTTCTCCTTCGTTGGGTTCCGCGGCGCGATGCCGGCGGTCTGGGCGGCCAGTTCGATGAACGGCCGAAGTCGTAGCGTCAGCTCGCCAATTGTCTGCCGGTAAGCCTCCAGACGAGCAGCGTCAGCTCCACCAGCATCGGCCGGATCGTCGATCCGCCAGTGCAGCGAGTTGTGCGGGCCTGGCAATTCAGGGCATTGCTCACGGGCAGAATCCGAAAGCGTCACCACGTAATCGAACCTCTGCCCGGCAAACTCTTCGACGGACTTGGACCGGGCGGCGCTCCAGTCGATGCCAATCTCGGAGAGCACCCGCACGGCGAAAGCGCTCAGGCCGCGTGGGCTGATGCCCGCGGAGGACGCCGCGAACCCCGGGCCACCATGCCGCCGGAGCAGCGCCTCGGCCATCTGGCTGCGCCCCGAGTTCCCGTTGCAGAGGAACAAAACCGAAATCGGCAATGGTTGGCTCGCTCCCCTGTCTGAGCGAGGCCGGGTGCTGGTAATGGTTGCCTCGAGGTCGCCAATCTCCCATTCGAGGCGGTCTAGCTCCTGGCGCTGACGGGCAATAGCTCGGCGGTGATCCGCGAGGGCCGCTGGCACCTCGCGATCCAGCGGGCCGCGTTCCAGGCAAAGGCGAGCAAGCCTTCCAGCTTCCGCCGGCGGCAGCCCGAGGCGCCGGAGCGAGGCGACCAGTTGTAGAAGCCGAAGATCGTGCGCCGAATACTCGCGGTAACCGTTTTGGCGCCGCGCCGCCGCGGGGAGCACGCCAACCGCTTCGTACCAGCGCACGCCGGAGGGCGAAAGACCGGCACTGCGCGCAAGCTCAGAAACGTTCATGAGTCAAGCGTATACCTTGCAGTCACTGCAAGGTCAATACGCCTTCGGAAGTGGCTCATCCCGGTCCCCTCTTGAACCGCGGAGTAGCATCGACATATGGATGCCGCCGCCGAACGCGAAGCGCTGCGTGCGCACTGCGAGGCCGTCCGCGAGCCGCTCCTGCCCGCACTTGAAGGGCTGACGGACGAGCAGATGCTCGAGCCCTCGCTCGATGGCTGGTCTGTGAAAGACCACCCGGCCCGCGGGCGAAGGAGGGCCGGTCGGCTGCGTGCTAGCCCTGCCAGGACAGCTGCGTCAGTTGGACCAGGTTGCCGCAGGTGTCGTTCACCATGGCGATGGTCGACCCGGTCACTTTGGTCGGCGGCATGGTGAAGTCCGCGCCTCGGGCCTTCATGCGGTCGTACTCGTGCTGCACGTCGTCCACATAGAACATGGCAGCGGGCTGGCCTTGTTCGAACATCGCCTGCTGGTAAACCTTAGCGGCCGGATTGTCGTTGGGAGCGAGCTGCAGCTCGGTGCCATCGGGCTCCTCGGGTGAGGCCACCGTCAGCCAGCGAAATGGGCCCTGGCTGAAGTCGGCCTTCTTGACGAAGCCCAGGACGTCGGTGTAAAAGCGCAGCGCTTTCTCCTGGTCGTCCACGTAAATGCTGGTCAGCTTGATCTTCATGTTTGATACCCTTTCTGTCACATGAGCCTTATGTGGCTCCTCAACCCTATGACGAAACCAAACCGGAAAATGTGACAAATGGATGAGGTCGGCGCCCTCACGGCGGCCGGTCACTCGCGCACGCGAGCGACCGAGCTCGTGATCGAGCGGGCGGTCAGGGATGCTCTGGACGCGTACACTGTCGTTCTCGTCGAAGGAGTCAGTGACCAGATCGCGCTCGAGGTCGTGGCCGCGCGGTACCAACGCAACCTCCGTAACGAGGGCGTCTTCATCGTCCCTATGGGTGGCGCGACGAACATCGGCCGTTTCCTCAGGCTCTTCGGACCACAAGGACGGAACCAGAGACTCGCGGGCCTCTACGATCTGGCCGAAGAGGATCACTTCAGGCGTCGGTTCGAGCGCGCCGGCTTCGGGCGCTCCCTCGATCGTGCCCAACTCGCGTCCCTCGGGTTCTACGTCTGCGTCACCGACCTGGAGGACGAGTTCATCCGGTCGCTGACAGAGGCCGGCACCGAACGAGTGATCGAGCGTGAAGGCGAGCTCGCGTCGCTCCGGAGGATGCAGCACGAGCCCTTCCACCGAACACGCACCCTCCAGCAGCAAATCCATCGCTTCATCGGCGCCCACTCCGGACGGAAGTACCGGTACGCGCGCCTGTTCGCGGAAGCCGTCCCGCTGGATCGCATCCCCAAGCCGATCGACGAGCTCCTAGCGTACCTGTGATCCAGCGCGGTCAGCGGGGACGGCCGTTTCGGACGCGACAACGCGTCCGGCGCCCGGCGCGGGCACTCCCCTGGTTGACGTCGGCCTTCTTAACGAAACCCAGGACTTCGGTGTAGAAGCGCAGGGCCTTCTCCTGGTCGTCCACGCAGATGCTGGTCAGCTTGATCTTCATGTTTGATACTCCCTTCTGTCACATCAGCCTTGTGTGGCTCGTCAACCCTATGACGAAACCAAACGGGAGAATGTGACCGATGGACGGCGAATGGCTGGCGGAGCGCTTCGAGGCCGATCGCACACGATTGCAGGCGGTGGCATACCGGCTGCTCGGCTCGGCCAGCGAGGCCGACGACGCGGTGCAGGAGGCCTGGCTGCGGCTGAGCCGTACCGACACCAGCGAGGTGGAGAACCTGAGCGGCTGGCTGACCACGGTCGTGTCGCGGGTCTGTCTGGATATGCTGCGCTCGCGCCGGTCGCGGCGCGAGGAGCCGCTGGCGCTGGACGGCGAATTCATTCCGGACGCTGCCGATCCGGAGCGCGAGGCGATGCTGGCGGAGTCGGTCGGGCTGGCCATGCTGGCGGTGCTCCAGCGGCTGGCGCCGGCCGAGCGCGTGGCGTTCGTGCTGCACGACGTCTTCGGCGTGTCCTTCGACGAGATCGCCGGCATCGTCGGCCGCTCGCCTGTGGCCGCCCGCCAGCTCGCCAGCCGTGGCCGCCGGCGGGTGCAGGGCGCGTCGGAGGATGGCCGCGCGGCGGACGTGGCGCGACAGCGGGACATCGTGGAGGCATTCTTCAGGGCCTCGCGCAGCGGCGACTTTCAGGCGCTGCTGGCGGTGCTCGATCCGGACGTAGCGCTGCGAGGTGACGAGGCGGCGCTGCGGATGGGCGTGCGGAGCGGTTGGCTCACGTCGGAGCTCCATGGAGCAGAAGCGGTGGCCGAGCAGTTCGCCGGCGCGGCACAGACCGCGCAGCTGGCGCTGATCGATGGTGTGCCGGGCGCGGTGTGGGCCCCCGGCGGCACACCGCGAGTGGTGTTCGGGTTCACGATCCGGAACGGCAAGGTGGTCGAGATCGAGCTGGCGGCTGATACCGAGCGGCTCAGCCGGCTGAAGATCGAGATTCTGCCGTAGCGCTCGTTCGGGCCGGATCGTTCAAGCCAATGTGGCGAAGCTGACGGACATCGAGCGTGGGCAGTGCGACCGCCAGCGGCTCGCTCGGCCTGCCGCCGGCGGCCTCGTCCTCGCAGCCGTGCTGCTCTGGCTCACCGACTCAGGAGACACGTCCTAGGTGAGCTGGGTGATGAACAGCGTGGCCAGGCCCAGGTAGATCAGGAACCCCATGAAGTCCGTGACCATGGTGTCGAAGACGCCGGCGATCGTCGCGGGGTCGATGCCCAGGCGGCGGAGCGTCATGGGAATGATGACGCCCGTGGTCGAAGCTACGAGCATGTTCAGGAACATCGCACCGCCGGCGATCAGGCCGAAGGCCGTATCGCCTTCTACTGCCCAGGCGATGCCGCAGAGCACTGCCCCGAAAATGACCCCCTTGATCAGGCCCAGGACCCACTCCTTGCGCAGCATCCGGCCGATGTCCGAGGTGTCGAGCTCGCCCAGCGCCATCGACCGGACCACGATAGTCGCGGTCTGAATGCCGGCGTTGCCGGCCTGGCCCGCGATCATGGGCATGAAAATGGCCAGGGCGGCCACCTGCGAGATCGTGTCCTGGAAGAGGCTGATCACAAACGCGCCCGCGAAAGCCCAGACCATGTTGAAGGCAAGCCACGGCACGCGCCGCTGGGCCGATTCGAGTACCGGGCTGAAGGCCCACTCCTTCACGCCCAGACCGGCCATCTTGTAGATGTCCTCCGTCGCCTCCTGTATCTGGACGTCCAGGACGTCGTCCGCCGTAATCACGCCCAGGAGGTGGCCTTCGCCATCCAGCACCGGCAGCGCCAGGAGGTTGTAGTGGCGGACGCGTTCGGCCGCCTCTTCGCGGTCGGCGCTGGCCGGGACGCTGATGACTTCCGGCGTCATGATCTCCTCGACCAGGCTGGCGCCATCCGCCACCACTATGTCGCGCAGGCTGACGATCCCGGTCAGGCGCGCGTCCACGTCTACCACGTAAAGGTAGTAAGGCTGGCTGGCCTCAGGCTTGTTGCGGCGCAAGTAGTCGATGGTCTGGTCGACGGTCCAGTGGCGCTTGAGAGCGACGAAGTCCGGCGACATAAGGCCGCCCGCGCTCTCCTCCGGGTAAGCGAGCAGCCGCTCGACTGTGTCCCTGTCTTCGAGGAGGGGCAGGACGGCGGCGGCCTGCTCCTCCGAGAGGTCCTGGACGATGTCCGCTTCGACGTCATCATCGACGTGGTCCAGCACACGGGCGAGCACGAGGGGCGGCAGGCGCCGGGCGAGGTCGGCGCGCATTTCTTCGTGCAGGTTCTCGAATATGTCGGCGGCCTGTTCGGGAGATAGCGCCGCGAGCAGCTTGTCGAGCACCTCCTCGTCGAGCTCCTCCAGGAGGTCGGCCTGGTCGGCGGGATGGCGCGTCGAAAGAAGCGCGACGGCGTTATCGGCGCGGCCGGTCTCGACCAGGTCGCGGATGACTTCGACTACATTTTCCAGGTGCTCTTCTGAAACCACGGCACACACCCTGACCGCGGGCGCGCACCAATAACCGGCGGCGCCGCGCGTCCTTGCCTGAGGAACTATGGGGTGAGAAGCGAACGACGGGCTATGCCGTCAGGGATGCCCGGGTTCTAGGCGGGTGTCGCGGAGCAACGGGCCGGATGGTGGCCATTGTCCGCGGGCGGCGTGGCGTGCGCTGTCCTCGCAGAGAGGCACAGCCTACTGCCGCCGGGTTCCTCCAGTCGCCGAACCGAGATCGGCGCATAAGCATCCGGTCTCCGCCATGATTGACCGCCTTTATGCTGGACTACCGGAAGAATAACAGAATTCTAGAGACAGACCAGCGTCGGGAATCGCAAAGTGGCCCGGACGTTGGTTCAGGTCAGAGCCATATCTTCACGGCGCCGGCGGGCTGGTCTTTCCACCCCGGCCGTTCCCGCTTATGATCGGTTCGCCAGGGAAGGCAGGAAATATGATTGTTGAAGAACGTCCTCGTCATTGAAGACGAACCAACGCTGGTAGCGACGCTTCGCTACAACCTGGAGCGGGAGGGCCACAAGGTTCTGACCGCGACAGACGGTGAAAGCGGGCTCTCCCTGGCCCGCACGCAGAAACCGGACATTGTCCTCCTGGACTTGATGCTGCCCGGCATGGGCGGCCTGGAAATATGCCGCGTCCTGCGTCGCGAGACGACCGTCCCAATTCTCATCCTCACGGCGAGGGCCGAGGAGACCGACAAAGTCGTTGGTCTGGAACTCGGGGCCGACGACTACGTCACCAAGCCGTTCAGCATGCGCGAGCTGATGGCTCGCGTCGGCGCGCTGCTGCGCCGGGCCGAGTTCATGCCCGCGGCCGAGCGCGAGACGCTGGTCGCGGGCGACATCGAGGTTGACCTGCGGCGCAGGCAGGTGTCGCGCGCGGGCAACGAACTTGTGCTCAAGCCCAAGGAATATGAGCTGCTGGTCTTCCTGATGAAAAATCGCGGCCGGGCCTTCACCCGCGAGCAGTTGCTGGACCAGGTCTGGGGCTACGATTTCGCCGGCGACACGCGGACGGTCGATGTCCACGTCAGCTGGGTGCGCCAGAAGATCGAGGCCGAACCATCGAAGCCCGTGCGCCTGATCACGATTCGTGGCGTCGGCTACAGGTTCGACTGATGGGCCGCGCAGCTACCTCACCCTGCGCGTCCCGGTTGCCGTCACGGCTGCCGGCCTGGCGGCGGCGGCCGCGCTCTATCTGGCCGCGGGGTCGGAGCCTCTGGCCGTCTTTGGTGGCGCCATCGCGGCAGGCCTGACGGCGGCGCTGATGCTGAGGCCGGTTGCGCTGTCGGTCCGGCAGGTTGCGGGCGCGCTAAACAGGGCGGCCAACGCCGCCGAAGGCCCCCCGGCGCTCTCCGAGATGGAGGAACTGCGGCGCGCGGCCGAAGCGGTGGAGGCCAGACTGGCCGCGAGCGCCTCGGCTTCTTCTCATGACCGCAATCAGTTGCTCGCCGCCCTGAACAGCGGCGCCGACGCCTTCTTCGGCGTCGATGCCGAAGGTGCCGTCCGCTTCGCCAACCTCGCCGCGGAGCGCCTTTTCGGCCGCCCGCGTGAGCTCATGGCCGGCAGGCATTTCGCCTCCCTGATGCCCGACCCGGAAGCCGTGGAGGCATTGCGCGCCGGTCAGGACACGCGCACGCGCCAGGTACGCTCGCTCGAACGCCCCAACAAGCAGTTTTTGGAGGTCAGCGTGACCCCCATCGCCGATGGCGGCGACTGGTCGGCGCTCGTGGTCTTCCATGACCTTACTGACGTCAAGCGCGCGGAGCAGATGCGGCGTGACTTCGTCGCCAACGTCTCGCACGAGCTGAGGACGCCGCTGGCCTCGATCCGCGCCGTGCTGGAGACCCTGGAGACGGGCGCGCTGGCCGACCCGGCCGCCGCGCGCGATTTCATCGCCAGGGCCCAGACCGAGGTCGACAGGCTTACGGCAATGGTCGCGGAGCTGCTGGAGCTATCGCGCATCGAGTCCGGCGAGTTTCCGATGTCGTTCGAGCCTGTGGGCGTCGGGAACGCCGTCACGGAAGCGGTCGAGCGCCTTCGCTCGCAGGCGGACAGGCTGGGCGTGCGGATGTGCGCCGAAATCGAGCCGGGGATCGAGTTGGTTTTGGGTGATTCGGAGCGGATTGAGCGCGCCGTGGTCAATTTGGTGCAAAATGCTCTCAAATTCTCTCAGCCCGGCGGGGAAGTGCGCGTTTCGGCTACGCAATCAGAAGGAATAGTCCGGATCGCTGTCTCGGACAACGGGGCCGGCATCGACCAGCGTGACTTGTCGCGCATTTTCGAACGCTTCTACAAAGCGGACAACTCTCGGCGGACGGATGGCTCCGGCCTGGGACTGGCGTTAGTCAAGCACACGGCGGAAGCCCACGGCGGCTCGGTGTCGGTCGCGAGCGAGCTGGGCCACGGCAGCACGTTCACGATTTCGCTCCCCGCTCTCGCAGAGAGGCCCGCCACGGCGGGACAGCAGCCCTGAGGAGGGCAAAATGACGCGCATAATCTTCGACAAGCAGCTAAACGAAATCCAGCAGGAGATGCTCCTGATGGGCACCATGGTGACCAGCGCCATCGAACGCAGCATCCAGGCGCTCAGGGAGCGCGACCCGGAGCTGGCGCGGCACGTCATCGCCGACGACATCAAGATCAACCAGCGCCGCTACGACATCGAACATCGATGTCAGGAGCTCGTGGCGATGCAGCAACCGCTGGCCGGGGACCTGCGCGCCATTTTCTCCGTGCTGCACATCATCGTCGACCTCGAGCGCATGGGCGACCACGCCGAAGGCATCGCCAAGATCGCGATCATGCTGGCCGACGAGCCGCCCCTGAAGCCCTACATCGATATACCGCGCATGGCCCAGATCGCCACCGAGATGCTCATCGGCTCGCTGGAGGCCTTCCGCGACCGCGACGAGCCGCGCGCGCGCATTATCGTCGACCAGGACGATGAGGTGGACGCGCTCTACGACCAGGTCTACCGCGAGCTTCTGACTTTCATGATCAACGACCCCAAGACGATCGAGCGCGCGACGCACCTGACCTGGG
Source organism: uncultured Chloroflexia bacterium (assembly GCA_963703905.1). GTDB lineage: Bacteria > Chloroflexota > Dehalococcoidia > DSTF01 > WHTK01 > DATLYJ01. Next base: position 196,577 of record CAVPFY010000006.1, read on the forward strand.
TGGCGCACAACCTGGAGCGCATCGCGGACAGGGTGACGAACATCTGCGAGCGGGTGGTCTACCTGGTGTCCGGCAAGATCGAGGAGCTTAACGTCTCCAAGTACTAGGCCCGCTGCCAGTAGTGCTTGCGTAGGGCCCAAACACACCGCAAGTAAACTTCCGTTCGTCCTGAGCCTGTCGAAGGGCGAACGGGACGAGGCGCTGCCGGGCGGACGATCCTGAGCCTGTCGAAGGGCGAACGGGACGAGGCGCTGCCGGGGCGGACGATCCTGAGCCTGTCGAAGGGCGAACGGGACGAGGCGCTGCCGGGGCGGACGATCCTGAGCCCGTCGAAGGACGAGCGCACGAGCGCTGGCGGCCGCGTCAAGCGCGTACTAGCTTTCGGCTTGCTTCTCCGCCGAAGGCGCATCTACCGCGGGTGGCGGCGGCTCCACCGGCTCTTCGCGGTCGATGCGGGCCAGGGCGTGGAGCTTGGCGGGCAGGTTAACGCGACGCCGGGGCAGGTCCATCTCCAGCTCGCGGATACCCGCCTTGAGCTCGGCGCCGGAGAACCTCAAGGACGAAATCGTGCGCATGACCTTGGGATGGCTTGTCGGCTCCAGGGACTCGAACTCGCCGATCAAGTTCTCGCGCAGCCTGTCGCCGGGCCGGGCGCCGGTGACCCTGAGCGTGTCTGCGCCGGGCTCCTTGCCGTGCAGGCGAATGACCCTTTCCGCAAGGTCGCCGATCTTGACCTCGTGGCCGACGTCGACGAGGAAGATCTCCCTGCCCGCGGACAGGGCGGCGGCCTGGATCGTCAGGCTGGCGACCTCGTTGATGGTCAGAAAGTAGCGCGCCATCTCCGGGTCGGTCACGAACAGGGGCAGGCCCTGCTGGATCTGGCTCGTGAAGCGCCCGAGGACCGCCCCGCGCGCGTCGATGACGTTGACCAGCCGCACGGCGCAGAACCGGGTCTTGCCCGCTGACGAAGCCACCAGCAGCTCGCCGATCCGCTTCGAGGCGCCGTAGACGCTGGTGGGATTGACCGAAGTGTGGCTCGAGAGGAACACCACCTGTTCGGCCTCTACCTCCTGTGCCGCCTCGAAGACGTTGAGGGTGCCCAGGACGTTCGTTTCGAAGGCTTGCTCCGGGTGCTCCTGCATCATCGGCACGATCTTGTACGCGGCCAGGTGAAAGACCACCTGCGGATGCGCCGACTGGAACACGTCGCGCAGCTGATCGCGGGCGGTGATGCTGGTGAGGTAGTTCTTGATCGTGAGGTTGGGCGGGGCCTTCTGCTTGACCTCCAGGCTGCAGCTCGTGCAGGCCGGTCTCGCTGGTGTCGAGAAGGTGGAGAGCCGCCGGCCGGTACTCGAGCAGCCTTCGCGTCAGCTCCGAGCCGATGGAGCCGGCGGCGCCGGTGACCATCACGACCTTGCCCTCGATGGCGGCCAGGCATTGCTCTTCGTCCACGCCCACGGGCTCGCGCGCCAGCAGGTCCTCCATCGTGATTTCGCGCATCGCATCCCGGGCTCGCCCCTCCAGGACTTCCGAGGGCGCAGGCACCATGCGCACGGGCACCTTTGTCGGCTCGATAATCGCCAGCAGCTCCTGCAGGCCGGGCGCTACTTCGGGTGGCAGGGCGAGGGCCACCAGCGTGACGTGATACTTTTCGATCGCGGCCGGGATGTCGTCGCGGTTGCCAACCACGGTGACGCCGTGGATGCGCTTGCCCTTGAGGCCGGGGTCGTCGTCGATGAAGCAGGCGGCGCGGTAGGGCTGATTGCGGTTCGTGCGCAGCTCTCGCGCCAGGGCGCCCCCGGTCTCGCCGGCGCCGACGATGAGGACGCGCTGCTGAGGGCCCGCGTAGTCGGGCGCCGTCAGCCACGGTGCGGAGGAGAGGCGCGGCAGCATGCGCAGCATGGCGTGGAAGAGAAAGATGAAGGCGGCGCTGATCACGTTCACGGTCAGCGGGATCGGGCGCTTGGGCAGCAAGTAGTTGACGATTAGCACGGCGGCCGTAACGACGGCCACGGCGATTGCCAGCATCAGGGCGTCGCGGACGCTGCCGTACTGCCAGGCCGTGCGGTACACGCCCAGGAGCTGGTAGGCGAGGATGTAGGCGATAGCCGATGAGCGGTCCGGCCCAGGCGAGCTGCCGCCAGGACTCATCCGGCACGTTGCCGTCGAAGCGCAGCCAGAGGGCGAGCGCGTAGCTGCCGATGACGATGCCCAGGTCGAGCGCCAGCCAGAGGAGGACGCCGCTCAGGCGGCGGAGCGCGTCGAAACCGCTGGACTCGGTCTGACCGTCCTGCTCAACGGGCCCCTTCCCTGCGAAGCACGACGCCGAAGCGTTTTCAGCATGATTCGGATGTCACGTGCGAATGGATGTTCGTTTACGTAATCGAGATCGTAGGCCATCATTTCCTGGTAGGTCAAATCCGTACGGCCGTTGATCTGTGCCAGTCCCGTAATTCCCGGCTTCACGTTTGAACGCTCGCCATGTACTCGGGACGGTAGCTGCGAAACCAGCTCCGGCTCGTCCGGCCGCGGCCCCACCAGGTGCATGTCGCCCTTGAGCACGTTGAGCAGGTTTGGCAGCTCGTCCAGGCTGCAGGCGCGGATCGTGCGGCCGATGGCGGTGACCCTGCTCTCGAAGTTCACGGGCCGAAACTTGAAGCTCGCGATGTCCTCCACGTCCGGCACCGTCTGCTCATCGACGCGCGACTGGCGCATCGAGCGGAACTTGAAGATCTCGAACAGCCTGCCATCCTTGCCGACGCGCTTCTGGCGGAAGAACACCGGCCCCGGCGACTCCAGCTTGATCAGGACACCGATCAGCGCCATCAGCGGGCTGAACACCACGAGCCCGATCGTCGCGATGCCGATATCGAACAGGCGCCGCTGGACGGCGTCCGGCTCCGGCCTCCGCCGTGCTTCAGGGTAAGGCTCGAAGGCATTGGAAGCGCCCTCGCCCTCCCCGGGAGAGGGGGTTTGGGGAGAGAGCCTCATATGCTCTCCCTGACCGCCGCGACCACCCGCTCGACCTCGCGCTCGGTCATGGCCGGGAAGAGGGGCAGCGAGATCAGCCGCTCGAACTCGGCCTCGGTCACGGGGTACTCGCCCTTCTGAAGGCCGAAGCGGTCGCGGTAGTAGGGGTGGTAGTGCACGGGGTAGATAGTGCACCGCGCTGCCGATGCCCTTCGCTTTGAGGCGCTCGATGACCTCATTTCGCGGCACCGACACGTCACGCAGCCTGATCACGTAAAGGTGCCAGTTCGATTCGACTTCCGGCCGCACGGCCGGGGTCTCGACGCCGGGCACGTCGGAGAAGAGGCGCGTGTAATGCGCCGCCAGCTCCGCGCGGCGGCGGTTATAGGCGTCGACCTTCGCCAGCTGGTGCAGGCCAAGGCTGGCGTGCATGTCGGTCATGCGATAGTTGAAGCCCGGCTCCTCGACGGTGTAGAAGGGCGTCCCGCTTGCCGAGTAGCGCTTCCAGGCGTTGGAGTCCATGCCCTGATTGCGCAGGATCGACACCCGCTCGGCGATCGCCGGGTCGTCCGTCGTGACCATGCCACCCTCGCCGGTGGTCATGTTCTTGATCGAGTAGAAGCTGAAGACCGACGCATCGCCGTAAGACCCCACCGGCCGGCCGCGATACTTCGCGCCGACGCCGGTGGCGGCGTCTTCGATGAACTTGAGGTTGTGGCGGCGGGCGACAGCCAGGATCTCGTCGATGCGGCAGGGCTGGCCGGCATAGACCACCGGCATGATCGCCTTTGTCCGCGGCGTGACGCGGCGCTCGACGTCGGCAGGGTCGATGTTGAGGTCGTCGATGCAGATGTCCGCCAGGACGGGTGTCGCGCCGGTGTGGACGATCACGTTGGCGGTCGAGGCGAAGGTCAGGGCGCTGGTGATGACCTCGTCGCCGGGGCCGATGCCGCAGGCGAGCAGCGCCAGGTGCATGCCGGCGGTGCAGGAGTTGACGCCGACCGCGTGCTTCGACGCCGGCGTACTCGGCAAACTGCTGCTCGAAGCGCTGGGTCTTGGGGCCGTACGTCGAGCCAGCCGGAGCGCAGGGTGTCGACAACCTCGTCGATCTCTTCCTGCGTGATGTCAGGGCGGGCGATGGGGATGAAGTCTTCGCTCAAGGGCCGGCCTCGGGGCGGGGTCCGTCGCACCCCCCGGCCGTCAATCCTGGGGCTGACGGCGGCGGGCGCAGGGCCACGAGGAAATGAGTTCGGAGGAAGGGTAACACTTCCAGCAAAGTGCAGGCGATATGGCCGCCCGGCAGCGGCGCCAGGAGGCGCGTGAGCGGAGGCGCAAGCGTGGTCGAGCGGAAGCTCGCGGTCCAGCCCGGGAACAGCTCACGGACCTGGTCACGCTTCAGGGGCAGGGCATCGCGGTTGAAGGGGTTAATCCAGAAGTCGTACAGCACGACGGCGCCGCCCGGCGCGCAGACGCGCGCGATCTCGGACGCCACCCGTCGTCTCGCCGCCCCATCCATAATCGAGGACAGCAGCGTGAAACCTAGCACAAGGTCGAACGCGCCGGCCTCGTAAGGGAGCGACTGTGCGTCACCTTCGTCGAAGCGGACGCCGGCCGTCAGCTCGCGGGCGCGCTCGACGCGCGCCGGCAGGAGGTCGATACCCGTGAGGCAAGCCGGGTCGGCGCCCAGGCGAATGAGGTCTCGCAGCACGCCGCCGTCACCGCAGCCGGCATCGAGGACGCGCCGCCCGGCCAGCGGCAGAAGGCCGGCATCACGAAGGAGGCGCACCAGGTCGCGTTCGCGCGACTGGTAGGTGAAGAGGTTTGCCGGCTTCCAGTAGTCGTAGCGCGCGTCCAGGCCCAGGCGGGCGCGCCGGCGCGTAAGCCTGACGCACGCGCTCGGCCTCGCGCTCGGCGTCAGTCACCATTGGCTGCCGGCCGGCGGCGTGCCAGCAGTTGCTGCACGACACCGGCGATAAAGCCCGCTCCCGCCGGCAGGTGCATCGCCGGAAACGCCAGCCAGATGGCCGGCAGCAGCCGCCAGTGCCGCCCCCGCAGCGCGATGCTGAACGCCGCGAGGTTGCAGAAGCCGGCGTATGTACCGGCGACGGACCGGAAGAGCCGGCCAAAGCGGCGGTCGACCAGCGAAAGCGCCCCCGTGAACAGCAGCGCCGAGACCAGCGCCGAAGGCACCAGGTGCCTGGGCCGCAGCCGGTCCGGGTGCTTGCGCAGGACGCCGGCCTTGGCGATGCCGTAGCCCCAGTACTGGCGCGCCAGGCCCTCGTAGGAGGAGCGCGCGTAGTAGACGGAGCCGATCGCCGGCGTCAGCAGGATCTTGCCGCCGGCGTCACGCAGGCGGTAGTTGAACTCGTCGTCTTCGCCGCGGTTTGCTTCTTCGTCGAACGCGCCGACGCGGTCGAAGACGTCGCGGCGGTAGGCGCCGAAGGCCACGGAGTCCGTCCATTGCTCGGTGCGGGCGTGCCGGAAGGCGGCATCGCCGACGCCGAAGGGCGACGACATCGCCAGCGCGATTGCCTGCCCGACAGGCCCGCGGCCTTTCGTGCGGATCGGCCCGCCGACGGCGTCCGCGCCGCTCGACTCCAGGGCCCGGACGCTGGCCGAGATGAAGTGCGGGTCGACCAGCGTATGGCCGTCGACCTTGATGATGACGTCGCCGCGGGCGATCGAAAGACCCAGGTTCATGCCGGCGGCGGTCGTGTGCTTGTGGTTGGTCAGGAAGGCGTCGGGCACGCCGAGCTCAGCCGCGGCCTGCTGGGCCTCGTCGAAGGTGCCGTCGGCCGACTCGCCGTCGAGGACGATGACCTCGAAGTTCTCGCGCGGGTAGTCCTGCTGGGCCAGGGCCTGCAAGCAGGGACCGATGAAGCCCTCCTCGTTGCGCACGGCCATGATCACGGAGACAAAGGGCAGGTCCGGATTCGGCGCGGGCCGCTCTGCGAGCGCTTCCTCGGTCACCGCCCGGCCGCCCCCGCGGCGATGCCGGTGACTTCGGCGTAGAGGCGCTCCATCTGGGCGGCGTTCTGCTTCCAGTCGTAGCGCTCGGCGACGAAGGCGCGGCCGGCGGCGCCCATCTCGCGCCGCCGGGCCGGATCTTCGACGAGGCTGCTGAGCGCGCCGGCCAGGAGCGCCGGATCGCGCGCGGGGACGAGTAGGCCTGTGTAGCCATCGACAACAACGTCCGGAATGCCGTGCACGCCGCGACCCCACGACCGGCAACTCCATCGCCGAGGCCTCGACAGCCGCAACACCGAATCCCTCGAAGACCGACGGCAGGGCGAAAATGTCGAGATCCTGCAGGAAGGCCGGCAGGTCAGAGTGCTCCAGCCAGCCCGTAAACTCGACCTCGATGCCCAGCCGCCGCGCCAGGCTTTCGAGGCGGGCACGCTCCGGCCCGTCGCCGGCGATGCGCAGCGACACGCGGCTGCCGAAGCGCGCCTTGACCTGCGCAAAGGCCTCGATCAGGTAGCGCACGCCTTTCTCGGCCGACAGCCGCGCGGCGGCGCCGATGACCACGCCGTCGCGGTCCGGACCCGGCGCCGGCGACGGCCGAAAGCGTTCGAGGTCGACGCCGTAAGGGATGCTGTGCACGGCCTTGCCGGACGGCGCGTAGGGCAAGGTGGCTTCGGCCAGATTGGGCCCCGTGGCTGTGATCTCGTCGGCGTGCGAGAGGGCGTATTTCGTCAGCCAGTTGTGGAAGGGAGTGAGCCGCGGCGCTTCCAGGATGTCGGTCCCCCACACCGAGAGGATGTAGGGATGGTAGCCGCTGAGCGCGCCGAGGAAACCGTAGCTGGTCAGGTGCAGGGCGTGGAGGAGGTCTGGCTTGCGCTCGCTGACCAGGGCCGCGACCCGCCGGGCATGGATCAGATAGCGTGCCTTGCGCAGCTTCTCGAACCCTTCGACGTAGGTGACGGAAGCGCCCTCGATCGCGGCAGGCCGGAAGGAGATGACCTCGCACTCGTGTCCCAGGCGCGCGAAGTGCTGCACCCAGCGCCAGGTGTGAGGGTAGGGGGCGTCCGCGAGATAGAGGATACGCACCCAGCGATTTTAGCAGGGGCGCCGCGGCGTCCGGCACGGCCCGCATCACGGCAGCGTCGTCTCCATCCAGAAAGTGTTGTAGGGACCGAACTGGGACAGGAGGTAATAGAAAGTCTTGCCATTGTCCTTGATGAAGCCCGGCACCATGAAGGGGCCGTAGAGCTGCTTGAAGTCGGCGTCGCGCGCGATCACAACGGGGGCGCTCCACGGCCCCCAGGGCGAAGGCGCTTCCCGCATGACGATGCCCTCTTTGCGCTGGTCCAGGTAGGTCAGTACGTAGCGCTGGAGATAAGGATTGAACGCGGCCGACAATTCACCCATCGGGCCACCTGCGACCGACACCGCGCCGGATTCGTTCGCCGACCAGATCGGGGCGTCGTCGGCGTCGAGGCCGGCAAAGTAGCGATAGGAGGTCTTATCGAGGATGCTTTGTTCGTCGACACTCATCAGCTTCACCGAGCCAAAGCGGCCGCACGGGGTTCCGAAGATGAAGAGGCGTGTAGAACCCGGCGCCGGGTCGCGCATGACAGCCACCTGGTTAAAATTCCCCGATCCCCAGGAGATGTCGTCGATGTGCTTGCTCCAGGCTCCCTGGTCGAAGGCGCTTGCCGTGGCGATGCTCGACCGGCTGCAGCTCCAGGCGCCCGGCGGCAGGTCCCAGCTGACGATATTCGTGTAGAAGATGTAAGCGGTGTCGCCAAGGCCGATTCCCGCCGTCGGCACCACGGTGAGCGCCCTGCCGTCCGTCGCGAACAGGGCCTTTGCCTCTCCTCTGCTGTCCGTGATCCAGCCGTCGAGACGCAAGCCGTCCGAGGGCTCGGTGTCGGACGTGTAGGCGAGTGTGACCGGCCGCTGGTCGCTGGTGGGCCGGCAGCTGCTGGTGTCGCCAAAGGCGAAATACGTCCGCCCTTGCCAGGCGAACGGCACGCCGTAATCCGTGCCGCAGACATTGAACCTGTCGGTGCGGTTGAGGGAGGCGGCTCCTGTCGTCTGCGCGACCTTCCTTGTCGACTGCACGCGGTCGATGAGCGGAGGCATCAGGTCCTGGTCGTATTCGCGGAAGTAGTCGATGGCGACATTGTAGGGACCAAGCGCGCTCCAATTTTTGCCCAGGAAGCCGATTCTGGCGCCGCTCAGCGCACCGGCGCTGTCGACGAACATGTTCACGTTGGTCCAGTTGCGACCGTCGCGGCTTCCGTCGGCGTAATAGCGATTCCCGACCTTGCGCAGACGCAGGTACTCGAACCAGCCACTGACGCCGATGGGTCCGGTGAATGCGCCATCGATGATGCCGCTGAACTCGAGCGAGGACTCCTGCAGCCAGCCCAGAGAGAGCCAGTTGCCTGGCATCCTTGTAAACAGTCAGACCGCCGAAAGTGGCGGCGTTACCATGGCTGTTAGCAAGCTTCGTCTCGATTGTCCACGAGCCGGAGCGCTGCGGCCTGAGAATGCGAGCCCCCTTGTCGATGCCGGCCCACTGGTCGTTATTCGGCACCACCACCAGGTTGAAGAGATTCCCGGAGACGGCGTAGGCGGAGGAACCGCCGGGGTTCTCCCACGTCCAATCAGCACCCAGGCCACTTCTATCGAATTCGTCGCTGAAGCTCACGGTCGCGTGTACAGGCTGCGCCACAAGCGAGGCAGCCATGGCGGCAAGCGCAAGCGTCAGGACCAATGCGCAGAAGCGGAAAAATCCGCTCCGCGCCCTCATCGTGCTTCCGCGACTGGATTTCCCGGGAGTGTAGCTTTGAGAGTCATGTTCCCCACTGTGCGCGCGCTTGCGCCAACCGGCGTGTCGGTCCCGGCCACGGCTGTCAAATTAGACGCGAAAAGGTCGAGTGAGAATGCGGCGGACCTATCGATGGTCTATCTAGACTCTAGCCGCGACCCGCCGAACGTCCAACGGATCATCGCCCGGTTGCCGTCCTGCGATATATGCGGCAGACCGCGTGAAACCCTATCAAGCACGTCCGGCGAGCCCTCCCTCCGGAGTCCCCTCCCTCTTGATGGGGGAGGGGTCAGGGGTGGGGGTCCGCCGGCACCTTCGCCCGCTTCGCGACGGCTTCGATGGCGTCGATGATGCAGGGCCAGGCGCCCTCCGGCATCTCGTGGCCCATGCCCTCGACGGTCACCAGTTGGGCGCCGGGAATGGCCTCGATGCGTGTCGAGGCCGCCGGTGTACGGCACCAGGGGGTCGGCGTCACCGTGGATGACGACCGCCGGGCAGGTGACGGCCCTCAGGGCCTCGCGGCGGCCGCCGGAGGTGCCGATGGCCAGCAGTTGACGCGCCATGCCCTCCGGGTAGTTCATGCGGTCGTAAGCTTCCTCGGCCATGCGACGCACCTCGGCCTCGTCCATCGGGAAACCGCCGCCGGACATGACCTTGCGCGAGGCCACGGCGGCGTCGATGGCCGCGGCGCGGTCGGTCGGCCGCGCCGCTGTCAGGGCGGCGATGGCTTCGGGCGTGGCCTGCGGCAGGCCGGGCTCGCTGGTCGTCGACATGATCGAGGTCAGGGATAAAGTGCGGGCCGGGTACTTGATCGCGAAGGCCTGCGCGATCATGCCGCCCATCGAGGCGCCGACGATGTGCGCGGCGGGGATGTTCAGCGCGTCCAAAAGCCCGGCGCCGTCCGCGGCCATGTCCCAGAGGGAGTAAGGCGCCGATATCGGTTCGCCGCGCAGGTTGGCGGCGACCATTTCCGCCATCGTCGGTACAGGCACGCCGTCGAACTTGGTCGAGAGGCCGATGTCACGGTTGTCGTAGCGGACAACCTGGAACCCACGGCCGGCAAGCTGGTGGCAAAAGCGCTCCGGCCAGCCGATCATCTGGGCGCCGAGGCCCATGATCAGAAGCAGCGGCGGCCAGGACCTCTCGCCGAAGCTGTCGTACTCGATCTCGATCCCATTCGCCTTTGCGATCGGCATTCGCGTCCCTCCCGTCGTGGCTTTGCGGCCTAGCCTAGTGCCCCTTGCTGTCCGAGGGAAGGACCAAAAGGAACGGTCCTGGAGCTTGGCAGCCTACCATGCGTATGGTGATTTCTCCTGCTTTGAGACAATGAAGGTCACTACAGCTTGCCCGACGCCAATAAGCACGCCGAAAGCAGCCAGAGCTAATACTGGCCCACCGACCATCGCGCCGACCAAGGTCATAACCAATGGAGTTGAAATCGCGAGGGCCAAAGCAAAGTACCTAAGGTGCATCGCGGTTCTTTCGTGAGCGTCTTAACTTCAAGGTCCACCGGTCGAGCGGGACAAACAAAAAGAACACAATGACTCCAACTATGACTCCCTCTTCAAAGCTTGAGGCGTAAACAGCGGCACCGAGAAGCGCTGCTGCCAGACAGACGGCCAACGTCGCCACCCAGTCCCGTGAAAGTCTCATAGGCTATTCAGTGTGCCAGGCACTGTGCAACTCCTACCGCCGCAATGACAACGTTATTCCTCGGAAGTGAAGCTCGGCAAGGCCGATGCAAGACGAGCGCGCATATCGCGCCAGATGCCGGCGAAGGTGTGCTCCGGATTTACTGGTCGAGCACGCGCTCGGCGCGGTCCAGCTGCCGGGGGACATCCTCGGGGTGGTGGCGGATCGCCCAGTCCGTGCGACGGAGCGCCATGTGCGCGACGTACGCCCGCAGCACGTGCGGCTCGACGAGCGCCTCGACCCGGTCCCAGATCTGCTGGCCGTGACCGTCGAGGTCGAACGCGAACGCCACCAGGTCGTAGCGGTGATCGCCCGCGCACGCACCCTCCCAGTCGACGATCCCGGTGAGCGTGCCGTCATCGAGGGCGAGCACGTTGTCGGTGTGCAGGTCGAAGTGGACGAGCCCGCTCGTCGGGAACCATGACGGCTCGGCGTCGGCGCCGACCGACTCGACGAAGTCGATGATGCGCCGGGCGCGATCGGAGTGCGCCCGGAGCGAGTCGTGCTGCGCCCCGCCGTCCTCGCCGACCGTGAGGGTGTGGATCACGAACTCACCCCACCCCTGCAGCGCTGGTGCCGGCCGTGGACCGACGATGCCGGCTGCGGCGCTGACGCACTCGATCATCCGGTCGACCAGCTGCGGCGGCCAGATCGGGAACGATCGTCCCGGCAGCACCTGCTGTGCGGAGAGCGTCCACCCGTCGACGGCGCGCACGAACGGGTACTCGGGCACGGGCACGCCACGCGAACGCAGCACGTCGAGCGCGGGCAGGAGCACCGCATAGCGGTCGGCCACGCCCTCGTCGGCGAACCACTTCAGCACGACGCGCTCACCATCGGCAGCGATGGCGAACCACGCGCCGCCCGACTCGCCCCCGGGTGCACGGCCCTCCAGCTGGAAGCCGAGGTCGCGCAGCTGCTCCGCGTTCACGTTTCCATCCGTTCGCGGTCCACGCTGGGTGGCTCTTGGTTGAGGTGCCAGCCGATTCGCCTGGCCTCGACCCAAAGCTCGCGCTCAGACTTGTCACACGACATCCAGACGACCGCTGTTAGGAAACCTCTGCTCTGCACTCTGAGCCACGGGGGCGCATGTGTAACATACGGGAGAATTATGGCGCATAAAGATCTCGATGGGGTCCTAGAAAAGTTCAGCATTGGCGATGAGCTGCTGATCGGCGCCGGGGCCGAGTCGCGCGTCTACGCCCCTGGTGGGCCATTGCCATGACCGGAATTGAAGCTTCGACCTCTCCCCCTCCCTTGCCGCGCTGGTTCGGACCTAGAGCCAGCCCAGATGACCCGGCCGTCTCGGCCCTGATCGACCGCGTCGCGCGCGGGGCCGGATGGGCAGACATCGGCGGTGGGTTCAACCTCAACGTGCGGATAGACGCTGAGCCGCCGGTTGTCCTCCGGGTTCATAGGCCCTGGGTCCGCCGCGGGCGGGTAGCGGGACTGCGGCGCTTGCGGGAGCGGCTCCAGCGGACGCAAGTCCGCGTCGCTCGGCCGATTCGGATTTCCGGCTGCGACCTCCTGAGGGTCGCTGATCGTTGGGCTGAGCTTGAGGAGTTCATCGATCACGTGCAGCCACGGGCGGACGAGGACTCCTACGTCCGCCTATTCGAGGAGCTCGGACGCCTTCACACTGCGCTCAAAGCAGTCTGGGAGCCCAGTCCGCCCGAACCCCTCGACGACCACAGAACCTTCGGCCAACTGCGTCACTCGGTCAGCTTCACACGCCGCAGGCTCGGACCCCGCAGCGAGCCGGTCGTGCATCGGATGCGCCAACTGACTGGCGAGCTCTCCAAGCTCCGGAAGGAGGTCGAACTGCCATGCACTCCGATTCATGGGGACTACAAATTGGGCAACGCGGGAGAACTGTCAGACGGCTCATGGGCCACCTTCGACCTGGATTTCGCGAGGGTCAGGGAGCGGCTCTACGACATCGCGGCCAGCCTGCACCACGTCGCACAGAGCGGCGAATTGCTCGAGCCGCGACGACTGCTCGACGCCTACGAAAGCACGGCTCCGGAACCGTTGACTCGCGACGAGTACCGATGGCTCCCCGGGGCTCTAGCCCTTGTACCCTTGCACTGGGCTGCCACCGCAGGGCTCGTGGGCGACGGCATCCGCGAGGCCGAGAGCGCAATGACCGCCGCCGAGGCCTGGTGGTCGCGCCGGGCTGAACTCTCGTCGTAGTCCGGCGGCCGCAAAGAGCGGCAAGTCGCACTCTTTCGCGCCGGCATACGAACCGCAATCTATCGAACACGACCTTCACCTGCTCGAAGCCGAGCGCACCGCGCAGCGCGGCTGCTTGCCCATGAAGAGGGCCGTCGATCCCGTCGAGCGGTTGTTGTTGACGTTGTAGACGGGGATGCCGGTCAGGCCGAGTCCGTAGACGGCGCGCTGTCCGCACGTCGAGTCGCCGTAGACGTAGCCCACGCACGCCTGCTCGACCGCGTCATGGGGGATGCCGGCGTCCTGGAGGGCCTTCGTCCCCGCCTCGAGCGCCATGTCGGGGTAGTCCCATTCCTTCGAGCCCGGCTTCTCGAACTTCGTCATACCGACACCCACCACGTAGACCTTCCGAGACATGCGAGTCCTCGCAGATTCAGGTTTGGGTTTTGGTGGGCCCTCTCGGATTCGAACCGAGGACCGACGGAATTAAAAGTCCGCTGCTCTACCGGACTGAGCTAGAGGCCCGGAAAGTCCCCGGGCTGAATCTGCCAGGCAAGCTATGTCACTCCGGGTTGAGAACGAATACGTTGCTCATGCACTAGAGGCATCTGTGCAACGGATTATAACTGGAGGCTTGAGACCTCCGCGACAGCCTGCTTGGAAGGAACTTGTGTCGCGTTTCGGCCCTAAATCGCCCTTTTCAGATTCGAAGGATGACTCTCAGGCCGGATTCTGAGCGATCTTGACGACCTGTCTCCGGGACGGCAGACGACCTGCCTGCAAATGACCGCTGGTCAATCCCTCCTGTAGAATAATCCGGACGTCAGACGCCATTACTGACCCGCCACCCTCGCGGCGATGAACCGAGCTCGCGCCTCTGGGGTATCGCGCGGCACATCGACCAGCTTGTAGCCGAGTCCGACGTAGACGTCACGGATCACTTCGCCGAATTTGTGGGCCATCTCGAACGTCATCTTCCGCTCTTCATCGGTCGTGTAGATCTCGGGCCAGCTCGGCATCACGAACACGAGGTCGTTGTAGCGGAGGATCTTCGCGGCTTGCACGGCGGAGGAAGCGTCGAGGCCGAACAGCCGGAAGTACCCGATGTGGTCGGGGATGCCTCGGTCGAAGAAGATCGGTCCGTCCGTACCTTGTGAGCGATCGAAGTCATCGACAGCGCGGGCCAGCATAAGGTCACAGAAGCGCGTGGGGTCCTTCTCCGGCACACCCGTGCCCCCGACTGCGCGCTGTTCGGCGAGCACCTCGCGGGCGGGCTCAGGAACGCCGGTGAACCCCATCGCGACGAGCTCTTTGAGGACCGGCGTCTTCCCGCCTCCGGGCGCGCCAGTGATCACAAAGCGCTTGTTCACACCTTGATGGGCCTCAGAGGGGACAGACATCTGAGGTCGTCTGAGAGCATCTCCAATCAACCGGGAGAAGGATAAGGATCAACGAGGAAAATGCGAAAGCCATATATCCTTCAATCTGTAAAGACAAACAAAGACTCCTGGGGCGACATCGATCAGCATAAACCAGCCGGGGACCAACTCGGAGCAACTACGGGGCGAAATGAATCCCGTAATGTTCCGGGTCAGTAACCTGTAGTGCCCGGCACAAGCTCCTTAGCCAGCTCGATCACTCCATCTCCTGTCCGACGCCACGGCGCCGCCGCTCAGTCCCGTGTCCGCGCCCCGCGCGAAAAGGAGGCATGCCGCAAACGGCGAAGGCGGGGGCGCGCAGGCAAACGCGCCCAACTGCCTCCAAAGAAACAGACGACCTGCTTCCGGAAAAACTAGGGCTAAGATCGGGTGTCTGGGGTCAGGATTTGAATCTGGAGCGGGGGACGGGATTCGAACCCGCGACAGCCTGCTTGGAAGCAAGGCTGTCGGGGACAGCAACGCCACGGCCTGGAGCGTCGTTGCGGTGAATGCGACGATTAGCAGGCCAACGGTAGCTCTTCTTGAGATCGTCCTTCGCTGACTCTACAATTGAGGCCACGATGGAAACGCCTTCTGTCCAATACGTAACGACCGACGATGGGATGAGCCTTGCCTATGCGATTGCCGGCGAAGGTTCGCAGATCGTGAATTTGCCCTGGCACTTCAATGACGTTCTGCAGCGGTGGAACGGAACACCGCTGTTCAGAGGCCTGGCGGAGCACCATAAAGTCGTCCATTACGATGGCCGGGGCCAGGGCCTCTCGACACGCGGTCTGACTCATACGCCAACCACCGCCGACTTCCGCAAAGACCTCGAGGCCGTAATCGATGCTTCTGGATTCGATCGCTTTGCCATGGTGGCGTACGGCGGTTTTGGTCATGTCGCCATACGCTACGCCATTGATCACCCTGAACGCGTTACGGCCCTCATCTTGATCTGTGTCTGTGAAACGTTCGAAGCCTGGAGCGCCTCAGCGCATCTGGGTATGGCTCAAGAGAACTGGGATCTGTTCCTATCGCTTCAGACAAGCAAGATTCCGCCCGCCAGTGCTCCTATGGTCATCGCCTGGCTCAAGGCGATGATGGACAAGGATGACTACGTTCACGTCATACGGGCCTTCATTGAAGACCCGAGTGTCAGCCACCTGCTCCCCAAAATAAGCGTGCCAACACTGCTCACGCATTCACTCGACCAGCACTGGTTGCCGCCTGTCGAAGGCGCGAAGGCCGCGGCGAAGATCCCCGGAGCTCGCATCATCTTCACCGATGGTGATGTTGAGCCTGACCACAACCAGATCCTCGCCGCGACCATCGATTTCCTCAAACGGGCAGCGGCCCCGGCGAGGATTGGCCCTCCCCCTTCGGACATCTTGGCGTCCGGTGAGCCACTCTCGCCCCGTCAGTTGCAGGTTTTGCGCCTGATCGCCGAGGGAAAGCAGACGCGTGAGATTGCTGACGAACTCGTGCTCAGCGAGCGCACAGTCGAGCGCCATATCGCAGGCGTCTACGTCAAGATCGGCGCCCGCAACCGCTCAGAAGCCACCGCCTTCGCCCTGAGCAGGCCGGAGGTTCTCGATCCTGGCGGGAAGTACCCAATTCCCGCCAATTAACCCCGCGAGATACACCTGCGAATTGAGTGCTTCTCCCGAAGTTCCCTTCTCTCCCCTTGACCTAGGTTGACGTTGGCGGCTTCCCAGGCTTTCGGGCCAGGCGCTTCCGCTGTGGCGATGCCGACCGCCGTCGTCTTGTTCTGGCGGCGGCCGGCGCGTCCGGCGGCCGCTTGAGCGCGCGCTGGGGACGGATAAGACCGCCGGGTACGGAACGTTAGAGCGTAAGGGAGAACGACATGAGGCGTTTGGGCTTCCATTCAGTCATCGCAATCGTGGCAGTACTGGCTCTGGGAGCTGGTCTCATTTCAGTAGCGTCATCGGCGAACTGGGGTGCACCGCTGAGTCTCGGCTCTCTGAACACGGCGGCATTGGAGGGCTGTCCCATCGAATCGCCGGACGGTCTTAGCTTCTACATGGCCTCTGACCGGCCGGGCGGAGCCGGTGGCATCGATATCTGGATCGCGCAGCGCAGCAGCGTCACGGCCCCCTGGGGCGCGGCCGTTAATGCTGGCTCGCCTGTCAACTCTTCCGCCGACGACTTCTGCCCGACTCCAACAGACGGCGGCTACCTCTACTTCGTTAGCACGCGCGCCGGAGGCTGCGGTGGTGCCGACATCTACAGGGCGCGTTTCGCTTCCGTCGGCACGTGGACCTCATACGAGACCCTGGGCTGTCAGGTAAACAGCGACGCGGCCGAGTTCAGTCCGTCCCTGGTGCGTGAAGGAAGCGATACGGTGCTCTACTTCTCGAGCGGGCGCAAGGGCGGCTTTGCGCCCGAAGAGGGCGGCGCCACGGCCGACCACGACATCTACTCCAGCAAGATGCTCGCGGACGGCAGCTTCGGACCGCCGGCGCTCGTGCCTGGCGTAAACTCCGCTGCTGACGATTCACGGCCCAATGTGCGCCTCGACGGTCTGGAGATCGTCTTCGATTCGACACGGCCCGGTGGCCTGGGCGGACCTGACATCTGGCTGTCCTCGCGCCAGAGCACGAGTGGCAGCTGGTCAGCCCCGGTCAACCTGGGCGCGCCGATCAACTCTGCGGCGGCTGAGTCGCGACCATCGCTGTCTCGCGGCGGCGACCGGCTCTACTTTGGCTCGACTCGACCCGGTGGACAGGGCAACAGTGACGTCTACGTGTCTACACACGATGGTGCCCAAGCGCCCGTGGCGCTGACGGCCGCGTCATCTTCGCCGCCGATCAGGCCACCCAGCACCGGCGACGGAGGACTAGCGCGGCCCTGAAGAAGCGCCTGATAGCGGTCTAATGAAGGGTGGGGACGAGCTGGTCTCGTCTCCACCACCCTTGTGCTCAGAACGCAGCCAGGGGACGCGTTCCCTGGTTCAAGGCTTTACCTGGATGCAGGCTTAACAGCGCCTTAACCCGCGATAACGACGAATTGAGAGCCCGTTGCTCGATTCGCAGACCTATGAGGCAGCCCGACGACCGAACTCCTGGTTATTTGTCCCGAGCGCCTCTCGATTCCGGACGGGGCCGCGAACGGCCGTGGTCCATTGGCGCGCCGGAGAGCTTTGAACGACTAACCGCTGCGACTCCTTCTGATGCGATGTCGCAATATGCGACGCTAGTATGGGCGGGCAGTCAGGCGAAGGCCCGTCAAGTGCGGTGATGCGGTTCGAGGGATTAAAAGTCCGCTGCTCTGCGACTGAGCTAGGGGCCCGAATAATTGCCTGTCTGAATCTAATCAGGGCAAGTTTGCCTGTTAGACTTGCCGACTAATCCTCTGGTGTTGCCCGAAGGACATTAGACCAGGGGATTGGTTACGCCGACTCCCGAACGCGACTCGAACGGGCGGTGGCCTGCCAACTCGCTGGCGACAAAATCTTAGGTCTTCGTGTCGTCAGTCCGCAAGCAAACCTGGTCAGACGCAGAACGCGTGACGTATGGCTGAGTTAGCGATTCAGGTGGTATGGAGTCCGAAACTCCCGCGCCTTCGCAGCTACTGCATCCCAGTCCTAGTTCTTGGCACTCATACGCGCGAAGTCGACTTTCCATGAACCATTCCGCAGTTGCCAACGATAAAGTCGTAGGTCTCTCCCATGCTCGCTATCGACCACGAGCAGGGCGGTACCTTCGACGTTCTGTGAATGTCATGCCCGTCCAAGACGGTATAACCGTCGAAGACGGGAAGAAAGCGGTCCTGCTCGCCCGACGGTCAGCCTGACGGATGTTCCAGTATCGTGTCTGGTTCCTCCACCTGGAGAGCTTCGTAGAGCGTCGATTTCTCAACGATGATCTTCTTTTTCAGAAATTCAAGCCCAGCTGCAGCTCTTCGTTCGCATGAGGCATATGGTCGGTCGGCATCCTCAGGCGACAATGTTTCGACGAGCCTGCGAAGGCGGCCATCAGTATCGACCGAGCCAACATTCCACTTCGTCGCAACCCGAGACATCGCCGCCAGAGGCTTCTGGAGACGGTTGGCGAATGCAACGCCAATTGCAACTTTATAGGCGTCAACTTCTTCGTTAAACCAACCGCTTCCCATCAACTCGGCTAGGATCAGTGCTCCGTCAGGAGTCACTCCCATTGTTTTCTTATCGTCGCGTTCTTCTGGCATCGGCCTCACCCCTAAAGTGCTTCAATCCTAGATCGGGTTGGCGATCCGTCTCGCAGGAGTCGATAATGACGCCCAATTTTGCCGGCCAAAGGCAGTAGGTCAGTGTCAAGGTTCATTTCGCCTGATTGAACCAACAGTAGGACTTGGGGGCTCAGCAATGGGAGAAATTTCAGAATATTCTCGCGATGAGTGGTGTCGAGGCGTCCAAATGGGGTGTCCATGACAAGTGGACCTTCACGCACGGAAGATCGGTTGAGGGCGCCAATTAACGATAAAGCGACAACCTGCTCTGCGCCTGCGGAGCGATCAAGAATGACTCGATTCGTGTCGTCCACTATGTTCAACCCATAGCTATCATTAATAGAAAGTCCAGAGTATCCGGGCTCGGTTGTAAGAGAGCGAAATATCCGAGACGCCTCGTCTTGGACTTGGACTTTGAGATCCTCTCGGAATTCCTCGATTGCCCAATCGAATAGGTCTCGAAGGCCGTCATATACCTCGGCCTCGGTGGCAATCTTCGGGTTGGCCTCGGGGAGCTTGGAAATCTGACTCCTTACTCGTCCGAGGAGGCCACGCTTTTCTTCTCGCTCAGTCGTAATTGCACGCATGTTGCGCTCAATTTCATCCAATTCCACGACTACAGCATCGTAAGCCCGCTGAGTCTGGCGAATATCCTCGCTTGGATGCTGAGTGAGTCTCTCGTTAATCTCATTTAGCGTGCGCTGATCCCGTCGTATGTCGAGGTCTAAGCGACGATATGCTCTCTCGGCTGCCTGGATTGCGGGCAAATGCTGAACGCTTGCTAATTCTCGCAGGCCGCGCATCAGAGTAGCGTCCGGGAAGGCCCCTTCTGCAGCTTCGGTCTCTCTCTGGTCCAATCGAATACGCAGTGCCTTGGACCGCTCTGACATCTCAGCCTTCGACTCTTCATTCAGGGGTTGGCCACAGATGGGACAGGTGCCACTGTTTTTCAGTTCTTCCAGCGTACTCATCTCATGTCGCAAACCAACCAAATCGTCATGGATCAGGCGAGCGCGGTCGAATGCCGTCTCTAAAAGATCCAATTGTTTACGTGCAGCAGCTCCAACAGGCTCCCACCAACCAAGGCTGACGTGACTCTTGATCTCCCGTTGGAGCTCTAGCTTGTGCTCTTCTCCTTCCTTGACACGGGTTTCTAGTAAGGCAGCCTGTGTTAGATCTGCTTCCTCGGAAGCGTATCGCTCCCTTCTTTCGTTGAGATCGTCCTTCTGCTGTTCAAGGCTCGCTCGCTTTTCGACGAACGCAGCCATGTCTCGGTTTAGGGCTTCGATGCTGGCTTCGTAGTCTCTCGCTTCCTTTGCCAATGCTGCAGATCTTTGGCCCTGCCGTAGCGCTGCAGTTTGCCGACGCTGCGCCTGCCCGGTGAGTGAGTCTAGATCCTCGACGGCGAGCCTAAGTGCGGGCAAGCCGAGGATGCGTTCAATAGCTTGCTTGATTATGTACGACTTTCTCGGATCAACGACTAGATCTTCGTACTCTGCGAGCATTTCGCCGTCAAAGAGGAAGAACTGGGAGATGTCCTTGTGAAGGATGGACTGGACGATCGCGGGGATATTTTGTTCGTCCTCGAACACCCCGTCACGGCGCAAAGCCGTCTTGTAGGTGAGCAGATAGGCTGCCTTCGGGGGTCCGTTGGACTGGATCTGCCGTTCGAGGTGGTAGTCGTGGCCTCCATGACTGAAGTCGAGTTCAGTCCGCATGTGGTACTGGCCAATGTCGATGGCGTCATAACTTATTAGCCTGTAGTCCTGCTTGCGGACTGATTGCCTACCAAGAGCATCGCCGTAGAGGCACCAACGAATTGCATTCAAGATGGAGGTTTTGCCGCGCATGTTCTCTCCGTGCAGAACCACGACTGGGGCATTAGCCGAAACCTCAAGGTTGAGCTCATGCTCACCAAAAAAAGGGCCGAAGTTAACGAGCTTGAGTTTCTTGATCAGCATCTAGCTCTCCAGGAATTCCTCGTCCACTTCAATGGAAATCAGTTCCTGCACTTTTCTTTGGAAAGGACGACGGTCGTCATCAAATTGATTTTCCCAAGCATCATTGAATACGGTTCGTACCAATTGTTCCGTCAGCACGGCCTTTGCATGGGGATCATTGATCTGGTCGACAAGCTTGGGAAGGTTGGCGATGAGGAGTTCCTGGGCGCGCTCCTTCGTTCGTGGTTCTGCGGCAGACGGCTGGTCGTTCACTATTCTTCGTCCTCGAACTCCGTAACGGCCTCCGCCAACTCGGGCAGACCTAATCGGCGTGCCTTATTGCGAAGCGTATGACTAGCTGAGCGGTTTATCGCATTCTGTGCGAACTGAAATGCACGCGCTAATTCGACGCGATGGATAGCCAATCCCTCGCCCTTGTGAGATGTCGCTGGACTAGGAACGGTCAGGACATCATGGATTATGGCAAGCGGCTTGTCTGCAGCGGGGCGAAGGAGGCGTCCGCGTCGCTGGATAAACTCACGCGGATTCGAAGAGGAAGCAAGTACGAGGGCCTTATTCACCTCTGGGATATCGACGCCCTCATCGAGACAGCCGATGGCCACCAAGACTCCGCCGTGCCTACGGAAGTGTTCCATTGACTCTCGTCGCGACCCGAGCATCGCCGAGTGGTACTCCAGGGCAGGTAGCCCGAGGGCATTCAGAGATTCTAGGACTGACTTCAGTTGCCGCCGGTTATCACAATAGACTAGCCAGCGGTCACCATCTCTGAACTCGCGCGACAAGACGTCAGCGGCCATAGCCACCTTGCCTTCGGCGTTCTTCACGATTCGCGCGCGTTTTATGAGCAACATCTTGAATTGGAACGAGAGTTCCTTTTCTCCTGTCAGGTCGTCTGGAAGGAGAGCGTAAGCCTTCTCTATCTTCGTGGTGGCATCATCCCAGGCGGCCTGCTCTGATTCCGTGAGTGAAACTTCGTGCGTCCAGTATTCATATGGAACTAGCGCACCGGTCTTGATTCCGTCCTTGAGAGTAAAGGCTGGGGCCAAGTCTCCGGCGAAATAGCTTCGAATAGCAGAGGTGCCCTCGGGATCACCGTACCGTCGGGGCGTGGCACTTAGACCGAGGCGAGCACCGGCCGAGATAGTCATGCATCTTCGATAGGAAGGACTGCCAAGCCGATGAACCTCGTCGGCGACAACGAGCAGATGATCTCCCGGAACAATCCGACTGAGAAAACGCTTGGATGCGGCGGTTTGGACAGTGCTAATCGTCAGCCTGGGACCGAGGTAGAGGTCTGACCTAGTAAAATCCGCGAGGCTATCCTCCCAACCGCGGTCTGACTTGCTTCCCCCGACCACTAGAAACCTTGGGTCGAGGTCGTCTAGGACTTCTTGAGCTATCTTGAACCATTGCAGGGAAAGTAGTTCACTGGGCACTAAGACCAACGCGGGCCTGCCGTCCTTTATCCAGTCACGAATTATGGCTAGCGCAGTGATCGTCTTCCCGGAACCTGTCGCATGAGTGACAATCCCAGCGTGGCCCGACCTGTGCCAACTACGTAAGGCAGCCAATTGGTGAGGTCTCAGGTCATAAGACATTCTAGGTTCACCGCGCTCCCGCGACTCGTTTTCAAGTTCGACATACTGCTCTTGCCGGCCCAGCCCAAAGAAAGGCTTCACGACCAAGTCATGTTCGTTGCCGCGCCAGAGGGACTCGAAATAGGCCGCTACCGCCTGAACTCTTCCCATCTCCTCTGGGGACTCCCAGGACTTGAACGTAGCGATGACCTCGTGATTCCCAAGTGTTGAAAATGCGTTAGCACTCTCATTTGCGGAGCCGACGCTAGCGATGCGTCTCCCGCTCAACGCCGTAAAAATCGCGACTTTGGAGTGGAACATGCCGTTCGACGTGGTTGTCGTCGCGATTCTGATGTCTAACACGCCGCTCGCCACTAGCAACCTCAAGAGGTGCGTTGTCGACTGAGCGAGTGAAAGCTCGTTCAGAGCTGCACCTCGTTCTTGCGCGGTTGACGCAAACCTTTGCCGATAACCTTCCGAAATCGCTTCCCAGTCGGCATCTGAAACTCGAGGTGAGCAAACGAGGCGCATCCTTCCGCGTCTATCCGCGAACTCCAAAATCTCGGGCTTGACTAGTTCAAAGACCGAGCTGCTAAAGAATCCTGCGGCGCGGTCGTACTTGATCGCCGTAGCAATTGAAGGCGCATACAAGTCCTGAGCAAGGTTGCACCCACTGCTCGTGTGCCAGCCAATTTCCGGCTGACGGTCAACGAGAGAGTCAGGAGGCGTGTTCAGTGAGTCTTTCCTGTTCATCACTCCACGATGGTAGATGCTGATTGCCCGAGGGCCTAAAGTAAAAAACTTTACTTCGAGCATCAGGGCTGGAGGTCATTTAGGTCGTCGACTAGATTCATGCCCGCGCGGAAGTCCTTTTGTTCCAGTGGAAGAAGGATGACCTCTCGCACGCCGCCATGGTCGTCTAAAAGGTCGATTCCGCGATCAAGAACAAAGGAGAACTGTTCCGTAGCGAGAAAGCGTGCGTGTTCTAGATGGGAAGCCGTCGTTTCGGCTTTAACAACGATTCGGACCGTCACTCTAGGTGAGAGCGCTTGGAGATCACTCTCCAAGCGCTTTAGAGCTGCTAGAACCTCTTTCTGGCCTGCCGGACTGATCAGATTCGTGCGGATGCCCGTGTATATCGTTAGTTCTCGTTCATCAGTGCCGGTCGGGCCAGTCGCGTCCATCTGCTCGACCACCCAACGCGTCGTTGAGCGGTAGCCGAGGTTGATTGTTGCTTCGCGCTGGCCGCTTACCTTGGCTACGACATGGCTGCCGAGTGCGTAATCAACGATCGTCAGCCGGCGAGCGTACTGGAAGAGTGGCTTCCAAACGAGATCCTCGATTTGACTGATAGTGAATTGCCCTGGCGTGGAACGAAAGCTGCGGGCTGCAGCCAGGTTCTCCCGGCCTTCATAGCTGGCGTATTGGAGGGGGTCTTGAAAATGAATCGGACCAGCGTCGCACAGATGCACATCGGGACAAGCCGTGGGGCGGACAACAAGATCCGTCTGGCATATGGACGTCAAATAGAGCGCCACTGAGCAAGCCTTTTCCTGGCATTCAGTCTGTGGAGACTTCATGCCATCGGCGGGAACTCTCACGATTCGATGACGAGTGTCAAGATTCCGAAGCAGTTCCTTGGCTCGCTTACGTCTGTTGACGTCCCAGCGATCAAGGTATTGGGTTATGGCCTTTCTGATGGATCCTTCCCGATCGAGGAGCAGTAAGGTTCCGTACTGCGCGTCCACAAGAAGGTTTAAGATCAGCGCTTCATACACTTGGCCTGCGGGCTCCACAGAAGAATCGTAAGCCTTAGGAAGGTGCACGGTCTTGATTAACATCAGGAGAACATCTCGCCGTAGGCTTCTTCAAAGAAACCATCCGGCCAGTCGTCGAGAAAGTCGCCATCCTCGCCGAGACGCAAGACCTCACAAACTGAACCGGAGGACTTCTTTCGCACGTAAATGACGGAAATGTCAGACGGGCCAAGCTGCCCTTCTCGGATGAGCCTTTGAAGTCGGAGGATGAGGTGCTCGCTATGCGTCTCAATGAGAAACTGGTTCGGTGTGGGTCCTGAAATCGCGTCCGCAAAGAGTGAGCCGAGTTCGGCTTGGAGCCTCGGATGCAAATGTATCTCTGGTTGTTCTATGAGAACTGTGGCCCGTTGGGATAACAACGACTGCACAATGATAGGAAGGACTTGGCTTATACCGAAGCCAACTTCCAGAAGGTTCATTTCAACGCCAGAGTCATTGTCCGTCAATAGGAGCCTAAAGACGTCGTCCGTTTGGCCGCCCCTGGAATGATCAACACTCAGAACGTAGCCAATCCCGAAGCTCTTGAGATAACTATTTACGCGTTCCAAAACTTCTGGTCGCGAACTAAGAAGCTCTGGCAAGTTCTCTCCCGCCTTACCCACTGTCGCCGCCGGGTTACCACTTGCGATGTAGTATCTCGAAGGATATTCGCGTAAAGGCCCGAGGTAAGTCATCCGGTCCCATTGCGCTTTAGCACGCGTAGCTAGAGCGATGGCCCAATCAAATGGGTTAGGGCGCCATGCACCTTCGGAAGGGAGGGTTGTTGCAGGGAGCGATGCAGGGTCATTGAACCGCGATGCAAGCCGTGCCTTTTCGTGAGGTATGAAGCTCCGAAGAAGCAATACCTCTTCGTTCCCAACAGACTCAATGTCTTCTATGAACAGCTTCGAGCTGTAATCTGAAAGCCTGCGAGCGTGGTCAGTCAGCCGAGCATATTCCTGGCCAGGCTGTGTTCCTTCTTCTCTCATTCGGTCCACTAGATCGATTAGGTTGCCCAAGTATTCTTGACGCTGCTCCCGAGTTGCTCGATAAAAGTCCTCCCAGAACGGGTGGTCTACATTGACACGCGGGGAACCAACACTCAAGGAGTCACTATTCGCCGAAGAAGGCACGAGAGGAGTAACTTCCTTACTCCGAGACCCGAGAGTCAAGATCGGCTCATGAGAGTCGTTGCGATAGATCGGAAGCTCGCTGAGTTGAATTGTCTTGGTCGCGTCGTCAAGAAAAAATCGGATACCGAGCCCCATTGCACTTTCGCCGGTGGGGTCCATCACTACCCGCAACGGGTCAGCTAACGTCATGTCTGAATCATCCAGTAGGAGTGCAATCTCGCAGAGCCGCGAGGAGTCGTGACCATACACAAAGTCACTGAAGCCCCCAAGGTCAGTAAGACGACCTCTCGTAATTCAGGAAACGGTTTGTATCACCTTGCTCAGCTAAAGTTTGCTTGAGTAACAATAGAGACTGTAACAGCGACGATTTGCCAGAACTATTGGGGCCGAAAATTAGCGTTATTGGAGCCAACGGGACGTGAACCCGGTTTCCGAAGGCCTTGAAATTTTCCAATACCAGCGACTTGAACATTAGTGGTCCTTCTGTCGAATCACTCGACTTCGTCGAGATCGAATGCCCAAAGCAAGCAGCCGAGCTCGGAGTGTATGCGGCTTGAGGCCGAGCGATTTAGCCGCAGCTGATGCGTTTCCGGCCTGTGAGTCTAAGGCTCGAATGATGATTTCGATTTCTTGTGCCTTCAAATAGTCGCTAAGCCCAACGCCCTCGGACAGCTGCTGGCCTGGATACGCGGAAGGTTCTGCCTGATTCTGAGTTAGTTGGGCCTTCAAAAAGAGATTCTCTAAACGCAGGTTCTCATTCTGACTTCTCAGCAGCCGCAACTCATTGTCTCCACTTGGCGGGACAACGGTCGGTAGATCCGAGCCATCTAGGTCTACGGGTCGCCAGAATGGAACGCCGGGAGTTGCCAGGTCAAGCGGAGTCGCAGTTAGCATCTTGGCCGGAAGTATCTTGGATTGAACCAGCAAGAACCACACGGTCTGCATCTGGGGTGTGCCTGGAGACAGATAGACGTAATAGCTACGCTCTTGATTGCCTTCGTCATTGACGATCTCTTCACACGTCTGGCGTGTTGCGTGAAAGACTTCCGTATAATCCGTCACATTAACTACATCCACGACCTTCTGAGTGACTCTCATCGCGGGGTAGAGCTTTCGGCACTCGCGAAGCAGCGCTGTCGCGCGAGTTGCATAATCATTAGGTGACCCGAATAGATTAACAAGGAAATAGATGGCAGCAAAACGTCTTGCGGAGAGCAACGATAAGATAGGCCCTGGTTCATCCCGTTTGGTCCTCGGGTTAAACCACGTCGGATCCCTTGAACCGACCCAGGTTAGGAGCACATCCAACGCTTCGCCCCGCCTCTACGAATAAATTCGTTGCATTATAGGTAACTTCCTGACCTCGAAGCCGGTATGCCGTCTCGTGGGAGGTCAGTCATGTCTCCAACCAGGCTTTCTAGCAGGGCGCAGTCTGCCTCAAGCGAGATCTGAAGCCGTTCAACGGTCTCAGAAATCTTTACGGCGTTGCTTCTCGCGGTGTCCGACCACTTCCGAACTTCTGAGAGGTCCTTTGTTGCACGCGCTATGCGTTCGATCGCATGACTGAGCCTCTCGAGTTCTGGGTGGCTTCCTCTCTTGCTTGTTCTGGCGCCCGCAAGGAGCGAGACCCCTACGGCCAATGCTGCCCTCAGAAGCCACCCGGTTGGGTCAATATCGGGATCCCAGACCACAATGACATCATTTCCGACTCGCCAGATAGGCTCTAGGTTGGCGGGTGCCACGCTCTGCGAAAAAACAAAAACACCAACTTCAGCTTGCCTATTCTTCCGAGCCGTCGCCAACTCATCGAGGGCCTTCTTGAGCGAGTAGCCTGCGGCGTCCTTCGCTTCGACCACGATGCGCCCCGCATGGAGCCGCGGAGTCATTGCTGAGCGTGACGACGAAGTCACCTACCTTGCAACGGGGCAGGTCACCAGGAAAGCTGCTGGTCTCATCGGGAGTGTGTCCACGATGCGTAGCAAAGTCGATGACAACTTTACCGACATCTTCTTGGAAGTCCCAACCATGAAGGGGAGAAGCAAGACGCTCCCTCTTTGAAGCAGCGACCCCAGCAAGCGTCGTCCTAACATCGGTCTGAAACTCCTTTTGGGTCTGACTGAGTTCAGTAAGGCGCAAATCGAGTCGCCCGCGAGAGACGGCTCAGGGATGAAGACATCATCGTCGAGGGAGAATTGCTGGCTGATGGTCAAAGTGGCCTTTTCGGCTTGGCGAACCAACCGGGACATCGACGAATTCGGATCGTCCAGCGACATTTCCTTGAGGAGTAGATCGATGTCGGTCTTGAATTCCTTCTTCATACTTCCATTCGCGTCTGTCGAATCCCTAGGGAGGCGCGACAAGGCTGAGCTCGGGTCGTCAAGTGTGAAGTCGGCCGCCAGCGACTCTCGTTGCGCCTCCAAGGCTTCAGTGACCACCCTTTCTAACATTGCCAAAAGGCCAGCCTTCTCGGACGGCGACAGCAATCGGAAAAGAGGGCTTTCTGTTCCAACGTGTAGGGCCAGCGTGTGCGCAAGAGTGCCGTCGGACCCATTGAGGTGCCTACGCAAGAGGCCGTCGGGCCTCACCGCCGTCCTTCACGAGTCGCTCAATCCTCTGAGTAACGTTGCCGGTAAGAGGATCGAAGTACTGGGCGAGTTCCGAAGTCAGGCCACTGCGCAGTTGGACTGCATGGGACGTCAAGGTCCTCTCCAAATCGGACAAAAGGCGGTCCGACTCCTGCCTTAAGGAGACAATATCCATCTCCGCGAGCGTGCTTTAGGGAAAGCACGCCCAATCGCAGCGCTCCGAGCGCATAGCTCGTCTGGTCGCCTCGGGTTGCCTGGTTATCTCCTGGATGACCTCGGCGTCGATGACCTGGAGATGGAGCAATATCCCTGTGCTCTTGACGGGACTTCTTGGCTGGTCATATCCGCACAATAAGCAGATCGACCGGATTGACAAAAGGTAAACACTTTTACTTCTACCAATTGCTCGACGCCCTACGCGCAGCGCACGTGCCGCGTTTAGGGCCATGGCGCCAACCGCAGCGGCACCCGACGGTGAACTGGCGAGCCCCTTTGTAAAGACACCAGCCTTGACTGCCAAAAGCGGCCTGAATCCAGTCGATTCGCCGCCTTCGGCCACTATTTCGCCGAGGGTGGCTGTGTGACAATTGCGCCGGTGGTAAAACAACTTGCTCTCAGCCTGGCGCCTTTATTGCCACGTCTGCGTCGTAATCGCGCGGCGTTCGTGCGGCGTATAAGACCACGCTGGGCACGTGCTTCCGCGGTGATAGCCTTCCATGGCTGAAATCAATCCCAGATGCGTCGGTCGACCTAATACTGACATCCCCGCCATTCGCCTTGAACAGGAAAAAGGCTTATGGCAATGAGCCCGAGTCAAGCTATGTTGAGTGGCTGCTGCCTTTCGCCGATGAGGTATGGAGGGTGCTTAAGCCGTCCGGCAGTTTCGTTTTGGAGCTTGGATCGGCGTGGATGCCTGGCAGTCCGACTCGGAGCCTTTACCAATTCAAAGTCCTGCTCGCCTTGACCGGCAGAGACGTAAAGCATTTCACCTTGCCCAGGACTTCTATTGGTATAACCCGGCCCGTCTTCCTTCGCCCGCACAATGGGTAACCATTGACCGTGTTCGGATAAAGGATTCAGTGAGTCCCATATGGTGGCTCTCAAAAACGGAACACCCAAAAGCTGATAATCGTGATGTACTGAAGGAATACAGTTCTGCACAGAACGATCTCTATAAGAATGGGTTTAATGCTGGACTAAGACCGTCTCATCACCGTGTATCCAAGGAAGCGTTCAACAAGAATAATGGTGGCGCTATACCCGCAAATCTATTACCTATAGAAAATCTGCTAACAGTCGCAAATACTTCGTCGTCCGATCGTTATCTCAAAGCGTGTCGAGAAAGAGGCATCCTGGTACACCCAGCAAGATTCCCATCGGATATCCCTCATTTCTTCATAAGTTTCTTGACGGACATTGGGGATGTAGTTGTTGATCCTTTTTCAGGAAGTAACGCTGTAGGTGCGACGGCCGAGATCTTGCAGCGTCGTTGGCTTTCTTGTGATTTGGACATGGACTACGTGAAAGGTAGCCGGTTCAGATTTGATCCTGTTCCAAGTCTACTGCCACTGAGTCCAAGTTGAAGGTGTGCAGGCCTCGCGTCAATCAACGTGCCTGGTAGCCGTTGCTCAGACCGTCGGAGTGGGTATCCTCCGGTGGGACCGCGACGGACTGGGTATCCGTTGCTCCGCGGCTATACCGGCTGGGCAGCACCGCGGCCTCTGCAATAGCAGTGGTGCCGCAACCGCACCTCGGCACGCCCGCAGGCCCGGCCTGCGGCTAATGCGCGTACGGTAGTGATCCATTAACAGGCGTATCATGTGTACATGTGCGGCTGCGTCTCTTCCGATGGGAGCAGCCGGGGCAGCGCGGCCGTCGCGAACGCGGCGGCGGGCTGCGATGGACCCTGCCCGCCGAGTGCGGGAGGAGGCCAAAGCTGTGGGTTTCTTGCTAAAGGCCGATTCCCCCCAGGCCTGCCCTGAGCGGAGCCGAAGGGATTGGGGGCCAGGGGGTCGCTTCCCCCTGATCCCGCGCAACTCGCTGGCGCGACGGCGGCGAAGGAGGCAGCCATGCCTAAGGGCGGTACCAGGGTCGGCTCCGGCGCACCGCCGGGCAACACCAACGCCCTCAAGACCGGGCGCTACTCCCCCCGGTTCGTGCGCGCCGCCTGCGTCATCTCCCTCGCGCCCAGCCTTCATGAGGTCCTGCACGCCCTCCGGCGCAACCACCGCGCCCTCGGTGGCGACCCGTCGGCGCGCCGTCGCGACCATGACGCGCTTATGGCTGGCGTCCGCGACCTCGCCTATGAGCTCACCTGTCGCGACCTGGTGCTCCTCCAGGCCCTTCAGCATGTTGTCGACGGGCTCGCGCCGGGCCGCCGCATCAGCTCGCGTGCACCTACCCCAACTCGCCCCGAGCGTGACCCCGTCACTGCCGCTCTCCTCCTCGCCTACGATTTCGCCAGGACAATGCCGCCGCTCGCCGAATCCCTGGACCTCCTCGTTGTCGAGCGTCTCGATATCCTCGCGCGCGCGCCCGCGCCCGCGCGCGCCTGAAATCACCGAAAAACAAAAACAATCAAAGCGAACTCTCGCTGACGGCTCCGCCTGGTCGGAACCCCCTCGCCCTTCATGCATGTCCTGAGCTGGGTCGAAGGAGGAGAGGGGGCAGGGGGAGAGGGTTCAGAGACCCCCGTCAGCGCTTGCGCACCTCCTCCCTAGGCCGGCCAGGCGCGTCTGGCGGTCGAGCAGTCCGGAATTCTGGCCGACAAGCCGACAAGCCGACAAGCCGACAAGCCCTGATCCGGCGCTCCCGCGCTGCTGAGGAGTTAAGAGAAGGCTGGCCCTTTCTCTGTTATGCTTGTACCAATGCGATTTCTCGCCATATCTCCGGAGGAAATGCCACGCGCCGTATCAACGGCGCGGGCAATTGGCGCCGCCTAGCATCGCGCGCCAATCCCGTCCTTCGCCCGGCGAGGGCAGGACGAACCGGAGGTCCCTCTCATGCCCGTACAGCTCTACGACACCACCCTGCGTGATGGCGCCCAGATGGAAGGCATCTCGCTCTCCGTCGAGGACAAGCTGCGCATCGCCCGCAAGCTGGACGAGCTCGGCGTGCACTTCATCGAAGGCGGCTGGCCCGGCGCCAATCCCAAGGACATCGAGTTCTTCCAACGGGCGCCCGACCTGCACCTGCGGGCAAAGCTCGTGGCCTTCGGCTCGACGCGGCGGGCCGGCGGCGACGCCGTCTCCGACCCTACCCTGAACGCGCTCGTCGCCGCCGGCACCGAAGCGGTCACCATCGTCGGCAAGGCCAGCGACCTCCACGTGCGCCGCGTGCTCGAGACCAGCCCCGAAGAGAACCTGGCGATGATCGCCGACTCCGTGCGCTTCCTGAAGTCTGAAGGGCCGCCTCGTCTTCTTCGACGCCGAGCACTTCTTCGACGGCTTCGATGGCGACGAGAAGTACGCCCTGGCCTGCTTGCGCGCGGCCGCACGAGGGCGGCGCCGACGGCCTGGTGCTGTGCGACACCAACGGCGGCACGCTGCCGAACGACGCTCGTGCACGCGCTCGAGGTCGTGCGCAAGGTGCTGCCGGGCGCATCGCTCGGCATCCATTGCCACAACGACGCCGATGTCGCCGTCGCCAATAGCCTGCTGGCGGTCGAGCATGGCGTCGAGCAGGTGCAGGCCTGCATCAACGGCTACGGCGAGCGCTGCGGCAACGCCAACATGTGCAGCATCATTGCCGGCCTCAAGCTGAAGCTGGACCGCGAGGTGATCAGCGACGACCAGCTCGCGAAGCTCACCGAAGTCTCGCACTTCGTGGGCGAGGTCGCGAACATGACGCCGTGGCTGCCGCAGCCCTACGTCGGCGCCAGCGCCTTCGCCCACAAGGCCGGTTACCACACCGATGGCGTCATCAAAGTCGCCGGCGCCTACCAGCACATCGACCCGGCCAGCGTCGGCAACGAACGCCGCCTCCTGGTCTCGGAGCTGGGCGGCAGCCGCGGCCTGCTCGACAAGGTCGGCGAGCTCGGCATCGACTACCCGATGACCCGCGACGACGCCCGCCGCGTGGGCGAGCTGATCAAGGAGAAGGAGGCGGACGGCTACCAGTACGAGGGCGCCGACGCGTCGCTGGAGCTCCTGGTGCGCCGAAACCTGCCCGGCTACCGCACGCCGTTTAACCTCGACGACTTCTGGGTCATCGAGCGCCGCCGCCAC
Source organism: uncultured Chloroflexia bacterium (assembly GCA_963703905.1). Taxonomy (GTDB): domain Bacteria; phylum Chloroflexota; class Dehalococcoidia; order DSTF01; family WHTK01; genus DATLYJ01. The sequence continues at coordinate 228,116 of CAVPFY010000006.1, forward strand.
GTCGCCGAGGGCGAAGGCCGCCAGGAAATGCAGGCGGAGGCGATGGTCAAGGTCCGCGTCTTCGGCCGCGCCGGCAGCGATGCCGACCAGCTTGTCCAGACCGCCGCCGACGGCAACGGCCCCGTGAACGCCCTCGACGCCGCCGTGCGCAAGGCCCTGGGCGAGTTCTACCCCGGAATCACGGACGTGCGGCTGGTCGACTACAAGGTGCGCATCATCGACTCCGGCAGCGGCACCGGCGCCTCCGTGCGCGTCCTCATCGAGTGCAGCGACAGCGACTACGCCTGGCAGACCGTCGGGGCCAGCACCGACATCATCGAGGCTTCGTGGCTGGCGCTTTCGGACGCGCTGGAGTGGTGGGTCCTGCGCCACCCGGGGTAGGAGAGGCGTAAAATAGGCCCACGATGATCGCGCATGCCGTTAGCTACAAGTTCACTGTGGACAAGTTCGACCGCATGACCGAGGCCGGAATATTGCGCGAGGACGATCGGCTGGAGCTAATTGAAGGAGACATCGTCTGCATGCCACCCATAGGCAGTCATCACTTGTGGGCGGTCAACAGATTGACGAATGCCTTTGCCGTTCTTGCCGTTTCTCGCAGGGCGCTCATCAGCGTCCAGAACCCGATCTTCGTCAGCGACCAATCAAGGCCACAGCCGGACGTGGTCCTGCTTCCCTTCAGCGATACTCCTGACCGCGACCGTCTACCAGCGCCAGCAGACGTGCTCCTGCTTATTGAGGTTGCAGACACCTCGGTGGACTATGACCGCTTGATTAAGCTGCCCCTCTACGCCGCCGCCGGTATCACTGAGGTATGGCTGGTTGACCTGACCGAGGACAGTGTGGAGGTCTACCGTAAACCCTCGGGTGACGCCTACACGGAAATGGTCACGCACGTTCGCGGCGACACCATCTCGCCACTGGCCTTTCCCGACTTCGTCGCCAAGGTCGAAGAGATCATCGGCTAGCCTCCGCGTACTCGAGGTCACGGCCCTTCCTCGCCCGCCCTCGGCCTGCCCCTAAGCCTCAAGAGCAACCCCCAGGCCGAGATCACCGCCCAGGCACCCTCCAGAAGCACGAACCCCCATTGCTTCTCTCCCAAACGCCAGCACCGCCAGGAGGGCGGAACCGGCCAGGTTGGCCAGCAAATAAGGGTAGGAGTCTTGACCGGTCAGCCGTGCCTGCGCCGCCGCGTAGCCGGCGAGGATCAGCAGCGCGCCCGCGACCTGGAGGATGGTCCCCATTGGTTGGCAGAACATACCGTAAGCGCGGCGGAGCCACCAATTGCCGGACGACTACCTTGATTGGCAGGTTGGCCCGTCTCAGACTGAGCAGAGTCAACCGTGGCCCTGGGTTTCGATGGTCATGACATCTGATCTCTCTCGCCTGCTGGAACTGTTCGATTCGGGAGCGCTTACACGCCCGCAAGCGGGTCAGCCGAACACGGTTGACCTGGCCCGCGCGCTCGCAGTCATCGCCGGCGCACCGCGGTTCGAAGCAGAGGCCGGCGCGGAGCGCATGGCCTCGGTCATAGGCGAGCCCGACCACCTGGTCTTCGTGCTCGCCGACGGCCTGGGCATGAATCTGGTCCGGCGCCTGCCCGCGGACGCCTTCCTGCGCCGTCATCTCGCGCTCGAGATCGACGCGGTGTTTCCGTCTTCGACGGCGCCGGCGCTGACGTCGCTGGCCACCGGCCTCTGGCCCTCCGCGCACGCCGTCCCCACATGGTTCACCTACCTGTCCAGGCAAGGGATCACGGCGGTGGTCTTGCCGTACGCCGACCGCAAGACGGGGCTGGACCTGTCCGGCCAGCGCGTCGACGCGCGCTACGTCTTCCCCCTGCCGGCGCAGGCGCAATACTTCCGCCGGGACTTCCTCAGCTTCCAGCCGGTGCGCATCGCGAGGACCGTTTACACCCGTTACGTGACATCGGGCCCCGGCGGCGAAGGCTACGACAGCCTGGAAAGGGCGATCGATGGCATTGCCGGCAGGGTCCGCGCCGCCCGTTCGAAGACGTACACCTACCTCTATTTCCCCGACATCGATTCCTGCGAGCACGAGGATGGCGTTGAATCGAGGTCCGCGTGGGCCCAGGTCTTGAGGCTGGAGCGCGAAATCACCCGCCTCAGTGAGATGGCGGGGCGCGCTTGCCGGGTGGTGCTTAGTGCCGACCACGGCCAGATCACCGTCCCTGACGCCGAAAAGCGCCTCCTGGACGACCGGGACGACCTGCGTCCGATGCTGCGGGTCTGGCCGCCGGCCGGTGAGCCGCGCATGATCAGCTTCCACGTGCGCGCGGGCCAGGGGCAACGCTTCGCCGAGGCGTTCCGCGCACGCTTCGCGGATGCCTTCATCCTCCTCACCGCCGACGAGGCCGAGGAGCTTCAGCTCTTTGGCCCCGGCATCTTCTCGCCGATGGCGCGCGACCGCGTCGGCGACTTCATCGCGATACCGACACGCGACCAGGCCATCCGCTACGCGAGGGAGCCGGGGATTGCGGCGCTGAAGGGAATGCACGGCGGCCTGTCGCCGGGGGAGATGCGAATCCCTCTGGTGGTGGGCTGAATTAGGCGTCGTTCAATTCCAAGAGTCCACGGAGGCGCACGGACACTGCTCGCATCGTCGGCCTGGAAACAGTCCCGATAACATGAGTCAGACGGGTTTTATCAAGAGCGCGAATTTGCTCACAAAGAATATCGCTTTCTAAGTCCAAACCTCCCTCCGGTGGCCGCACTCTCACGTGCATCGGCCATGCCCGCAGACGGGAGGTCACCGGGAGTACGACAACGAGAGGACTAGGACCTGACAGGTAGGTGTCGGCCGAGATGATCAACAAGGGCCTTCGGCCCGATTGCTCGTGGCCTGAGGTGGCGTCCAAGGTTCCAAGCCAGATTTCACCTCGTTTCACAGAGGCCGCCCGTCCGGCCCCCACTTCTCGTCGGGGTCGAGGCCGTCCATCAGAGTGCCGTCGAACTCCTTGATTTCCTCAAGGTAGTCCGCCCAGGCGGCCGGATCCTCGCGAAGGCGCGCATATGCTTCATTCGTCTCGCGAAGGAGGTTCTCGGCCCAGGCTCTCTCGCTGGCTGCGACTACCGACGCGGGCCGGAGGAGGACCCCATCGTCGACCGCTTCGGCGACCATGAGGTCACCCGCGTCCAGGCCAAGTTGCTTTCGCAGGCGGGAGGGAATGACGACAGTCCCGCGTTTGCCCATTCGAGTGGTTTCCATACAGAACCTCTGATCTTCTGATCTTCAGACTATCAGACAACGAACGCAGACGGCCAGCGCGAAATCCGGTCCATCGACGGCGGTGGTCAGCCTTGCGCTAACGCTGGTAAAGGAAAATGCCTTGCGCGGTCTGGCCGTCGGGCGAGATCACCAGCACGGTGCTGCCCACGGCGATGTCACCGGGAGCGATCGGTTGGTTCGCGCGCCGGAACTCGGTGGAGCTGTTAATCGCGTAGGTGGCGTCGGCACCCTGCTCCAGGCGCGTGACTGTGATTGACGTCTCGCTGATCGACTTCACGGTGCCGATGGCGAGGCCGTTATTGCCCTGGGCCAGGCGCTGGAGCTGCTGCGGCGTGTACCGCCCGGTCTGAGCCAGCTCTCGCAGGCGGTCCTGCAGCGCTGGAGGCAGGTTTTCGAACCCCGGGAAGAGCGACGCGGAGGCGAGAGTTACCTGAAGCGTCATCTGATCCGTCCCGCGCAGTACACCCAGGGCGATCTGTTGGCCGGCCGGGGCCATCACCACCGCTCGCGTCAGGTCTTCGACGGTGCTTACCGGACGCCCGTTGGCGGTGAGGACAATGTCGCCCGCCTTCACGCCCGCGGCGGCCGCCGGCGTGTTCGGCTGCACCTGGATCACGACGAGCCCGTTGTCCCGCGTGAGGCCGTAGCGCGCCTTGAGTTCGGGCGTGTTGTTCTGGACCTGGACACCAAGCTGGCCCCGGTTGGCGGCGTTGCCGCCCGCGCCCGGGTTCTGCGGCTGAGTCTGGGCGGAGGGCGCGTTCGCCTCGATCTGGGCATCGGCCGGCGCTTCGGTAAGCTTCACCGACGCCTGCAGCTCCTTGTCACCGCGGTCGAAGGTGATGTTCACTTGGGCGCCCGGCGCCTTCGACTCGATGGCGTTGCGGAGCTGCTCCGGCGTGCGCACCAGCTGCCCGTCGAGCGACCTGAGGGAGTCGCCAACCTGGATGCCCGCCCTGGCCGCCGGGCCGTCAGCTTCGATCGACGCGACTCGCAGGCCCTGCGACGGGTTCGCTGTCACGGTCAGGCCCAGGTAACCCTTGCCCGAACCGGCGTTGCGCGCGGCGGCCTTATCCTCGTCGTTACCACCAACGACCAGCAGGGCAGCGACGGCGCCCGTCGCGATCAGCAGGGCCGCGCCCGCGGCGATCAGGCCGATCATGAGCCTGCGCGGCATCACTCGCTCCCCCGCGGCTCCCTGGAGTGCGCCGCCGGCGGCCGGATACCATCCAGGGGGATGGAGATCAAGAACTCGGTGCCGCCACCGCGGCTGCTCTCGACCGTGACGCTGCCACCGTGGGCCTCGACGATGTCCTGGGTGATCGCCAACCCCAGTCCCGTGTTGCCGTTGGCGCGGGCTTTTACGGGGTCCACCTGGAAGAACCGTTCGAATATGTGGGGCATCGCTTCCGGCGCGATGTAAGAGCCCGTGTTGTGCACCGACAACCGCACGGTCCCGTCCGCTGCCGCCGAGCTCAGCGTGATGCGGCCCCCCGGCGGGGTATGGCGCACGGCGTTGTCGACAAGGTTGGCGACGGCCTGCTCGATGCGTCTGGCGTCCGCCTGCATCACCGGATTCGGCCCCGGCTTCACGTCGATCTCGACGCCGGCGTGCTCGGCGCGGCGGCGGAAGCGCTCGGCCGTGTCGCGCAGCAGGTCGGAAGGGTTCATCGGCTCGCCCTGGAGGATCACCTGGCCGGCCTCTACCTGAGACAGATAGAGGAGGTCGTCGACCAACCCGCGCATGCGCACGGCTTCGTCGTTGATGATCTTCGCGGCCTCCTGGTAGTCTTCCGGCTTCTGCAGCGCGCCATCGATCATCGCCTGCGAGAAGCCCTGGACCGACGTTAGCGGCGTCTTGAGCTCGTGGGAGACGTTGGCCAGGAACTCCTTGAGGGTGCGATGTGAGCGGTTGACCTGGTTGGCCATGTTGTTGAAGGCCTGGGACAGCCGGCGGACCTCTTCGCTGCCGCCACCCGGCAGATGCTGGTCGTAGTTTCCCGTCGCCATTGCTTCCGAGGCCGCGGTGATCTGGCGCAGCGGGCGCGTGATGGAGCGGGCCAGCAAGCTGGCGGAGACGACGCCGACGACCAGCGCCACCCCGCCGGCGAAGAACAGCCTGGGCAGCAGGTCGCGCCAGGCCTGGCGGACATCGGCGGCGTCCACGGCGACAACGGCCTGGTACTTCGGCACGAACGCGACCGGGGAGCCAGGGATGGTTGCGAATGAGCCGCGGGGTGAGCTGAAGATGATCAGGTTGTCGGGCCCGTTCTGGTAGCGGTTCATCCGAAAACGGGATGCGTCCAGCGGCCGCGCTGGAATGCCCTCCTCGGCCAGTTGCGAGATCTTCTGGCCGCGGAGGGTCTGGTCGGAGTCGCCGACGACGGTCGCGTCGGTATCGATTAGGAGAATGCGGACGTCGTAGCGTTCTTCCAGGGCGGCCTGAATGATCTCCGGGTTGGTGAAGCCGCTGGCTTCGAGGAAGGTCTCAGCCTGAGCGACAGGCTCCGCCAGGCGGCTGACGCGCTCTCTGGCCGCTTTCTCCTGCTCGGCTTTCAAGAGGTAGATGGTAGTAGTGCCGGCGAGGAACAGGCTGAGGAAGATCAGCACGCCAAAGGCGAGTATGAGCCTACTTCTTAGGCTTTGCGGTGCTAGCTTCCTCATCCAGGACAAGCTTGTACCCTACCCCCCAGACCGTCTGCACGCGGGCCGTTGCCCCTTGAAGCTTGTCACGCAGCCAGGCGACGTGCACATCTATGGTACGCGTGTCCCCGTAAAAGTCCTGCCCCCAGACCAGGCTTAGCAGCCGTTCGCGGTCCAGGACCACGCCCTGGTACTTCATGAAGGCCGACAGGAGGTCGAATTCCTTGGCGCGGAGGCTTATCGCCTTGCCGGCGACGCTGACCTCGCGGCGGGCAGGGTCCAGGCGGATGTCGCCGACCTCCAGCACCGTCTCGGGGTCCATGCGGCCCTGGCTGCGACGCAGCACGGCCTTGACGCGCGCCACAAGCTCGCGCGGGTTGAAGGGCTTGGTCACGTAGTCATCGGCGCCGATCTCGAGGCCGACGATTTTGTCGACGTCATCGTTGCGGGCCGTGAGGATGATCACCGGGACGCTGGAGGTCTTGCGGATCTCCTTGCAGACGGAGAGGCCGTCCATCTCCGGCATCATCAGGTCCAGGACGATGAGGTCTGGATTGACGGTGCGGGCTTTTTCGAGCGCCTGCTTGCCGTCATGCGCCTCCTCGACGCGGAACCCCTCGTTAGAGAGATAGAGCCGCGCCAGCTGGAGAATGTTCTTCTCGTCGTCGACTACAAGGATTGTATTTGCCATATTTCGGGGCGGGCCGATTACGCTCTCAGTGACCACCATACCAACACCCCACTTCCACCGCCAGCGGCCGACCCGCCCTCCTGACTGAGTATCGGTGAGCGGTGCGAAGGTTCAGTGAGGTTAAGCCTAAATAAGTGTTAACGCAGTCTTGACTGTCGCGTTAGGAGAAAAATAGAATCCAACCGAGACCTATAGGAGGGAAATAGTGAATTCGACAGATCATGCCCGCTTACTCGTCAGAGTCGCTGGAAAACTCAAAGGCAACGAGAATGAAGATGATCGTGCAGATCTACTCAAGTGGGCCGACGACCTTCTCGCAACCGTGGCCCGGACCGAGGTCGTCGGCGCAGAGAGCCTGACGAACGCCGTCCGTCCGGCGATCTTGCGTTTGCCGCTCGCCGTCCACAAGGTGTTCAAGCATCAACGCTACGAGGCGAAGTTGCTGCCCGGATGGCGCGTGAATTATGCGGGTGTGACCTTCAAGTCCCCATCTGCCGCTGCCATCGCGATCACAAACACCAACCAAAATGGATGGAGGTTCTGGCGCTACACCGATCCTCTGTTGGGCCCGGACCGGAGCATCGAGGACCTGCGGCACACTACCGGGGTTCATCTCGCTGAGGCGATAGCGTCCAACCCGAGATTCGTCGAAGGTGTTCGTAAGGGAGTCGCGGAGCTAAATCAAGGCGCCCGCGAACGTGTTGCCGTCAGGGAGCGCTGATGGCGTCTGACTGGTACTTCCAGTCCAGTCAGACTCGCGCTTTTGTCGAATCCCTGTCCCCCGACTTTCGGGAAGTGTGGGATTGGGTGATGGGCGACCTCCTCCTCGACCCAACTCCGGACGAGGTTCGGAAAGTCTCCTTGCCAGCACCACCTTTTGAGGAAGGACTGTGCGGCACGTGGTCTGGCATGTTCTGGCTCGTGTACAGGATCACGAATCCGGAAGTGGTTGAGATAGTGTTCGCGGGCTGGAGTCCCGACTCAACGCTCTGAGGATTGACGAGGAATAGGAAAGGAGCCCGAGGCGTATGCCTCGAGTTCCCGTTGCTCGCGATCGGAACCGACTGAGCCTACTCGGCGTTGTACTGCGGGGTGCTGAAGTCATCGAAGATTACGGTTATGGTCTTCGCCGTTTTGTCAATCACATAGCTGGGTGAGACCACGTCGTTGTTGTTCATCCCGTCGTTCCAGAGTAGGGAGGGTGGGTTCTGGGTGGGGTCGTAGTAGAAGACCACGGTCAGCATCGTCTCTGTGCTAGTGACCTGGCAGAAGGAGACCGGCACGGGGGCTCCTGCGCTGTATTGGAAGAAGAAGCTAATGAGCGGGAAGAAGCTAATGAGCGTGCACGCCGGCGGCGTGGGCGTCGCGGTCGGCGGTACCGGCGTTGCCGTTGGCGGGACCGTCGTGTTTGTCGCCGTTGGTGTCGCAGTGCTGGTGCGCGTGGCCGTTGGCGGGACCGAAGTGTTCGCCGCCGTAGGCGTCCGAGTGGCGGCCGGGCTTGGGGTTCGAGTGGCGGTGCGCGGACAACCGTTGTTATCGACGGGCGTGTTCGCCGGAGTGTTGGGGCAGCGGTCCCAGCCGTTGCAATAGCCGCTGAACCAGGTGCCCGGGTCGCAGACGCCATCGCCATCCGAGTCCGTTTGCTGGCGTGAGCAGCCGTAGTTGTCGACCGGCGACCCGGCAGCGGTGCCGGGGCAGAAGTCCCACCCGCGGCAGAGGCTGCTGGAACGCAGGAAGTTGCAGATGCCGTCGCCGTCTTCATCGACCTGGCGTTGCGAGCAGCCATTGCTGTCGACTTTGGCGCCGGCGGCGGTGTCGCGACAGAGGTCGGTGCCGCGGCAATTGCCGGTGCGGCGGCCTCTATCGCAGACGCCGTCGTTGTCCTGGTCGCCCGGCACCGCCAGGGTCAGGGACTCGGCGCAATTTGCGGCCTCTGTCATAAGATCGCAGTCGCCTGACCCGCCCGCACGCGCGGCCTGGGCTGGTTTGGGCGAGCCCGCGACGGCGAGGCCCAGCATGACCAGCGCCAGGAGTCCGGCAAAAGTAGCTATGGAGAAACGCCTCACGTCCATCGGGACCCTCGTCTTTCCTTCATCCGCGGGAGTACAAGCTTAGAATCGGCGCTTCGATTGCGATTCTGTTGTTTCGAGTTGAAATATTTCTGGCGGCCGCGCGTTCCGCCACGCGGCGACGGCGCCCTAACCGCAGGCCGGGCAGGACCTCAACGCCGAGGATTATCAAGCCGTCGCCGGCGCGGGGCCGGTGTTTTGGAAGAGTGGTGGTCTTCGAAGGGTCAGGCTGGTTCGAAGCGCAGGAGGGTCAGGTCCGTGCCGGCAACGTCTTCGAACACAGGGCGGAGGCGCATCCCAACCTTGATCTCCGACTCTTCGACATTGACGAGCGTGGTGGTCAGCCGTGGGCCAGCGTCCAGCTCCACGATCGCGATCTTCTGGGGAGTTTCGTCCTGGAACTGGGGCGCCGTCGGCCTGCGGGCGATTGTGAAGGTGTAGAGCGTCCCCGCGCCGGGTACGTCGGTCCAGGAAAGGTCGTCGCCCAGGCATGAAGGGCAGTTGGAGCGCGGGTAGAACACCAGCTTCTGGCAGCCGGCGCAGCGCTGCATTCGGATTTTGCGCTCTTTGAGGCCGTCCCAGAACGGCTTCGAGGTCGGCGTCGGGACCGGCAGCGGTTTCTCCACGGCGCCTAATCTCCCTCCAGGATGAGCGCGGCCTGCTCGCTCATGATGCCGCCGGTGCCTGATACGAAGGCCGTGTTGCAGTCCCGCACCTGGCGCTGCTCGCCACGGTGCATGACCTGACGCGCGGCTTCTGTGATGTGCGACATGCCGCCGGCGAGGCCTGCCTGGCCGAAGGAGAGCTGGCCGCCGTGCGTGTTCAAAGGGAAGTCACCCTTGTAGGTCAGGTCGTGCGAGTTCACGAACGCGGCGCCCTGACCTTTGCCGCAGAAGCCGGCGTCTTCGATGGTCAGCATCACTGTGATGGTGTAGCAGTCGTAAAGCGACACCATGTCTATGTCCGAGCGCTTCAGGCCGGTCATGCCGAAGGCCATCTCGGCGGCCGGGCCCACGGGCGTGGTCACAAGGTCGTCGGCATAGGTGGGCGTCTTGATCTCCAGATGTTCGCCGAAGCCGCGCACCCAAACGGGCCGGTTCTTCGAACGTCGCGCCGTCTCCTTGCCCGTCAGCACGATGGCGGCGCCACCTGAGACCGGCATCACGATCTCCAGCATGTGCAGGGGGTCGGCGATCATGGGGCTGTTTATGACGTCGTCGATGGTGATCGGCTGGCCGAAGAAGATGGCCTCTGGGTTGGCGCAGGCGTTCGTGCGCTCATCGACGCAGATCTTAGCCATCGCGCGCGGGTCGTAGCCGAACTGGGCGCCGTAACGCTGAGCGATCATGGCGTAACCGCAGTTTTGGGCCACATTGCCATAGGGTATGTCGAACTCGGCCTGAGGCGAGCCAAAGTTGGCGCTGGAAGCTCCGAAGCCCATGCCGCCGAGACGGTGCGTGGCGTTCGGCGGCGGCGGGCCCGGCATCGAGGGCAGGGCGCAGACGACGACGTCGGCCACGCCCAACTCGATGGCCGCGGCGGCGCGCCAGACCATGCCGGCCGCGGTGGCGCCGCCGAGGTCCACGACCTCGGCGAAGTTCACCTTCGCGCCGAGGTATTCGGAGATGGTCGAGGGAACGAACATCGAGGCCTCGCGAATCGAGGAGGAGGAGCAGATGCCGTCCACCTGGCGCGCAGGGATGCCGGCGTCCGCCAGCGCCGTCCGCGCTAGATCAGCCCACTGCTCGATCGCGAGCTTGAAGGGGCCTTCCGGCCGCCGCTCCGGCCTGTACTCGGCCACGCCAACGATCGCCGCTTCGCCCCTGAGTCCCAAGGTGTGCCTCCGTTTCGACCGTCAATGTAGCAGACGCGCCACGCAGACCAGTCCTTATCCAACTCACTAACCGTGGCGAAGGCAACGCCGCCGCGATCTATCAGGAGCATGCCGAGCGAGGGGTGGCGCCTGAATCGACTGGCAGAGCGGCCGATCGGCCTGCTAGTCTGGATCTGCCGGCTGGGTGCGCCGATGCAAGCTAGCGCCCGCGGGTCGGGCTTCGTGGTGGTCGCTGCGGTGGGGATGCGGTAACCGGGGCTCGATCAGTGGCGTGCGGCCGAGAGCACCGGCTCCCCGGCCGGCTACTTTGTGGCGTGCCACCTTGTGGGTCGCTGCCGCGACCGCGGATCCCGCGCGGGTCCGGCGTGTTGAGTGTGGCGTGGGTGCTGCGCCGTGGGGCCGGGATTCTTCGTCCCTCCTTACGTCGCTCCTCAGAATGACAATTTTGTGAAGTCGCTCCTCAGCGTGACACTTTTGCAGGGCCTCCTGGCCCTATCGCCGCGACGGGCGCGCCTTATAATCTAATGCGCTACCCCCTTGGGCGGCCCGCCCGTAGCGGTTCCAGGAGGCCAACTGTGACGACAAAGCGCAGCCCCGCCCGCCGTTCGAATTTCGCCGTCGAAGGGGTGATCCCCGGCGGCCAGTACTCGGTGACCATCCGCGCGCAGTACCCGAATCAACCGGGGATGCTGGGCCGCGTCGCGTCGTCGATCGGCGATGCCGGCGGCAACATCAGCTCCATTGACCTTGTTGAGGCGGACCGCGACACGATGGTGCGAGACATCACGGTCGGCGCCGACGACTCCGAGCACGCCCGCTACATCATCGACCAGATGAAGAAGATCCGCGGCCTGGTGGTGCGCAGCGCCTCCGACCGCGTGTTCATCGCCCACCTCGGCGGCAAGATCGAGGTGACGAACAAGGTGCCGGTAGGCACGCGGCGCGACCTGTCGGTCGTGTATACGCCGGGCGTGGCGCGCATCTGCCGCGCTATCGTAGCCGACCCGGACTCGGTATGGACGCTCACGACCAAGCACAACACTGTCGCCATCGTGACCGACGGGACTGCCGTCCTCGGCCTCGGCGACCTGGGGCCCAGCGCCGCCCTGCCGGTTATGGAAGGCAAGGCGATGCTGTTCAAAGAGTTTGCCGGCGTCGATGCCTGGCCGCTCTGCCTGGACACGAAGGATCCGGACGAGATCGTGCGCACAGTGAAGGCGATCGCGCCGGGTTTTGGCGGCATCAACCTGGAGGACATTTCGGCGCCGCGCTGCTTCGAGATCGAAGAGCGGCTGCGCCAGGAGCTGGACATACCGGTCTTCCACGACGACCAGCACGGGACGGCGGTGGTGGTGCTGGCGGCCCTGATCAACTCGCTGCGCATCGTCGGCAAGAGCATGGAGTACATCCGCGTTTGCGTCTGCGGCGTCGGCGCCGCGGGGACGGCCGTGTCCAAGATGCTCATGGCGGCGGGAGTCCGCAACATCATCGGCGTAGACCAGTACGGGGTGATATACCCTGGCCGTCTCGAAGGCATGGACCCAACCAAGGAGTGGTTCGCGAAGGTGACGAACCCCGAGGGTGGCCCCGGCACCATTCACGACGCCATCAAGGGCGCCGACGTCTTCATCGGCGTGTCGGCGCCCGGCGTAATCGGCGCCGTGGACATCCAGGAGATGAACAATGACCCTATCGTCTTCGCGCTGGCCAACCCCGACCCGGAGATCTCGCCGGAGCAAGCCGAGCATGCCCGAATCCTGGCGACCGGGCGCTCGGACTACCCCAACCAGATCAACAACGTCCTGTGTTTCCCCGGCCTGTTCCGGGGCGTCCTTGACGTGCGTGCGACCGAGATCAATGAAGAGATGAAGCTCGCGGCGGCCAACGCGATCGCCGGCACCGTGGCGAAGCACGAGCTTTCGGAGGAGTACATCATCCCCAGCGTCTTCAACCGCAACGTCGTGCGCGCGGTGGCGAAAGAAGTCTCGCAGGCCGCCGTCCGCACGGGGGTGGCACGGCGCGCCAAACGCCACCCGGCAGTATTCCTGTGATCCAAAGGCTACGAAGCCTGCTCACGATCGACCGGCTGGCGCCTGAGCTCAAGTCGTCCCGCTGGGCGCGCGCGGCAGCCGGGGTTTCGGCCGCCCTGGTCCTGGGACTGGCAGCCGGCGGCACGGCGCTGGGCTTCTGGCTCAAGGACAGCCGCCCGGGGACGACGATCGAGTTCTACCACAGCTACGAACCGTTCGGTCAGGCGGCGGGGGCGCGACTGATCTACTACCCCGAGATGAAGACGGTGGTGGTCAAAGGCTGGCTCATGGACCCGCTGCGCGGCAGAGGCGTGTACCAGGTCTGGGCGGTCGAGGAGGACGGCTACAAGTCGCTCGGCATGGCCGATGCCCTGGATTACGTCGGCTTCGCACTCGTGGCGGAGGGCGCCGACCTTCGCGGCGTAGACCGCATCGTGATCAGCATCGAGCCTCCCGGCGGCAGCCTCACCGGCCCGACCAGGTCGCCGTTGGTGGAGCTGATCCCGGGCGCCTGATCGCCGGCTGCGCGCGCGGCTCCTGCTGTCCTCCCCGCCTTGCCTTCGACCCGGTGACGCCCAGAGAACGCCGGAATGACACCGGGGGGCCCGTCGGGATGGCAAACGGCCGTGGGAGGCCGGGCCGTTGCCTGTTGTCACTCGCAACTCATAGGCTTGACGCATGATCGAGCCTGAATCGCGTTACTTCGAATCTTCACGCTTGCGCCTGCACTACAGCGCCTGGGGCGACGAATCAAAGCCGCCGCTGCTCCTTGTGCACGGCAGTCGCGACCACGCCCGCAGCTGGGACTACGTGGCCCAGCGCCTCCTTGACCGCTACGCCGTCTATGCCCCCGATCTTCGCGGCCACGGCGACAGCGATTGGGCGATCGGCAGCCAGTACAGCATCATCGAGTACGTGGTCGATCTGGCGAAGCTGGTCGAGACGCTGGACCACGGGCCCGTGACGCTTATTGGCCACTCGCTCGGCGGCGGCGTGGTTATGGAGTACGCCGGCACCATGCCGGAAATGGTCTCGAAGGTGATCGCGATCGAGGGCATGGGGCGCTTCCGCGGCATGCCGCACAGGCCGGCGAACGCGCGCATGCGCGAATTCGTGCGCTCTATGCGGGAAATGGAGGCCTGGACGCCTCGCACCTACCCGACACTGGAAGACGCGGCGAAGCGGATGCAAGAAAACAATCGCCGGCTCAGCCCCGACATGGCGATGCACCTGACCGTGCACGGCGCCCGCCGCCTGGAAGACGGGTCCTACACCTGGAAGTTCGACAACTTCATCCGCGCCCGCGGGCCTTACGAGTGGAACGAGGAGGACGCGCGCTCGATCTGGGCCGCCATCACGGCGCCGGTGCTGCTCGTCGGCGGCTCCGAGAGCTGGCACTTCGACCCCAAGCGCGACGGCTCGGCCTCCGTGTTTCAGGACATGCGCTCCGTGACCATCGAAGGCGCCGGCCACTGGGTGCACCACGACCAGTTCGAGCGCTTCGTCGAGGTCGCGGGCGCGTTTCTGGCTTGAGCGCGCCTTCGGGAGGTCCTACGCCCGCCGGCCTTCCTACTTGCGCCCCTCCAGCCTGTTCAGGAACGGGATGAAGATCGTGCCCAGGCGCTCGCGCGTCTCCTTGAGGATGTCCTGGGGCTCGCGCTCGGCCAGAGCGGCGACCTCGGCGTCGCTGCGGATGTAGTGCAGTTCAGAGTGCGGCAGAATCTGGTCCAGGCCTTCGCCGACCTTGCGCGGGTGGACGTCGTCGTTGCCGGGGACGATGCATGTCGGGACCGCGATCGCCTTGAGCTGGGCCTCGGTAGCGCCGATGACCGGCAGGTCCGCGCCCTCGGTGAAGAAGTCCTGCCAGCGTGACATAACGCGTTGGAAACGGGTGGGGTCCATGTCCATCAGGCGCTCTTTGTTCGCGGGGTTGCGTTCGATGCGCTCCTTGAAGAACTCGGTCTCGCAGACGGCGGTCATGCCCCCGCGCTGGGCCGCGTCGATGAACTGGCCATAGTAGTTGTAGCCCAGGCGCTCGGCCGCGACCTGGCCGCCCGTGACCCACCAGAGCAGGAGCCCGCGCGTCGAGCCGTGGTGGCGCATCGTCAGCAGGAGGGAGAGGCGGCAGCCGGCGGAGCCGCCGCCCGCGTACACGGGCAGGGCGCCGAGGCGCGTGAGGAGCTCGTGGAGGTCGTCGGCCCAGATCTCCTGCTCCGACTCCTCGCCTTCGATCATGACGTCGGAAGCGCCGCAGTTGCGGCGGTCGTGCAGCACCACGCGATAGCCGGCGGCGCAGATCGCCTGCCCCAGCGGCTTCACCGCCTCCATGCCGCCGCGCCCGCCGGGGGTGAGGACGACCCAGGGGCCGGTGTCGCCGAGGACCTCGTAGTTGATATTGACGCCGTTGATCTCGGCTATGGGCATGGCTGTCTCCTCCGTGCGGCTTCCGCCAGCTGTTTCAGTCCGCTTTCGAGAATATCGTCGTCATTCAGCGCCAAGCCACCGAGGACCTCGTGGTAGGGGAACAGGGAGCGATAGAACCGGGCACGCCGGGCGTAGGAGCGCGCCTCGGGCCCGTACGCCGCAATAGCGGCCTCCACGCCGGCCGGCGTCATGGCTTCCGCCAACGGCCCTTCGAAGATGCAGGTCCAGTCGAGAGCCGGGTCGCCGATCTCGACGTCGCCGAAGTCGATGACGCCCGTTGGGGCGCCGGTCGCAGGATCGACCAGCACGTGGTCGGCATTGAGGTCAGCATGGACGATGCAGGGTTGGTAATCGAAGTTCGAGTCGTCGCGCAGGAAGCTCTCGAAGGTCTCTTTCGCGGCCTCGCGGGCTTCGCACGAGATCAGGGGGAAGACCTCGCGGATAGTGCTTTCGTAGAAGGCGTCGAGGCGCTCGCGGGCGAGACCGCCGTAGGACTGACCTTCCAGGCCAAAGGCCGAAGCGTAGTCGCCCGGCGGCAGCGAATGCAGGGCGCTCAGGAAGCGGCCGATCGGCTCGGCGACGCCCGCCGACCTGAAGTCCGGCACCTTCGCGACCGGCTCGCCCGGTAGCCTGCGGTAGCCGACGAAAGGGTGGCCGTTCGGGCCGTCGTCACAAGTCAGGGCCATGTCCGGGACAGGCAGGGGCATCAACGGGGCGATCTTCGGCATCAGCAGACGCTCCCTGGCCTGGCTGCGGAGGGTGTAGTCGTGTTTGGGGATGCGGAAGAGATAAGTTTCGCCGCCGGAGGGCGCCTCGAAGACCCAGGAATCCCACCCTTCGCTCATGAAGGCGACGGATGCGAAATTCAGGCTGGGAAAGCAGCCGCGCAGGGATACCTGGACTTCGTCGATGGAGGGCTTGCGGAAGAGGACGGCCATGTGAGTGGGGCGATCTTAGCACCGCGGTGGACGCTGCTCGGGGACAGGCGGCCGCCGTGCGGCACCAGCCCTGGCCTGACATCGCGAACATTCATCCTTCAGTCGGCCCGCGGGTCGTCGCAAACATTCATCCTTCAGTCGGCCTACCTGTCTGAATCTAGTCGCCTATGTCTGAATCATCCTGAGCTTGTCGAAGGTTCATCCTGAGCTTGTCGAAGGTTCATCCTGAGCTTGTCGAAGGACGGGTTGAGGACCGGCTCAATCGCGTCGCTGCTATACTGGATGAAAAGCCGAATCGGGCCGTGTTGGCGCGGCCCGTCTGATTCGAAGGCCAGGCTTCCTGCCTGGCCGGCTCATGTCAGGGCAAAAGTGGGCGGCTCCGCTCCGCGGACAACCGTCGCTCGCCCGGCCAGCACAAGAAAATTCGCGCCCAACCGCACAACCCGCGGCGATACACCGCCGATAAGGACCCGCATGCAGCGACGAGAAGACATCCGCAACATCGCCATCATCGCCCACGTCGACCACGGCAAGACGACGCTGGTCGACCACATGCTCAGCCAGACCGGCGTCTTCCGCCAGAACCAGCAGCGTGGTCGACGCGCGTCATGGACTCGAACGACCTGGAGCGCGAGCGCGGCATCACGATCCTCGCCAAGAACACGGCGATCTTCTACAAGGGCACCAAGATCAACATCGTCGACACGCCCGGCCACGCCGACTTCGGCGGCGAGGTCGAGCGCACCCTGACGATGGTCGATGGCGTGCTGCTGCTCGTCGACGCCGCCGAGGGGCCGCTGCCCGGCACGAAGTTCGTGCTCAAGAAGGCGCTGGACCTGCAACCTCAAGCCGATCGTCGTGATCAACAAGATCGACCGCAAGGACGCGCGACCCCACGAGGTGCTGGACGAGGTCTTCGAGCTCTTCCTCTCGCTCGGCGCCACCGACGACCAGCTCGACTTCCCGACCATCTACTGCGTCGCCAAGCAGGGCATCGCCAACCGCGACCTCGACGACGAGAGCGACGACCTCGAGCCGCTGTTCGAGACCATCGTCGACGAGCGTGCCGCCGCCCGCCGGCGACGCCGACGCTGCCCTTCCAGATGCTCATCACGACGATCGACTACAACGAGTACCTGGGCCGCCTCGGCATCGGCCGCATCAGCCGCGGCACGATCCGCCTCGGCGCGCCGATGAAGGTCATGCACCGCGACGGCAGCGCTCGAAGACGCGCGCGTGACCAAGATCTACAGCTTCGACGGCCTCAAGCGCGTCGAGGTCGAGGAGGCCTCGGCGGGCGACATCATCGCCATCGCCGGCATGGAGGACGTCGACATCGGCGAGACGATCGCCGACCCGGCCGACCCGACGCCGCTGCCCTTCGTCTCGATCGAAGAGCCGACGATCTCGATGAACTTCCTCGTCAACAACTCGCCCTTCGCCGGCCTGGACGGGCGCTACGTCACCACGCGCAACCTCAGCGAGCGCCTGACGCGCGAGCTGCGCTCCAACGTCAGCCTGCGGGTCGAGCTGACCGAGATCGCCGGACGTCTTCAAGGTCAGCGGCCGCGGCGAGCTGCACCTCGCGCATCCTGATCGAGACGATGCGCCGCGAAGGCTTCGAGTTCCAGGTCTCGCGCCCCGAGGTCATCCTCAAGCGCATCGACGACGTGCTCTGCGAGCCGATCGAGCACGTGATCATCGACGTGCCGGAGGAGTACGTCGGCGTCGTGATCGAGAACCTCGGGCAGCGCAAGGGCGAGATGAAGAACATGATCGCCAGCGGCGACAACGTCCGCCTCGAGTTCCTCGTGCCCTCGCGCGGCCTCATCGGCTTCCGCAGCGAGTTCATGACCCAGACCACGGGCACCGGCATCCTCCACCACAACCTCCACGGCTACGAGCCGTTCAAGGGCGACCTGCCCGACCGCACCGCAGGGCGCCCTGGTCGCGATGGAGGCCGGCGAGGCCGTCGCCTACGCGCCTGTTCCGCCTGCAGGACCGCGGCACCTTCTTCATCGAGCCGGGCACGCAGGGTCTACGCCGGCATGGTCGTCGGCGAGAACACCCGCGAGCAGGACATCCCGGTCAACGTCTGCAAGACGAAGCAGCTGACCAACATCCGCGCCGCCGGCTCCGACGAGGCCGTCCGCCTGGAGCCGCCGCGCCTCCTGACCCTGGACCAGGCGATCGAGTGGCTGGGCGACGACGAGTACCTCGAGGTCACGCCCAAGACCATCCGCATCCGCAAGCGCCCCGGCCCCAGCGGCTCCCGCGCGCGGGCGGAGCTGGCTAAGGCTGCAGCGGCGGTCGGTTAACGCGCGCCGACCCGCCCAACCTCAAAGCGTTTAGTAGTCAGGGTGGTCTAATCGAGACGGCCGTTGCGACAGCCCGCGTTTTCGCAGGCTGGGGGCGCCACTTATGCGAAGTTGTAAGGCCAGTTAACA
The DNA here is from genome assembly GCA_963703905.1 of uncultured Chloroflexia bacterium. GTDB lineage: Bacteria > Chloroflexota > Dehalococcoidia > DSTF01 > WHTK01 > DATLYJ01. The sequence goes on from CAVPFY010000006.1 coordinate 246,438, forward strand.
CTTTTGTATAATCAGCCTCGGTTTACACCTTACAGGCTCGCTCGGTGGGGAGGCGTTGTGGAATCCAGTTTTCCGAAGTGTCAGCGATGTAAGAGTGGAGACCTGGTCCCCCTTTCCGACTTCGGCAGCCAGGGCGCGGCGATCCACTACAAGGCCTGGGCCTGCACCAATCCGGAGTGCGGCTACAACATCAAGATCCGCAACGGCGATATCTACATGGATGAGCCGATCAGCAGCGGCCTGATGCACACTCAACGCGTCCGCTAACCCCACCATCTTTCGCAAGCATCACTCGGACGTAGCGCCGGCCGCTTCAGCCGCCGGGAACGCGCCGCCGCGCTTCGATCCGGCGTAGACTATAGAGACGCTGACGTGGTGTGACGGTTTGGCACGTCGCCCTGTCAAGGCGAAGGTTAGCGGGTTCAACTCCCGTCGTCAGCGCCAGCCATCCTTCGAGACCTCGAAGGCACCACTCCTCGAACACATCAGGCGGACCGGCGGCTAAAGCGGCCGGCGCTGCTGACGGCGGCCGTCGCCGAGGGCGACGTAGCGCATGCCGGCCGCTTCGATGCGGCCGCGGTCGACGGCGCCACGGCCGTCCAGGAAGACCTTGCAGCCCTTAAGCGTCGAAGCGTCGAGGTCCAAGTACTCGCGGTGGGCCGCCTGCAGGATGACGGCGTCGATCGCGCCCGCGGGCGGCAGCGTCGACGCTTCGAAGCCCTGCGCCGCGATCTCGGCGGCGCTGAACAGCGGGTCGTGCACCAGGACGCGCGCGCCGCGGCGCCTTCAGCGCGTCCGCCAGCGAGCAGGGTGCTGGAGAAGCGCCGCTTCCTTGACGCCGCCGCGGTAGGCCAGGCCGAGGATCAGCACGAGCGCTTCTCATAGCCCGCCGTCGATCTCGCGGAAGGCCGCCTCCAGACGCTCGACCGCGTACGCCGCCATCGAGTCGTTGACCTCGCGGCCCAGGGCGATGAGGCGCTGGTCCGCGACGCCTCGAGGAGGAAGTAGGGGTAGACGGGGATGCAGTGCCCGCCGACGCCGAGGCCCGGCTGCGTGCAGGTGCGAGTACGGCTGCGAGTTGGCGGCGCGCGCGGCCGTCGGCGTAGTCGACGCCCAGGGCGTCGGCGGCGCGCGCCAGCTCGTTCGCCAGCGCGATGTTCACGTCGCGGTAGACGCTCTCGGCCAGCTTGGCGAACTCGGCCGTCTCGGCGTCCGGCAGCAGGATGACGTCGGCGTCCAGCACGCGACGGTAGAAGGCCGCGGCCGCCTCCCCGCTGGCCGCGTCGACGCCGCCGACGAGCTTCGGGTAGGTGCGCAGGTCGCGCAACATCGTGCCGGAGGAGACGCGCTCCGGGCTGTAGGCGAGGTGGAATTCGCCCGGCCTTGAGCCCCGACCGCGCTCGCAGGTCGCGCGCCGAAACGGCCGCCGCGTCACGCCGACCGGCACCGTGGTCTCGAGGATGACCAGCGAGCCGGCGCGGAGGCCGCCGCCGATGCCGGCGGCGGCCGCGTCGAGGTGGCGGAAGTCGGGCCGGCGCTCGCCGTCGATGCCGACGCGCACGATGCACGACGATGACGTCGCTCTCGCGAACACCGCGGGCGGTGTCCGTCGTCGCGCGCAGCCGGCCGGCGGCACGCGCCTGCGGCCAGCGCTTCGGCCAGGCCCGGCTCGCCCTCGACCGGGCAGGCGCCGCGTTGACAGCGTCGACGACGCCCTCGTCGACGTCGCAGCCGATCACGGACAGCGCCCTTGCTCGCGAACAGCGCCGCCAGCGGCAGGCCGATCTTGCCCAGCCCGACGACCGCGACCTTCGGGTCGGCCATGGTTACACTTCTCAGGCCGGACGGGCCTGCCGGTCCGCGCCGATTCCGTCAGCGCGTCGACAACCGCCAGCGCCGCGAGCGCGTCGTCCGGCGTCACGGGCGGCGGCGTGCCGTCGCGCACGGCGGCCACGAACGCCGTCAGCTCCTCGACCAGCGGCTCCCGCGGCTCGACCACCGTGCGCACGGAAGCGCCGGCTCGCTGGCCGCGGACTTGCGGGCGGGCCGCCCTCCCTGGCCGGCGTCGTCTGGACGTCCTGAGCAGGGTGGAACTCGAGCGTCTGCGCTGCGGAAGTCGTCGTAGCTGGCGACCAGCAGGCCGCGCTCGCCGAGCACGCTCAGCTCGCGCACTTTGCGCGGCGACAGCCAGTTCACCTCCAGAGTCGCGACTGGCCCGCCGTCTTTCGAAGCGCACCAGGCCCATAAGCCCGTCTTCGAACGGCGTGCGCACGCCGGACTGCGTCTCCGCGTAGACGCTCTCGACCTCGGCGCCGAGGACGCCAGCGCATCACGTCGATGTCGTGCAGGGCGCTGTCGTGCACGACGTTGACGTCGCGTGCGGGCGCACGGAAGTCGGCCAGGCGCCGCGCCGCCAGCTGCAGCACCCGCCCGACCTCGCCCTGCGCGGACACGGCGCGACGAGCTCCTGCACCGCCGGGTTGAAGCGCTCGATGTGGCCCGCCATCAGCGGCGACGCCCGCCGCTGCCGCCGCCTCGGCCATGCGCGCGCGCCTTCGGCCAGCGGTGGCGCCAGCGGCTTCTCGACCAGCACGGCGCAGCCCGCCTCGATCGCGGCGAGCGCGACGCGGCCTCGTGCAGCGCCGCCGGCACCGCGACGACCACCGCGTCGAGCCGTCTCGCAGCCAGCATGCGCTCGAAGTCCGTGTAGGTTGGGGATCGTCGACCGCGGCGCGGCGGCGAGCCGCGTCTCGTCGCTGTCGCAGAGCGCCGCCAGGCGCACGCCCGCCAGTCTCGCTGAGGACGCGCGCGTGGTTGGCGCCGAAGCCCAGGCCGACGACCGCGACCGCGAGGGTCAACCGCCACCTGCCTCAGCAGGCTCAGGGCCGGCGGGATGGGCCGCCGTCCACTCGTTGACCGCCGCGACGATGGCTCGAGGTCCGCCTGGCTCAGGCCGGGGTGCACCGGCAGCGAGAGCACCTCGCGGGCGAGGCGCGCGCCATCGGGCAGGCCTCGGCGCCGTAGCCGAGGTCGCGGTACAGCGGCTGCGCCGGCACCGGCGTCGGGTAGTAGACGCCGGTCTCGATGCCGCGCTCGCGCAGCCAGGCGGCGAGCTCGTCGCGGCCCTCGGGCACGCGCACCGTGTACTGGTGCCAGACATGCGACGGTCTCCGGAGCCGGCGCCGGCGGCAGGATGACGCCGCGCAGGTTCCGGCGAGAGGTAGGCGGCGTTGCGGCGGCGCCGGCGGTTGAACTCCGGCAGCTTCGGCAGCTGCGCCAGCGCGAGCGCGGCCGTGATGTCCGTCAGGCGGTAGTTGATAGCCCAGCTCGGCGCTGCTGTAGCGCTCGCGTCTCGCCGTGCGAGCGCAGGCGCCGCATCTTCGCCGCCAGCTCGCGGTCGTCCGTGGTGAGCATGCCGCCTTCGCCGGACGTCATGTTCTTCGTGGCGTAGAAGCGAGAAGCAGCCGGTGCCGAAGCTACCGGCGCGGCGCCCGCCAGGCCTCCGCGCCGTGCGCCTGCGCCGCGTCCTCGATCAGCGCCAGCCCGTGCTGCGGGCGATAGCCTCGATGCGGCTCCATGTCGCACAGCCGGCCGTAGAGGTGCACCGGCAGCAGCGCCTTCGTGCGCGGCGTGATCGCGGCTTCGATCAGCGCAGGCGTCGATGTTGCCGTCCTCGCGGACGTCGACGAAGACCGGGCGCGCGCCGACCGCCAGGATCATGTTGGCGGTCGCCTGGAAGGTGAACGGCGTCGTGATCACCTCGTCGCCGGGGCCGATGCCGTGCGCCAGCAGCGCCAGGTGCAGCGCCGCCGTGCCGTTCGCGACCGCGACGGCCTCGCGCCGTGCCGCGAGACCTCGCGGCGAAGCGGCCCTCGAGCTCCCTGGTCACCGGCCCCGTTGGCCAGCTGGCCGGAGTCGAGCACCGCCAGCACGGCCTCGCGCTCTTCGTCGCCGATCAGCGGCTGGGCGATGCGGATCATGGCCGCTCCGGCAGCGGCGGCAGGTCGTAGGTCTCGTCGCAGTCGGCGCAGGCCCAGGCGTCGCCGCGCTCTCCAGCGTGCGGCCGCAGCGGCAGGCGTAGCCCGCCAGCTGTCGCCGGGCTGCCCACGACGCAGCCCGTGGTCCGGCACGTCGCCGCGTCACGAGCGCGCCGGCGCCGACCATCGCCCAGCGGCCGATCGTGACGCCCGGCAGGATCGACGCGCCGGCGCCGATCGACGCGCCGTATTCGCACCAGCGTGTGCGACCGGCACCCAGTCCTCGTCGGAAAGCTGGCGGCCGTCCGGGCGCGATGGCGCGGGGGTACTTGTCGTTGGTGAAGGTGACGTGCGGGCCGACGAAGACGCCGTCTTCGAGCGTGACGCCGTGGTAGACGCTGACCCGGTTCTGCAGCTTGACGTGGTTGCCGATGACGACGCCGCTGTCGACGTAGACGCTGTAGCCGAGGTTGCAGTCGGCGCCGATGACCGCGCCGGCGCGCACGTGGACGTGGTGCCAGATGCGCGTGTTCGGGCCGACCTGCGCGCCCTCCTCGACTTCAGCGGTGGGGTGGATCACGCTCGAGTATCTCGACGATCTTCGCCGCCGCCTGGCCGTCGCCGAAGACCGGCGGCGGCGGCGTCTGCGGGTCGGGCCTCTGCCGCCGCTGCGACGATAGCGGCCGGGTCTGCCCCGGCGAGCACGTTCCAGCCGCCCGCCAGCGTCTCCGGCCACTCCGACTCTTCTCGAAGCGTAACACAGGGCACGCCGAGGAAGTAAGCCTCGCGCTGGACGCCGCCGGAGTCGGTGAGCGACCGCCCGGGCGTTGGCTTCCAGCGCCACCATCTCGAGGTAGCCCACCGGGCTCGACCACGCTTGCACGTTGTCGCCGGGCCAGATCGCGGCAGCGCGCGCGGCCTCCCGCGTCCGCGGGTGCAGCGGCAGCACCACCGGCGCGTCCAGCCGCCCAGAACGCCTCGAAAGAGCGCCTCAGCGATGCCGGGTCGTCGGTGTTCGCCGGGCGGTGCACGGTGGCGAGGTAGTAGCCGCCCGGGCTCAGGCCGTGCTTCGCCAGCACCGCGCCTTCGCGCCGGCGCGCGAGCGGCAGCGCCGCCAGCAGCGAGTCGTACATCAGGTCGCCCACCCTGTAGACACGCTCGCGTCGATGCCCTCTTGCGCCAGGCAGTCGACGGCGTGGCGGTGGGGCAGAAGAGGTAGCGGAGACGTGGTCGGTGACGACGCGGTTGATCTCCTCCGGCATCGAGCGGTCGAAGCTGCGCAGGCCCGCCTCGACGTGCGCCACCGGCAGGTCGAGCTTCGCCGCCGCCAGCGCGCCGGCCAGCGTCGAGTTCGTGTCGCCGTAGACGATGACGACGTCCGGCCGCTGCTCAAGCAGCACCGCCTCCAGGCCCTCCAGCATGCGGCCGTCTGGGCGCCGCGTGGCTGCCGGAGCCGACGCCCAGGTTGACGTCCGGCGCCGGCAGCCCCAGCTCGCGGAAGAACACGTCCGACATCAGGTCGTCGTAGTGCTGGCCCGTGTGGACCAGGACCTCGTCGTGCCGCCGGCGCAGCGCGCGGCTGAGCACCGCCGCCTTCACGAACTGCGGCCGCGCGCCGACGACAGTGAGGAACTTCACCGGCCGATTATTGCTCTTAAGTGGGCATAACACTACGAAGAAGGCAAAGCGCTAACCGGCAGAAGCGGGAAAAGACGATGGCGACGGATGCCGAGATTCTTGCCCTGGTGGCCTTCGCATTCGCTTCGGCCGAGCGGCCGGAGCACTTCACGAACTTCGGCCATTGCGACGAATGCCGCGACCACGACGACCTCCTGCGCTCCCGCGACCTGGAAACGCTAACGATCGACGATGTCGGCAACCAGGGCTGGGACCCGATCATCTTCACCTCGGCCGCCGCATTCGCCTATTACATCCCGGCCCTGGCGCGGCTGGCCCTGGCAGCCCCGCATCCTGCCTGGGGTTGGTACGGCGACCAGCTGTCTGTCCACCTGCGCATGGACGGGAGGCGCAACTCGCGCTGGTCCCACTGCTCGCCGCCGCAACGCGAGGCAATCCGCGCGCTCCTGGAGCACATCTTCGCCACACGGTCGGACATCATCCAGCGCTATGACATCTTTCCTGAGTTTTCAGAAGCGCTGGATGTCTGGAGCGAAGAATGAAGAGGCCGGGCCATCTGGGCCCGGCCTCCTGTGGCGCCTGTTAAGCGTACTCCTAGCTCTTCGCGACCGGGGGCTTGCTGTCGTCGATCCACCAGTTGATGGCGGTCTCGACGACGGGGCTGCCTGCGGGTGCATTGGTGTACGCGCCGAGGTTGCCGATGACCGGCCAGTTGACGCCCAACGCCAGAGTTGTCACGGGGCCGTAGGGGACGTGGTAGGAGTTCTTCGCCATCGTGCGCTGGAACTCCGCTGCCAGGTCCTGCTGCTTCTTGGGGTCGAACTCGCGCCGGATCTTGTCCGTCAGCGCGTTGACCGCGGGGTCGCCATCCTGCGGGTTGAGGCCGTTGGCGGTGTTGCCTTCGAAGCGTGACCCGTTGGTGTTCATCGTCGAGAAAACCTGCAGGCCGACGGTCGGGTAGCCGGTGACGGCCCTGTAGATGATTCCGGTGAAGCCCTTGAAGGTCGTCCGCCCGCCGACGTAAGACTTGGTGTAGCCATAGTGGTAGTTGGGCAGCCAGTCATTCTGGTACTCGCGCGGGTCCAGCTTGGCGCGCACGCCGCTTTCGGAGAGCATGGCGCTGATCAGCTCGGCGCGCTTGGTGTAGACGGCGCCGTAGTTGGTGCCGCCGTTGAAGTGCAGCAGGGTGTCGACGCCGTTGGCGAATCCAGCCGCCGACATCAGCTTCTTGGCTTCGGCGACGTTGAAGGTGTAGACCTTTGCCCATTCGCCGAACTTCTTTGTGTCCTGCGGGTCCAGCCAGTAACCTTCGGCGCCGGCGCCGATCACGGTGTGGTAGCGCGGCTTGATGTCGATGCCTTCGGCGGCGAAGGCGGGACGGTTCGAGTCGACGTCCGTGATCAGCTCGCGGTCCATGATCATCGAAACGGCCTGGCGCATGCGCTCGTCCTTCCAGGGAGTGTCGCCTGCCCCGTAGCCGAACGTGAGCGTTGAGGGGTAGATCGGGTAGGTGTCGCCCTGGGTCAGCAGGGTCTGCGGCAGGTCGCGCTTGGTGGAGATGACGTCTTCCTGCACGACCACGCTGGTCCAGATACCGCCGGCGCGGAACTGCGAAAGGCGCGTAGCGTATTCCGGGACAATCGGGTGATCGACCTTGTCGATGAACGGGCGGCCTTTGAAGTAGTAGTCAGGGTTCTTGGCCCAGGTGCGGAACGCGGAGGGGCGGTTCTCCACCATGGTGTATGGCCCGGAGCCGCGGACGTCGCCCTTGGGGTCGAAGCCGCCTTCGGCTTCCCTGGGCATGATCCAGAAGATGCGCTCGAAGGCGAGCAACTTCAGGAGCTCGGGGTCGGGCTGCTTCAGCTTCACGACCACGGTCCTGGCGTCGGGCGCCGTCATCGACTCGATTGCGGCGCTGGGCGATTTGGCCGCGTCGTAGGCCACATCGGCGCCGAAGCTGCTGAGCTTGATGAACCGGTTCCAGCTCCAGACCACGTCCTGGGCGTCCAGCGCCCGGCCGTTGGTCGGAGCGCGGGCGTCGAGCTTAAGGTTGGGACGGATCTTCAGCGTCAGTGTCAGCTTGTCGCCCGAATACTCGTAGGACTCGACGGCGTCGCCTTCGACTTCACCCTTCGAAGCCTCCGGGTACTTTCCCGGGATGTACTTGAAGAGGCGCTGGTATGCGTACACGCCCAGCAGGGCGGCGGCGCTGAAAGAGGTGGTGGCGTGGAGGTCAAAGGTCGTGACGTCGGCCGTGATGTAAGACTTGAAGGTCCCTCCGGCCTTGGCCCGGCTGGTGGAGTCCACTGGGGTGTACACCAGGCCGCCGGCCTTTTCGCCGGAGCCGGAACCACCGTCGCTGCCGCCTCCGCAGCCTACCAGGCTCAGGGCCGCGGCGCCCATGCCAACGCCGGCCGCACCTGCCAGCGCGCGGCGCCGGCTGAGCCTGCTACTCGTAAGTCGCTTCCAATAACTCAATTCAGGTCTCTCCTTAGTAAGAGGGTCAATCTCTCTGCTGCCCCGCTAACTAATACGATTTATATACGTTTGCAGACTTACGCGCGAGTCTGTAACTCGGCAGCTCTGGCTGAACTGCTGACAAGCTCTCCTCTACAGCCCGCTGACCGTCATGCGCGATATGCGCAGGCTCGGCGCGGCGACGCCGCCTCGCCAGAGCACATCCGAGCCGACGGCATCGATGTTGGCGAGCATGTCCTTGAGGTTGCCGGAGACGTTGATCTCGGTCACGGGTAAGGTGAGCTTGCCCTTCTCGATCCAGAAGCCCTGGGCCCCGCGCGAGAAGTCGCCGGTGGTGAGGTTCACCCCGAAGCCCATGAGGTCGGTCAGATAGAGGCCCTCTTCGATGTCGACGTACAGCTGCTGCGGCGCGGTCTCACCCGCCTGCAGGACGAAGTTGGAGGTGCCCGGCGAAGGTGCCGAGTCCAGGCCGCGATGCGCCGCGCCGGTAGTACGGCGCCCCATGCGCCGGGCATAGTAGCTGTCGAAAAGAAAGGCCTGAAAGACGCCGCGGTCGAAGACCGGGAGTGTGCGCGAGGCGACTCCTTCGCCGTCGAAGGGCCGCGAGCCGAGCCGCCCGGGGATCAGCGGGCTGTCGGTCAGTGTCAGTAGCGGCGACCCGACCTGTTGCCCTTCGAGATCGGCGAGGAAGGTCGAACGGCGGTAAAGGGCCTCGCCCGAGGCTGCCTGGCCGGCGATGCGCAGCAGGGCGCCGGCAACCGGCGCCTCCCAGACCACCGGCACAGCACTGGTCCCGACCTTGCGCGCGCCGAGCTTGGCGACGGCGCGCATGGCCGCCTTGCGGCCGACGTCCTCCGGCGACTCGAGCGCGGTGCAGGGCGCGCTCGAAGCTGTACCAGTAGTCGTTGCGCTTCTTGCCCTCGGCGTCGTCGCAGATCGCCTCGATCTGGAGGCCGGCGGCGGTCGAGGGGTAGGAGGCGGCGAAGCCGAGACTGTTCGCCAGGGCGACGACCGTGCGCGTCACCTCCATCTGGGCGCTGTCGCTGTTGGTAACGCGGCTGTCGTAGTCGAACATGGCCGCTTCCATCCGCAAGGCCATGTCGCGCATCTCGTCCGCGGTCAGCGACTCGATGCGTTCGTCGTAGAGCTGGAGGTTGGGCAGGCTGCCCAGGGCGAGGTCGGAGCGGTCCGGCAGGCCTGAGAACTCGTCCGGCTCCGAAATCGAGGCCAGCTCGACGGTGTCGCGCACCATCTGCTCCAGCGCGGCCGGGGTCATGTCGGCGGTCGAGCATATTGCCGTGCGCTTGCCCTTGATGACGCGGATGCCGGCCGAATGCGAGCCGGCGTCGATCAGGCGCTCGACGGCCCCGCGGCGCACCTGCACCGATGACTCGGTGGAGGAGATCACCATTGCGTCGGCCTCGTCAGCGCCGAGGTGGCGCGCCTTGTCGATGATGTCGGAGGCGATCGAGAGCAGGTCTTCGTTCAAGCGGGGCACTCCAGTGATCAGAAGGTAGGCGAAGTCTGGGCCGTGGCTTCCGCCGATTCAAGCAGGTTATCCCAGTCCGCTCTTCTGGCGGTGATCTTGAAGTCCCTGATGAGCAGCCGGACCACGTCATGGATGGCGATGAACCCGGTCGGAAAGTGAACATCGACAGCTGCCGGAGTGCCCTGAGAAGCCTCGCCAACGTGTAGATGCAGCGTCCTTACCGGGCTTGCCCCGGCAGGGTGCCAGTGGTAAGCAAAGCCCGCTCGATTGTCGCGGCCATCCAGAGCGTATGAGTAGCCTGCGGTAGCGACCTTCCATGGTTCGTGGTCGTCCACAACCTCTACGAGTCGATAGTGATAGACAATGCGAAGGAAGTACCGCGCGGAGATGAGAACCGCATTGCCATGGCCGAGGATCATCGCGTGCGGGAATGTTGAAGGGGCGTATCCGCCAGCCACATTCAGGACACTATCGGTAATGCAGGAGATGACCTTGCCAGACTGCTCTAGCAGGCTGTTAACCGCCTCAGCCGGCGTTCGACCTGCCAATGGTCAGTTTCGGACGAGGGGCAGCAGCATCAGCACGTTGATGACTTCGCGACGCTCGGGGCCTTCATCGAAGGCGCCGGAGTCCAGCGCCGCCAAGAACTCGGCGCCGCTTATACCCAATTCGCGCTGGGCTGCTTCCTCGAAGAGCCTGCGGGCCTCTTCGGGGGACAGATGATGAACTTTCACACCATCTTTGATCCTGGTCATGGCCTCAATATTCTACGCTGAATCATCGGCCTCAGCCTGCGAACCTACTGAAGCCTTCGAAACGGAGGGATTTGCGCCGTCGCCATCCCAGGCCCGGCTTATCTTTATTCGCGGGCAATCATGTCTCTGCTATGAATTGCGAATCCAGGTGTTTGGGAGGCTCTCCTTGAACAGCACGCCGATCGAAGAGACGCCGGTGAAGGTCTACCGGAGTGCGGACAGGCTGACTGTCGCGGCGCCGTTCCCCGGCCTGGAGCCGCAGGACATTCAGGCGCACGTCACCGACGACGGCGTCCTGGTGCTGGAGGGCCGGCCTCGGGGCGTCCTCAAGGGACAGAATGAGGTCCTGCGCGACGAGTGGAACGCCGGCCCCTACTTCTGCCGCGTTATGCTCGACCGGCCGGTGGACGCGACGCTGGCCAACGCCACTTACGAGAACGGCGTCGTGGTGGTGTCGCTGCCGATCTCGGAACGGATGCGGGCGTTCGACCTGACTCTGGAGCGGGTGAGCCGGATGTCGGGCCGGCGCTACGGGCAATCCGGGCATTCGCTGCGGGCGGCGGTGTAGGAGTATCACCACCACGCGATCCACCCACCTCGCGCTGCGACCTCAGCCGCGGCCCGCGGTTCAGGGTCCCCAGGAGAGCACCGGCGGGCGATAGCTGCAGGATGCCGCGTCGACGGGCGGCGGCGTGCTCGGGTAGCAGGGCCGGTCGGCGAAGTGATGGTCGCGGCCGCCAAGCGGCGTGAGGTCCAGGACCAGGCGGTCGAAGCCGCCGCCGAAGGCGATCACGCGCAATTGATCGCCCTTGAGATAAGCGACCCAAGGCGACTCTGTTAGCACAACCGGAGCGATGCCAGAGGCGATGGGCCGGACCCTCGGGTCGATCCCGAAGACGAAGTCTTCCTCCTGCACGAACGGGACCGACAGCCAAAGATCCCCAGCGCGGACGGCTCCAGAAGGTCGTTCAGCCGATACGAGGAGCTGAGGTACCCATTTCACGTCGGCTTTGATCGGCAACCAACAAGGGCAGGACTGGCTCGGGCGCGACGCCTCAATCCGGGCCAGAGAGAAGCTCTCGTCAGCGATTCGAGACCCTCGCACTTCGCCCTCATCGTCGAGCTGTACTACGCGTCCGGTACCGGAGCCGGTGATTCGTTCAACTACGACTGTGAGCATCCGGACGTGACGTTCCACGTCCCTCGACCATCCTTCGCCGGACCAGAACACGCTGCTTGCGCCCATATCGAAGGTAGAGTCGCAGCATGGGTCCGGTGTCCAGTCACCAGCGTCCATGAGCGGACGCTCGTTGGACCCATCGACGTCACTAACCCAGACGTCGTAGTCCCTTACGAACGCGAGCGCCTTGCCGTCAGGCGAAACCGATGGCGACGATGCCCATTCTCGCCGGGTGTTTGGATCCCGGGGGTCGCCGCGCTGGCCCGCCACTACCTTCGCGAGCCCCGAGCCGTCGGGCCTGACGGCATAAATGCTGCCGCCGGCCGAAAAGTAGATTCGCCCCTCCGGCAGTGAGGGTCCAAGCTCGGCCCCCGGCGCCTCCGAGGGCGCGTCGCTTTTGTCGGAGTCCAGCAGCGCCCAGGCGATGAGCGCCAGGATCAGGGCGCCGGCGATGATCAGCAGAGTGTCGCGTCGACGAAGCACAGGCCCATTTTAGCCCCCCCACTAGCCTCCGTGTCCAAGCGCCCGGCCGCGGGCCGCGTACGCGTATCGGGGCGACAGGCGAGGTCCACGGCCGGACCTCCGTCGCCGGCGACCGGCCCCGCAGGCTCGTGCGGCGGGCAGACTTCCACGTCCGGATCTCCAACCTTCCTCGTCCCGGGTCTATGCTTGAGGCGAATCCGGCGAGGAGTGCCAGCCATGGACCAGCGAATTCGCGACTTCCTCGAGAAGAACAGGGCCGCGGCCATGATCACCCTGCGTCCGGACGGGACGCCTCACGCCGTCCGCGTCGGCGTCGCTGTGGTCGATGACAAGATCTGGAGCTCGGCGACGGCCGACCGCGCGCGGAACCGGCACCTGCGCCGTGACCCGCGCTCGACCCTCTACCTCCAGGATTCGCAGGGCCCCTTCGGCTGGCTGACGCTGGAGTGTCGCGTGAACCTGCTCGAAGGGCCGGACGCGCCCGAGCTGAACCTGCGCCTGTTCCGGACGATGCAGGGCCGGCCCGCGCCGCAGGCGCTCGCCTGGTACGGGCGCGACCTGGCCGAGGCCGAGTTCCTCGAGACGATGCGCGCCGAGGGCAGGCTGGTATACGAGTTCGAGATCATGCGCGCCTACGGCATGACGGACGCCTCGGGCCTGTGGTCGGCAGACTATGCTTAAACCTCGATGAGCCAGGAGCCGGAGGCGGATCAGCACTCGGACCCCGAATGGCTGAAGGTGCTGACGAAGGGCCACCAGCAGGTGACGCTGCTGCGGCCGTTCTGGCGCCTGATGCCGGGCTCGCCGCGCTGCAAGGAGTGCTACCTGCCCTTTCAGGGGCCGGCGTCCGGCCTCGGGCGGCTGTTCGGCTTCCGGCGCTCGCGCAAGAACCCCAACCTCTGTCACCGCTGCTGCGAGCGCCTGCCTCAAGGCGGCGCTCTGGTCGACATCGCCGTCCTGTTCGCCGACGTGCGCGGCTCGACGTCGATGGGCGCGAAGATGCACCCGGGCGACTACGCCGCGCTGATGAACCGCTTCTATCGCGTGGCGACGGACGTGCTCGCCTCCCACGACGCGATCATCGACAAGCTGATCGGCGATGAGGTCATGGCGCTGTTCTTTCAGGGCACCGCCGGCCCCGAATATCGCCGCAAGGCTGCGGAGGCCGGCGCCGACCTGCTCTTCGCCGTGCGCAACAAGCTCACCGGCGAGGCCTGGCTGGACGTCGGCGTCGCGGTCCACGCCGGGCCCGCCTACGTCGGCAACGTCGGCGGCGCCGGCATTTCCGACTTCACCGCGCTCGGCGACACCGTGAACACGGCCGCGCGCCTGCAGGGCGTGGCGACGGCGGGCCAGCTTGTGCTCAGCGACGAGGTCTTCGCGACCGTGGCGGACAGGTACCCGGAGGCCGAGTCGCGGCGGGAGTCGCTGCGCGGCAAGGACGAGCCGGTGTCTGTCTACGTGATCACGCCGAGCGCGGGCTGACTTTCCCAAAGGTGCCTCAATAAGGCCACTTGTCGTTGCCCTGGAGCAGCGCGCGGATGTGGTTGATCTCGCCGGCGTGGTAGAAGTCGTGGCCCGCGAGGATGCGAAAGAACTCGCGCGTCGGCTTCACCGCCTGGAGGCCGTAGACGAAGCGCGGCCGGTCCAGCTCAGAGTCGTCCGCGAGCGCTCCGAGGCTCTCCCGCAGCCGCCGGTGGCCTTCGGTCAGCCATTCCAGCAACTCAGGTCGCGCACGAGGCCTGCCGTCCGCGGGCCACATCGGCGGCTCGCCGCCGTTTAGGGAGCTGCCGCCGAAGCCGTAGTCCTCGTACATCCACTTTGCCCAGCCCACATGCTCCAGGATGCTGGCGATCGAACGGCCGCCGCCCTGAGGCTTCGCCCACCAGTCTTCGTCGCGCACGGCTTCGAGACCCGAGATCAGCGACTGGTCTCGTCCGTCGAAGGCTTCGTCCATCAACCACAGCAGAGCGTCGACGCCCTCTCGCATGGCGCGCACAGTGTACGCCGGGGGCGGGCAGCGTAGGAGTAAACTGGAAAGGCAATGCCCGAGGACCAGGCCGAACTCGACGCAGCATGGCAGGCCATTCTGGTGGACGGCCACAAGAGCCTGAACCGCATGCGCGGCTTCTTCCGGCTCCTGCCAAGCCCGCCGCGCTGCAAGGAATGCAGCAGCCCCTTCAAAGGATTCGGCGGCGTGGTGGCGCGCCGGCTGGGGTTTCGTCCCTCGCCGATGAATCCCAATTTCTGTAACTACTGCATGACCTCGATGCCTACCGGTGGCATCGAGACCGATGTCGTGGTCCTGTTCGCGGACGTGCGCGGCTCTACGGAGCTGGCCGAAAGGCTGGGTGCGAAGGCGTTTCGCGACCTGCTCAACCGATTTTATCGAACCGCGGCGGCCGTACTCCTGAGGCACGACGCCCTGATCGACAAGCTTGTCGGCGATGAGGTGATGGCGCTTTTCCTGCCCGGCTTTGCCGGTAAGGATTACCGGCGCCGCGCCGTGCAGGCGGCGGAAGAGCTGCTGCGGGCGGTCGGTAACGAGCCCGGCAAAGAGCCCTGGTTGCAGGTCGGCATCGGCGTGCACGCGGGCGTCGCCTTTGTTGGCAGTGTCGGCGGCGAAGGCATCTCCGACTTCACGGCGCTCGGCGACACGGTGAATACGGCCGCACGTCTGCAAGCAGTCGCGACGCCGGGCCAACTCGTGATTAGCGACGAAGCCTACTCCGCCGTCACGGACCTCTATCCGGACTTGCCGGCCCAGATGTTCGAGTTGCGCGGCAAGGGCGAGTCCGTCCGCGCCCACGTGCTTTCGCTGAACACCGGGAGCGCTGTGGCCGGCGGCTGAGGCCATCGAGCTTCACCGTCCTGTCATGACGCCAGGAGGAATCCCGGCGAGAGCTTCCCGCAAGCACCGACCGTCTTGCGTAACCGCGGCTGCTCGTCCGCGATTCCTCCTTCGTCGGAATGACAGGTCCGGCGCCTCTGTCATCCCGAGGAGGCCGCCGACGAAGAATCCCGTGGTGCGCGCGTGTTGACGGCGCGAGCGACGCGTGAAGGAAGCGCGCGGAGGTCCGGGATTCCTCCTTCGTCGGAATGACAGAATCGGTGGGCGCCTCTCCCGAGAGGCGCCCACAGCGGACGCGGAAAGCGGCTGACGAGGATGTCGCGAGTCGGAATGACAGGACGGCCCGGCGCCAGCGATAATCGTGGGCGCCCGTACACCCTGCCGCTCAGCTCAAAGGAACCGAAATGGCCACCGTCCAGACCGCCCTCGGCCCCATCGACGCGGACAAGCTCGGGTTCACGCTCAGCCACGAGCACGTGATGAACCTGACGCATGATGCGCTACCTGCCTTTCCTCTTCGACAGGGAGGACAGCCTGCGCCGGTCGAAACGCCTCCTCACCCTCGCGAAGGAGGGAGGCATCGATAGCCTCATCGACCTCACGACCATCGACCTCGGGCGCGAGGTCGAGTTCATTCGGGCCGCGTCCGAGGCCAGCGGCCTGAACGTGGTGGTCGCGACCGGCTGGTGGCGGGTGATCCCGTCGCTGTTCTGGGCGCGCGACCCCGACTGGATCGCGCGCTTCATGTTTCACGAGATCGAGCACGGCATCGACGACAGCGGCATCAGGCCCGGCGTGATCAAGCTGGCGCAGGACCAGGAGCACCTCGAGCCGGACGGGCGTCTCAATGACCGCGCCGAACGCGTCGTCCGGGCGGCGGCGCGCGTCTGCCGCGAGACCGGCGTGCCGATCAGCACCCACCACTGGGCGCCGCGCGAAGTCGGCCGCCTCCAGGTCGAGATCTTCGTCGAGGAGAAGGCGCCGATGCACCTGATCTGCATCGGCCACAGCGCCGACACCACGGACGTGAAGTACCTGGAGGACCTGCTCGATACCGGCTGCTACCTGTCGATGGACCGCTACCCCGGCGGCGGCCAGATGCCCGACTGGAAGGCGCGCAACGCCACCGTCAAGGCGCTGGTCGACCGCGGCTGGGCCGGACGCCTGATGCTGGGACACGATTATCCGCCGCCGCCAACGTTCGTTGGCTCCGACCCGCCGCAGGACCCGGAGCCGGTCCGTTACACCTTCGTGAAGAACGTGGCCGTGCCGGCGCTGATCGAGGACGGCGTCACGCGGGAGCAGGTGCGGATGATGACCGTGGAGACGCCGAAGCGCTTCCTGACCGGCGAGAAGCAGCTTCCCCGCGAATCGCGGTGAGGCGGCGAGCGTAGACACGTTTATGCGTCGGACAGTCGTAGGGCTCAGTTCCGTTCGTCCTGAGCCTGTCGAAGGGCGAACGGGGGCACAGGTTTGCGAGCGGCGATCGGGACGGCACGCTGAGTCAGCCTGGCGCCCGCTCGTGGTTCGAGGGCCTCACCACGAACGGAAAGGGAGGCCTCACCACGAACGGGAACAAAGGCCTCACCACGAACGGGAACAAAAGCCACCGACGATCAGAAGGAAGGCCTGCTTTGTTGTCCGCAGCCCGGAGACGCACTGATTGCCCGGGGAGTCGTAGGGCTCAGTTCCGTTCGTCCTGAGCCTGTCGAAGGGCGAACGGGGGCACAGGTTTGCGAGCGGCGATGCGGACGGCACGCTGAGTCAGCCTGGCGCTCGCTCGTGGTTCGAGGGCCTCACCACGAACGGAAAGGGAGGCCTCTCACCACGAACGGGAACAAAGGCTCACCACGAACGGGAACAAGCAGTCAGAAGGAAGGCCTGCTTTGTTGTCCGCAGCCCGGAGACGCACTGATTGCCCGGGGAGTCGTAGGGCTCAGTTCCGTTCGTCCTGAGCCTGTCGAAGGGCGAACGGGGGCACAGGTTTGCGAGCGGCGATGCGGATGGCGCGCTGAGTCAGCCTGGCGCCCGCTCGTGGTTCGAGGGCCTCACCACGAACGGAAAGGGAGGCCTCACCGCGAACGGCATGGTTCGAGGGCCTCACCACGAACGGGAACGAGGGCCTCACCACGAACGGAAGGATGGCCTCACCACGAACGGGAACGAGGTCTCACCACGAACGGAACGAAGGCCTGCTTTGTTGTCAGGAGCCGCTGGGCGGCGTGGCCTGCGGGCGGGATGGGCGAGGCGTCGTCGTGGTTGTTGCCGCCTGGACGGGCTGGGCCGTGGCGCTCGGCCGTTGGGGCGCCTGCATCGGAATAGCCGTCGTGGGCGAAGGCCCCGGCGCAGCGTTTCGAGCGGCAACGGGCGCGGCGCGCGGCGGCGCGGCCGCCGGCACGCGCAGGGGCGCGCGGTCGGTCGCGCAGAAGGGGCAAGCCATCCAGTTGGTGCGGATGGGGCGGGCGCAGTTCTTGCAGGGCTCGCGCAGCAGCGTCTTGCAGTAAGGGCAAACGTTGAAGTCCTGCTCGACCGGCCGCCGGCAGGTCTGGCAGGCGTTGGAGTCGAGCTGGAGCTCGTGCAGGATGGCCTCGGCTTCGAGCGAGCGCTCGTAGGCGTCGGCGATCGTCTCCTGGGGCCGGATCACCAGGTAAATGATTAGGCCCGGTATGTTGAACAGGCCGACCAGCAGCACGGCCACCGCCTGCGAGAGCGGGTCGCCGGTGCGGATGCGCACGTCACGGTACGTCCAGACGACGGCGCTGACCCAGAGGACAATGGCGTAAGCGGCGAACAGGGCGCCGATGAGCTTGAGAGTGGCTTCGAGGCTGCCCCCGGGCCATCCGGCCAGGAATTCCGACATATCCGCCCTTTCGCGGGGCCTGATTCTGTAACTGGTGAATTTTAACACGCGCCGGGACGGCCGCCGAACTGGCGTCGACCTATCGACGGCCTACCGGAAATGCAGTCGGGCAGTCGAGCAGTCCCGAGTTGGGATCCGGATTCCGGACTGCCCGACCGCTACGCCTTGCGCGCCACCCAGACCATCTCGCTGCTCGTGTCGTCGAAAGGCTCGCCGTCGAAGCCGCCGTACAGAGCCTCGACCTGGAAGCCTGACAACTCCAGGAGATGCTCCATCTCGAATCGAAATACGTAGCGCAGGCCCAACTTACGGTAGACGCGCGAGATCATGGCGCCCTCATCGCTCAGGCGCTCTTCAATGCGCGTCTCGTCGATCTGCTGGGAGGACGGTGAGGTAGCGCCTGGTGTCCCACTCGATGGCCTTGCCGCCGCCGGGCAGTGGCGACTCGCGGCCGGGCTGTAACCCTTTGCGGCTGGAGCCCATCCAGGCCGCCATCAGGGGGATATCCGGGTTGAAGAAGTTCAGCGCCAGCTTACCTCCCGGCGCCAGATGTTTGTGGACGCGGGCCAGGCAGGACTTCTGCTGGGCAACGGTCGCAAGGAGCAGGAACGAGCGCGCGGGAATGTAGACCAGCCCGAAGGTCTCGCCCAGGTCAAAATCAACCATATCGCCCTGGACCAGGCGCAGATTCGCCAGATCGCCTGCCTTGCCATGCGCGACCTCCAGCATCGCAGGCGACTGGTCGAGCCCGACGACCTGTACGCCCGCCTTCGCGACCGCGATCGCCACGCGGCCGGTGCCGACTGCCAGCTCCAGGACTTTGTGGCCGCCCGCGGCGGCTTCGCGGGCAAGTCGCAGGTAGAAGGCCTGGTCGCCGAGAAAGTCCTCGCCCACTTCGGCGTCGTAGCGCTCGGCGACGCCGCGGTCAAAGTAGTAGTCGTCCTTCATGACCGGCCCTCCGCCTGCCGGGCCCGAAACTCGGCTTCGAGGATTCCCATGACCAGCGTTGCCCAGTACTTGCCCTTGGCGAAGCGGTCATCGCGCAGGCGGCCTTCTTCGACGAACCCCACCTTGCGGTAGCAGGCGATCGCGCGGCCGTTGCGCTCGTCAACGTGCAGGTCGACGCGGTGCAGGTTCATCTCGTCGAAGGCGAAGCGGAGCGAGCGTGGTGATGGCGTCGGCGCCGTAGCCGTGGCTCCAGAACTCCTTGTCGCCGATGACGATGCCGAGAGTCGCCTTGCGGTCATCGGGCGACGACTTCGTGGAAGCCGATGCTGCCGATATGGCGGCCGTCCAGGGTCTCGACGGCGAACTCGACGTTATCGAACGAGAGCGGCTTGCGGACGCGCTGGGCCAGCCACTCCTCCTCGGCCGCCCGCGAAAAGTAGTAGCGCGCGGCCAGGAACTCCTTGACCTCGTCGTCGTTGAGCCACTGGTAATAGCGGTCGCGGTCTTCGGGTTCGTGGGGCCGAAGGCGGACAAGCTTGCCTTCCAACATCGCTTCCTCCCGGAAATGAAGAGGCCCTTCTCTGGGAAGGGCCTGCTCAGAGCTGCTTACGTCTGACGGTTACGGATGCGCAGCGGCAGGCCCTCGACACGAATCGACGATAGTGTGACGCTCGCTGCGCGTCGCGGGCTTTGTCGTGCTCGAAAGGCCTGCCACAGTCTGGGCAATCTAGCAGCGGCAGGGAGAATCGTCAACGGATGGCCGGGACGGGTAAACGGATATGCATCCAGGCGGCCTGCATCCGTTTATCCGTTCGCATCCGTTGACGATTCCTCAAAGCGGGCGCTTGCACCTGCTGCCGCTGGGGTCGGAGCACGGAATCGAGTGCCAGTAGGCGTCCGGTCCGCTGGCGTCGGTCCAGGCGGAGCAGCCGGCGTTGTTGCAGGCGCGGACGGCGAAGTGGAAGAGGTCGGCCTTCCACATGTATTCGCCGGTGCCTATCGCAGGGCCGCAGGTACTCAGGGTGACGCCGTAGCGTACTTCCTCGATGGGACTGCCGCCGTTGAAGCTACTGACCCTGACGTCATAGAAGTTGACGTCGGCGCCTTCATGCGACCAGCAGAGGAAGACCAGGTTGGGGCCGCCCTGGAAGGCGAAAGTCACGCTAACGTCGCGCGGCGGCGCCGGCGGAGGCTGCTTCGCCTTTCCCGACGCATCGCCGCCGGCGCGAAAGCCGCTGACGGCGACGACGGCGCCGAGGAATAGCAGGCCGAGGGCGGCGAAGACGGCCAGGGCAATCGAGACAAGACGCGGCAAGGCGCCTCCGGTGGCGGAAGGTATGAGGCGGCAGATAGAGCCAGCTTCAGACTAGGCGCGCGGCGCTAACAGCCATATCAAGGGCCGACAGCCAGGCTCTAGGAGTCGTACGGCGTCAGGAGACTTCGACGCGTTCGGGCGCGGTGCGCGCCCGGTAGGCCGCTTCGACTGCGCGAGAGCGCCGCCAGGCCCTTGCGCGTGTCGGAGGCGACGCGGGCGCCGTCGCAGGTCTTGACCCGGTACTTGAACAGCCAGTAGGTGAACTCTTTGAGGTCGCCCAGCTTCAACAGGTCGGTCGGCGGGAGGCCCCGGTCTTTCTGAAACAGGCCCAGGAGTTCAGCCTGGCTCTTGCCGTAGATGCGCAGGAAGGCGGTGGAGTCGCCGCGGTCTTCGAAGCTGAAGACGTAGCCATGCTTCTCCTTGGCGACCTCGTCTTCGACGGCCTGCTGCAGCGCCTCTTCGACGGTGACGCCGTAGAGGTAGTTGAGGTGGGCCTGGTACTTCGGCGTGCCGATCAGGTCCTGGAACTCCTCCTCGTCCATCTCCAGCGGCGGGTGCCCGTGGAAGAGCAGCGCTTCGCGCTCCTCCGCCGGGACGTCGCCGTCGATCTCGTCCAGGAGGCGTTCGGCGAGCAGGAGCCAGTCGAAGGCTTCGCCGCCGATGAGGTAGCGGTAGCGGCGCTCGTCGATGGTCTTCTCGGCCAGGCTCCAGCGGGACATGGAGCGGAGCATGGCGGTGTACCAGTGCTCGCCCTCGGCGATCCTGTCCCGCAGGTAGGCGATGGGGTCCTCTTCAGTCACTTTCTGCGCCCAGCCTCAACGAATGTACGACCTTGGCCCATCTAGCTCAGGACGAGCGCACTCGCGCTACGCTGCCACGCCGTGGCAGCGCTTGTACTTCTTGCCGGAGCCGCAGGGGCAGGGGTCGTTGCGGCCGACCTTGCGGCCGTCGACCTTCGCGCGCCGGGACGGCGGCCTGGTCGGGGCGGTTCTCGCGCAGGTTCAGGGGACGCCGGCTGCGCCGGGGCTGCCGTTCGCGGGCGTTGCGCCATTCTCGGCGCGTCGCTGGCGTTCTCGGCCACGGGCGCCGGACGCGCCGGCGGCGCGGTCGACAGGCCGACGTGGTAGATGGCGCGCGACGATCGGTGTGGCGGATGTTCGCCGAGCAGCTGGTCCCACATGTCGTGCGCTTCGCGCTTGTAGGCGACGAGCGGGTCCTGCTGACCGTACGCCTGCAGGCCGATGCCCTGGCGCATCTCGTCCATCGCGGTCAGGTGCTCGACCCAGAGCGCGGTCGATGGTCTGGAGCATGAGCAGGCGCTCGAGCAGGCGCATGTTCTCGGCGCCGATCTCCTCCTCGCTGTCGTCGTAGGCGTCTTCGGCCTCGTCGAGCAGCATCGCCTCGATCTCCTCCGGCCGCATGCTGCGCCAGCGCGTCCGGCGTGAACTCGTCGCGGCAGCGGGACGATCGCGCTGCATCTCCGCGAGCAGCGCCTCGAGGTCCCACGCTTCTTCGCGGCGGTCGCGGGCAGGTGCGCGTCGACGATCAGCTCGTCGAGCTCCTCCTCGCACCATGCTCGAGGATGTTGTCGCTGCAGGTCGGCGCCTTCGAGGATCTTGTCGCGCTCGGTGTAGATGACGTCGCGGTGCATGTTCATCACGTCGTCGTACTCGACGACGTGCTTGCGGATGTCGAAGTTGTGGCCCTCGACCTTGGTCTGCGGCGTTCTCGAGCGCCTTGCGTGACCCAGCCGCGACTCGATCGGCATGTCTTCTTCCATGCCCAGCTTCGCCATCATGCCCGGCAGCCAGTCCGGCGCGAACCGGCGCATGAGGTCGTCCTCGAAGGAGACGTAGAAGCGCGAGCTGCCCGGGTCGCCCTGGCGGCCGGCGCGGCCGCGCAGCTGGTTGTCGATGCGGCGCGACTCGTGGCGCTCGGTGCCGATGATGTGCAGGCCGCCGAGCCTCGACGACGTCGGTCGTGCTCGTCCTGCCACTCGTCCGGGTCGCGGCCGTCCGGCTTGCCGCCGAGGATGATGTCGGTGCCGCGGCCGGCCATGTTCGTCGCGATGGTCACGGCGCCGTAGCGGCCCGCCTCGCGCGACGATCGCCGGCTTCCTTCTCGTGGAACTTCGCGTTCAGCACCTGGTGCGTCGATGCCGCGCCGCTTCAGCAGCTCCGAGAGGTACTCCGAGTTCTCGATCGAGACGGTGCCGACGAGCACGGGCCGGCCCGTCTCGTGCAGCTCCTCGATCTCCTCGGCGACGGCGTCGAACTTGCCCTCGGCGTGCGGTAGACGAGGTCGTCGTCGTCCTCGCGGACCATCGGCGGTTCGTCGGGATGACGACGACGTCGAGCTTGTAGATCTTGACGAACTCCTCCGCCTCGGTGACGGCCGTACCGGTCATGCCGGCGAGCTTGTCGTACAGGCGGAAGTAGTTCTGCAGCGTGATCGTCGCGTAGGTGATCGACTCCTGCTGGATCTTCACGCCTTCCTTGGCCTCGACGGCCTGGTGCAGGCCGTCCGACCAGCGGCGGCCGAACATCAGGCGGCCCGTGAAGTCGTCGACGATGACGACCTCGCCGTCCTTGACGACGTAGTCGCGGTCGCGCTGGTAGAGGATCTGCGCCTTGAGCGCCGCCTCCATGTAGCGCGTGAGGCGGTAGTTCTCCGGCGCGTAGATGTTGTCGATCTTCGAGCGCGCTTCTCGATCTTCTCGACGCCGCTCTCGGTGAGCGAGACCGCGCGCAGCTTCTCGTCGACGGTGTAGTCCGCCTCGCGCTGCAGCCGCGGCACGAGGCGCGGCGAAGCGTCGGGTAGATCGGCGCTGTCCTCGCGCCGGGCCGCTGATGATCAGCGGCGTGCGCGCCTCGTCGATGAGGATGTTGTCGACCTCGTCGACGATGGCGAAGTGGCGCTCGCGCTGCACCTGGTAGGCCTCGATCGAGACCGCCATGTTGTCGCGCAGGTAGTCGAAGCCGAACTCGTGGTTCGTGCCGTAGGTGATGTCGGCGGCGTAGGCCTCGCGGCGGCTGCACGGGCGTCAGGTACTCCATGTTCCGGTCTCGCTCGCTTACCGGCGTCGACGTGACGAGGAACGACGCGTCGTGCTGGAGCACGCCGACGCTGAGGCCGAGCCAGTCGAACACGCGGCCGTACCACTGGGCGTCGCGCTTGGCCAGGTAGTCGTTGACGGTGACCAGGTGGGCGCCGCGCCCCTCGAGCGCGTTGAGGTAGAGCGGCAGCGTCGCGACCAGCGTCTTGCCTTCACCGGTCTTCAGCTCGGCGATCTTGCCCTGGTGCAGCGACGATCGCCGCCGATGAGCTGCACGTCGAAGGCGCGCTGGCCGAGCGCGGCGGCGGATCGCCTCGCGGACGACGGCGAAGGCCTCCGGCAGGAGGTCGTCGAGGGTCTCGCCGTCCTGGAAGCGGTGCGCGGAACTCGGCCGTCTTGGCGCGCAGCTCGTCGTCGGAGAGCGCCTCGATCTCGGGCTCGAGGGCGTTGACCTCGTCGACCAGCGGCCACAGCTTCTTGAGCTCGCGCTCGTTGCCGCCGGCGAATATCTTTCCGATAAGAGAGACCATTTATGATTTCCAGCCTGCGGCGCCCGGAGAGTCGAGGGCGGGTGCCCCGGGGCGCTCGTATCTATTATGCCGCCTTCCACTGATGATCGACAGCGGGCCGGCTCTCGATCAGTGGCACTACGCCGGAGGCTCTGTCTCCTCGCCCAATAGGAGCCGCACGAACGTGTGGTTGGAGAGCGCTCCCGGGCGCGCCGCCCGGATCGCGGCGACGACTTCGGCAGGCTCGGCGCCGAGCTCGCGCATGACCAGGCCCGCGAGCAGGGCGCTGCGGTTGAAGCCCTGGCTGCAGAAGATCAGCACGCGCTCCGGGGGCTCGTGGCGGTTGCCGTCGACGTGGCTGGCGTCGCCGGTCACGGCCTGGGCGATTTCCTGGGCCAGCGTCCGAATGCGCTCGTAGGTCGAAGGCACCACCTCCAGGTCTGTGAAAACGCGCGGGATGAAGGCGCCGGCAGCCGCCCGGAAGTCGCGCGGCAACTCGCCGGCGCAGTCGACGAGCCAGGCGCCCCGCAGATGCGCCATCTCGATGTCGTCGCCGATCGCGGTGTCGGAGCCACCGACCCAGAGCTCGATATCGATGTCATCGCGGTGCGTGATCGGGATTCGCGTCGCCCGCGGCTCGAAGCGCCTCTGAGGCTGGCCCGGTGGCCGCCAATCGTTGCTGAGCGTCATTCCGCCGGCCCCACGGCTCTGAGGTATCCCAGGTCGATCAGGCGCCGCCGCAGCTCCTGGTATTCCTCCCAGGTCATGACGTCCAGCAGGTCATCGGGCGCCCTGGCCAGCACGCTGCCGAGCGTCCAGAGCTCGGCCTGCATGAGCGCGTACTGGACGTACGGCGACAGGCCAAGGGTGGTGATCTGCCGCGCCGCGTGAAGGTCTCCGGCCTCGCCGAGTTCCGGCCAGGGGTCGTGGTAGCCGGCGAAGAGAAGCGCGGCCCGCAGCTCGTTCAGGTATTCGGCCGAACCCAGCACTTCGACCATCTCGCGCGGCGACTTGTCGATGACTTTGGCGACGGTAAAAAGGTCGGCCTTGTAGAGGTGCCAGTAGGTGTGTACGGAGAGTTCGAGCTGCGTGATCATGCGGTTGAGGTCGGGCATGTGAAAGCAGTCAGCCCTCAGCTTTCGGCTATCAGCCACGCGGAAAGGCGACTCGGAGTGAAGCCGGCGCCTTCGCGCCTACTTCTTCCAGAACTGCCAGAAGGGGCGCTTCGGGGCCGCGGCGGCGGGCTCCATCATCGAGGCGCCCTCGCTGTGGTCGTACTCGGCGTCGCGGTCCAGGAAGCCGCGCGGATCGGCGTCGAAGTCACGCTTGCAGCCCATGCTGCAGAAGTAATAGGTCTCCCCTTCGAACTCGGAGCGGCCCGCTGCCGAAGCTATGGTGATGTCCATGTGGCACACGGGGTCGTGGACGGTTGGCGCCTGTGCGGACATGTCTTCTTCCTCCCCCCTATTGAATCAAGGATAAGCGATGGCCCCGACGCGGCTGCGCCCGGGCCATCGCGTTGGGGCACAGTCCGCCCTTACGCCTGCGCCTGCGGCCGCTGGAAGACCACCGGCACGTTAGTTGGCGGTATCGGCGCCTCCATGGCGGCGCTCCAGGCGTCGCCGTTGAGCTTGCGGAAGCGGTCTTTGGTGGCGGCGTCGGAGAACTTGTTGACGATCTGGGCGTCGTTCATGACGATGCCGGTCCCGGACTCGGGAGTCATGCCGGCGAGGATGACGGCCGCCTCCACATAGCTGTCCGGTGGCGGCGTGTTGGCGCCGCCGGGGCGCTGGCCGCCGACCTGGCCGGGCGCGCGTCCGAAGAGCAGGCCCGGCGTCTCGATGCCGCCGACGGGCTTCATGCAGTTGACGGCGATGCCCTGCTGGCGCACTTCGTTAGCCAGGCCCAGCGTCATCGATTCTATCGCGCGCTTGGTCATGCCGTAGTGGGAGCCACCGCGGTCGGCCGCGACCGAGGAGATGTTGATGATGCTGCCGCTCTTCTGCTCCATCATCTGAGGCAGGGCGGCGCGGATGGACCAGAACGGCCCGAAGACGTTGACCTTGAACTCCAGGTCCATGTGCCGAAGCTGGATCGTCGAAAGGAAGCCGGGCGGCTGCACCGCCGCGTTGGTCATGAGGACGTCGATGCGGCCGTACTTGTCGATGACCTGCTTGGTCATGGCCTCGATGCTGGCGTTGTCGGCGACGTTGCAGACGACGGGAAACGCCTGGCCGCCTGCCTCTTCGACCAGTTTGGCGGTGTGGTAGATCGTGCCCGGAAGCCTCGGGTCCGACTCCTGCTCGGTGCGCGCGGCGATGACGACGGTCGCGCCCTCTTTGGCGTAGCCGACGGCGCAATATTGGCCAAGCCCGCGGCTGGCGCCGGTGATGATGCAAACCTTTCCTTTGAGCCTGTCACCCATCTTTGTTCCTCCTGGTTCTAGCGCGCGTAGCGTACGACTGGGAGGAGTGGCGATCAAACAGTGACGTTGGTGTCGGGATCCGGACGTAGCGCCGGCCGCTTTAGCTGTCGGCCCAGCAATGTAATCGGTGCGACTTCGGGCAGCTAAAGCAGCCGGCGCTACGCCGTGACAGGTTTGCTGCGCGGCGTCCGGGAGGAGCCTACGCGATCACGGCCGCGGCCAGCTCTTCGAGCCTGGCGACGACCTCATCGATCGCGAAGTCGGGGGTGGAGGCGCCGGCGGTGACGCCGACCTTGTCGTGGCCCTGTAGCCACTCCGGCCTGATCTCATCGGGCCGCTCGATGTGATAAGTCTCGATGCCACAGTCGCGCGAAACGTCGGCCAGGTGGCGCGTGTTGGCGCTCTCGCGGCCGCCAACGACCACCATGAGGTCGACAACGCCGGCGAGCTCGATGGTCGCGGCCTGCTGGGACGTGGTCGCGTGACAGAGCGTGTTGATGACGCGCAGCTCGGAGATGCGCTCCATGTTCGTCTCGAAGAGCTTCTTCACGAAGGAGCTGAAGCGCTGCTCGGTCTCGGTGGTCTGCGAGAGCACACCGATGCGCGAGGGAAACTCCGGCGGCAGCGCCCCAGGCTCGTCCTTCGGCTGGACAACCATCACCTTGCCGCCGGCCCAGCCGAGGACGCCGCGCACTTCCTTGTGGTTGGGGTCTCCGAACACGACCAGGCCGTAGCCTTCGTCGGTGAGCTTCTTCGCCCACTGTTGGGAGCGCGTGACGATCGGGCAGGTGGTGTCGACGATTTCGACGCCGGCGCCTTCGAGCTGCTCGATTACGGACGGCCCGACGCCGTGCGCGGTGATCGCGACGGGTTTAGCGCCGGCTTCGCGGACGTCGGTGATGACGTGGAGGCCCTCGTCCCGCAGCCGTTCGACGACCTGGGGGTTGTGGACGACAGAGCCGAGGCTGACCATCTCGCCGCGGTCGCGGACGGCCTCTTCCATCATCTCCACGGCGCGGCGGACGCCAAAGCAGAAGCCCATCTCGCTGGCTCGCAGGACTTGCATGCTACTGCTCCTCTGCCGGCGCACCCGCCTCAGCGGCGACAGTGGCGCCGGCGCCTTCGCTCCCATAATACCCCCGGTACTCATCCGGCAGAAGCTCGGCGATGCGCCGCATGATCAGCTCGGCCCCGGCCTCCGAGGCCTCGCTGTTCACGCGGGCCGGCTGCTCCAGCGTGAAAGGCTTGCCGATGGTCACCGTGACGTCGGGGCGCCTGAAGACGCGGAGAAACATCTTTGGCATCGCCAGGCCCTGGCTGCCCGTAATTGCAACGGGCAGGATCGGCGCCTGGTTGCGGAGCGCGATCAGCCCCGCCCCGGGCCAAGCCTTGCCCAGCGTTGCCCGCTGTCCCGCCCGCGTCCCCTCCGGGAACACCACCAGCGCCAGCCCCGCCTTCAGTGTTTCGTTCGAGCGGCGCAGGGCCGAGAGGTCGGCCTCGCCGCGACGCACCGGGAAGGCGCCGTAGGCCCGCAGGAATTGCGCGAGGCCTGGTATCCGGAACAGCTCGACCTTGGTCATGAAAACCAGGCGGCGCGGGATGCTGGTCGAGAGGATGCCGGGGTCGACGTCGTTGAGGTGGTTCGAAGCCAGCACCAGCGGGCCTTCCCTGGGCACGTTCTCAACACCGTAGACACGGATGCGGGCGTACAGCGGCATCACGAACAGGTGCACCGCGTGAGTGATGAACCAGTAGAAGAAAGGGACCATTACGCCCTCGCGGCGGCGATCTCCCGCACTCGCGCGACGACGTCTTCGAGCGAGAGGTTGTCGGTGTGGACGACAATCGCATCGACGGCGGGGCGCAGGGGCGAGGCGTGCCGGCTTTTGTCCATCTCGTCCCGCCTCTCCAGCTCATCGCGGATTTCCGCGAATGGCCGTTCGTTTCCGGCCTCCTTGAGCTCCAGATAACGCCGGCGCGCGCGTTCGTCCGCGGAGGCGTCCAGGTAAATCTTAACGGGCGCGTCCGGCAGCACCACGGTGCCGATATCGCGCCCAAGCATAATGATCTTGCCCTCGGCCGCGAGCGCGCGCTGTCGTTCGACCATCGCCTCGCGGACGCCGGCGATCCGCGAGACATTGGACACGCCGCGGTCGACCTCGGGGGTTCGAAGCTGCCTGGTGATGTCCTCGCCAGCGGCCCTGATCGTCGCGATGTCCTCATCGGTTGGCTGGCCGAGCTCGAACTCGGCCCGCCGGGCGAGGTCGACCAATCCGGCCTCATCGTCGAGGTCGATTCCCTCCTTGAGGGCCAGGTAGGTGAGGGCGCGGTACATCATCCCCGTATCGACCAGCCGGTAGCCCCATTCGCGCGCCAGGCGCAGGCCAACCGCGGTCTTGCCGGAGGCGACAGGCCCGTCGATTGCGATAAGGCCCGCTACCGCGGGCCTCTGGTCGCCGGTTACTGGTAATGAATTGTTGGTCAACGCATGAGAATTATAGAAAGGCGCACCCGCAGGGAACAGCGCTTACGGTTGGCGGCGCAGGTACCAGGAAACGGCGACAAATCCAAGGGCGGTGAGGAAGGTGGCGGCCGCCGCGAGGAGCAAGGCCGGCGGATCTGACCCCGGCTCCTTGGCCGCGGGACCGGTGTCCGCCTGAAGCTGAGGCGCGGCCTCCAACTGTCGAGGGTTCAGGGGAATCGAGGGGTCGGTTGACGCGCTCGCGCCTTCTGACGGTGCGCCTTTTTCCGGCGATTGCGCTGTCGTGAGAGATGCCTGGGCGCCGCTGCCGGCCGAGGACGTGGGCGGCCCGTCCAGATTCTCGTCTTCGTCCGCTGCCGTGGCCAGCGCCTGCGGCCGCGGCGATTCCTGGGACGGCCCGAACGCAAGGTCGTCGAGGTAAACCGTTGCGGGGGCGGCGCTCTTCGGGCTCAGCATTACCCTGAGGCGGGCGGAATTGGCGTCCGGTGGCGCTTGCACCGCGCCGGTTGTCGCGAAGACGTATTCGGTAGACCCGCCGGACAGCCGCACCGTGGAGTCGACGCTCCCGATCATCCGGCCGCTGCCGTCCGGGGACTCATACCAGGAGACTCGAAGGTAGGCCTCCGCGACCCCGCTGTCGGGGCGGAGGTAACCGGAGAATTCGTAGGTTTCGTCCGCTTGCACACGCACGACCTGATATGCCCACTTCGTCGAAGCTGTGGCGCTGAAAAATGCGCCGGCGCTGGCCCCTGACCTTGCGGGAGTCGAGACCAGGCTTAGCTCGCCGCCAAATTTTTCCCAGGGGCTGGTGGCGCCCTCAAAGCCACCGTTCAGCAGCTCGGCCGAAACCAGGTCGGAAGGATCACTCCCAGGCGAGGCGGACCCTGGCGCGGCCCTGCTGGCGGCCGGCCCGTTCGAGGCCGGCGCAGGCGTTCTCGTCGGCCTCGGCGGCGACGGCGTGCGCGTCGATGACGGCGCGCGAGTGGCCGATGGCGTGCGCGTCGGCGGCTCCGGCGTCGATGTCGGGGTCAGCGTTGACGTTGGGATTGGGGTCACCGTCGGCGTAGGCGTCGCTGTGACCGGCGGCGGTCCATCAAGGCTGAGGTCATCGAAGCAGGCCGTCCCGGCCCCGGTCACGGTCAGGCGCACTTCCACGGAAGCCGTGCCCGCCGGCGCCGTGTCCGCAATCGTAAACGCGGAGTAGGAGGCCCCGGTTATGGCGGTGTCGCGGGCATGGATAACCGCGCCGCCCGGGCCGAGCCACCAGAGGGACGCTTTGGCGGACGGCGTACCGGAGCTGACCATGGCGTAGCCATTGAGCGTGTACGAGAGCCCCGCGCCGACGCCCGTCATGGCCTGCCTGGCCACCGCGAGCGTGCTCGACGTGCCGGTGAGGCTGAGAGCCCCGGTGCCCGACTGGGCGCCGCAGGACGCGCCGGCCGCGGTCAGGACGGTCCAGCCGGAGCCGCTTTCGAAGCCGCCGTTCTGAAGATGCTGGAAGAAGGAGGCGTCCGCGGGCCTCGCGGGCAGGAGGATTCGCACTGCCAGGAGCGCCAAAACGCCCGCCGAGAAGAGCCCTCGGGCCAAGAAAACCACTCCGGCGGGGGACAAGACAGGCGTCCGCCTGGGCGTATCGCGGCCGAAGTGTAGCGCATCGGGTTCGCTCTGACTACGGTCGTTTGTGGGTGGCCCGCGGGCAGTTTTTCAGGAGCTGAGCGATGTCCCGCCGCTTGCGAAGGAGCGTGGGGTCGTCAGCCTCTACTGGTACGAACGAGCGGCTGATCTCGAGAGCGTGGCTGCCGCCTTAGCGGCGAAGGTTGACCTGGCGGACGTAGAGCGTCTCTCGAATCACTACGGCCGAATCGTCAGTCACCGTGGCCTGCACCGGCGTCTGGGCCCGCGGCGCTGAGTCGCGGCGGACGATCGCGCGGCCGGCCGCGCGGGCGGCGCCTCTGGCCGCATTGCTCGCCACGCGGCGCGCCAGCCACTCCAGCCCGGTGCCTATCGCCAGGGCGGCCACGCTGCCGACGAGCGCGGGTGGCAACGCCGGCGCGGGCTCAGCGGGGAGACGCGGCGTCGCCAGCGCGGGAAGGTTCACGGTGATCTGACGCCCGCAGCGCCGGCAAAAGTTGTCGTCGGAGTCGCGGACAGCGTCGCAACCGGGGCAGCGCAGGTCGTTCACGGTCGGGATTGTAACACGGTAGGCGTCAGGCTTCAGGCCTCAGGGCTGTCGCCGACGCGCAACCCAGGTCGCTCGCGTCTGGCTCATTGCTGCCAGCCCGACGCCGCCTATTTCTGGCATGACACCGCATGCCTGATACCTAAACCGCCTCACCGCCGCGGCGCGACGGTACTGATCTCCTGGCGCGTCTGGATGTAGCGGATCACGTCGCCGCGGTGGATCATGCCGGCGAGCAGGCGGCCGTCCATCATCGGGACCTGGTTGATGTCGTTGGTGGCCATGATCGCCAGCACGTCCGACAGTTCGTCCTTTGTGGTCACGGTGCGCAGGCGGGTCAGGGGCGTCATGGCGCGGTACACGGTCAGGTTCGGCCACTCTTCGCGCGGGACATGTCGGGTGTCGGTCAGGGTCACGAGGCCCAGGAGCTCCTCGCCGGCCATGACGGGATAGGCGCGCCCGTGCCCGGCAAGGATGTGCTCTTCCACCAGGTCGGCGATGGTCAGCTCCGGGCTCACGGGCACGTAATCCTTGCGGGCGACGACGGAGGCCGGCACACCCTTCAACACCGTCTCCAGGAATAGCTGTTCGTAGCTTGCGGAGGAGGTGGACGCGCAGGAAGTTGCCGATCAGGAAGAACCACAGGCCGGTGACCCAGTTGCCGATGAGGAAGATCACCACGCCTGCCGCCATGATCAGGTTGGCGACAAGCTGGCCCACACGAGAAGCGAGCTTCGTCGCCTGGAGCATGTCGCGTTTGCGCGCCCAGAGGATGCTGCGCAGGACGCGGCCGCCGTCGAGGGGAAAGCCCGGCACCAGGTTGAAGAGGCCTATCGCAAGATTGATCGCGGCCATGTTCAGGGAGACGTCGGCGGCCCCCGGCTGCACTGAATGCAGGCCGGCATAGCCGATGCCGAAAAGGCCGGCGATGAAAATGCTTGTCAGCGGCCCGACGATGGCGATCCAGAACTCCTGGGAGGGGCTATCCGGCTCCTTGCCCAGGTTGGACACGCCGCCGAATACGAACAGGGTGATGCTGGTCACCGGCAGGCCGTAGCGGCGCGCGACCAGGGAGTGCGACATCTCGTGCAGCAGGATCGAGAAGAAGAAGCTGATCGAAATCAGGGCGGCCGACCGACCAGCGTTGTCCACCGGTCCAGTTGGGGAAGGAATCTTTGAGGATGCCCTCGGCGAAGGTGCCGGTGACGAGGAAGAATATGAATATCCAGCTCCAGTGGATGCTGACATCGAAGCCAAACATGCGGCCGATTCGGATGGTGCCGGTCAAAGTGGCTTCTCCTGCCGGGAGCGAGCCGCGCCGGCACGATGCCCGCGCTCGACAGAATGATACACAAGGCGCGCGGGTGGCTCTCGCGGCAAGCCCGCTGATGCCCGCAGAAATACAAAAGGCGCCCGAAAGGCGCCCTTTGCGATGCTATTTGAGAGCGAAGGTTAGGTGTTGCCCCTGACCACCGGCTGGCCCGTGGTCAGCGCGTCATCCATGAGCTTGATGATCTCTTTGATCTCGGCGTCCTGCCAGCCCTGCCATATGGGGCCGTTCTGGAAGGCGACATAATCGGCCATGTACTTTTTGCGGTCGTCCTCGGAGATCTCCTGGTCGCGCAGCTTGGAGCTTATCGCGGTCATCTGAGGCATCTCCTCGATGGCCTTCTGCGCCCGCTCGATCCAGTGGCCGAGGTACTTGTGGTCCGTGGTGTAGAAGACAAGCGTCGGGATCGACTGGAACTCGCCGCGCTTGAGGAACTCGTTCATGATGTCCAGGTTCTGGTCGCGGAGGAAGATCTTGAGGTTCAGGCCGCTCTGCTCGGCGACCTTGACGATGGCCGGCAGGCCGCGGAAGACGTCCGGGCACCAGGGCTCGCCGATGGCGAGGCACTTGGTGGCGCCGCGGGCCATGAGGCCCTTGATCGCCTCGATGTCGGCCGGGTCGGGCGTGAAGTTGTTGTAGTTTTCCTCGAACCGCGCCTGGTTGCGGTCGATGGTGGTCATCCAGGTCTTGTAGTCCATCCCCTGATCGAACCGCGCCGGTGTGACGACGCTTTCAGTCTGAGTTGCCATTCCCCGCCTCTTTCTGGTTGGTGAAATGCCTGGTGTGTTGGTTGCGCAGTATAACATACAGCGCTGCCGGCCCGGCTCTTTGGCGGGGATGTATCGATGACATCGCCGCGCGCCCAGGGCGGCGTTTCATATCCGTGTACTTGCTTAGCGTCCGGCTAAATATTAGAATCAGGCTAATGAATCAGAGCGCCGCGATGCGCCCGCTCACCCATCGAGAAATACTGATTGTCTTTGCCGGCCTCATGACCGGCATGATGCTCTCCGCCCTGGACCAGACGATCGTATCGACGGCGCTGCCGACTATCGTCGGCGAGTTGGGCGGGCTGGAGCACCTGTCCTGGGTCATCACCGCCTACCTACTGACCTCGACGACCTCCGTGCCCCTGTACGGCAAGATGAGCGACCTCTACGGCCGCAAGCGCCTGTTCCAGATGGCGATTGTGATATTCATCCTGGGGTCGCTGTTCGCGGGCGTTTCTCAGAGCATGCTCCAGCTGATTGTGGCGCGGGGCATTCAGGGACTGGGCGCCGGCGGCATCATGGCGATTTCGATGACCATTATCGGCGACGTCGTCTCGCCCAGGGAGCGCGGCAAGTACCAGGGCTACATGGGCGGCGTATTCGCCTTCGCCAGCGTCGCCGGGCCGCTAATCGGCGGGTTCTTCACGGACGCGCTCACCTGGCGCTGGGTCTTCTTGATCAACCTTCCCCTGGGCATCACCGCCCTGGCGGTGACCAGCAGCGTCCTCAAGCTGCCGCGCGTGCGCGTGCCCCACCGCATCGACTACATGGGGTCGGCGCTGATGGTCGGGGGCGTCAGCTGCCTGCTTCTGGTGACGACGTGGGGCGGGCGCGAATACGCCTGGTCCTCGCGCGAGATCGTTGGTCTGGGCACCGCCGCCGCGATCTTCCTCGGCCTCTTCGTGAGGCAGGAGATGCGCGCCGACGAGCCGATCCTGCCACCGCGTCTGTTCAAAGATGCGGTGTTCCGCGTCAGCACCAGCATCGGCTTCGTTGTCGGCATCGCGATGTTCGGCGCCATCTCCTTCCTGCCGGTGTATATGCAGGTGGTGAAGGGCGAATCCGCCACGGCTTCCGGCCTGCGCATGCTGCCGATGATGCTGGGCATAGTCACCTCCTCGACGATCAGCGGCCGCGTGATCTCGAAGACCGGGCGTTACCGCGCGTTCCCGATCGTGGGGACGGGCCTGGTCAGCGTTGCCGTGATCCTGCTGTCCCGGCTCCAACCGGAGACGTCATTCGTCTATATCTCCTTCGCCATGCTCCTTTTGGGGGCGGGTATGGGCCTGGTGATGCAGCTGATCGTCCTGGTGGTGCAGAACTCGGTGCAGCAGCGCGACATGGGCGCCGCCACGGCGGGCGTCAACTTCTTTCGAAGCATGGGCGGCGCTTTTGGCGTGGCGATCTTTGGCTCCATCCTCGCCAACCGCCTCGACTACAACATCGCCCGTTTGGTATCGCCGGAGGCCCTGGCCGGAATCTCGGTGCGGACGCTCACCTCCAGCCCGGAGCGCATTCGCGGTTTGCCTCCGGACGTCCACAGAGGCGTTATCGAGGCGTTCTCGAACTCGCTCGAGGTCGTGTTCCTCGTCGCGATACCAATTACTTTGGTCGCGTTCGCGCTGAGCTGGAAGCTGAAGGAAGTGCCGCTGCGCGATCAGGTGCATGCGACACCCGTCGAGGGCGAGGAGGCGGTTGCGGGGCCCGAGTTCGCCGAAGCAGGGCCACGGACCGCCGGGCGGCCTCTGCCTGCCGCCGAAGGCGATTGAGGCGATGACGCAGGAACGCTTGAGCCCCGAGCTGGTCGAACGGGCTCGCATGGCCTACGGCAAGGCCGTGTCTGTCGGCGACCCGATCCGCATTCGCTTCTGGGACATGCGTGGCCTGACGATGTCGCAGCTGCGCCTTCTGTTCCTGGTCAGCCAGGGCGAGATGCGCCCGATCGGCGAGCTTGCCGAGGAGATGAAAGTGAGGCCGGCCACCCTTTCCGGCTTGGCCGATAGGCTGGAACGCCAGGACCTGATTCTTCGCAGCCAGTGTCCGGAGGACAGGCGGGTGGTGCAGGTTAGCCTGACGGCGGAAGGTCAGAGGGTGCTGTCCGAGATACAGGTTGCGGCCCATGCCTACATGGAGGCCCTGCTGAATCGGATGGGCAAGGACAGCGTCGAGGACTTCGTGCGCGTGCTCGAAGCGTTTCGGGCGGCGGCCGACGAGCTGGGAATGATGGCGGAGGACTTCGGGGCGGCCTGACCTGCTCTCAGGCCTGGCTGCGGGACTGCCGCCTACGCTGCCAGATCGACCGGACGATCTCGCGCAGGGGCTGCACCATGGGGTCCCAGTCCACGCGCCAGAGCAGCGACACCGCCACTGCCCAGACCCCGAGCGCCGCCGCGATGAACGCATAGCCACCGGCGGGCAGCAGCACAAGCTCGTAGAACCGTCGAATCGGCTCGATCAGATAAGTCACAAAGAAGATGGCCAGCATCGCCAGCGCAAGCAGCGTAGTCCGCATGTCGGTGCGCAGGCCTCGCAGCCTGCCCCACAGCCGCGGCGGGTCCTGGACGAACGGGATCAAGGCGATGCCGCAGAAGGTGCTGAGCAAAGTAAGGACCGTGCGGGCCTTGTCCGGCTCCTGTGGGTCGGACAGGTAGAAGTGGAACGCGAACAGCGAGACCACGGCGATGCTGACCGCCGCCGGCAGCACGAAACGCATGGCCGCGGGCAGCAGATAGCGCGCGGTCTTTCCCGGCCGCGACCAGACCGCCAGGGCCAGCGCCGGTATGCCGACGGTGAGTTGGGCCGGCACGCCACTCTGGCGCGGGCGTGATCGGGAACGGGTCCGAGAGCAGTGACGCCCCGAGGATTACCAGACTCACTGCGAACGTGCGCACGAGAAACAGGCGAATGATCGATTCCATGCCTTTGCGGATCCGCTGGCCTTCTGTGAAGGCGCTGGGCAGGACGGCGAAGGAGTCGTCGATCAGCACGATGTCGGCGACGTTGCGGGTGACGGGGCTGCCGCTCTTGACCGCGATAGCGACCTGGGCTTGCTTGAGGGCGGGCACGTCGTTGACGCCGTCGCCGGTCATCGCGACGTAATGGCCGCGGCGCTGCAGCGCCTTGACCAGCGCCTCTTTGTGCTGGGGCACGATGCGGCCGAAGATCGTCGTGTCCTCGGCCACGCGCTCGAGCTCGCGTTCTGACAGGCCTTCCAGCTCCGTGCCCGAGATCAGCTTCACGTCCGGCGGGAAGCCGGCCTGTTTCGCCAGGGCCGCGACGGTCTGGGGGTTGTCGCCGGAGATGATCTTGAGGACGATCCCTCCTTCGGAGAAGCTCAGGATCGTCTCCCTGGCGTCGGCCCGCAATTCGTCGCGAAGGGCAACGAGGCCCAGGGCCTGGAGGCCTTGAGGCAGCTGGGGGCGTTGGGCGTCGAGGCCGCCGGATGGTGCCTCGCCGCGGGCGAAGAGAAGCACTCGCAGCCCTTCGGAGGCCCATTCGCCGGCCTGGGGGTAGAGGACGTCGCGGTTTTCCAATGCGCCTTCGATCATCTCCGGAGCGCCGAGGACGAAAACGCCCTCCGGCCCGCCCTCGGCGAACTGGAGGGCGCTCCACTTTCGTGCCGAATCGAAGCCGATCTCGCCGGCCACCGGCAATGGGACGCCGCCGCTGCCCTGAAGGATGGCCGAGTTCGTGCGGTTGGAGACGGAGGCGCTGGCGGCGTAGGCCCCGAGCAGGCGCTTCAGCTCCGCCTCATCGATCTCGAACGGCGCCAGGGCCTCGAGGCCGAGCTCGTTGGTGGTGAGGGTTCCGGTCTTGTCCAGGCAGAGGACGTCGATGTGGCTGATCGACTCGACGGCGTTGAGGCGCTGGACGAGTGCGCCCATCTGGCCGATGCGGACCGCCGCCATGGCATACGTGGCCGTGACCATGAAAGACAGCCCCTGCGGCACCAGGGCCACGATCACCGCGGCGGCGCGCACCGTCTCCTTGATCTCCAGCTTTCCGTAGATGTCGTAGATGGAGTTGACCACCGGCCCGCCGAGGAGCAGGACGAACACAGCCATGCCCCAGATGACCCAGGCGACCTCCCGTTGCAGCGGCGTGCGCACCACCCGGAAAGAGCGCGCGCGGGCGGTGATCTGGTTAGCCATGCTGCCGGCGCCGACCTGGACGGCCTCGTAAAGGCCGCTGCCTGTCATCGCGAAGGAGCCGGAGAAGACGGAATCGCCCTCCTCCTTGCGCACCAGGTCAGACTCGCCGGTCAGGAGCGATTCGTCGACGCTGAGATTCTCGGCTTCGAGCACGGAGCCATCGACCTGGACCTGGTCGCCGGGCTGCAGGTTGAGCACGTCGCCGCGGACGATCTCGTCTGGGTCGATCTCGCGCTCGGCGCCGTCGCGGATCACCTTCGCTTTGGGGCGAGCCAGCAGGGCGATCGCGTCCAGCTGGCGCTTGGCCCGCGCTTCCTGGAAGACGCCGACAAGCACGTTGACCAGCACCAGGCCGGCGGTCATGACGGCGTCGGCGCCGAGGCCCAGGACGACGAGAATGATGCCGATCGCGAACAGGATCGTGTTGATCGGCGTGAAGAAGTTCTCCAGGAGGATGCGGCGGTAGGAACGGCTGGTATCGAGGGGCGCGGCGTTGCCTTCGCCCGCGGCGAGCCTGAGGGCGGCCTCAACCGAGGTCAGGCCCGGCCGGCCGGTCGAGACGCTGCCGGCGGCGGACGCCCCCGCGACGGGCTGTCTTACCATCCGTCGATCTTAATCGAACGACGGCGGAAGCCGGGTGAAGCTCCTATCAGAGGCCGGCCGGGGAGCCGCTCAGTCCCTGCTCCACAACCCAGGCCGCGATCTGTGCCCTGGAGGAAAAGTTGAGCTTGGTCAGGATATTGCTGACGTGCGTCTCCACCGTGCGTTCGCTAAGCACCAGCTCTTCGGCGATCGCGCGGTTGGACTTGCCGCGCACGACCATCTGGGCGATGTCGCGCTCGCGCGGCGAAAGAGGGCCGCGACGGTCGTTCGCGGGCGGGCGCTGGCGTAGAAGCGCGGCATGGGCCGTGGGGAAATGTCCCGCGGCGCGCGCGACGAAGGCCGCCCGTTCTTTGGCCGGCACGTTGGGGACGACCTCGAGGATGATTCGCGCGGCGCCGGCGTAGGCGGAATCCGCCTCGGCGACCCGGCCGCCGTCCTGAAGAAGCCCGCCGAGCTCCAGGAGCAGGCGCCATTCCATGCCCTTGCTGCCTTCGAGGGCGGCGTTGGCGACGCCGGCGTTCAGCACTGCCTCGGACTCGACGGCCTTGCCCGCGGCGCGCAACGCCTTGCCGTAGAGAAGCGAAAAGCGCACGCCGGTACGCCCAGCGCTTGAGTCGGCGCTGAACGAACGCAGGCGCTCGATGACCCCCAGCGCCCGTGCCGGCTCGCCGAGGGCGAGGGCAAGGTCGGCGGCGCCGGCCCACACCTGGCGCTCGGACACGGTCCGCGCCGGCATATCTACGCTCACCAGGCCGCGAAGGAGGTTTGAAGCGGCTTCCAACTTCCCCTTGGCGACAAGGGCGGACACCAGGGCGCCGCCGGCATTTTGGGTCCAGATTTGAGAGCCAGACGCCTTCGCCAGTTCCGCCGCCGCAATCAGATGAGACTCGGCGGCCTCCAGGTCGAGCATGTCCAGGTAGATGGCGCCCAGCGAGTACTCCGCCCCCGACATCCACTGGCGGTGCTCGATCTCCTGGGCCAGGGCCAGGCCCGCGGCGCAGGCCTCGATAGCCTCCGAGTAGCGGCCCTGGGCGCCAAGCAGGACGCTGCGGTTCCAGAGCGCATATGACTCCGCGGCCTTCCAGCCGATCGTCCGCGCCATGTCGAAGGCTTCGTTGCTGGCCGCCATGGCCTCATCCGCCGAGTAGCCGGAAGGCGGCGTGACCTGGTTCTGGTAGTTGGAGGCGCCGTACAGCGCCATGGTCGCCAGGGCGGAGGCCAGCGCCGGGCGGTCATCCAGCTCGCGCAGGATGGCGACGGCCTGCTTGTAGTATTCCAGGCCCCCGACGAGGTCGGCGCCGAGATAGCTGGTCATACCGAGGAGGTCGAGCGTCGCCGCGATTCCACTCTTGTCATCGACGCCGCGGAAGAGCTGGAGGGCCTGGCGATGCAGGTCCAGAGCCTCCACGGGCTCGGCTACGTTCAAGTGCCAGTTGCCCAGCCGGTTCATCGAATGGGCCAGCGTGGACGCTTCGCCGATCGTCTGCGCCAGCTCGGAAGCGCTCTTGTAGTATTCGCCTGTGCGGGCATAGTCGCGCGCGGCCCAGAGCATGCCCAGGTCGGTGAGCGCCTGCCACTCCGCCTCGCGGTCCTCAGCGTCGCGCGCGGACGCGAGGGCGGCTTCGAGGTCGGCCAGGGCGCGGTCGAAAGAGCCAATGGCCTCGAACGCGAGGCCGCGGCCGCGATGCAGGCCGGGTCCCGGATGCCGGCCGAGGTGACCGGCCGCGGCGATCGCGCGCGAGTAGTGCTCGATCGCCGACCGGGGCGCATAAGCGCGGCCGGCCTCCACAGCGGCGAGCGACGCGTAGTCGAGTGCTTTCTGCCATTCTTCGGCCTCGAAGAAGTGGTAGCTCAGGTCTCCGGCCACCCTGGCCGGCTGGTCCTGGTTCAGGCCTTCCAGCGCCGCGGCGATCTGCTGGTGCAACTGCCTGCGTTCGCGGGTAAGCAGGCTGGTGTAGATGGCCTCTCGAGTGAGGGCGTGGCGGAACGCGAATTGGTCGGCGGCTTCCTCGAGGATTAGCTGAGCGTCGACAAGCTCCTTAACCTCGTCCAGAAGCTCCCTTTCGCTGGCGCCGCAGATCTCGGTCAAGACCGCGAAATCGAAGCGCCTGCCGGCGACAGCGGCGTAACGGGCCACGCGGCGCGCCGGCTCGCCCAGGCCCTGGAAGCGCCTGCGTACGGCCTCGCGCACGCTGCGAGGGATCGTGACTTCGGCGGCATTAGCGCCGGCTGGCTGAAGCTGGACCGACCGCAGAACTTCTTCGATGAAAAACGGGTTGCCCTCCGTGAGCTCATGGACGGTATCGACGAAGCCCGAACGGGCGGCGCCGGCAGGCCCGAGGATGGCCTGGAGCATCTCGCGGACCTCGGAGCGGTCAAGGCTGTCGAGCTGAAGCTCGGTCGCGACGCTCAGCCGGTCGAGCTCCGCCAGAGTTTGGCCCAGGTCCTCGCTTACTTCATCGCTGCGGTAGGTCGCGACCAGAAGCAGGCGCGCGGCCGCCATCTCGCGGGCGAGGTACACCATCAGGTCAAGCGTGGCCTCATCGGCCCAGTGGACGTCTTCGAGAAAGACGGCCGCTGGGGCCGAAGCGGCTGCGGTCGCGAAAAAGGCGCCGATCTCGCGACTCAGGCGCTGCCTTTGCTCCTGCGGGTCGGCTGCGGCCGAGGGCCGGTCGTCCCCCCTGACAGCGCCGATTTCGGGCACAAGGCGGGATATCTCCGGGCCCGAGCGTCTGCTCCCGGCGCCGTCACGACTGAAGTAGCGCCGAAAGAGGTCCGTCCAGGCCGAATACGGGATCGCCTGGTCCTGTTCGAAGCAGTTGCCTTCGAAGACCTGCCAGCCGTCGTTCTGGCAGGCGGCCTTCAACTCGGCGGCCAACCGGGACTTGCCGATGCCCGCCTCACCGCTGATCAAGACAACGGTCCCGGCGCCGCCGGAGACCCGAGCGCGTACTTCCGCCAGCGCCTTGGTGAAAGATTCGCGGCCAATGAGGACGGGGCAGACGATTGGTTGGCTGAGGGGCATTTCGCCAGCTTCTGTCAGTTTGCTGCTTCATCTTAATCCTGGAGGGTCGAGTCCTGACACGGTGTCCGGGGGGCAGCCCGAAGTGAATCTGAAATCGGTTGACTTCGGCCGCTGCCAATGTCAGCATTCGTCTCGCCCGACCCAAAGCCGCGAGCTCAGAGCGAGGCCCTAATGTTCATTGGTTACTTCACGGAAAGGCCGTATCAGGACCCTGACTCCGGCTACTTCGGCGCCACGGGCAGGCCGATCACCGACCTGGCGATGAGTAACGGCTCCTACGATCCCAAGCTCGCCTCGCTGCTCTACGACCGCTACCTGGACGAAAAGCTCTATGCCGAAGAGATGGGCTTCGACGGCCTGATGCTCAACGAGCACCACAGCACGCCGTTCTCGATGGGCGGCGTGGTTAACGTCGAAGCCTCGATCCTGGCGCGCATTACAAAGAAGCCCAAGATCGTCATCCTCGGCAACGTCATCCCGATCTGGGACGACCCCCTCTGGCTGGCCGAGCAGCTGGCGATCATCGACATGATCTCGAAAGGGCGCCTGGTGACGGGCTGGGTGCGCGGCACGGCCCGCGAGACGGTTGCGCACAACATGGTGCCGCCCTACAACTTCGAGCGCTTCCAGGAAGCGCACGACTTCATCGTCAAGGCCTGGACCACGCCGGGGCCCTTTCGCTGGGAGGGCAAGCACTACCACTACCTATATGTGAACCCCTGGGCGCGGCCTTATCAGCAGCCGCACCCGCCGATCTGGATCCCCGGCACTGTGAGCCTGAACACCATGCGCTGGGCCGCCGAGCGTCGCCTGCCCTACATCATGCTCGCGACTGACATGGAAGCGACCCGCAAGAGCTTCGAGGTCTATCACCAGATCGCGGCCGAAAACGGCTACAAGTCCGGCTCTCAGAACCTGGGTTACCTGTTCAAGGTCCACGTCGACGAGACGGAAGAGCTGGCGTTCGAGACCGGCCGGAAGTTCATCCAGGGTCCCAGCAACCCCTTCCTCCTCGGCAACGAGGGCAACGTCACGCCGGCAATCATGAACCTGCCCGGCTTCACGTCTCGCGTCGCCGCCGAGCGCCTGCCGACAGCTGCCTCGGCGGCGCTGCCGGCCGGCCGCGCGCCCGCGACGGGCGCCGAAGCCTCGGCCGCCCCCGCTCAGTCCGAGGCGCCGGCCGACCGCGAAACGCAGCGCCGTGTGGCGTATGAGAAGCAGCAGAAGGAGTACCAGATCATCACCGGCACGCCCAAGACCATCGTGCCCAAGATCCGCCACGTCCTGGAGACGCTGCGTCCCGGCAGCATCTTCTTCTGGGACGGGGACGGCGCCATGGACCACGACGACTCCATGCGCAGCCTGCGCCTCTTCGGCCAGGAAGTCCTGCCGGCGGTGCGCGAGATCGGCAAGGAGCTGGAGCTGTTCTCCCCGTACGAGGTAGACCCGGCGACGGGGGAGAAAGTGCAGGCCTAGCGCCTGCGCCATACAATTGCTGGGCGGTGCCGGAGACGGGGGCCATGAACCAGATCATCGAATCGAAGCGGGATGAGGTAGCGGAGCTGTGCCGTCGCTTTCATGTGCGCCGGCTGGACGTGTTCGGCTCGGCGACCTCCGACCGCTTTGACCCAGCGCGGAGCGACATCGATTTCGTGGTGGAGTTCGAGGAGATGGAGGCCGGAGAACACTCTAAGAGCTGGTTCGGATTCCTCTTTGCACTGGAGGAGCTGTTTTCGAGGCCTGTCGACCTGATTACCTACAAATACATTCGTAATCCGTATTTCAAGGCGAGCATCGACGAATCTCGCGTAAATCTGTATGCGGCGTGAATCGCGCAAGCACGTCTGGGACGCCCTGGACGCAGCTCGACTGATCACGGAATTTGTTACGGGGAGGACGTTCGACGACTACCTGTCCGACATCTACTTCCGCTCGGCAGTGGAAAGGCAGTTCACGATAATCGGAGAGGCTTTGGTTCGGCTTAAGGGCTCCGAAGCGGATGTAGCGGAGATGGTGCCCAACCTGCGAGAGATACTCGCGTTTCGAAATGTCGTCGTCCACGGTTACGACGCCCTGGATCACGACACGGTCTGGGGCATCGCGCGGCGTGACGTGCCAGACCTTGCCAAGTTCCTGGCTGGCTTGCTGGAGGGGGACGAGGCCACGTAACTCGACTCAGGTCACTTCAGGAACGGCTCTACCACCGCCAGGAACTCTTCCGGCTTCTCGATCTCGGGGCAGTGGCCGCAGTCGTCGATGATCTGAAGGCGCGCGCCGGGAATTAGCTCCGCGTACTGCACGCCGGCATCGACCGGCACGATGGCGTCCTGGCGGCCGTGCACGACCAGGGCCGGCACGATTATGTGCTTCGCCATCGCCGGCATCGCCATGTCGAACATGTGTGGCTTCCAGGCCAAGCGCGCCACCGTCTCGCGGTTCTGCTCCCAGAACTCGCGCTGCTCGGGCGTCGCCTCGCGGCCGCCGTACAGCTCCGCGACGCCTGACACCGAGGCCGGGTTGTGGAAGCACTCCTCGACGACCTCGCGCCGGGAGCGGATGAGGAAGTGGCGGATGTCACCCTCGCGCGGCTTGATGCCCATCGGCGCGACCAGCACCATCTTCGAGAACTGGCCGGGGTTGAAGGCCGCCAGCTCGGCCGCGATCCAGGCGCCGAAGCCGAATCCGATAACCTTCGAGCCGGTAAGGCCCAGGTCGCGCAGCACCGGCACATAGCAGGCGACGAGGTCGCGAAAGTTGAAGACCCAGTCCGGCCGCGGGGAAGCGCCGAAGCCGGGGTGGAATGGGATCTTGAGGCTGAAGCGCTCGCCCAGGCGGTCGTGCCAGGGCAATATGCCGGGGTGGCCGAACTGATTGTGGAGGATGAGCAGAGGCTCGCCGCTGCCGCCGCTGACGATCTGAATCTGGACGCCGCCGGCTTCGATCATGTGGTCCGTGAACGCGGTCGCGGTGGTCATGGGCTGCCTCCGGGGACTGTGCGGGCGGCGGACTGGACTCGGCGTGACGATAGCCGCTGCGATAGCGCGCGGCAAGTACGGTGCCGTCATTGAGACGGTCGCGGCCGACGCGTCCCCACTCCGTAAATTGCGAGGAGGCCGTTGCGGCTAACGAAGCAATCTGAGGCGCGGTGTGCGCGTACAAGGCCGCTCAGATTGCCGCGGCCTGGGCGCCGAAAGGCGCAAGGGCCGCGCAATGACGGCGCCGTGGCTAGCCCTGGTTCGCCCGCGCGACCGCCTTCATCGACTTCGAGAGCGACGCCATGCGGTCGGCGCCGGCCAGCAGTGGGTGGGCGATGATCTCGCCCGCGCCTTCGGCGATGATCTGGCGCAGCCGCGATGCGACGGTCGCCTCGTCACCGTAGACGACGAGCGCGTCGACGAGGGCGTCGCTCATGCCGGCGCCGGCGTCCGGGAAGCCCGCTGCCGCGAACATCGCCGCGTAGAAAGGCACGCGGCCGTAGTTGCCGACCTGCTCGCGCGCCGCCTGCCGCACCTCCTCGGCGTTGTCGTGGACGCAGACCGGCACGTGCGCGATCAGTGGTGGTGTCGCGCGGCCAGCCTTCTTCGCGCCCGCTGCCAGCGCCGGCGGCGCGATTTTGCGCAGGTAGTCCCAGGGGCATACCCACGAGATCGCGCCATCGGCAAGCTCGCCACACGTCCGGAACGAGGCTTCCCGCAGGGCCGAGGCCATAACGGGCAGGTCGATGGGCGCGGCGATCTGCGTTCGCGCCGTCAGCCACTTGCCCTCGAAGTCGACGCTGCCCTTGCGCAGAAGCTCTTGCAGGACCTTCAGGTACTCGCGCAGGTGCCCCAGCGGCGACTCCCAGGCGACGCCGAGCATGCGCACCATCGCCGGCTCATGACTGGGGCCGATGCCCATGCGGAATCGCCCCGGCGCCAGCGAGTTCAGCGCGATGGCCTGCTGGGCCATCGCGATCGGGTGCCTTGGCCAGGTGGGGATGATCGAGGTGCCGAACTGGATGCGCTCCGTGACCATCGCCGCCGCGGCGAAGGTCGTGGGCGCGTCCGCGCTGGCGCCGCCCATCGTCAGCCACACGGCCG
Organism: uncultured Chloroflexia bacterium; assembly: GCA_963703905.1. GTDB lineage: Bacteria > Chloroflexota > Dehalococcoidia > DSTF01 > WHTK01 > DATLYJ01. The sequence continues at coordinate 291,020 of CAVPFY010000006.1, forward strand.
GTATGTCCATCGACTCGGCGCGCTTCACGGCGTCGACTATCGAGCGCGAGTCCCTTCCCTGCACGAACAAACCGATGGTCATGGGGAGCCTCCTCTGACATTCGCGGGCAATGTAAATCAGGGAACAGGGAACAGGGAACGGGAACAGGGAACAGGGAACAGGGAACAGGGAACAGGGAACAGGGAACAGGGAACAGGGAACAGGGAACAGGGAACGTTCCTTGTTTTGCAATTGACAAAATCCAGGGCGAGAAATAGTTTGCCACCATCCAGCCTCGTCCCAGCCAAAGGAGCAAATAGCGATGGCGTCATCCGGCTACTGGCAAAAGTTCACCGGTTCGCGGCTCAGCCGCAGGAAGGCGATCGCTGGGGCGGCAGGCCTCGGCGCGGGCGCGGCGCTGATTGCCTGCGGCGGCGGCTCCGATAACGGCGGCGGCTCGCAGACCGTCCAGGATGTGGCTTCGGCCATCAGCAAGCCTGTCGATACCACCAAAAGCGCGACGACCACGAGCACCCTTCACGCCACCGGCAGCGACCAGAGTACCCTGGATTCGCTCTTCGCCGGCGCCGGGCAGGCGCTGACGCCCTACACCGGCCTGGTCTACAGCCGCCTGCTCAAGTTCAAGCCCGGCTACCTTGGCCCCTCACAGGGCGAAGTCGAAGGCGACCTGGCCGAGAGCTTTGAGGTCGTCAACGGTGGCACGCAGGTCAACCTCAAGCTGCGCAAGGGCGTGACCTGGGACCCCCGCACGCCGACGAATGGCCGCATGTTCGATTCACGCGACGTCGCATTCACCTGGGAGAAGTTCTCGACCAAGGCGGTCAGCCGCTCCGACTTCGCGAACGCCGCAAACCCGAACGCGCCCATCGTCTCTATGACCGCGCCGGACAACAGCACCGTCGTCGTGAAGCTGGCTTTCCCGCTCGCGAACATCACCCAGATGCTGGCCAGCGGCAACATCCAGATCCAACCGCTGGAGGCGGCCGACAAATTCGACCCTCGCGGCGACATGCGCGGCACAGGGCCGTTCAGGCTCAAGGAGTACCGAGTCGCGGTCCAGTTCGAGTTCGAGCGCAATCCAGAGTGGTACATAAAGGGCAAGCCCCTTCTGCAAAGCTACCTGATCCACATCGTGCCCGAGTACGCGACGCGGCTGGCGCAGTTCCGCGCCGGCAACATCGATACGGGCGTGGTCCAGAGCTCCGACATCATCCAGACCAAGACTGACATCCCCAAGCTGAACCTCTATGAGGGCACGCACGCCTCCAATTATCGCGGCATATTCTTCGGCTACGCCGGCGACAGCCCCTTCAAGGACGTGCGCGTCCGCAAAGCCGTCGCGAACCTGTTCGACCGCCCAACGATGGACTCGGTGGTCTACAACCTGGACAAGTTCCGCGCCGCCAACTTCCCAGCGGAGTCATCCGGCGTCAGCCACGGCCTGACTGCGGCCTGGGGGCCGTACTGGGTGAACCCGGATGACAGCAGCGCCGCGCAGATGGGCGAACGCGCCAAGCTCTTCAAGTACGACCCGGCCGAGGCCAAGAAGCAGCTTTCGGCCGCCGGATTCGCGAACGGGCTCGAGGTAGACGTCCACGGCCTCAAGGGCAACGAGCTTGGCGGCGCCACCTACGCCCGCTACCTGGAGGTCACGGCCGGGATGCTGCGCGAAGGCGGCATTCGCAGCGTGAACAAGACCTGGGACTTCAACTCCGAATGGCTGCCACAGTTCTTCTACAGCAAGGGCAACTTCCAGGGCATGTTCATGACCGGCGTCGATGCCTACCCAGACCCCGGCGACACCCTCTACACCTTCCAGCACGACAACGCCTCCCGGCCCCACCACCCGGCCGGCGTGCTGCCGCCTGATGTTTTGAAGATGCTGGAGGACCAGCGCACGGAGTTCGACACGCAGAAGCGCCAGACGCTGATCCGCGACGTCCAGAAGAAGATGGCCGATTACATGCCGGACGTGCCCTGGTACGGCACCTCGACCGGCTTCTCGCTGTCCTGGCCCTGGGTCATGAACCTCAACGTCTATCGCGGCTGGCCCAGCGGCCTCGCTGGCACGGAGACCACGCCGAACCTCTGGGTGGACGAGAAGGCGAAGACTACCTAGGCGTGAAGCCGGTCAAGTTTGGCCTCTGGTACGACTTCCGCAATCCTCCTCCAAACTCCCCTCCCCTTGATGCGAGAGGGGCCGGGGGTGGGGGCTCGACGGGCAGGTCGTTCGCGGACCTGTACGCGGCGACTCTGGAGCAGATCGCCCACGCCGAGAAGTTGGGCTTCGACCAGATCTGGACCAGCGAGCACCACTTCATCGAGGACGGCTACTCGCCGGCGCTGCTGCCGATCTGCGCCGCCATCGCGGCGCGGACGGAGCGCGTGCGCATTGGCACCAACGTCCTGCTCCTGCCCCTGCACAATCCCCTGCGCGTCGCCGAAGACGCCGCGACGGTCGACGTCATCTCGAACGGCCGCTTCGACCTCGGCGTGGCGGTCGGGTACAAGGTCGAGGAGTTCGAGACCTTTGGCGCCAACCGCCATCATCGCGGACGGATGATGGACGAGGCCGTGACGGTGATCCGCCGCGCCTGGGACGAAGACAGCTTCAGCTTCAGGGGCCGCCACTACAGCTTCGAAAACGTGAGGCTGGCGCCCCGGCCGGTGCAGAGCCCCTGCCCGATCTGGATCGGCGGCTTTACGGAGGCGGCGATCCGCCGAGCCGGCCGCATGGCCGACGGCGTCCTGAATCTGGGCTTCAACCAGATCGAGCCCTTTCTGGACGAGTGGCACAAGCGCGGCCGCGCCGATTCGGACGTCAAGCTGCTGGTCGGGCCCGGCACGATGCGCGTCTGCGAGGACCCCGACCGTGCCTGGGCCGAGCTCGGCGCCTTTGCGCTGTACCAGTCGCAGAACTACGCGCGCTGGTTCGCCGCTGCCGGCCAGTCAGTCGGACCGGTGCTGGGCAGCGTGGACGAACTGAGACAGCGCAACCCCGGCATCTTCGTCACGCCCGAACAGGCCATCGAGCGCCTGCGCGCGTCGATCGACCGCGCCCGTTCCCTGCTGGGAGATCCCGAGGTGCATGTGTACTGGTGGTCCGTCTTCCCCGGCGAGAGCGTCGAGAGCTCGACCGCGGGTCTGGAGCTGGCGGCGGCAAAGGTCCTGCCCGCGCTGAGATGACTTTCGGGCTGTCACCCGAGCCTGGCGTCAGGCCAAGGGTGCTTTTACTCCACGCCTGCCTGCTCTACATTGCCGGCATGGACGTGAAGTCGTTCGCCGAGATCGAAGAAGAGTTCCTGAAGCGCGTAAAGCGAATCGTCTGGTGCACGGTCGCGACGGTCGACACGAAGGGCAGGCCGCGTACGCGTATTCTGCACCCGAACTGGGAGGGTACCACGGGCTGGATCTGCACCGGCCGCGATAGCCTGAAGGCCAGCCACCTGGCCGCGAACCCGAACGTGTCGCTGTGCTACTGGGACCAGGAGCAGCGAAACGTGTACGTCGAAGCGGTGGCCGAATGGGAGGACGATGCGGCGGCCAAGCGCCGCATCTGGGACATGTTCAAGGCCAACCCGTTCCCTTACGGCTACGACCCTGCGATGATCCCCGGCTGGAGCGCGCCGGAAGCGCCAGGCTTCGGCATCCTCAAATTGACGCCGCGCCGCATCGAACTCTCAGGCATGAGCCTGCAGCCGGGCGTTGTCGTACCGACGCTTATTTGGCGCGGCTAGTGCATAAGGCGTAGCGCAAAACGCATAAGGCGAATCCTCTGTTTATGCGTTATGCGTTATGGCTTATGCGCTATGAAAGCTCGAACTTGGGCGGAGTCTGCCACTGGTCCAGGGGCGGGTTCTCCTGCAGGAAGAGCATGCGGCGGCGGGCCTGCTCCTTGTAGTCGTCCGCCTTCTTGATCACCTCGACGCGCTCGTGCTCTTCTTCTTCGGCCTTCTGGGTTTCCTCGGCCGAGCGCTCTTTGGGGACGCCTTCGTAGGACTTGATGCGCCCTTCCTTCTCGAGCTTGCGCAGGTGGGTGCGGACGTTGCCGTCGGCGGCCCGTCGCAGGCGCTGGTCGATGTCGGTATAGATCTTCATCATGATGTCCCAGCTGGTCATGTCGCCGCCCTCCTTGAGGGTGGAGACGATCTGCTGCTCGCGCTGGTTGCGGTGGAGGATGTAGTCGTCGATGTACTCGGCCGGCTTCTCGATCAGCGGGCCGTGTCCGGGGCAGATGACCTTGAGATTCGGCAGGCCGCGGATGCGCTCCAGGCTGGCCATGTAGTCGAACAGGTCGCCGATCGTGGTCGGCGTCGAGCCCAGGATGGTGTCGCCGGAGAAGAGCACGCCTTCGTCCTCGATGTAGTAGCAGACGGAGTCGACGCTGTGGCCGGGCGTGTGCAGGACGAGCGGCTTGAGGCCGCCGCCAACGTCGATGGTCTGGCCGTCGTGCATGGTGTGGACGCCGTCTTCGGGAAGCTTGTCCTGAAGGATGAGCTTGCCCTGGTCGTGGACGTAGATCTCGGTCTTGAACTGGTCCCTGAGCCACTTGAGGTTGGCGCTATGGTCGATGTGATGGTGGGTGATGCCGGAGAGCGCGACCTCGGCCTTTTCGGTCCCGGCCAGGTAGCCCCTGAGCATCCAGCGGTAGCGCTCCTGGTCTTCGCCGGAGTCAATCGTCAGCACCTGCCCGTGGCCGACCAGGTAGATCGTCGTGAACACCGGGTGCATTGGGCTGTCGTCCGGGACCTGCACCGCGCGGACGTTGGGGCTGACCTGCATAGCTGGCTCAATTCTAGTCGGCGTTGTGCGCGCGCCTCAGAGGGCGGAGTGCGACGCCATCATAGCGCTGGGACCCCCTTTCCCGGCCCTTCCCCCCGGGAGGGGGAAGGGAGTTTGAGGCGGTAGAGGAGTGGAGGCGGCAGGCGCGTGGGAGGCGGCGGGACCGCGGCGCCGTGAGGGCTAGGTGTGGGGTGCGCCGTTGCCGGCGATCGCGGCGACCGGCGGGCCGACATCCGATGTGCAGTAAGCGCAACGCCGGGCGTCGATCGGGATCTCGCTGAGGCACTCGGGGCACTTGCGTGTCGTCGGGTCGGCCGGGGCCTCCTTGTGGCTGCGCGAGATGAGCATGTTCATCGGCTTGATCACAAGGAAGAAGATGACGGCGGCCACGATGACGAACGACAAGACCTTATTGATGAAGTCCCCGTAGAGGAAGGTGCTGCCGTTGATGGTGAAGTCCATGCCGCCAAAGTCCGGCTGGCCACCGATAGCGGCGATGAGGGGCGTCATCAAGTCTTCGACCGCGGCCGAGACAACGTCGCCAAAAGCCGCGCCCAGCACCACAGCGACGGCAAGGTCTACGACATTGCCGCGTAGGAGGAACTGCTTGAACTCGTTGGCCATTTTCATCGATGTATAGCCCTCGCTGGGAGACGATCAAAGGCCTTCGATCGTCGCGAAAGCCTACGGTCGCGCAAGCCCGAGGTCAAGTTTCTTTACATATCTGCCACGCCTGGGCAATCAGCCTGCGCCCAAACTGCGCTCCAGGGCAGTAGTTCTCGACGGGGCGGCCGTCGAAGACGCCGTAGAAGCGGGTGAACAGGTCGCGGTCCGACCGTCCAGCCTGGAAATCTTCGTACTCCGTAACCTCTCCCGGCCTCGGGGTGTAGCGCTTGTCGATCGTTGGCGCGCTCCAGAGGATCGTGTCGAGGACGGCCTGAGCGGACTCGATCCCGGGCAGGACCATCATGCGGCCATGGGCGCTGATCGCGCGCCGCTCGGCATATTCCAGGAGGACGGCCTCACTGGCCTCGCGCCAGACCGCGGTGCGCAACGGCGCCTCGTCCAGCCGGAGGTGCGCTCCGGCCAGGGCCTCGGTAGCGCGCGCGGATCAGGGCTTGATCGAATAGCTCCGGCAGGCGCTCCACGAGGGCGAAGAGGTCCTGGGAGAATCCCGGCTCGAACTTCGAGACGACGATCGCTGATTCGCTCTGGCGCACGATGCGGCGGTACTCATTCAACCCCAACTCGTCCCGCAGCCATGCCTGAAGGGCGGCATCCGTGATTGGACGTCTGGCCCCGGGGTCACGTCCTCGCTGAACAGACAAAGGGTCACTTCCGTTCGTGGTGAGCCTGGTCGAACCACGGACGGGCACAGACCTTGTGGGGACTTTGGCCTCTTGGTCTGCTCCTCTGTCGTTTCGTAGATCGTCAATTCCACTCGTTGTGAGCCCGGTCGAACCACGCGCGGACACGGGTGGTGCGCGATCCGGCTGGGCGTCGGTTTTTCCTCTGCCAGAAGAGGCGAGTAAATTCCGGCCTTTCGAGCGAGCAAGCGACCTAAGCAGATCCCAATCGCCGGCAATCAGTGCTTGCTTCTTTGCCCGAGACCAGCCCTTGATCCGTCGTTCGTGCTCTAACGCCTCGGCACGCGTAGGAAAGTAGTCTGACCAAAGAAGCTGCAAAGGCTTTCGGGACGCTGTGTAACCACCATAGACGGCGAGATCGTGAGAACTCAACCGGCCTTCGATGTTGTCGGTATGGCCGGTGTAGTAGGAGCCATCGGCGCATTTCAGGATGTAAACGTGAAAGCTCACTTTATTGGGAACCTGCTGCCGGATAGGGTACAACGGGCGCTTTCGTCCGAGGTAAATCTCCGCGCCGGTCGGGTCACTCTTGAGATGAGGGCCACTTCCGTTTGCCACTAAGGCAGCTTGCGTTCGTGGTGAGCCTGGTCGGAACCACGAACCGCCTCAAGGCCACTGCGGCAAGATCCGGATCGATGCTCAGGAGGCCTCGTCCGCCCGCCCTTCGACAGGCTCAGGACGAACGGGATGTGAGGTAGGCCGGCTGGATGCGGATCGATGCTCAGGAGGCCTCGTCCGTCCGCCCTTCGACAGGCTCAGGACGAACGGGATGTGAGGTAGGCCGGCTGGATGCGGATCGATGCTCAGGAGGCCTCGTCCGTCCGCCCTTCGACAGGCTCAGGACGAACGGAGTGTGAGGTAGGCCGGCTGGATGCGGATCGATGCTCGGGAGGCCTCGTCCGTCCGCCCTTCGACTGGCTCAGGACGAACGGGAGTTGAGCTCCAGAACAAATTCAATACCCGTCCCGGCAATCCGACGCCACACCGGCCTGCTCCAACCCTTATTCCGCCTCATCCGCCCCGGGCGGCGGGCCGGCGCCGGTGACGCCGTCCGCGACCAGGGCCTCGTATTCGGAGCGGGGCATGTTCAGGAGGGTGGAAAAGACCTGCCAGCAGTTCTGGCCCTGGACGGGCGCGGCCATGGTGGCGGCGCCAGGGGAGCCGCTGAGGCGTAGCGGCACGCCGGTGTACTCCAGCGCGCCGGTCTCGGGGTGGTCGAGCGTAACGACGAAGTCCCGGGCGCGCATTTGCGGGTTGCGGCCGACACCCTCCGCGCCGAGGACCCTGCCCGCTGCGATGCCGGCCGCCGCCAGCCGTGTCTCGAGCGTGGCCGCGTCCTGGGTCGAGGCCCAGGCGGCGATCGCGGCATCCAGGGCGGCCTCGTGGCGCTTGCGCGCGGCGTTGTCGATATAGCGCTCGTCGGAGGCCCAACCTGGTTCGCCGGCGGCCGCGCAGAAGCGCTCCCACTGGTCTTCGCCGCGCACGGCGATCGCGATCCACTCGCCTTGCAGGCAGCCGTACATGTTGTGAGGAGCGATCGAGAGGTGGTGATTGCCGAGGCGTGGCCGCACGGCGCCGTTGATGGCGTACTCCATCAAGGCATCGGCGATGAAGGTCATGTTCGCTTCCTGCATCGACAGGTCGATGTACTGGCCTTCGCCGGTGCGGTTGCGGTGTCGCAAGGCCAGCACCGCCGCCGCGGCGCCGTAGTAGCCGGCAACCGGGTCGGGATACATCTGGCCGGAGTTGATCGGCGGGCCGCCTTCGTAGCCGAGCAGCGAGGACATGCCCGACATCGGTTCGATTGTGCCGCCGATGCCCGGGACGTTGGCGTAAGGCCCCGTGTGTCCGTAAGCGGAGAGGCTGATGAGGATGATGTCTTCCTTGATCTCTTTCAAGGACTCGTAGTCGAGGCCGAAGTTACCCATGACGCGCGGGCTGAAGTTCTCCGCCACGAGGTCCGAATGAGGGACGAGGCGCTTGTAGACGTCGAGGCCGCGCGGGTCGGCGAGGTTCAGCGTCACGCAGTACTTCTGCAGGTTCACGGAGTTGTAGAGGGCGTTGGTGTTGTAACCGTGCACGGCCGTAGGCCTGTCGCGCAGGCCCGAAGGCACCTGGCCGCGGTAGTTGCCGCCGCGCCATGAATCGAGACGCTGACGCGACTCGACCTGGATCACCTCCGCGCCCAGCAGGCCCAGCAGCTCCGTGCAGAATGTCCCGGCCCAGGCCTGCGTCAGCACGATCGCCCGGACGCCTTTTAGCGGCCCCCGGTGCGCGCCCGCGACGGGATAGGGGTACTCGCCCGGCGCGACGGCGTCCAGGCGCGCGCCGGCGGTCACAGGACGTCTCCGGAGCGCCGCAGCGCGCGGACGTCGTCTGCCGACATGCCCAGCATCTCGGCCAGGACCTCGGCCGTGTGCTCGCCCAAGCGCGGGGCCGGGCGGCGGTAGGCGGCCGGCGTGGCGCTCATCTTGAAGGGTGCGCCCGGCATTTCCACGCGGCCCAGGCCCGGCTGCTCCGACTCGACGAAGAAGCCGCGGTCGCGCAGGTGCGGGTTTCTGTACAGCTCGTCCGTGGTCAGGACCATGCCGGAGACGACGCGCAGCGTCGAGAGCTTGTCGAAAAGCTCGTACTTGCCGCGGCGCGCGATGGCTGGTTCGACCTTTGCCGCCAGCTTCTCGCGGTCGGTGACGCGGTTCCAGAAGATCTCGTCCGTGGCAAGCTCCGCCAGGCCGAGCTCGTTCATGGCGTCGCGCCAGAAGTGGGCGCGGCTCAGAGTCAGGGCGAAGTAGCCGTCGTCGCAGGGCACCGGGCCGGCGATGAAGTCGCTGCGGTCGCGCGGGCCTTCGCGTCCCGGCTGGGCGCCGTGCTGCGCGCCAAGGAAGCGAGGGCCGTAGGCCTCGGTCAGGGCTTCGAGGACCGACACGTCGACCTGCTGGCCCTCGCCCGTCTGGTCGCGGTAGAAGAGCGCCGACAGCGTGCCCAGAAACCCGGTGACGCCGCCAACGAACGACGCCTGGTGGCCGGAGCCTTTGAGCGGCGGGCCGCCGTTGCGGGCGTTGTTCTCGGCCCAGCCGGACAGGGCGTAGGCGGTGATGTCGGCGCCTTCACGGGCGCGCCAGGGCCCTGTCTGGCCGTAGGGCGTGATCGAGGTCAGGATGATGCCCGGACGCGCCGCCTCCAGCAGGTCATAGCCGGCGCGGCGCTCGTCCAGGTGCCCGGGCGCGAAGCTCTCGACGACGACGTCGGCTTGGCGCGCGAGGGCGCGGAAGAGCGCCTGGCCCTGCGTCGATTCCAGGTTCAGAGTGATGCCGCGCTTGTTCGTGTTGAGGAAGGCGAAGAAGCCGCTGCGCTCGGGCCCGGCGACGCCGTCGATGAGAGGCTCCAGCTCGCGGCCGGGGTCGCCGGCGAGTGCCTCGACTTTGATGACGTCGGCGCCGAAGTCTCCCAGGAGCTTGGCGCAGTAGGGCCCGGCTACTTCGGTCGAGACGTCCAGGACGCGGATGTCGGACAGGGCGGCGGCCATTAGTGGCCGATTATAAGCGACCGCGGCTCGACGAACACCGCTGTACCACGACTGACGGCGCGACGTTATTGTCTCCGGGAAGCGGGCGCCTGTTCGGCGCTCCGGCCCGATACACTCAACGATGATGAAAACCGCCCTCATGCGCTGGCCCCTTATCGCGCTGCTGGCCCTCACCATGGCCTGCTCCGGCGGCCACGGTGGCGCGGGCGGGTCGGCCTCGCCCAGGAACGCGGCCCCGGTCGGCGTGAGCGCCCCGGCGCCGGAGGCGCATCCCGCCGACCACATCCTCTATGCGTTCGACCTGCTTTCGGCCTATTACGTCGATGAAGTCGATGTATTCGCGGCTGTTGCAGGCTGCCTGGACCGGGGCGCTGCAGGCGCTGTCCGAGAGCTTCCAGCCACCATCGGGCCTGCAACTGACCCTCCCAGCCGACCAGGTAGGCGCCGAGACGGCTTTCTCGAAGGCGATGGCGACGCTGCTGTCGCTGGCGCCGGCCGGCGTGGATGGCCAGGAGATGACGTTCGCGGCGGTCAAGGCGATGACGAAGGCGCTGGGCGACGACCACACCTACTTCATGCGGCCGGATGCTTACGAGCTTTATCAGGCGAACGAGACGGTTGGCCTGGCCTTCTCCGGCGTGCGAAGGGGCGACGGCCTGCTGGCCTGGTTCGTGTATGAGGATGGGCCGGCCGCGCGCTCCGGGATCCGGCCGGGCGACCTGATCGCGCGCATCGACGGACAGGCGGCCGCTCGCGACCCAGATGACACTGAGGATGCTGACGCCCTGCGCGCCGGCGTGCCGGTAACTCTTACCGTCGACCGGCCCGGTCGAGGCGAGTTCGAGGTGGCCGCGACGCCGGAGCGCACGCAGCGGCGCATTCTGGACTACCGTATGGCCGGCGACATCGGTTACTTGCGTTTGTACAGGTTCCCGCCGGCGCAGACGCTTCTACCCGGCGGCGACACCTTGATCACTTATCTGGACACAGCCCTGGCGGAGCTGCGCAAGGCCGGCGCGAAAGCCTGGGTGCTGGACCTGCGCAACAACCCCGGCGGTTCGGAGGTGGTGGCGGCGACCGTCGCCGGCCGGTTCGGCTCTCAAAGGACCGCTGATCGAGAACAGGCGCCGCGGAAGCCAGGGCGCTGTCATCGACGCGATCGGCGACAGCGGCCTCGGCGGCCTGCCGCTGGTGGTGCTGGTGAACGAGAACAGCGCCTCCAGCTCGGAGCTGGTTGCCGCCTCGCTTCAGCAGGCCGGACTGGCGCGGATCATCGGCTACAAGACCTCGGGCGTCGTCAATACGTCGCGGACGTGGGCTGTCGCCGGTGGCGGCCTCTTCATCACGACCGACAGGGCGTTCGCGGGTGGGCGGCGGGAGTACCTGGACGGCGCCGGCGTGTTCCCGGACGAGGCCGTGAACCTCAACCGTGAAGATCTGGCCGCCGGGCACGATTCACAGCTCGACCGCGCCCTCGACTGGCTTCATTCGCGCCCGCCGGCCGCGGCCGGGGCAAGGTGACTTATTCGCCCTCGCGAAGGCCGCCATCGCCGGTGGCCGGCGGCGTGATGCCGCCGCGGGCGGCGGGCGACACCGGCTGCGCCTGAGCCGGGGCGACTGCGTTCGCGGCCGGCGCCACCGTGGGGAGCAGGGGCAGCGGTTGGTCTCCCGGTAGGGCCGGCGGCAAAACCTGGCCGCGGGACACCGCCTTTCCCTGCGAAAGGGACCTGACCTCGACGTAAAGCCTGCCGGCGTACAGGTCGGCGACCTGGTCAGAGGTTAAGGTCAGCGCGCCCGTGGCCGTGGTCCAGCCGCCGGCCGCCAGCTGCGCGACGAGCGGCCCGTTGGCGCCGAGGCCCGCCCGGCGCAGCTCGGCAGCGGCGACGTCATTCGCCGAAGCGCCGAGAAGGACGATCGTGAAGCGCAGCTGGTTGGTGTCGGTCTCAAGCACCAGGTGGGCGACGCCTGAGATGCCCTTGCGAGCTTGGCGGCACCACCTGGGCGCCGGACATTGTGACCAGAAAGGTGAAGGGGGCGGCGCGAGCGCGCCCCGGCTGGCCGCCGGCGAGGCTTGCGCCTAATGCCAGCAGGGTAATCGGCGGTACAGTGCCAGGCTTCTTCTCATGACCAGCACCAGGCGCGCGGTAGAGCGCGCCGAGGCGCCTGATTCTACCAGTGCCTGAGGACGCGAAAGGTGCCGCGGTCGGCGTGCCGCAATTTTGGAAAAAAGGTAAAAGGGCTATTCACATTCGCCAAATTAGGGGTACAATGCGCCCGCTGGCGGTAGCCCGGGTTTGGGACTAAGGGTCAACTGCTTGCCCCGCCGGCCCTTAGGGTTCGAACTGGCTACCGCCGCTCCATCCCCTCTCAAGCGCTTCAGCATTTCAGCATTTCGGCCAGAGGCTCCGCCCGGCGCCACGCACCTTGGCTGACCTGATCCGAATTCCCGCGCGGCGGCTACTCCACCGTCACCGTCTTCGCCAGGTTGCGAGGCTGGTCGATGTCCGCGCCGCGGCGCAGGGCGATGTAGTAGGCCAGGTACTGCATCGGGATGGCCGTGACCATCGGCTGCAGGAGCGGCGGCGCGTCCGGCACAAAGATCACGTCGTCGGCCCTCGCCGGCGCCAGGTCGTCGCCCTCGGTGGCGATGGCGATGACCTGGCCGTCGCGGGCGCGCACCTCCTCGATGTTGTTCAGCATCTTGGCGTAGTGCGCGTCCTTCACGGCGATCGCGACAACCGGCATCTCGCCGTCGATCAGGGCGATGGGGCCGTGCTTCATCTCGCCCGCGGCGTAGCCTTCGGCGTGGATGTAGCTCACCTCTTTGAGCTTGAGGGCGCCCTCCATGGCGATCGGGAACTCCAGGCCGCGTCCGAGGAAGAGGAAGTGCTGCGAGCCGCGAAAGCGGTTCGCGACGCGCTCGCAGGCCTTCTCCGTCTTCAGCGCCTGGCCGATTAGCGACGGCATGCGCGCCAGGTCCGCCAGGCGCAGGCCCAGGTCAGACTCGCTGAGAACGCCGCGGCGGTAGCCGATGTGGCAGGCCAGCAGGTACAGGGCCGTTATCGAACCGATGAAGGTCTTGGTCGAAGCGACGGCGATCTCCGGCCCGCAGCGCATGAAGACGGTGCCGTGCGCCAGCCGCGTCGCCTGCGACCCCGGCGTGTTGCATATCGCCAGCACCCGCGCGCCCTGAGACTTGGCCTGGTGCATCGCCGCCAGGGTGTCGACCGTCTCGCCCGACTGCAAGACGGCGACCACCAGGACGGAGCCGTCTATTACCGGCTCGCGGTAGCGGTATTCGGAGGCGTTGTCGGCCTCGGCGGGCAGGCCCGTGATCTGCTCGAAGTAGCTGCGCCCGATCTGGGCCGAGTGGTAGCTGGTGCCCATGCCGATGAGGACGACCCGCTTGATTGCGGCGACCTCCTCGTCCGTCATAGGCGCGTCCGGGAGGTCGACCCGCGGCGGGTCGATGCCGAAGACTCCCCGCAGCGTGTTGAGCACGGCCTCCGGCTGCTCCGCGATCTCTTTGGCCATGAAGTGCTTGTACATGCCCTTGCCGGCGGCAATCGGCCCCGCGGGCACCTCCTGGGGCGCCTTTTCGATCGTCTCGCCGGCCGTGTTCGTGAAGGTAGCGCCGTCGCGCGTGACGCGAGCGACCTCGCCGTCGGCGAGAAACACCACCTTCTGCGCGTACGGCACCAGGGCGGGCAGGTCGCTGGCCACGTACATCGCGCCCTGGCCGTAGCCGATGACGACGCCGCCGGCGTTGGCGATTCGCGCCGCGACCATCACGCCGGGCTCCGCCCGTCGCAAGGCGACCAACGCCGCCGCGCCGTCGATCTGGGCGATGGTCCGGCAGACCGCGGAGGCGAGGTCGTGCCCTTTCTTCACCTCTTCCTCGATCAGGTGCGGGATTACCTCCGTGTCAGTCTCGGAGAGGAAAGTGTGGCCGGCTTCGATGAGCCCGGCGCGCAGGTCCAGATAGTTCTCGACGATGCCGTTGTGGATGACCGTGACGTCCCCGGCCGAATCGGTGTGAGGATGGGCGTTGGCCTCGGTGGCCTTGCCGTGAGTGGCCCAGCGCGTGTGGCCGATGCCGGTGGTACCAGGCGGCATCTGCTCGCCGATGCACTTGCGCAGGTTGTCGAGCTTGCCGGCGCCCTTCACGACCGTCATCTCGCCCGCCGTTCGTAAGGACGGCGATGCCGGCGCTGTCGTAGCCGCGATATTCGAGGCGGCTCAGCCCATCGAGCACTATCGGGGCGGCGGCTTCGTCGCCGGCGTAGCCCATGATTCCGCACATAAGGGACCTCCAGGTTGTGCCGGACGCGCGGATTTCAGGTGCGCGCCGGCGGCCGTGCAGGTGGTGGGGATTTGTGATGCGTCTGGAGGTTGGGCTTGGAGGGAAACCCGCTGTAGGCCCGCCGAGAACTGATGATGAGTAGCTGGTGGATGGACTCCAACCACCGACCCCCAGCACCATCGTCCCGCCGGTTCAGGGGTTGCACGCCGGCCGTGGGTTTGTCGAGGGCTTGCGCGCCTCGTTTTGTCCCGGCCGTAACGGCTGTGCCGCCGAGAGGCTACCCGCCGAGTATTTCGATGAGCCTCTTCCTCGTCATCCTCCATCCCGTCGATCGCCCGGATAAGCCGTGCGACAAAGATGGAGGACCTGGCGCTATGTCAGTCGTCCTCTGGGCCCTGTTCACCTCCCTGGCGAAATATTGTCCTCACTATAGCACCGTAGGGAGCCAGGGCTGCCCCGCGCGGACCTATCGGTGTCCTGTCGAATTGATGCGGCCTGGCGGCGAGTTCTGGCGGGCGACCTCATAGAGGACCAGCGCCGCCGCTATCGACAGGTTGAGTGATTCGACGGCGCCGGCCATGGGGATGAGGACCACCTGGTCGCACAGCGCCAGCTGATCCTGCGTCAGGCCGATGCGCTCGCTGCCGGAGAGGACGACGACGGGCGGGGTGTAGTCCGCCTCGCGAAAGTCGAGACTGGCTCCGGGCGACGTGCCGACCACGCGGGCGCCGTACGCCTTCAGCCAGCGGGCGAAGTCGGCCGGCGTCGTTTCGACCACACGTTGGCTGAAGATCGCGCCCAGGCTGCCGCGCACCGCGACCGGGTGGTAGGGGTCGGTCGAGGCGCCGGTGAGGATGACGCCGGCGCCGCCGGCGGCCTCGGAGGTGCGGATCAGCGTCCCCAGGTTGCCGGGGTGCTGGATCTCGTGTACCGCGACCCAGGAAAGCTCGCCCGCGGGCGACGCCGGCAGCGGGTCATGACGCCGCCTGACGACGGCGCCCATGCTGTCCGGGTCGCCGCGAAACGAGAGGCTGTCGTAGACTTCGGCGCTGACCTCCAGGACCTCCGCCCCGGCCTTTCGGGCGCGGGCTATGGCGTCACGCTCGGCGGCCGTCTTCAGGCGCTCGGCAACCACGACCACGGCTTCGATCTGGGCCGCCGCCTCGAGGGCCGCGCGGACCAGGCGGGCGCTTTCGGCGAAGAAGACGCCGCCGCGGTCGCGCTCGTGCTTGTTGCGCAGCGCTCGTATGGCCTTGATCCGCGAGTTGGCCCTGGAGGTAATAGGAGGCATCGGCACAGTTTACGGCGCGGTTTCCGGCCCACGCGATTGGCATTTGGCGCCGGACGGAGAATGGTATATTGCGGCGCGGGGGCAGGCTAATGGAATCGAAACACGCCTTGCGCGTCCTGATCCTCGGATCGAGCGAGGCCACCTACCCGAAGGACGATCCATCGAATTCTCTGGCCACTCTGACGGCGGCCGCGCTGCAAGGGCTCGTCCCGGAACGCGAGTGGGCGGCCCGTGCCGCGATCGTCTACCAGATGGAGAACATGGCGGAGCGGGCCCTGGCCGCGGTCCGGGACTTCGCCCCGGCGGTCGTGGTCCTGCTGCCCAGCGGCAGCACCTTTTCAGACCGCAAGGCCGTCTACAGCGTCTACCATCGGTTTCCTCGGCTCTATCCGTGGGCCGAGAAGATTGGCCGCGTCCTCTATACAGCCACCGGGCCGAGGTCCGAAGGCGAGGCGTCCTTGCGGGCGGCCCTCTTGAGCGCGCCCGGGAGGCTGGCGGAGTGGAGCCTGGGCCAGTTGCCCCTCATCTACCCGGAGGTGGCATACGCTGCTACGCGGCGCTGCCTGGAGGAACTCTCGGCGCTCGATGGCGTCAAGGTCGTGTGCCGGCTGGCCGTTGGCTCTTCTCCCAACGTCAAGCAGGCCGCGAGCATCAGGGCGATGGTGGCCGCCTACAACGACTTCCTGCGCGGCGTGTGCGCCGAGCTTGGCATTCCGACGCTGGACGTCTTCGCCAGGCTGGCCGCGATCGGCAGGGGCTATGACCTGGAGGCGGACGGCCTGCACGCGGCCCTGGCGACGCGGCGCCTGATTGCCGGCTGGGTCGCCGAATCCGTGCTCGACGTCCTCGAGCAGCGGTCAGAACTGCCTGGGGCCGTGACGCTGCTGCGCTAGCGCCCCTGGATTCGCTTGAGGAGCGCGGGGAAGTCGAGGCCGCTCTCGCGCTGAATGACCCGCTTCATACTGGCCATGGCCGGCAAGGGGTTTTGAGCGAGCTCATCGGCCAGCGCCCGGGCGGTTTCCAACACCCGATCATCCGGCGCCGCGGCGTAGGCGATCCCCATTTCCTTGAGCTCCCGGCCGTTGTAGAGCTTCGCCGACTGCGCGATCTGGACGGCGGCGTTGTAGCCCCAGCGGGTGATCAGCCAGGCCAGGTTAACGGGCGCGCCGGCCATGCCCAGCCGCGCTTCCGTGGCGCCGATGCGGGCACCCTCGCCGGCGACAATGAAGTCGCAGGCGAAGCAGAGCGCGGATCCGCCGGCGATCGCGGCGCGCTCAACCGCGCCCACCACGGGCTTGAGGCAGTTCCAGACCGCGATGTGGAAGTCTCCCCAGGCCTCCTGGGTGCGCGGCAGCCAGGAGGGCGGCGGCTCCGCGCGGCGCGCGTCCAGGTCCATCCCGGCGCAGAAGGTCCCGCCTGCGCCGCGGATCAAGATCACGCTGACGCTATCATCCGCCGCGAAGGATTGGATGGCCTCGCGCATCTCGTCGATCATCGGGACGATGAGGGCGTTGCGCTTCTCGGGGCGGTTGAGGACCAGCTCGGCGCGGGCCCCGGAGCGCTCGGTCAGGACGAATTCAGTCATTCCTTGCTCCGTTCAGTAATCAAGGGAGAAAGTCAGCCCGCGGCGGATATAGGGCGCGGCCTCTCTCATGCCTGATGCTTGGTCCAGTCACGCGTGAACATGCGCCGCGGGTTGATGCGGTAGTAGAGGACGTCCGGGGCGAGCCCGGTGGCGCTGGCGCCGTAGACCTTGGTCCAGGCCTTGTCGGCGTCATCCCACTCCGCGTGCCCTGGGTCGATGGCGTCGGCCTCGCCGTGGACGATGACGGCGTAGTCGTCGCCGTCGTAGAAGCAGAGGCTTACGGCGGGGTTATGCCTCATGTGCCGGGCGCGCAGCGAGCTCCTGGTCGTGCCCAACTGAAAGCGCCCGCGTACCAGAAAGACGTCTACGGGCGAAGCGAAAGGTTCGGCGCGGCTGTTTACTGTCGCGAGCACGGCGACCTTGCGCCCCGCGAAGAAGTCGACCACCTCGCGGGCGGACATTGCCAGGTCAGGCGTCATGATGAAGCGGAATTGCGGACTCTCCGCGTTGCTAAAGCTGGCGTCCATCAGCTCCTGGAGGCGGTCCATATCCTCGGGTGTCTCCCACATGAGTCACGTCCTCCGAGCCCACTGGTGTGGTGCTAGCGCGAAAGGAAGGCCTGAACGAGGCGGCCAGCAAAGCCTGAGGTTCGGGACCTAGGCGAGCTTCTTGGAGAGGGATGCCCAGTCCAGGCGGGCGTCCAGCAGTTCGTAAGCAGCATCGGCCTTGGCTTCGCCGGAGAAGGCGCTGGCCGTCCAGACGGGGCCCAGGGCCACAACCGCGGCGGGCGTCTGGTGCTGGGCCAGGAGCACGGTGCAGGCCTCATCGCGCACGCGGTCGATGATGTAGTGGCTGGGCTGATGGCCGCCGGTCACGACGACGCAGGCAGCGCCGCCTTCGACGGCCGCCAGGAGCAGGTCCGTTTTGTAAGAGGGCGCCAGGACGGCCTTGGAACCGGCAAAGCGGCTGAAGTGGGTCTTGGCGCCATCGGTGAAAACGGGCGCCACGAGCACGTTCTCGATCGACGCGTGCAAGTTCTCGCCTTCGTGCAGGACGTCGGCGGCGAGCGCGGCGCGGATGTCGGCGACCGCGGGTGCCGCCAGGCGGGCATCTTCCGGAAGCACCGCCAGGGGCCGCAGTCCGGCGTTCGTGAGGTCGCGCGCAACTAGCTCGATTTCGCCGGCCGTGACGATTGTAGAAACGCTGCCGACCAGCTTCGGACCCAGCGCCTTCGCCAGGGCGGCGTCGGCGTCCCCCGGATAGCCCCGCACCACCACAATTGCCGGGGCGTCCAGAGGCGCTTCGCCCGCGCTAAGCTCGATGATGCTCAGGGCGGCGCCGCCCATTGGGACCTTGTCGCGCGCTACCGGTGCGGCCGGCGCCGCCGCATACGCGAGGCCGGCGAATGCGGCCGCGTCGGCGGCCGCTCCGGGCGAGGCGCCAACGCGCAGGAGTTGGACGCTCTGGCCCCGCGACGCCAGGCCGCGCGCCAGCGCGGCGGCAATTGTGCTCTTGCCGGCACGGGGACTGCTGGAGACGATCTGAAGGATGGGCATGGCTTAAAGGCTGGCGAATTATAACAACCCTCCGGTTTAGGTACAGCGCCGGGCGGGAGTGGAGGCGATGGTTAAGGTTCCGTTAAGCCGGGTGCGAAACGGGTCGCGGCCGAATCTGGCCATGCTAGAATCGGGGTGTCGCCGCCCGCCGGCGACGGCCGAATCCCTACCCAAGAGGGAGCGGGGGAACCACCGAAGGGGTGCAGTCCTTTGAGGAGGACGGGGTACTTTCAGGCCCTAACCCGTCAGCTAACCTCGTAGGCCGCTGAGAGGAAGAGGCATGTCGAACGAGACCTCGGTTCGCCATCGGGCGAAGGCCGCCGCGTCACCTGCGCCCGCCGCGGCGCTGGAGCGATGTATGTCCGTCCTCGCGCATCGGCCGGCTGCTCTCCTGACCGACGTAGACGGCACTTTGAGCCGCATCGTCCCCCGCCCCGAAGACGCAACGGTCGACCCCGCGATCGCCCGTTCGCTGGCAAAGCTGGCACGGCAGCTGGATTTGGTGGGCGTGATCACGGCCCGCGAGGAGGCCATAGCGCGAAGGATGGTTGGCGCGGAGGGCATCACTTACGTCGGGAACTACGGCCTCACTTACGGAGCCGCCGCACTGAGCCGCGAGGCCGTCGCCACGGCCCGGCGGCTGATCGAGCCGAAGCTCGCGGACCTGCCCTGTGTGACGCTTGAGGACAAGACTGTGGCGTTCGCCCTGCACTACCGCAACTGTGACGAGCCAAACGGCGTCCGGCGCAAGCTGTTGGACCTGGTGAAACCGATTGCGGCAGAGACCGGCGTTCGTATCCTCGAAGGCAAAAAGGTGATCGAGGTGGTGCCGGCCGGCCTGCCCGACAAAGCCAGCGCCTTCTCCCACCTGATCGACGCCGCCGGGACCAGGGGCGTCGTATACCTGGGCGACGACGTCTCCGACGTCGCCGTGTTCGCGGAGATCGGCCGCCGCCGCGCCGCCGGCGACTTCGATGGCGCCGGGATCGCTGTCATCGACGCGGAGACCGACCCGTCGGTGCGAAAGGCCGCCGACCTGACGCTGGGCAGCGTCGAAGAGGTGGCCGGGCTATTGGCGGCGCTGGCGGGCCGCCTGGGACAGACTCGGGGGCACGACCATGCCTGACGGTGTCCGTAAGCGCATACTCACGGTCAGTAATCGCGGCCCCGTTGAGCACCGTTGGGGGGAGGACGGCGAAATCGAAGCCGTCGCCGGCCAGGGCGGCCTGGCGACGGCCCTGCGCGTCTCCGCCACGATGTACCCGACAACCTGGTTATCCAGCCCCCTCAGCGATGTCGACCGCCTGATCGCAGAAGGCAAGGCAAAAGCGCCGGCCAAAGAGGGCGACGCGCACTTCGTCATGACGGACCCGGAAGCGTACGAGCTTTTCTACAGCCGCTTCTCGAACGAGGTCCTCTGGTTTCTGCAGCACGGCCTTCCCTGGCCGCGCGACCTGGACCGAGGCGAGCGCCAGGACGCGTGGCAGCAGGGCTACCTGGCGGTCAACCAGGCGTTCGCCGGGGCCGTGATCGACGAACTCGACTGCGGCGACGTCCGCGCCGTGATGTTCCACGACTACCACTTCTATAAGGCGCCTATGCTGGTCCGCAAGGCCCGCCCGGACGCGTACCTGCAGCACTTCCTTCACATCCCCTGGCCCGCCGCGGAGGCCTGGCGGCAACTCGACCCTGAAATCGTGACGTCGATTTGCAGGGGCCTCCTGGGCAATGACAGCGTCGTCTTCCAGACAGTGGAGTCGGCATACAACTTCCTCGACACCTGCGCGGAGTACCTGCCGGACTGCCGCATCGAAAGAGGCCGCTGGGGGTGCACCTTCAACGGACGTTTGACGCGCGTCTGGGCGGACGCGATCTCAGTCGACCCGGAGGAGCTGGCGGACGCCGCGGCCTCGCCCGACTTCGCGCGTTACCGCTACCTGCTGCGGCCGGCGCCCGGTGTGAAGACGATTCTGCGGGTCGACAGGCTGGATCTGAGCAAGAACGTGGTTCGCGGCTTCGAGGCCTACCGGCTGCTCTTGCAGGAGCACCCGGAGCTGCGCGAGAAAGTCTACTTCCTGGCCCTGCTGGTGCCGTCTCGAAGCGACATCGACTCCTACCGCGAATATCAGGACGAGGCCTTGGGGCTGGCGGAGCGGATCAACAAGGAGTTCGGCAACCTGCGCTGGAAGCCGATCAAGACGATCTTCGAGAACAACCGCATCCAGGCCCTGGGCGCGATGTCCCTTTACGATGTGCTGCTTGTGAACCCCGTGGCCGATGGCATGAACCTGGTCGCCAAGGAAGGCCCCACGGTGAACACGCGCGAAGGCGTGCTGGTGCTCTCGCGCACCGCGGGGGCCTACGAAGAGCTACAGCAGGTTGCCCTGGGCGTTGACCCTTACGACGTGGCGGAGACGGCGCAGGCGCTGTATCAGGCGCTGACCATGGCGCCTCTCGATCGTCACCAGCGCGCCCAGGAGATGAAGACGATCATCCGCCTGCACGACCTGCGCGAGTGGTTCAACGCCCTCCTGGACGACATCGACCGGCACGCGCCGCTGCCGGCATCGTCGGCGGCCTGAGAAGAGTAATCAGTCATCAGTAATCAGTTATCAGTCCGGAGGGGATGCTGTGACCCCGGTTCGCCGGGACGCGGCCCTCAACATGGTTCGGACCGATTACTGATTACTGACAACGGGTTGCTTCCTCGGCCATTTGTAACGGAAATGAGAGGATAGACAGAAAGTTCGTAATTGAAAGCTCACAGACGTTGACATGGCATTAACCTAACCTTAATCTGTGCTTGCTGTCACAATCCAAATGATGGAAGGCTAGGGGCAAGGAAATGCAAGCCGCTTTACCTCGAGTATGTCCGCGATGTCGTGGTTCGATGATTGTAGAACGAGACTGGTACGGCTCCTATAGCACATGCATCTGCTGCGGTTTCGTTAAAGAAGCAGTTTCATCCCCGGCCATTGACCTGATGCTTGAAGACGAAGAAGGGCACGGCCGCCAGCGGCGCCGCCAACCTTCGCACGGCAAGCTCCGGCTCTAGACGACCCAGGCCCCGCCCCCGCCTAAAGATCACGAGACCTCCCTGAAGAGGTCTCGTTTCTTTCCCTGCTCTTTGACAGGCCGGGACAGGTGCTACGATGCCGCCATTCTCGCTTCCAAGGCGTTGCAGGAGGGCAGAGTGCAGTACGTCCGTGTTTCCTTGACGACCCCCAAGGACGGGAGTAGGGACGAGGTCCTCAAGATCGAAGAGCAGCTGCTGGACTTCTTCCGCAAGCAGCAAGGCTTCCATGACGCCTACCGGCTGCAGTCGCCCTCCCAGATCGGACGGGTGACCGTCTGGGACTCGCACGTCAGCGCCGATCAGGCCGCCAACGCTCAGCACACGCTCGCCCTACGTTCGCGCCTCCTGCCGCTAACGAGCGAGTCCATCGAGCTTGGCCTCGATGGCGAGCGCGTGGCGAAGTAGCCTTTGTTGGCGCCGGGTCCGGACGTACGGATTGCACCTTCGACGAGGCCTGGCCAAAGGAGCCGTCTTAATCACGTGCGAGCCAGCAAGCTGAGTGGAGCCTGAATTCCGCTCGTGGTGAGCATGGTCGAACCACGAACGGATGAGGCGCCGGCTCAGCGCTCTTCCGGATCTCCGCTCGTCCACCTGGTGCCCGCTGGCCCTTCTACAAGCTCAGGACGAACGGAAGGTAGTTGTTCGAGGGGAAGCGGGTGCGGGACAGGATGGCGAAGGCCCTCGCATCGCGCGAGGGCCTTGCGTTTTCGTTGCGCCCAGACAGCTAGCTCGATACTTCAGTTCGAGGCGGCGACGCTGCCTGCGCTGACCTTGATCTGCTTTGAGCGCAGGGCCTCCGCCTTGGGCAGGTGCAGGGTCAGCACGCCGTTCTCGAACCCTGCTTGCGCCTTGTCGGCGTCGACGCTTACCGGCAGGGCCAGCGAGCGGTGATAGGCGCCGTAGCGGATCTCGCGGCGGTAGTAATCGCGCTTCTGCTCCTCGGCCTGCTCCTTGCGTTCAGCGCGGATCGTCAGCACGTCGTTCTGGACTGAGATGTCGACCTGGTCCGGGCCCACGCCGGGCAGGGCTGCCTTTACGTCCAGGGCGTCTTCGGTCTCCGAGACCTCGACCGGAAAGGAGAGGGAAGCGGGCGCCTGCTCGGGCGAGATGAAACGCCGCGGGCGGGCAAATCCGTCATCGAAGAGGCGGTCCACGGTGGTGCGGAGGTCGGAAAAGGGGTCCCAGCGGACGATGGTCGTCATTCTTGATGTCTCCTTGGCTGTGGTGCGGGCCGGCAGGCGCCGGCATTTGCTTGATCTGAATGTAAGGTGGCTTGCAGAACTTGTCAAGGTCTTAGCAAATAATCTTGATAAGAGTACTAGCAGCTTGCCTACCCTGCCCGTTGACTACTCACGTCTGTCCCGGTAAACTGACTTCGAATCCAGGAAACCAGCATGGCACAGGACTTCTACAACACCATTGGCGTCAGCCGCACGGCAACGGAGAAGGAAATCCGCTCCGCCTACCGCAAGCTGGCGCGCAAGCTTCACCCGGACGTGAACCCCGGCGACAAGGCGTCCGAGTCGCGCTTCAAGGAGATCAACGCCGCTTACGACGTGCTGTCCGACAAGGACAAGCGCAAGAAGTACGACCTCTACGGCGAGAACTGGGAGCACGCGGACGAGATCGAGAAGGCGCGCGCCCAGCGCGGCCGCGGCGGCTTTTACTCTGGTGGCGACCCGAACACGCAGTACCGCACCTACACCTTTGGTGGCGACGAAGCCGACATCTTCGGCGAGGGCGGCGGCGACATACTCGGCGGCCTGTTCGGCGGCAGGCGAGGCCGGCCCCGGCCGCGAAACCTCAACATCGAGCAGCCGGTCCAGATCACGCTGGAGGAGGCGGCAAACGGCGCCACCCGCACGTTGCAGCTTCTCACCGGCGACAACGGCGCCGCCCCTCGGCGGCTGGAGGTGAAGATCCCGGCAGGCGTCCAGTCCGGCTCGCGCATCCGCTACGCCCGCGAAGGCCTGGCCGAGGGCACGCGCAAGGGCGACCTCTACCTGGTGGTCGAGGTCTTGCCCGACGATCGCTTCGAGCGCAAAGGCGACGACCTGTACACCGAGGTCGAAGTACCGGTGACTACCGCCGTCCTCGGCGGCGAGGCGACGGTGCAGACGATAGGCCGCAGGGTGGCCATGAAGGTCCCGCCGCTGACGCAGAACGGCCGCACAATCCGCCTCGCCGGCCTGGGCATGCCGAAGCTGAACTCCGACCAGAAGGGCGACCTCTACGTGCGCGTGAAGGCCCGCCTTCCCGAAGCCCTGGACGAGAACGAACGAAAGCTCTTCGAAGAGCTGAAGGAACTGGGAGTATGACAACAACTCTGCTGACACACGCGGCCCAGGCCTCCTGGGCAGGCGCGAACGCCGCCTCCGGCGGTTCCCCGGGCCGCCCCTCCGAGGGCGACGCCCTGGACGCGTACTCGCGCGCGGTCTCCGGCGCGGCCGAACGCGTGGGCCCCGCCGTGGTGAGCGTCGAGGTCAAAGGCCGGCCTCGGCCGCAAGGCCGCGGCCGAGGCGGGCGTGGCCAGCGGCCGCAGCCGCCCGTGGACCCCAACGCCTACGAGCCCACGGGCTCCGGCGTCATCTTCGATTCCCAGGGCCGCGTGATCACAAACGAGCACGTTGCGCGCACGGCGCCCTCGCCGGACGCGATCTCAGTGGTCCTGCCGGACGGCCGCCGCTTCCCCGCGGTGGTCGAGATGGCGGACCCTTCCGTGGACATCGCCGTGCTGCGCATCCCAAACGCGCCGGCCGGCCTGCCGGTCGCCGAGCTGACGTCGGCGGCGCTCAGGGTCGGCCAACTGGTCGTGGCCATCGGCAACCCTTACGGATTGAGCTGGACCGTGACCGCCGGCGTCGTCAGCGCCGTCGGGCGCGCCCTGCCCATAGGCCCGGGGCACGAGCTGAAGGACCTGGTGCAGACGGACACGCCGATCAACCCCGGCAACTCCGGCGGCCCCCTGGTCGACGCTCAGGGCAGGGTCGTCGGCATCACGACCGCCGTCATGCCGTTCGCGCGCGGCGTGGGCTTTGCCGTCCCTACGTCGGCCGTGCTCGGCGCGATCGCCGGCCATCAGGAGCGGCTGCGGAGCCAGGGGCCCCGGAAGTTCGGCATCAGCGGCGTCCAGACGGCGATCGAGCCGGCCCTTCAGACACGCCTCGGCCTGGCACAGGACAAGGGCGTCCTCCTGGTCGACGTCCAGCCCGGCTCACCTGCCGCCGATGCCAGTCTGCGCGCGCTCGACGTGGTCGTCAGCATCAGCGATACGTCCGTCACCACGGTCGAGGCCCTGAAGGAACGCATCGATGCCACGAAGGGGGGCGTGAACGTGGAGGTCGCCTTTATCCGAGAGGGCAAGTTGCGGCGGACGCACGCGGTGCTGGGGAACCCCCACCCCTAACGGAGAGCGATGAACCAGAACAGGTACGAACAAGAGCCGGCATTCATCATCAGCGTCGCGGCGCGGATGCTGGGGGTTCACGCGCAGACCCTGCGCTACTACGAGCGCGTCGGCCTGCTGACGCCGTCGCGGTCGCGGGGGCGGATCAGGCTCTACTCGCAGGCCGACATCAACCGCATCCGCCAGGTGCAGGGTCTGATCGACGACCTGGGCGTGAACCTGGCCGGGGCCGAGGTGATCATCGACATGAGCTCGAAGATCCGGCGGCTAGAGGAGGAGAACGACCTCCTGCGGCGGGAACTGCAGCGGCTGCGGGACCGGCGCCTGCCGGCGCCGAGAGGGTAGAAGCGGAGTCGAAGCAGTGGTGGCGTGAGGAGTACCCGCAAGCTTCGAGGCGGGAAATCTGCCACCGGATTGTGAACGGATAAACCGATAGGCATTAAGAGCCTCAGCTCATCCGTTTATCTGTTCGAAATCCGTTGACAGATTCGAATACTAGTTAGGCAGGTGATTTGAAATGATGAAACAGGACAGGTTCACAGAGCAGGCCCAGGAAGTGCTGTCTAACTCACAGCAGTACGTCCGCGAGCAGAAGCACCCGCAGTGGGACGTGGAGCACATCTTCCTGGCGCTGCTCTCGCACCAGGACGGCCTGGCCCGCCGCATCTTCGACAAGCTCGGCGTGTCGCCGGACCAGCTGCGCCAGAAGGTCGCCGCCGCGCTGGAGAAGACGCCGAAAGCGCAGTACGAGAGCGTGCAGATCTACGTGACGCCGCGCGTCGTGCGGCTCCTGGAAACCGCGAACGCCGAGGCCGAGCGCCTCAAGGACGAGTACGTCGGCGTCGAGCACATCCTCGTCGCCATCGCCGACGAGCGCGACGGCGAGTCGGCGCGGATTCTGCGCGAGGCCGGCGTCGACAAGGAGCGCATCTACAAGGCGATGCAAGAGGTGCGCGGCGGCGCGCGCGTCCAGAGCCCGCGCGCCGAAAGCCACTACCAGGCCCTCGAGAAGTACTCGATCGACCTGACGGAGCTGGCGCGGCAGGGCAAGCTGGACCCGGTGATCGGGCGCGAGGAGGAGATCCAGCGGGTCATGCAGGTCCTCAACCGGCGCTCCAAGAACAACCCCGTGATCATCGGCGAGGCCGGCGTCGGCAAGACGGCGATCGTGGAAGGCCTGGCCCAGAAGATCGCAGCCGGCGACGTTCCGGAGAACCTGCGCGACCGCAAGGTGCTGGCCCTGGACATGGGCGCGCTTGTCGCCGGCTCGAAGTTCCGCGGCGAGTTCGAGGAGCGCCTTCAGGCCGTCATGGACGAGACCAGGAAGTCGGAGGGCGAGATCATCCTTTTCCTGGACGAGATCCACCAGATGGTAGGCGCCGGCGGCGCCGAGGGCGCGATCGACGCATCGACAATGATGAAGCCGGCCCTGGCTCGCGGCGAGCTGCACGCGATCGGCGCGACGACGCTGGACGAATACCGCAAGTACATCGAAAAGGACGCGGCGTTGGAGCGCCGCTTCGCCCCGGTGTACGTCGACGAGCCGACGGTCGAGGAGACGATCGAGATCCTGAAAGGCCTGCGCCCGCGCTACGAGGCGCACCACAAGGTCAAGATCACCGACGACGCGTTGGAGGCCGCGGCGCGGCTGTCGCACCGTTACGTCGCCGACCGCTTCCTGCCCGACAAAGCCATCGACCTGATCGACGAGGCCGCCTCGAAGCACGTGATCGACGCCCAGTCGATGACGCCGGAGCTGCGCGAGATCAAGGTTCGCCTGGACGAGCTCAGTGCGGAAGTCGAGGCCGCGGCGACGCGCCAGGACTACGAGGCCGCGGCACGGCTGCGCACGGAAGTGCTGCAGCTGCAGGGCGATTACGAGGCCAGGAAGGCGGAGTGGCAGCGCACGGAGAAGATCGACACCGAGGTGTCGGCCGAGGACATCGCCGAGCTCATCGGCAAGGTGACCGGCATCCCCGTGGCGCGCATGCTCGAAGGCGAGACCGAGAAGCTCCTGCACATGGAGGAGGCCCTGCACGAAAGGGTAATCGGCCAGGACCAGGCCGTCGTTGCGCTGTCGGACGCCATCCGCCGCGCCCGCGCCGGCCTCAAGGACCCGAAGCGCCCGATCGGCAGCTTCATCTTCCTCGGCCCCACGGGCGTCGGTAAGACTGAGCTGGCGCGGGCGCTGGCGGGTTACCTGTTCGACGATGAGGACGCGATGGTGCGCATCGACATGTCGGAGTACATGGAGAAGCACACGGTCTCGCGCCTGATCGGCGCGCCGCCCGGGTACGTTGGCTACGACGAGGCCGGCGGCCTGACCGAGGCCGTTCGGCGTCGCCCTTACAGCGCCATCCTCTTCGACGAGATCGAAAAGGCCCACCCGGACGTGCTCAACGTCCTGCTGCAGGTCATGGAAGACGGGCGCCTGACGGACGGCCACGGCCGTACGGTGGACTTCCGCAATACCGTGGTCATCATGACGTCCAACCTGGGCACGGGTCAGGCCAACAAGGGCGCCTTCGGTTTCGTCACCGACCGGACGCAGAACGAGGAGGAACGCGACCGCCTGCATAAGCGCGTCGAGCGGGCCCTGCAGGACTTCTTCCGCCCCGAGTTCCTGAACCGGGTCGACGACGTCATCGTCTTCGAGCCGCTGACGGAGGTCGAGCTGCGCCAGATCGTCGACATCATGCTCAACGAAGTCGGCCAACGTCTGGCCGAGCGCCAGATCACGTTGGAGCTGACTGAGGGCGCGAAAGAGGAGCTGGTGCGCGAGGGTTACGACCCGGTCTACGGCGCGCGGCCGTTGCGCCGCACACTGGAGCGCCGGATCGAGAATCCGCTCTCGAAGCGTATCCTCGCGGCCGAGTTCGGCGAGGGCGACCACGTGGTCGTCGACTACGCCGACGGCGCCTTCAGCTTCGGAAAGGGCACGCCCGCGGACGTTGCGCCGGAGCCGGAGGTAGTGGGCGTGCGCGGGTAAGGCCGCACTGTTCCCGCATAAAGGAGGCCGCCTCGAATCCCGGGGCGGCCTCTCTTTTGGGTGTCAGGGATTGCGAAGGATGTCGTGCGGACCAATTCTACGGAGCGTAATGCTGTCGCCTTCCCAGCTCAGAGTTATGCGGTAGTCCCGCGAAATTCGGCCTTCCCAAACATCATCATGCCCCGACATCTTCTTGAGGCGTAGGGACGGATGACCGGGGTCAGTCGCCATCAGGCTCAGTAACCGGTCTGCACTCCGCTGAACATTGGGTGGCAACCGTCGGAAGTCCGAGTCGAAGCGGTCGGTGGTGAAGAGCCTCATTCACTGTGAAGGTGGCGCAAAAGCTCCTCAGCAGTCTCGAAGGGGCCCGAAAGGCGGCCTTCGGCGATCTCTTCGTCCGCCTCACGCTCCATGGCCTGCCACTCTTTGGTCCAGTACCAGGCCTGGTCGCGCGGGATCAGTTTCTGCGGCACCAGGTGGAGGCCATTCTCGTCGGCCTGTACCTCGAGGAAGTCGCCCCTTTTGAGGCCAAGCCGCTTCACGAGCTCCGCCGGGATGGTTATCTGGTTCTTGGGACCGACCTTAGTTATCGCCATGTCATCATTTCCAACTTTCCAACATTATATACCTCTAGTTTAGAGGCCCGGCAGTTCCCTGTAGGATTGCGCCGTGGACGACGAAGAGGTGCATCGGCTAAAGGCGCTCGAATGCCTGGCAGGTGCCGCGAGCGAGCTCGCGGCCGGCCGCTTCAACAATGCGGCCAATCGCGCATACTACGCCTGCTTCCACGCGGCGATCGTGGCGCTACTGCGCGGCGGAGTCCGGCGCGAGTTTTGGGGACATGACGATGTTAGAGCCCAGTTCGCCGGGGAACTTATCGGTCGGCGTAAACTGTACGAAACCGATCTGCGAGACTCGCTAGACCGGCTTGGAGACCTGCGGCAATTGGCGGACTATCGGTTAGGATCCGTAAGCAGCGCCCAGGCCACGAGGGCAGTGCGAAGGGCGAATAGATTTTCGGAACGCGTTCTAGAAAATGCAGACAAAAACTAAGTCAATTGCCGAATACCTCGAACGAATTCGCGGGGCCCTACGAGAGCGCTTTCCGGGCATCAGGATTGGTGTCGCGAAGCGGCGCCCGCATGAGCCCAATGTGCTGCGGGAGTTCTCATACTACGTTTACTTCAAGTTGCCCGATCCACTGGCCGACTGGTATGAAGTGATCGAATTCATTTCAAACTGACTGTCGACGTGTTGCTTGAGACGGGCTACACCGTTTATGTGCTCCCTGCTGAGAGGGCAGAAGAGCTCAAGGCCAACCTGACCTTCAGCTAGCGCCTACGGCCGCATCCCGACGCGCAGCTTCGGCCCCAGCTGCGTCGCGCTGTAAGCCTGCGACTTCCGCACGAAGTCGACAAGCAGGGGACGCGTGTCGCGCGGGTCGATGATCTCGTCCACAAGGTTGGTGCGGCGCATCACTGAAGCCATGCGGTTCAGGCGTTCCTCCAGCTCCATGCGCATGCGCTCACCGTCCGGGTTTCCTTCGAGCTGGCGCCGGTAGGCGGCCGCCACGCCGCCGGCCGCCGGGATCGAGCCCGACTCTGCGGACGGCCAGGCATAGCGCAGGGCAAAGGGGCCGTTGCGCTTGGAGCCGCCCTGGGCAACGCCGTAGAAACGCCGGATCAGCACTGTAACGAAGGGCGTGGTGGCCTCCCGCACGGCCATGTTCGCCCGCAGGGCCCAGCGCAAGGTGCCTTCCTTCTCGGACTCGGGGCCGATGTTAAATCCCGGCACGTCGCAGAGGTACACGACAGGCAGGTGGAAGGTATCGGCCAAGTCGATGAAGCGCTCGAACTTCTGGCAGGCCGCGGCGGTCTGGGCGCCGCCGTCCTGGCGGCAGTCGTTGGCCATCAGCGCCACGGGGAAACCGTCGATGCGCGCGAGCATGGTGACCAGGGCACGGCCGTAAAGGGGCTGGATCTCGAAGCCGGAGTCTTTGTCGATGACGGAGCGAACGACGCGCCGGATGTCGTAAGTCTCGCGGCGGTCGCGCGGGATCGCGGACGCCAGGCTCTCGTCGCGGCGGTTGGGGCTGTCCGCGGGCTTCGCGCGCGGCGGAAGCTGCCAGACGTTGCCGGGCAGGTACGAGAGGAAGCGCCGAATCTGGCGCAGCGCGTCTTCTTCGTTGTCGGCGACGTTGTGGACGACGCCCGTCTTCATGACCTGGACTTTGTAGTTGCCCAACTCTTGCTTGGGGATGTCGATGCCCATCGCCTGCTTGATCAGCGGCGGCCCGCCGACGAAGAGCTCGCTGGTCTCGCGCAGCATGACGCTGAAGTGAGCCTCGACGGCCGCGATCGCGATCCAGCCGGCACATGAACCGAGCACCGCGGTGACAACGGGCACCTGGGCCAGGAGATTGCCGCGCGCCAGGGTCGAGGCCAGGTCGTGCCGGGGGAAGGCCATCGCCGAATCCCCGCGCCACTCCTCGGGCACCATGAAGGCGCCCGGCGTGCCGGAGCGCTTGAGCTCCACGGGCAGGTTGGCCGCCGTGGCGGCCGCGTGAAGCTGAGGACCGGCGCGCATGCCTACGCTGCCGCCGACCTCATAGTTCTGCGAGACGGTGGAGATGCTGCCGCCCGCCCCTTCCAGAAGCATGACCAGGGGTATGCGCAGGTTGGCCGCCGTCTGCTCGATATTGCGCTTGCCGGCCGCGGCGCTGTCGCTGGCGCCACCGCGGATCGTGTAGTCGTCGCCGCGCAGGGCTATCTGGCGGCCGTCGATCTGGCCGTAGCCGGCGATGACGTTGCCGGGCCTGAAGGCGGCGAGCTTGCCGTCGTCATCGTATTGAGACTCACCGTAGGCGGTGAAGACTTCTTCGAAGGTGCCCGGGTCGAGGAGGAGGTCGAAGCGCTCGCGCACTGTGAGGCGGCCCTGCGAGTGTTGGCGCTCGATGCCTTCTGTGCCGCCCATGTGCTTGTTCAGTTGCCGCTTCAGGGCCAGCTCTTGTAGTTCAGGTTCCCAGGTCAACGCGATCCTCCAGAATCTAGCTCTACCACGGCGCCGCTGTGCTTTCGCCCTTGTCGCGAAGCATAGCGTTTCGCACTCGGATGCACAGCACAACCATTGGCCGAGTGTTGCCAAATATGACTCGCGCCCGCTTACGATCTCAGGCACCCCGGCGTCTCGCGCCGGCCGAACATTGACGTTTGCGTGAATGTTCACTAGGATCGATGCGATGACCACCGAAAAGACGGAGCGCGCCCGAAACGAATCCTACCTCCAGATCGGCGAGGTCGCGGACCGCACGAGCGTTACGCAACGGACGCTGCGCTTCTACGAGGAGCGCGGCCTCCTCAAAGCCCCTTCGCGCATGGAGGGCGGCTTTCGCCTTTACTCCGAAGAGGACATTGACCGCGTCGAGCAGATCAAGCGCCTGCAGAACCTGCTGGGACTCACATTGGCCGAGATCAAGGAGATGGTGGAGGCCGAGGAAACCAAGCTCGAGCTCCGCGCGACCTACAGGGACGACCTCGACACGGAAGAACGGATCGCGCGCATAGTCCGCGCGATCGCGGTCACGGAACGCCAGTTTGAGATCATCGGCACCAAGGTCGAAGCGCTGCTCGAGATGAAACAAGACCTCGAGGCCAAGCTGCAGCGTTACCGAACCTGGGTCTCCGACCTGCGCGAGCAGCTTTCGAAAGAAAGTCCCGGCACCGTCTACCCGACGCGCTAGAAGCCGCCGCGAGCGAAATGGCCGTTTCGAAGCGTGGGCTTGCCGTGGCATGCTCGTGCCCGCTTGAGGCGCGTCCAGCGCTGTAATTTGCCTTCCCGTGCGCCGTCTTTACAATTGCCCCATGCCTCAGCGCGTCCCCCGCCGCGCATTGCTCGGCCTCGCCCTCAAAGCGCCCCTGCTGATCGTCGGGTGTGGTGGCGCCGCCGCCTCCAAACTCTCGCTGCCGACCGCGGCCAGCGGCGATGGCGCCCTGCGCGCGACAACCGCGACGCCCGCGCCGCCCACCTCGACACCGGTCCCGCCGACAGCGACGCCGGTGCCGCCGGCGCTGCAACTCCTGCCGCCTTCGGTCCTGCAAGGCGGCTTCGCGACGGTGGTCCTGAACGAGCCTGCCTCATCGGCGACCGCGACCTTCCAGGGCCGCCAGTACCCGATGCTGAAAAGCGGCGACCGCTCCTGGGCGCTGATCGGAAACGGGGCGTTTACTCAACCGCAGCTGTATCCGGTGACGGTGACATACACGCCGCCGGGCAGGCCCCAGACCAGCGTCGTCGCGAGCCTTTCGATCCTGGACAAAGACTATCCCGTCGAGAACATCATCCTGGACGCCGCGACCGCGGCGTTGCTGTCGCAGGACATCATCCAGGCGGAGCTGGCGAAGCGAGCCAGCATCTACTCTGGTTACACGGCCCAAAAGCTGTGGTCGGGCCCCTTTCGCCGGCCGAATCCCGGCCCTCTGAGCAGCCTTTACGGCGAAGCCCGCAGCTACAACGGCAGCCCCGCCACCGACTACCACCGCGGCAACGACTTCGCCGGCGACGCCGGCTCCCCGGTCACGGCGGCCGCGACGGGTAAGGTGGCCTTCACGGGCCTCCTGCAGGTGCGAGGCAACTCCGTCATGCTCGACCACGGGGCGGGCGTTTTCACCGCCTACCATCACCTCTCGCGCATCGACGTCAGTGACGGCCAAACCGTGACGCCGGCCCAGCAGGTGGGCCTGCTGGGCGCGACCGGCCTCGTGACCGGCCCTCACATGCACTGGGAGGTCATCATCCGCGGCGTTGAGGTCGACGGCCTGCTATGGCTGGACGGCAAGGAGCAGGGCCTCTAGCCGTTGGACGTGGCCCGCGTTCTCGTAACGCTTCCTCCTTTCGGATGCCTGACACAAACGAAGGGCCGCCTCGAATGGGCGTAAGATCACGGGACGATGTGCCCTCCGAAGGCTCAGGCCGAAAGTCCCGACCGCGTCCTGCGGCCCGCCGAGGTCCTCTCCATCGTGCGAAGGTACGTCCCCGGCGCGCAGGGACTGACCGGCATAGATGAGTCAGGGCGCAAGGGCCGCGTCTACTACATTGACGATGACCTGGTGCTGAAGACTCACCGGCCCGCGCGCCTCCGTGGCCGCATGGTCGAAGAGTTCGACACCAGCCTGGCGAAGGAGGCATTCTTCCTGCGGGCGATCGAAGGGGGCGGCGGCGAAATCAGGGCGCCACGCTTCCTGGGATACGGCCGCGAGGGTGAGACCGAATACCTCTGCATGACGCGACTGCGGGGGGTGAGTCTCGGCACGGCCGCGCTTGAGGGCCTTCAACGCTTCGAGGTTTTGCGATCTCTCGGGCGGGCGTTGGCGCGCCTGCACGGCCTGGCCCAGGGCCAGTTCCTGGAGTCGGGGCTATTTTCGGTGGACGCGACCGCCGCGGCGCTGAAGGGTCGCATGGCCCTTGCGCTCGCCGAAGTCGCCGCGGTCGTCAACGGTCTTCCCTCGGAAGCGCGCATCGACCGAGACCCGATGAGGGTCGCCGAAGCGGCCGTGCGCCTGCTCCCTGACAGCCTCAGCCCGGTTGCGCTGCATTCGAACCCGGCCTCCGAGCACGTCTTCGTGGACCCGGACACCGGCGAGTTTGCCGGCCTGATCGACTTCGCGGACGCGTACATCAGCCACCCGGCCTTCGACCTGCGGCCCTGGCGCCGTCGCGACGAGCGCGAAGCCGTCCTCGCCGGCTACGCCGAGGCCGCGCCGGTCGATGACGCTTTCTTGGGTGCGATGAAGGCGGCGATGCTCCTGGGAGAGCTGGCCTATGTCACGCGCCGGCGGGCGCCGCCTTCGCAGTCGGAGGCCGTTATCGACGGCCTCCTGGAAGGCTAGCGGCGTGGTCACGGGGGACGTTTACCCGCAACCGGACGCTCCCGATCCGGTCCTGGGGCCGGAGGTGGTCCTGGCCATCGTGCGGCGCCACTCGCCCCGCGCGCGGGACGTCACGGCGGTCGACGAGAGCGGCGGCGAAGCCCGCGCCTACATGATCGACGGCGACCTGGTGCTCAAGACCCAGCGGCCGCACCGGCTCAGGGCCCGGACCAGCCTGGAGAAGGAAGCCTTCCTGCTGGAGCAGATCGCCAGGTGTTCAAACATCTCCGTGCCGCGCGTCATCGCGTACGGGCAGGAGGAAGGCGTCGAGTACCTGCTCATGACTCGGATGGCGGGCGCGCCCGCCAGAGCCCTGCCCATCGAGGGCGCCGCGCGGCGCGCGCTCCTCGCCGGCCTCGGGCGCTCGCTGCGCGAGATGCACTCGATGCCGCAGGAGGCGCTGCGCGCAAGCCCGCTGATGCCCGGCGACCGTAGCAAGGGCGACCTGCGCGGTCGAATCGAAGGCCTGCTTTCGCAGGCGCTCGCCGCGTTGGCCGCAAATAGGACAGCCTGGACCCTGGGCCAACCACCGGAGGCAGTCGCGGCGATGCTCCGCCAGGCCGCGCCCATTACCGCTGAGAGCGTTGCGCTGCACTCGAATCCCGGGCCCGAACACGTATTCGTCGACCCGAGGACGCTGATGTTAAATGGGCTGATCGACTTCGGCGACGCTTACATCAGCCATCCGGCCCTGGACCTGCGCTCCTGGGCGCGGCCGGAGGATCGGGCGCTGCTGCTGGAGGGATATCAGGCCGGCCAGCCCCTCGATGCCCAAACGGTGCGGGAATGGCGGGCGATCGTGGGCGTCGCTGATTTCGCGGCGATCGCCCTGCGGCCGGACCGCAGGGCCGCCGCCGCGGAGAACTTGAAAGCCTATCTGACGGAGTTCGGCTAAGGAGCGCTGTCTTCGGTGATGGCTCGGATCTCCTCGGCGTGCTCGACCAGGTGGAATGGCGCCTTCTCGAGTACCTCCAGGACGGTGGCGTCGCTCGGGGTCTGCCGCACGAGGTCGGCGTCGCCCAGCAAGGCCATGATCGCGCTGCTCGTCGCGGCAACCCGTTCGTGGGTGGCCCGCGCCTGCGCCGACGAAAGGAGTTCGAAGGTCTCCCAGGCCGGGCGCTCGAGGCTCAGGGCTGAAGCGACCGCGCCGGCGTAGCCGAGCTCGGCTGCCATCACGTGCTCGGCGATCTGGCGCGGCGCCCAGGCGTCAGGTCCCGGCCGCACCTCCCAGGCCGTCGAGGCGGCTTCAAGGGCACGGCGAAACTCGGCCCGTGCGTCCTCGATGCGGCGCCTGAGTTCGTCGACTCCCATCAGCCTCAGCCCGACTTCAGCGCCACGAACGTGCGCCATTCGCCTTCGGAGAGCACCCGCTCGACCATAAAGCCGGCGCCTTCGAGGGCCAGGCGCACTTCAGGCTCTCGTTCGGCGATGACGCCGCCGGCAAGGACGCGGCCGCCGGGGCTCAGGCGCGAAGCCAGCTCCGGCGCGAGGCGGATCACGGTGCCGGCGTTGATGTTGGCGAACACGAAGTCGTAGGGACCCGCCGGGACCGCTTCCAGCGACCCATATACCACCTCGATTGCGCCGCCGGCATGGTTCAGGGCGATGTTCGCTCGCGCCGCCGCGACGGCCTGCTCTTCGATGTCCGCGGCCACGCAGCGCGAGGCGCCGAGCTTGATCGCCGCGACGGCCAGGATGCCTGAGCCGGTGCCGAGGTCCAGGACCGCTGGCGCCCACCGGCAGCAGCTCCTGGGCGCCCAGGAGGCACATGCGCGTGGTCGGGTGCTGGCCGGTGCCGAAGGCCATGCCCGGATCGAGGCTGACCACGACCTCGCCCGCCGCGGCCTCGTACTCGATCCAGGCTGGCCGGACGACGATCCGGCCGGCGCGCTCGATGTCGTAGTGCTTCTTCCAGGCCTCGGCCCAGTCCTCCTCGCGCAGCGTGCGATAGCGCAGCGGTTTCACGACCCAGGAAGCGAGGCCGCCGGCGCGGAGGCTGCGGCGCAGCCGCGCGCGGCGCGCGGCCGAGATTGGGCCGTAGGCGTAGGCGCGCATCGTCACCGGCGCGGCATCGTCCAGGGTGTAGCCCTCGTCCGGGCCCAATGCCGCGATCGGCGGCTCCAGCGCCACGCCGCCGCCGGAAAAGTCCGCCAGCTCGTCCGCGACCGCTTCGACGCCACCAGGCCTGACGACCGCGGTGATCTCGGTCCAGGAGCCGGGCGCGCCGGAGGTGGCGATGGTTTCGAGCACGGGATCATAGTAATGAGTGGTGAGTGGTGAGTCGTGCAGTCGTCAGTTGTCGGTCGGAGCGCGGGCGGCGCGGAGTCCCAGCGCGGAAGCGATGCAGTCGGCGGCCCGGGAAGCGCCGTAGGCCCGCGTCGCCCTGTCGGCGTGCAGGCCGTCCGGCGTGCGCCCGTACTTCGGCCCCAGCTCGGCGGAGAGCCGGAAGGCGGGGAACCCGAAGCGCTCGCACAAACCAGCCACGGCTTCGTTGTATTCGCGGGTCAGGATGCGGGCCGATTCCCTCTGGTCGGCCTGCTGCGTGTTCCCTTCCGCCAGGCGGACGACGACGGGTATGCCTCTTCGCGAGAGCATTTCGAAGGTCTCGACGGTGGCTTTGAGCGCATCACCGGGGTCGATCAGCGACGCCATGCCGAAGACCATGCGGCCGAGGCGGCGCGGCGCCCGAAAGAGCAGGCCCAGCATCCCGGGATTGCCCTCCGCCCTGCCGCCCGCCAGCGCCTTGGCTGAGGCGATCAGCGGCCCCGCCACGGGATAAAGGCGCGGCAGGCGCCTGCGGATCGCGAAGGTCACGCTCTTCTCCGCGAATGTGTTCGATCCCATCGAGAGGTGGAGGGCGTCCGGGTTCAGCCTGTCCAGGTGTTCGCGCCGTCCTCTCGGCCATGTTGGCCGTGGGATACAGCAGGCCGTGGTCGACCTGCCAGGTAACCTCGGGGAATCTCCGCATGAGCTCCGACCTCAGCAACCAGTACGAGGTCTGCGACTCGTCTGAATCGGTGAAGGTGACGTCGCTCGATCCAAGGATGAGGATGCGGTAGCTGTCTTTCAATACCGGCGAATTCTACATCGGGCCGATCTCCATCCGGCGGACAGATCGTTACCGTCGGCGTCGTTAGCCTTGCCCGAGAACCGGCTATCATTCTCGGGACGGACGTGTTCGTAGCTGATGGAGGCTCCGCATGGCGGAAGTGACCGGTCGCGGCTCGGAAGGCGCAAGGTTCATGCGCGATCGCTATGGGATCGACGAGGCCGCTGCGCAGTCGCTACTCGATGCGGCGTTGTCGCGGGGCGGCGACTACGCGGAGCTCTACTTCGAGCACAAGAACGCCGGCAACATCCAGTTCGAGCAGCAGGCGGTCAAGAGCGCCAACCGCAGCCTCAGCCAGGGCCTCGGCGTGCGCGTGCTCCTGGGCGAGGCCGTCGGCTACGCCTACACCGAGGACCTCAGCCGCGACGCCATGATGCGCGCCGCCGACACCGCCGCGAAGATCGCGTCCCGCGGCGAGCGCGCCACGCCGGTCGACGTCGTGCACTACGAGACCGCGAGCCACTACTCGCCTGCAGCCAGCACCGTCGACGTAGCCCCGGCCGATAAGGTCGAGCTCTTGCGCCGCGCCGACGAGGCCGCGCGCGACTACGACCGCTCGATCGCCCGCGTCGACATCAACTTCGTCGACGAGCTCAAGCACGATCGCGATCTTCACCAGCGACGGCCGCATGGCCGGCGACGTCCAGCCCCTGGTGCGCTTCAACGTCTCCTGCCTCTCCGAACGCGACGGCATGCGCCAGAACGCGCGCTGGGGCGGCGGCGGCCGCATGGGCATGGCCTACTTCGACGAGCACCCGCCCGGAGCACATCGCCCGGGAGGCGGCGCGCCAGGCAGTGCTCCTGCAGTCTGCGATCGAAGCGCCGGCCGGCACGTTCCCGGTCGTGCTGGCCGCCGGCGACTCCGGCATCCTCCTGCACGAAGCCATCGGCCACGGCCTCGAGGCCGACTTCAACCGCAAGAAGACCTCGCAACTACACCGACCGCATCGGCGAGCTCGTCGCGTCCGAGCTCTGCACCGTCGTCGACGACGGCACGATCCAGGACAGCCGCGGCTCGATCAACATCGACGACGAGGGCAACCTGCCCGGCTACAACGTCCTGATCGAGAACGGCATCCTCGCAGGCCTACCTGCAGGACCGCATCAGCTCGACGGCACTCAAGACGAAGCCGTCCGGCAACGGCCGCCGCCAGTCCTTCAAGCACTACCCGATGCCGCGCATGACCAACACCTACATGCTGGCCGGCGCAGTCCGCGCCCGAGGACATCATCACGTCGGTCAAGAAGGGCATCTACTGCGTCGCCTTCTCCGGCGGCCAGGTGAACATCAGCAACGGCGACTTCGTCTTCAGCGTCACCGAGGGCTACATGATCGAGGACGGCAAGATCACCGCGCCGATCCGCAACGTGAACCTGATCGGCAACGGCCCCGACGTCCTGCAGCAAGGTCACGGCCGTCGGCAACGACTTCGCGCTCAGCGACGGCCGCTGGACCTGCGGCAAGGACGGCCAGTCCGTCCCCGTCGGCGTCGGCATCCCGACGGTGCTGGTCGTCCGGCATGACCGTCGGCGGCACGCGGATGTAGCGCTCTCCCTGCCTCCCGGCACACAGCAAAGGGACAGGGGGGCGAGAATTCACGCGGATTAACACAGATTCTCACCGATTTTCCGAGTTAGCGGTGTCCGGTTCGGGGAATCCTCCGGGGCAAATCGGTGGGAATCAGTGTCAATCCGTGGCATTGCCTCCCACGGGTTGTGCCGCGATGCCCCACGCGCAGGGCAGGGCCGCAACGGCGCGTCGAGCGGCGCCGGCCGCCGCTTAGGCCTGCCGCGCGGCCACGGCGCCTTTGGCGATCAGCGCCTCGACCTCCGCGTCGGAGTAGCCGGCCGCGGCCAGCACCTCCCGCGTGTGCTCCGCGAACAGCGGCGCGGTCGACTGCACGGAGAGCGGCGATTTCGACATCTTGAAGGCCGGGGCGACCGTGTGGTAGGCCCCGGCCGCCGGGTGCTCCAACCGCACCAGGTAGTCGTTGGCCAGGATCTGCTCGTCGGAGAAGACCTCTTCGGGGAAGCGCAGCGGGCCGGCCGGGATCTTGGCCCTGGTGAGGACTGCCAGCCACTCCGCGGTGGTCTTGCCGCGTACGATGGCCTCTGCCTCCAGGACGATCGCGCGCAGGCGCTCGCGGCGCTCGGGCGTGTCTTCGGACGGGTCCAGGTTCGTATTCAGCTGGCCGTTGACCATGCGGAAGTCATCGACGCCGATGATGTTGAGGAACTTCACGCGCGTGGCGTTATTCAGGCAGGCGACGATCAGGTGGGAGTCGGCCGTGGGATAGGCGCGGTAATAGATGTTGGCGGGGATCAGGCGGTCCGCGCGCAAGGCCAGTTGCTCCGTCCATGGCCGGTTCGCCGCCCGCATCTCCTTGATTTTCGTGAGGAAGGTAGCGTTAGTCTCGGTGTCCAGGGCCTCGAAGTAACGCAGGCGGCCGACTTGGCCCATTAAGGCCGACTGCAGGAGCGACGTCTCGACCTTCTGGCCTTCCCCCGTGCGCTCGCGGACGAGGACGGCGGCGGTGACCGCCCAGGCGATGAAGGCCGAGGTCATGTAGTCGGCGTAAGCGGGAGCTATCGGGCGCGGCTGGCCCTCGGCGTCGACGCCCTGGTTCACGGCCATGAGGCCGGACAGCCCCTGCACCACGATGTCGTAGCCGCCCTGAGAGGCCATCGGCCCTTTCGAGCCGAAGGCAGTGTTCTGCACGTAGATCAGCTTCGGGTTGACGGCGGCCAGCGTCTCGTAGTCGAGGCCGAAGTCGATGCAGACGTCCGGCCTGTAGCCGACCACGGCAATGTCTGCCTGGGCGACGAGCCTGTGCACGACCTCGCGCCCTTCGGGCAGCCGCACGTCAACGGGCACGCTCTTCTTGCCACGGTTGTACATGATGAAGCCCAAGCCTTCGAGCGGGACGACGCCGGCCGTGTGGCGGGTCGATTCGCCGTCGATAGGCTCGAGCTTGATGGTCTCGCAGCCCATGTCGCTGAGAAGCTCGCAGGCCAGCGGCCCCGCGATCATCTGCGAGATGTCTAGCAGCTTGTAGCCCGCGAGTGGAGGTTTGGCGTCTGCCATTCTGCCCTGCCTGAGACTGGTGGCGCATTGTAGGCGCGAATCCGAAGGCGCGACAACCTCGTGTACTCGGCCGCTTCAGTCCGGGGCCGTAGCCGGCGTTTCGGCCATGGCCACGGAGCCGCGCAGGCCGAGGTACACGCCCGCCAGCACCAGGACGGCCCCCAGCGCCTGCAGGGCTGTTGGGTCCTCGTTCAGGAAGACGATGCCCAGAATCGTGGCGCCCACCGGCTCGCCCAGGATCGCGATGGCGACGGACGCGGCCGGGAGATAGCCCAGCGAGCGGTTGATGGCGCTGTGGCCGATGAGCTGCGGCACCAGCGCCAGGAGCAGGAAGAAGAGGTAGGTCTCGGTGCTGTAGCCGCGGAAGCTCTCGCCGGCCACGACGGCGGAGACCACAAGGATCACGGCGCTGACCGAATACACGGCGGTCACGTAGGGCAGCCAGTCGCTGCCGGAAGTGCGGAGGCTGCGTCCGGTCATGATGTAGGCTGCGGCGAACATCGCCCCCAGCACGGCAAAGAGGTCGCCGCGGAGGACGTCTGACCCCTGCCCAAAGTCCTGCGCCACCATCACGGCCGCGCCGGCGCCGGCGACGCCGATCCCGGCCCAGGCCAGCGCGCCCGGCTTTTCGCCTAGAAGCGGCCCCGAGGCCAGGGCCACGAACAGCGGTTGCGCCGTGACCAGCACCACCGAGGTGATGATCGAAGTCTCCTTCACGGAGGCGATCCAGAAGGCGAAGTGCGCCGCCAGAAACACGCCGGCCAGGACGGTCAGCCAGCGTGAGCGCCGGTCCCGCGGTACGACAGGCAGGCGACGGACAGCCGCGTAGCCGGCCAGCGGGATCGATGCCAGGGTGAGCCGGGAGGCGGCGATGACCAGGGCCGGCGCGTCCGCCTGGCGGATGAAGATCGCCGCCGTGCTCACGGCCGCCACGGCCAGGGCCAGGATCGCGAGGTCCGTGCGCCGCGCGCTCGAATTCATGGCGGCCCACTAATAGCACAGAAGAGGTGTCAGGCGGAGGAGGTGTGAGGTGGGAGGAGGTTTGAGGCGCGCTCCGGCTGTGTTGCGACCCCAACGGTCGCTCGGACACCAACGCTGCTTCCCGTTCGTGGTGAGGCCCTCGAACCACGAGCGGTCGCCGGGCCGACTCAACGCGCGATCCGGATCCCGGCTTGCCCTCCCCTTCGTCGGCCTCAGGGCAGGCTGGCTCAGGACCAATGGGCTGGCGGCCTCCTGTTCCTCAAGCGCGCTAACCCGGCGCCTGGCCCAGCGTCACCTCGATGGTCTGGGGGGAGCCGTTGCGGACGACGGTCAGCTTCACCTTGTCACCGGGCTTCTTGTCGGCCAGCGCGGCGGCGAGGTCTGATTCGCCCTTCAGGTCCTTGCCCTCGACCTGGGTGATGACGTCGCCGGCGCGAAGGCCCGCCTGCGCCGCGGGCGAGCCCGGCACGACCGATGTGACGGCGGCGCCGGATGTCTGCGTCAGCCCCAGCTGGGCGGCAATCGCCGGGTTCAGGGGCGCGTAACCCACGCCGAGATAGGCGTGCTGCACCTGACCGTTCGCGACCAGCTGCTCGGCGGCCGGTTTCACGCGGTTGATTGACAGCGCGAAGCCGATCCCCTGCGCAGGGACGCCGGGCTCCGCCTGTCCGGCCACGAGGGTGTTGATTCCGATGACCTGGCCGGCAAGGTTTATCAGCGGCCCGCCGGAGTTGCCGGGGTTGATGGGCGCGCTGGTCTGGATCAGGTCGAAGAGGATTGGCCCGGCGGTGTTGCCTTCGCCCGGCTCCTGGACGGAGCGGCCCAGGGCGCTGGCGACGCCGACGGTAACCGTCGGGCCGCCGGGCAGGCCCAGGGCGTTGCCGATCGCGATCACCCAGTCGCCGACGCGAAGAGTGCTGGAGTCGCCGAGCTGGGCGATTGGCAGGTTGTCGCCGCTGATCTGGATCACGGCCAGGTCCGACTGTGCGTCCTTGCCGATAACCTTCGCCTCCATCGAGCGGCCGTCGACGAGCGACACTTCCAGGCGTTGCGCGCCCTCGACGACGTGGTTGTTGGTGAGGATGTGGCCGTCCTTGTCATAGATGACGCCCGAACCGACGCCCGCGGGCACGGAGAAAGGCTGGTTGAACTGGTTGAGCTGGATCTGCTCGCTGGTGATCTGGACCACCGCCGGCTTGACCTTGTCGACCACGGCCGGGAGGTTGGACAGAGTGGCCGGGTCGTTGCCGCCCTGGCTGCCCGAAGGAAGGGCGGCCGCGGCGCCGCTCGTCTCAGGTGTGGCGCTGCCCCCTCCGTAGAAGCCGCTGATACCGCCGTCATTGTTGTTGTCGTTGCCGCCGCAGGCCAGAGTCATGGCGGCAAGGAAGGCTGCGAGGAATACCGGGCTCAACTTCGGTCGCATGTCGTTCTCCAGCGGACAAGCAAACCCGAACGCAGGAGCGATCCGCTATCTGCGATTAGGCCGCATCCAGGCTCGCACCCCGATAAAGGAAGGTTGGCTCGTGTGTCAAAGAGCAAGCAGAGGCGCGGCTCGGAAGGACGGTCCCCGGGCAGTGACGGCGGGGTAAGGGGCGCGTCTAGGGCCTTCGCGCCCTACACCCAGCCGCTAATCAAGCCGATCGAAAAGCTGCCGCCGTAGGCGAGGAAGAGGTCTTTGACGATCTTGCCGGCAAGCGTGGCGGCGAAGAACTTCCTCGGCGGCATGCGGGTCGCGCCGGCCGCGGCCCCCGCCAGGTCGAAGAAGGGGTTGGGGAACGTGCAAAGGAGGAACACCGTGAGCATGCCGCGACGGTGCATCCAGCCCGCGAAGGTGGCGTACATGCGCTGGCGCTTGACGATGTCCGCCCCGGCGTAGCCCAGCAGATAACCTGAGAACTCGCCGATCGCGTCGCCGAGGCCGGCCACAAGGCCCACGAGCAGGGGCGCCGGGATGCCCATGACCGGGTCCAGGACCACGCCCCCCGTGAACACGGCGGCGTTTGCGGGCGTCGGCAGCACCAGCGTGGCCGAGCCGGCCATCGCCAGGAAGAAGATGCCGGCGTAGCCCCACTTGCGGAACTCGCCCAGGTCCAGGCCGAAAACGAAGTAGGCGAGGCCGTAGCCGGCGAACAGGAGGCCGAAGCCCGCGAAAATCGCGTAGTCGAGCCTGAACAAGCCAGTCCGGCGGGCCTCTTGGCGCAGGGCGGCTACGTCTTCCTCGACCTCTTCGGCGAGCTCTTCGGCGCGTTGAAGGACGTTGTCGGCCTCGGACATCGATTCAATGATAGGCACGCGGCCCGGGTCCACCCAATCAAACCGGTAGGACGGGTCAGATCGATGTTGACAGGAAGAAACAGGGGTAGATAGGGTTAAACCAGCTTAAACATGAGGTGCGATATGGCGGAGCCGACGACGCTGGACTACCGAGACCCCGATTGGGTGGCAGAGCGCCTCAGCATCGACAAGAACGCCGTCTACAAGCTCCTGAACGAAGGAGCGCTGCCGGGACTTCAGATCGGCCGCAAGTGGCTGATTTCCGAATCGAGCCTGGTCCAATACCTCAAGGCCGAGGAGCGCAAGCAAACGGACGCGCGGCGGATTGCCACCACCTCAGCCTGGAGCGGCGATTCAGGCGGGTACTTCGCAAGATTCACCGAGAGGGCGCGCCGGACGATGGTTTTCGCCCAGCAAG
Source organism: uncultured Chloroflexia bacterium (assembly GCA_963703905.1). Lineage (GTDB taxonomy): Bacteria > Chloroflexota > Dehalococcoidia > DSTF01 > WHTK01 > DATLYJ01. The sequence goes on from CAVPFY010000006.1 coordinate 334,693, forward strand.
CGGCCATTCGGATGAATCACGGATACATCGGCCAGGAGCATCTTCTGCTGGGGCTCTGTGAGATGCCCGAATGCGCCGCCGCCCGCGTCCTGGCTAACCTCGGAGTGTCACAGGACACGCTCAGGCAGGCTGTCGACCACCTGATTGGCCGGGGCCAGGAACCGTTACCTGTGCGCCCGATCGGCCTCACGCCGAGGGCCAAACGCGCGCTGGAGCTGGCCGAACAGCAGGCGGATGACCTGAACCATGCTTATATCGGCACAGACCACATCCTCCTCGGCTTCCTCGCCGAAGGGAGCGGCGTGGCCTGGAGCATTCTCACGTCTCTGAACATAACGATGGAGAACGCCCGAGCGGAAGTGGTCCGGTTGGCATCAGAGCCGCCAGGGTCCGCGCCTGAATCCCCCCCCGATGGGTCCTAGGCGTTGCCGCGGACGGAGCGGACGGCATACAGGCCGCAGAGACGGCAGATCGTGACTTCGGCGTCCACCGGCAACGCCTCATCGACTTCGACGCCGACAGCGGCGATCCAGTCGTGCCGGCAGGCCTGGTCCAGGGGCTGCTTCCATTCGTCGAGGACGCAACCGCACTGCCAGTAGGCGCCGCACTTCGGGCAAAGCCTCTCGGCCATCGCCTCACACCATAGCGGAAGGCCGCGTCGTGGGCACTGCCGGCTTGTCGGAAATCGCCCTCAGGCTCTCGGATGGATCGTCCTGAGGCTCTCGAAGGACGACTCCGGGCAACAGTCACCGAGCGGGAGATCCGGTCGCGCTGAGTGAGCCTGGCGCCCGTCCGTGGTTCGAGGGCCTCACCACGACCGGAATGCACCTTTCCGACTTCTCACTGTGTACTAGGGCTCTGCCACCAGGATCGCCGGCAGGCGCTTGGCCAGCGCGCGCTGCGGCCGCACCCAGCGCGATTCCAGCGAGGCACAGGCGACTCCCGCGAGCAGGCCGATGGCCATGCCGGCGGCGATGTCATCCGGCCAGTGCACCCCGACGAAAACGCGGCCGACGCCGACCGCACAGGCGCCGGCCAGCGCTACCCAGCCGAGACGAGGCCGCAGCGTCACGAGGGCTGCCGCGATAGCGAACGCCAGCGTCACGTGGTCGCTGGGGAAGCTGTTGTCGGCCGAATGCTGGATCAGGAGGCGGGTATCGGCGTCGTTGACGAACGGCCGCGCTTCCCAGTGCGCCATGCCAGCCATCCTGGCAATCGCCAGCGCCACGGCCCCGGCGAGGACGCAGCACGCGGCCACGCGCTGATTCGCCGCCCGTTGCCGCGCGCCGGCCTGCCAGAACCAGAGGACCACCGGCAGCGCGACGATCAGGAAAATGAGGTCGCGCGCGGCGAACTGCATCAGCCAGTCCAGCAGGCCGCTGCGCCCGGTCAGGTTATTCACGATGTCCTGTAAGTAGTCGTTCATCGTCGGCGGCCAGGCAGGCCAGACATAGATTAAGGCGCGGTGGCGGTGCTACCGCAACCGGAGATGAGTCTCGACTCCATCGCAAATGGTGCCGAGGTCCGCCACCCTCAGTTCGGGCAGGCGGTCCTGGTATTCGCGAAGGCCCAGTTCAGCAGGTTCACCGGGTCGTTGTAGAGGTTCCAGCTGCCGAATACGGCCGCGATGAGGAGGCGGCCGCCGCGTTCGACGCCGGTGACGATCGTGTAATCGGCCGTCTCGGTGTAGCCGATCTTGACGCCGACGGCGTCGTTATAGGCCCAGATCATTTCGTTCGCATTGGAAAGCTGGCGTCCGTCCCAGTGCGGCATGTATGTCTTCGTATTCACGATTGTCTTCAGCGCCGGGACCTGGAGCAGCGCCCGCCCCAGCAGGGCCATGTCCAGCGCCGACGAGTACTGGCCGGCGCTGTCGCGGCCATCGGGAGTCGTGAAGTGAGTGTTGCCGAGGCCAAGCTGCGCCACCTTCGCGTTCATGAGGTCGACGAAGCGGGTGCTGCCGCCGAGATGGTCGGCCATGGCAAGAGCGGCGTCGTTGCCCGAGACAAGTAGCATGCCGTAGAGCAGGTCTTCGACAGTCAGGCGCATGCCGGCCTCGAGGCCCATGATCGTCGAGCCGTCCTCGGCCGAGAGGTCCCAGCCGTTGATCTTGATGTCGACCTGGTCGCCCAGTCTGGCCCGGTCGACCGCCACCAGGGCGCTGACGATCTTGGCCAGGCTTGCCGGCGGCCGGCGGTCGTTCTCGCCGGCGCCGTAAAGGAGCGCGCCGCAGGCAGCTTCGATTATGGCGGCGGACTTGCCGCCGATCTCCGGCGGCGGCTTGGCAGTGAAGGCGCGCCAGCGGTTGGGGTCCTGGTTGCAGTAGGCGCAGGGCGTGGGGCCGGCTGGAATCGCGGGGGCGGCGGCCTCCAGCCCCAGGGCGCTGCTCGCCCTGGTCGAAGCGCCGGAGTCCTTTGCGCCTGTCGACGATTGCCAGCCTAGGATTGCCGCGACCAGGAGCAGGCCAACGACGACGAAGAGGGCGGCCCGGCCGGAGCCCGGCCCGCGCTTGCGAGGGGGAGTTGAGGTCTGGCGAGGATATGGCGGCTCCGGCATCGCTCCTCACGCTACAGGACTTGTCCCACGGTTCTGCCAGCGGATCAGCCTATCACAGCATCCTTCAGCGGCCGCCCCGGCGTTAAGGGGCGGATATTCGGTATATGCCGCTGGGTGAGTCCGAGTGGGCCAGGGCGTAGAGCGTGCCGCCGGCGTCCATCGCGAAGCTGCTGATCGCGAATGCGTTGTCGACGATCTCGGCCTGTTCGGTGACGCGATTGCCGTCGTAGCGCAGGGCCCAGATCTTGCCGCTGCAGTAGTCGCCGTACACGTAAGCGCCCTGGACCTGGGGCAAGTCGCCCTTTCGATACACGAAGCCACCCGTGACGGAGCAGTTGGGACTGGCCGTGGCGTAGTCGATGACCGGCGGGACCGTGCCGGTCCGGTCGCAGTTGGACGCGCGGGCCGCGTTGCACTGTGTCCCTTCAACCTGGGGCCAGCCGTAGTTCTGGCCCTTGCGGATGACGTCGATCTCCTCGCGGTTGTTCTGGCCGACGTCGCCGGCCCAGAGGTCGCCGGTGGCGCTATCGAAGGAGAAGCGCCAGGGGTTTCTCATGCCGTAGGTCCAGATCTCGCCGCGGGCGCCCTGGCGCCCGACAAAGGGATTGTCGGCCGGGATGCGATAGGGCAGCCCCTGGCTGGCCCCGGAGACGTCGATGCGCAGGATCTTGCCGAGGAGCTCGTTGAGGTTCTGGGCGCGGTTGCCGGGGTCGTTGCCGGAGCCGCCGTCGCCGAGGCCCATGTACAGGTAGCCGTCCGGGCCGAAGGCGATCTGGCCGCCCTTATGGTTGGGGAACGGCTGCGGCACCTCCAAAAGCACCGTCTCGGACGCCGGGTCCGCGCGCGAGCGGTCGGCCGTCGCCGTGAAGCGCGAGAGCACGGTCCGGCGCTGTCCGGCAGCGGCGCTGTAGTAGACGTAGACGTTGCCCGTGCGCTCGAAGTCCGGGGCGAAGGCCAGGCCCAGCAGGCCCTCCTCGTTGCCGGCGTTGCTCACGCGGCTGGTGATGTCGAGGAACACCGCTGCTGCTCGCACGTCCTGGCGATTCTCGAAGACAGAGATGAGGCCGCGCTGCTCCAGCACAACCAGGCGGTTCGAGTTGTCGGGCAAGGGATACATGCCGGTCATGCGCGCGAAGGACAGCGCCGGGAACGCGCGCTGGACGCCAACCGGCGCGATCGGCAATGGCGCGGCAGCGGGCGAGGCTCCTGTGGTGGCGCCGCCGGCAGAAGCGGTCGGCCCGGTACCTGTCTGGGTGGAGCCGGAGGCGCCGTCCTTGCCGCAGGCGGCAGCCAGCGCTGGCAGGAGCAAGGAGAGGAGCACCAGTGTCCTAAAAGTCAAACAACCTCCGCGTCATGTGGCCGATCCTGTCCTAGTTCTACTAGCAAGTACGCTTCCAAGAATACGGTCTGCCTCAAGAGGGAGTTAAACCTCTGTAAACCGCAAGGATCTTGCGCCTTGGCCGCGGATGGACGATACCTTCAGGCTGCGGAGTGTCGATATCGGGTCCTAGTGGCCATCAAGGAGAGTTCGCCGGTGTTCAAGACCACTTATGTGCTGCGGCGCAAGCCGGGAATGACCCTGGAGGATTTCCAGAAGTACTGGCTGGAGACGCACGGACCCCTGGTGCGGAAGTACGCGCCGAAGATGGGCATGGTGCGTTACATCCAGGTCCACGCCACGCCGCCGCCGGCCGAGCGCCGCCGCGACCCCATCCGCGGCGACATGGCGGAGCCTTACGACGGCTACGCCGAGTGGTGGATCGACCCTGCGAAGGCGACGGGGACGGACGAAGAGCGGCGCGAGGCGGCGCGCGTATTGGCCGAGGACGAGGCCAACTTCATCGACTTCTCGCGCTCCTGCATGACCCGCGGCGAAGAGCACTACATGGTTGGCCCGGCCACGCCCGTATAGCACGGCAGGTCCGGGCAGCCAGACCGCGCGGCGCGAGCTAGTCCGAGGCCAGGCCCGCCTGCCGCGAGAGTTCGTCCGCCAGGATGCTCATCTCCTCGCGGACGAAGGTCAGTTGTTCCGGGGTCATGCGCTCGGCGCTGGCGGAGCAGACCATCGCGGCGATGACCTGGCCGCCGGCGCCGTGCACGGGCACGGCAACCGAGCGCTGATACTCGCGGAACTCGCCCAGGTCCATGGCATAGCCGTTGCGGCGCACCTCTTCGAGGTGTTTCTCGAGGTCATCGAATGTGGCGATTGTGTTGGGCGTGAACTGCCGTAGCTGCTCGCGGCCGCGGAAGATGCGCCGCCGCTCCTGGGGCGAAAGGAAAGCCAGCAGCACCTTGCCGGCGGCGCTGCAGTGAGCCGGCCGGTTTGAGCCCGGGCGCAGGGTAGCGGTTTCCTGGGAGGCGCTGCCGATCGCCAGGAATACGACGTTGCGCCCGACGAGCACGGCAACGAGCACATTTCCGCCGGCGATCTCCGCCATGCGGTTCAGAAGCGGCTGCGCGCGCTCGATCAAGGGCGCCTGGCCAAGGGCGACGGCGGCCGGGCCAAGCATCGAGTGGCCGAGGCGATAACGCGAGGTTGGCCTGTCTTTGTCCACCCAGCCGGTCGCGACGAGGCCGCCGAGCAGGCGGTGCACCGTCGCCTGCGGGAGGTCTGCGCCCTCTGCCACCTCGGCGACGCCCAGGGGGCGGCCTTCTTCGGCCAGGACGGTCAGGATCGATATCAGCCGCTCGACGGCTTTGGCGCCGGCGGCGTCTCCGCTATCGCCTGTCATCTTGTGGGGCATCGGTTGAATGTTAGGCGCTGATATGAGAGCTGCGCAACAGTCCTGGGAGAATTGTCGCACTATTGTTGACAACCGGCCTAAAAGTGTTATGATGATTCCAGAAATCAAAAGAATCATCCGAAAACGAGAAGGAATGACCGAAGGAGGTCAAAAAATGTACCAGCTTTATCAGGCCCAGGAGCAGGCGGACCTGTATGACATCGAGAACCGCCCCTTCAGCGAGGCGCAGCGGCTGCGAATCGAGTTCCTGGAGGACCTCGAGGGTGGCGAGCCTTCGTTGCTGGACCGTATCGTCAGCATCTTCCGCCCCACGACCGAGGAGGTCATGGATCGTGAGGCCGCCGAGGCGGACATAGCCGCGGCCGTCGGAGCCGAAGTGCGCCGGGTCGCGTGACGTTCCATGGAACAAGAGCTTCCGCAAGGAGGCAGCGTGAGCTGCCTCCTTTTTCTATGCCTGACTCTGTCTTTATCCTGCACCTGACTACGTTTGGGAGCAGGAGCAAGGATGTCTGAATCCCTATTCGTATTCGATGGCGAGCGCTTCCGCCCCACCGATAAGGCGCGCAGCCCCTGGGGTGAGACTCAGCTCCACGGCGGGTCGGCCGCGGGCCTGCTGGCCCGCGCGGTCGAGCGCTTCAACGACGACCCCGGCCTGCGGGTTTCGCGTTTGACCGTCGACCTGCTGAAGCCGGTGCCAAACGTGCCTCTGCAGGTGCACGCGTCGACGGTCCGGCGCGGCGGCAGAATTCACGTTGTCGAGGCGGCCCTGCTGGCCGATGGCGAGCTTGTCTCGAAAGCCGTCGCGCTGCTGCTGCGCCGCCTAGACCAGGAAGTAGCCATCGAACCGCCGGCGCGGTTGCTGGCCGGGCCGGAAGGGCTGGAGCCGTCTAACCTTGGCGGCTGGATGCGGTCCCCGGGCGCGCCGCCCCCGCCTGCTGCACTCGACCGGCAGGGACTCCACACAACTATTGAGGTGCGCTGGCTCAACCGCGGCGACCCAATGGCCGGGAACCGTGCCTGGGTGCGCCTGCCTGTGCCCCTCGTGGAGGGCGAAGAGAACACGCCAGTGGTCCGCGCCGCGACGACGGCCGACTTCACGAACGCCTTCTCTAATGTGGCCGGCAGGGCGCCGACCGGCTTCATCAACGCCGATATCACCCTTTATCTCCACCGCTACCCCGCCGGCGAGTGGATCGCCCTGGAGACTCAGCGCTCCGTCCAACCCTACGGCCTCGGCGTCTCCACTGCCGTCATGCACGACGAGCTTGGCCCCATCGGCACGGTGGTTGAGGCGGTGCTGGCGAACCAGCGCCGCTGAGGCGCCTCCCGAACGGGCGGACTAAGGACTTTCCCTTAAAAATGGCGGCCTCAACCCTTCGGTAACTCGGCCACCCAGCCGATGAATATCCGGTAGAGGGACTGCCAGAGTTGGGCAGCCTCCTCAGTCGATGGTCGGAGTCGAACCGGAGTATGAGCGGAAACCCCGGCAAGAAGACCAGGGTGCGGGCGCGCTCCACGTCGTCCTTTGTCCGGAGGGCGCTGACATCCCGGTCCAAAGGCCAGATATTCCCGATGGTCGCGGTGATGGCAATCGCCCTGTTCGCGATTGTTGGTCTGTCGGTGGACGTCGGGCGCATGTTCGTGATGAAGGCGGCGCTTTCGCGGGCTGTCGATGCCGCGGCGCTGGCCGGTGTCCAGGAGCTGCCGGACGCGACCGAGGCGACCGCCAAAGCGACGGACTTCCTCGCCGAGAACGAACCTGACGCCGTCCCAACGATCAGCGCCGACACTGTGAACAGCAAGCTCACCGTTGACGCGACGCAATCAGTCTCGTTCCACTTCCTCTCGATTATTGGAATCAGCGGCGCCGACGTTTCGGCGCACGCCGTAGCCGGGTTCGGCCAGGCGAAGCTGGACCTCGTCCTGGTGATGGACGACACGGGGACGATGCGGAACACGTGCAACGGCAACGGCTACACGCCTTCGACGCAAACGAACTCGACCTGCCCGGTCAAGCAGGCACGGGACGGCGCGAACGCGCTACTCGATATTCTGCCGTTCGGCTGTGGAGGCTGCCAAACCCACGTGGCCATCGTGCCGTTCCGGGGCTGCTACAGCAACGACGCGGCCAATAGATTCAACCCGGTGCCAATGGCTTCTGAGGGCGCGACCTACAACTCGATGCCGGCCTATAGCTCACGAGGTTGCATCAACCAGGGCGATATCATGAACCTGAGCACCGACCGGACCGCCTTGAAGAACCACGTCGACGCCTCGTTCGCCGCGGCCGGCGGTTACCCTGGCACAAATGTCTGCGCCGGCATGTACGAGGGTTACCAGAGGCTCACCGGGGCCGGCGCCGACCCCGCCGCGCGCAAGATAATGGTCGTCCTCACCGACGGCGACCAGCGTTACTCGGACGGTGCTTCGAACTCGACGCGCGGCAACAGCCCCGTGCCCGGGGTCTACGACACCGCTGCCTGGCCCGCCGGCCAGGGCACCGGTGGCGTGCCGGCCCAGTGCCGCCCAAGCGGCCCGGCCTATAACTCCAACTCGGGTTGGGACGTGCCTGAGGCCGACCAGCGCATTAACACGATGGACGTAGGGGCATATAACTACGCCGAGACGCTGAAAGGCCTGGGGGTCGAGATTTACGTCCTAAGGTTCGCAGTGCCCGCAGGCGACTTGCCGGCTTCGACGCTCTGCGACCCGGCGCTGATCGGCCCGGCCAACGCCGCCACGAACCGCAACCCCTCGAACGAGGCGCGTGACCAGAACTTCTCCCGCTGTATCGCTTCGAGCTCGCCAGGTACGAATAACCACTACTTTTACGCCGCGAGTCCGCAGGACATCCCTACGATGTTCACGATTATCGCCCAGGCCATTGCGACAAGGTTGATTGAGTAGGTACGAGCGATCGCAAGCCGCCAGACGAATGCGCGAGGTTTCGCGAGCCAGCGGGCTGGGCGAGCGCGTCAGGGCCGGCAGGCCATGCCTTCGGGCGATTGAGCCGGCGCCCACTCGTGAGGCGCCACCCGTTTGCCCTTGCCTTCGGCAGCCGCCGGACAACCGGCTCATGAGGAACGGAAACGAGATCTGGCGCCCGTCAGAGCGGGGTGAAGCCACGCGCCGGCTTCCTCCCAGGGAAGGCGCAGGCGGAAGTTTCCTTAAAAATAGCGGTCCTTACCCCTACGGGAGCGCGCCTACCTGACCGATGAATATCCGGTAGAGGGACTGGCCGAACTGGGCAGCCTCCTCAATCGACGATTGGAGCCGAACCGGGTATGAGCGGGAAGCCATGCAGCAAGACTGGGGCGCGGGTGCGCTCCGCAAGGTCCTCCTTTATCCGGAGGTCGCTGACATCCAGGTCCAAGGGCCAGATATTCCCCATGATCGCCGTCATGGCTATCGCGCTATTCGCGATTGTCGGCCTGTCGGTGGACGTCGGGCGCATGTTCGTGGCCAAGGCGCAGCTTTCGCGCGCCGTCGACGCGGCGGCTCTGGCGGGAGTGCTGGAGTTCCCCAATACGGACAGCGCCGATAACAAGGCGCGGGCATTCCTCCTCGATAACGAGCCTGAAGCCGTCCCCGAGATCACCAGCGACACCGCTAACAACAAGCTCACGGTCAACGCCTCCAAGGAAGTGCGGCTCTACTTCCTTTCGATCCTGGGCTACGGCAACCAGACTGTGTCCGCCCATGCGGTCGCGGGCTTCGGCATCTCACCCGTCGACGCCTACATGGCGATTGACGCCACCGGTAGCATGGGCGCCTCCCCCTGCAACGGCACTCACAACAACAGCGGGTGCCCGATTTGGGAGGCCAAGAACGCCGCCAAGGCCTTCGTCAATACGCTGCTGACCGACAACAACAGCGACTACACCATGATCGGCGCCGGCCCGTTCCGCGGCTGCTACGGCCCGCCCATGGGCGGCACGGTGACCGGTTACGCGCCGGAGTTCGCCCCGGTCCAGCCGGGCTCGCCGATCGAGATGTTCCTGTCGTTCGTGTCGGGTTCGGCGCCGGCCGAGCCGCAGCCGAATGTCCAGGCCCTGGCGCCAACGGCGACCCGCACGCCCACGGCCACGCGGACGCCGACGCGCACGCCAACGCGCACGCCGACCGCTACCGCCACGCGCACGGCCACCCTGGTGCCGACCGCGACGCCGAACCCCAACTCTCAGTACTGCATCCCCGTGAGCAGCATGGTCACCAACCTGACCAGCAACAAGACGACAATCACTAACGGTATCAACGCCATCGACGCCCATGGCGGCACCGGCACCAACATGTGCAATGGCATCCTCATGGGTAACACCGTCCTCTTCGGCGCCGGCCATCACACGGAGTCCAACACGCGGCGGTTCATAATCCTGCTCTCGGACGGTGACGACACCTACAACGCCGCCTCCTACCAGGCTTCGCCGCCGTCTCCGGACCCTCAGTGCCGGCCTGACACGAGCCCCAGCACGTCTGACCCGGACGTCAGCTCGAACTGCCTCGGCGCCCAGACCAAAGAACGCGAGCTGGACGTCAAGACCAAGACCCTGGTGGACTCTATGAAGGGCCAGGACGTCGAGTTCTACGTCGTCGGCTTCGGTGTCTGCGGGTCGTCGAACACCAACCTGTGCGATACGTCCAAGATCGGGAACTCAGATCACGACAACACCGCCGACCGCAACATGCTGAAGTGCATCGCCTCTTCGAAGGGGGGCACGAACGACCACTACTATGAGACGGCTACGGCTGCCGACCTGCCCGGCATCTTCCAGGCGATCGCGCACCAGATCGGCCACCGGCTCATCGAATAGGCGGGGTGGAATCGCTCGGGACAAACAAGGGGTGAGGTCGTAAGGCCTCACCCCTTTCGGCTAGAATTGGCCGAATTTGACACTGCCGGCGAGTCCGCGGGATAATGTTGACTAATCCAGTCACCTTTGTCGATAAAGGGAGTCAGATGTCCGAACGGCGCTTCGATGACGCCACTCTTGACGCCTGGAACGCCGAGCTCGAGGGCAAGGAGCCGCAGGAGATCCTGCGCTGGGCCGTCGAGGAGTTCCAGCCCGGCCTCACGCTGGCCTGCAGCTTCGGCGGGCCCGTCCGGCATGGTCCTGCTCGACATGATCATGGAGATCGACCCGACCGTCGAGGTCTTCTACCTCGACACGGACTTCCTCTTCCCCGAGACCTACCACCTGCGCGACGTCTGCGAGCAGAAGTACGGCTTCAAGCCCATCGGCTACAAGTCGCTGCTGACGCCGGCCGCAGCAGGCCGAGAAGCACGGCGATGCGCTCTGGGCGCGCGACCCCGACGCCTGCTGCGAGCTGCGCAAGGTCGAGCCGAACGAGCGCGCGCTCGAGGGCAAGACGGCCTGGATCTCCGGCATGCGCCGCGACCAGTCGAAGACGCGCGGCGACATCGGCATCGTCGAGTGGGACGACGAAGTTCGGCCTGGTGAAGCTCAACCCGCTGGCCACCTGGAACGAGAAGCAGGTCTGGGACTACATCCTGCGACAACGACGTGCCCTACAACGAGCTGCACGACAGAGAGCTACCCCAGCATCGGCTGCACCTACTGCACCAAGCCGGTCGCGCCCGGCGACGACCCGCGCTCCGGCCGCTGGCAGGGCTTCGACAAGACGGAGTGCGGCATCCAGGAAGGCGACGTCCAGCTAATCGAAGTGCGCAGATCCGGTCGACCTCGGCATCAGAGGCCCGGCCGAGTAGCTCGCGACCCCCGGCGTTTGCCAAGACCCGCGATCAGGCATACGGTTAGGTAGCATTCCCATCAGGAGGATTCAGAGTGGCTGACCGAGGCTTCACGGTCTGGTTCACCGGCCTCTCCGGCGCCGGCAAGTCGACGCTCGCGGAGGCGCTGGCAGCCGGTGCTCAAGGCAGCGCGGCCACAACGTCGAGATCCTCGACGGCGACATCGTGCGCACCAACCTGAGCAAGGGCCTCGGCTTCAGCAAGGAAGACCGCGACACCAACATCCTGCGCATCGGCTTCGTCGCGCACCTGCTCACGCCGCAACGGCGTCGCCGTGATCACGGCCGCGATCTCGCCCTACCGCGACATCCGCGACCAGAACCGCGCCCTCATCGGCGACTTCGTCGAGGTCTACGCCAAGTGCAGCATCGAGGAGCTGACGCGCCGCGACGTCAAGGGCCTGTACGAGAAGGCGCTGCGCGGCGAGATCCAGAACTTCACCGGCATCTCCGACCCGTACGAGGAGCCGCTGAACCCCGAAGTCGTCGTCGACACCGAGAAGGAGACGCGTCGAGGAGAGCCTGGCGAAGATCCTCGGCTACCTCGAAGCGAAGGGCTACATCGCGCCCGCCGCGCGTCTAGGGCCTGAGACGCAACCGCCGGGCAGTCTAACAGCAGCCCGCGCTAGGTTCGGAGACATCGTCGAGGAGGAGGCATATCGATGGCAGACGGACTGATCGCACCACACGGCGGCACGCTGGTCAACCGCATCGCCGAGGGCGACGAGGCGCAGACGCTGGCCGACGAGGCCGCAGTCGCTGCCGAAGCTGGCGCTGTCCGTCCGCCCGCTCTCCGACCTCGAGCTGCTCGCGGTCGGCGGCTTCAGCCCTCTGACCGGCTTCATGACCAGGCGCGACTACCAGTCCGTCGTCAAGGACATGCACCTGCCGGACGGCCTGCCCTGGTCGCTGCCCGTGACGCTCTCGGCCTCGCCGGAGTTCGCGAAGGCGGCTTCGAGGGCAAGCAGATCACGCTGACCGACGAGGACGGCGTCGCCCTCGCCGTCATGGACGTCGCGCGAGGCCTTCGACTACGACAAGCAGGAAGAAGCGCGCCTCGTCTACCGCACGGACGAAGAGGCGCACCCCGGCGTCGCCGCCGTCTACGCCCAGGACGACGATGCTGCTCGGCGGCGCCGTCAGCGTCTTCAAGCGCGCCGCAGCACGACGACTTCCTGCAGCACCGCCGCGACCCCACGCAGACGCGCGCCGCCTTCGCCGAGCGCGGCTGGAAGACGGTCGTCGGCTTCCAGACCCGCAACCCGGTGCACCGCGCCCACGAGTACATCCAGAAGTGCGCCATGGAGACGGTCGACGGCCTGCTGCTGCACCCGCTGGTCGGCGAGACCAAGGACGACGACATCCCCGCCGACGTGCGCATGGCCTGCTACGAGGCGCTGCTCAAGGACTACTACCCCGCGGACCGCGTGCTGCTCTCCGTCTTCCCGGCGGCGATGCGCTACGCCGGCCCGCGCGAGGCGATCTTCCACGCCATCGTGCGCAAGAACTACGGCTGCTCGCACTTCATCGTCGGGCGCGACCACGCCGGCGTCGGCAACTACTACGGCACCTACGACGCGCAGCAGATCTTCCGCGAGTTCGGCCCGGAGGAGCTCGGCATCACGCCGCATGTTCTTCGAGAACAGCTTCTTCTGCCGCGCCTGCGGCTCGATGGGCACGGCCAAGACCTGCCCGCACGGCGACGACGACCACGTCTCGCTCTCCGGCACCCGCGTGCGCGAGATGCTCGTCGAACGGCGAGATGCCGCCGCGTCGAGTTCAGCCGCCCCGAGGTCGCGCAGATCCTGATCGAGTCCTACAAGCAGCCGTAGCCCCACGTACAGGCTTGCCGCCGGACCACGTTCGACTCTTCCAGAGGCGTCGCCGTCTATTAGGCCCCGGCCGGCTCCCGCTCTCCGCCTCCGCCTTCCCTCTCCGCCTCCGCTTCCCACTCCCGCTTCCCACTCCCGCTTCCGACTCCGCTTCCGACTCCCGCTTCCGACTCCCCCTCTCCGTCGGACGGAGAGGGGGCCGGGGGGTGAGGTTTCCCCCGGCATCCTCGCGGCGTACTCTGGAACCGGTTTGAAGCGCTTCCCCGCCGCCATCGCCTTCTGTTTCCTGCTGCTCGCCGCCGGCGCCTGCACCAAGACAGCCGCGCCTGCCGCGGAGAGCACGCAGGCGGCGCCTTCGGCCGTGCCCAGCCCGGCCGCGACCGCCGCGCCGACGCCGAGGCCCGCGCCACCGGTGAGCGACAGGATGAGCCGCTGGGGCTGGAAGGGCCTGGACGGCGACTTCGCCTTCTTCTCGATCGCCGTGCGCCCGGGCGCGAACCCGGCCACGGACCGCTGGCACTTCGACTCCGGCGAGCTGGCGCTGGACTGCCTACCCATCCAGCGCGGCGCCGGCTGGGAGTTCTCGGACTGCCGCGGCCTGGCGCCGGGCGATCGCTTCCACGTGGTCATCAACGGCAACGACGACCTGGCGATCGACCTCACCGAGGCCGGCAAGAAGTTCCAGCAGAAGCTCACTCGGGTCGAGGACAGGGACGAGGCGATGGCTTCGCCGAACGTGCGGCTTCTGTGGCAAACCCGCTATCCGGTCTCCTACAGCATTAGCTCGGGCCTCACCGCCGCGGACGGCCTGGTCTTCGCGCCGAACTACATCGGCGTCGTCGACGTCCTCGACGCGGCCACGGGGGCCAAGCTGAGCACGCTGAACATGGCCACGGCGCCCGGCACGCGGACCGCCGGCCGCGGTCGAAGTCGTGGCGCGCGACGGCTACGCGTACGTCGCCACTTATTCGCGCGGCGTGCTGATATTCGACGTGCGCAACCCCGCCCAGCCCGTGCGCGTCGGCCAGTTCATGGTCGATGCGGGCACGAATTCGCTGGAGACATTCACCAATGTGCACACGCTGGAGCTGGGCCCGGACGGCAAGACCGTGTACGCCGTGAACCAGTCTTTCGAGACCACTGACCTGCGCATCATCGACGTCTCCAACCCGGCGGCGCCGAAGGAAATCGGGCGCTTCATAAGGCCCGAGGTTACGCACATCCTCGATGGCTTCCATGACACGCACGTCATTCAGCGCAACGGGCGCACGATCGTGTTCCTGCAATCACTGCGCTCCGGCCTCTTCATCCTGGACGCGACCGACCCCAGGACCGTGACCGTGCTCAGCTCGATCAAGTGGGAAGGCACGCTCAGCCACTCCGGGGCGGCCTTCGAGGTCGGTGGAAAGCTCTACTACGCCCATAACGACGAGGGCTTCGACCAGGGCATGACGATTCTCGACGTAAGCGACCTGACAAAGCCCAAGGTAATCGGACACTATCAGACGCGACGCGGCACCTCGATCCACAACATCGACATCGTGAACAACATCGCTTACGTCTCCTATTACATCGATGGCCTCAGGGTCGTCGACCTGCGCGACCCCACAATCCCGCGCGAGATCGGCCACTACGACACCGTGCCGGCGCAGGACGAAGACGCGGTCTTTCAGGGCGCGTGGGGCGTGAAGTACCTGGACGGCCGCGTGTTCATGTCGGACATGGAAGGCGGCACGTTCGCCTTCAAGGTCGACCTGCCAAATTAGTCAGCCCCTCGTCATTTGCGAGGCCCTGGACGCCGAGAGGCGGAAGGGCCGTGGCAATCCCGCGCGCACGGCTACCCGCCCATTGCCTACGTCATTGCGAGGCCCTGGACGCCGAGAGGCGGAAGGGCCGTGGCAATCCCGCGCGCACGGCTACCGCACATGGCCTGGCGGATTTGTCAGACCTCGCCGACAGACGGCGCCTGGGCGAAGTTGGATATACTAACTCCATGGCCGTGGAAGATCTGCCGCTACGGCGAGCGCGGATCATCGGCGCCATGGGTCCGGGAGTGTTTCTGCTTGGCCTGACGTGGGCCATCCTGAGGGTTGTCCTCACCGACCCGACGCTGAGCCTCCGAGCGATAGCCTTTGCGCCGCCGCACCAGATGATGGTGGTCGGAGTGCTGATCTCCATCATTTGCATCCCGGTGGCCCTGGCCGTGCGCGAAGCTACGCCGGAGGAGCTTGCCCTGCCCGGCTTCGTCGAGACCCCCGCTGATCAGCCGGACCAGGCCGACCAGCCGGTGCGCAGGGGCCGCTCTTACCAGGAGCTATAATCGAATTGCCAGCCGCGGTGGCGGGCCAGCGCGGCAGCGCTGCCGGGTAGTGTAACGGTAGCACCGGAGCCTTTGGAGCTTCTTGTCCAGGTTCGAATCCTGGCCCGGCAACCAACGGATCACTTGCGGCGACGCTGTGACAAAGGCGCCACTCGCGCGTTTTGGGTTACACTGGCTTTCGCGTTCCCCGGTAGCTCAACGGTAGAGCGGCCGGCTGTTAACCGGCATGTTGTAGGTTCGAGTCCTGCCCGGGGAGCCACTCTTTTTTCGAAAGCCTAACCGTTACACGCTCAGGGAAAACTCGCGCGGTGAGCGACGTAATCGGCCGTTTGCGGCAGATATGCCTTTCGTTCCCGGAGACCACGGAGCGCCTCAGTCACGGCGAGCCGGCATGGTTCGTGCGCGGCAAGAAGACCTTCGTGACGTTCGATAACAACCACCATGGCGCCGGGCGTATCGGCTTCTGGTGTGCCGCGCCGCACGGGGCACAGGAAGTCCTGGCCGGGGCCGAGCCGGAGCGCTTCTACGTCCCGCCCTATGTCGGCCATCGCGGCTGGCTGGGCGTGAGGCTGGACGTCGAAGTCGACTGGGCCCGGGTTCAGGACATCGTCGCGGACGCTTACCGGATCGTGGCGCCGGCCCGCCTCGTCTCGCTGATGGAGGCGGCCAGCCGCGGGCGCCCTACCGCCTGAACGGCTGGAGTCGGCCCCGCGTACATAGTTCTACTCACCCGGGCGGCTTCGCCGGGCGCTTACATTCGCCCCGTCCTCGATTTCTCCCTCCCCAAGGTTGGGTAATTCGCCGGACGCGACGCCAGGCCTCGCGGCGATACCTTCTAGTTGCGAATGAAATTGGTTAGGCAAGGAGGCTCCAAGATGAGCGGACAAGAATGTCAGACGCTTCCCCAGGGGCCGCGCGAGATGGCGAAAGCTTCGGAGGCGGTTGGCTACTCTGACGACCACTACGACCGGCTCTGCCAGCTGATCAGACGGCTTTCGGACCCCGCCGGCCTGAGTATGGAGACGCGCTGGAAGCTCGCCGCCCGTGGCGTCAGCATCGAGGTGCTGCGCCAGTGCCTCGACATCATTCCGGAGGCGCCTGATTCGGTCTGGCCGGCACGCCGGCCGACATTCTGAGTAGCCGCGCGATCGGTGAAACCAGTGTAGGTCTGGCCTTAAGCCCGACAGGTCCGGCCTTCAGCCCAAACGTGGCGTCCGCCTTCAGCACCTGCGAAAGCCATCCTCCAGGTCGGCAGCGCATCCGGCGAACCTAATCCCGCAGCGTCAGCTCCACGATCACCGGCCGGTGGTCGCTGACACCGTCGAAGGGGCCGATCCTTGCCGACACCGCCCGCCAGTGCGCCGAGTGGAACACGAAGTCAATTCGCACCAGCCACTTCGGCACGGCTATCCCGAAAATGTCCGGGCGCGAGCTGCCCGGGCTGGTCTTGGCCGAGGCGCCGGGAAAGGTGTGGCCGAAGCCTGACCCTGCCTCTCGCCACGAGTCGGCGAGGACCGCGGCGATCCTGCCGTAGGCCGCGTTCGTATCCGTCGCGTTGAGGTCGCCCGCGAGAATCAGCGGGCCTTCGTGCGCGCGGGCATAGGCCTCGAGCTTCCGGGCTTCGCGGTCGCGGGGCCCGTAGTTACCGGGGTGGGAGATGGCGTGGAAGGTGACCAGCGTCACCACGCGCCCGTCGAAGTCGATCTCCTCGATGTGCGGCGGCCCGACCCAGGCGCGGTCTGGGATCGACTCAGCGGTTGGCCGCATCGGCAGGCGGCTGATCACGCCCATGCCGTGCACGCCGGCGTCCGGCGAGAGGTCCTGGAAGGGATAACCCGCGGCCAGGTTTGCCTCGATGGCCCCGGCTACGGCCGGGTTCAGTTCCTGTAGCGTGATAACGTCCGCATTAGAGGCACGGATCGTGCGCAGCACGGCCTCAGGATCGCCGGCGTAGCCGAGCAGGTTGTAGGTCATGACTCGCAGTACCGGGCCTTCGGGCGAGACCCTGGCGTTCGGCCAAAACAGCGCTCCCCAGAAGTACACGCAGACGCCAGCAGCGATGAGGCAGCCTGCGATGACCTCGGGACGTCTTTTGATGACTCCGGCCAGGAGCGCGAGCGGCAGAGGCAGGAACAGGTACAGCGCCAGGGCATTGGCCGCGAATAGTGGCATGGAGCCGTCGCCGAGTATCAGGCGCAGGATCAACCAGGCGGCGAGAGCGGCAAGGTAGAGGCGGCACAGGGTTAGCAGTCTGGATTGCGGGGAGATTCAAGACTCCTTGGTCGCGTGACTTTGCGCGATCGTGGCGGCCCGCCGCGGCCGGCTTCAATGATGGGCGAGGAAGCGCCGCACTGTTGCCATGAAGTCGTCGAAGGCTTCGCGGCGGACATTGTGGCCGGCCTGCTCCAGCTTTACGGCTTCAAGCGTGGGGTTCAAGCGACGCGCCTCAGCGGCGGCTTCGTCCGAGACCAGCCGGCCGCGGGCGGCGTTGCCGCCGAACACAAGGAGCACCGGCAAGTGGATACGC
Source organism: uncultured Chloroflexia bacterium (assembly GCA_963703905.1). Taxonomy (GTDB): domain Bacteria; phylum Chloroflexota; class Dehalococcoidia; order DSTF01; family WHTK01; genus DATLYJ01. The sequence goes on from CAVPFY010000006.1 coordinate 352,441, forward strand.
GCCACCACGTCCCGCCAGGCGCCCGGCGCGCCGAGAGACGGCCCCGCCGCGGCGGGGCGCCGGTACTGCTTCTTCGAACGCGCCCACGGGCCCCATTCGTCGTCATGCCAGGAAGGGCTGCGGGCACGGCCGGCGGCTTCGACCTCCTGGACGGTCATGGCCCCGTAGTCGGCGGCCGGGAGGCCGGGTGGCGGTGCCGCGGCGGGAGTGCCCTCCGGCAGGGGCAGTCGAAAGGCAGGGTCCTCCAGGATGGCGCAGCGGAACAGGTCCGGGCGCGCCGCCGCTGCCAGCGCCACGGCGGCCGCCCCCATGGAGTGGCCCATGATCGCCGGCCGCTCCAGGCCCAGTTCCTCGACAACCGCGATGAGGTCGGCGCCGGGGCCTTCGGGCGGGTTCTCCACGGCGTCAGACCGGCCGTGATAGCGCGCGTCATAGGCGAGGACATCGTACTCACGCTCCAGCGCCGCGGCCAGCCGCGTCCAGCACTCGCCGCTGTCGCCGGCGCCGTGCGCCAACACCAGAGGCCGGCCTCGCCCGCGCCGCCAGTAGTGGATGTTCACGCCATCGAGTTTGAGGTCGCCTTCGCTCCAGTCCAAACTCACCCCCTGGTCTGCTTCGGCTACCGCCATGGCGATTTTAGCTTGACGGCGACGCGCGCCTTCGTGAGTCCGTCCGGCCGCGGGTCACCACATCCGGTACAGCCAACGCTTCTCCATCGCCGCTTTGGCCCAGTGCCAGACGATGCTGGGCTGCGATATGCGCAGGCCGTCGCGGTCGCGCAGGAAGTCGCCGCTGATCATGGCGGCGGCGCCGGCGCCAACCTCGACGAACCAGCGGGCCTTACCGTTGACAGGGCCGGGTGAGGCGCCGCCCTTGATCCGCGTCGCGATCTGGCGCGCGACCGCCCTGGCTTGCTGTGCAGCCAGGGCCGCGCTGCCCACCGCGTCGCCTTCGCCGCTCGCAGGCCTGGCGCAGTCACCCAGGGCGAAAATCGAGTCGAAGGGCGTCTGGTAGGTGGCGGGGTCGACGGTCACGCGGCCGCTCTCGTCCACAAGGCCCGCTTCCACAAGCGCCTGCGGCGGCGCCAATGGCGGGATCGTGACCAGCAGGTCGAAGGCACGCTCAGAGCCGTCGTCTAGGCGGGCCAGGTGGCGTCCCGGCTCCAGCGCTACCACGGCGCGTCCGCCGGCGTACTCGATGCCTTTATGCGCCAGTTGGCCGGCGACCAGTCCCGAAACCTCGGCCCCGAGAGCCTGTAGAGGTAGAGCATCCGAGGCCACGATCGACAGATCGACTTTCTGGCGCATCTTGCGCATGTGGAAATGGTGCTCCAGCAGCATCGCCATCTCGAATGGCGCCGGCGACCACTTCGACGCCCCGGACGCGGCGGAGATGAGCACGCGGCCGCCGGCGAAGTAGCGCAGAGTGGCCGCCAGACGTTCGGCCGCCTCGAAGCTGTGGAAGGCCTGACTCAGCTCCGAAAGCCCCGGCAGCCGCTCGAACGCCGGCTCCCGGCCCATTGCCAGTACCAGGTAGTCGAAACGCAGCTCTCTGCTTTCGGCGCGAACCTGGCGGCCTTCGACGTCGATGTGCTGCACGGTTGCGTTGATGAACTCGAGGCCGCGCCGGGCCAGCCGTCCGCGCGCCCGCTGGATGGAGCTGCCCCTTACCTCGCTCACGCCGAGGGCGGCCAGTGACGGCGGGTAGGAGGCCTTTGTTTCGCGGTCTATGACGACGATGCGCTCGCCGGGCAGCAGGCTCTGTAGCGCCCGCGCGCAGGCCACCCCGGCGAGGCCGCAACCCAGCACAAGGATCGTTTGTTGCGGCACGCCCGTTATTCTCCCGAGGTCGTCCTTAGAGCCGCACCAGTCTAGCAGGACGAAGGTTGGAGGTTGGAGGTTGGAGGTTGGAGGATGAATCAATCGAGTCGCCGGCATAGTTCCGTCGATTCCGTATTCCAACCTCCAACCTCCACCTTCCAACGCCTCTTTCTCCTATAATGTGCCTGCCATGCCCTTATACGAGTTCTACTGCCCACCCTGCGGCGTCCAGTTCGAAGTCCTGCGGCCGATGAGCGAGTCGCGGCAGCCGGCTGTGTGTCCGGCCGGGCACCAGACCGAGAACCGCGTGGTGTCTATGTTCGCGACTCTGACGAAGGCCGCTGACGGCTCGACGCAGGTCCTCGACGGCGGCTGCGCCTGCGGCGGCGCCTGCTCCTGTGGCGGCGGCCACTAGGGCTGCTTGACGCGGAGGTGGCCGCATGAGACACTGCGGCGGTCCTCAACGGAGGGACGCGAGATGAGGGAATGCCACCGCCGCTGATACTTTTGGTCCCCGCCAAGGCGGGGGCCATTACCACGAACCCGCTCGATTGTGCGAGCGGGTTTTTTGTTGCCCTGCATTCGAGACCGCCGTCCCAAGTCGAGCGGCAGTGGGCCGGACGCAGGACGCGAGGGCCGCCCCAGGCCATCGCCTCGACCACATTAAGCTCGCGGATCGAAAGGAGGCCCTGATGCTCAGCATCGGCATTGACTTTGGCACGTCGAATTCGAGCGTCGCCGTATTCGACGGCAGCAAGACGCGGCTGCTGGCACTCGACCCGGCCGGCGCGGACCCGCGGGTCATGCGCTCGTTGCTCTACATCACTCGGGCGGGGGAGACATTCGCCGGCCAGCGGGCTCTGGAGCTGTATACGGAACAGAACACCGGCCGCGAGGTGAAGCTGGAGCGCCGCCTGGTGGGCGAGATCGACATGACCTTCTCCGACATGTCGATACACCGCCACGTTTTTGGTCTGGTCGACGTGAACGAGCCCGGACGCCTGTTTCAATCGATGAAGCGCTTCCTGGCGGACACCACCTTCGTGAAGACAGACGTCTTCGGCAAGGAGTACGCCCTCGAAGAACTGCTGGCGACCCTGGCGCGCCACATGATCGAGGCAGCCGAACGGGAGCTGGGCGCGCCGCTGACCGAAGTCATCATCGGGCGCCCGGTGCACTTCTCAGAAGACGCCGTGAAGGACAAGGTCGCCAGAAGGCGGCTGAAGGACGCCTGGCTGGCCACAGGCCTGAAGAAGGTGACGTTCCTGGAGGAACCGGTGGCGGCGGTCCACCACTTTGCCACGGAGACACCCGTGGCCGACGGCTGCCTGCTGCTGGTTTTCGACTTCGGCGGTGGGACGCTCGACATTACCGTCGCGGAGCAGGCCGGCAGAGGCGCCCGCGTGCTGACCAGCGGCGGTATCCCCCTGGGCGGCGACCTTCTGGACAGCCGCCTGGTCGAAGCGGAGGTGGCGGTCGCGTTTGGCGAGCGCGCCCGTTACCGCTCGAATGGCTTGCCCGCGCCGGCGCACCTGTTCACGCGGCTGCGAAGCTGGCAGACCATCATCGAGCTGAACCGGCCGGAGTTGCTGGAGCTAATCCGGCGCGCCAAACGCGGGATGGACCAGCCGCGCGAGCTCGCGGCGCTGGAGACGCTCGTGACCCGCAACTACGGCTTCGAGCTGTTTCGGTCGGTGGAGGCGGCGAAGATCGCGCTGTCGAGTGCGGATCAGGGCGTGGTAGCGCTGCAGAAGGAGGACATCGATGTCCGCAAGGTCGTGAGCCGCGGCGATTGGGAGGCCGCGATCAGGCCCCAGGTCATCGCCGCCCGCGCGGTTGTCCTGGCGACGCTTGCGGCGGCGGAGCGTGACCCCGGCGAGGTCAAGCACGTCGTGACGACGGGCGGCTCGTCCTTGATACCGGCGTTTCGCGAGATGCTCCTGGCGTCGCTGCCGAACGCCGCCTTGAGCCAGGCGGACACCTTTACCAGCGTCGCGGCCGGTCTCGCGCTCTGGGGAGCCGGCAACAGGGCACCCGCGGCCGGGCTATGATCGCGGCATGGCGAGCGAGCACGATCTCGAGTCGCGAAGCGAGGGTTCCGGCGGCGGCGTGGCCTTCCTGGCGCTGACAGCGGTCACGGCGGCCCTTCTCGCCTTCGTGGCGCTAGCAGCGGCCCTACCCGCGCTCAGCCGCGAGTCCGGGGCCCCGCGCTCAGTCCGCGGCGCGCCGTCTCTGCGGGCCACCGGCGCTTCAACGCCGTCATTTCGCGCGCAGCGCACCGTTGTCTACGTGGTCGGCTCTCAGACACACGGTGACGAACTCAATCAGGCGCTTACGGAATGGCGCCTCGAGGTTGAAGCCCTCGGTACCGCGGATCAAGAGCCGCGGCGCGTCGTCGTGGTCCAGACGCCGGAAGACGTCTTCCACAAACGCGTTATCGACTTTTCGATCCTGGCCATGCAGGCGCCCGGCCTCGACCTACAGGTGATCGACCTGCGTTAGCGGCTAGGTGCGCGGCTCCCAGGAGAACTTCCGTACCGCGACGGCCACACCGATCAGGCCCCAGAAGGCGATGACCGCGAGATGGACGGGCTCGAGCCCTGGGCCTGTCTCGAAGGGATTGAATGCCGTCTGCAGCGCCTCCGAGGCGTGTTTGATGGGAAAGATCGAAGCGAACATCGTCAGCCACTCGGGAGCGTTGTCGCTGCGGATGAAGACGTCTGATATGAACAGCAGAGGCAGAATCATCGCGTTGACAACGGCGGGCGCCGCCTCGGCGTTGGGTATGAAGGAAGTCATGGCCAGGCCCAGGGCGCTGAACGCGGCGGCGCAGACGGCCAGGGTCAGCAGGAACGCCGGCATCGTATTCGTGGGCACCTGCACGCCGTACAGGGCGGCGCCAAACGCCACGACGATGACTACCAGTAGCAGCGCGATCAGGACAGAGTTGAGGATCCGGCCGGCGAGGAATACCGCGGCGGGCAGCGGCGTGCCCCGCACTCTCTTGAGGACGCCCTGGTCGCGGGCGAAGGTGACACTCATCGCCACGTTTGTGTAGCAGGCGGTGACAAGAGAGAGCGCGACGATTGCCGGCACGAAGAAGTTGGACGCGGTCGCGGTGCCGCCTTCGACCTCGATCTCTTCGTTGCCAAAGAATACGTTGAAGATCACCAGAAACATCAAGGGAAAGACGAAGGTAAAAAACGCCGAGGCGGGATTCCGCCAGAAGGCGCGGTTCTCGTAGCGGACCTGGCGTGCCGTGAGGCCGACGACGTTCATACCGGCGCCTTGTCTTCCGGCTCCTGCGCATCCAGGAGCCTCAGATACACGTCCTCTAGCGAAGGGCGCGTCAGCGTCAGCTCGTCCAGCTCGACGCCGGCCTCGTTCGCCCAGCTCAGCACCGCATAGAGCGTCTTCGTCGCGGCCATGGTCCGGATCGAAAGGAAGCCTTCGTGGTCGGGCTCAGCGCCGAACTCCGGCGGCAGGCGAGCCTTCGCCGGCGATACGAAACCGGATCGTGCTGGCGGGTTCCGTCGCGATCAGCTCCTCGGGCGAGCCCTCAGCGACGATGACGCCGCCGGCGATGATCGCGACGCGGTCGGCGAGGTGCTGCGCCTCGTCCATATAGTGGGTGGTCAGCAGCACCGTCTTGCCCAGGTCGCGAAGGTTGCGGATCATCTCCCAGGCATTCCGGCGGGCGGACGGGTCGAAGCCGGTGGTCGGCTCATCGAGGAACAGCAGGTCGGGGTTGCCGCAGAGGCCAATCGCCACGTCCAGGCGGCGCTTCTGGCCCCCGGACAGCCGGCGCACGCGCACGTCACGCTGCTCTGTCAGGCCGACGACCTCGAGCACTTCGTCGCGCGGCCGGGGCGCAGGGTAGTAGCCGCGGAACAGGTCGATGCTCTCCGCGACGGTGAGGTAGGGCTCGACGCCCGTCTCCTGCAAGACGATGCCGATCCGCTCCTTGAGCGCGCGCTCGTTCTTCTCGGGGTCATGGCCCAGCACGCTAACATCGCCGGCCGTGCGCTCGCGGTGCCCCTCTAATATCTCCACCGTCGTGGTCTTGCCGGCGCCATTGGGACCGACAAGCGCGAACACCTCGCCCGCGCGCACCTCGAGGTCGACGCCGCGGACGGCCTCGACGCTGCCGTAAGACTTGCGCAGGCCGCGGACAGAGATCGCGGGGGGACTTGTATTCATGAAGGCAGCCGATTACGGCGTGGGTAGCCGTGGGGCCGTCGACTCACTCATCGGATAGGGCCGCAAATTTTTGGGGTGACCAGCGTAGCGCGATGATCGAGTAGAAGTCGCGGCGAAAGGACATCCGGCGCCAGCGTATCACACGAATGCCGGCTTCCCCGGAAGCCGGCATTCTCTCGAAGCGCGCGCTTCAGGCTTAAGGACGCATCTGCACGCGAATGCCCGGCATCACACCATCGACCTGATGGAGGTCGACGACCAGGGCCAGGCCCTTCATCTCGCGGTCGGCGTTGCGCTCGGGCTCCGGCGCGTTGTTGTACACGGTTTGCCGTGTCTTGTCGTCGCCTTCGATGTGGCCCCTGCCTTTGAATTGGAGGGTAATGCGCTTTTCCGGGTCCCTGTAGAAAAGGGTCACGCGGTTGTTCTTGGCCAGCGCCTTCTGAAGGCCGCCCTCCGGGTTGCGGGCCCAAACGGCGAGCTGGGTGTCGCTGAAGGCCTGCGTGCTGCCACGGAAAGAGAGGCTTGGCTGGCCCTCCTCGTCGACGTAGGCGACCATAACCGGCGTGCGGTTCATCAGGGCGCCGTTAATCGCGTCCTTGATTTCGGGTGTGAGCCTGAGCTCTGTGAGGGGCACGAACTGCGGGGGTTGGGGGGCTGTAGGGGTTGTCATGGTTCGGGGTCCCTTCCTGAGCTCGGGCGGGGTGGCGCGGGATAAAGTAATGCGCCGCCCGATGATATACGGCGCGCCAGCCTGTGTCGATGCAGGCAGAGCTGTTTAGCCCGCCAGGAAGCCCGTTATGATCTTCACGAACTCGTCCGGCTTCTCGAACATCGGCATGTGCGCCGTGTCCTTGATGATCTCGAGGCGGGAGCCGGGGATCAGCCTGTGGAACTCCTCGGCGTAAGGCGTGGGGACTATGCCGTCGTGGTCGCCCCAAACAATCAGTGTCGGCGCCGTGATGCGGTGAATGCGCTTCTTGAGGCCTTTGTCCCAGATCGGCCAGAGGAACTTGCCGGCGGAGGCGAAGGACTTCTGGCGCTCGAACATCGACCGCGCCAGCGCCACCCTATCTTCGCGGTCCACGGCGGGGCCTAGTGCGGCCATGCTCTCCGGCTTGAAGACGGTCGCCTTCAAGATCTCGGGCCCCTGCATCGTGAAGAAGTCCTCGCCGCCAATTTTGTCCGACCAGAGGCCGGCCGCGGCGCACAGCACCAGCTTGCGGACGCTATCGCGGTCCAGCGCGGCGATCTCGGCAGCGACCATGCCGCCGAGGGAGTGGCCGATCAGGTTGGGCCGCTCGATCTTGAGCGCATCGAAGAAGTCCAGGTAGAAAATCGCCAGGTCGATGATGTCGTCAAGGTGCTCCAGCCCTGTAGAGGCGCCCCATCCAGGATGGTTGGGCTGGAAGACCATGTATCTCTCCGCCAGCATGTCCAGAAACGGGAACCAGTCCTGATGGCCGCCGGAGTGGTGCAGCCAGACCAGGGGCTGGCCCGAGCCGGCGCAGCGCATCTCGACGCTGAACATGCCGTCGCGCACGGATACGGTCTCGGTCTTGAACGCCATCTCTAATCCCTCCTGCGGAAGGATTCTGCCACAGATTGAGGCCGATGCTCACGCCTTCGGCCCGAGATGCCGCCCGAAGACGCTGGCCCTGGCCCTATCCCTCCAGACCTGCGAGCCTGCCGCGTCCCCGGCGAGCTCATCGAGAAGCTGGAGCACCTGGCGGACGTTGCCCTCGATTACGTTGGAGGCCGCCGGGCGCGTATCGCCGAACTGGTAATGCTCGTGAAACTCGTGCAGCAGGCGGTCGATGGCCAGCATGCGCTCGCGCGGCGTCTTCGCGAAGGGGTAGCGGCGCACGAACTCGACGAATACCTTCTCGGCCGAGCCCGAGTGCAGCTGCTTCTTCTGGCAGGTCGCCATGTACGCCGCCCAGGTTGCGGCCCAGCCGCAGGCCGGGCAGGCGAACGGCTTCGCCCGATTGGCCCAGTGCGCGCCGTCCTCGATCACGATGACGTTGTCGCAGCGGCCGCAGGCGATCCTGCCCCTGTATGCCTCCGTAACCTTGAGGATGCTATCGCAGCGGGCGTAAAGCGCGATGCCGACGGCATCGATCTGGTCGTCGTCGACGATGCCTGTGGCGTCGGTCCGATACAGGCCGCGAATTGCCTGCTGTGAGACGCGGGGCGCCCAACGGATAAGCGGCTCTGTCATTGTCAGCCCCGTCATTGGTACTTCGCCTGCGAGTGTAGCATCCGTTAACACACGAAGGCCGTGGAAAATTGTAAGCTCCGCCGGACGATGCACCGCAACTCCGACCAGGACGATTACGACCCGACGTTGCCTTTTTATCCCGGCCAGGCGGCCAACGGCGAGTTCATCCCGCTCGACTTCAGTTGGCGCAACCGGCGCGCAGCCGAGCTTGCCTGGGACATGGCCACGGACGCCGCCCGCCGCTTGCGCGTCGACCGCCGGCGGTTCCTGCACGGCCTTGGCGGCATCGCCGCCACGCTCGCGGCCATCAATATCACCGCCTGCTCCAATGACCACCGTGACACGGAAGCCGGCCGCGATGCGCTGCCGGCGGGCTCGCCCGCCGCCGGCCGCTTCGAGGTGCCAAGCCCGGCCGACGCGGAGGCCTGCAAGGCGCTTCTGGGCGACGAGTTCATCTTCGACATCCAGACGCATCACGTGGACCCGGAGGGCGCCTGGGTTCAAAACAGCCCAGCCACCGCTTCCGCGATACGGCTTTTCCCGAACAACTGCGGCGAAACAGACCGGCTGGACTGCTTTAGCCGCTACAACTACTTGCGCGACATCTTCCTCGAGAGCGAGACCGACGTCGTTGTGCTCTCCGACACGCCCGCGAGCACCGATGCCATCGACCCGTTGACGTTCGCCGAGATGCGCCGCACGCGCGACATAATCGATGGCCTGGCAAGCGGCGGTAAGAGCAGCCGCATCCTCCTGCACAGCATCGTCACGCCGAACGTCGGCCAGCTCCAGGCCCAGCTCGACCTGATGGAGGCGCGCGCGAAGGCCATGGAGGTTGCTGCCTGGAAGGTCTACACGCCCTACGCCCCGAACAACCGCACCTGGATGCTGGACGACCCAACCTACGGCATCCCGATGATCGAGAAGGCGCGCAGTCTCGGCGTGAAGTTGATCTGCGCCCACAAGGGCCTTCAGCTGTTCGGCTTCCAGCGCGAGTACACGTCGCCGCGTGACATTGGCGTGGTCGCGAAGGCGTTTCCGGACGTAAACTTCGTCGTCTATCACTCGGGCTGGCAATCCGACGTGCGCGAGGGCGCCTACAACGGCGCCAACCCCCAGGGCGTGGACGTCCTGATCAAGAGCCTGCTCGACAACGGCATCAAGCCGAACGGCAACGTCTACGCGGAGCTTGGGACCACCTGGCGCAACATCATGAGCTCCCCTACCCAGGCCGCGCATGTCCTGGGCAAGCTCCTGAAGTACGTCGGCGAGGACAACGTGCTCTGGGGCACCGACTGCATCTGGAGCGGGTCACCGCAGCCGCAGATAATCGCCTTTCGCGCCTTCCAGATCGATGCCGCCGTCGCGAACGCCAACGCCTATCCGGCCCTGACGTCGCAGCTCAAGCGCAAGATACTGGGGCTCAACTCCGCCCGCCTTTACGGCATCGATCCCGAGGTGCGCCGCTGCGAGATCGAACGGGACGCTGTCGAGAAGTACAGGGCCAATTACCGGGACATCCAACCCGATCGCTACGAGGCTCGTTACGTGACACGCGGTCCGATCACCAGGCGGGACATGCTGCGCTGGTTCGCGGAGCACGGCAACCAATGGAGCATCGGCTAGGGCTACCCCCTAACCCCACTCCTGGGGGCACCGGCGAGCAGGTATTGACTCTTCCCCCAGGATTCGGGGCCAGGGGGGCGTTACTCGACGAAGATGTCGACCGAGGGCCGCAGCTTCGCGCACTCGGCGAGGACGTCGTGGATCTGGTGGTCCTTGAAGGCATCGACCAGAGCGACTCGTCCAGCGGCGCCTTGTCGTCGATGTGCGACGTAGGACTGCTGCGTGATCAGGTAGTCGAAGCGCGGCGCCCACTTGCGCGAGCCGAGGCGCGCCGTCGTCGAGCAGTTGTCGACCATGTAGGCGACGCCGCGGGCGTGCATGTACGGGTTCAGCGAGTCGACCGCACTCGATCACGGACTCGTTGGCGACCTCGGAGTAGGGGTGGCCGTTCTCGATCAGGATGTCGATCTGGGCCATCATCGTCGCGATGTAGACGCCGGCGGTGAACGGGTCGAGCGGGATGTTCTCCTCGACGCGCTTCGCCCGCACCGTCTGGCCGACGCGCCAGGTCTCGGTGCCGTCGATCTTGCCCATCGGGTGCTTCTTCAGGCGCTCGCCGGCCAGGATGACGCTGCGGATCTCGTTGCCGCTGCGAGACTTCGTCGTAGATCTCCGGCAGCAGCTCGTGCGCGGCCGGGTAGGTCGCGGCGTAGGCCGTCTCGAAGCTCGCGGCGGCCGTCGGCGCCGAGGGCCTCGTACACGCCCTTGATGCCCTGGCGGGAGATGATGCGCGAGATCGGGCCCGTGATCGCTTCGGCCGAGTGCAGGAAGGCGTCCTCGCGGCTCATGCCCTGGCTGATGTAGCGCTCGTAGAGGCTCTCGATGATGCCGTGCACGGCGCCGAGGAGGATGCCGCGCTCGCCGAAGATGTCGGACTTGTACTCGGACTCGAGCGTGGTCTGGAAGGTGTAGGGCGAGCCGAGCGCCACCGACCAGCCGAGGGCGATAGTCGGTCGCGCGGCCGTCGACGTCCTGCTCGACGGCGAAGCTGCGTTGATGCCGGCGCCGTTGACCTCCTTGCCCTGCACGTAGAGCCGCCGCACCGACGGCCCCATGCCCTTGGGACAGACGCCGATGACGTTGATGTTCGGCGGGGAAGCTTGGCGCCGACGTTCTTCAGGTGGCCGACGCAGGAAGCCGTGCGAGAGGCCGAGCGTCGCGCCGGGCGGATTGCCTCGAAGATCTGCTGGAACAGCTCCGCCTGCGCCGCGTCCGAGATCAGCAGCAGCACCAGGTCCGACTCGCGAATCACGGCGAACATCTCGCCCAGCGTGCCGTTGTCCTCGCGTGAAGCCGGCCTCGCGCGCCTCGTTCCATCGATGCGGAGCCGGGGCGCAGGCCGACCTTGACCTTGATGCCGGTGCCCTCGAGCGAGTCGCGCAGGTTCTGCGCCTGCGCCGGCCCCTGCGAGCCCCAGCCGATGACGCCGATCTGCTTGATGCCCTCGAAGGCCTTCGGCAGCAGCGGGAAGAGGTGCCGCCCGCCCTTGACGATCTGCTCCTCGCGGTCGCCGATGCGCACGGTCTCGACCGGGAAGACTTTGGAGGTGAAGTGGAGATTCAACGGTGGCATGAGAGGGCTCCTGGTCAAGGCCGGCCGCCTAACCCCGTCCTGGGGGAGCGCGAAGGCCGCGGGATTCACACAGATTAAACACAGATTCAGCCGCACGGGGAAATGCGCTCCCACGGTGTCATCCTTGAGCGCAGTCGAAGGATCGCCGCTTTGCTCGCTCACTGAGCCGGATGGAACCAACGGTAGCTGATGTCGATCCAGGCAGGATTCGCGGCCTCGATCAAGGCGACCTTCTTGCTTTGGCCTTGCTTCGGCGCCAGCCCTTCAGTTGCTTCTAGGAAGTGATCCGTCAGTGATGCCGGGTTAGTCCTGGTACCAGACCGAGGCGCAGGAGCATCTTTGTGCTGGGAAACGCGCTTCAGTCGCGGCCAAGGTCTCTCAATGTCATCCTGAGCGCAGTCGAAGGATCGCCGGTTGGTTCGCTTTACGCCACCGGATTGAACCAGCGATAGCTGATGTCGATCCAGGTCGGGTTACCGCCCCAATCAAGGCGACCTTCTTGCTTCGGCGCCAGCCTTTCAGCTGCTTCTCGCGAGCGATTGCATCGCTGATCTGCGGATAGTCCTCGTACCAGACGAGGCGATCGACGTTGTACTTACCGGTGAACGTGGTTGGCGAGGCGCCCTTGTGCTGGGAGACACGCGTTTCGAGGTTATTGGTGACGCCGATGTACAGGACTTTAGTATGGCTGGCCATCATGTAGACGTAGTAAGTCCTCATCAGTGGGCCTCTGAGAGCCAGGCGGCGATCCTTCGACTCCGCTCAGGATGACACTATTCGTAAGCACTGTACGCGGCGCGTTGGTCTTACCCCACGCCAACCGCCGCGCGCCCCGGCACCGCGCGGCGGGACTCCGCCAGCGGCTTTATCCACCACTTGTCCTCCCACTCGCGGCCAGAGGTCCTTGAGGTTGGGCATGACCTTCTCGGCGAAGAGGCGGGTGTTCTTCATCGTCTTGTCGCGCGACATGTTGCCGAACTGCAGGAGCATCATCAGGTGGCCGACGCGCAGGCCCTTGATGACCTCGCGCAGCTGCTCGGTGACGGACTCGGGGCTGCCGGCGACGATGTAGCCCTGGTCGACGTAGTCCTTCCAGGTCAGGTTCTGGCGCACCTGGGCGGCCTGGGCGCCGACCTGCGCCATCATGCCCGCTTCGAGGGTGCGCATGGTGCGGTAGCCGGGGGCGTCGGCGAAGCCGTTGTAGACGTGCAGGCAGCGCTCGTAGAAGTAGTTGGCGGCTTCGGAGTAGTCCTCTTCGGCCTGGGCGTCGTCTTCGGCCACGGCGGCGAGCTGGAGGAAGCCGGCGCGGTAGGGGTTGGGCTCGACGCCCATCTTTTCGACCTGGTTCCAGAAGCCGTTCATGACGGCCTGGCCGCGCTTGTAGCCGAAGTAGCTCAGGTAGGCATAGAGGTACTCGCGCTCCGTCACCCACTCCCAGGTCTCGACGCTGCCGCCGCCGGGGATCCAGATCGGCGGGTGCGGCTTCTGCAGGGGCCGCGGCCAGACGTTGACGTAGCGAAGCTGGCTGTACTTGCCGTTCCAGGTGAAGGGGTCCGGCTCAGTCCAGGCCTTGATGATCAGGTCATGCGCTTCCTGGTACTTGTCGCGCAGGGTGATCGGCGTCTGGCCGTAGGTGAAGTTCGTGTCCATGGAGGTGCCGACGGGGAAGCCCGCGACCAGGCGGCCGCCGGTGATGACGTCGAGCATGGCGAACTCTTCGGCGACGCGTACCGGCGGGTTGTAGAGCGCGATGCTGTTGCCGAGGACGATGATCGCCGGCTTGGTCGCGCGGCGCGAGAGGGCCGCCGCCATGATGTTGGGCGAGGGCATGAGGCCGTAGGCGTTCTGGTGGTGCTCGTTGACGCAGATGCCGTCGAAGCCCATGTCGGCGGCGTACTCGAGCTCGTCCAGGTACTCGTTGTAGACCTCGTGCCCGCGGACAGGGTCATAGAGGCGCGAGTCGACGTCGACCCAGACGCTGCGGTGCTTCTCCTTGAAGTCGTCCGGCAGGTCCGGATAGGGCATGAGGTGGAACCAGTGCAGCTTCATGGGGACCTCCGTCGGCGGTGCGCGGTCGCGATTGCGTGTGGCGAATTATAACGCGGCGAGGTTTTGGTGATTAGTGATGGTGGTCGGGGGTCGGAGCCGGAGGGGAGCTGGAGGTTGGAAGCTGGTGCCTGACGCCTGACGCCTGAAGCCTGACACCTCACACCTTCGGCATCACGTCTGACGCGATCAGCTCCAGCGCCTCGAAGTCGGTCTGGTTGTGGTGCTGGAGCATGATCCGGCCCACGCCCTCGGCCTCGAAGGCCTTGATCTGGTCGATTACTTGGGCCGGGGTGCCGACGAGCCAGCCGCGCGCGGCCAGGCCGGCCGCAAGCTGCTCGGCGGGCGTCTGCGCCATCGCCGGCATCACCTGCTGCAGCGCCTCGACGCGGCGCACGACCTCGGCCTGGGTGCGGCCGACGATGAAGGCGCACATCAGCGAGCGGTCGATGGTCGAGGGGTCGCGGCCAACCTTCGCGCAATGCTCTTCGAGGACCTTGACCTTCTGGCGATAGCGCTCGACGGACATGGGCGTGACGTTCCACTCGCTGGCGTAGCGGGCGACGACGCGCAGGGTGCGCTTCTCGCCGCCGCCGCCGACGAGCAGGGGCGTGCGCTCGCGCGCGGCCGGCTTGGGGTTGAGGCGCGCCTCCTTGAGCTCGAAGACGCGGCCCTTGAAGGAGAAGGCGTCCTGGCTCCAGAGGCCGCGGATGATGGCGGCCGAATCCTCCAGGGTGTCCATGCGCTGCTTGAGGGGCGGGAAGGGGATGCCGAAGGCCTCGTGCTCGGGCACGTTCCAGCCGGCGCCGATGCCGAGGATGAAGCGGCCGCCGGAGAGCAGGTCGACACCGGCGGCCATGCGCGCCAGGAGCGAGGGGTGGCGGAAGGTCATGGAGCAGACGAGGGTGCCGAACTTGATGCGCGTCGTGTTCTCGGCGACGTGGACGAGGGAGACGAAGGTCTCGAGCGCGTTGCGGTCGCGAGGGCCCATGAGGGAGAAGAAGTGGTCGGAGCGCCAGAGGGACTCGAAGCCGAGGTCCTCGGTGGCGCGGGTGATGCGCCGCCAGCGCTCCCAGTCCAGCCCCTCCTGCCCCTCGATCATGACGCCGAGCTTCATGCGCGCCCTCCGGCGGTGGTGGTGGGGCTACGGTATCATGCGGGCGGCCGGGTGTCGGAAGTATGAAGGCGGGAATGGTCAGTCGAGCGCACGGGTAAGAACTTTCAGGGCCTCGAACGTCAGCAACGGCTACGACCTCAACGGCAACCAGACCAGCCGCGGCTCAGACAGCTTCGCCTGGGACCACGAAAACCGCATGACCTCGGCGACGTTAACGGCCACGGTGTCTAGCGCCGCGACGGCTTACAGCCTACAACGGCGACGGCTTGCGGATGAGCCGGACGCCCTCCGGCGGGAGCGCGGTTAACTACACTTGGGACGTGGCCGGCGGCCTGCCGATGCTACTCCAGGACGCGACTAACACGTACGTGTACGGGCCCACTGGCATGTTGTACTGGGTCGAGGCTCCGGCAACGCCAACTACCGTCTGACGGACGGGCTCGGCTCGACCGTGGCCCTGTGCGACGCCAGCGGCACTGTCAACGCCACCTGGATCTACGACGTGTTCGGCGCCGTGCGCTCGCACACCGGGGGCACCACCGGGTTCACCTTCACGGGCGAGCAGACGGACGCGAGCACGGGCCTGGAGTACCTGCCTACGGCCCCGGGGCGCGGGGGTACTGCTCCAGCAGGCTGAAGTACTTGGCCTTGTTGGGGCGGCTGGTCGTGTCCACGATCAGCAGCTCCGAGAGGAAGATGGTCTTGTCCAGGCGGTACTCGTTCTTGAACAGGGGGAAGTTGTCCGAGGTGTTGAGGACGTAGGTGTAGCCGCCCAGGCCGATGCCCCGCGGCGCGGTGATGGCCTTGAAGTTCTGGCGCAGCAGGAATGAGTAGATGTCCGTGTCCTCGCCCTCGAAGAAGGGGAAGCGCTGGGCCGGCAGCTCGCCGTTGTAGTTCACGGGAAAGGCGTCGCGGTCGCCCGTGGGGGTGATAACGCCGAGGTAGAAGGCATCGAGGTCGCCGTCGGGGTGGACGACGCCGCGGAAGTAGGCGCCGTAGAAGGCCTTGTCGCGGCGCATGTCCCTGGAGTTCAGCAGGAGCACGTCGGCGTCGGGCTGGTCCTCGCGCCGCACCACCTCCACGCCGTCGATGCGGCCCTTGAGGAAGTCCGCCACGTAGCGGTCGCCGCTGACCAGGTCCAGGACGTAGAAGCGCTCGATCAGCAGGTCGCCGACGATGGCGCTGTCCCAGGACGCGACCGTAGGGTCGTGCATGACCTCGGCAATGCGGCGCTCGAGCTCGGAGCCCTCGGCCGGCTTGCTCTGGGGATAGCTTCGCGAGCCAACGAAGACCGCCACGGCCAGCGCGATCAAGGCCAGGCCCAGCACGCCGAGGCGGGCGCGGGCGGGCATGGCGGTGAAGGGCCAGCCGAGGAGATGGGGCGCGGACGACGAGGAGTTGGTCATGTGGAGGTTGGAGGTTGGAGGGGAACAAGACGAGCGATGAGTGGTGATAGTGGTTGGGGGTAGGATCGGAATTCCGACCCCCGGCCACAATCACCACATTCCGTCCCAGGGCTGGTCCTACCCCATACCACCATCAGCACTCTCTTTCGATCAGTCGGCCTTGACGCCGACGGCCACGCGCTCGCGGAGGGCGGCCTGGGCGGCGGCGACGCGCGCGATCGGCACGCGGTAGGGGCGAGCGCTGACGTAGTCGAAGCCCTCGCGGTGGCAGAACTCGACCGAGGTGGGCTCGCCGCCGTGCTCGCCGCAGATGCCGACCTTGAGGTCGGCCTTGGCGCCGCGGCCCTTGCTCGATGCCGATGCGCATCAGCCCGCCGACGCCCTCCTGGTCGAGCTGCACGAACGGGTCGACCTCGAAGATGCCCTGCTCGACGTAGACCGGCAGGAAGTGGGCCGCGTCGTCGCGGGAGATGCCGAAGGTGGTCTGCGTGAGGTCGTTGGTGCCGAAGGAGAAGAAGTCGGCGTGCTGGGCGATCTCGTCGGCGATGACGCAGGCGCGCGGCAGCTCGATCATCGTGCCGACCATGTAGTCGACGCGCGACGCCGCTGCTCGTCGAGCACGCTCTCGGCCGTGTCGACGGTGAGCTCGCGCATGCAGCTTCAGCTCCTCCTCGATGCCGACGATGCGGGATCATGATCTCCGGCATCACGCTGCACGCCCTCGCGGCTGACGTTGCAGGCGGCCTCGATGATCGCGCGCACCTGCGTCTCGTAGATCTCCGGGTAGGTGACGCCGAGGCGGCAGCCGCGGTGGCCGAGCATCGGGTTGAACTCGTGCCAGCGCCTCGTTGCGCTGGCGCACGTCGCCGGCGCGGCACGGCCGAGCGTCGCGCGCCACCTCCTCGATCTCCTCGTCCGTGTGCGGCAGGAACTCGTGCAGCGGCGGGTCGAGCAGGCGGATGGTGACCGGCAGGCCGTCCATCGCGCGGAAGATGCCCTCGAAGTCGGCGCGCTGCATCGGCAGGATCTTCGCCAGCGCCGCGCGGCGGCCCTCGCTCGTCGTCCGCGAGGATCATCTCGCGCACGGCCAGGATGCGCTCCGGGTCGAAGAACATGTGCTCGGTGCGGCAGAGGCCGATGCCCTCGGCGCCGAACTCGCGCGCCACGGCGGCGTCGTCGGGCGTGTCGGCGTTGGTGCGCACCTTGAGGCGGCGCACCTCGTCGACCCAGGTCATCAGCGTCGCGAAGTCCTCGTCGAGCTGGGCCTGCGGCGACCGGCACCGCGCCGAGCATCACCTCGCCGGTGCTGCCGTCGAGGCTGATGACGTCGCCTTCGCGCACGACGACCGTGCGGCCGTCGCCAGCTCGACGGTGAAGCTCGTCGGCGCGGTAGTCGATCTGGAGGGCGCCGCAGCCGGCGACGCAGCAGCGGCCCATGCCGCGCGCGACCACGGCCGCGTGCGAGGTCATGCCGCCGCGCGCGGTGAGGATGCCCTGCCGCCGCCTTCATGCCGTGGATGTCCTCCGGCGAGGTCTCGATGCGCACGAGGATCACCTGCTCGCCCGTCGTCCGCCAGCGCGCACGGCGTCGTCGGCGCTGAAGACGACCTTGCCGACGGCGGCGCCCGGCGACGCCGGCAGGCCGATCGCGATGACGTCGCGGCGGCGCGGACGTGTCGAAGGTGGGGTGCAGCAGCTCGTCGAGCTTGTCCGGCTCGATGCGCAGGACCGCCTCTTCCTTGCGTGATCAGGCCCTCGTCCACCAGGTCGACGGCGATCTTGACCATCGCCCTGGCGGTGCGCTTGCCGCTGCGGGTCTGCAGCAGCCAGAGCTTGCCCTGCTGGATCGTGAACTCGATGTCCTGCATGTCGCGGTAGTGCTGCTCGAGCGATCTGGCGACGTCGCGTCGAGCTCGGCGTAGGCCTCCGGCATCGCGCTCTTCGAGCGAGACCTGGCCGGTCCCGCTTCGCGTCCTTCGTCACCGGCTGCGGCGTGCGGATGCCGGCGACCACGTCTTCGCCCTGGGCGTTGACCAGGTACTCGCCGTAGAAGCGCTTGTCGCCGGTCGACGGGTCGCGCGTGAAGGCGACGCCGGTGGCGCAGTCGTCGCCCAGGTTGCCGAAGACCATCGCCTGCACGTTGACGGCCGTGCCCCAGTCTGCCGGGGATGTCGTACATGCGGCGGTAGGTCGACGGCGCGCGGGTTCTCCCAGGAGCCGAAGACGGCGCCGACCGCGCCCCAGAGCTGCTCCCAGGGGTCCTCGGGGAACGCGATGCTGCTTGCGCTTCCAGATCTCGTCCTTGAACTCGACGACCAGCTCCCTGAGGTCGCTGCGGCGGTCAGCTCGGTGTCGAGGTGCGACGCCGCGGGCGTGCTTCTTCGCCTCGAGGATGCGCCTCGAACGGGTCGTCTTCCTTGCCCTCGCCGCTTGAGGCCCAGGACGACGTCGCCGTACATCTGGACGAAGCGGCGGTAGGAGTCGTAGGCGAAGCGCTCGTCGCCGGTCTCGCGCGCCAGGCCCGCGGCGACGGCGTCGTTCAGGCCGAGGTTGAGCACGGTGTCCATCATGCCGGGCATCGAGACGCGGGCGCCGGAGCGCACGGAGACGAGCAGCGGCTTCTCGGGGTCGCCGAAGCGCCGCCCCAGCAGGCTCTCGACGAAGGCGACGCCTTCGCGCACCTGCTCTTCGAGGCCGGCGGGGTACTGGCGGCCGTTCTCGTAGAAGTCGGTGCAGACCTCGGTGGTGATCGTGAAGCCGGGCGGTACCGGGATGCCGAGGTTGGTCATCTCGGCCAGGCCGGCGCCCTTGCCGCCGAGCAGGTTGCTTCATGTCGGCGTTGCCGTCGGCCTTGCCGCCGCCGAAGAGGTAGACGTACTTGCCCTCGCGGGTCTTGGGCAGGCCGGCGGAGGCGGTTGTCGTGGTCATGGCATCACCTTCGAGGGAGGACTGGACGCTACGCGGCGGGCGGGCGAATCGGCGGCGAAACCTCACCGACTGGCCCCTCTCAGTCGATGGAGCGCCGGGACGCGGAAGCCGCGGGGCAAGCGTCCGCGGGCGTGTTCGATTATAGCAATGGGCGACCTCCCCTCTGGGGCCTCAGGCAGGCGAAAGGCTAGCTCGAATCATCCTGACCCTGTTCAAGGTCGACTACCAGCCAATTGTCACCGACTTCAGGAAGAATCGACCGGTGGTGACCTTCAGAATCCGGTGGTTGAGCCTCAGAGCACTGGCCCGCGCCCCGAATACTCCGGCTCGCCGCCGAGGGCGGTGATGGCGTCGTTCATGGCAGCGCGGTAGATGCCCTGGGTCATCGTCTGCTCGGCTGCCGCCAGGCGGGCGCGGTAGGCGTCGCGCTTGAACTCGAGGGCGGCAGGGCTCGCCGGCGCGGCCCAGGCCGCCCACTCGGCCAGGTGGCAGGCCATGGTCAGGTCGCCCTGGCCGAGGAGCTGGCGCCCGCGCGCGACGACAGCTTCGACGCCGCCGGCGAGCGCGGCGACCTCGCGGCCCTGTTCGGCCCAGGTGGCAGGCAGGAGGTTGGCGGCGTTGCCGTCCCACCAGCCGCCGTAGTAGCGCAGCAGGTTGCGGACGATGAACTTTGGGTGGTCGTAGACCACGCGCAGGAACGGCCGCTGCGAGAGCTCGGGGTCGGGTTCGACCTCGTGGTAAATCTGCTCCGGGAGGTCGCCGGCGTTCAAGCGCTCGACTACTTGATCGATGATCGAGCGCAGCCAGGCGGCGGTCTCGGTGAGCATGCCGCGGATCGCGGACTCGCCCTTGACCACGAGGCCGTGGCCGGGGAACAGCCACTCCGCGCCGAGGCCGGCCATGCGCTCGAGCGCTTCGGCCCACTCGACGGGGTAACGCTGCACCTTCTGGGGGTTGCCGCAGTTGGGCGCCGTCCAGATCACGAGGTCGCCGGTAAACAGGTAGCGCTGGCCGGGCAGCCAGGCGAAGAGGGCATCGTCAGTCTCGCCCTTCTCCGCCTTGTAACGCACCTCGGTGCTGCCGATGCGCTGGGTCATCGCGTCGCGCACCAGGATCGTCGGCCAGTCGAAGGTATCGGGGAAGTTGCTCCTAGCGCCGCCGAACTGGCGGGCGTTGATGCTGCGGTTGAGGCCGTTC
Source organism: uncultured Chloroflexia bacterium (assembly GCA_963703905.1). GTDB lineage: Bacteria > Chloroflexota > Dehalococcoidia > DSTF01 > WHTK01 > DATLYJ01. The sequence continues at coordinate 372,571 of CAVPFY010000006.1, forward strand.
GTGAGGTGGTAGCGCTGGAAGCGCGCGACGCAGTTCTCCTGCGCGACGATGTTCGGCGTCTCGCCGGCCGCCAGCCAGGGCCCGAGGCCGAAGGCGTGGTCGGCGTGGCCGTGGGTGTAGAGCGCGGTGTGCAACGGCAGGTCCGTCCATTCCCTGACCAGCCCGTGCACGCGCGTGGCCATACCCGTGAGGCCGGGGTCGACCAGGAACAGGCCGCCATCGGTCCTGACGGCGTAGGTGTTGACGAAGGCCGTGTTCATGAGCACGTCGTCGCGGACGGCCCGCGAGCCCGGGTGAGGGCCAGGGACGGCGTTGTTGGGGTCGGTGGTGACGACGGAATCGAGGTCGTTCATGGCGCCTCCAGGGCTATGCGGGCTGAGGCGGCGGGGTTGGCCGGGCGAGAGGCAGTGCAACGGCCGGCAGGCTGCCGAAGCCGTTGGCGGCGACGGCCTGGACGGCGAAAAAGCAATCGTTGACCTCGCGCGGGTCGATGTCCATCGACGTCGCCGCGCCGGCCTCGCGGCGCTGCTCCCACAGAGGCGCCGTGGTGCGACGAGAGAGGACGGCATAGGTCGCGCCCTCGACCTCAGCCCACGACAGGCGAGGCGAGTGGCTGACGGCGCGCTCGATGGTGGCGTGAGCCGGCGGTGGTGGCGCCAGCGCCAGTGAAGCCGTGACGGCGCAATTGAGGCGCGCGATTCGCGCCGTGTAGGCCTCGTCGACGTGCTCGGGCAGGTCGCCCAAGGAGCGGCCGTCCTCGACGCGGAGGTCCTGGTGCTGGCGGTCGTAGTCCTCGAGCGCCTCGACGAAGCGGATCGCCGCGAAACCCTGGTCGCTGAAGGGCAGGTGGTCGCCGCCGCGGCCGAGGCGGTCGGGCCGCATGACGAGCTCGATGCCGAAGCCGGCCTGGTAGCGCGCGCCGGCCTCATGTGCGTAGCGCGCCAGCTGGCGGGAGGGGGAATCCGACTCCAGGCCCAGGCGGCGGAGCAGGGCCTGGTCGCCGGCGGCCTGCATGCCTTCGGAGAAAACACGGACGCGGTCGTCGACCACCTGGCCGCGGGCGTCGTGGGTGTTGCCGACCATGTCGTTGTTGAGCATGGCCGCGACGTCGCAGCCGGCGCCCTTCGCGCCTCGGGCCCAGTTGCGCGCGCCCAGGAGGCCCATCTCCTCGCCGGTAAAGGCGATGAAGACGAGAGTGCAGGGCCAGTCGCGGCCGCTGAGGACACGGGCCAGCTCCAGGGTCAGGGCCACCCCACTGGCGTCGTCGTTGGCGCCCGGCGCCCGCGATTCGGCGTCCGCCGGGTCGGTCGCGCGGCTATCGTAGTGGCCCCCTACGACGATCACGCGCTCCGGCCGCGCCGTACCCGGAAGCTCGGCGACGACGTTGGACATGGTCAGCCTGTGCCCGGCGAGGCGGGCCACGTCCTCTTCGAACGTGTCGAAGTAGACCTGGAGCCGGCCGGGCGCGGCTTCGGTGAAGCGCGACTGGATGTAGCGCGCCGCGGCGCCGATGTTGGCATCGCCGGACGCTACGTGGCGGCTGTGGAAAGAGGCCAGCGCGTCGACGTCGGCGCGAATGCGGGCCGGGTTGATGGCGGCGAGGAGGTTGGGGATGGGGTCGGACACGCGGGAAGTCTACACCTCACCCCCCACCCTCCCTTCGAACGGGCTCAGGGCAGGCTCCGTCAACGGAGAGGGCGCTTCCGGAAGGGGGAGCAGGCTTGGGAGAGATGGGACGATGATGTCATGCAGGCATTGGTGACGATCAGGGCCCTATACTTTTGCGAAGCAAATGAAGCTCGAAACAGCCCTGGCCACGGCGATAATGCTGATTTCAGCGGCGGTATTCGTGTTCGCCGCCTCGAACGCCATCGGGCCGAAGGAGGCGCGCGCGGCCAGACCGGCGGCGGGGTCGCAGCCGGCCCAGGGCGCCGTGGGCCCGGTAGCGACGCGGGCGCCGCTCTCGATCACGCCTTCGACCGACCAGCCGGAGGAGATTCGCGGCCGTGACGCCAGGCGACTGAGCGACCTTCAGGCGCTGTCGGCGGGCCTGCAGGAGTATCGAAAGCAAAAGGGGAGCTACCCGCTCACGGGCGGCAATATTCAGACGGCCTGCGCCTTCGACAAGCTCGACAAGCTCTGTGACCTCAAGGCCAGCGTCGGCGCCGACCACCTGGTCGACCCGCGGGGCAACCCGACGACCTATGGCTACTGGTACTCCTCCGACGGTAAGACCTTTTTCCTCTACGCGTCGATGGAGGGCGGCACGAACGGCAGCGACACCTGCCCCCAGCAGGCGTCGATTATCAAGGCCGGAAGCGTGTTCTGCCTCGGGTCAGGGGTGGCTTTGACGCCGTAGCCATCTCTTCGACTGGATCAGTGGCAGGCCGCGCAGGTGTCCTTCGACAAGCTCAGCCCTTCGACAAGCTCAGGATTATTCGATGGACACGGCGCGTCAGTGCTGAGAATCGTTGGGCGGACGGTCGTCAGGAGGGAGATCGTCCGGCGTTGGGCGGTCGTCGAGGGGCGGCCCCTCATCCGCTGGCTCTTCGGGGGCGAAGAGGTCCGTCATGCCGCCGGCGTCGCCGATGCGGCGGCGCAGCTCTTCCTGAATCTCGCGCATCTGGTCGGGCGAGACGCCCATCTTTTGCAGGGTTTCCTGCAGCAGGCGCCTCACTTCCGCCGCGTCCTGGCGAATGAGCGCTTCGGCGAGCTCCATCTGGGTCTCGACGGCGATGAAGGCCTCGCGGCGCTCGCTTTCGCTGCCCATCGAGAGGATGGTGGAGGTGAGGCGGGTGAAGAGGTTTGTGGTGCGCGCGATGCGAATACGGTCCTGGGGGTGGTTGGGGAAGTCCCCGGTGACCGCGACCTCCAGGCCGGTGCGCTTGTCCTGCGCGACGTACTGCTCAGGCATTACACCCAAGGATAGCTCAATCCGAGGGACGATCAGGTGCAAGGACCGAGATCTGAGCCGTCCGGGTCAGCGGGGGGCCCGGCGGTTAGTTCTCTCGCGGTGCAGGAGGAAGCGAGGCCTGGGCCAGAGCAACTCCGGTGTAATATCTATGCGCAGACGATCCGCGCCAGGGGAGATTTGGAATGTCTCAGGAGCTAACGCCGGAAGAAGAACACGCGCTGCACGAGCGCTGGGTCGTCGAACTCGAGGACGAGTGGGGCCCGCTGTTCGAAGCTTGCCCGGACGCGGTGTACATCTATATCGACGACGAGCACAAGATCTGCAACCAGCGTCTTGCTGACCTATTCGGTTTCTCCGTGGCGCACTTCAAGGAAATGGAATCGTTTTTGGACGAGTGCGTCGACCAGGCCAGCATTGACCTGGTGGTCCACACTTACATGACTCACTTCGAACAGGAGACGAAGCCGGTGCGCTTCGAATTCACCGCGCGCCGCGCCGACGGCGTGGCGTTCCCGGTTACGGCATTTCAAATCCCGATCGCGCACGCAGGAGCTCTCATGACTCTGGGGTTCATTCGGCCCGGCGAGGACGCCTGACCCGATCGAGCCGGTCTCGGGGATTTGCGAGATTCTTGGAGCGACCGCGAAGAGTCCGAGGCTTTCACGACAAGACTTTGTCGCTCTTGCTCAGAGATTAAAAGCAGGAGCTGCCGGTCGAGGCTTGCGCATGTGAGCCGGGCCGGGCCGGGCAAGTGCGGGTTGCGCGTAAGGGCGGCTCACCGGGATTCCTGGGCGCGGCGCCCTCGGAATGACGGACGCGCGAACCTTCACGAGATGTAAACGCGCTTTTACGCACGTGTAGCACTGCTGCAAGCACTCAAACCAGGTCGAAACTGGTTCGATCCGTGGTCGTAACTAATCTCTCCTGAGAGACGCCGTTGTACGGCGTCTCTCAAGTTTTTTGATTGGGAGGTGACCGGTTTGAGCGCGACAATACGGCCTTCGACGGGAATTGGACGGCGATTCTTGGGCTTGCTTCTCTTATCAGCGCTGATGTTTGGCGGCGGGGCGGCGGTGACCTCGGCCCAGGAGGAGGGCGAAGGAGGGTCGGCGGGATCGCCTTACCTGACCGGCCTGCTGGCGGGAGCTTCGGTCTCGAGCGACGCCGTGTTCTCGTCCTCCTTTGATGCCGAGGGGTCGCTGGGTATCACCGTTTCGCAGGGCACTGTGACGCTGTTCCCGTTTCCAGGTGTCCGCGTGGCTCTTACGTCGGGCGATGCGGTACTGATCTCCGGCGACGGCGACATCGGCGTGAATTTCAACGTTTTGGCTGGCGAAATCGGCGTGACTATCGGCGGTGGCACGCCGGAGCTTGTTTCGACCAGCATCGCGATTGCCTTCAAGCCCGGCGTGTCGCCCGAGATCACGCCGCTGGAACGCGAGATCATCGAGTGTCCCGAAACAGTCACCTGCTAGGAGGCCAGGCCGCGGGTGGCGGTTCGGCGGCCGCGGGTTAGGGCGCGACGCCTCATCAACGCCGACGGGCGCAGCGCTACGGTTGCCTGTATGAATACCCAGGTTTAGTATTCGCTTGGCTGAGGCGAATCTGAAAACCACTCGTTTTCGCGTCCGCGCGCCGCCCTTAGCCGGTTACGGCGGGGGCACTCCCGGGGAGGTCTCAGGAAGTGGCCGTCTACCAGCACGACGTCCTGATCATCGGCGCCGGGCTTGCCGGCATGCGCGCCGCGATCGCCGCCCAGGCGGAGGGCGCCGACGTCGCGATCATCTCCAAGGTGCACCCGGTCCGCAGCCACTCCAACGCCGCCCAGGGCGGCATCAACGCCGCCCTGGGCGAGGACGACTCCTGGGAAGAGCACGCCTTCGACACGATGAAGGGCTCCGACTACCTGGGCGACCAGGACGCCATCGAGGTGCTCTGCTCGCGAGGCCGGCGCCGAGGTGCATCGCGCTGGAGCACATGGGCGTCATCTTCCACCGCGACGAGACGGCCACCTGGGCTCGCGCGCCTTCGGCGGGCAGCAAGCGCGCGCGCACCTACTTCGTCGGCGACATCACCGGCCAGGCGATGCTGCACGTCCTGTACGAGCAGCTGATCAAGCACGGCCTGCGCATCTACGAGGAGTGGTTCGTCACCGACCTGATCGTCGATGACGGCGTCTGCAAGGGCGCCGTGGCGATGGAGATCCGCACCGGCGAGCTGCAGCGTCATCGGCGCCAAGGCGGTGATCATGGCGACGGGCGGCCTCGGCCGCGTCTACGAGCCGAGCACCAACGCCCTGATCTGCACCGGCGACGGCATCAGCCTGGCCTACCGCGCCGGCGCGCCGATCATGGACATGGAGATGGTGCAGTTCCACCCGACGACGCTGAAGGGCTCCGGCGTGCTGATCACCGAGGGCGCGCGCGGCGAGGGCGCCTACCTGCTGAACAAGGACGGCGAGCGCTTCATGGAGAAGTACGCGCCGAACATGATGGAGCTGGCCAGCCGCGACGTCGTCTCGCGCGCCGAGCAGACCGAGATCAACGAAGGCCGCGGCGTCGACGGCTGCGTGCTTCCTCGACATGCGCCACCTGGGCGACGACCTGATCCGCGAGCGCCTGTGGCAGATCCGCGAGATCGGCATCGACTTCGCCAACATCGACATCGTCAAGGAGCCGATCCCGATCCTGCCCGGCATGCACTACATCATGGGCGGCATCAAGACGGACGTCGAGGGCCGCACGCCGCTGCCCGGCCTCTACGCCGCCGGCGAGACCGCCTGCGTCAGCGTCCACGGCGCCAACCGCCTCGGCGCCAACTCGCTGCTCGACACGATCATCTTCGGCCGGCGCTCCGGCGAGGACGCGGCCGTGCGCGCGCGCAAGCCGACAACGTGCCGATGCCGGAGAGCGCTCGCCGAGACGGCCGAGCAGCGCGCTGCAGGCCCTCCTCGACCGGCCGCCGAACGGCGACCGCATCGCCAAGATCCGCCGCGACATGGGCAAGATGATGAACGACGAAGGTCCAGGTCTTCCGCACGCAGGACGAGCTCAAGTCGGCGCTCGAAGACGTGAAGGCGCTGCAAGAAGCGCTACGAGACGGTCGGCGTCGAGAACAAGGGCAAGGTGTTCAACACGGACCTGCTCTTCCACATCGAGCTGGGCTACATGCTCGACTGCGCCGAGATGATCTGCGCGTCGCGCCATCGAGCGCAAGGAGAGCCGCGGCGCCCACTCCCGCCTCGACTTCCCGACGCGCGACGACGAGAACTGGCTCAAGCACATCGCCTGCACGTACACGCCCGACGGGCCGCGAGCTGTGCGACCCGCCGGTGACGATCACGCCGTGGCAGCCGCAGGAAAGGAAGTACTAGATGGAGGTCAAGCTCAAGGTCAAGCGCTTCGACCCCGAGGCCGGCCAGGAGCCCGAGCTACCAGCAGCTACACGCGTCGACATGCCGGAGAGCGCGACGGTGCTCGACGCGCTGATCGAGGTGCGCGAGTACCAGGACGGCACGCTGTCGCTGCGCTGCTCCTGCCGCAGCGCGATCTGCGGCTCCTGCGCCATGCGCATCAACGGCCGCGCCCGCCTCGCCTGCAAGACGCAGGTCGGCACCATCGCCGACGAAGGCGACGAGATCACTGGTCGAGCCGATCGGCAACATGCCGGTGATCAAGGACCTCGTCGTCGACATGGCGCCGTTCTGGGACAAGGTCCGCGCCGTCAAGCCCTGGCTGCAGCCCGACGGGCCCGCCGCCGGAGCGCGAGTACCTCGTCCCGAACGAGGCGATGGCGGCCTGGGCGAGACGATGAACTGCATCATGTGCGGCGCCTGCGTCTCCGACTGCACGGTGCTGGAGGTCGACAAGACCTTCCTCGGGCCCGGCGGCGCTGGCGAAGGCCTACCGCTTCGTCGGCGACCCGCGCGACGACGCACGACGCTGGCGCGCCTGCGCGAGCTGCAGCGAGCCGAGCGGCATCTGGGACTGCACGCGCTGCAACATGTGCGTCGAGGTCTGCCCCAAGGACGTGAAGCCGATGGACCAGATCCTGCAAGCTGCGCGAGATGGCGATCGCAGCACGGCATCACGAACAACGCCGGCGCCGCCACACGCTGCGCCTTCATCGAGCTCGGTCGAGCACGGCGGCCGCCTGAACGAGTTCCGGAGCTGCCGGGTTCACGCACGGCATGTTCAACTTCCCGGCGCAGCTGGCGGAGCTGCCCGGCGCGCTGCGCATGATCCGCGCCGGCAAGCTGCCGATCGCCACGTTCCCGCACAAGATTCCCGGCGTCGCACAAGCACGTCAAGCGCATCTTCAAGCGCTTCGCGCAACGTCGTCCGCAAGGCCGGCCGTTGAAGCCGCCGAAGCCGGAGGTCAACGAGGATGACAGCTGAAGTACGCGTTCTGGCCCGGCTGCGTCTCCAAGGGCGCCGCCCCGAGCTGTACCAGTCGATGATCCGCGTCGCGCCGGAGCTCGGCATCGAGCTCGTCGAGCTGTACGACGGCAACTGCACCGGCGCCGGCGTGATCAGCGAGCACAGCCTGGAGACGGCGGACGCGCTGAACGCGCGCAACTTCGCGCATGGCGCAGCGCCTGGACCTGCCGCTGATCAACATCTGCAGCACCTGCCAGGGCGTCCAGAGCATGGCGCAGAACCGGATGAAGCAAGAACCCGCAAGCTGGCGACGGAGGTCAACGACGACCCTCGCCGACGAGGGCCTGTACTACGACGCCGAAACGGCCTGGAGGTGAAGAACTTCCTCTGGGTGCTGGTCGAGGACTTCGGCCTCGACCGCCTGAAGAGCATGGTCAAGAAGCCCGCTGACCGGCCTCAAGGCCGGCCCGTTCTACGGCTGCTACATCCTGCGCCCCGAGCGCGATCCTCGGCTTCGACGAGCACCCGGACCGCGACAAGTACCTCGAGATGGTGATCGAGGCCGTCGGCGCGACCGTCGATCACCTACGAGGGCCAGGACAAGTGCTGCGGCTTCCCGATCCTGACGATCAACAAGGAGAACTCGCTGACGCATGGCGGCGAACCACCTCAGCGAGGCGCAGGAGGAGGGCGCCGACTGCCTGGTCACGCCCTGCCCGCTCTGCCACCTGAACCTCGACGCGCAGCAGCCGGACGCGGCGAAGTACGCCACGCGTCAACGGCCTGGAGGTGCCGATCCTGCACCTGCCGCAGCTCATCGGCCTCGCGCTCGGCATCGACCCGAAGGAGCTGCGCGTCGACCACCACGTCGTCTCGACGACGCAAGGTGCTGGCGAAGCTCACGGGGACGCCGGCGGCCGCCGCGCCCGCCGGGTCGCACTAGGCCCGCGGACAGCGTTCAGCTCAGGAGGCGCCGTAAGGCGCCTCTTGCAATTGTAAGTCCCTCTGGCGCGGAGGCGGAGACCCATCGATGAACAAGAAGCACCTGGACTACTGCTCCGGCGACGAATGGGCGGAAGCCATCAAGCGCTACATAATCCCCCACGCGCTCGAAGGCCTGGAGCTCGGTGACGACGTGCTGGAGGTCGGTCCGGGGCCGGGCCGCACCACGGACATACTGCGCGATATGGCGCCCCGCCTGACCGCGGTCGAGGTAGACGCCGTCCTCGCGGAGGCGCTGGCGACGCGCCTGGCGGGCTCAAATGTGGAGGTCGTGAACGCCGACGCTACGGACCTGCCGTTCCCCGACGGCCGCTTCAGCGCGGCGCTGTCCTTCACCATGCTCCACCACGTGCCCTCTGTCGAGCTGCAGGACAGGCTCTTCGCCCAGGTGGCGCGGGTGCTGCGCCCGGGCGGCGTGTTCGCCGGCGTGGACAGCTATGACAGTCCCGAGTTTCGCGAGATGCACGTCGACGACATTTGCGTGCCCATCCCACCCAATGAGCTCCCGGAGCGGCTGGTGCGCGCCGGGTTCAGGGACGTTAAGGTCGACACGAACCCGTATCAGATGGGCTTTCGGGCGCTTCGTTAGCGTCCGAACAGCCGGAGACTGTCGAGGTCGGGCAGTCCGACGCGCTGGCGGTCAGGTCTCACCCGTCCGCGGACCGAGGCCGCTGAATGCAGTCCTACAGCTACCTTCATTACGACGTCTTCACCGATGAGCCACTCAGCGGTAACCAGTTGGCCGTGTTCCCGGACGGGCCCGGCCTGGCGCCGGTGCAGATGCAGCGCATCGCGCGGGAGATGGCGTTTTCGGAGACGACGTTTGTCCTGCCGCCGGAGGCGGCCGGCACGGACGTACGCATGCGCATCTTTACGCCCGGAGTCGAGCTGCCGATGGCCGGGCACCCTACCGTAGGCACAACCTTCGCGCTGGCGGAGCTGGGTTTGATCCGCCCGGGCCAGGCCCGCTTCACCTTTGGCCTCGGCGTTGGCCCCACGCCCGTCGACCTCGAATGGGACGGCGGGCGGCTGTCGTTCGCCTGGATGAACCAGGCGCTGCCGGAGTTCGGGCCAGCATTCGCTAACCTTGGCCTTGCCGCGCGCGTGCTGGGCTTGCGCGAAGAGGAGGTCGAATCCGCGCTTGCCGATCCAGCGTGTCTCCTGCGGCGTCCCTTATCTCCTGCTGCCGCTGCGTTCGCGCGAGTCGGTCGACAGGGCATTCGTCGACCGTGCCGGCATTCGAGCGCTGGGCGAGGCGATGGGCGAGGACCTGGCGGTGTTCGTGTTTTCGCTCGACCACGCCCGCGAGACGACGGCTTACGCGCGCATGTTCGCGCCCCAGGACGGCATCGTCGAGGACCCGGCAACGGGCAGCGCCGCCGGGCCGCTCGGCGCCTACCTCTTCCGTCACGGGGCGGTCTCGGCGGGCGAAGCGCGCCGCATGGTCCAAGTCCAGGGCGTGGCGATGGGCCGGCCGAGCCGCATCGAAATCGATATCCCGACCGAAGGGGACGCGATTACCGGCGTGCGCGTCGGCGGGCGGGCCGTACTGGCCGGGCGCTGTGAGCTGTACCTCTAGCGACTCAGCCTGAATTGGCGCGCAGGGCGAGAATGGCGAGACATGTTTAGCATTTGCGTATAGACTCTTTAGCAATCGGCCGACATTATCTAGCTGTCGGCTCTCGGTAGTTTCGCGCCCGTTCACACAGATGGAGGTTGATGGTGTTGAGATACGCACGCCTGTCCTTCGGTCTGGCCCTCGCGCTCGCTGTCCTGCTGTTGGCGCCGGCCTACGCCCCGCGGCCTGTCAGCTGCCGCGGTGTTGTCAGTCAACGTGAGCCCGAACCCGATCGTCAATCCCAACAGCGCGGTTATGACGGTCAGCGCCACGGAGACCGACGGCGGTAACGGCCCCATCACGCTCCAGGTGACGCAGGGCACGCTGGCGTTCAGCTCGTGCTCGGTGGGTCCGACCGCGTGCTCTTCGCCCGTGGCTTCGGGCGGCGGCACCAACACGATAACGCTGACCTCGGCCATCGACGGCGACGGCAACCTGGGTGAAGCTTTGATCGCACTCTTCACCTATTCGCCGCCAAACGTGGGATCCCAGACTACTTTCTCGGTCCTGGCCTGCCAGGGTTCCGGCTGCGCCCCGTCCGGCTTCGCCAGCGTCACCGTGTTCCCTACGGGGACGATTCTGAGCACCGAAATAACGCTGACCGCGGTCGCGACGAACCTCGCTTGTGGCGCCTCGACCTCAGTCTCGGCGACGGTACTGAACGCCGGCGTGCCGGTCGCGGACGGCACCGTCGTCCTGTTCTCCAACAACATCGGCGACACGCCGGTCTCGGCCACCACGTCGGGCGGCGTCGCCACCGTGACGGTCACCGCGCCCATCGGCCTTAACGGCGCTCTAATCGTAACGGCCACGGCCGCCCCCTTCTCGGCCTCGATCACGCTTTCCGTGACCTGCGATGTAACCGGGCCACCGGCTTCGATAACACTGCTGATCACGCCGACGAACATCACCTGCGGCAGCACCGCCTCGGTGCTGGCAACGGTGCGCGACCGCTTCGGCAACCTCGTGGCCAACGCCCAGCTCGTTTCCTTCACCACGTCGCTCGGCAGCATCACGCCAACCGCCCCGACGATCAGCGGCCAGGCGACGGCGGTGCTGACGTCCTCGGCTAATACACCGGGTACGGCCCAGATCAGGGCGACGGCGGGCAACGGCGTGGCCACGGGCTCGCTGACTGTCACCTGCGCCGGCCCCGCGACGGCGACGCCGCCGCCGCCGGCAGCGACGCTGGCGCCGCCGCCAATCGCCACGACGCCGCCGTCGACGGGCGTCATCACGCCGCCGAACACGGGAGACGGCGGGCTGAGGTAGCCCAAAGGCGCTTTCGCGCGAGCCAAGGCCAATGAATGCAGGGGCGCCGAGAAAGCGGCGCCTCCTGCATTCACCTTGGGTTCGGTATAAATCTCGCCAGATTTCCCGCGAAGGCCTGCAGCCGGGCGCGCCGCTGTGCTAGTTTGTGGCCGTCCAGGAGAGCCGAGTTTAAGGGAGACAGTAATGGTGTCGTGGCGGTTGCCGGCGCGCGTCTTGTTGGTGGTTGTGATTGGAGCCTTGGCACTTAGTGCCGGCCCGCCGCCGCGCGCTGACGCGGCGACGGAGATAAGCCTCTCGGTCTCGGGCGGCAACGTGGTCTGCGGCAACGTTTTCACGGTGACAGCGGAGGTCAAGGACGCGGGGGTGAATGTGCCAGACAACACGCCCGTAACGTTCACGATTGGCACCTCCACCGTCGGCATAGTCGGGACGACTAGTGGCCTCGCGTCGGTGGCGATAACGCTGCCCTTGGGCTTCAACGGGCCGGTCATCATCGCAGCGCACGCCGGCACTGCCACGGCGCTGATTTCGGTGAACATCGTCTGTCCGGTGGCAGGCCCGCCGGCTAGCGTCACCCTCCTGGTAACGCCGGCAACGCTCGGCTGCGGCAACCAGGCGTCGGTCTTCGCGACCGTCCGTGACCAGTTCGGCCGGCTTGTCGCCGACGGCACTTTGGTGCGCTTCACGTCGCGCAGCGACCTGGGCACGATCACGCCGACCGCGCCGGTCATCGGCTCGACCGGCGTGGCAACGGCCGTGTTTACGGCTTTCCCGAAGTCCAGCGGGCAGGCGCAGATCGTCGTGGAGGCGGGCCAGGCCAGCGCCTCGGCGGTGTTCACAATCGTGTGCGCCGCGGCCGCAACCGCGACGCAGCCGCCACCGGTCGCGAGCGCGGCGCCGCCAACGGGCGTGATCACGCCTCCGAGCACGGGAGACGGCGGGCTGAAGTAGGGGGCGGACCTAGTCCAATCGAAGCGCTCAGCCAGCAGCGTGAGCGTGGTAGCCGCACCTGCGAAATCCAGGAAACGAGAACGCATCCCGCGCGCGCGGGTGGTGCCTATTAGGATTCGGGAGGCCATGCGCTCTGTGAAGCTTCCGTCCGGGGCCGTGATAGGTCCCTGAAATGACGAGTCTTGGTCGATTGACGCGAGGACCTTAGCGCGCAAAAGATGATCTTAACCCGCTCCCTCGTGACGGAGGTCGATCTACGCGCGCTCGACGGTTCTTCGGGCCCACCCGCACCAGACATTTCCGCCGCGCGTTCGAGGGAGCAAGCCAACGCCGAGAGCGGCCCGCACTTTCAAGCCGATCGTGTCTCGTCCCCTCGTGGAGGACGGCCGGTGTGGCGTTCCTGAACGCGGATTCGTGCCCTGACTAACCGAACATGACTGCCGAGAGTCTGGCTTGAGGCATGCTGCAAGGCGGTCCGCGACTCGCTCCACGTGGATTTACATGGCGAGCCTCGTCGAGATCGCCGTGGCCACGATTGTCCTGTCTGCCGGCTGGACAAACAACCGCTACCTGCAAATGCTAATCCCGCTGGCACTCGCCGTGGTCGGAGTGTCGGCTTCGCTGTTTGGCAAGCGCGGGGCCGTGGCGGGCTCGGCGTTCACCTGCCTGGTCCTCTTCAGTTGGCGCACTGCCGGTGCCGGAGAAATCAGCCTTGTAGATGTCCTGGGGGCCATCCTGTTTGCAGTCACCGCCCTGGTTCTGGGGGCCCTGGCTATCCAGCGGAAGGCATTCGAGTTGGGCGTCGTCGAGGCGGAGGAGCGCTCCCAGGAGGCGTTCCAAAGAGAGGCGGCCCTCAACCGCGCGAAGGATGACTTCCTGAGCATTGTCGCGCACGAGTTGCGAAACCCGATTGCCATTGTTGCGGGGGCCGCGAACATCCTCCTGCGGCGGAAGCCATCGGAGCCCGAGCGGACCTTGCTGGTGAGCGATATTGCCGGCGAGTCAAGGAGGGTCAGCCTCCTGCTCGAAGACCTCTTGGCACTCGCCCGTCTGGACTCCGGCCTTGGCGCCGCTGCGGAGCCGGTGCAGTTGGAACGCCTCTTGCACAAAGCCGTGGAGGAGTTTCGCCAGCGCCAACGGAACGAGGTGTCGGTCGCGTGCGAGCACTCCCTGCCGCTGGTCTCAGCTTCGGAGGTGCACGTTGAGCGCATCCTTTCGAACCTGCTCACGAACGCCGCCAGATACTCGCCGCAGGGGTCCCTCATCGGCGTGGTCGCCGGCTGCGTTGATAGCACCGTCGAGGTCCATGTGCTGGACCGCGGCCCGGGCGTGGACAAGGGTGATGTGGAGCAGATCTTCGAAAGCTTCTACCGGAAGCAGGGGTCCAGGGACGTACCAGGTTACGGCCTGGGTCTCACGATCTCAAGGCGGCTGGTAGAAGCCAACCGCGGCAGGATCTGGGCCAGAAATCGCGATGGTGGCGGCCTCGACGTCGGGTTCTCGCTTGCCGTTTATCAGGCCTAGCCGCCTCTCGCGCGAGTGCTCCGGAACAGCTTTTCGCGTGCCCGCCTGGCTGCCACCAGTGCGTCCCGCCGTTTTTACCCGGCAGCAATCACGATCTTCTCGCTGGGCTTGTAGTTGCCGAGCTTCGACATGTCGCGCCACTGCTTGCGGCCTTCCATGAGCAGGTCGCGGCCCTCGCAGTCGTCCATGACGACGGCAGGGAAGTTCTCGACCTCCATGCGCTTGATCGACTCGGTGCCCAGGTCTTCGTAGGCGACGACTTCGACCTTGCGGACGAACTGCGAGAGCATCGCGCCGGCGCCACCGACCGCCATGAGGTAGCAGCCCTTGTACTTCTTGAGCGCTTCCTGCACTTCGGGGCCGCGGTTGCCCTTGCCCATGCAAGCCTTCATGCCCTCTTGCAGCAGCCGCGGCGTGAAGGGGTCCATGCGCATGGAGGTCGTGGGGCCGACGGAGCCGATCGACGCGGCCCGGCCGGGGAGGCGTCGGGCCGACGTAGTAGATCAGCTGTCCCTTGATGTCGATTGGCAGCGAACCGCCTGCTTCCAGCGTCTCGACCATGCGGTTGTGGGCCGCATCGCGGGCTGTGTAGATCGCGCCGGTGATGCGGACGTGGTCGCCGATCTTGAGCTTCTCTACGTCTTCGTCCGAAAAGGGCGGGCGGAGGAGCACCTCCATGTCGTTGAGTCGCTCGACAGCCATTAGTTAGCTCTCCTTCGCCTCTGGTATGTCTACGTTCACGACGACGTTTTCCTGCGAGCCGCGGCTGACCACCATCAACACGGGCTCGCTGTCACTGGCGTTGATCTCCTGGTGGACGATGTACGCCGGCACGAAGATGAAGTCGCCGGCCCTGGCCACCACCGTGTGCTCCAGGTGGTCGCCGTAGCGGAAGCGGGCGTCGCCGCTGATGATGTAGATCGCGCTCTCGACCTCGCCGTGATGGTGGGCGCCGGACTTCACGCCCGGGCCCACGGTGACGTGGCCGAACCAGATGGTGGATCGCGCCGGCCGTTTTGGCGCCGACGCCTTCGGCGCGGTCCATGCCCGGCGTCTGCGCCGTCGAGCGGTCACGTTCGCTCGGGTGTATGACCCTGACCTCGGCCATCACGAGGCTCCTTCCGGAGTCGTTATACGAAGGACAACTTCCGCGCCCTCGCGCCAGCGTTCGAAGGCGAAGAACGGACAGCATTCCATCTCCTCGCGGATGAACGCATCTACGCGCGCGACCATGTCAGCGGCGCCTTGGAATCGGAACAATCCGCCGCGGTCGCATTCGCTCCTGCGAGGTTGCAGAATCCAAGAACTGAGCCGGAGGCTCAACCCGCGCGGCGGCGCCCTCACGCGTCAGCAGACAGACGCGATCGCGCCATGGCGTCCTTCGGCGGTACGAAAAGGTAGTCGAGATGCACAGTCATCGCGTACCTCCTATAGCGTCGCTTCCTTGAGGCGGGCGCTGTGGCACTGGATGTTGATCGCCGACCGGCAGCGCGGTGATGTGCGTCGGGTAGGTGAGGACGTTGACGGCCAGCGCCGTGTTCGTGCCGCCGACCGCCTGCGGCCCGATGCCGAGCGCGTTCACCTTCTCCAGCATCTCGTGCTCCAGGGCGGCGATCTCCGGGTCCGTCGCTCTGGCTGCCGACGCCGCGCGTGACGGCCTTCTTCGCCATGCCCATCGCGTACTCCGCTGTGCCGCCGATGCCGACGCCGATGATCAGCGGCGGGCAGGGGTTGCCGCCCGACTCCTCGACGGTGCGCAGGACGAACTCGATGATCGCGTCCTTGCCGGCGCGGGGCAGGAAGTTGGCGTAGCGGCTCATGTTCTCGCAGCCGCCGCCCTTGGGCAGGATCTTGAGGTGCAGCTGGTCGCCGGGGACGATGTCGTAGTGGATGACGGCCGGGCGTGTTGTTGCCGGTGTTGTCGCGGCGTGGTCAACGGGTTGGCGACGATCGAGGCGCGCAGGTAGCCCTCCGTGTAGCCCTTGCCGACGCCGGCGTTGATCGCCTCTTCCAGCGAGCCGCCGACGATGTGCACGTCCTGGCCCAGCTCGACGAAGACGACGGTGGTGCCGGTGTCCTGGCAGAGCGGGATCATCTCGCGCTCGGCGATGTCGAAGTTGTCGAGCAGCTCGACGAGGATCTGCTTGGCCAGCGGCGCCTGCTCGGTCGCCTCGGCGCTGCCGCAGGCCGTCTGCGCACGTCCTCGGGCAGGATGTGCGTGGCCTCGATGCAGAGCTCGGCGACCTTGTCGCGGATTGTGTCGACGTGGATCTCTCGTACAGGCATTTCGGCCTCCTGACTTCGCCGGCGGCTAAAGCGGCCGGCGCTACGTTCGGAATCGGATCGGTGACCGCGGCGCGGCGTCGCCGGCGCCTAGCTCACTATCTTTACCAGCTCGGCCGTCGAGTTCGCGGCGGCGACGATCTCGGGCCCTTCTCGTCCGCCGAGACCGGGCACTTCGTAGACCTGCTCGGCGCCGCCGGCGCCGATCTTGACGATGGTGCCGCAGAAGGTGCCGTTGATGCCGTACTCGCCCTTGAGCATGGACGGCGCAGGGCATGAGGCGCTTCTCGTCCAGGAGGATCGGCCTCGACCATCGTCATCGTGGCGACGGAGGGGGCGAGGAAGGCGGAGCCGGTCTTGTAGAGCTCGACCAGCTCGGCGCCGCCGTTCATCGTGCGCTTGACGATCGCGTCGATGCGGTCCTTCGGGATCAGGCTCTCGAGCGGGATGCCGCCGACGCGCGCCTGGCTGACGATCGGCACCATGGTGGCGTCCGTGTGGCCGCCGAGGACGTAGGCGTGGACGTCGCGCGGCGAGACGCCCAGCTCCATCGCGATGAAGGTGCGGAAGCGCTAGCTGTCCAGCATGCCGCCCTGGCCGATGATGCGCTCGCGCGGGAAGCCGGTGGCGCTTGCATCGCGACGTGGCACATCACGTCCATCGGGTTGGCGAAGACGATGATGACGGCGTTGGGGCTGAGCTTGCGCGGCGTTCTTTGCCGCGTAGTCGCCGACGACCTCGGCGTTGCCCTTGAGCAGGTCCTCGCGCGTCATGCCCGGCTTGCGGGGCGCGCCGGAGGTGATGACGACGACGTCGGAGCCGGCGGTCGGCGTCCCAGTCGTCGGTGGCGGTGAGCTGGTCTCGAAGCCGGCGAAGGATGCCGCCCTGGTGATGTCGAGGGCCTTGCCGTGGTGCTGGGCGAACTCGGCGACGTCCTTGATGACGATGTCGCAGATGTTCTTCTCGGCCAGCCGGTAGGCCATCATGCCCCCGGTCTGGCCGCCGCCGACGATGGTTACTTTCTTTCGCGCGCTCAATTCTGCTCTCCTTCGCTTAGCATGACCGGAGTCTGGTCGTAGTCTGAAACTGGCCAGGGCACCTCGAAATAGTGCTTCTCACGGGCCCGGCTCAGGAGCCTTTCGAGCCTGTCTGGATCGAGAACGCGCAGGGTGAACTGTTGTGGATTTCCCTGCCTGACGTTCTCCAGCAACGTATAAGACGAAGCTCGCATTTCGATGAGCCTCCTGGACCTGCGCTGTCTCGAGCCAGAGGTCGTAGCCCCGTGTTGAACGGCCGAACGCCTTCACTTGCAATCATTCTTGGCGGACTGCTAATGTCAGCAGGAAAGCGCTTGCCACGCATGTCCACGGGCAGCGTGTCCCTGGGAGTGTTCGTACTTCAGAGACCCAGTCTATGGCTTTGGATTCAATCTGCCGATTTGTGCGAAGTTCAGCCTCACCCGCGAAAGTCAAAGCTCACCTCACGCCGCTGCTCCGCTCGCCGCGCGCCAGCGCGACTCCAGATTCGGGTCTTCGTATGTCTCCATGACGTAGTTCGCGTACTCTGTGCCGTTGGCGCCGGTGTTGCGGCCGGTCATGACCAGCTTCTTCTCGTACTGGCCGCAGATGTCCAGCGCCATGTCCAGCTTGCTTGCCGCGGTCCGCGTAGCCGATGTGGTCCAGCAGCATGGCGCCGCAGCGGATGATGCTGCTGGGGTCGGCGTACTGGGTGCGGCCCTCGTTGACCATGCGCGGCGCGCTGCCGTGGATTGCCTCGAACATCGCGTAGCGCTTGCCGATGTTGGCGCTGCCGGCGGTGCCGACGCCGCCCTGAAACTCCGCGGCCTCGTCGGTGATGATGTCGCCGTAGAGGTTGGGCAGCGCCACGACCTTGAAGTCGGCCTGGCGCTTGCGGGTCGATGAGCTTCGCCGACATGATGTCGACGATCCAGTCGTCCCACTGGACGTCCGGGTAGTCCTTCGCGACGCTCGCGGGCGACCTCCAGGAACATGCCGTCCGTGAGCTTGATGATGTTGGCCTTGGTGCACGACCGTGACCTTGTCCATGCCGGTCTTGCGGGCGTGGTCGAAGGCCAGGCGCAGCAGGCGCTCGCTGCCCTGGACAGTGGTGACGACCGTGAAGTCGAAGCCGAGGTCGTCGTGATCCGCGTACGCCCTTGCTGCCGAGGATGTAGGCGCCTTCCGTGTTCTCGCGGAAGAACATCCAGTCGATGTTCTTCTCGGGGCACGCGCACCGGGCGGACGTTGGCGAAGAGGTCCAGCTCGCGGCGCATGGAGACGTTGGCGCTCTCGATGTTCGGCCAGGGGTCGCCCTGCTGAGGGGTGGTGGTCGGGCCCTTGAGGATGACGTGGCACTTCTTCAGCTCCAGCAGGACGTCGTCGGGGATGGCCTTGAGCTGGGCGGCGCGGTTCTCGATGGTCAGGCCTTCGATCGTACGGAACTCGATCTTGCCGGCCTTTACCTCCGGCTCGAGGATCTTCTCCAGGACGCGCTGGGCTTCGCCCGTGATGTAGGGGCCGATGCCGTCGCCGCCGCAGACGCCGAGGATGATTGGGCTTAGCTTCGCGAAGTCCACCCAGTCATCCGCCTGCTTCATGCGCTCGACGCGGGCCAACTGCTCTTCGACCAGCTTGCCGAAGTGCTCCTTGGCCTGCTGGATTACGTCCTGATTGACCACCGGCGATCTCCCTTCGAGCGTGAGGCGGCTATGGCTTTCATAATGCGGCGGAGGCGCGAATTTGCACTGGCGCGAGCGAGGACCGCCGACTTGAAGCATACATCTTTTACCCCCTTAGTTCTCTATGAGTCGAGCTATTTGACTGAGGGAGTTTTCGATAGCTGAGGCCTCGTCCGCGCGGACCGTGATGTGGCCGACCTTGCGGCCGGACCGCGGCTCCTTGCCGTAGATGTGCAGGTGCGCGCCGGGTATGCGCAAGACGGCGCCTAGTTCGGGGATTCGGCCGATCAGGTTCACCATCGCCGAGTGGCCGCGCGGCGTCGTGGCGCCCAGGGGCAGGCCGCAGACCGCGCGCAGATGGTTCTCGAACTGGCTGGTCTCGGCGCCCTCGATGGTCCAGTGGCCGGAGTTGTGGACGCGCGGCGCCATCTCGCTCGCCAGGAGCCGGCCTTCGTGCTCGAAGAGCTCGATCGCCAGCAGGCCGACGTACCCAGTCGCCTCCAGGACGAGCGCCGCGATATCCTCGGCCTCCATCTGCAGCTCCGGCGTCAGGCCGGGCGCCGGAGCGCGCGAGGTGCGCAGGATGCCGTCTCTGTGGACGTTTTCGACCAGCGGGAAGAAGGCGCTGTCCGAAATCCCGCGCCTGGGCCGGTCCCAGGGACCGCCCGGCGATAGAGCTTCGTCACGAAGGCGCGCCATGCGCTCGGCCATCGACCGCCCCTGCTCCTCTTCGGCGCGTCCCGGGGAAGGACTCATGACCAATCCGGCGCCGGAGCGCCTGATCCTGCGCACGTCCAGGGCGTCGTTGCGCCTGGTGCCGCGCACCGCCAGGACCGATAGCTCGCGCGCAAAGGGCACCAAGCCTTCCAGGACTAGCGGCGAGCCTCCCAGTGCCTGCCAGGCGGGCTCGATGTCCGCGGCCGAATCCAACCTGTACTGTCCCTTGCCGTCGTAACCGAGGCGGCGGGTCTTGAGGATCGCGGGCAGGCCTGTGACTTCGGCGGCGCCGCGCAGGCCGTCGAGGCTGTCGACGGCAGCGTAAGGCGCGGTCTCGATGCCGAACTTGTGGAAGAGGCTTTTCTCGAGGAAGCGGTCTTGCGAGACCTCCAGGGCCTCGACCGGTGGGTAGACCCTCACGAAGCGCGAGAGATAGCGCACGGATTCGACCGGCACGTTCTCCCACTCGTACGTTGCCACGTCGAGCCCCGCGGCGAAGCGCTGCAGGGCTGGCTTGTCGTCGAAGCCGGCGACCACGTGGTCGGCGACGACCTGGCCGGCGCAGGCGTCAGGGGCGGGGTCGAGGATGCGGAAGCCCAGGTCCAGCGGGTAGCCGCTGAGGGCGAGCATTCGCCCGAGTTGGCCGCCGCCGAGGATGCCGACTTTCAAACCTCACCCCCAAACCCCCTCTCCGTCAACGGAGAGGGGGCTTCCGGAGACGGAGGAGAGGAGGATTCCGGAGGCGGAGAGGGGAAGTGCGGCATGCTCACTTGGCCCTCGGGTCGGGGTTATCGAGGACCGTCTGGGTCTGTTTGGCGCGATAGGCTTTGAGGGTTTCGCGGATGGCCTCGTGTTTCAGGGCGAGGATGGACGGCGGCGAGGAGGGCGGCGTTGGTGGCGCCGGAGCGTCCGATGGCCATTGTCCCGACGGGCACGCCTCCTGGCATCTGGGCGATCGAGAGCAGCGAGTCCAGGCCCTTGAGCGCTTTCGACTCGACGGGCACGCCGAGCACCGGCAGGTGGGTCTTCGAAGCGGTCATGCCGGGCAGGTGCGCGGCGCCGCCGGCGCCGGCGATGATCACCTGGATGCCGCGCCCTTCGGCGGCCGAGGCGTACTCGAAAAGCTGGTCCGGCGTGCGGTGCGCGGAGATGACACGAGTCTCGTAAGGGACGCCGAGGGCCTCGAGCGTTTCACAGGCGGCGCTCATGGTCTCCCAGTCTGACTTCGAGCCCATGATCACCCCGACAAGCGGCCTGCTAGCTTCCACGGTTGCCTCCCACGGCGCGTCCGGCAGCTGAAGCGGCCGGCGCTACGGAGACCGAACTGGCGGTCCGCCGTCGCTCCATGAATTCCAGGCGGTTGCCGAAGGGGTCGCGAAAGTGGACGCGGTTGAAGCCGGGGCGATCGGGAGGCTGGTCGACCTCTGTGTCGACGCCGGCCGCTGCCAGGCGATCGCGCAACGGGGCCAGGGCGGTGAGGAGGATGCCGGGATGGCGGCGCGAGTTTGCCTGCTGCTCCTCGACACCGAGGTGGACCTCATGCTCGCCGACGCGCAGCCAAAGTGCCGCCTCGCGCCTTCAGGGCCTCCGGCTTCGCGACCTCAGGCATGCCCAGGACGCCGCAGTAGAAGGCACGGGCCATGCTTTCGGCGCCGGCCGGAATCGTGAGCTGCACGTGGTCCAGGCCCAGGTATTGCGGTGCGTTCATCGGGCGGCTCCCGATGTAGCGGCGACCTTGAGGTCGCCAACGGGGTGGGGTCGTGGGGTCGGCGGCGCGGCTAGCCGGACCCTCCGTCCCGCCCCTGGAGAGCCTGAAGGCCTCCCCTACATTCCTGATCGCGATGCGCCGGCGCCATCACTGCTGACGGCTCGCCAGCTGGCGGAGGACGTAAGGCAAGATGCCGCCGTGCTTGTAGTACTCGACCTCCACAGGCGTGTCGATGCGGCAGATGACCTCGAACTCCAGCTTCATGCTGCCGGGGCCGGTGGCGGTGACCTTCATGCGCTTGCCGGGCCGCAGGTCAGACTCCGCGCCCTCGATCTCGAAGACCTCGGCGCCTTCGAGGCCCAGGCTCCTGGCGGAGACGCCGGCCTCGAACTGCAGGGGCAGGACGCCCATGCCGACGAGGTTGGAGCGGTGGATGCGCTCGTAGGACTCGGCGATCACGGCACGGACGCCGAGGAGCGCGGGGCCTTTGGCGGCCCAGTCGCGCGAGGAGCCGGTGCCGTACTCCTTACCCGCGAGAACGATCAGGGGGACGCCCTCCTCCTTGTACTTCATGGCCGCGTCGAAGATGCTCATCTGCCCTCGGTCGGGCAGGTGCACCGTGAAGCCGCCCTCCACGCCGGGCACCATCTGGTTGCGCAGGCGGATGTTGCCGAAGGTGCCGCGCATCATGACCTCATGGTTGCCGCGGCGGGCGCCGAAGCTGTTGAAGTCGAATGCCTCGCGGCGGGGCATGTCGGCAGCCTCCCGCACCGGCACGTCCGCGCCGGGGCCGCGGCTGCGCTCAGGCCGCGTGACCTGGCCCTTCTCGATCAGGTACTCGCCGGCGGGACTATCGGCCGTGATTTCGCCGGCAGGGGAGATGTGGTCGGTGGTCACGGAGTCGCCGAGGACGGCGAGCACGCGGGCGCCGTGGATGTCGGCGACCGGCGCCGGCTCCATGCTCATGCCGTCGAAGTAGGGCGGCTTGCGGATGTAGGTGGACTCGGGGTCCCAGACGAAAAGCTCGCCCTGCGGGACGTCGAGGCCGGTCCAGTCGTCGTCGCCGAGAAATACGTCGGCGTACTTGCGGCGGAACATGTCTGACTGGACGCTGCCGCGGATGGCCTCTTCGATCTCCATGCGGCTGGGCCAGATGTCGCGCAGGAACACGGCTTCGCCGGTGGAGTTGACCCCGATCGGCTGGTGCTCGAAGTCTATGTCCATCTTACCGGCGAGGGCGTAGGCGACTACCAGCGGTGGCGAGGCCAGGTAGTTCGCGCGCACCTCGGAGTTGATGCGGCCTTCGAAGTTGCGGTTGCCGGAGAGCACCGACACCGCCACCAGGTTGCCTTCATGGACGGCGTCGGCGACCTTGTCGGGCAGCGGTCCGGAGTTGCCGATGCAGGTGGTACAGCCGTACCCGACGAGGTAGAAGCCGAGCTGCTCCAGGTAGGTAGTCAGCCCTGCCTTGTCCAGGTAGTCGGTGACGACCTTGGAGCCGGGCGCAAGGCTGGTCTTCACCCAGGGCTGGGTCCGCAGGCCCTTCTGGACGGCGTTGCGGGCCAGGAGGCCGGCGGCGAGCATGACCTGGGGGTTGCTGGTGTTGGTGCAGCTTGTGATCGCGGCGATGACCACGGAGCCGTGGGTGATGCTGTAGGTCTGGTCGCGGTCTCGGACTGTGACCGACTCGAACGGGTCGGCTGCCGGCTGCGTCTGGGTAATGGCGTCGGCCGGGGCCACCGAGCTGCCGCCTTCGTTGAGCCAGCGCTCGAGCTTGGCGGGGTTGGCGACGCCGGTGTCGAGCATCGATACCAGGGCCTTGCGCCACTCGCGCTTGGCCTCGGTCAGGGGCACGCGGTCCTGCGGGCGCTTCGGGCCGGCGATGCTGGGGACCACCTCGCCGAGGTCAAGCTCCAGGGTGTCCGTGAACGCCGGCTCCGGTGAGTCGTCGGTGCGGAAGAGGCCCTGCGCCTTCGCGTAGGCCTCGGTCAGCCGGACCAGCGCATTCGGGGCGGCCGGTGAAGCGCATGTAGGCCAGCGTCTCCGCGTCGATCGGGAAGTAGCCGGCGGTAGCGCCGTACTCGGGCGCCATGTTCCCGATCGTCGCGCGGTCGGGCAGGGGCAGGTTGGTGAGGCCGCGGCCGTAGAACTCGACGAATTTGCCGACGACGCCTTTGTTGCGCAGCATCTCCGTGACGGTGAGCACCAGGTCGGTGGCCGTCGCGCCCTCGCGGAGCGCGCCCGTGAACTTGAAGCCGACAACCTCCGGTATGAGCATCGAGCGAGGGCTGGCCGAGCATGCCGGCTTCGGCCTCGATGCCGCCGACGCCCCAGCCCAGGACGCCGAGGCCGTTGATCATGGTGGTGTGGGAGTCGGTGCCGATCACAGTGTCGGGATAGGCGACGCGGCGGCCATCGACGTCCTGCTGTCCATGACCACGCGGGCCAGGTGCTCCAGGTTGACCTGGTGCACGATGCCGGTCTCCGGCGGGACGACGCGGAAGTTGGCCAGGGCGCCCTGGCCCCAGCGCAGGAGCTGGTAGCGCTCCAGGTTGCGCGAAAGCTCCATGCGGGCGTTGTAGAGGAACGCCATCGAGTGGCCGAACTGGTCGACCTGGACGGAGTGGTCGATCACCAGCTCCGAAGGCTGCAGGGGGTTGATCTGGCTGGCCTTGCCGCCGAGCTCGATGATCGCGTCGCGCATGGCGGCGAGGTCGACGACGCACGGGACGCCGGTGAAGTCCTGCATGAGGACGCGGGCCGGCCGAAACGGGATCTCCCGGTCCGGCGTTGTCGTTGGGTCCCAGGAAGCGAGCGCGACGATGTCGTCGCGGGTGACGGAGAAGCCGTCTTCGTAGCGGACAAGGTTTTCGAGCAGGATGCGGATTGAGATCGGCAGGCGGGCTATGTTGCCGATGCCTGCGCGCTGCAGGGCATCGAGGCGGAAGATGTCGTAGCTGCGATCGCCAACGCGAAGCTCCGAGCGGGCGCCAAACGAATCAAGTGCCGGAGACATAGTGGACCCTCCTCTGGCCTCTCCCGGGGAGAGACCTGGTCATCGTCCGGCCCCCAATCTTGAACAAGAAAGGGCCCGGTCTCGATGAGACGAGGGCCCTTTACTGCGGATTCGGTTTCCTTGCTCTCGCGAGGATTCCCGCTCGCCCGCGACTTGTCGCAATTGCGACACCGTTGGGCCCGGGCTGAGCGTTGTGTTTCGAACAACCTCATTATAGTACGGGCCGCGGGTCCTGAGGCGCCGAAATCAGCGCTAGCGTCGAGTGGCGCGGAAGCCCCTGCCGGTAATCAGCCCTGTCCCGGCCAGGGCCATGATGGCGCCCAGCAGCGTGAGCTCTGGGTGGGCGGGCCGCCAGCCGGCGGAGCCGGTCTTCGGCAGCGCCTTGACTTCGGCGACGCTGACGGTGCCGCCAACCAGCGCCTGCGGGGTCGTCGTAAAAGTGGCCGTCGGGATCGGCGT
Source organism: uncultured Chloroflexia bacterium (assembly GCA_963703905.1). Taxonomy (GTDB): domain Bacteria; phylum Chloroflexota; class Dehalococcoidia; order DSTF01; family WHTK01; genus DATLYJ01. Next base: position 397,112 of record CAVPFY010000006.1, read on the forward strand.
GTTGGTGGCGCCCGGAGGCGGCGTGTTGGTGGGCGTCGCCGTCGAGCCGGAGGGGGGCGTGTTCGTGGCCGAGGGCGTCGCGGTCGGGTCCTCAGGCGTCGCTGTGGCTGTGGGGGTGTGAGTGGGCGTCGGCGGCGGGTTGGTGGCCGTCGCCGTCGGCGTGGCCGTATTCGTGGCGGTTGGCGTCACCGTAGGCGTCTTCGTGGGCGTCGGCGGGTAGCAGTCCGGGTTGGTATTCGCGGTCTCGTGGTAGCCGCCGTCGTAGAACAGCTTCACGACCATGTTGCCGCTGTAGCCGCCGGCGCTGATGACGAAGTTGAAGTTGTGGCCGCCCGTGCCCGTGCCCGTGCCGTCGTAGAAGGGCCCGGCCTGGCCGATGTTGGTGGCGCCGCTGAAGAGGTGCACGGACACCGGCAGGTTGTTCGCGTAGGACGAGGGGATGTCGAACTGGCCGGTGACGGAGTTGTTGCCGCAGCCGGCGCTGAGGCTCCAGGCCAGCGCGACGCCGGGGGCGGAGACGAAGACGGAGAGCATGCCGACGAAGATGAGAATGGGGCCAAGCCAGACCCTTGCGGCGCCACGTTCGCTTTTCATTCCTGCCTCCGGACTCCATTCCGGAGCGAGGCACGGTGGTATAGCGGCGGAGACCGCGTGCATCCTTGCTCGTCCGGTGAGGGCTAGTGGTATCGCCGGGCTTCTTCCTTGTCCGGCTTCACATCTCTAAACGCCTTTAGGCGGGAGCGTGTTACAAACCCGCATAGACCACGACCGCGTCACTCCATGCGAGTCGCCGGCCACGTGCCGACGTGACGCGTGTGCGGAGGGAGAGGGCCGGAATGTCACGCCGATTCACGCAACGGAAGCGGATTGCGCGGAGGTTTCTGGTCCGGAGCCCAAGAGAATCCGCGTAATCCTTCCGTCCAATCCGCGGCATCCGTGTGAGATTTCCACGACTCTCAAACATGCCATGCGCGAAGGCTCAGAGAGCCGGAATCTGACGCGGATGACACGGTGGTTAGCGAGCCCTGGCCCATCACGTCCACATTTCCCATGCAAAAGGCCCCGGCTCTTAAAAGCCTGGGCCTTTGGAATCTGCGAATTTGCCGCACTCAAGCGCGTTCACCGAGCTCTGAGTCCAGGGTCAGCCGAAGGCCGACCGAAGTTGGCAGGTTAGCGCGCTCTTCCCTGCGGTCCGGCCGGGCCAGCCGGCTCATGAACCGCGCCCTTGCCTCGGCGGCCGGCGAAGAAGAGGCCGCCGCCGGCCAGCACCAGCAGCATGCCGGCGATCACAAGGTCCCTGCGCGTGCCCGCGCTGGCCGGGGCGCCGGTGCGAGGCAGCGAGCTGATGTCAGAGGTCGTGCCGGCCACCTGGGCCACGGGCGTCAGCGTCGCCGTCGGTGCGGTAGTCGCGGTTGGCAGCGGCGTGTTGGTGACGACGGCCGTCACCACTACGAGCGGGATTTCCGTGCTCGTCGCCGTTGGGCTGGCGGTGTTGGTGGGCGTGTTCGTGGGTGTATTCGTCGGCGTGGGCGTGTTGGTCGGCGTGTTCGTCGGCGTGTTCGTGGGCGTATTCGTCGGCGTATTCGTCGGCGTGTTCGTCGGCGTGTTCGTCGGCGTGTTCGTCGGCGTGTTGGTCGGCGTATTCGTCGGCGTGTTCGTCGGCGTGTTCGTCGGCGTGTTGGTCGGGGTGTTCGTGGGCGTGTTCGTCGGCGTGTCGGTCGGGGTGTTTGTCGGCGTCGGAGTGTTAGTAGGCGTGTTTGTCGGCGTCGGCGTGTTCGTCGGCGTGTTGGTGGGCGTGCTCGTCGGGGTGGGCGTTATGCACTGGGCGTCGACGCTGTTGGTGGCGATGCCGCCGGTGACCGGGTTGGTCTCGGTGTTGATGACGCCTTCGGTCTCGTCGCTGTCGGCGGAGGCCCGGTTTGTGATCGTGCCGCCGCAAGGGCCGTTCATGGTCACCGAGAAGATGACGTGGAAGACCTCGCCGGGCTGGAGGGTGATGCCGGTGCAGGTAACGAGGGAGGCGATGACGCCACAGAAGCTGGTGGGGGCGCCGGGCGGCACGAAGCCTTCGGCGACGAGGCCGCCCATGGTGGTGCCGGCGGGCGCCGCGTCGGCAATCATGACGTTGGTGAGGGCGCCGAGGCCGTTATTGCTGACGACGACCTCGTACTCGATCACGCCGCCGGGCTGGACCTGGACGGTGCTGGTGATGAACAGGCCGGCGTCGGTGCGCTGACCCTTGGTGGGCGTGAGGCCGGGGATCGGGGTGTTGGTGGGCGTGTTCGTCGGCGTGGGCGTGTTGGTCGGCGTGTTCGTCGGCGTGTTCGTCGGCGTGTTGGTCGGCGTGTTGGTCGGCGTGTTCGTCGGCGTATTCGTCGGCGTATTCGTCGGGCGTATTCGTCGGCGTATTCGTGGGCGTATTCGTCGGCGTGTTGGTCGGGGTGTTCGTCGGCGTGTTCGTCGGCGTGTTCGTCGGCGTGTTGGTCGGGGTGTTCGTGGGCGTGTTCGTCGGCGTGTCGGTCGGGGTGTTCGTCGGCGTCGGAGTGTTCGTCGGCGTGTTCGTCGGCGTCGGCGTGTTCGTCGGCGTGTTGGTGGGCGTGCTCGTCGGGGTGGGCGTTATGCACTGGGCGTCGACGCTGTTGGTGGCGATGCCGCCGGTGACCGGGTTGGTCTCGGTGTTGATGACGCCTTCGGTCTCGTCGCTGTCGGCGGAGGCCCGGTTTGTGATCGTGCCGCCGCAAGGGCCGTTCATGGTCACCGAGAAGATGACGTGGAAGACCTCGCCGGGCTGGAGGGTGATGCCGGTGCAGGTAACGAGGGAGGCGATGACGCCACAGAAGCTGGTGGGGGCGCCGGGCGGCACGAAGCCTTCGGCGACGAGGCCGCCCATGGTGGTGCCGGCGGGCGCCGCGTCGGCAATCATGACGTTGGTGAGGGCGCCGAGGCCGTTATTGCTGACGACGACCTCGTACTCGATCACGCCGCCGGGCTGGACCTGGACGGTGCTGGTGATGAACAGGCCGGCGTCGGTGCGCTGACCCTTGGTGGGCGTGAGGCCGGGGATCGGGGTGTTGGTGGGCGTGTTCGTGGGTGTATTCGTCGGCGTGGGCGTGTTGGTCGGGGTGTTCGTGGGCGTATTCGTCGGGGTGTTGGTCGGGGTGTTCGTGGGCGTGTTCGTCGGCGTGTTGGTCGGCGTGTTCGTGGGCGTATTGGTCGGCGTGTTCGTGGGCGTGTTGGTCGGGGTGTTCGTCGGGGTTGGCGTATTGGTCGGCGTGTTCGTGGGCGTCAGGGTGTTAGTCGGTGTAAGGGTCGGCGTGTTTGTGGGAGTGAAGGTGTTCGTGGGAGTGTTGGTGGGCGTCGGTGTGTCATTAGAGCAATTGAGGCTGTCGGATTTTTCGTTGCTGCTGGAGCCGGCGGAGTCTATGCGGATGTGCGGCGGCACCCAGTTGGTGGTGGGAATGCTGTAGGAAACTGGGCTTGTGCCGCTGAAGATCGTGATGATCGTGGGGGGGATGGTCGATTCAAATGGCCCGGATCCGATCTTGTGCATCAGCTCCAGGGTGAAGCCACCAAGCGGAATGATGCCGGTGAAGGCCACTTGGCCGGTCACGAACCCCCCTACGGGGCAGATTGCCGTGACGCTTGTAATGGTAAACGTACATGTCGGCCCTGCGGCCGCGCCGTTAGTGTCGTAGTCCTCGAGGCCTTGAGCGTTGCCGGTCGACGTACTCGGGTTGAACGTGGCGCCCACGGCGACGTTTTCGCCGTCACCATCGTCGGTGTTGTAAAAGAACTTGAGGGTTGAGACCGAATCGTTGGGAATGTCGACCGTATGGTAGAGGAAAACCTCGTAGACCCCCGCCGCTAGAGGCAGAGCGAGGGGACCGTCGGAATAGAAGTTGACCATGCTCGTTGAGCGCACTTCTTTGTGAACGACCGTGCCGCTCTTGGTGACGATGATCAGGCGGTTGGAGCTGAAGTCCACCGCGTCGGCGCCGAATGTGTAC
>CAVPFY010000007.1:0-422707 GCA_963703905.1 uncultured Chloroflexia bacterium
CACAATCCAGTTAGTCAAAGGGTTCCTTCTCGTCGTTCTCATAAGCGGTGCGGTGACGCTAGGCTGGATTTGGGCTGAACCGCGATGGGCGCCGCCCGACCGCTCATCGGCTATGCGCCACCGTAAGAGACTGGAGGTCAAGAGTTACCGACTGTTAGCTTTCGGCTCCGTTGGCGTCCTCGTCTCCTATGTTTGTGTGATTTGGTTGCAGCCATCGGCATGGCTGACTCTCCTGTTGGTAATCATTCCAATGCTCATTGAATTGTCCATTGTTGCTGTTTGGAGGGTGTTCCAGCAGCAGTTGATGGCCCACGGCTGGGAGTGGTAAGGATCAGAGACAGAATCGACGAGCATCGCTGCCGATACTAAGGTATGACACAGTGGCCCGCTGGCTCACCACTGCGGCTCTGCTTCTCCTACCGCCCCGCTAGGACCTTATCGTGCGGACTCTCACGTGGAGTTTGTGCGCCTCACAAGGACGACTTGGACGCTACGCCGTGACTTTCGACAGAGTCGAACACGGCAATAATGCTCGCGGTCTCCCTGGCTGGAGGAGTTGCGGCAGCGGTCTTGAAGGCGCGCGATCTCGAGCAGGGCATCCTCGTCGCGGTCGCCGTCTTCCTCATTGCCGCGCCAATCGCCGTCGCGAGTCAAGCGATCGCAAGATATCGAGGGTGGAAATAGGTTGAGGCTGAGGTTTGTCGCCGCGGCCATGTTAGTGATACCGGTGATCGCCATCGTGAGCACGATGGTCTTGGGGGTCCGGTAGTATTCGTAGGAGTGGTGGCTCTCGGTTCTGGGGTTGCTAGCGCCCTGATGACTTGCTATGTGGCTTCCCTAGAATCAACTCCTTATGATTGGTAATTTCGACGTCTTCGGCGCGATTACCTTCATGACGCAAATGGTCGATGCTACAGGTACGACGAACTACTCTTACGACGAGGTGAATCGCCTGACCTCGGTGGCCTTCCCCGGCTCGCGCACCGTCGGCTACGGCTACAGCAACGCCGGCAACCGCGCCACCATGACCTACCCCGGCGGCTCCAACCAGGTGAGCTACGGCTACGACGCCGCCAACAACCTCACCAGCTTGACCGACTGGAACAGCAAGCAGACGACCTACACCTATAACGACGCCGGCATGCTCACGACCACGACCCTCCCATCCGGGACGGACCTGACCACGACCTACGCTTACGACAACGCCGACCGGCTGACCAGCATCACCCACAAGAAGGGCACGACCACGGTCTCCTCCTTCACCTACGTACTCGACGCCGCGGGTAACCGCAAGCAGGTGACCGACAACTCCGGCACCACGACCTACGGCTACGACGCCCTCTACAGGCTGACCAGCGCTGACGACCCCAGCACGGCCGACGAGACGTTTACCTACGACGGCGCCGGCAACCGGCTCACGCACAACGGCACCAGCTATACCTACGACGCCGCCGACCGGCTCACGGCCGTCGGCAGCACCTCCTACACCTACGACAACAACGGCAACTTGACGGCACGCGGCTCGGACAGCTTCACCTGGGACGCCGAGGACAGGCTCACGAGCACCACGATCGCCAGCAGCACCAGGAACTTCGCCTACAACGGCGACGGCCTGATGGTCACGCACGACCCCAACCGCACGCAGGTCTGGGACGTCGCGGCGGGCCTGCCGCAGGTGCATCCAGATCGAGCGCGGCGGGCGCCTCGCCGGACACCTTCAGCTTCACGTACGGGCTGGGCCGCGTCGCCCACATCAACAGCAGCGACGTGACCCACTACTACCTCGCGGACGCGCTCGGGTCGACGCGGAGCATGCGCAACAGCGCCGGGGTAATCTCGCCGACCAGTACGAGTACACGGCCTTCGGCAGCCGTACGCCTTCACAGCTTCGACGGCATCGACAACGAGTTCACGTACACGGGCGAGCAATTGCCGCTCGGCGGCACCGACCCCCTCGTTTACCTCCGCGCCCGCTGGTATGACCCCGACACCGGGCGGTTCTTAAGCCAAGATCCCTTCCAAGGTTGGCCGGCTCTTCCAAGCTCCCAGTCGCGTTACCCGTATGCGCTGGGGAATCCGGTCGTTCATGCCGACCCGTCGGGAATGTGTGTGCCGGGCGCGGTTCCGGCAGTGGCCGTAGGCGCCGCCGCCGGGGGACCGATTGGGGCTGGGGTACGTTGACAGCCATATGCATTGCGGCAGGAGCGACCGCAGCGTGTCTGATGGTACCGGCTTGTCGAGACGGCATCGAAACCCTAATCGACGGGATCGAAGATGTTGGAGCTGCGGTGGTGGGCTTCTTAAGCGAGAATAAGGGGGCCGACCGAAAGAGCCTTCTGGGCGGAATGGCCAAAGAGTTGGATCTCGCCCAAATAACGATAGCAAGAATCGAAGCCGAGCCGTGTTCCCCTGCCCGGCGACGCTGGGAAATTAAGATCAAGGCGAACGTGACGAACTACAACAAATCCGCACGGAAGGTTCGGGAAGCGCCTCTCTCTTTCGACCCAAACGACCTGCCCAAATGCGAGCGTAACTTCATACCGCCCATTCCCGGGGGCTCTGGGAAGGAATAATCATGGGCAAATCTGTAATCGAGGCTATCCGTGAACGTGGCAAGAGTCTTCCAGGCACGGTGGAATCGGCGCGGCTGCGACGCGAGCTCCAACGACTGTTTCAGCAATCACCGGACGTCTCAGACCCTTCGCCAGCGACTTTGAGTGAACTCTGGTGGATTGCGGGCCAGATCAGGGCAGACATTGATGAACTAGTTTCGTCAGGTAAGCGTGAACACGCCGCCGGTGTCCTTGTCGATCTGGGCGATCTCGACAGTGAACTGCCCAGATTTAGGAAAGCCGCAGAGCTGGTTGTGGGTGGGCCCCTCCTCGAACGGCGCGAGGTGGTGCGTTATCTTGCCGAGGACTTGGAGCCGCTCACGTAGTGACCCCAGCCTTGCGGCCGGGCTCCTATACGATCTCCGCAAGCTGTGCCGCGATCTCACTGTTGAGTTCGGAGACACCGGCCTGATCGAGTTGAAGGACCTTCCGATTGGCAAAGCCAGGTTGAGGATGCGCCGTCGCTTGGCCCGTTTACAGAACTTGGCGAGGAGTCTTGAAAGCCTTCTCTTCTCGGGCTAGCTATGCCGATGGCAGTGGCAGCCGGCCTGCCGCAGGTCATCCAGATCGAGCGTGCAGGGCCCCTCGCCCGACACCTTCAGCTTCACGTACGGCCTCGGTCGCATCGCGCATGTCTCCGGCGACGACACCACGCACTACTACCTGGCCGACGCACTTGGCTTCGTGATGGCTCTGTGCGACGCCAGCGGCACGGTGCTGAACAGCTACAACTACGATGTCTTCGGCGCGATCAGGTCCAGCTCCGGCTCCACGGCCAACGCCTTCACCTTCACCGGCGAGCAGACCGATGCCACGACCGGTCTCGAGTATTTGCGCGCGCGGTATTACGACTCTGAGGCAGGGCGGTTTCTTAGCACCGACCCGCTCGGCGGCGGCTACGCCTACGCTGGCAACAGCCCCACGAATATGACGGACCCGTCCGGTCTAAGCCCCTGCATCGACGCCTCCGAGAACCCCTACCACAACGCGCGGTCGCGCGCGTGGTGGGCCACATGTACGACGACAACTTCTGCGGCGGCGATGGGCTGCATGCACGAGAACAGAACTCAGCCTGGGACGGACAGTCATGGCGTCGAGGCGAAGCTCTGTGCGTTTGCCCCTTCAACGCGATCGAGAAGGTGATCAAATTCCTCAGCGGAGCAGGCGATAAAAGCCTGCTCCAGGGCATAGATCACCTTTCCGATAGAATCCTCGAACATTGCTCGTTGAAGGAGAAGCCTGGCAATGTTCGGACAGAGATGGAGGCCTTCATGAAGGGTATACAGGACAATTTCAAGAAGCTCGGACCTAAGGGGGCCAAACAGGCGCTGGAGCTACTACGCGAGAAAGGCTTCCTTGATCCAGGGTTCTGCGATGGGTTCTTCGGTTCTCGCGGAAACGCTGTCCCGCCACCCAGCTCGACACAGACAAATAGATAGCGGGCGGAGAGAGGTTTGCAACAGAGAATTGAGCGCTTAAATCGATTAGTCGATAATCTCGGCAAGCAGTTGAGTAGTTCCGGCTATGCCGATGATGCAGAATCCTCTCTGGCCGCGGACTTAGCCTTCATAGCCCTGGAGGCTAGCGAGTTGAATTCGCGAATTCGTCGCCTGTCGCAGGCCAAGACGAGGAATGGCATTCGCGACGAGGCGATCAAGCTTAAGGATGCGATTGAGCACCTCATGTTTCACGCCCAGACGGGAGTGCCGCGGCTCGAGCACTTCATCGAACTGCTTCAAGGGGGCGGAGAGATCGAGCCCAGAGGACGCCAACCTTAGTGTGCCTGCTAGGTACTGTTCGGCGGCTAGCACGCACCCGAAGTACCTGCGCCCGCAACCACGACAGCGCCGCCGGCCGCTTCCTCACCTCAACCCTCTGGGCGGCGGCTACGCCTACGCCGGCAACAGCCCAACGAACATGACGGACCCCTCTGGTCTGAGTCCCTGCATCAACGCGTCCGAGAACCCGTACCACGCGCGGTCGCGCGACCGCGAGAAACTCGCCTTCCCCTTGCTTGGAATCGGGCGCCTCGACATGCTGGCGATCCTCGATGTACAGGTGAGACGTCATGTTCAGCGACCTGGGCCTGCGCGACCTCAAGGGCCTGCCGGAGCCGCAACGGCTGTTCTCGGTGCAAGCGGCCGCGGCGGGCGCCTGATCAGGCGCCTTTGGCCTTCAGCGCCCGGTAGACCTTCTCCGCCGTGATCGGCAGGTCGCGGATGCGCACGCCGATCGCGTCCTCGATCGCGTTGGCGATCGCCGGCGGCGACCGGGCCGATCGGGCTCTCGCCGATGCCCTTGATGTGGTAGGGCCCGACGCCGCCCTCGGACTCGAGGAGCACCGTCTTCAGCGGCGGGATGTCGCGCATCGTCGGGATCTTGTAGTCGCCGAAGGAGAGCGTCGTCACGCGGCCGTCCTCGACGCGCAGCTCCTCCATCAGCGCGTAGCCGATGCCCTGCATGACGCCGCCGTTGATCTGCCCCTGGTGGCCGACCGGGTTGATGATCCGGCCGACGTCGTGCGCGGTGGTGAAGCTGCAGCAGCTTGACCTCGCCCGTCTCCGGGTCGACCGCGACCTCGGCGACCTGGGCGGCGAAGGCGGTGACGCCGTGCGGCCCGCCTCGTCGACGTGGCCGCGGCCGCGTGACGCTCGCCCGCGTCGGCGAGCAGCTCGCGCCAGGGCACCGCCTCTTCGATGTCGGTGCGCCGGACCTCGTCGCCGCGCAGGACGAGCTTCTCGGCCGGCCAGCCGAGGCGCTCGGCGGCGAAGCGCAGCAGCTCGCCGCTTCGCGTCCTGCGCCGCCTCGTAGGCGACGGCGCGTGTTGACGCGCGTGCCGCGGCTGCCGCCGATGCCGGAGTCGAACTCGACGCGCGTCGGTGTCCCAGACCTCGACGCCGACGCGCTCGGGCGCGACCTGCAGCTCCTCGGCGACGACCTGGCGCAGCGTCGTGTAGGTGCCGGTGCCCTGGTCGAAGATCGGCGTGCCGAGGACGACGCTGCCGTCCGGGTTCAGGGTGACGGCGGCGTTGCCCTGCGCCGCCGCCCGGGCCGCGGTCGCCGATGCGCGACGCCGCGGCCGACGTTGGCGGCTTCGGCGCCGTCGTAGCCGGCGGCTTCCGCCGCCGCGCGCAGCGTCTCCTTCGCGCGGACGTCCTCGCAGCGCGCTGCCCATCGCCGTCTCGTCGCCGTCGCCGACGAGGTTCTTCAGGCGGAAGCTCGAGCGGGTCCATGCCGAGGGCGCGCGCGATCTCGTCGATGTGCGACTCGAGGGCGAAGACGCCCTGGGGCTCGCCGGGCGCGCGCATGTGGCCGCCCGGCACCGTGTTCGTGTAGACGTGCATGGACTCGACGCGCACGTTGGCGATGCGGTAGGGCCCGGCCGCCTGCGTGGCGCCGCCGATGACGCCGCGCGGCTTGAAGCCGGCGTAGGCGCCGCAGTTGACGGTGAACCGCACGTGGTGCGCGGTGATCGTGCCGTCGCTTCTGACGCCGGTCCGCAGGCGGATGTGCGGTCGCGTGGCGCGGGTTGCCGGCCATGAACTCCTCGAGGTAGTCCGCGACCATGCGCACCGGCCGGCCGCGTCGCCTTCGCCAGGTAGTAGCAGATCGGCAGGTCGACGGGCGTCGCCCTTGCCGCCGAAGTCGCCGCCGATGTAGCCGTGGTTGAAGGACGATGCTTGCCGGCGAAATGCCAACCGCCGCGGCCAGCGGATCGCGCGTGTTGTAGGGCGCCTTGCTGCAGGCCCAGACGTGCACGCGGTCGGCTCGATCGACGACGAGCACGCTCTGCGGCTCCAGGTAGGCCTGGTGGACGCGCTGCGTCGTGTAGGTGTTCTCGACGATCGAGGTCGGCCTCGGCGAACCCGGCTTCGACGTCGCCGCGGTCCGTGACGCTGGTGGTTGTAGACGTTGGACGGCGTCGCCAGCGGCTGGGCGACGCCGGCGTAGGCTGTTGAAGTCCGGGTGCAGGACCGGCGCGCCGGCCGCCATCGCCTCGTCCGGGTCGAAGACGGCGGGCAGCTCCTCGTACTCGACCTCGATCAGGTCGAGGGCCTGCTGGGCGATGTCCTCGTCGTCGGCCGCGACGGCGGCGACGCGCTCGCCGACGAAGCGCACGCGGTCGACGGCGAGCACCGGGATGTCGCGCACCAGCGCGGCCGTAGAGGCCGTCGGACGTCGGCGCCGGTGAGCACGGCGTGCACGCCCGGGCACCTTGCGCGCCGCCGACGCATCGATGCGGACGATGCGGGCGTGGGCGTAGGGGCTGTGCAGCACCTTGCCCCAGAGCGTGCCCGGCAGCGCGTAGTCGGCGGCGTAGCGGCGCGCGCCCGTCACCTTGTCGACGCCGTCGACACGCGGCGTGTTCGTCCCCATTACGCGGTATGTGACCATGCGTCAGTCTCCTGAGCTGCCTTCGTCCTTCGCCGGATCGTATCGAGGGGCGAACCTGGCTACAACCCATTGATCCGTCCGGGTCGCTCCTGGCCGCTTGGCGCCTGTCGCCCGCCGTAGGCATCCTCGTCCGCTGGCCTGCGTCCGTTCGTGGTGAGCCAGCCTGCCCTGAGCTTGTCGAAGGGAAATACGAACGGGCAGCCTGCGCCCGGGAGCACGTTCCGGAACTGCGCCTCGATTGGTTGGCGACCGTTCGCCCTTCGAGAGGCTCAGGGCGAACGGAAGGGAGCCGCGGTTAAGGACAACGTTTCAGACGCGGCAATCCCTTGCCCGCCATCCGCCCGCACGCTTACGATCCGCCGGTCGAAAGGAAGGCCCCGTGCCGGATACCCAGCCCATCACTCTCACCCTAAACGGCCAGCAGCGCTCCGCCGAGGTCCCCGCCCGCCGCACGCTGGTCGACTTCCTGCGCTACGACCTCGGCCTCACCGGCACCAAGGAGGCCTGCAGCGTCGGCGTCTGCGGCGCCTGCACCGTGCTCATCGACGGCCGCATGGTCGCCTCGTGCATCACGCTCGCCGTCCAGGCGGACGGCGCCAACGTCAGACGATCGAAGGGCATCGGCGCACGGACGACAAGCTGCTGCCCGCTGCAGGAGAGCTTCATCGACTACGGCGGCTTCCAGTGCGGCATCTGCACGCCCGGCCAGATCGTCGCCGCCAAGGCGCTGCTGGACGAGAACCCCACGCCCACCGAGGACGAGATCAAGGAGTGGATGATGGGCAACCTCTGCCGCTGCACCGGCTACTACCAGATCATCGAGTCGATCTCCGAAGCCGCGGCCGGGCAGCTAACCGTGCGCGACTTCTACTTCCACGCGCCCGCAACCCTGGACGAAGCCTTCGCCCTGCTGGACGAGCACTGGCGATGACGGCGCGCCTCATGGCCGGCGGCACGGCGCTGGTCGTGCTGATGAAGCAGTCGCTGGTGCGACGCCGACCACATGATCAGCCTCGCACCGCGTCCCCGGCCTCGGCCGGCATCCGCAGCGAGGCCGACGGCCTGCACATCGGCGCTCTGACCCGGCACCGCGACGTCGAGACGTCGGCGCTCGTGCAGGCAGCAGGCGCCGCTGCTGGCCGAGGTCTACCGCCACGTCGCCACCGTGCGCATCCGCAACGTCGCGACCGTCGGCGGCGCGCTGGCCCACGCCGACCCGGCGCAGGACCCGCCCGCCGGCCTGATCGCCCTCGACGCGCAGCGTGAAGCTGGTCTCGAAGAGCGGCGAGCGCACGCTGCCGGTCGCGGACGCTCTTCCGCGACTACTACGAGACCGCGATCGAGCCCGGCGAGCTGCTGACCGAGGTGATCGTGCCGCCGGTAGCCGGCCGGGACGCGCTCCGTCTACCTCAAGTTCCTGCCGCGCACCGCCGACGACTACGCCACCGTCGCGGTCGCGGCCGTGGCGAGGTCGAGGGCGGCGTCGTGCGCGCACCTGCGCGTCGCGCTCTGCGCCGCCGGCCCGACGCCCGTCCACGCGACCTCCGTCGAGCAGCGAGCTCGAGGGCCAGCGAGGTCAGCGCCGCCGCGATCCGCCGCGCGGCCGACGCCGTGGCCGAGCGACGTCGACCCGCTCGACGACTTCCGCGGCTCGTCCGCCTACAAGCGCGACATGGCCGTCGTGTTCACGCGGCGCGCGCTCGAACGGATACTCGGCGCCGCGTCGTGAAGTTCGAGCACAAAGTCGTCGTCGCCGCCTCCCGCGAGGAAGTCACGGCCTTCCTGCATGACGTCCCCGCCGTCGCGGCCTGTGTCCCCGGCCTCGAGGATGTGCGCGAGGTCGAGCCAGAGCTGTTCGAAGGCAGGGTGCGGGTCAAGATCGGCCCCCTGGGCCTGAACATCGCCGGCCGCGGCCGCGTCCGCCACCCTGAGGGCGAAGGCGCCTGGCGGGTCGAAGGCGAGGGCCGCGACGGCCGCGCCGGCTCCGGCGTCAGGGCGACGGTCGAGGCCCACCTGCGCGAGCTGGCGCCTTCGAGCACTGAGGTCAGCATCGTGGCCGAGGTCCACTTCTCCGGCCGCCTGGGCGAGCTGGGCCAGCCATTGATCCGCCGCAAGGCAGACTCGACAATCCTGGAGTTCGCCGAGAACCTGAAGCGGGCGCTGGAGCGATAGGCAGCCAATCCGAGAACAGAGTGCAGACTGCAGAGTGCAGACGCGGTGCAGAGTGCAGAGTGCAGAGTGCAGAGTGCAGAGTGCAGTGAAACGCTGCCTTATGCATGCACTCTGTTCTCTGCACTCTGTCTGAGCCTTGCCTCGTTACAGTTCCGGGGACTTGACGGGGCCGGCAGAACGATGGACCAGAACGCGCCTATAATCTCCGCAAGCTCATGCGTTTCCGTTACTCGGACTGGGACGGCACTCAGGAAATCAACCCGCTCGACGCGGACGAAGTCCTGGACCTGATCGCCAGCGATCTCCTCGAAGAATCCGACCTCCGCCGCGCCCTCGACCGCCTGATGATGAACGGCGCCCGGCGCCAGGACGGCGACCGCCTGCAGGGCCTACGCGACCTCCTGGAGCGCCTGCGCCAGAAGCGCCAGGAGCAGCTAGACCATCACAACCTCGAATCGCCGGTCGGGCGCATCGCCGAGCGCCTTGACGAGATCGTGGAGCAGGAGCGCGCCGGCCTCGACAGGCGCCTCGAAGAAGCCGCGTCGCAGGACGCCTCCCAGGACATGCGCGACCTGATGCGGAAGCTCATCGACCGCAAGCGCGACGCCCTGGACGCCCTGCCGTCGCGGCCCGGCGGCAAGCTTCAGCAGCTAATGGACTACGAGTTCATGGACGAGGGCGCGCGCGAGGCCTTCCAGGAGCTGGTCGACGAGCTGCGCCAGCAGATGTTGGGCAGCCAGTTCGATGGCCTCAAGCAGAACCTGGAGCGCCTGACGCCCGAAGACCTGACACCCGTCCGCGAGATGATGCGTGAGCTAAACCAGCTCTTGAACAAGCGCCTGCAGGGCCAGGACACGGAGCAGGACTTCCGCGATTTCATGGACCGTTTTGGCGGCATGTTCCCGCACGGCATCGATGACCTCGACGACCTCATCGACCATATGCAGCAGCAGGCCGCGCAGATGCAGTCGCTGCTCAAGAGCATGTCGGAGGAGCAGCGCGGCCAGCTCCAGGACATCATGGATGCCCTGCTGCGCGACGACCGCCTGAGCTGGGACATCGCCCAGATGGCCGGCCTGATCGAGGCGATCACCGGCCAGCCACTGGGGCGCCCGTTCCCCTTCGACGGCGACGCGCCCCTGGACTTCGGCGAGGCCATGGACTTGATGCGCCAGATGGCCGGCTACGACGAGCTCGAACGCCAGCTGGTCAAGGCGATGCGCGAAATCAGACGCCGCCGACATCGACGCGGACCTGGCGCGAGGACCTCCTGGGGCCGGAAGCCGCGGCAATGCTCGAAGAGCTGCGGCGGATCATGCGACCTGCTGCGACGAGGCCGGCTTCCTCAAGGAAGGCGGCGGCGACCTGGGCCTGACCCCGAGGGCGATCCGGCGCATCGGCGAGCGCGCCCTGCGTGACATCTTCTCCGAGCTGCGCAAGGACCGCAGCGGCCAGCACGTCGACCGCAGCCAGGGGCCCAGCGGCGACCAGCAGCCTGAGACCAAGCCCTGGGAGTTCGGCGACGCCTTCCTCGTCGACATCGGCAAGAGCGTCTCGAACGCCATCCGCCGCTCCGGGCCCGGCGTGCCGGTGCGGTTCGACGCCAGGGACCTCGAGGTCTACAAGACCGAGAACCTGATCACCGCTTCGACCGTCATCGCGCTCGACATGAGCATGTCCATGATCCGCTCCGGCGCCTTCGGCGAGGCCAAGAAGGTGGCGCTGGCCCTGGACACGCTCATGCGTACTCGCTACCCGCGCGACTACATGGAGCTCGTGGTCTTCTCCTACTTCGCCATGGAACTGAAGGCCGGCCGCCTCCTCGACGCCGACTGGTCGATCAATCCGCGCGGCACCAACATCCAGGAAGCGCTGCGACCGCGCCCGCGCCCTGCTCGCCAAGCACAAGTCCACCAACCGCCAGATCATCCTGATCACCGACGGCCAGCCGACCATGTACACGGCGCCGAACGGCCAGGTGGTGCGCGGCTGGTCGCCCTACGAAGGCCCGCGTTACTCCCCCGAGGCCATGGAGGAGACCCTTAAAGAAGTGCGCCGCTGCACCAGGGACCAGATCAAGATCAACCTCTTCATGATGGCCTCCGACCCGCTGTTGGTGGCGTTCGGCAAGCAGATGACCCAGATCAACAAAGGCCGCGCCTTCCTCTCCTCCCCCGGCCACCTCGGCCGCTACCTTGTGTACGACTACCTGCACGGCAAGTCGAAGGTGATCTAGCTCCCGCCGGAAGCCCCTCCCTCCCTCCCTCCGAAAGCCCCCTCTCCGTTGACGGAGAGGGGGTTGGGGGTGAGGTTTGCTAGCATTACGCCCTAGTAGTGAGCGTCGCAGACCGACTCCGCCGCCGCCTCAACGGGAACGCCACCACGGATGCAGCCGGATCGCCGCCGCCTTCGGGCGATGATGGCGCCTCCCGTGCGACTCTGAGCATCGCCGTGGCCGTCGGCCTGGGCAGCATGTCCTTCAACTTCTGGTACCCGTTCATGCCCCTGTACATGCTGAAGGTCGGCGCCAAGAGCGAGGCCGACGCCCTCTTCTGGATCGCAGTCGCGACGACGGTCCAGGGCATCGCGCGGCTGGTCACAGGGCCGATCTGGGGAGTGCTCTCCGACCGCATGGGCCGCAAGCTCATGCTCCTGCGCGCCCTCTACCTGGCGACGCCGACAACGCTGATCGCAGCCTTTGTCTGGGAGCCGTGGCAGATGACGATCGCCCTGGCGTTTCAGGGGCTCTTCTCAGGCTTCATTCCCGCGGCCGTGGCTCTGACCAGCGTCAGCGTGCCGGAGTCGCGTCTCAACTCCAGCCTCAGCCAGGTGACCGGCACTCAATACATCGGCACGACCATCGGCCCGGCATTGGGGGCGGCGCTGGCGGCGCTGTTCGGCTTCAGGGGCGCGATCCTGTTCGCCGCCATGCTGCCGTCGCTGGCGGCGACGATCGTGCTGCTCCTGGTGCCCAACGACAGCGGCGCGCGGGAGCGGCAGCCGGGCTTCGTGCGCGAGCCGCTGGAGCCATTCAAGGCATCGCGCCAGCTGATGCTGGTCATCTTCTTCTTCTTCGTCATCTTTTCGATGACCCAGCTTATTCGTCTGGCGACGCCCATCGCCCTGCGCAACATCCACGGCGAGCACGGGCTCGAAGGCATCACCGGCATCGCCTTCACGCTGGCGGGACTGGCAAGCGCGATCAGCGTTCTGTTCATCGCGCCGAACTTCTTCAAGACAGGCCGCCAGCGCATTGCCCTGGTCAGCGCCTGCGTCATCTGTGCCTGCGCCTACCTCCTCCTGGCCGAAGCGAGCAGCGTGGGGCTTTTCGTGACGTTCTTCGTGGTGATCTCGTTGCTGCAGGCAGCCATGATCCCGCCCACCAACAGCCTCATCGCCGGCAACGTCCCCCGCTCGCGGCGCGGCACCGCGTTCGGCTGGGCCGGAAGCGCGCAGGCCGTCGCCTTCGTTGTCGGGCCCATGGGCGCCGCCCTGTTCGCCGCGGTCTCGTTGGAGCTGGGGTTCGTGATTCTGGCCGGCATCCTGCTGTTCATGGCCGGCCTGCTCCTCATGCTGCGCGAGCCCGACCCCGCCATGTACGCGGCCCCCGCGACACAACCCGTTCCCGAAGCCGCCGGCGAATAAGCCCCGCTGCCGATGTCCGACCGGAGGCCGTCGAATCAACGCGCGGCCTCTAATCGTCTGAGGCTCGGAATCGTCCTGAGGCTCTCGCTTAGGCCCTGCTCGGAAATCGTCCTGAGGCTCTCGAAGGACGACTCCGGTGGCGCTGCTTCCTCCCCTCCTTGTCGTAAACTCTCCCCACCACCAGTGGAGGTAACGTGCGTGACCCAGACCAGCCAGCGGGTGATCCTCTACACCACCCCCAACTGCAGCGGCTGCGACCGCGCCCGCGCCGACCTCATCCGCGAAGGCGTCGACTTCGAGGAGCGCGACGTCATGGTCAAGCAGGAGTGGTTCGACGAAGTCCTCAAGTACTCGATCTCGGTGCCGGTCATCATCCGCGGCGACAAGGTCGAGGTGCGCCGCGGCGGCTGCGCTATCTACTAGAGGAGCACGGGACAAGGAACACGGCGGAACCGGAAATTCCCTGACCTTTACGTCGGCGTAAACCCTCACCTATAGTGGCGCCACTTTGGCGACCACCCCCGTCCCCGAGACGGCCGCGGCGGACGCGGCCCTGGCCGAACGCTCCGGGCCGCGCTTCTACTACGGCTACTACCTCGTCGGCGTGGCGCTGGTGGCGCAGTTCGTGTCCGCGGGCACGCAGGGGTATGTCGGCGGCGTCTTCCTGGGCCCCATGACCGATGACCTCGACTGGAGCCGTGCCGACTTCACGGCCGGCCAGACGCTGTCGCGCTTCGTATCCGCTGCCGTCGGCTTCTTCCTCGGCACCCAGGTCGATAAGGGCCGCGCCCGCCAAATGATGCTGGCCGGCACGACCGTGCTGGGCATCTCGCTGCTTCTGACCTCGCAGGTGACCGAACTTTGGCAGTGGGTCTTGCTGCGCGGCTGCGCGTTCACGGTCGGCTCGGCGATGGTGGGCAACCTGGTCGTGAACGTCACGCTGTCGAAGTGGTGGGTCGAGAGGCGCGGCCGCGTCATCGGCATCTCCTCGATGGGCGTGTCGCTGGCCGGCGTGTTCATGCCGCCGATCATGACCCTGGTGGTCGACAACTATGGCTGGCGTGATGGCTGGCTGGTCATGGCCGTGATGTCCTGGCTCCTGCTCTATCCCGCCTCCCTGATGATGCGCGAGGCGCCGGAGAAGTACGGCCTGAACCCGGACGGCAAGACCGATGCGGAGATGGCCTCGCCCCTGGGCGACAGGGTCCGCAGCGACTTCGACAACTCGCTGACCCGCGGCCAGGCCCTGCGCACGGCCGCGCTCTATCAGATCGTGCTGGCGTTCGGCTTCTCGGGCATAGGGCTCGGCGTGATGCTGCTGCAAACGATCCCGTTCATGACGGACTCGGGCTTCAGCCGCGGCACCGCTTCGCTGATGGTGACGCTCCTGGCGCTGCCCGCGGCCTTCAGCAAGCCCCTCTGGGGCGCCTTCATGGACTACGTGCCGGAGAAGGTCGCCGCGGCCACCAGCTTCGTGATCGCCGGGGTCGCGATGGTTCTGATCTGCGCCGGCGCCGAAATGCATTCGCTGCCGGTGCTGGTCGCCGGCTTCCTGCTCGTCGGCGCCGGCATCGGCGGCCAGATTCCCATCCAGGAGACCATCTGGGGGACCTACTTTGGCAGGCGCTACATCGGCCAGGTGCGCAGCGTGGCGCTGCCGTTCTCGCTCTTCCTCGGCGCGGGCGGGCCCCAGGCAGTCGCGTGGTACTTCGACCACGTCGGCAACTACTACGGCGCCTTCCTGGCGCTGGCCGTGCTCTGGGGCATCGCGGCGGTGCTGGTGCTCATGGTGCGGCGCCCGGTCGCGCCGGGGGTACGGCCGCCGCTGGAGGCGATCATCTGAGGTCAGCGCTGGCGATAGGCTGTCACCTGCTTCGAGACCAGCGCCACCAGGTCGCCGATCGTCAACGTCACGTCGTAGACGTGCAGGCCCCACTCCGGCGCGGTGATGAAGGCCGGAAGCGAGAAGCCGTCTGCCGGCATGACCTTGAGGTAAGAGAAGGCGCCGCTTTCGACGCAATCGCCGCGTACCTGTCCCTGGAATGCGACGAAAGGCGTGCTCACGCCGGCCGCGTTGGCGTTGCCGGCGACGGTGAAGTACGGATGAAGGTCGGCCGCGCCGCCGCCAACCGCCGCCGGGTTCACGCACAGCGCCCCGCGGCCGAAGAGGCTGTTCGCCGGCGGCGGCGACGCCGCCGAGAAAGTGGAGTAGGCGACCACGCAGCCCGTCTGCCCTTCCTGGCGGCAGGCAGGGATGTTCGTGAAGTCGCCGCCGCGGTCGGAGCCCGCCGGCACCCGCACGGTCGCGCCGATGAGCAGGGCGGACACCAGCAGCGGCCGGACCTGGGGATTGGCGTCGAACTGCTCCTTGATCAGCTTCAGAAGCTGGATCGCGCCCTGCGAGTGGCCGACCAGCACCACGCCGCGTCCCTTATTGTCGTGCTCGAAATAGTACTTCCAGGCCGCCAGCACGTCGCCGTAGGCCGTTGCGGCGGCCTGGGGGTCGGAGAATCGCCCGCTGGTGAGAGCGCTCAGTGTCACCTGGCGGTAGACCGGCGCGAAAAGCCGGCATACCGACCCGAAGCGGGCGAACTGCACCAGGGTCGCGCCGGCCTCCTGAACCCCGGGCATGAGGTCAGAGTTCAGGCCAGGGTCCGTGCTCACGGTCGGGTAGATGTAGAAGCAGTCGACCGCCGGGTCGGCGGCCGGCCGGAATGGATCCGGCGACAGGGCGCCGTCCGCGGCCTTGATCGTCGCGTCCAGGTTCGCCGTACAGGGCGTGCTCGACTTGTCGGGCCGGCAGAGCCAGTTCGCCGCGTCCCCGTACTGCACTCTGTCAGGCCCCAACGTGGCGCTCGCCGCCGCCTGCGGCGAAGGCGATGCCGAGCCCTCAGAGGCACGGCTTCCCGACCCGCCCGAGCAGGCGCTGAGTATGGCGCCGGCGATCAGGACCAGCGCGACGTTGAATCGCATCGTCAAAGGGTACACGAACACCTCACCCCCAACCCCTCTCCGTCAACGGAGAGGGGCTCCGGAAGGGCTCAGGAGGCGCTGGCCCGTTGCCCTCCCAACTCCCCTCCCCTTGGCGAGGGCCGGGGTGGGGGTTGGCTCACGCCAACGGCGTGGTGGAGTAGGCGTTGCAGGGCTTGAGGCCGCCCTGGTAGCCGCCGTCGAAGGCGGCGGTCCTCTCGGTGGCGGTGCCGTGGTCGCGGCGCGTGCCCTCACGCTCGCCGATCGCCTGCATCAGGCCGTGGACGTCGGCCAAATCATCGGGCAACTCCAGCCAGCCCTGGGCATCGGCGTAACGCGCCCATGCGCCGGCGATACAGTCCGCCTGGTTTTCGTAGTTGACGCTCTGCGTCGAGGTCCGCGGCGCGGGTACTCGGAGGACGGCCTGGAGGTGGTGCCCCCACTCGTGCGCCAGGCCGACGACAGGCGCGGCGTCCCCCATGCGAAAGAAGGCCCAGAGCAGGTCCTGGCCGATGTAGATGGTGTCGTTGGCGGGACAGTATTCGTAGGACTGGCTGGTCGCGCCGGCATTGCCGCCGCCACAGGGCGTCGGACCCGCGCGGCCGCGGCCAACGAAGGCCACATTTCGAGGCTGAGGCAAGTCCGGGTAGGAGGACTCGAAGAACTGGGCCACCATCGGCCTCACCGTGTCCAGGAAGCCGGCCATCTGGTCGTAGGCGAATGCGTTCTCCAGGGTTTGGCGCTGTGGCGTGGCAGAAGGTTGAGCGGTGCGACTGGCGGCAGGCGCCGCGGCTGACTGTGGGCTCCCAGCCCCTGCCGCGCAGGCGCCCGACATGAACGCGACTGCGAGCGCTAGTACAGGTGCAGCGATGAGCGCAAGCTTCATGACCGTGACTCCCTTTCGTCCACCATGGCAGGCCAGCGGCGCGGCTTTGCTATGGAGCCTCTAAACAAGCGTTAAAGAAACATTTGTGAAATCGCGCTCAAGAAATCGCGATCGCTGGCGATTCTTATGGTGAGTCGACGGCCGGCGGCGATTTCGACGCCGCCCTGGGGCCGGATTGGTCTGGCGCGTGCGCAAGCTACTGCTCCTGTTCGGACTGCTGATCGCCGTTAGCGGCGCCGCCTGCGGCGAAGAAGAGCCCAGGGCCGCCGCGCGGACGCCTGTGCCGCGGCCTCCGGCCGCGCAGCAGACCAACCCCAGCACGCCTGCCGCGGGCAAAGGCGCCTCATCGGCCCCGGCCCCGCCGCGGGCGCCGGCAGCGCCCGCGCCTACGACAGCGCCTGGCGGCGCCGCGACCGGCAACACCGGCGGCTCATCGACAAACACCGCCCCGCCGGGGCCCGGCGTGAACCCGACCAGGGCGCCGCCTCCACCGCCCTCGTCGAGCGGCGGAGGCTCCAGCGCAGGTGGCGGCTCATCGGGCGGCGGTGGGACGGGCGGAGGTTCATCGTCGGGTGGCGGCAGCGGTGGGGGTGGAGTTGGCGGCGGGCCGATCGGCGGCGCGATACATCAGCCGACCAGCACGCCGAGGCCTGTCGGCGGCGGCCCGATCGGCGGCGCCCTCAACCAGCCGACCAGCACGCCCAGGCCCGTCGGTGGCGGCCCCATCACCGGCGCCCTCAACGAGCCGACGAACACACCGCGCCCAGTCGGTGGCGGCCCGATCAGCGGCGCCCTCCATCCCTCGCCCACACCCACGCCCACGCCATAGCTGTCAGCTATCAGCTGTCAGCTATCAGGGATCAGGGATCAGGGATCAGGGATCAGGGATCAGGGATCAGGGATCAGGGATCAGCTATCAGGATCAGGGACCAGGTTGTGAGCGTCGACACCTGGTTCGGTAAGATTGAATCTCGCCCAGATCCTCCCAAGCCTTTGGTCAAGGGCGCCTGACTCCTTACCCCCTCTCACCTCATCCCTCGCACCCTTGACGCTTTGATATTTGACTTTGGATATAACGATGTTATGCTCGGACATCGGCGTTTTCGACGGCATGGAAACTGTTAGCCACAGGGAGCAGGGAGAGCAGTGGAAGGCAATTACTGGACCCGGCAACTTACGATGACGCGGCGCCGCCGCGAGGTGCTCAAAGGCGGCCTGGCGGCGGGGCTGGGCGCCGCCGCGATGTCCCTGATCGGCTGCGGCGGCGGCAAGGACGGCAACGAGGCTTCGACAGGGCCAAGGACTCCAGCGGCCTGATCACGCAGCCGGAGGACAGCACCTCCAGGGCCGTGCGCGGTGGCGTCTTCAAGGCTTATGCCGGCAGCGACGTCCCCAGCTGGGACCCGATCGGTGGCCGTCAGTCCGCCTCCGCCGGCATCCCCACGGACGCCTACATCCCCCTGGTGCGGCAGAAGGTCGGCTACCTCAAAGAGCAGTCGTCGGCCGAGACGGAGCCATACGCGGCCGAGTCCATCGAAGCGACCGAGGGAGGGCTGAAGTACATCGTCAAGCTGCGCGGCAACGGCGGCTTCGACCCCGGCCGCCCACCAACGGCCGCATCCTCGACGCCGACGACGTCATCTTCAGCTGGAAGAAGTTCGAGGCGCTGTCGCGCAATCGGGCCAACCTGGCGCGCTCCGCCAACCCAAACGCGCCCCTGCAGAGCGTCACCGCCATCGACTCGAAGACGGTGTCGCTGAACCTCGCCGCGCCCGACGCCGACTTCCTGGTGCTGCTGCGGGGCCTCCTGATTGAGCCGAAGGAGGCAGACGGCAAGTACGACCCCAACGGCGAGATGCGCGGTTCGGGGCCCTGGATGGTCACCGAGTACAAGCCATCCGTATCGGCCACCTTTCAGCGCAACCCCAACCACTTCAACAAGGACAAGTATCACTTCGACTCCGCGGAGTACCCGATCATCCCCGAGTACTCGTCGGCCCTGGCTCAGTTCCGCACGGGCAACATCTACCAGTTCACCCCCAACAAGCTCGACCTCCTGCCGACCAAGAAGGACGTGCCGCAACTGGACATGTTCTACGACCCCCTCGTCACCACGCTCAACGGCCTGATGCCTCTCGGCTGGCTCGAAGGCTCGCCGGTGCGCGACGTGCGCGTCCGCCAGGCGCTGCGCATGGCCATCGACGAAGAGGCCTTCGTCAGCACCTTCTTCGAGGTCGACAAGCTCAAGGCGCAGGGCCTGCCCGTCGAGTACTTCTTCAACAGCTCCTGGTCGACCGCGGCCTATTCGGGCTGGTGGCTGGACCCCCAGGGCAAGGACTTCGGCCCGAACTCCAAGTACCTCAAGTACAACGCCGCCGAGGCCAGGAAGCTTCTCGCCGCCGCCGGTTATGCCAACGGCGTCGATATCCCGGCCCTGTACTTCACCTCGGCTGAGTACGGCACCGACTTCCCCAAGTACATCGAGGTGGTGCTGGGCATGTTCCGAGAGGCCGGCATCCAGCCGAAATCTCAGATCACCAACTATCAGAGCGAATGGATTCCGCAGGTGTTCAACGGCAAGGGCAAGTTCAACGGCATGTCCTTCACGTTGCGCGGCGACTCCGCCGTGACCGGCCTGCCCAACCTGTCACAAAGACCGGCAGCCGCTTCTACGGTTTCGACGTCAACGGCCGCGACCCGGAGAACGGCGACCCGGCACTGGAGGACATGATCTTCAAGCAGCGCCAGGAGCTGGACATCCCCAGGCGCCAGGCCCAGGTCTTCGAGATCCAGCGTTATCTCGCGGAGAAGGCCTACTACCCGCAGTTCATCCCGGCCTGGTCAACCACCTTCACGCTCAACTGGCCGATCCTCCGCAACCAGCGCGTCTGGTTCGGCGCCGACCGCTTCGAAAGCCAGTGGCTCGATCAGACAAGGCCGCCGGCCAAGAGCTAAGAAGCTCACGGCCGGAAATGCTCCTACCGGGGCCAGGCTTCCTCCGGAGGCTCGCCCCGGTTCCCTTTTGGGGGAGGTGTGAGATGCGAGGTGTGAGGCGTCAGGCATCGGCGCCCATCGACCGCCGCACGCCGCCTGCTTCAGACGCCAACTTCTCGCCGATCATCCTGAGCTTGTCGAAGGACGGAGATCGTCGAAGGACGGACACGACCGCTACACACGCCACGAATTTAGCGAAGATTTAGGCCGGGCCTTCCAGGCCGGCCCGCTTGCTACGCGCGTTCGCGAAGCGGGCCTCAGGCGAGCAACTCCGCCAGCGCTTCACCCGCTGCCGATGGCTCCGTCAGGAAGCCGGCAAGCACGATCGCCGCGGCCCTGCGACGGTTGCCCGGGCCCTGATCGTCCGGCGATAGGGCCACGTCGATGCCAAGCCCACTGGTCAGGGAGAAAAGCGCCAGGGCGGCGTCCTGCGGCGCCAGGTCCGGCCTGAACGTCCCGTCTTCGACGCAGGCGGCGATGCAGCGGGCCAGCTCCGAGACCTGGTGGGCCGCCCTCGCCTTGTAGTGGGTGGCCAGCTCCGGCTCCCTGGCGGCGTAAGACCAGTACTCGAGCCAAAAGGTCCAGGGCAGAGCGCCGGCATTCTCGACGCGCAGGCTCTCGTCGACGAAGGCCAGGAGCCACTCCAGCCCCGGCTCCGGGCCGGCCCGGTCCAGCACTCGGTTCCGCAGCGCGCGTTCCGCCGAAAGCGATGCGTCCTTGAGGAGCGCCATCTTGTTCTGGTAGTAGTGGGTGAGCATGCCGGTTGTGGCGCCCGCCCGCTTCGCCACCTTGCGCAGGGTCACGCCGGCGATGCCTTCTTCCGAGACACAGGCGGCGACAGCGCCGATAATCTGCTCGCGCCGGTCCAGTGGTTTCTTCGTCACCCTCTCTACCATCAAGCACTCCCATCCATGACGACGCCTGAGCGAACCAGCCGCGCGATCTCGGCGCGCGTGTATCCCGCTTCCTTCAAAATCTGGCGCGAATGCTGGCCCGGCAGGGGAATGTAGCGGGCCTCGTCAGACTTTGTCCACGATGCGTAGTAGGCCGCGCCGACATGCTCAACGGTGCCAAACTGGGGGTCGGACGTGGTCCTGATCAGGCCCGATGCGCGCACTTCCTCGTCGTCGAAGAGCTCCCACAGGCGGCGCACTCTCTCGGCCGCGATCCCAGCCTGGCGAAACTCGGCAATCAATGATTCACACGTCTTCGTCGCGAACTCTTTTTCGATATTATGCCGCACCTGCTTATTCGCGGCGCTGCCTACCTCCCGAAACATCGGCCGGGGATTCCCCGAGATGCGCGCCGGCCAGTTCTCGGTTGGGCAGTGGACGTAGGTCCAGCCGTCCGCGCAGCGGAACAAGCGCGACGTCAGCCAGCTCTCCAGCGGGTCGTAGCTCATCGGCTTGCGCTCCGGGAAGTCGAACAGGAGCATCGACTGCACCAGGCCCACGCCGGCCACGAGCGACGTTTCGACCTTGCGGCCGCGGCCGCTGGAATCGCGCTCTCGCAGGGCCGCGAGGACGCCGAGGGCGGCGCAATAGGCGGTCGAGTAGTCGCTCAGGGCCAGCGGCATGAAACTCGGCCGGCCTTCAGGGCGGCCGAACTCTGCCTCCAGGCCGGTTGTCGCCTGCGCCGAGGGCTCCCAGCCGTGACGCGTCGCGAACGGGCCGCTGTGTCCGAAGCAGTTGATGTGCGCGTAAACGATCCCGGGGCGGCGGCGCGAAATTGCCTCGTAGCCAAATCCCAGCTTCTCGGCCGTCCCCAGCGCCACCACCCCGTCAGAATTCTGACGATGCTATTTGCCCCCCGGCTTTCTCGTCCAGTCGGCGCCTGCTGTTAGACACGCTCGCCGGGCTGGGCTATTCTCACACGGCCCCGCGTTACAACAGAAAGAGGAAAAGATGACCGCACCCAGCGCCACCAGAGGTCTCTCGCTGCCCGCCGCCGACCCGGCCGAGATGGGATTCATGCCCGAACGTCTGGCCCGCATCCGGCCCGCGATGCAGCGCTTCATCGACGAAGGCAAGGTGCCTAACCTGGTGACCCTGATCGCCCGCCGCGGCCGGATGGTGCACCTGGAAGCACAGGGCTACATGGACATCGAGAGCCGGGCGCCGGTCTCGACGGACACGATATTCCGCCTTTATTCGAACTCCAAGCCAATCGCCGGTGTCGCCGCGATGATCCTGTTCGAGGAAGGCCTCCTGACCGTCGACGACCCGATCTCGAAGTTCTTGCCGGCGTTCAGCAAGCAGGTTGTGCGCTCCGACATGCCCGGCGTCACCGAGCCGGTGCGGCGCGAGATCACGATCCGCGACTGCTTCCGCCACACCAGCGGTATCGCCTCCGCGGCGCGGGCGCCGCTGGCCTACCGCAACCAGTATCGCGACGAAATGGCGACGCTGGGCTGGATGACGTCGCAGGACGGCAGCTCCGGCGCGCCCACCGCCCGCGAGCGGGTCGAGGCGCTGGGGCGCCTTCCGCTGAGCTTCCAACCCGGCATGGCCTATGAGTACCACGCCGGCTATCTGGCCATCGGCGCGATCATCGAAACCGTCACCGGCCAGTCGCTGGACGCGTTCTACCAGCAGCGCATCTTCGGGCCCCTGGGCATGACGCAAACGTCCTGGTACCTGGACGAGGCCGCCCTGCCGCGCTTCCCGACCTGCTACCGGCCCCAGAACGAGGGCGGCCAGTGGAAGCTGGCGGTCCAGGAACGCCCCGAGACCAGCGAGAAGGTGAAGGGCCCGCGCGTCTTCTTCGGCGCCGGCGGCGACCAGGGTGGCCTACTCTCGACCGTCGAAGACTACGCGCGCTTCGGCCAGATGCTCCTCAACGGTGGCGAGCTCGACGGTGTGCGCGTCCTCGGACGCAAGACCGTGGAGCTCATGACCAGCGACCATTCGGAGGGCCTTCTGATACCGGCGCGCGGCCCCGGGTTCGGCTGGGGCATCGGCGTTGCCGTGCGAAACGGCATCGGCGGCCTGCCGTTGATGCGCTCCGTGGGTTCTTACGGCTGGGGCGGCGCCGCCGGCACTCAGTACCTTGGCGACCCTGCGGAGGACCTGCTCCTGGTCTGTTTTACGCAGGTCATGGGGCGGCTGATGATGCCCGGCAACACCTATTGGGAGGAGTTCGAGCGCATGGCCTACCAGTCCCTGGCCTGAAAGCAGGAGCAGGAGCGGAACGCGAAGCAGGCAGGCTATTCGAGCGTCCAGCCATCAGGGGGAGAGGCATCACATGGTGTACAAGCCGGCCCGCATGAAGTTCGGCATCTTCTTGGCCCCGTTCCACCGCGTGGGCGAAAACCCAACCCTGGCCTTCGAGCGCGACCTGGAGCTGATCCAGCACCTCGACCGGCTGGACTTCGACGAGGCCTGGATCGGCGAGCACCATTCCGGCGCCCGCGAGCTCATCGGCGAGCCGATGCTGTTCATCGCCGCGGCGGCGCAGCGCACGCGCCACATCAAGCTCGGCACCGGCGTCACCAGCCTGCCCTACCACCACCCCTTCATGGTCGCCGACCGCCTGGTGCAGCTGGACCACATGACCCGCGGCCGCGTCATGCTCGGCGTGGGGCCCGGCCTCCTGACGTCCGACGCCTACATGCTCGGTATCGAGACGACGCTGCAACGCCCTCGCATGAACGAGGCGCTGGACGTGATCATGGCGCTGCTGCGCGGCGAAGGCCCGCTGACCATGGAGACAGAGTGGTTCAAGCTCAACGACGCCCGCCTCCAGCTGGCGCCCTACACCCACCCCCACCCTCCCATCGCTGTCGCTACATCCTTTACGCCCTCCGGCCCGATGGCCGCGGGCCGCCACGGCCTGGGCCTGCTTTCCGTCGCCGGCGCCGACGACGAGCGCTTCAGCCGCACGTGGGGCTGGGTCGAAGAGGCCGCCGCCGAGTCTGGCAAGCAGGTTTCTCGCGCCGACTGGAAGGTGGTCGTCACCTTCCACCTCGCCGAGACCAAGGAGCAGGCGATGGAGGACCTGCGCCAGAGCTACCCGCGCCGCGCCTACGCCGGCGACACTCGGGCGGGGACCGGCGCCGGCGGCGTCGGGTTCGGGCCCAGCGGCGCCACTGTCGAGGAGGCTGTGAAGACCGGCCTCATCGCCGGCACTCCGGACGAGATGATCGCCTACATCGAGGATGTCCAGGAGCGCTCCGGCGGCGTCGGCGGCATTCTCGCCCTCGGACACGAGTGGGCCAACACGGACGCCACCTTCCGCAGTTACGAGCTCTTCGCCCGTTACGTCATGCCCCATTTCCGCGGCCAACTGGAGCCGCTGGTCAGCAACCGCGACTGGTTCGAAGGGAACATGGCCACGATCTTCGCCCAGTCCGGCGCCGCCCAGGTCAAGGCCTTCGCCGATGCCGGCAAGGAGCTTCCGGCCGAGTTCGTAAAGCGCCAGGAAGAAATGGCGCGCCGCCGCGCCGAGCGCGAGGCCGCGCGCGCTTCGGAGTAGGCGTCAGGCTTCACGAAACGCACTCAGCCTTCGCCGGCGCTGCCGCGCCTCAAAAACGTAGGCCGGGCCTTCCAGCCCCGCCGGGCCCTTTGCGCAGACGAACCGCTCTATCGTCCGCGACGCCCTCTGGCTAACCGCTGACAGCTGACAGCTCCCCTACGCCAACTGCACCGCCAGCTCCTCCGCCAGCACGCTCATCTCCTGGCGCATCCAGCCCTGGTGCTCCACCGTCATCTTCTCCGGGCGGCCGCCGCAGGTGATCGCGGCGATGGCGTCGCCGCCGGCGTTGAACACGGGCACGGCGACCGAGCGCCAGAACTCGCTGTACTCGCCGATGTCGGTCGAGTACTGATTGTGGCGAATTCGGTCCAGCTCCTCGCGCAGCTGGTCGCGGTCCACGATCGTGAGGTCGGTGTAGGAGCGCAGCGGGATGCGCGCCAGCAGGTCGGCGCGCTCGGCCTCCGGCAAGAAGGCGAAGAGGAGCTTGCCCGAGGACGTGCAGTGGATCGGCTGCAGCGTGCCCAGCTTGAACTCGCCGCGCTCGGAGTCGGGCGCCGCTCTCGCGGGCGACGAAAGTCACGGCGTCGCCTAGAAGCACGCCGAGGTATGAGTCCAAACGCGACATCTCGGCCACGTGCGCCAGCACCGGCAGCGCCAGTTGCACCAGCGACGACCGTCCCAGGCCGGCGCCGCCGACCGCCAGAAGGGCGGGCCCCAGCTGGTAGAGGCGTCCCTGCTTGCGCTCGACCCAGCGCATCGTCGTCATCGTCGCGAGAAGGCGGTGTACGGAGCTCTGGGGGATGGCGAGCTTGGAGGCGATGTCGCCGGCCGTCAGGGGACGGCGCTCCTTGGCCAGCATTTCGACGATGCGGATGACGCGCGCGCCGGACCTTACCTCTGTTTCAGCCGCCAAACCGGTCTCCTAGCTCTGCCCTCGCCGGACTCTGAACCTGTGTCGTCTTTCACAATATAACGAACGAGCCGTTCGGGGCAGTCCCCGCCGCCACCATCTCTAAATTCGCGTGACGGCCTGCCTCAAATTCCCGGCGCGCCTCTGGCCTTGTCCTCAGCAAGGTGCCGCATCGCCCGCTGGACACGGCTGCGAAAGGGGCTGCCCGCCTCCCGCGGCTGCGGCTTGCGTTCCGACTCCGGCCGCACCTCCGGGTACGCCCATTGCCGCCCCCAGAGGCTGGGCGAGAGCGACCATACCGAGGTCGTGAAGCCCTGCATGTCCTGCGCCTGGTTGATTGTGTGCTTTATCGTCCGCAGGCTCACTGGGTCGTTTTCCGCGACGCGGGCCGCGAAAATCATCGTCTCGTCTTCGAGGCTCTCGGCGGGGAAGACCCGGTTGACGAAGCCGAAGGTCATGGCCTCCTGGGCCGACATGATGCGGTTGCCGAAGAGCAGCTCCTTGGCCTTGCGCGGCCCGACGTCCCAGGACGTGGTCATGTAGTCGCCGTACGTCGGCACGAACAGCGCGTCCTCGGCCGCGTAGATGATGTCCATCGCGGCCGCGATCATCCAGCCGCCGAAGAAGCAGTAGCCGTGGACCATCGCCAGCGTCGGCTTCGGCAGGTTGCGCCAGCGCATGTGCATGTCCACGTAAAGCTGCTTGTAGCGCTCGCCCAGGCCCCAGCGGTCGGCGTCAGCCTGCTCGCGCTCGGTGCGCTCCAGCACCGACTCCGGCGAGTCTATGTCGTGGCCGGAGGAGAAGCCGCGGCCGGCGCCAGACAGCACGACTATGCGCACTTCCGGGTCGGCGGCCGCCTCCTCGAAGGCCCTGTCCATTTCGTAGAGCAGCTTGTGGCTCTGGGCGTTCAGGCGTTCGGGCCGGTTGAGGATCACCCTCGCGACAGGACCCGGCTGGTAGATCAAGGTTTCGTAGGTCATTCAGGTTCTCCCGTAGTAATCGTCAGTCCAGGGCCCCGGCGGCGGCCAGCTCCGCGATCTCGTCCGCGCTCAACCCCAGGATCGAGTCCAGCACCTGCATCGTGTGCTCGCCCAGCAGGGGCCCCAGGCGCACGTCCGCCGGGTTGTGCCGGCGCGATTGCATCGGGTTGCCGTGGACCAGGAACTCCCGCCCCACAGGATGCATCAGCCTCGCGAAGTAGTTTTCGCCCAGCGTTGGGTCGCGCTCGACCATGTCCGCGATGTCCTGGTACGGGCCTGCCGGCACGCCCCGCGCTTGCAGAAACACGGCCAGCTCCTGCCGCTCCCAGCCCTCGGTCCAGGCCTCGATCGCCGCGTCAATTTCCGCCTCGTGCGCCCGCCGGCCCGCGAGGGTCGCGAACTCGGGCCGTCGCAGCGCCTCCAGCGCCTCGACGGCGGTGAGCGCGCGCCAGTGCGCCTCCGTCCAGGACGCTGATCGCGCACCAGGAGTCCTCGCCCCGACAGCGGTAGATGTTGTGCGGCACGGCCTCGGGGTTGCGGTTGCCTTCCGGCGCTGGCGCCTGTTTGTTCGCGGTGTACTCGAAGCACGGCCGGCGCCCAGCAGCGACGCCGTCGACTCGTACTGGCTGACCTCGATGAACTGCCCCTCGCCCGTCTTCTCGCGATGGTGGAGGGCCGCCATCAGGGCGATGGCGGCGTGAAACGGGTTCGCGGAGAAGTCCGGGTACTGGTGGCCGAAGTTCACCGGCGGCTCGCCGGCGTTCCCGGAGACGGACTTCAGGCCGGCCAGCGCCGCGAAGCTGTCGCCGAAGGCCCGCCAGCGCTTCCTCGGGCCGCGCGTCTCCATGGTCGGCACCGTAATGACGATGATGCGCGGGTTGAGCTTGCGCGCCTCCTCGTAGCCGACGCCCCAGCGGTCGAGCTGGTCGCCGTGGAGGTTGCAGACGATGGCGTCGGAGACGCCGACCAGGCGGCGCAAGCATGTCACGGCCCTGCGGCAGGGTCAGGTTGAGGGTGCATGGAGAGCTTGCCGGAGTTCATGTCCTGGAAGTAGCCGCCCGTGTCGGCGTTGGCGTTGGCGTCGCCCGGCAGCTCGCCGAACAGAGGAGTGCGGTTGCGCGCGCGCCACGTCCGGCCGGGTCGACGACTCGATCTTGATCACCTCGGCGCCCAAATCCGCGAGCAGGCGCGAGGTCAGCGGTCCGGCGATGATCCAGCCGCAGTCGATGATGCGGATGCCCTCGAGCGGCAGGCTCACAGGACGCCGCTCGGCTTCAGCGCCGCGACCGCTTCGGCATCGAGGCCGATGCGGCCGAAGACCTCGGCGTTATGCTCGCCCAGGAGCGGCGGCCGGCGCCCGAGGCGAAACGGCGTCTTGTCGAAGCGCATAGGCACGCCGGCGTCAAGCCACGACAGGCGCCAGTCCCGGCTGCTCGACTTCGGCAAAGAAAGCGCGGCCGCGCAGGAACGGGTCCGCGACAAGGTCGGCGACATCGTTCACGGGCACGCACATCACGTCCTCGGCCTGGATGGCCTCGGCGACTTGCCAGCGCGTCCGCGCGCCGACGAAGCTTCGGATGACCTCGCCGCACGCGCGGGTCGCGCGCCGAATTCGCCTTCCGGCAAGCGAAGCGGCGATCTCGGCCAGGCCCTCACCCTCGCCGGCGCGCTCGAAGACCTTCTGCAGCGGCGCCAGGTTGCGAAAGGCGCCCATCTGCACGAAACCGTCGCTGGCCTCGTACAGGGTGGTGGCCTCGGCCCCTCGCAGGTGACGGGCGCGCTTGAAGCCAAATTGGTGGTACAGGGACGCATTCGACATCTGGAATGTCACCAAAGCGCCAACCCGTTCGGCCGCGATGTCGATGACGTCGCCCCTGCCGTTGCGGCGGGCGTCGTAGAGCGCGATCAGCGCGCCCAGGGCAGCCGCCAGGCCGCTCATCTCGGACGCCTGCTGCGGCCCGAAGCGCGCCGGGCGCTCGCCACGATAGCCGAAGTAGCCGATCATGCCGCTCATCGCCTGGCAGATCAGGTCGTCGCCCAGCCAGGCCGACCGCGCCGAGCTCAGTCCGAACGGCGTCACCGAGACCACCACCAGCGGCGGCGACTTCGCGGCCAGGGCGTCGAGGTCGAAGCCCATTCCGGCCAGCGTGCCGTTGTCGAACACGATCTCGACATCGTCCAGGAGGCGGCGCATGAGGTCCCGGCCCGGCGACGTACCGGTGTCGAGCGTTATCCCCTTTTTGCCGGCGTTGTAGTGCAGGAAGTACAGGCTGGGCGCGGTCTCGGCCGGGCCCTCGACCATCTCATACAGCGGGAGGCGCCGTCGCTGCGTCGAGCCTCCGGGCGGCTCGACGCGAATGACCTCCACACCGAGGCCGACCAGCAGCCTGGGGCCATACGCGCCCAGCCCGTCGATCAGGTCGAGGGCACGCGTACCGGCCATAGGTCCGCTGGGATCAGTCAAGTTCAACCGTTCGTTCCTTCATCGCAGCGTAGGGGCGTCCCACAGTGTAGGACGCCCCCTTGAATCGCGGCTGGCGCTCAGAGCACCGGATCCAAACTGTGTTTCCCTCCTCGTGGCCGGTCAGGCCTTCTTGTTAACGGGCGGCCTGCTCTCATCGATCCAGAGGTTGAGGTCGCCCTCGGCGATCGCCGCGCCGCCGATGGTCGTGCGGTAAACGCCGCCGTTCTGGATTGTGGGCCAATGAAGGATGAAGTTGACTGCGCCTACCGGAGGCATCGGGATGCGAAGGGCCTTCTTCGCCATCATCCGTTGGTATTCCTGGATCTGGTCGATCTGCTTCTGGTGGTCGAATTCGGCCCTGAACTGCTCGATCGCTTTGTCGACTTCCGGGTCGCCCTTCCTGGCGTCGCCGCCGTTGTAGGAGTAGCCGTCTGTCTGCGTCCCCTTCGAGTGCTGGAGGTGGAAGATCGTCAGGTCGACGGTCGGCCGCGAGCCGGCAGCCTTGAGCAGGATGCCGTTGTATCCCGGCATCGGCTCGTTGCGGTGCTGGGCCGGCGTATAGGCGTAGTGGTAGTTCGGCAGATACTCGGTCGAGTAGTCCTTGGGGGTCTGCTTGGCGCGAATGCCGATTTCCGGCAGCATGCCGGCGAGCAAATCCGCCGAGCGGCTGTAGGTGGTGCCGTACTGAGTGCCGCCGTTGTAGAAGAGGCTGGTGTCGAAGCCGTTGGCGAAGCCCGCGGCCGACAGGAGCTTCTTTGCCTCGGCGATGCTGTACTCGTAGAAGACGCCGTTGGGGCCGAACTTCTTCGAGTCCCTGGCGTCGATCCAGTAGCCTTCCCAGGTCGCGCTGATGATGTTGTGATAGCGCGTCTGCAGGTCCAGGCCGTCGAGCTTGAACTTGTCGCGGTTGTTCATGACGTCGGTCAGCAGCTCGCGGTCGATGGCGCGAGAGACCGCCTGGCGTACGCGCTCGTCCTTGAACGGCGAGTCCCCATCGTAGCCAAAGAGGATGACCGACGAGATCGCCGAGAAAGCGTCGTCCAGGCGTAAGGTCGCGTCCGGCACGTCCTTCTTCGTCTGGACAATGTCCTCCTGGCGCGCGACGCTGGTCCAGATATTGCCGGCCTTGAACTGGGCCAGCTGGGCGGAGTATTCGGGCACGATCGGCACTTCGATCGAGTCGATGTAAGGGCGGCCTTTGTTGTAGTACTCCGGGTTCTTCTTCCAGGTGCGCCCGGCGGAAGGCGTGCTCTGCGACAGGAGCCAGGGGCCGGCGCCGCGGATGTCCTTGCGCGCGTCGAAGCCACCCTCGGCTTCCTTGGGCATGATGTAGAAGTTACGGTTGTAGGCCAGTAGCGGCAGGATGGACGCATCCGGCTGCTTCAGCTTGAACACAACGGTCTTGTTGTCTGGCGTGCTCACCGACTCCACGGGACCGAAGGGCGAGACGGTGGCGTCGTAGAGGACGTCCGCCCTGTTCGGGCTGAGCTTGGCGAAGCGGGCCCAGGTTGTCGCCACGTCTTCTGCGTCCATCAGGCGTCCGCTGGTGGGCGCCCGCGCGTCCCATTTGATCCCCTGGCGAAGCTTGAAGGTCACCTGAAGCTTGTCGGCGCTCACCTCGTAGGATTCGGCGCCGTCGCCTTCGGTCTCGCCGGACGGGGCCTTCGGATACTTGCCCGTCGCGAACTTGATCAGCCGCGGGTAAGCGTAGGCCGAAATTTGGCCGTACACCGTGGACGTCGCATCTCCGATAGGGTCGAATGAGGTCGCGTCGGCGCTGGCGAAGGTCTTGTATGTGCCGCCGGATTTCGCCTTGGAGGTGGTGTCCACGGGCGTGCTGACCAGGCCCGAAACATTCGCCTTCGGCTCGTCCGAACCGCCGCCGCCACAGCCGACGAGGCTGAGCGCGGCGACTCCTCCACCAATTGTTGCTGCGCCTGTAAGGGCGCGCCTGCGTGAAATCCGTGCTCTCGTTGCTTGCTCCCAGTAGCCAGGTTTCACCTGTGCCTCCTTCCGAAACGAAAAGCCAACCGGTGGACGGATCATTGTTCCGGGAAGCTGGGGCTGTCAAGAGTGGTATTGACAAACTGGCGTACAATTCGGCCAGCACGAACCATATTTGGTGTTCGATTACCGCTTTCGGAGGCAGCACATGGACCTCAGCGACACCCCCGACGAAGCGGCCTTCCGCTCTGAGGTCCAACGCTTCCTGCGCGCGAACCTGCCCGCGGGCTACGGCTCCCCGGACCATTATGCCGGCGCGGAAGCCTCGGGCGGCTCGCAGGTTGAATTCATGCGCGGCTGGCGCCGGGCGCTCGTCGAAAAACGTTGGGCCGCCGCGCACTGGCCGAAAGAGCATGGCGGCGCCGGCCTCAGCACCGTGGAGCAGTTCATCCTGCATGAAGAGGCAGCGCTCGCCCGCGCCCCTCAGCTTGGGAACATGGGCATCGACATGATCGGGCCAACGCTAATCGTCTTCGGCAGCGACGCCCAGAAAGACCGGTTCTTGAGCCCTACCGCCAACCTCGAGATCAACTGGTGCCAGGGTTATTCCGAGCCGGGCGCCGGCTCCGACCTGGCCTCGCTTCAGACTCGCGCGGTCCGTGACGGCGACGACTTCCTGATCAACGGCCAGAAAATCTGGACCTCCGGCGCGCACCGGGCTGACTGGATGTTCATGCTGGCGCGTACCAACACCGAGGCGCCCAAGCATCGCGGCATCAGCATGTTCCTCCTCGACATGAAGTCGGCGGGCGTCAGTCACTCGCCCCTGCCCAATATGGCCGGGGACCACAGCTTCAACCAGGTGTTCTTCGACAACGTGCGCGTCCCCGCCTCCCAGATGGTGGGCGAAGAGAACCGCGGCTGGTACGTCGGCGCGACTCTTCTCGACTTCGAGCGCACAGCCATCCACGCCTCGATCAGCCTGCGCAATAACGTCGATGACCTGCTGCAGTTCGCCCGCGAGCATCGCGGCGACGGCCGGGCGAGGCTGATCGACCAGCCCGCGATTCGCCATGAGCTGGCGGACCGCCTCCTGGACGCCGAGATCGCCAGGCTCTTCTCCTATCGCATCATCTCGATGCAGAAGAAGGGCTTCATTCCCAACCACGAATCGTCCGTGAACAAAGTCTTCCGCACGGAAAGCCAGCAACGTGTCGCGGCCACCGGCATGAGGCTCATGGGCCTCTACGGGACGCTTTACCGCGGGTCCAAGTGGGCGCCTCTGCACGGGCGCCTGGCCCACTTCTACCTGGATTGCGTGTCGCGCACCATCGGCGGCGGCACCAAGGAGATCAACCGCAACATCATCGCGCAGCGCGGCCTGGGATTGCCGCG
The DNA here is from genome assembly GCA_963703905.1 of uncultured Chloroflexia bacterium. Taxonomy (GTDB): domain Bacteria; phylum Chloroflexota; class Dehalococcoidia; order DSTF01; family WHTK01; genus DATLYJ01. The sequence continues at coordinate 31,841 of CAVPFY010000007.1, forward strand.
AGACTAAGGCCGCGTTCAGAGTCAGAGAAGGAGCCCGATGAAGGACAATCGTTACTGGGAAAAGTTCACCAATCAGCGCCTGAACCGCCGCAAGGCGCTCGCGGCGGCGGGCGGCATCGGGGCCGGGGCCGTCGCGCTCAGCCTCGCCGGTTGCGGCGGCGGTGGCAGCGACGACACGAAGGGCAACTCCTCCGGCCTGGTTTCGAACCCCGAGGACACGACCAGCAAGGCGAAAGCCGGTGGCGTTTTCAAGGACTTCGTTGGCGCGGACGTGCCCTCGCTGGACCCGATCGGCTCGGCGAACGTGCGCTCCCAGACCGACATCGGTTCCTACACCTACCCGCGGATCATGAAGTACGTGAACGCGAAGTACCCGAAATTCGCAACCGGCGACGTCGAGGGCGACGCCGTCGAGACGTTCGAGATCGCGCCCGACGGCCTCCAGGTCACCATGAAGGTCCGCCAGGGCATGAAGTGGGACTCGCGCGCGCCGACGAGCGGACGCGCCCTGGATGCCCAGGACATCCTCTTCAGCTATGACAAGTTCACCAAGCTCAACGGCTACCGCTCGGAGTTTCAGTACAACGCCGAGACGTCACCACTGGCCCCGATCGAGACGATAACGTCGCCGGACCCGCGCACGATCATCCTCAAGCTGCACGCGCCCCGCGCTTCGCTCCTGCCGATCTTCGCTTACAACCGCTATTTCTACGTGATGCCCCGCGAGTCCGAAGGCGGCTTCGACCCCCGCGGCGACGTGCGCGGCTACGGCCCCTGGCAGCTCGTCAGCAGCCAGCCTTCGACGGGCCGCACCTGGAAGCGCAACCCGGACTACTACGTTAAGGGCCGCCCCTATCCGGAGACCCTGGAGCACCCCATCGTCAGCGAGTACGCCGCCCAGCTGGCGCAGTTCCGCGCCGGCAACATCTGGGCGGGAGTCGTCCGGCCTGAAGATGTAATCCAGACTAAGAAGGACCTACCCGAACTGGTGCTGCGCCAGGCGGAGGCCTACAGCGCCATCCCCTCGGCTCTGATCTTCGGCTACGAGGGCGATTCGCCTTTCAAGGACCCGCGGGTGCGCCAGGCCGTCTCGATGTCAATCGACCGCGAGACCCAGGCCGACGTGCAGGGCAACCGCGACAAATTCCGCGCCGAAGGCCTGGAGGTGCCGGCTCGCTTCCACACGGTCATTAGCGCCAACTGGGACGGCTACTGGCTGGACCCTACCGACACCAAGAAGTTCGGCGCCAACGCCAAGTACTACACGCTGGACATCGCCGAGGCCAAGAAGCTGCTCTCGGCCGCGGGCTTCGCCAACGGCTTCGAGACGCCGCTGTTCTATAACGGCGGCAACCAGTACGGCACCGTCTACACCCAGACGGTCGATATTGTCGCCGGCTTCCTCAAGGAAATTGGCATCCGCGTCAAGAACAACCCGCTGGAGTACAGCACGGATTACCTGCCGAACTACCACAACGGCGGCTACGCCCAGGCCCAGAACATCGGCCGGCGCCCGCCCGGGTACAACGGCATCCTCCACAAGTCCGCCTCCAACAGGCCGACGGTGGACCAGAGCCTCTTCGGCCACATGCACAAGGACGGCAGCCAATTCGAAGGCGCCCTGCCCGAAGGCGGCACCGACGCCCGCCTGGGCGACCCCGAAAACAACTCCATGATCGAGAAGATCATGGCCGAGTTCGACCATGACAAGCAGATCGCCCTGGTGCAGGAATTCCAGAAAATGATGGCGAAGAAGGTCTACCGTATCCCGGACGGCTCCTACAGCGCCCTGGGCTTCAGCCTCTCCTGGCCCGTCATCGGCAACTACGGCCTCTACCGCACCTGGCAGGGCGGCGTCCCGCCCGTCGAAACGTCGCTGCACTGGTGGGTCAATGACACAATGGCCCCGCTGAAGAAGGCGTAGGCCCGGACTGACGACAGAAGCAACGGCAGATATTACTTTGGGGGCGTCATTCGCCGGAAGGGCGCCCCTTCCAAGGCTCCGGCACACTTCCGGATCTACCTCATGAGCACGGCCGGCGGACCGCTGGCGGGTTTTCGCGTCCTCGACTTCACCGACGAGCTCGGCGTTTACGCGACGAAGGTCCTTGCGGACCTCGGCGCCGACGTCGTCCGCCTCGAGCCGCCTCGGGGCGACCCAATGCGGTCGTACCCGCCCTTCGCGCCGGACGGCAAGACCAGCCTCTATTACGGTCACTTCAACCTCGGCAAACGGGCTCTGGCGCTCGACTGGACGGCCGCCACCGGGCTCGACGCGCTGGCTGCCCTGGTCCGAAGCAGCAACGCCCTTATCGAGTCGGCGGCGCCGGACCGCCTGCTCAGCGCCGCCATCGGCATCGAGCGCCTGCGCGAGTGGCGGCCCGACCTGGCCCTGGTCTCGATCACGCCCTTCGGCCGGACCGGCCCCTACCGCGATTACAGAGGCGGCGACCTGGTGCTGTCGGCCCAGAGCGGGCTCGCCTTCCTCCGCGCCGACCCGGCCTCCCCGCCGATGCGGCCGGGCGGCGAGCAGACCACACATATGGCATCACAGCTGGCCGTGAACGCCGCCCTGATGGGCATTTACGAGCAGCAGACCAGCGGCCGCGGCAGCTACGTCGAGGTTGCCGCCAACTTCGCGACTTGCCTGGCGACGCTGCAGAGCGGCAACGCCAACTACTGCACCTGGTTCGGCGAAGCGCCAATCCGCCGCAGCAGCGTTTACCAGGTCTGGGAGGTCGCCGACGGCTGGACGACGTATACGAACTCGCCGCGGGGTTTCGCCAACCTCCTGGGCCTGCTGCAGGAGCACGGCGCCGAAGACGACCTCGCCGCGCCTGAATACGCTGACCTCGAGTACCGCCAGGCGCGCGCCGAGCACGTGAACGAGGTCGTCGCGCGCTTCTTCAAGACGCAGGGCAAGCAGCAGCTTTTCGAGAAGGCGCAACGGCGAGGCCTGCGCTACATGCCCGTGAACAGCGTCGCTGATATCGCCCGCGACCCCTTTCTCGTGAACCGCGGCTTCTTCCGCGAGGTCGACTGGCCGGCGCTCGGCGGCAGGGTCACCTTTCCCGGCGCGCCCTTCCGCTTCGGCGGCCGAGACCTCTGTCACACCACGCCGCCTCCAGGGCCCGGCGAGCACACGGCGGAGGTCCTCGAGTCACTTCGCGAGAAGCCGGCCGGTCCCATTTCGGCTGTAGGCGCCCCTCACGAGCGGCGCGCCGTGCCCACGGCAGGTCTCTCCAGCGAGCCGGCAAACGCACCCTGGCTGCCCCTCAAGGGCATCCGCGTCCTCGACTTCTCCTGGCTCATCGCCGGCCCCCTCGGCACGCGCCTGCTGGCGAACTTCGGCGCCGAAGTCCTGAAGGTCGAGTCTTACAACCGCGTCGATGGCATCCGCCTCACCGGCCCGCATCCGAAGACGGATGGCCCCGTCAACGTCAACGCCGACGGCTCCTTCAACGACGTGAACCTGGGCAAGAAGAGCCTCCTCCTGAACCTCAACGTCCCCGAGGCGCGCGAGATCGCGCTGCGCCTCTGCGCCGTCTCCGACATCGTCGCGGCGAACTTCACGGCCGACAGGCTGGACCGCTGGGGCCTGGGTTTCGACGACCTGCGCCGGGTCAAGAAGGACCTCGTCTTCCTCTCCATGCCGGTGTTCGCGAAGGGCGAGCGCGTGGACTGGGGCGGCGTCGGCAGCGACATTTCCGCGCTCTCGGGCATCAACGCCATCTCGGGCGTCGAAGGCACGCCGCCGATCGGGCTCGGCCTGCACTACCCCGACTTCAGCTCCAACCCCTTCCACGCCCAGGCCGCGATCCTGGCGGCGCTGATCAACCGCGAGCGCTTCGGCGAAGCGCAGCTGATCGAGGTCAGCCAGTACGAGTCGACCGTATCGATCCTGGGGCCGGCGTTGTTGAACTACTTCGTCAACGGCACGGAGCCACCGCGCCTCGGCAACCGCTCTCAGCGCCATGGCCCCCACAACATCTATCGCTGCGGCGGCGCCGACAAATGGTGCGCGATCTCCGTCTCCATGGAGGACGAATGGCAAGCTCTATGCCGGGCGCTGAATCGGCCCCAGTGGATCTCGGACGCTCGCTTCGCGGACTTCGCCGCCCGTAAACGCAACGAGGACGCCCTGGACGCCCTCATCGGCGAGGCCGTTGCCGGCGAGGCGCCATCGGCCCTGGCCGCGCGCCTCCAGGGCGCCGGCGTCGCCGCCGCGCCGGTCAACAACGTCGCCAACCTGCTCGCCGACCCCTGGTACCGCGACGAATACTTCACGGTCATGGACGGCCCCGACGGCTACGAGTTCACCGCGCATGGCGAACCGCTGCGGCCTTTCGGGCGCAAGCATCCCGTGCGCCGGGCGCCGTTCATGGGCGAGCACACCGAAGAGGTCCTGCGCGGCATCCTGGGCCTGGACGACGGGGAGATGGACGCGCTCTACGTTTGCGGCGCGCTGGGCTGAGGCCGGACGCAGCGGCGTCGCCTTGACTCGATTTCGGGGCCTCCCTATTCTCGCTGGGACTCCGGCCGGCCCTTTACCGTGGGCGCGTCCCCCAAATACCTGGAGGCATGGTTGTACAAAGACCGGCGGATCACTGTCGTTGTCCCCGCCTACAACGAAGAGCGCTTCATCCTTTCCGTCGTCGCAGACCATGCCCGATTTCGTCGACCAGATCGTCGTCGTCGACGACTGCAGCCAGGACGACACCTACCAGACCGTCTCCAACGCGCACGACCCCCGCACCGCCGTCCTGACGACGTCTCGCAACCAGGGCGTCGGCGGCTCCACGATGCTCGGCTACCGCCAGGCGCTGGCCGGCGAGAGCGACATCGTCGTCAAGATGGACGGCGACGGCCAGATGGCGCCGGAGTACCTGACGGCGCTCCTCGACACGCTGATCGACGCCGACTACGACTACGCCAAGGGCAACCGCTTCCTGGTGCCGGAGTTCCTGCCTGTGATGCCCAAGCTGCGCCTCTTCGGCAACATCGCCCTGACCTTCCTGACGAAGCTGGCGACCGGCTACTGGAGCATCTTCGACCCCCAGAACGGCTACACCGCGATCAAGGCCGACATGCTCCGCCGCCTGAACCTGGACAACGTGCACCACGCGCTTCTTCTTCGAGAACGACATGCTCCTGCAGCTCAGCCTGCACGACGCCCGCGTCAAGGACGTGCCCATCCCCGCGCGCTACGGCGGCGAGATCAGCAGCCTCAATCCGCTGCAGATCTTGATCAGCTTTCCGCTACTGCTCTTCCATCGCTTCTGGCGCCGGGTCTGGCACAACTACGTCGTGCGCGACTTCAGCCCCATCGCCCTGTTCCTGATCCTCGGCGTGGCCCTGATGCTCCTCGGGGCGGCCTTCGGCGTCTACTCCTGGGCCAGGAGCTCCGAGACCGGCGAGTTCACTTCCGCCGGCACGGTCATGCTCAGCGTCCTGCCCCTCGTCCTCGGCTTCCAGCTGTTATTGCAGGCCATCGTGCTCGATATACAGCACTCGCCGAAGTAGGCGTGGCATCAACGTAGGCCGGGCCTTCCAGGACGGGCCGGCTTTAGCGCAGTAAGGTCAAGGCCCTGGGCCCTCGCTCAGTAATACCGCCCCTCGATCGCCTTCACCATGCTCGCCAGCAGGAACAGGCCCAGCAGCAGCACCAGCGCCTTGAGGAAGTTCGCCTTCCCTACCGTCGCCGCCGTCTGCGAGACGCCGAGCATCGCGAACGGCAGCAGCCCCAGGAAGTAACGGCCCTGCAGGCCGCCGACCACCCCTGAACCCACCGGCGACCAGACAGCGTAGAGCGACAGGAACAGGCAGCCGACCGTCGTGGCCATTGCTGCCCAGAGGAAGAGAAGCTGCGCCGGTTTCACTCTGAGCGAGTCCTTCTCGGCGATGTAGTACCAGAGCACCCCGGCGGCGACGATGACGGCGTAGTAGGGCAGGAAGTTGAAGCCGTAGTCGATCCAGCCGAAGACGCCCACGCCCTCGCGCAGCAGGAGGTCGCCGGCGATGGTCAGCGTCCGGTAGCTCGCCGCGACGAAGTGCCAGGGGTGCTCGAGCGCGAACCGCACCTGGCGCGAGGCGTCGATCCCGAAGGCGTCCGGCGTCAACAGATGCGACTCCGTCAGGTAAGTGACGCCCATGATCGCCGTCGTGAGCGCGGCCAGCCCCAGGAAGGCGCCGCTGACCTTCAGGTACTCGGGCATCGTGCCGGCCACTCTGCGCCAGGGCACGACGAAGAACAGCAGGATCAGGCCGTAATACGCGAACGAGCGCACGTTGATCACCCACCAGATCAGGAACATGAACACGATCAGGTCGCGCGGGCGGATGCGGCCTTCCTCCTCCAGGAAGCGCGTCAGGTAGGCGAAGACCAGCGGGAACAGCGACAGGTGCACCGCGTCGTAGCTGATCGCCCCCACCTGGTGCAGGACCATCGGGATCGCGGCGTAGAAGTAGACGATTAGCTTGTAGCGCTCGGCGACCACCCGCAAGGCCAGGACGATCGCCGCCACGAAGAACAGCGCCCCGGCGGCGCGGCCCAGGTAGAAGCTGATCAGCGGGTTCTGGAAGGGTTTGCCCGCCAGTATGCCCAGCGAGTTGGGCAGATAGCCCGGTGGCGGCAGGTTGCAAATCTCCGGGACGGGCACTTCCTGCCTGAAGCGCGGGTCGGCGAAGTCCTCCTTTAGCCAGGCCGTATTGAACTTCGACTTGTAGTTGAATGCGACCTCCCAGACGTGAAGCATGAACGGCGTGTCCGAGTACTTGCGCTTCATGTCGAAGGCGTAGACGCCTTCGGCGTTCTTGGCGCAGACGAAGTTGAGGTTGGTGAGCGACACGGCGCGGAACCAGTGCGCCGGCTCGTCCGACTTCTGGAACGGCGGCACCATGAAGGTAAAGATCAGCAGCGCCGCCCCCACGTAAGCCCAGAACAACGCCTGGTACGAAAGCAGGGCCGAAATCGCGAAGCCGCGCGGCCTCAGGCGCTCGCCCAGGCTCTGCAGCGCGCCGGGCCTGAACACGGCCGCGGGGCCGGCGCCGCCCTGCTTTTCGGGCTCATCCATGGAGACAGTTTGCTTCTTCAGCTTGGACTGCATCCTACGAAACAGGGCCGCGAGGCGCCACCAAACCTAGCCTCGTGCCTGTCCTTCACCCCCAGGATTGGGGGCCGGGGGCCCCGGCTTCGTTGCCGGGCGCTCGGGCTGGTCACGCGCCTCAAGCCGCTGGAGGTACACGTAGCAGGCGAAGGCCATAAGCACCAGCGGCAGGGTCACGGCTGCCCGTACTAAAAGCGCGACAACCGTCCCCTGGCCCAGGGTCATGCCGAAGCGGTGCAGCATGGCCGCCAGCGATCCGTCCAGGACACCCAGCCCCAGCGGGATCAGGGAAGCGACCCCCAGCCAGCGTCGAGACGCCCAGCGCCAGCCAGGCCTCCGGCAGGCTTATCCCCGGCGCCACGGCGCGCGCCAGGAGCCAGTATTGGACCGCGATCACTGAGAACACCGCTACGGACACGAGGGAGGATTGCAGCAGCAGGCGAACGTCGCTGAGCAGCAGTCGGAGCTGGCCCGCGAGCCCGAGGACATAGACGGACGCGCGCGGCCATCGCGCTTCCGCCCGCTGCCGGCCGTTCCGTCTGAGAGCAGGCGCCGCAGCGCGCGGGCCGCGACCCAGGGCGCCAGCGCCAGCAGCAGGCAGGCGGCCAACAGCGGCAGGGCCAGGCCCAGCGCCAGGCTGCGCAGGCCGAACAGGACTATCGTGCCCAGCGCCAGCACGTACACCGAGAGCACGCGCTCGTACGCCACCACCAGCATCGTCTCTTCGAACGCCACGCCGGCGCGGGAGCGCAGCGCTCCCGCGCGCAGCAGTTCGCCCGTTGCTGCGGGCGTCAGGCCGCCGGCCACGAAGCCGAGCACCGTCGTCGGCAGCAGCACTTCGGCCGGCACGGAGCGGCCGAGGCCGCGGAAGACCAGGAACGAGCGCAGGGAGGCCAGCAGGGCCACCGGCAGGTTCAGCGCGACCGCCGCGAGGACGAGCTTGAAGTCGGTCTGACCCAGGGCATCCCAGATCCGGCCCGGATGCGACCGGACGATCAGGAAGGCCACGACCGCCACCGCGATGGCCAGGTTCAGGAGCCGAAGCCTGGTCATGCGTCGCGGACGGCGATGACGCGATATATGTGCGGGAAGACGCGCGCCAGCACCTTCCCCAGCGCGCGTTCGACACCGTTTCGGCCCGGCCGTATAGGCGTCGATGCGGTCGAGCCGCAGGCCGCCGTCGGCGATCAGCCTCGTGAGCCCCAGGCGGCTGAAGGGGCGCACGTGCGTGTAGTCGTCCCAGAAGTTGCCGACTGGGTAGAGCTGCGAGTACGGCGTCGGCGTGTGCGCCAGCAGTATCCCCCCGGGACGCAGCAGGCGCCGCGCCTCCCGCACCAGCGCCAGCGGGTCTTCCACGTGCTCGATGACCTCTTTCATGCGCACGACGTCGAAGCACCCGTCCGCGAACGGCGCCTGGGCGCCGCTGCCGAGCGCGCCGGGCACACGATCGGCGGCCCCAGACCGCGATCGCGCCTGCCTCCACGTCCAGAGCCACAGCCTCGAAGCCCGCGGCAAGCGCCGCCTTCACGAAGCTGCCGCGGCCGGCCCCAACGTCGAGGACGCGCGCTCCCGGCGCCACGCGGGCGCCGATCAGGCGCAGGTCTTCGGCAATGAGCTCCGGGTGCTCGCGCAGGTGTGTCAGGGGGCCTTCGGACGTCACGACAGCCGCGTCTCCACGTCAGCTTTGGAAGTGACCGCCGCCTGCTGCGATAGCCCGGCGCGGTCGAACACGAGTGTACGGAGCAGCCACCATCGGGGCACGCGGCGCGCCGCCAGCGTCCGCCGGCGACGCTCGGCGTACTTCGGCATCGCCACCACCGTCGCAGCGGCCGCGGCCAGCGTCGGCGGGATTAAGAGGAAGAAGTACAGCAGCCTCTTCGGGCGGGCCATGCCGAACACGCCGGCGTTGAACGGCGAGCCGGCCAGCGTCACGGCCGCCAGCGGCAGAAACTCCGGCCAGGGGCTCGACTTCCACAGCGCCAGCAGCCGGTTGCGAATGATCTTTACGGTGCGCACGAAAGTCCGCGGCGAGGGCCTGTCGTGTAGCGTGTGGTCGTGATACACAACCGCCCTCGTCGCAACCACGGTCCGGTAGCCGGCCGTTCGCAGCCTCAGCGCCAGGTCCATGTCCTCGCCGTAGGCGAACATGTCTTCGTCGAAGACATAGCCTCCGATCTCATCGATGACTTCGCGCTTGAGGATGATCGAGACGCCGCTGAGGAACAGCGTGTCGACCGCCGGCAGCGCCACCGGCACGCTCATGTACTCGACGAAGCCCAGGCGCGAAAGCTCGCCGCAGTAGGCCCTTTCGACCGGCGCCTCGCGCTCCTTGCGGGCGAACTCGGCGTTCCAGGGGTGGATGACGTTGGCCTGAGCCGCCATCACCGATGAATCACCTTCGACGGCCGCCGCCAGCTCCCGCAGCCAGCCGCGGTGCACAACGACATCCTGGTTCAGGAACACAAGCAGCGGCGCCCGCGCCAGCTCCGCGCCGCGGTTGTTGCCGCCGCAGTAGCCGTAATTCTTGTCCAGCCTGTGCACCTGCACGCCCTCGAACCTGGCGGCCGCGTCGGCAGTGCCGTCGCGAGAGCCGTTGTCGACGAACAACACCTCGTACTCGCGCTCGAAGTCCTGGTCCAGGAGCGAGCGCAGGCAAGGGTCGACATACTCACGGCCGTTGAAGCCGAGGACGATGACGCTGACGGCGGGACTCTCCAGCGACTTAATGGGCACGATTCGGAGTATATGCCGCTCGCTTCCAGAACCGTCCGTTGTAGTTGCTTCTCGCGAGAAGCAAGTACAGCGGACCATGGACGGCATTTCGAGGTTGGCGGCTCTGCAAGCTCAGGGATATGCTTGCCGCATACGATTGGCACGCCTCGTAGCCGAGGACTGTACCTGCGGCGCGAGGTTCTCCGAGAGGTCTAGATGCCCAAACGGTACGCCAGGTTGACCCAACCCCTGGTGCGCAGGGTCGGCGAGTTGCAGCCGGCAAGCTGGGAAGAGGCCCTGGACGCCGCGGCGAGCGGGTTCCGCTCGACGACGGCGCTGCACGGCCCCGAAAGCTTCGGCCTGTTCTCCTGCTCCAAGGCCACGAACGAGGTCAACTACCTGGCCCAGAAGTTCGCCCGGCAGGTGATCGGCTGCAACAACGTCGACTCCTGCAACCGCACCTGACACGCTCCGAGCGTCGTCGGTCTGACGACAGTGTTCGGGGCGGGCGGCGGCACCAGCTCCTACCGTGAGGTAGAGGAGACGGACGTCGTCATCCTCTGGGGTTCGAACGCGCGCGAAACGCACCCCATCTTCTTCCACCACGTCCTCAAGGCCGTTAACCGCGGCGCCCGCATGTACGTGGTCGACCCGCGCCGCACGACCTCCGCCCAGTGGGCCGATGCCTGGCTGGGTCTGGACGTCGGCTCCGATGTCGCGCTGGCAAACGCCATGGGCCGCGAGATCATCGCCGCCGGCCTGCACAACCGCGCCTTCGTCGAGCGCGCCACTAGAGACTTCGAGGCCTATCGCGAGTGCGTGCAGCCTTACACCCTGGAGTACGCCGAGCGCATTACCGGCGTGCCGGCCGCGACCATCCGCGAGGTAGCGCACGCCTACGCCCGCGCCGACCGCGCCCAGCTCTGCTGGACGCTTGGGATCACGGAGCACCACAACGCCGTCGACAACGTGCTGGCGCTGATCAACCTGGCGCTGCTAACCGGCCACGTCGGCCGCTACGGCTCCGGCCTGAACCCGTTGCGCGGCCAGAACAACGTCCAGGGCGGCGGCGACATGGGCGCCATCCCCAACCGGCTGCCCGGGGGCAACGACCTGGAAGACGCGGCGCAGAGGGCGCCGTTCGAGCGCGCCTGGGGCGTCAGCATCCCGCCGAGGCGCGGCCTGAACCTGACCGAGATGTTCGAGGCGATGGAGAAGGGCACTCTGCGCACCCTGTACGTCATCGGCGAAAACCCGGCCCAGTCCGAGGCCGATATGGAGCACGCTATTCACCTGCTCGAAGGGCTCGACCACCTGGTCGTGCAGGACATCTTCCTCACCAGGACGGCCGAGATGGCGGACGTAGTCTTTCCCGCGGCGGCTTCATGGTGCGAAGGCGAAGGCACCGTCACCAGCTCCGAGCGCCGCGTCCAGCGCGTGCGCAAGGCGCTTGAACCGCCGGGCGGCGCCCGCGATGACCTCGACATCATTTCGGCCCTGGCGGCGCGCCTGGGCTTCGAATGGGGCCGGCCTACCGCCGAGCAGGTCTGGGATGAGCTGCGAGGCCTGTCTTCCTGGCACCGTGGCATGAGCTACGAACGCCTGGAGGAGCTGAACGGCCTGCATTGGCCCTGCCCGTCTGAGGACCACCCCGGCAGCCCCATCCTCCACACACGCCTCTGGCAGGACCCCGTGGAAGGGCCCCGCGCGCCGTTCCACGCCGTCGAGCATGACCCGCCCGTCGACCAGTTGACCGACGAGTTCCCCATCCGGCTTACCACCGGACGGCGCCTCGACTCCTTCAACACCGGCGTCCAGACGGGCGGCTACACGTCGCCGCTGCGGCGGGGAGAGTCCATCGACATCCACGCCGACGACGGCCGCCGCCTGGGCGTCGCCGACGGCGAGGTCGTGCGGGTGGTGTCGCGCCGCGGCGCGATCGAGGCGCCGGCGCGCTACGACCCGACCCTGCGTCCGGGGCTGGCGTTCATGACCTTCCACTTCCAGGACGACGTCGCGACCAACATCATCACAATCGACGCCACCGACCCCAAGTCCGGTACGGCCGAGTTCAAGGCCGCGGCCATTCGCATCGAAAAGCTGCCGCCGAAGTAATCAGTAATTAGTCGCCAGTAGTGAGTCCCGACTCCGGTCTCGCGCGGCTGACCCTGGTTTCCGAATGCGGATAATGGCGTAGGCTTGCATCGCCTCTGAGTCGCCGGTCGCGGCGGTCGCGGGCATGGCACCACCGCCGCCCGTTCGAGGCTGCACCGATGCCGTCCGAACTGATGACTGACAACTAATGACTGACAACTAACGATGGACATCCACCTCATCCCGAACGCCGTGCCGGACGACGCCGAGCGCGCCGCCGTCGACGGCGTCCTTGGGCCTCCCGAGACAGGCTGGGACGGCGCGACTCAGCGTTCCCCGCTCGAAGGGCACGTCGGCCGCGCCGGCCAGGACACGCGCGACGACCGACACCTGCTCCTGCCGGCGCTCGAAGCGGTGCAGCGCCGCGCCGGATACATCAGCGCAGGCGCGCTCAACTACGTCTGCCAGCGCCTCACGGTGCCGCCGGCCGAGGCCTACGGCGTTGCCAGCTTCTACGCCCTCCTCTACCTCAAACCGACGCCGCCCAACGTCGCCCACGTCTGCGATGACCTCGCCTGCCGCATCAACGGCGCCCTCGACCTCTGCCGCGAGGTCGAGGCCCGCCTCGGCCCCGCCGGCGAGCCGGCCGCGGACGGCGCCTCTACCTGGAAGCGCAGCCCCTGCCTCGGCCTCTGCGAGCTGGCTCCGGCGGCGCTGGTCCTGCGCGCCGGCGAAAATCCGGCCGAAGAGGCGATCGCCCCGGCTACCGCGGATGCCGTCCTGGCGGCCCTGAGCCTGCCCCTCGAAGCACCGCCAAGCTCCCTTCCCGTCCGTCCTGAGGCCCTCGAAGGACGCCCTGGGCAAAGGGGCTCCCTTCCCGTTCGTCCTGAGGCCCTCGAAGGACGAACGGGAACCGACGCCCCGAACGTGCGCTCTGGCTCCCGCTCCGCCCCCCAAACACAGTCCGAGGACCGAGCCGCCCTCGTGCTCCTGCGCCGTGTCGGCCGCGTCGACCCCACGAGCCTGGACGAATACCGCGCTTCCGGCGGCTATGCCGCCCTGCGCCGCGCCTTCGAGCTCGGGCCCGGCGGCGTCATCCGCGAGCTGCTCGATTCCGGCCTGCAGGGCCGTGGCGGCGCCGCCTTCCCGACCGGCCGCAAGTGGCAGGAGGTGGCCGCGCGCGCCGGCACGGCCGCACTACGTGGTCTGCAACGCCGACGAATCCGAGCCCGGCACCTTCAAGGACCGCCTCCTCATGGAGGAAGACCCCTTCGCCCTGATCGAGGCAATCACCATCGCCGGCTACGCCGCCGCCTGCGCGCGCGGCTACATCTACGTCCGCGGCGAGTACCCCCTGGCCGCCGCGCGCCTCGAAAACGCGATCGACCAGGCCCGCGCCCGCGGCTTCCTCGGCGCCGACATCATGGGCGAAGGCTTCGACTTCGAGATCGAGGTCAGGCGCGGCGCCGGCGCCTACATCTGCGGCGAGGAGACCGCGCTGTTCAACTCGATCGAAGGGCTGCGCGGCGAGCCACGCAACAAGCCGCCCTATCCGACCCAGGCCGGCCTCTTCGGCAAGCCGACGCTGGTCAACAACGTCGAGACGCTGGCGAACGTGCCCGATATCGTCCTCGGCGGCGGCCCGGCCTACGCCGCCACCGGCTCAGGCCAGTCCCACGGGCCGAAGCTGTACTGCGTCTGCGGCCACGTCGAGCGCCCGGGCGTGTACGAGGTGCCCTTCGGGACGACGCTGCGGCAGGTGCTGGACCTGGCCGGCGGCGTAGCGCGGCGGCCGGCCGTTGAAGGCGATGCTCCTCGGCGGCGCCGCCGGCACCTTCGTGACCCCGGACGAGCTCGACGTGCCGCTGACGTTCGAGGGCACGCGCGCGATCGGGGCGGCGGTGGGCTCGGCAGTCGTCATGGCCCTCGACCAGGGCGCCGACCTCGCGGATTTCGTCCTCCGCGTCGCCCAATTTTTCCGCGACGAATCCTGCGGCCAGTGCGTGCCCTGCCGCGTCGGCACCCAGCGCCAGGAGGAAGCGCTTCAGCGGCTGGCGCTGGGGAAGCCGCTCGGCGGCGTCGAAGAGGAGATAATGCTCATCGACGACATCGCGCGGGTGATGCGCGACGCCTCGATCTGCGGTCTGGGCCCGACAGCGCCGAACGTGGTGCAGTCGGCGATCCAGAAGTTCGGCTTGTTCCGCGACTCACCGCGAGTGAGATGACTGCGAATGTGAGGTTGAACATGCAGGAGCCGGCTCCGTGACAACAGAGCGCAGTTCCTCCAGGATTGGCGGATACGGGGACGGCAGGTCGACATCACGGTCGACGGCCGCGCCGTGAGCGTGCCAGAGGGCACGACGCTGCTCCAGGCCTGCCGCGCCGAGGGCATCGACACGCCGACGCTCTGCTATCTGGAGACGCTGACGCCCGTCAATGTCTGCCGCGTGTGCGTCGTGGAGCTGGAGGGATCGCGGGCGCTGGTGCCGGCCTGCTCGCGCAAGGCAGAGCCGGGCATGGTGGTGAGCACCGACAGCGAGCGGGTCCGCCACAGCCGGCGCCTGGTGCTCGAGTTCCTGGCCTCATCCGTCGACCTCTCCTGCGCGCCGGCCGAAGTCCAGGGTTACCTGGAACGCTACGGCGCCGCGCCGCAGCGCTTCGGGCCGGCGGCGCCGCCGGCAGCGGCGGGTGAGCGCGACGCCCTGGAACCGGGCCACCATCACGCGACCAACGCGGCGGCAACCGTGCGCCAGCCGGCGATGGTCGACAACAACCTCTACATCCGCGACTACTCGCGCTGCATCCTCTGCTACAAGTGCGTCGAGGCTTGCGGCGTCGATGCTCAGAACACCTTCGCCATCGCCATCGCCGGCCGGGGCTTCGACGCCCGCGTCTCCACGGAGTTCGCGGCGCCCCTGCCGGACTCCGCCTGCGTCTACTGCGGCAACTGCATCGCCGTCTGCCCTACCGGCGCGCTCATGTTCAAGAGCGAGCAGGACATGCGCGCGGACGGCACCTGGGACGAGGCCAGGCAGACGAAGACGGACACGATCTGCCCCTACTGCGGCGTCGGCTGCACGCTTCAGCTTCACGTGCAGGACAACCGCATCGTGAAGGTGACGTCGCCCCTCGACCATGACGTGACCAGCGGCAATCTCTGCATCAAGGGCCGCTTCGGCTGGCAGTTCGTCCAACTACTCGAAGAAGATGAGGCCCCAAAGCGCCGTGGCCCAGTCGCTTAAGCCTCCGGCCTCCACCCAGGCGCGTATCGTCCGCTTCGCCGGCGACGGCGTGTCGCAGGACGATGACCTTCTCGCCGGCGAGGAGCCGCTAGAGATCCGGCTGCTCTGGAAAGAGGGCCGCGAACAGGTGCAGCGCCAGATCGCCGTCACCATGCGCACGCCCGGCGACGACCTCGCCCTGGCGGCCGGCTTCCTTTACGGCGAAGGCATCCTCCGCGGCCGCGATGACGTCGCCGACGTTTCCTACTGCCTGGACGATGACGATGCCCAAGCGCTGAATATCGTCACTGTGACCCTGAGACCGGGCCTGGAATTCGACGCATCGCGGTTGCAGCGCAACTTCTACACCTCGTCCAGTTGCGGCGTCTGCGGCAAGGCCTCGATAGAGTCTGTCGAAGTGCAGGGCTGCCAGCCCATCGCCGATGCCGTCGCCAGTCAGCGCCGCCGTCGCTGCGCGGCCTGCCGAAGGCGCTGCGCTCCGCCCAGGCCGTCTTCGAGCAGACGGGCGGCCTGCATGCCGCCGGCCTCTTCGACGCTGAAGGGAATCTCTTGCTCGTGAAAGAGGACGTGGGAAGACACAATGCCGTCGACAAGGTCATCGGCGAGTGCTTCCTGGAAGGGCGGATGCCGCTGACCGGCGACATCCTGCTCCTCAGCGGCCGCGCCAGCTTCGAGCTGCTGCAGAAGGCAGTGGTCGCGCGCATACCCATCGTCGCAGCCGTCGGCGCGCCTTCCAGCCTGGCCGTCGAAATGGCGCGCTCCTTCAACGTCACCCTGGCCGGGTTCCTGCGCCCGGAAAGCTTCAACGTTTATGCCGCGCCGGAGCGCATCCGCTCCTGAGGCCCTTCGATCCACGTCGCCCATCCGGCGGCTACAATGCGGCAGTCCCCTTTGTTGGCCTTAGCGCGCGCTAGCCTTGCTTTTAAGCCAGCGAAGCGATATTCCATGTGAACCAAACCGCTGGGCTCGGACGCCCGGGCCGAAAGGCAGTGAGCATGAACGCGCTCGACTACGAAGCGCCGGCAACTCTCGCTGAGGCAGTGGCCCTGCTGGGGCAGCACGGCGCCTCCGCCCGCGTGCTGGCCGGCGGCACCGACGTCATCATCCAGCACCGCGAAGGCCGCCGAAACGTCGGCGTCATGGTCGACGTCAAGCACATCCCGAAGACCATGGAGCTGAAGCTCACGCCCGACGGCGCCTGCGCATCGGCGCCGCGACGTCCTGCGCGCACGATCTACGAACGAACGCCGAGGTCGCGCGAGCGCTTCCCGGCGCTCATCGACTCGGCGTCGCTCATCGGCGGCATCCAGATCCAGTCGCGCGCCAGCCTCGGCGGCAACCTGTGCAACAGCTCGCCCGCGGCCGACTCGATCCCGACGCTGATCGTGCTCGGCGCGGTCTGCGAGATCGCCGGCCCGAAGGGGCGCCGCACGCGTGCCGGTCGAGGAGTTCTGCACCGGCGCCGGGCCAGAACGTGCTGCGCGCCGGACGAGCTGCTCGTCGCGCTTGTCGTTCCCGGCGCCGGCCGCCAACAGCGGCGCCGCCTTCGAGCGCTTCATCCCGCGCAACGAGATGGACATCGCCGTCGCCAACGCCGCCGCGAGCGTCGACGCTGTCCGCCGACGGCTCGAAGTTCGAGTCGGCGCGCATCGCCGTCGGCGCCGTCGCGCCGACGCCGCTCTTCGTCGAAGGCGGCGGGCGACGCGCTGGCCGGCCAGCCGGTGTCGCGAGGAGAGCATCGACAAGGCCGCCGCGGCCGCTTCGCGCCGCGGCGAGGCCGATCACCGACATGCGCGGCTCGGCCGCCCAGCGCAAGCACCTCGCGGGCGTGCTGACGCGCCGCGTCATCAACAAGGCCGTCGAGCGAGCGAGGGGAGCCTGAGCGATGAGCGCGACGAACGCCACGTCAGCGCGACGATCAACGGCGAAGCAGGTCGACTTCCTCGTGCGAGCCGCGCCAGAGCCTGCTGGAGGTGCTGCGCGACGAGCTGGGGCTGACCGGCACGAAGGAAGGCTGCAACAACGGCAACTGCGGCGCCTGCAACGTGATCCTGAACGGCGCGCTGGTCAACTCCTGCTGCGTCCTCGGCGTCGAGGCCGAGGGCGCCGACGATCACGACGATCGAGGGCGTCGCCGAGCGGCGACCACCTGCACCCGCTGCAGACGAGCTTCCTCGAGGACGCGGCGCTGCAGTGCGGCATCTGCACGCCGGGCTTCATCGTCGCCGCGAAGGCGCTGCTCGACAGCGAGCCCGAACGCCGACGAAGCGCGCATCCGCCACTGGCTGGCCGGCAACCTCTGCCGCTGCACGGGCTACGACAAGATCGTGCGCGCGGTGCTGGACGCCGCCGAAGCAGATGCGCGCGCACGCCGGCGAACGGCCTAAGCACGACAAGGAGCAACGCGATGGTCACCGACGGACAAGCCCAAGTACAAGGTCATCGGCACGCGGCCGGTCCGCCCGGACGGCGTCGACAAGGTCACCGGCCGCGCGCAGTACGGCGCCGACATCCGCCTGCCGGGCATGCTGCGCGGCCGCATCCTGCGCAGCCCGCACGCCCACGCCATCATCAAGCGCATCGACGCGTCGAAGGCGCTGGCGCTCGCCGGGCGTGAAGGCGGTCGTGACCGGCGCGCGACCTCGTCGGGCCCGGCCAGGCGACGTCGCGAAGCTGCCCGACGCCGCGCACGAACATCCTCGCCGGGCGACAAGGTCGCTCTACCGCGGCCACGCCGTCGCCGCCGTCGCCGCGATCAACGACCACATCGCGCAGCGAGGCCGTGCGACCTGATCGAGGTCGAGTACGAGGTGCTGCCGCCCGTGCTCGACGTGCGCGAGGCGATGCGCCCGGACGCGCCGATCCTGCACGAGGCGCTGCGCACGCGCGCGCCGCCGGGCCCGAGCGAAGGCCCGACGAACGTCGTCGCGCACAGCGTCGCGGTCGTCTTCGGCGACGTCGAGAAGGGCTTCGCCGAGTGCGACGTCGTCGTCGAGCGCGAGTTCTCGACCAAGATGGTGCACCAGGGCTACATCGAGCCGCAGGCCTCGACGGCGATCGTGGAACGCCGGACGGCCAGCTCACGATCTGGACCAGCACCCAGGGCTCGTTCCCCGCGCGCGAGGCGCTGCGCGCAGATCCTCGGCCACCCGATCTCGAAGATCAAGGTGATCCCGACGGAGATCGGCGGCGGCTTCGGCGGCAAGATCAGCGTCTACCTGGAGCCCGTCGCGGCGCTGCTCTCGAAGCAAGACCGGCAAGCCGGTGACGATGCAGATGGACCGCGTCGACGTCTTCGAGGGCACCGGCCCGACGCCCGGCACGTCGATCAAGGCGAAGCTCGGCGCGACGAAGGACGGCACGCTTCCGCGCCGCTCAGCGCCGACATGGCGTACGAGAACGGCGCCTTCCCGGGCTCCGCCGCCGATGTACGCGACGATGGTCATGCACGCGCCGGCTACGACATCGAGAACGTGAAGCTCGACGCGCTACGACGTCGTCGTCAACAAGCCGCGCACGCAGGACTACCGCGCGCCCAGCGCGCCCGCCGCCGCCTTCGCCATCGAGCAGCTCGTCGACGAGCTGGCGCGAGAAGCTGGGCATGGACCCGCTGAAGCTCCGGCTGATGAACGCCTCGCACGAAGGGCACGCGCGGCCCGATGGGCATGCCCTTCAAGCCGCATCGGCCACGAGGAGTGCCTCGAGGCGGCGCTGAACTCGCGCGCACTACAACTCGCCGCTCGAAGGCCCGAACCGCGGCCGCGGCGTCGCCTCCGGCTTCTGGTTCAACGTCGGCCTGCGCTCCAGCGTCAACGTCAGCGTGCAGCCGGACGGCACCGTCAACCTCATCGAGGGCAACACCGACATCGGCGGCACGCGCGCGTCGCTCGCGATGCAGCTCGCCGAGACGCTGGGCATCGCCTTCGAGGACGTGAAGCCGACCGTCGTCGACACCGACTCCGTCGGCTACAACGACGTCACCGCCGGCAGCCGCGTCGACCTTCGCCACCGGCATGGCCGTGCACGAGGCCGGCAAGAACCTGATCAAGGAGATGACGGCGCGCCTCGCCCCGCACGTGGCAGGTCGCAGCCGGACGACATCGAGTTCGAGGACGGCGTCTTCAAGACGAAGGACGGCGCGAAGACCGGCGCCTTCAAGGAGATCGCCGCGCAGGTCGTCGGCCGCGGCGTCGGCGCTCACGGTCAGCGGCTCCGTCAACGCCGGCTTCCTCGCGGGCGGCGGCTTCGCCCACGCACATCGTCGACGTCGAGGTCGACCCCGAGACCGGCAAGGTGACGATCCTGCGCTACACCGCGATCCAGGACGCCGGCACCGCCGTCCACCCCGCGTACGTCGAGGGGCAGATGCAGGGCGGCGCCGTCCAGGGCATCGGCTGGGCGCTGAACGAGGAGTACTACTACGACGACAGCGGCCGCATGGCGAACTCGAGCTTCCTCGACTACCGCATGCCGACGTCGCTCGACGTGCCGATGATCGACACGATCATCGTCGAGGTGCCGAACCCGCTGCACCCGTTCGGCGTGCGCGGCGTCGGCGAGCCGCCGCATCGTGCCGCCGCTCGCGGCGATCGCGAACGCGGTCTACCGCGCGACGGGCGTGCGCCAGACGCAGCTGCCGATGTCGCCGCGCCGCATCCTGGAGACGACGCTGGGGCTCGAGTAAGCGCGGCCAGATGCCGGTGGTCTTTCTGCCTCAGTTGCTCCGCCCCCTGGCCGGCGGCGCGGCCAGCGTCCCCGTCGAAGGCGCCACCCTGCGCGAGGCTGTTGCCAGCCTGGAGCGACTGCATCCGGCCCTCAAGGGGCGGATCGTCGACGCTGATGGCCTGCGGCCGGAGGTGTTTCTGGCCGTGGGCGGCGAAGAGGCTTTCGGCCTCGATCAGGCCGTGGCGCCCGAGGCCGAGGTCCACGTCATGCCCGCGATGGCCGGCGGGGGCTTGCCTGTCTGGTTGAGCCAAGCTGAGACAGGGATCACACGGCACCCGTCGAGGTACTCTTCTTCGATTGAAATGCCGCCGGCCGCGGACAGCACCTAATATTGCGCCATGTCGGTCTCAGGCGTGGTCCGCGCGGCAATTGCGCCTCTGGCGGCCGTCATCATCGTCCTCGGTCCGGGGGAGGAGCCGTCCGGGTCCCGGCCGGCCGCGGCGGCGGAGTTCACGCCCACTGCCACCCAGCTGCCGATAGCCGCCCAGCCTACCCTCACGCCCACGCGGCCGGTCTCTTCGGTCCCAACCCGCACCCCAACGCGTACGCCAACGCGCACGCCCCTGCGGACCGCGACGGTGACGCGGACGCGGACAACTACACCAACCAATCCCCCCGGCCCGACCCGGACGCCCACGCCTGTGATAGCCCAGTTGTTCACGCCGGCGCCGCCCGGCGTCGCGACCGTCCCGCCGGTGGTCCCCGGTGACCTCACGCTGCCCTCGCCGACCAACACGCCCTTCTCCTTCGGCGTCGAACCGCCAACACCGACGCCGCTGGGCCTTACCGCGCCGCCGCCGACGCCCACACCGCCTTCGCTTACATCCGGGCAGGTGCCTGACCTGGTGGCGACGGACATGGAGGTGACCCAGGGCATCCAGAACCTGGCCAACCAGGTGCCACTGGTCTCGTTGCGGATCACCGCTGTCCGGGTCTACGTGCGGACCCAGGACCCAGATGTGCCGGCAATCAACGTCAGCGGCGCCCTCGGCGCCTGGCGGGATGGCGATTTCCTCGGCGCGGTGTACCCCGAAAACGGGCCTATCTATGCCATTCCCAGCGGCGGCGAACGCATCAACGTCGACGACAGCCTCTACTTTTATCTCCCCGGGTCCTGGACCTTCGAAGGGCCGTTGACCCTGAAGGCGTTCGTTTATTCGGGCTCGCCCGGCTCGCCGGAGGATTTCGAGCCGGACGCCGACAACAATTACATTCAGCGCGAGGTCACCTTCTCGCCCGCGGAGACGTTGAAGCTGAAGCTGGTGCCCGCGCACCTGCACTCCTTCCCCAGCCCGCAGAGCGCCGAGGTGACCTACCTCTACCAGGACCACGAGACCGACGCGTTGAAGGTCCTCCTCTACCTGTACCGAATCTTCCCCATCTCCAGCCTCCAGTGGGACGCCGGCATGGAGTTCGATCTCTTGCCCCTGTTCGGCGGTGAAGAGACGACGATCCCGGCAACCGTATTCCCTGTCGGCCACTGGGATGGAAGCGAGTGGGACCTCTCCCTCAGTGCCAGCCGCGACGAGCTCAATTCCCAGATCGCAATCCTCAAGATCCTGTTCACTGAGGACTGGGAGGGCTGGCAGTGGTACGGGATGGTCGATTCCAGCGTCAGCATGGGTAACTTCTCCGGCTGGGCGACCTCGGGCGTCGCGCACGGCAAAATGAGCACCGGCGCCTCCTACGCGCCCTGGTACATCGGCGGCGGCAACACTCTTGCCCACGAAGTCGGCCACAACCGCGGCCTCAGCCACGACCTCTGCAAAGGTAACGAGGAGTCGGGCGGCGCCCTGGACCCGGATTACCCCTACCAGTTCCCGGACTGCAGCATCGCCGACATCGACCCGGCTGGTTATTACGGCTTCGACACGCACTGGGCCCTGTTCTCGAATACAAGCGGCCCCACCGTCATGAGCAACGACCCGGCCGAGTCTTCGCCCAACCAGGCCTATCCCTTCATGGGTTACCAGCCGCCCAAGTGGGCCGACCCTTACAACTACTGCAAGCTGCTCCCCGCCTTCGGCATCGATTGCGACGTCGGCGCCCTGAACATCCGCTGGCCGGCCATCTCACCCCAACTCCAGGCGTCTACGCAGCCTCAGCCTCAGGCCCACGACCACGCGTCGCACAGCCACCCGGCCGCGGCAATGGAAGGGGAGCGCCCCGCGGCACGGACGAACGCCGCCGGCGAATACGTCTTCGTCAGCGTCTCCATCGATAGTTCAGGCGCGGCTGCGCGCTTGATCGATGTCATGCCGGTCGCGAATCCGCCTCAGGCAGCCGTTGACGAGGCCTCGCGGCGGCGGCAGGCGATGGCGGCCAGGCCAAGCCAGCTCCAGCTTCGCTTAGAAGACGGCGCCGGCCGGGTGCTGGCGTCTCATCCGCTGGCGGACATCGACCCGGCACAGCACGAGTCCGGCCAGGACTCGCGCCTCTTCGCCGAGCTGTTCGAGCTTCCAGCCGGCACGCGGGCAGTGCTCGTCTTGAACAGCGGCGCCGAGATCGCCGGCCGCCGGGCCAGCGGCGCCGCGCCTTCGGTAGTGATCACCAGCCCGGCGCCGGGCGCGCAGATTTCGGCGCCTCTCGACCTTCGCTGGCAGGCTACCGACCCGGACGGCGACCAGCTGCGCTTTAGCGTCCTCTACAGCCCGGACGATGGCGCTACCTGGCGCGTCGTCGCCGCCAACCAGCGCGACAGCGGCGTGCGCCTGCCGAACCTGGAGATGCTCCCGGGCAGCGACCGCGCCCGCTTCCGGATCATCGCTTCGGACGGCTTCAACACCGGCGAGGCCGTCACGCCGGCGTCTTACCGCGTGCCGAACTCCAGACCCCGGGCCGCGATCTTCGGGCCGGCCGCCGGAGCCGCCTTCGACCGCGGCCAGACGGTCGTGCTCCTGGGCGCCGCCATGGACCTCGAGGAAGGGACGATCGGCGACTCGGGCCTGAGCTGGCGCTCGAGCCTGGACGGAGACCTTGGACAGGGAAGGCAGGTCGAGACGCGCGGGCTGCGACCTGGCACGCATCGCATCACCCTGACCGCCACCGACGCTTCCGGCGCGGCCGGCGAGTCTTCGGTCGAGATCACGGTCGGCGACTCGGGGCGCGATCGCATCCCTTCGGACGCCGACCGCGATGCGATTCAGCGTTTGCTCACGGGGACCGGTGAAGGTGGCTCGCGTACGTTGCTTCTCGCCGCCGGGGCTGCCGTCGCCGCGGCGTTGCTGGCCCTTGTGGCGCTGATCCTGCTGCGTCGAAGGCGGACCGCCTGATCGCCCGCCGGGCGTCCTGTTATTTCGACGAAGGAGAAATCCCGATCCCGGGCGCGCTGACTTCTTGAAGGCTTTGGCGGGCCTCAGGCCTGATGGGCCAACTGCTTCACGAGCGCGCTGAAGCCCCTGGCCTGGCGCGCCACCGACGCGACATCGACCGCGTGCGGCCAGCGGTCGCTCTGCATGTGGAAGTGCGCGTTTCCGCCCAGAAGGGAGACGCAATTGGCGCCTCTGGAGGCCACAACGCCCGACTCCTGGCCCAGCACCTGCCCGACCGGCGCCGCCGTCACGCCCTCCACGCCGGCCGCCTCCAGGCCTGCCCGGGCGGCGGCCAGGAGGTCCGCGTCTGTCGCGCTGATGCGCACGGCCTGCTGGGTGGCGCCGCCCACGTTGGCGCCGAAGTGCACCCAGGCCCTGGCGCCCCGCACGAGGTCGCCGTGGCGCTCCAGGAAGGCATCGCAACCGAGGTGGCCGAGCTCATGGCCGCTGAAGGCGATGAACCACACGGGCCGGTCGTGTTCCGTCGCCGCGACCTCTCGCATGACCTCCAGCCAGGCGGCGATGCCGCCGCCGCGCTCGCTGGCGCACTGCCACCAGCCGCTGCGCGGCGTCGTCACCACCACCGGCGCAAGCGAGGCATCGCGCCCCGCCAGGCGAGCGAAGATGTTGGAAGATGAGGCTTTGGTTCGCGTAGCCGTGGCTACGACCTGGGCCTTCGAGCCCAGGGCCGTCTGCTCCACCAGCCAGTCCTTCACCTCGCCCGAGACCTGAACCACCGGCGGGCCGAACGGCTCGTAGAAGGAGGATGCGTTGCTGGCCACCAGGCCGGGCTCACGGCCTTCCGTAACGCAGACAATCGCCGAATGCTTGCCCTTGCGGCGCAACTCTTCCAGCTGATGCATGGCAGGCCCGGCACTGATCACGACGACACCGATGTCCGCTTCCGAGCCGGAGGCGCCGAGGCGGCCGCTGACGCCCGCGCTCTCGGTCAGGCCGCAGTCAAAGAGCGGCAGCCCATCGACGCGGCGGCCGGCGACTTCGACGTAGGCCTGCTCCGGGTTCAGGCGGCTGATCTCGTAGGCATCGGTCTCAGGCGCCGGCCCGAGGTCGCGCACCTTTTCCGAAAGCCAGGCGGCGCATGCCGCGTCCGCCGGCGTGCCGGTCCGGTGCCAGCCCTGCGTGTCGAACGCGGCGATGATGGCGCCGATTCGGTCCTCCTGGTTAACAGACACACCCTGCCCCTCTCCCCGCGCCTGCGGCGCGCGAATTCACCCTCGCTCAGCATCCTCGACCCGCTTACGCCTTCGTCTTGTCGTAAGTCGCCTTGTCGTACCACAGGTACGGGTACGTCTCGGCCGGCACGACGTTGGCGCCACGCACCGCGCCGGCGTTGCCCACCCAGGGCCAGACAAGACTGTAGCCAGCCGACTGGTAAGTTACCGGCACCACGACCATCGTCGTCGGCATATAGCGCTGGACCTCTTTGATCAGTTCTCTGCGCTTTGCCGGGTCAGTCTCGCGGATCTGAGCGTCAATCATCTGGTCGAGCTTAGGGTCTGCTCCCTTGGGCTGGCGGGTGGCGGCGCCGCCGGAGTGGTACTGGACCAGCAACTGGTGGCCGGCGTCGTCTCCCTGCGCGGCCGGCGTCAGGGCAAAGCCATCCCAGGAGCCTACAGCCGGGCCGCCGAAGTGAATGTTCGGGATGTAGTCAGACTGGTAGTCGATGCCCGTGAGCTGCGCATCGAAAACGCCGCTGTCATTGACCATGCCGTGCAAAGCCTGGATCCATTGCTGATAGATGGCGCCGTAGCCGTTGTGCGGGTAGATGAACTTCGTGGCCAGCTTTCCGGTGATTCCCGCCGCCGCCACGAGCTTCTTGGCCTCGGCGATGTCCTGCTTGAAGTATTTCGTGCTAGCGCCGTAATCCTTGCCGTAAGGGTCGAGCCAGTAGCCCTCCCACCCGGCGCCGATGAAGTTGTTGATTCGAAGGTCGCTGGGCAAGCCGGCTTCCTGAAACTTCTTGGTGTCCGAAAGGACATCCGCAAAGGTCTGGCGGTCGACCACATAGCTCAGGGCCTGGCGCAGACGCGCGTCTTTGAAGGGTCCCTGGAACCCGAAGAAGAAACAAGGCGTGCCCGTGGCATAGTCGTTCTTGAACATCGACAGAGCCGGGAGGTCGCGCTTCGTGGTGAGCACGTCTTCCTGTTTGACAACACCGCCCCAGATGTTGCCGGCGCGAAACTGGGCGAGCTGCGTGGCGTATTCGGGGATTATTGGGTTGGACCAACCGTCCAACAAGGGCCTGCCCTTCACGTAGTAGTCCGGATTGCGGACATATTCGACGGCAGATGAGGGCGTGTACTTGCCGATAGTCCAGGGCCCGTTGCCGCGGACTTCGTTCTTGGGGTCAAACTTACCGTCGGACTCCACCGGCAAAGTCCACATGTTGAGGCCGCGAGTGAGGGTCGCCAGCAGCGGGACGTAAGGGAACGCCAGCTTCAGGACAAGGGTGCGGCTGTCGGGGGCGGAGATACCGGTAATCGGCGCCGCGGGGCTCTTCGAGTTGAGGAAATTGACGGCTTGGGGACTCAGCTTCTCGAAGCGCTGGTAACTGAAAAGGACGTCTTGCGTGTCCACCGTGCGGCCGTTTGTAGGGCTGCGCCTGTCCCAGATCACGTTGGGGCGCAGCTTCAAGGTCAGCTGAAGTCCGTCCGCTGAAAACTCAAAGCTCTCAGCCAGGTCTCCTTCAGGTTCCTCCCGGCGGACGCCGTCAAAACTCGTCTTCGTCTTGATCAAGCGGAGGTAGGCGTAGGTTGCGACGGCCTGGGCGCGTGCCGAGGCGCCGCCGTTAGGGTCGAAGCCCTGGAGGTCGCTCACGTCGAACGACTGGTACGTGCCGCCGGCCACCGCCTGCTTCGTCGTGTCTACAATCGGCGTCAGAAGGCTACTGCCGCCGCTGGCGCCGTCAGACTTGTCGCTGCCGCCGCCGCAGCCAACCAGCGCCGCTGCCGATAGGCCAAGGCCGGAGATGCCTGCGGCCTTCAATGCGCTGCGACGGGAGATCGCTCCCCGCAGCAGCCTCTTCGAATAGAAGTCAGCTTCCTTCATATCTGTCCTGTGCTCCCTTTCTTCTTCCGGCCGTCGCTGGTCGCATGACGGCCCCTGGACCGGCGTATCCGCGATTTCAGCAAGGTGAAATCGCGGCCTTCCGAAACGTTTCCAGTTTGGGGAATGGTCGGCTGTCCGCGTCTGCCTGTCAATCCCGGCGGGCGCGATGGCATCAGGCCGCCCATTACAAGGCCCTTGATGTCGAGGGCAGGGCCGAAGGCGGGGCAATCCCCTTGGCGTCGGGAGCCTAGACCCCCACGGGAATGACCGCCCGCGCCCCCACCAGACGGTCGATCTCCGGCCCCATCCCGATCTCGGCCAGGATGCTGGCGGCGTCCTCGCCGGGCTGAGGCGCCGGGCGGCCGGGGACGCAAGGCGTGCGCGAAAGGCGGGCCGCGGGCCCCGTGGTCGTGATCAGGCCCATGCCGGAGTGCTCGCGCGTGACGCTGAGGCCGTGATCCTTCACCCAGGGCCATTCCATCAGCTCCCTGGCGGAGACAAACCCATGCGCGCCGAGGCCGGCCGCGGTCAGGCCCGAGACCCACTGGTCCACGCTCTTACCGCGAAAGCGCTCTTCCAGGGCCTGCTCCAGCTCAGGGCCGGAGCTTCCGGCGAGGTCGCGCAGGTCGCTCGAGTTCGCCAGGTCGGCGGGGCGGGCTGCGAAGAAGAACCAGCCGTCGCCGGCCTGGTAGGCGCGGTTCAGGGGGCCGGAGCCGATGGCGTCCTGGCCACGCGGCTCATCCCAGACCTTGCCTTCGTAGGCCTGCATCATCGATGACTGCAGGATGGTGGCCGTGTACGCCAGGGCGCTGTCGACGTGCTGGCCCTGGCCGGTGCGCTTCTTGTGGTAGAGGCCCAGCGCGACGGCCAGGCCGCCCATGAAGCCGGTGCCGTAGTCATTTACGGCGTAGGGCTGCAGCAACGGCCTGCCACTGCCCCCGTAGCGCTCCTGGGCGCCCGTAGCGGCCTGCAATATCTGCTCGTGGCCTGGTCTACCGGCGAAGGGCCCGACCTGGCCGTAGGCGTTCAGGGACGCGTACACGATGTCCGGCTTGCGCGCCTTCACGGCCTCGTAGCCGAAGCCGACGCGGTCGGCGACACCGTTGCGGAAGTTCTGGACGACAACGTCGGCGCTGTCGACCAGCTTCATGAACACGTCCATGCCTTCCGGCGTCTTCAGGTCGAGGACAATGCTGCGCTTGGCGCGGTTGATGTCGGTGTGGAAGCCGCCGCCACCGCCGCCGCGCCCGCCCATCGGATTCGGCGCCGGCGGCCGGTCGATCTTGATGACGTCGGCGCCGTACTCGCCCAGCGTGCGGCCGCAGGTCGGGCCGGCGAGCACGATGCAAAGGTCCAGCACCCGTACGCCTTCGAGGGCGGAGCGCATCATCGACTCCACTTTCACCGCAGCCTGGTGGCCGTTGCGGGAGGCAAGCTCGGCCATGATCTCCTGGTGGTGCGCGTCCGGCAGGGCCCTGGCGAACCGGATCGACGGTGGGCTGACGCTCATGCGCACGGGAATGCCGGGCCCTTTGAAGGCGCCGAGCAAGGGGTCCTGCCCTTCGACGATGATCCCGGAGCCGAGCGCGCCGGGGTTCGTCGAGCCACTCGGCGCTGGGGCGGCAGACCGCGCACTCGGTGCCGATCTGCTCGCTGTAGTCTTCCCACTCCTGGGCGGTCCTGGTCATGAACAGCGCTTCGGTCTTCGCCCGCGACTCCTCGGGCGTGATCTTGCCCTCACGGGCGGCGTCCACCCAGACGCTGGCGCCGGTCGCCTCGAGGAAGTGGCGGGCTTCCTTGTTGCCGCCCATGTACATGACGTAGCGGCCGTCTTTGCACTTGATCTGGCCGCTCACGGCCATCATCGGGTTGGCCGGCGGCGGCGCGCTCCATCTGCGGCATGTCGCCTTGCGGCGCCTGGTTGTGGATGCGCTGGCCGCCAAAGCCGATGGCGGCAAAGGTAGCGTCGAACAGCGGCACCTCCACCACCTGGCCGGCGCCATCGCGCTCGCGGGCGTTGAGGGCCATGGTGATGGCCACGGCGGCCTGGATGGCGGCGTAGGTCGAAGGGATGGGCATTGCCGTGTACACGGGATGAGACGGCGCCGGGACGCAGCGGATAGCAGCCGGTGGCGGCGCTGACGATGCCTTCCCAGCCCGGCGCCTGCGCCCGCGGGTCGTCTGAGGCAAAGCCGGGGATCGAGCAGTAGATCAGCCGCGGATTGGCCGCGGTCATCTTCGCCGCGCCCAGGCCCAGGCGCTCCATCACGCCAGGCCGGAAGTTCTCGATCACCACGTCGGCGCCCTCAATCAGGCGGCGGGCCACGTCGCGGTCGGCGTCCGCCTTGAGGTCGAGGACGATGCTGCGCTTGTTGCGGTTGTAGGTCGCGTTGGCGGCGCTGTCCCAGGCGGGCCCGCCGGGCGGGTCGACGCGCACGACGTCGGCGCCCTGGTCCGCGAGAAGCATCGCGGCCAGTGGCCCCGCGATGTACTGCCCGAAGTCGATTATGCGAACGCCATCTAGCGCGCCTGCCATGTCCTGCCCTCCTCGAAAGCTCTGGTCCGCGAGAGGCGCGGGCCGACGGTCCGCGCATTCTCGATAACGCCGTTATGCCCGTCGGCGTTATAGCCGAGGCCACCGAAAGTGTCAATCGCGCGCATTCGGAGGAAATGCCACGGATTGACACAGATTTCACTGATTTGGCCGGACCTGATTCTCGAATCTTCCGGAAAAAGTCAGTGAGAATCAGTGTCAGTTTGTGGCATTAGCCCGCCCGCGCCTGGGATCGGTTCCCAAATCCTGCGGACAACATCAGTGAAAATCAGCGTCAATCTGTAGCATTGGCCTTCCCGGCTCACGCCGGCCGCGACCCTGCCGCGCTTAGCCTGCGCTTCGCCTCCGCGACGACGTCCGCCGGCAGCGGGCCCTTGAGCGCCGCCGCGACGTTGTCCGCGCAGGTGCTCGAGGCTCTTCGTGCCGACGATCGTCGTGTCGAGGTCGGGGTCGGAGAGCGTGAAGCGCAGCATGAACTCCATGCGGCTCATGCCGTCCAGCAGGTCGTCCAGCTTCGCTTGTTCCCAGCGGTTGCGCAGGTCGTCGGCCGAGAGCATGTAGTAGCGCCGCTCCTCCCAGTCGGTCGGCGAGCCGCGGGCGACGCCGCCGCGGATGATGATGCCGGCCCCGGCCTTCGAGGCGCGGTCGATGACGCCTTCGTGCTCGCGCTGCAGGGCCGAGTAGGGCACCTGGAAGGCGTCGAAGACGCCCATGTCGCACCTGCTCGTCCAGGTTCGGCAGCGTGCCGGAGACGCCGACGAAGCGGACTTTGCCCTCGTCCTTGCAGCTTCAGCGCCTCCTGGAGCGCGCCCTGCTCCTCGAACTCGTCGCTGGGTGAGGCTGCGGTGGAACTGCACCAGGTCCAGGTGGTCGGTCTTCAGCAGGCGCAGGCTGTTCTCGACGCCGGCGCGGATGTTGGCGGCCGTGTGGACGTGGTCGGAGCCCTGGGCCGCCGCCGGCACGCAGCCGCACTTCGAGGCCAGGAAGTACTCGGCGCGACGGTGCGAGATGCATCTTGCCGATCAGCTCCTCGCTGCGGCCGTAGTCGATCGAGGTGTCGATGAAGTTGATCCCGGCGTCGA
Source organism: uncultured Chloroflexia bacterium (assembly GCA_963703905.1). Taxonomy (GTDB): domain Bacteria; phylum Chloroflexota; class Dehalococcoidia; order DSTF01; family WHTK01; genus DATLYJ01. Next base: position 61,736 of record CAVPFY010000007.1, read on the forward strand.
GGACGGCGTTGAGCACCTTCGCGGCGTCCTCTTCCGACACCGCCGGCCCGCAGCTCCATGGCGCCGTAGCCCAGTGCGGTCACGTCCATTCCGGTGCGGCCCAGGGGCCGCTTCTCAAGGTCAGCCATTCTCAAGCCTCCGTTTCGCCCCTCATATTAGTCCAGGCCCTGCGCGGCGAGAGCGTCGGCGAGGTACTCGACGGCGTGTCTGGGCCGCCGCCCGGTGAAGTGGCCGATCTGCTGGCGGCAGGAGACGCCGGTAATCGCGATTGCGGTCGCCGTGCGACGCCGCTTCGACGGCCGGGAAGAGTCGTAGGCGCCCATGGCCCGCGAGATCTCGTAGTGCTCGGCCTCGAAGCCGAAGGAGCCGGCCATGCCGCAGCAGCCGCTTTCGACCAGCGTGACCTCGTAGCCCGGCACGAGGCGCAGGGCGGCCAGCGTCGGCTCCGCGCCCGACGACCGCCTTCTGGTGGCAGTGCGCGTGCAGGAGGATCGTCGCGGCGGCGGTCGTCGCGGAAGATGCCGGCCAGCGACCGGCTCGTCTTGCCGCCAGGCGCGCGATCAGCTCGTCGAGCAGCAGCGCCTGGTCCGCGACCAGCCGCGAGTCGTCGTCACGCAGCAGGTCCGGGTACTCGTCGCGGAAGGTGAGCAGGCACGACGGCTCGGTGCCGACGATCGGCACGCCGCGCGCGGGCGTACGGCAGCAGGGCGTCGACGTTGCGGCGCGCCCATCTCTTGCGCCGTCGTCAGCATGCCCTTCGAGATCGCCGGCCGGCCGCAGCAGCCGGCGCCTTCGGCCAGCACGACGCGATAGCCCAGCGCCTCCAGGACGCGCACGGCGGCCCGGCCGACCTCGGGGTGGTAGTAGTCGGTGAAGGTGTCGTGGAAGAGGACCACGTCGCCGCGCGGCGTCGCTGCAGCCGGCAGGCCTGCGCGTTGTGCTGAACCAGGCGAGGAAGGTCTCGCGCCGCGAAGCCGCGGCAGCGGCCGGTCGCGGTGGATGCCGCCGAAGCGTTGCAGCAATGCGCGCCCCGGCCCAAAGCCGGCGAGCGCGTTCGCGATCCGCGGCCGCACGGCTGCCGAGGCGGCTGAGCGCCGCGATGTTCGCGAAGAGGCGCGACCGCAGCGGGACGCCGCGCTCCTGGTTGCGCTGCGCCAGGATCTCGTACTTGAGCTTGGCCATGTCGACGCCGGAGGGGCACTCGGCCTTGCAGGCCTTGCACTCGACGCAGAGGTCGAGCGCCTCGTGCAGGCGGTCGCCGGTCAGCTCCTCGGGCGGCAGGACGCCGCGAAAGCGTGAGGCGCAGCAGGTTGGCGCGGCCGCGCGTCGAGTGCTCTTCGTCGCGCGTGACCATGTAACGAGGGGCACATGCCGCCTTCGAGCTTGCGACAGGCGCCCTGGCCGTTGCACTGCTCCGCCGCGCGCGCGATGCCGCCCTCGAAGCTGAAGTCGAGGAAGGTCACCGGCTCCCGAGTTGGCGTCGCCGGGCTCGAGGCGCAGGTTCTCGCGTGAAGCCCGGCGTGTCGACGATCTTGCCGGGGTTGAGCAGGCCGTTCGGGTCGAAGGCGCGCTTGACCTCGCGGAAGGCTTGGTCGAGCTTCGGGCCGAACATGCGCTCCGTGAACACGCCGCGCAGGATGCCGTCGCCGTGCTCGCCGCTGAGGCTGCCGCCGAACTCGAGCACGAGGTCGGCGACCTCGGTGGCGATCGCCTCCATCGTCTCGAGGCCCTCGGCGGTCTTGACGTTGACCATCGGCCGGATGTGCAGGCAGCCGACGCTGGCGTGGCCGTAGTAGGCGGCCTCGGTGCCGTTGCGGCCCTCGACGATCTGCCTGGAAGCGCTCGCACGAACTCCGGCAGCTTCTCCGGCGCCACGGCCGCGTCCTCGACGAAGGCGAGCGGGCTTGGCGTCGCCGCGGACGCTCATCAGCAGGCCCGAGCCCGGCCTCGCGCATGCGCCACATGTCGCGCTGGCGCCGCCGGGTCGGTGGTCGTGACGGTGGCGTAGCCGAGGCCGCGCCGCTCGAGGTCGGCCTCGAGGCTGTCCAGCTGGCGAGCAGCCTCGGCCTCGGTCTCGCCGAAGAACTCGATGAGCAGGATGCCGCCGGGGTCGCCCTCGACGAAGTCGGCCAGGTGCCGGAAGCCGAGGCTGCGCGCGGCAGCGGCGCGACGATCGACGTCGTCGATCAGCTCGACCGCGGACGGGCCGTGCTCCAGCGCGGCGACCGTCGCCTCCGCGGCCTCGACGACGCTGCGGAAGTGCACGGCGGCCAGGCCCTTGACCTTGGGCACCGGCACCAGGCGTACCTTCGCCTCCGTGATCACGGCGAGCGTGCCCTCGGAGCCGACGATCATGCGCGTGACAGGTCCATCGGCCCGTCGTCGTCGACGAAGTCGTCGAGGTTGTAGCCGGAGACGCGGCGCATGATCTTGGGGAAGCGCGCGCTCGATCTCCTCCGCGCTGCTCGCGCCCGATGCGCGCGCAGCTCGCGGTAGAGCCTCGCCCTCGAGGCCGCGGCGACCGAGCTTCGCGTCCAGCGCCGCGCCCTCGACGCGCTCGAAGGTTGTCGAGGACCCGTCCGCGAGCACGACGTCGAGCGAGAGGACGTGGTCGATGGTCTTGCCGTAGACGACGGAGTGCGCGCCGCAGGAGTTGTTGCCGATGCCGCCGCCGATGGTCGCGCGGTTCGCCGTCGAGGGGTCGATGCGCGTACTGGAGGCCGTGCGGCGCCGCGGCGCGGTTCAGCTCCGAAAGCACGAGGCCGGGCTGGACGCGCGCCCAGCGCTCGTCGGCGTTGATCTCGAGGACTCCGCCCATGTGCGGCGAGAAGTCCAGGACGATCGCGTGGTTGACCGTCTGGCCGGACGAGGCCGGTGCCGCCGCCGCGCGGCAAGACCGGCACGCCCGGCCTCAGCGGCGACCTGCAGGACGTGCTGGACGTCGGCCTCGCCGGCCGGGAAGACGACCGCGACCGGCTCCATCTGGTAGATCGAGGCGTCGGTCGCGTACATGAGGCGGTAAGGCCGCTCCGAGCGCACGCTGCCCCGCAGGCCGCGGGCCAGGTCCGCGTGCAGCGCTGCGATGTCGTCCGCCGTCAGGTCACGCGCGCGCAGCACCGTCTCGTGCAAGGGGGAGCCGCTGAGGGTCATGCCCGCCAAACCTATCGGAGCGGGGCCAGGCTGGCAATAGGTGCGCCCGGGCCGCCAGCACCTGCCGGCCGGGCGACGGGGGTCTACTTCGCCGGCACCTTCGTCCGCACCGGCAGCGAGCGCAGGCCACGCAGAATGAAGGAAGGCCCCCACTCCGGCTGCTCGAAGTCCGGTTCGGGGTCCGGGAAGCGCCGCAGCAAGGTGTTGACGGCGATCTGGCCTTCGACCCGGGCCAGCGGCGCGCCGAGGCAGTAGTGGATGCCCTGGCCGAAGCCCAGGTGGTGGTTGTCCTGACGCGAGATGTCGAAGCGCTCCGGCTCCGGGAACTGGGCCGGGTCGTGGTTAGCGCCACCGAGGAAGGTGATCACGACCTGGCCCTGCTTGAAGTGTTTGCCCCTGAAGTCCAGGTCTTCGACCGGCACGCGGCTCGTCGCTTGAACAGGCCCGTCGTAGCGCAGCATCTCTTCGACGGCAGCCGCGATCAGCGAAGGGTCGTCCTGGAGGCGGCGGCGCTGTTCGGGATGGCGCAGCAGGGCCAGCATGCCGTTGCCGATGAGGTTGGTGGTGGTCTCGTTGCCGGCGACCAGCAGGAGCACGCAGGTTGCGAGCAGCTCATCCTGGCTGAGGACGTCGCTCCGGTCGCGGGCGGCAATCAAGGCCGAGATCAGGTCTTCCCGCGGGGCCCGGCGGCGCTCTTCGATGATGCCCGCGAAGTACTCGGCCAGCGCTTCGGAGCTGCTGCGGGCGCGCTCCATGGTGTCCTGCGCCTCGCCACCGCTGCCGAGGACGCCGGCGATGTCCGTCGACCAGACCTTGAACTGCTCCCGTTCCGAAGGCGAGACACCGAGCATCTCGGCGATGACGATGATCGGCAACGGAATCGCCAGGTCCTTCACGATGTCGAGCCGGTTTGGGTCCGCGACCGCGTCCAGGAGCGAATCCGCGATCTCCTGAATGTGAGGGCGCATCGCCTCGACAACCCGCGGGGTGAAGGCCTTGTTGACCAGGTTGCGCATGCGCGTGTGGTCCGGCGGGTCGATGCTCAGCATCGTGGCCGTGCGCCGCATGAGGCTGGGGTCGCTCTGCTCCGTCAGGCGGGTGACCAGCGGGTTGTTGGAGCGCGAGCGTTCCGAGGAAAAGTGGGCATGGTCTTTGAGGATCGCCTGCACGTCGTCGTAGCCGGTGACCAGCCAGCCCTGCATCAGGTCCTGCCACAGTATCGGGTCGACGTCGCGCATGCCCTTGTAGGCGGCGTAGGGGTCTGTTCGGAACGCGGCCAGCATCGGGTTGAACATGACCATCGGGGACCAGTCCTCGTGGGTCGAATCTAAGCAAATTCTAACTTAAGGCTGCGCCCCCTGCCCCGGGATTGCCACGGCCCTTCCGCCTTGCGGCATCCAGGGTCCGCCGTGACAGGCGCCGCCCAGGACGGACTGTGCCCTCTGGCCGACAAGCCGAAATGCCGACCAGCCGACGTGCCCGCGCCCCCTGCGCCGGGATTGCCACGGCCCTTCCGCCTTACGGCATCCAGGGCCTCGCAATGACAGAGCGCCGCCCAGGGCGACTGCCCGCCTCTGGCCGACAAGCCGAAATGCCGACCAGCCGACGTGCCCGCTCAGCGGCCGCCGGTAACGCCGCCCGAGGCCGCCAGCAGCTCCTCCAGGTGCATCTGCCACTCCAGCGCCGTGCGGCGCTTGGCCGGCGTGTCGGCCAGCTCTTCGTAGAGCGCCTGGCCCCACTTCAGGTGCTCCTCTTCCTCCAGGAGGATGTGGTTGAGGATGCGCACGCTGGGCGCATCGCAGATCGCGTCGGTGACGGCGACGTGATGGCGATAGTAGACGGCAAGGTGTGTCTTGAGGACGCGGTGCAGGCCGGTGATGCGCAGGAGTTCTTCATCCGCCAGGGTCATTTCCTCGACGAAGCGCTCGAATTCGGGGTTGGGCGCGGCCGCGAGGGTTGAGCTGCGGAAGGTCGGCGGCGTGTCCAGGTCCGCGCCCTCCAGGGCGCGCAGCTCCGGCAGGCGCTGGCCGAGCCAGTAGTAGTGCACGGAGTCCTGATAGCAGTGCTCGCCGAAGGTGAACTTGCACTTCATGTTCGCCGAGGTCGAAGCCCACATGGCCTCGGCTGTCATGCAGGCCTTTTCGGCGTAGCGGTAGTGGATGATCCGCCGCGCACACTCCTCGACCGAAAAGGCCCCGCCGATTTGCCGCTGATCGATGCAAAGCTCGGGCATGGTCGCTCCTGTCTCAGTGCAAGCTAAACGGCTCCAGCGGCCTTCGCGCCGCTCAGGCCAGGCGGCTGACGGACGCCCGGGCGGTCTCGCGCACGGCCAGTTGATCCTGGCGCCGCCGCCGCGCCCACTGGCGGGCCTTATCCTTGGCCGCTTCCAGCACCACCGGGTCGGGGACGTACGCCTGGTCGATGGTGATGCAGTCGACGGGGCAGAGCTGCGCGCAGATGTCGCAGTCGATGCAGCCCTCGGCCTCGATGACGTGCGTGCGGTGCCCCGTCCGAAAGTAGCTGATGCACTCCGTAGGGCAGTTCTTCCGGCAGAGGCCGCAGTTGATGCAGGCCTTCAGGTCGATTAGGTACGCCAAGCGGCGGGCCTACTGGTATCCGGCTTTGGAGGCGCCATCTCCGACAAGGGCCTCTTCGGCGCGCTCCATCTCTTCCGCGAAGAACGCCTTCAGCTCGTCTGCCTGGCCGGGGCTGAGCAGGGCACCGCGCATCATTTCGTGGCGGGCGTGGGCGGCCAGCGCCAGGCGCTCCTTGGCCGGGTCGCCTTCGGCCAGCAGCTTCACGAAGAAGTCGCCGATGGAGACGTGCGTGACCTCGTCCGCCCAGTTGTAGTCGTAACACAGCTCCATGAGATCGTCGCCGATCTTGTGACCGAGCTCGCTGGTGCCCTTGAACAGGGTCAGCGCCCCGCCCTCGAGCGAAACGTTGGTCATCGAGAGGCTGACGATCGGGTTGCGCATCATGCCTTCGAACGCGCCCGCGCCGGCAGGCCGCCCGCCGGTCGCGGCGCCGTTCCCCTGAGCACCCTGGGCTGCCTGCGCCTGGGGGCCCGCGCCGCCGGCCAGGCTGTCCGGGTACTCGCCGACGACGCCGCCGGTGGCTTCGAGCACGCCCTTGCTCAGCTGAGCGTGGCGGACCTCATCCCAGGTCTGGCGGGCCATCGCCAGGATCAGGCTCTCCGGCACGTCCCACTCTTGCCACTCGACCACCTTGCGGCTGAATGCGTCTATGCCGGCGAATTCGGCGCTCATGATCGAGCTGATAAGTGCTTTGCGCAGCTCCAGGTTCTGGGGCGCGGCGATGATCATCTCGCGCAGGTTGCCGTTGTTGAAGTTCTCGACGCCGCCGATTTTGCGCTTCAGCTCCTCGCGCTCCTCGTCGGAGACCCGCATCGAGGGGCGGTAGGGGGGTTCGCGCCGTGAGGGCGTGCTCTGTAGCTTTTCGACGATCTTGCTCATAGGATGCTCCCTGCGCAGATTTGCGCGCTTTAGGCGATTATTGTGTCGCCCGCCTGCCCTGTCAACGCGGCATGGAACAAGGGACACGGGACAAGGAACAGGAACCGTGTCCAGAAGAGTCCCGGCTTGACCCCTGTTCCATGCTCCCTGTTCCTTGCTCCTACCGCCCGCGAGAGCCCCTCAGCCGCGGGTCCAGGACGTCGCGCAGGGCGTCGCCCAGGAGGTTGAAGCCGAGCACAGTCATGCTAATCGCGATGCCGGGCGCCAGGGCCAGCCAGGGCGCCTCGGTGAAGAAGCTGCGGTTGCGGCCGCTGAGGTCCTGCCCCCAGGAAGGCGTGCCTGGCGCGACGCCCAGGCCCAGGAAGCTGAGCGCGGCCTCGCCGAGGATGACGCCGCCTACGCCGGCCGTAGCGCCGACGATCACGTACGGCATCACGTTCGGCAGCAAGTGGCGCAGGATAATGCGCTTGTCGCTTGCTCCCAGCGCTCGCGCCGCGGTCACATACTCCGCGTTCTTCAGCGACAGGGCCACGCCTCGCACGATGCGCGATCCGCCGAACACGGCGCCGATCGAGAAGGCGATGATCAGGTTCCGCAGGTCATAGGCGACCTGAAACAATGCGAACGGTCCGCTATGAGGCGAGGTCGTCGGCGGCCCCAGCAGAGAGACGATGAGTAGCAGGGCAATAAGGCCCGGAAACGCCGACCAGACCTCGCCGCTTCTCTGGATCACGTAATCGATCGGCCCCTGGAAGTACCCGGCGGCAAGGCCCAACAGAGTGCTCAGAGTCACGTTTATCGCCACAACGCTGAGAGCGACGGCCAGCGATATCTGGCTGCCGACCATGACGCGGCTGAGGATGTCCTTGCCAACGGCGTCCGTGCCGAAAATGTGCGTGCTGCTCGGCGCCAACAGGGGACCGGCTACCGACCGCGTCGCGTCAAACGGCGCGATCCACGGCGAAAGGATCGAGATGGTCAGAAAGACCACCACCAGAGTGCCGCCGAACGCCCCCAGCGGCTTCTGGCGCGTGAACTTGAGCAGGTATGCTGCAACGCTTTGGGCCCTCTCCCACGCGGCTGAGGCCGGATTGAATGTCCCTCGCCCAGGTAGCTCCAGAGTTGTCATCTGTACCTGATCCTCGGGTCTACCGTCGCGTAGAGAAGGTCAACGATGAGGTTGCAACTGACGATGACAACCGCCGTGTAGGTCACCATTGTCATCACCACGTTGTAGTCCTGCTGCTGCACCGCCCTGAAGGTGTACTGGCCCAGGCCGGGCATCGCCATGATCTGCTCCAGGATGAGCGAGCCGCCCAGGAGGCCGGCGATGAGCCCACCGGCGATAGTGAGGATCGGGATCATCGCGTTCTTGGCGGCGTGGCGCATAAAGACCATGCGCTCCTGCAGCCCCTTGGCCCGCGCCGTGCGGATGTAGTCCTGCCTCAGCACCTCCAGCAGCGCCGACCTGACCAGTCGCATGAGCCCGGCGGCCCCTTCGATCGAAAGGATGAGCGTCGGGGGGAGCATCTTTTGCAGGAAGGCCGCCGGATCGTGCCATATCGGCGTGTAGCCCAGCGGTGGGGCGTAACGCCAGAGGATAGCCGGGATCAATAACAGCAGCGTCAGGGCGAAGAAAGTCGGCACCGACAGGCCAAAGACACTGAAGAAACGCACAAAGTAGTCCATTGGTCCGTCTTGAAAGACCGCCGCGATGGTGCCGAACAGCAGTCCGAAGAACATTGTGAATACAAAGCTGAAGACCAGGATCTGCAAGGTAACCGGGAAGCGCGCCCTGAGCTCACTCCGTATGTTTCCTCCGAGGAGCGAGTCACCGGGATCACCCTTGAGCATGCCGCCGATCCAGGCCACGTACTTCGTGAAGAGGATTCCGGCGCAGTTGTCGACGGCGCCGGCTTTGCCCAGAGGCCCGTCATCGTGGTGGTTGAGGCAGGTCTGGTGCTCCAGGTGGCGCGTGCTGCGCCAGGCGTCCAGCTCGTCAAGGTAAGCGGTGCCTCCGACGAAAGTCAGGGCCGGGTCGCCGGGAATGAGGTTCAAACCGAAGAACGTAATGAAGGTCACAGCCAGAAGCACGGGGATGAAGAAAAGCATCCTGCGCATCGCATATCTACGCATGAACGGTGAACTCCCTTCTCAGAGGGCGTTTTATCAGAAGATGGGCAAAGGCGAAAGGGCGCCCGCGGACTTAAACGTCGCGCGGGCGCCCTTATGACTAGGCAGACGCCTTCCAGCGGTTGATTTGCCAACCGCCCAGACCGCCCGGGTCGGCCTCGAGGTCGACCCCCTTCATGTAGGAGTAATACGAAGCGTGGATGTTGGTCGAAAGCATCGGGATCAGCGGCGAATACTTCTTCGCCAACATGAGCTCGACGTCATTCGAGAGCTTCGACCGCTTCTGGTCGTCGATTTCGGCCTCAATCTTGGTGACCAGGTCGTCGACCTCCGCGTCTTCCAGAGACGTGTTGTCCCAGAAGGTGCCGGAGCTGGTCTTCATGTACTGGTAGTCCAGGAAGACCGTCATAGTGATGTCGAAGTCGCCGGGCTTCGGGCCGGCCCTCTGCAGGTAGAGGTTGCGGACAACGGGGTTGACCTTGAGCTTGAAGCCGACCTTCTGCAGGTCTTCGGCAACCAGGCCGCCACCGTCGACCCAGGTCTGCGCCTCGGGAGGGACCATGAGCTCGTACGTCTTGGACAGGTCGGCGCCGGATGCGCGCAGCAGGTCGGCGGCCTTCTTGGGGTCGTAGCCAACATACTGCTCGACAGGCTTGCGGCCGATCGGGAAGCGGGACGGCACGGCGTTGGAGTAGTACCAGGTCTTCTCGCCGTCGCCCAGGAACACGACATTGATGATCTTGTCGATGTCGATCGAGCGGTAGATCGCCTCGCGGACGCGTGCGTCCTTGAAGGGGTCGCGGTGGATGTTCAGCAACATCGCCATGCCGCTGGTGGAGGGATAAGTCAGGTTCTTGATTCTGGACCCCAGGTCCTTCTCGATCGCCTGGGCCTGCTTGATGTTGTCCCACGCGCCGCCCGGGTCATCTACCTGGCCGGCGCGGAATGCCGCTTCGACCGCGGCGGAGTCACCCAGGAACGTGATTTTCTTGGAGTCGAAGAAGGGGCGGTCCTTGACGAAGTACTCAGGGTTGCGCACCACCTCTTCGTTGGTGTTCTGCTGGTGGGACTTGTACATGTAGGGTCCCGTACCAACAGGGGGCTGCGTCTTCAGCGTCGTCTCGTCGAGCATCTCCTTCGGCACGACCTGGCGGTTCATCTGCTCGAAGAAGAACGCACGCGGGCCGAACATCTCAAACCGCAGGGTGGACGCGTCAATCGCGGTCACGCTCTTGAGATCCTTGCCGCTCTGGATGAAGGAGCCTCCGTTGGCCGGGGGCTTCTTGAGGAACTCGATCGTTTGGACAAAGTCCTCTGCCGTTGCCAGGCGGCCGTTCGCCGGAGCACGGTTGTGGAACTTCAGCTGGTTCAGCTTGACGTTGACGGTCGTGTCGCCGATGACCTCCCAGGACGAGGCGTAGCGCCCGTAGCGCTGCCTGGTCGGGTCGGTGACCGCGCGGGTGCCCCACAAATAGTCGTAATACCCTGTGGTGCGCCGCCACGTGTTGATGAAAGAAGGGTCGGCGCCCGGGTGGAAGGGGCTGAAGTGGGTGGGCAGAGTGATCGTGACTTCGTTCCAGGTGCCGCCCGCCTTGGGCGTGCCCTCGTTTTCGCTACCGGAGCCGCTGCTGCTCTTCGCACTCGAGCCGCTATCGCCGCCGCCACAGCCGACAACGCCGACTGCTGCTGCGCCGAGGCCGAGTGCGGCCGCTCCCGAGAGCGCGCGACGCCTGTTGAGCCTTGATTGCGTGAACCTGTTCCAATAGGAACTGGTATCAGCCATAAGATGAACCTCCGGAAACTTAACGCTTGCTGATGGATCGCCTTAGCTTGCTCTCAAGTCGGATACCTCAATCCTTCGCGCGCACCCTGCGCGTGCCAGCCGCGAAGCCGCGGGTCCAGGTGATGGTCCCGGGCTCCCGGGAGGGCGAATCCTTGCGCAACAATGCCGGTCCGCGGGGCGAGGCGGCCTTCCCCAAACGGGACTTTCCAGAGGCCGAGGCAGACTCCATCGTCGCCATGAACAATCGTCCCATCTAATTACTCCTACGACTGCGCTTGATAGGAGGATTCTGGGTTGGGATTATCCAAGTAATAACTATTTAGTCAAGTCTAAGCTTTAGCCAGACTCGCGCGAGGCCGCGAAGGGCCTGCTTCTGACATGCGGTTGAAATGACCCGGGTCTCTCCCGCGAGCCCGCCATCAGCGTGCCGCCACCTAAGCGTCACTCAGAGAAGCGCCGCCGGCAGCCACGAAGAATCTCTGCCGGCCGAACCCCATCGAATCGGCATCCGCTCCGCTGCTGCGCTGCCGTTTGCCGGCCGGTTTAGCTGCACGAGTGCGTGGCAGTCCCGGTCGTCCTGAGGCTCTCGAAGGGCGAACGGGCGAGGCCATACGGGCGCACGTCCATATCGTGCCCACGAAGGCCCGGCGCTCGTCCGTGGTTCGACAGGCTCACCACGAACGGAAGGAAGGTCTGTCACCACGAACGGAAAGAAGGCCAGCTCACACGCGAACCGGGACGGGGCCCGCAATCCTTGCGTGGCCCTCAGGCCCTGGCGCCACGCAGCCGCGGGTCCAGCACGTCCCTGAGCGAGTCGCCCAGGAGGTTGAACCCCAACACGGAGAGGCTGATCGCAGCGCCGGGGAACAGCGCCGCCCAGGTGTTGTATGGCGCCACCGCGCGCGCCGCATTGATGTCGGCGCCCCAGGACGGGTTCGGGGGCGGCACGCCCAAGCCCAGGAACGAAAGCGCCGCCTCCGCCAGAATCGCCGTGCCCAGGAGCGTTGTCGCGATGACGATCGCCAGCGGCGCGATGTTCGGCAGCAGGTGCCGGATTAGTATCCGGGCGTCGCTTGCGCCCATCGACCGGGCGGCGTCGACGTACTGGTTGTTTTTCTCCGCCAGCGTGGCGCCGCGGATGATCCTCGCCACGCTGGGGATGATCCCCAGCGAAATCGCCAGGATCACGTTCGGAATCGAAGGGCCAAGCAGCCGCACCAGGATCAGCAGCAGGATTAGCTGCGGAAAGGCGATGGCAATGTCTACGCCGCGCTGGACGACCGTGTCCACGGGGCCGCTCTTGTACCCGGAGACGACGCCGATCGCCATGCCGCACAGGGTCCCGATGCCGACCGAGAGGAACCCGACCTCCAGGGAGATGCGGGCGCCGTTGATGACGCGGCTGAGAATGTCCTGGCCCAGGCGGTCCGTGCCCATCGGATATGACATCGAAGGCCCCTGGTTGGGCGCGCCGACGAAAGCGTTGATTGGGTGCGGCGCCAGCAGCGGCGCGAATACGCCGACCACGATGAGGCACAGGATCAGAAAGCCACCGAACGCGCCCAGCGGGTTGCCGCGGACCAGCGACAGAAACCGGCGCGGCAGCCCCGGGCGCGAAGGCTCAACGGCCTCCCCCGTGGGGCGCAAGATTTCCGGCGCTTCCCGTGCGACAAGGGTTTCATCCATAAGGCAGGCGTCCACTCCGGCGTAGGTTGCTAGCTATATCTAATGCGCGGGTCCAGGGCCGCGTAGACGATGTCCACGACAAGGTTCATGAAGATGGCGACAGCGGCGGTGTACAGGACTATCGACTGGGCCACCGGGTAGTCCTTCTGCAACAGCGACGTGAAGATGTATTGGCCCAGGCCGCGCAGGGCGAAGATCTGCTCGATGATCACGGCGCCGCCCAGGAGGCCGCCGATCAGCAGGCCGAGGATCGTCAGCACCGGGATCATCGAGTTGCGCAGGGCGTGCTTGACCAGCACTGCCTTCTCGCCCAGCCCCTTCGAGCGCGCCGTGCGGATGTAATCCTGTTGCAGCACCTCCAGCAGCGACGACCGCGTGAGGCGCATGATCGTCGCCGTCGGCCCCAGCGCCAGGACCAGCGACGCCGGTATGAACTGTCGCATGTTTTCCCAGGGGGACTCGAAGAAGCCGATCTGCTTGCCCAGCGGCGGCGCGTAGTGGAACCACTGCAAAGGCAGGATCAGCACCAGCGTCGCCACCCAGAATGAGGGCACCGAGAGGCCGAAGATCGCGAACAGCCGCACGCCGTGGTCCGCGGGAGAGTTGCGCCACCGCGCCGAGATCATGCCGAAGGGGATGCCGAAGGCCACTACCCAGATGACCGTCATGAACATGAGCTGGAAGCTCACGGGAAAGCGCGCCTTGAACTCGGACGTCACGCTGGTCTGGCTGAGGACGGACTTCCCCAGGTCGCCCGTAACGGCGTTCTTGGCCCAGTCCAGGTACTGCACGTACAGGGGCTTGTCCAGGCCCATCTCGCGGTGCAGCGCCGCCACCCGCTCCGGCGTCGCGTTGATGCCCTGCTGGATCAGGGCAGGGTCGCCCGGCGTCACCCTGAGCAGCAGGAAGACGGCGACTGAAATTATCCAGATTGAGATTGCGGCCAGCAGCAGCCGCCGCAATATGTACGCCTGCATGGCCCCCCTTTGGGCGGAATTACCGGTTGAACCAGTAACCGGGGATGAAGGCCGTGTTCAGCGAGGCAACGCCGCGGTGGACGCCCTTCAGCGCCGTCGCGATCAGGACGTCGTTGGGACGGTTGATGAAGTTCAGGAACGGCGGGTCCTTGGAGTAAATCAGCCGCTGGGCGTCCTTGTAAGCGTTTTTGCGCTCGTTGTCGTCGATCGTGCTGCCGGCCTTCTTGAGGGCCGCGTCCACGGCGGCGTCCGAGAAGCCGGTGTCGTACTTGTTATTCCCCGTGATGCCGCCGGTCTGGTACCACTGCAACGCCACGTCAGGCGTCTGGTAGTCCTGGTTTAGCGACAGGCTGGCCGAAATCTTGGTGTTGAAGTAGTTCGAAAGCCAGGTCGCGGCGTCCTGCGGGTCGGCCTTGGCCGTTATACCCGCAGCCTGCATCTGCCGCACGAAGATGTTGACGTAGTCCGCGGTGGTGGCGCCGCTGGTCGGGTGGGAGAAGCTGATCTCCTTGATCCCGGCCGCGTCGAAGAGGCTCTTGGCGTCCTTGGCGTCGAAGGGCTGTTGCTTGCTTTTGAGCTCGTCCTGGGGCAGGGCGTAGTCCGTCATCGACGGCACGATAAGCCCGCTGGGCGTGCCTACGCCGTGCCCGATGAGCTGGGTGTATTCGTCGCGGTTGATCGCGCGCGAAACGGCGCGGCGTACCCTCGCGTCGTCCCAGGGCTTGGCTTTCGTGTTCATCCAGAACGACAGGAAGCCAAAGTTGGGGTCCTGGAAGTAGACCGTGTCCTTGCGGTTGTTCTGGATGTCCTTGGCCTCGTCCGGGTTGGTCGCCGTGTAAGCGTCCAGCTGGCCGGATGAGAACGCCGTCCTCATCGTCGCCTGGTCGGCGAAGATTCGAATCACGTAGCTGTCCAGCAATGGCTTGCCGGTCTGGTAGTAGGCCACGTTCTTCGCGACCACGCCCTGGGCGTTCTCGGTTTCCTCTCGAAAGAGGAATGGCCCGCCGCCGACGGCCTTCGTCTTCAGCTCCGGCGAGGCCAGCCACTCCTTCGGAGCCACCGCGTGGAAGAGATTGTTGCCGACGTTGTTGAGGACGAACGCGTACGGCTGCTTGGTGATGATCCGGAAGGTCTGCTTGTCCGGCGTGTCCGTCTGGTCGACCCACTGGTTCATCCAGGCGAAGCCGTTGAGGCCCGCCTTTGGGTCCGCGACCCTGTCGAAGTTGGCCTTGACGTCCTCCGCATCCAGGTCCCGCGCCGCGACGGTGCTGCCGTTCGGGTTGACCTTGACGCCGGGGCGAATCTTGAAGCTCCAGGTCAGCTGGTCCCCGCCCACTTCATGAGACTGGGCGAGGTCATAGATCACGCCTTCCTGCGGCGCCAGGATGTGCGTCCGCAGGAGATAGTTGTAGGCCAGCGGCACGAAGCCGGCGCCGCCATAGACCGAACTGTGAGGGTCGATACCGGCGAAGGTGCCGGTGAGCCCCACGGAGTAAGTGCCGCCGGGTTTCGGCGTGCCCTCGTCCTGAGGCGTCGTGCTCGAGGTTGAGCTCGAGCCGTTGTCGTTATCGCTGCCGCCGCCGCAGCCGACTACCCCCGCGGCCGCGACTCCCAGGCCCGCTACCGCCGCGCTCCCAAGGGCGCGCCTTCTGTCGATCCGTACCGAAGCAAAACGATCCCAATAGCTCCCTGTGTTGCCCATCGCTCGGGCCCTCCCCTCCACCGCCCTGTCTATTCGAGGATACAGTCGCCTGATGGCCTCGTTTGTAATAACGGAGATACCTCGCCGAAATATTTATGTCAAATTGATTTGCGGGCCTCCTCGTTGGCGATCGGCCAACCACTGAGGTAAATATGGACTCAGAGATTCTCGCGTTGGTAGACCAGCACCCCATTGACCAGCGTTACAACCACCTCAAAGTTCTCATCCAGAAGGACCAGGTCGGCGGCCAGGCCGGTGCGAATCGCCCCTGTCGCGCCCTCGATGCCCATCGCCCGGGCCGCGCTCGCCGACGACAGCGTGGCCAGCTCGAACAGGTCCTCGGTCAGCCAGCGGCGCGCGTTCCGCACGTCGCTGTCGAAGGTCGAGACGCTGCCCGCGAGCGTGCCGTCCGGCAGCCTGCAGGCGCCGTCCTTGACCACGAGCGTACGGCCGCCACGTTCATAGGCGCCTTCGGGCATCCCCGTCATCTGTGAGCCGTCCGTGATCAGGGCGACGCCTGTCGCGCCCTTCGCCCTGAACAACGCCTGAGCCGCGGCCGGGTGAACGTGCACGCCGTCCAGGATCAGCTCCGCCAGGAGGGCGCCGTTAGTCAGCGTCGCGCCGACCAGGCCGGGGCTGCGGTGCTCCAGGCCCGACATCGCGTTGTAGGTGTGGTTGGCGATCGTCGCGCCGGCGTCGACAGCGGCGAGCGCCTGCTCGTAAGTGGCGTTGGAGTGGCCGATCGAGACCGCGATGCCCATCTCGCGCGCCGCGCGAATGAATTGGAGCGCGCCCTCAAGCTCCGGCGCGACGTTCACGCGTTTAATCGCACCGCCTGAGGCGCTCACCAGGCGCTGCAGCTCCGCCACGGAGGGGGCTCGCAGGTTCGCCGCGTCCCAGGCGCCCCGCTTCTCGACGCTGATATACGGTCCCTCCATGAAGATGCCCGCCAGCCTGGCGCCGCCGGTCGCCGTCCCAACTACGGCCGCGGCCTCCTCGACCGTGTTCACGATCGCGTCCAGCTCGCTGCCATGGCCCAGCCCCGCATACCAGGTGGTGACCCCGGTGCGCGCGACCAGGCGCGAAGCCTCGCGGGCCGCGTCCGCGCCGCCGCCCAGCGCCAGCCCGCCAAAGCCGTGCACGTGCATATCGACGAAGCCGGGCATCAAGACGGCGCAGGAGAGGAGCGTAGGGGATGGTGTTTGGGGGAGGGACGCGAGGAGCAGATGGGCCGCGTCCACGGCGGCGATGAGACCGCCCTCGACGCGCACCGCGCCGTCTTCGATGACCCCCTCCGGGGTCACGACTCTGCCGGCGCGAATGACTATCGGCTCCCCTGCCATGTCCGAGATTCTTCGGCTCCTGGCCGCGTATGGCAAGCAGGTCGTCGTATTGCGCTATGGACCTTCCGGCCCATCGAAGTGCCGTCAGACATCCATGCCATAATGCGGGCGCTTCGAGGGCAGGTCTTGACTGATTCACCACGCCCGACTTTTGACCTTCTAATCCGGCGCGGCGCCATTTGCGACGGCAGCGGCGGCCGCTCCCTTCGTGGCCGATGTCGGCGTGAGGGGCGATCGGATCGCGGCCATAGGTGACCTCTCACAGGCGGCCGCGGCTATCGACGTCAATGCGACGGGCATGACGGTTGCGCCCGGTTTCATCAACATGCTCAGCCACTCCTACCTCAGCATCCTGCACGATGGCCGTTCGCTGTCCGAGCTGAAGCAGGGCGTCACGCTGCAAGTATTCGGCGAAGGCAACTCCATGGGCCCTCTGACCGAGGAGGCCCGCCGCCGCCTTCAGGACCAGGACCCGGCGCTCTCCTACGAAGTTACCTGGACGGGCCTGTGTGAGTTCCTTGCGCACGCCGAGAAACACGGCATCAGCCAAAACGTCGCTTCCTATATCGGCGCGACGACGCTGCGGACCTATGTCGCGGGGTTCGAAAACAGGCCTCTTACAGCAGCCGAGATGGACACGGTAAGTGGCTTGGTGCGGGACGAGATGTCGGCGGGCGCGCTCGGCATCGGCTCCTCGCTCATCTACCCTCCGGCGTTCTTCGCCGGCACGGAGGAGCTGGTCCAGATGTGCCGCGCGGCAGCGCCCTACCAGGGCAAGTACATCTCACACATGCGCAATGAGGGTGGCCAGCTGCTGGACGGGATCGCCGAATTGGTGCGCATTTCGGAGGAAGCCGGCGTCCCAGCGGAGATCTACCACCTCAAAGCCTCCGGCGAAGCCAATTGGGGCTTGATGCCGCGCGCGATCGAGGCGATCGAATCGGCGCGCAGCCGCGGCCTCAAGGTCAGCGCCGACATGTACACCTACACCGCCGGGGCCACCGGGCTCTCGAACTGCATTCCGCCCTGGTTCCACGAAGGCGGCCAGGAGAGGCTCTTCCAGCGGTTATCCGACCCCGCCATCCGCCAGGAGATCAGGTCCGCGATCGAGGACACCAGTGAGGGTTGGGAGAACCTCTACCAGGCCGCCGGTAGCCCCGAGAACATCCTCCTTCTGCAGACCAGGAGTCCCGGCCTGCGCGAATATCAGGCCAAGACCCTGGCCTGGGCCGCCCGGCGCCGGGGCACAGACGCGATCGACGCGCTCATGGACCTCGTCCGCGAGGACCGTTCCCGGATCACCAGCGCCTATTTCATGATGTCGGAGGACAACGTCAGGCTCGGCCTGAGCCAACCCTGGGTGTCCCTGGGCTCGGACGCGGCGTCGATGGCCGCCGAAGGCGTCTTCCTCACGCGCTCTACCCATCCGCGCGCCTACGGCAACTTCGCCCGCCTTCTTGGGAAATATGCGCGCGACGATGGGCTGATCTCGTTGCCGGAAGCAATCAGACGCATCACCCGGCTGCCGGCCGACAACCTCGGGCTCCTCGACCGCGGGCGGGTCCAACAGGGCTGTTACGCGGACCTTGTCGTTTTCGACGCCGGGCAGATCGCAGACCGCGCGACCTTCGAGCAGCCGCAGCAGTACGCGGTCGGTGTCAGAGACGTTATCGTGAATGGCCGCCCGGCGCTTCGTGATGGCGAGTTCAGCGGCGAGTTTCCCGGCCGCGCTGTCTTCGGGCCGGGCAAAACCGGGGCGAGGTGAGAGATACTTCTGCCGTTGTCGTCCGTCGCCTAAAGCAGGTGCTCGGCCACCTTTCGCACCGCGCGGACGACGTCGTCTTCGTCCTGATCGTCCATAGCGGGGCCGAACTGCACGCTCATCGAGCGGCCTAGCAGATCCTCGCTGCGGGGACACAGGCCGGCGCCGTAGACGCGATCGGTCGGGAACTCCTTGGAGTGGAACGGCGCGCCCCGGTCCCAGGCCGTGCGCTGTGCCAGCACGGCCGGATTCATGTACACGGGCCGGCCGCCGTAGACCTTACCCGCCGGAATGCCCTCGGCGCGCAGCGCTTCGGCGAAGCGCGTCGCCTTGTCGGCGTCGTCGAAGAACAGCGTGAGGCTGCCGCCTTCGCCCTCTTCGTCCGGGATGCGGCGCCACTCGACCGGCAGATCGCCTAGGCGGCGGCGGATCGACTGCGCCCGCCCACGCATGTCGTCCAGCATCTCCGGCAGGCGGCCGAGCTGGATATCGGCGATGGCGCCGGCGATCTCGTTCATCCGCAGGTTCACGCCGATAAAGGGGTCGCCCGAGGTGTGGTCGCGCACGTCGCCCTTGGAGGTCGTGAACTGGCCGCCCTGGTCCTGATAGCGCACGGCGCGGTCGTAGACCTCCCAGTCGTCCGTGACTATGGCGCCGCCCTCGCCGCTGGTGATGTTCTTGTCCAGTTGGAGGCTAAAAGCGCCGGCGTCGCCGATGGTCCCAACATGGCGCCCGCGGTACCGCACGCCGATGGCCTGGGCGGCGTCCTCCAGGACCTTGACGTCGTGCTTTCGGGCGATAGCCATGATCGGGTCCATGTCGCAGGCCACGTTCGAGAGGTGCACGGGAATGACGGCCCTCGTCTTCTCGGTGATGTTGGCCTCGAACGACGCCGGGTCCAGGTTCAGCGACTCGTCGACCTCGGCGAAAACCGGCACGGCGCGGGCGTTCACTACCACGTTCACGGTGGCGATGAAGGTAACGGCCGGCACGATTACCTCGTCGCCCGCCTGCACCCGCAGCCCCACGAGCCCGCATTGCAGCGCCGCCGTCCCAGACGACACGCCGATGGCGTACCTGGCGCCGGTCAGCTCCGCCAGCCGGTGCTCGAACGCCTCGACCTTCTTCTGGAGGTCGGGCCCGTAGTAGCGGAAGAGCGAGCGGCTGCGCAGGACCTCGGTCGCGGCGCGGATCTCTTCTTCGTCCAGGTAGCCCATGCCTTTGGCCGTGTTCAGGGGCTTCGCCCGCACGGGCGTGCCGCCGTCGATCGCCAGCTCATCACCACGTTTGGAATTCATGCGCGACGCCTCCGCAGTGTCCTAACCTTGTGTGCATTCGGATGACAGTATATGGATACAAATGATAAGATTCGGGTATGGTAATGGGTACGGACGACCTTGTCAGCGTAGCCGAGGCGGCCAAACGTCTGAGCTTGAGTCAATCTACCATCTGGCGATGGATAAAACGCGGCGAATTGCCCGCCCATCGAGTCGGGCCGAAGCGCGTCCGCGTAAGGATCTCGGACCTATCCGGCGTGGTCCGGCCTTTGAACCGGCGGCGAGAAGCTCCGCTGACCGACTTGTCCGGGGTGTCGAGACAGCTGAGCGAGGCAGACGCAAAGCGACTGCAGATGGCAATAGATAAGTCCGAGAGGCACGCGCGAACGGCGCAGCGTTATCCCACCCCATCGTGGGTCCATATCGAAGAGGGCCGTACTCGAAGGACGGCTGCGTTGATGAATGCCTCGACTAAGTGATTTGCGTCGATGCCAACCTGGCGGTGAAGTGGTTCCTGGTCGAGGACTTCTCGCTTGAGGCGCGGAACCTGGCTTCCCAGTGTCGCGAGGAGCGTCAGGCCATCGCGGCGCCCTTCCTTATCGATTACGAAGTGACCAATGTTATCCGCCAACAGATGGTCAGCCACGGCGCCAGTCTCGAAGAAGGACTAGAGATGCTAGACATCTTCCTGACCTACCCGATAGCTCTGATGGCGCCACCCGGACTCCACGAAGCAGCTTTGCGAATCTCGGCGGAGTTCGGCCTTCCCGCAAGTTATGACGCAAACTACGTCGCGCTGGCGCGCGGCCTCGAATGCTCCCTCTGGACCGACGACCGTGCTCTACTGCAGGCTCTGGGTGGGCGGCTGTCGTTCGTGCGCTGGATCGGCGATTACAAGCCCGGCGACGCGCTCTAACCGCCCGTCGCAGGGGTCTCCGCCACGTGCTGGAACAGGCCCTGGACGACCGGCGGGATGGTCAGCATGGCCACGCCCGCCATCAGCATCATCACGGCCGCGAAGCCGAAGAACTTGAACTTGTGCCCGCCCGAAGCGGCGTAAGGGGCGAACGAATTCGCGACCGTGAGCAGGATTATCGCCGTCGAGACGAAGATGTTGATCAGCGCCAGGTCCGGCGCCGCGAAGGTGATGACGCCGCTGACCCCGGCCTCGCGCACGATATCGCTGTTCAGGTTCTCGTCCTGCACCGCCGAAAGCTGCTCCCCGAAGATGCGCATGACCTGCGTCACGAAGAGCAGGATTGCCAGCAGCGCCGCGTGCATCGGCACGACCACGAACATGAACGTGTTCGCGACCAGGCCGCGCGTCTGGCGCAGCAGCGAGACCTTCTGCGCGAACTTCGCCGCCAGCACGCCTACGACCGCGGCGTCGCCGCCGACGCGGATGCCGTCCCAGAAGATGCGCACGGAGCGGGTTACCAGTTCCGAGCCGCTCTCGCCTGCACAGCCGCAACCAGGTCAGCTCGGGCGAGATGTCGTTGCTCAGGCGCACGTAAGAGGCGATGCACGTGCACTTCCATCGCGCCCAGGGCCTTGCGGTTCATGCGGTTCAGCCCTTCGGCGACGGTGGTGCTGGAGGCGCCCATGACGCTGCCGAGGCCGCGCAGGAACACGGCAATGTCGCGGTCGCGCTTGTCGATCTTCTGGTCGTCGCGCCAGGCCAGAAAGCCCAGCGGCGCGAGCAACATCGCGCCGACGATCAGCGCCAGGCCCATGCCGAGGAGCATCCAGGTGAGCGCCATCGCCGCCCCCGCGACGGTGACGAGGATCAGCCCGATAAGTTCCATCTGCGATCTGCTCGCGAGAGCGTCTCGCGAGCCGGTGCGTCTTCACCTCGTGAGGCGAGACGGCGAAGATCACCCAGGCGCCGGCGACGGTCGACGATCATGACGATGAACGCCAGCCCGAAGATCGCCGTCATGCCGAACGGGTAGATCATCATCGACACCAGGGTGATGACGACGATCAGCGTGGTCGAGACCATGAGCGCGACGTAGGCGTCGGTCCACTTGCTTGCAGCGACTCCATGTCGCGCTCGTACTTCTTGCCGTAGAGCTCGAGCTGGACCTCGGTCTCGCGCTCCAGGAAGTCGGCCTCGCTCTCACCGGCGGAGAGGGCCGTCGCGAAGTGAAGGAGGAGGTTCTGCACGCTGTCGCGCTTGACCTGCTCCGCCACCATCTCGCAGGCCCGTCGAGTAGTCGTAGTTGAGGCGCTGCGCGACGCGATGGACGCGCCGGAAGTACTTCGACGTGCTGTAGTCCAGCTCGGCCGTGCCCTCGAAGAGCTTGTCGCGCGACAGGCCGGATGTGGCGACCGCGGACATGTGCGTGAGCTGCGTGATCAGGTCGAAGTCGATCGGCTCGCGGGCGAAGCAGCGATACGTCGGCGAAGGGATCGTCCTTCGCTTCCTTGCGGGCGCGGGCCTCCTCGGGACTAGAGGAGTCCTTGCCGGGTCGCTTGAGAGAATGCGTGATAGAGCTCATAGAAGTTGTTCTTCCCGGCCTTCAGCAGCCGTTCGAAGAGGCAGCGCCCGGCGCTGCACCTCGTCGTAGATCGCGCGCTTGTTCTCGGGCGGCGATGCCCGCGCCGTTCCGCGATGGCGTTCTCCAGGAGGTAGCTGTTCATGTCGCCCGTCGCTTCGATGCGTGTCGTTGTGGGCGTTCCAGCGGTAGACCTCGATGAACGAGAAGGAGTCGGTCTCCGAGTCGTAGCCGATGAGCTCGTTGATGCTGAGGATGCGGCGGCCGAGCTTGCCGTTCGGCAGGCGCACGGCGCTGGCAGATGCAGACGACGTTGAGGTTGTCGACGTAGGCTCTTGGGCACGTTGATCGGGACTGCCGGTGAGACGCTGGATCAGCTTCTCGACCGTACGAGGCGTGGAAGGTCGCGGCGACGGCGTGACCGGTCTGCATCGCCTGGAAGGCGATCAGCGCCCTCTTCGCCACGGATCTCACCGATGATGATCTCGTTCGGGCGCTGGCGCAGGGCGGCTTTGAGCAGGTCGAACATCGTTACGCCGCCGCCGCCGTCGGCCACCGAACTGCGCACGACCTCGCGGGTCCAGTTGGGGTGCGGCACCTGTAGCTTCCGGCGTGTCCTCGATGGTGACGATCTTGTGTTCCGGACGGTAGAACGCGCGTCAGGGCGTTCAGCAGCGTCGTCTTGCCGGAAGCCGTCTCACCGGAGACGAAGAAGTTCATCCCCTCCTGGACGATCAAGCGAGAGGTAGGCCGCCATCTCAAAGCTGAGGCCACCGCTCTCGATGATGTCCAGGATGCTCAAGGGCACGGCCGTGAACTTACGGATGGTGAAGTTGCTGCCGCGCATGGAGACATCGACGCCGTAGACGATGTTGATACGGGAGCCGTCCGGCAGCGTCGCGTCGGAGATCGGGATGCCGGTAGGTCACCGGCTTCTTGATCTTCTCCGCGAGCCGCACGACGAACTCGTCCAGCACGTCCGATTCGTCGAAGCTGATGTTGGTCTTGAGGGCCTTGAAGATCTTGTGCTCGATGAAGATCGGACCGACGCCGCTGCAGCTGATGTCTTCGATGTTCGGGTCGCGGATCAGCGGCTCCAGCAGGCCGAGTCCGATCTTGTCGCGGACCAGCAGGTATTTGATGGCTTCGAGGACCTCAGGCGTTGCGCCGACGCCCGCAACCGCGCGCGCCTTCGGTGCGCCGAAGGCGAAGAGGCCGCCCTTCTTCGCGCCGCGCCCGCCGCCGCCCAGGAAGACCTCATCGGCCGCGGAGAGGAGGACGGCGATCTTCTGCTCGTCGTTGTGCGCCGCTTCCAGTTCGTCCACGTAGTCCAGGAGCGCCGGTTCGATGGTGCTCAGAGCGCCGCTGATAGTCCATCCCCCAGGTCGGCTCAATTGAGACGTAGAAGTCGCGCGCGTCTTCGGGGTCGCTGCGCATGTGCACGAACAGTTCATCGTTGACCCTGTAGATCAGGTTGCGCTCGGCTATGGAGGCCAGGCTCTTGTTAGCACTCTCGTAGTAGTCCGGGAGCGGGAAGTCAGGGGGCAGGCCATCGACATACCGCCACAGGTGCTGGGCCTGGTCCATCGCTTCCTGGAAAGCCGGCGACGGCCTCCGGACGGAGCCCTGACGGGCGGCTACCATGAGCCTGCGCTCCGGGTGTACCTTCGCCCGGGTCCATCTCCTTTACGCACGCAGCCAATGTGGGTTGGGCTCGACCTCGATGCGATGCCTGCTTGACCTCGGCTCACGCTTTGGCTCTTGTCACGGGAATGATCCGGATGCCTACGTGGGGCTCGATGTCAAAGTTGACGATGTTTCCCGTCACCTTGGTGGCGCCGCGGACCTTACAGACCTCCAGCGCCTTCATGAGTTGCGCCCCGACCTCCTCCACGCGGAGGCGGAGGTGGGCATCGCAGATCGAGCGCAGGCGCATCAGGAGCTGCTCGTTCACCGCATAGGAGTGCATGGTCATCATCAGTGTCTTGTTGCTGTCGCAGAAGTCTTTGGCCTGGGAGAAGAAGTCGATGGTCTCCTGGTCGGTGGCATGGCTGATGAAGGCAGTCAGCGAGTCGATGACAACGAGGTTGAATCCAGAAAGAGTTGAGATGTGGCCGAGGATGGTGTTGAAGGCGGTCTCGGCCTGGTCGCGTGCGAACGAGTTGGGCACGGGGAATACATTGATCCGGCCCAGCAAGAAAAAGTCGGTGATGTCAAAGGAGAGGCTCGCCATCTGTGCCAGCAGGCTCTGCGTGCGGTTCTCGGTGGTGTAGAGGGCGACCTTGAAGCCGCTGGTCAGCGCGCCCCAGATGAACTGCTGCACAAGGACGCTCTTGCCTGCCTCGGATTGGCCGTCGATGAGGGTAAGCGAGCCTTGTGGAATGCCGCCGCCGATCTTCTTGTCGATTTCGATCATGCCGGTGGTGATGAGGTTCGGCGGGTGCGCGTCTGAGAAACCATGGCTCTCCTAGCCGGGGAACATGGCCGAGACGGTGAAACCGTTCTCTGCCGCTATGACGATGAGATTGGTCGAGGCCGGACTGACAGCGAGGCTGAGTTCGACCGTCAGCGTCGCCGTCTCGCCTGGATTGAGGATTCCCGGTTCGAATGTGTCCTGCGCGATCGCCGTGACCGTCCACTCGTTGCCGGCCGGGGCCGCATCCGCGTACTCCATCCACTGCGTGACCCGCGCCGTCGGCGAGGTGTAGTAGGTGACGATTACGTCGACGGCGGGCCAGCCGGCCACGCGCGTCTGGCCGTCGTTGCGGACCTGGACGGTCAGCGTGTCACCGGCGCCGTCCAGGCTGGCGCCGACGACCGTGAGCCTGGTGCGGGCCTGGTCGCCGGCCGCTGACCTCGATCTCCTTAACCTGCTGGCCCAGGCGGTCGTAGGTGGTGATGCTGCTGCGCGCCAGGAAGGTCGCCCCCAGCAGGAGGATTGCGCCGATCACCAGGGCCGGGATGCTGCTGTCCAAGGTTCAGACCGTGAAGAAGCGGGCGTCGCTGATGCCGTTGGGCGCGACGAGCTTCAGATAGTACGTGGTGCCGGTGGCGAGGTTCGAGCCCCACTTGATGGTGACTTTCAGCGTGGCCGTCGGGTTCCAGGCCGTGTCGTTCTCGACCGTGTAGAACCAGCACGGGCGACGTGCAGGCGGCGTCGCCCTGAGGCAGCCGCACGAAGTTTTCCTGCGGCCCGAAGAACACGTCGATCTTGCTCAGGGGCGTCACGCCCATCGCGCCGGTGTTCTTGGCCCAGGCTTCGACGCTGGCGCTGCCGTCGACCCCGGTCGCGTGAATGATCTCGATCTGGGTGGCGATGCGGCCCTCGGCGGAGTCGGACGACGCGACGATCGAGGCGCTGGCGCGCGAAAGCGCCGGCATGAGCGAGTTCACGACGGCGAGGACGGCAACGATGCCTGCGACGGTAAGGAGGACTGTGGCTATTGCCTTCTCGATGGCAGCACCTCCCTGTAGGGACCATCCCTGTCGCCGTAGGGGGTCACCTCATCGGCCAGGATGGCCTCCAACTGCCGCAGGGCGACGATGCAGTCGTTGATCGAGGGCTTGTCGAGAGCGGCCGGTCCCGTGACCGTCTTGCCGGCATCGAGCAGCGTCTTCGCGCAGCTCGATGTCGATCAGGCCGCCGTAGCGGGCCAGCCCGAGCACGACCTTGTAGCGGCGCTCGTCCAGGCGCTCGCGCGTCTCTTCGACCCAGGACAGCAGCGCCGAGAGCGCGCGGACGTCCGCTCGCCTGGCCGGCACGTAGTCTTGCGGAACTTCGCGGCCCGCGCGGGCTGAGGCGGGCTGCCGGCGCGGCAGGGCGACGATCCGGGCCGGCGCGGGCTGGTCTTCCTCGAAGTCAGCTGCGCTTCGGCGGGGCTGTGGACAGGCGACAGGTGTTGCATTGGTTGAGGAGGCGTCTGTGGCGCCTGGGCGATGGCCGCCGGCGCTTCGGACGGAGCCGCCGTCACCTGCACGACCCTCGGTTCGGAGGGTACGTCCAGGGGCTCGGCCTGAGGCTGGCGAAGCGCCGAACCGCCTGCGAATGGGTTTTCGGAGGCGAGCACGGCCATCCTTACTTCCTGGAGGATCGACTTGATCTCTCCTTTGAGGATGCTTACTTCCTCTTCGAGGGCGGCGAGGTTCGCCTCCATTGCGTTCCTTTGCGTTCCTTGAAACTAGCCCGGCCCGGGGGCGCCTCGCTTCCAAAGACCCCAGCGAGAGGCTCCCCCGGGCAGGGACAAAACCGATTTAGTGGAGCTGCATCACCGTGTCGAGCTGAGCCGGCATAGACCGGGTGATGTCGAGCACGGCGCCGACCGGCGTCTGAACCTCGATGGTCCAGCGCGTGTTCGGCTCGAAGTCCAGGGTCAGGCCGGTGATGTCCGTGACGTCGATCACGACCACGGCCAGCTCGCCCGGCTCCAGGAGGGTGTCGCCGTCGTCGACGATCCAGTTCACGGTGTACTCGACGTCGTCGTCGACCGTGGCCGGGTCGCGGTAGGCGATGCACGGTGCGGTTGCTGGTGGCGATCGGGTCCAGCGGGATCGGGTCGCCGCCGGCGGTGTTGGCCACCGTGAACTGAATGGTGCCGGCCGTGATCGTCTGAGGCGGTCCGGCCGCGATGGTGCTGGCGTTCACGACGATGCCGCCGCGGACTTCCATGGTGCCGCGCGCCTTGGCAAGGCCGGCGAACACCGTTTCCTTGCCCCGCTCGGCGCTGAAGATACCGGTCGTCAAGACGACGAAGGCGAAGACCGTCGCGACCACGACGAACGCGATCAGGATGATTGCCGTTTCGAGACCGGTGATACCGGACTCGTTGCGCATGGCCTTGCGCGCCATGCTGCGGAACTTACTCAAGTTGTCACCTCTTGATGGCGCCTGCACTCCGGCAGGCTTTCCTAGCTGGTTGAAGTCAGGCGGGAATCGACTTCTTTCGTGCTTGCCAGCAGGACCTCCTTCCCATCAGGACATCCATGTCTCCTGCCCCCAATTAGGGGGAAGGACCTTCCGGCAATCCCTGCCTCCATCAGTCACCTGGCCCTCGTCTCAGCGAGGACCGCCTAGGGGATGTTCGTAGCGGCCCCGATAGTCGTTCATAGGGGAATCCCCGATTTTGGCCACCGGGCGCGAAGGCGACCACTCACCCGTGGGCCGGTTGGAAGGATCCCGCCCGCGCGCACGCGTGGCGTTAACACCTGGACCTCTGAGATTGCGGGCGGCCTTGCTTGGGTTACCCCTGCGCGCGTCTTTGCTGGCGGCGCTGCTTTTCCTCTGCCTGGCGCGCGAGGCCTCCGCGGACCCCACGCCTTCGCCCACACCGCAGCCCACGCAGACCCAGACAGCGCTCGCGACGGCCACCGCTTCGCGGACGCCCACGCCGGCGCCGAGCGCGACCTCGACTCCATCCGTAACCCCTACGCCAACGCCGGCCGCCCCGCCGACCTCGACGCCGGGCGCCCGGCCACCGCCCACAGGCTCGCCGCCGCCCCCCGCCACGCCGCCGCCAATCGCCACGGCGCCGAGCGCGGCCACTGCCGTCCCGCCGGCCATCGTCTCCGGAGGCGGCGCCGGCGCGGAGCTGCACGCGGCCTCCCGGGGCGCCGCCGCGACCACCGCGCCGGCCGTCGCCGCTGCTACGGAACCGCCACCCTCCGCGACGCCCGCGCCCAGCCGCACACCCAAGCCCGCTGTCGCGACGCCCGTCGTGACCCGGCGGCCGTCGATCGCCAGCCCCACCGTCCGCAACAGCGTCCCGGCCTCGCAGTCGGGCAGCGCCGGCGGTGGCGGCCCGCGCGACACGGCCCCCGCGCGCAATCTCTTGATGAGCGCCGGCATCGTCCTCCTGGCGGCGGGCGGCAGCTGGGGCTTCTACTACCTGATGCGGCCGCCGAGGGACTAGAGAGCCATCAGCTTTCGGCTATCAGCCGTCAGCCGTCAGCTATCAGCCAGAAGTCGACGGCCGCAAACGCCGAAACATATGCACACCAGCCACGGCTTTGCCTAAAACGAAGGACCAGCAATTCATCCTGGCTCCCGTGTGGAAGGCCCGTATGTGGAAAGAGACCGCCTGGGGTGTCGCGGGCTGATATCGGGCCACGCTGAGCCCTTGGCTCGTGTTCTCGCACCTCTGGCTGACAGCTGACACCTGACAGCTGACATGTCACACTCCTACCTCAAATACCCCATCGGGTCCTGGCGCATGCCGCTGTCGATGACCTCGAAGTGGAGGTGGACGCCGTCGCAGGCGCCGGTGCAGCCGACCTCGCCCAGGGGTTGGCCTGCGCTGACCCTGTCGCCGGTCTTCACCGCCAGCGAGGCCAGGTGGCCGTAGAGCGTGCGGATTCCGTCCCCGTTGTCGATGACAACGAAGCGGCCGTAGGAGCAGCAGGGGTCGCCGCCGGCGAAGTAGATGGCGCCGTCCGTGGCCGCCCTGACCGGCCCCGACCACTGGCCGATGTCGATTCCGAGCGGGTGGCCGGGCCCGTAGGCGCTGGTGATAGCGCCCGTCGCCGGCCACGCCACGCGCGCGCTCAGCGCAAACCGCCTCTGAGCCGCCCCGTAGCGCGCGAAGTAGCCCGCCACCGCCTCGGCCAGGCGGTCAACGGACACGGCCCCCGTGGCCTGAAGTGCCACGAGAGACGAGGGCGTGCGCGCCCAGGCACCCTGCACCGCGGCGCAACTCAAGTCTGGAGCGTCCGCCGCCACGGGCCGGGCCGGCAGCGCCGCCAGCAGGCTCGCCGCCCAGATGGCACTGCCGCCGCCGGGAGAGTCGCAGTACCAGGCGCCGCTCTCGGCCCCCGCCTTGAGCACCAGCACCGCGTCGGGACGATCGGGGCCGGCGGCCTCGCGGACGCCGATGCCCTTCTCCGTCAGCGACTGCTTCAGTGCCCCCGTGACCTCCGACAGCGCCGCGTCCGCGAGAATCAGCAGTGACCACGGGCCGGCCGCGGCGGCGGTCGAAGCCGGAGGCCGCGCGGGCTGCTGGCCGCCGCCAATTGACCGAAAGCCCGACACCGCCTGGGCCTCCAGTGGCGCCGCAGACTTGATCGCCGGCCGCGGCGTCGGCGTGCCTGCCGGGGTAGCGCCCGCCGCCTCCGTGGGCGCGGCCGGCGCCCTGGGGGCCGTGGCAGCGGCCACAAGCGCGGGCGTGGCAGACGCGTTCGCCTCCAACTCCGCGAGCACGGCATTGGCCTGCGCGGCCGGATCCGCGCGGTGCTCACCGATCGGCAGGAAAGATGCCACCAGAGCTGAAACGCCGGCGACCAGAAGCAGCCCAACCGCGACAAGCCCCGGTAGGCGATTCTGCTTTCGCGCGCGGGCTGGTGGCGGAGAGCGACGGCGACGTCTGGCGCGGGCTATCGGACCAGGGCTCCGCTTTTCGCGACCGTGAGAGCCATGGCCGTCCAGCGCGCATCCGCGAGCAGCTCGGCGATGCTTACAGGCTTCTCGCCGGTAGTGCTCAGCGCTCTACGCCCGGGCGTCGGGCGGGCGTCCGGATAGACCTCGCGGAAGATGTCGAGCACCTCGTCCAGCTCCGGGGCGGCGTCATTGCGAGCCTCAGGCGCCGCGAACGGGGGGATGATTTCGGGCAGCGGCACAAAGGGTTCGGCACCCTCAGCTTCTTCGGCGATTGCGGCGAAGACCGGCGCCAAAGTCGGTTCGGCGGCCAGGCCCTCCTCAGCCGTACCGCGCCAGGCGGAGGGCAGGACGAAGGTTTCGCCGGCGGGCGCGCGATAATTGTCCATCGCGCTGAAATCGGGAAGTGGCTGTTCTTCTGGATCCTCGTAGTCGGGCTCCCAACCGTAGAGCGCCTCGCGCGCTTTGCCGAGGCGTCTCGGGAATAGCGCGGGCGCCAGCCCGTACAGGCCCAGCGCGATGCCCACCAACCCGCCGAGGACGATGAACGCGGTCGTGAGGTTCTCGAACATGATCTCGAAGGATGGTCGGCGGCGGCATCGGATAACCCGCAGCGGTGTTCACCCTGAGCCGGCGGCCGGCGATCCCCTACGCCGCTTTTCTTGACTGGAACCGGCAGGCGCATCGAAGATTCGCCATCGGGAAGGACTCATGAGCGACCTGAGACTGCCCAAGAGCGTCACCGAGATCGACCCGGCCTGGCTCGGCGAAGCCTTGCGCCGGGGCGGCGCCCTGCCTTCCGGCCGCGTGACGTCCTGCGGAGTCACCGTCATCGGCGAGGGCGAAGGCTTCGTCGGCGAGCTGGGCCGGATCAAGGCCGAGTACGAACCTGCCGGCGCCGGGCCGGCCAGCGTGATCGCAAAGGTGCCGACCCAACTCCAGGAGGCCAGGACCTTCTTCCTCATGGCCGGCCTCTATGCCATCGAAGGCAGCTTCTACCGCGACCTGGCTTCGCGAGTGCCGATCCGCACACCGAGGCCCTACTTCAACGCCATGGACGCCGCGGCGGGCGAGTTCGTGCTCCTGCTGGAAGACCTGGCGCCTGCCCGTGCCGGCAATCAGGTCGAGGCCTGCGCCCGCGCGGACGCCGAGGTGGCAGTCGACAACATGGCGGCCCTACACGCGGCCTACTGGGACAAGCCCGAGCTCGACAGGCTGGCCTGGCTGCCAAAAATGGACGAGGAGACCAGGGGCCCCGCCCTCGGCGCCATGCTGCCCTTCGTCTGGCCGATGGTCGCGGAGCGGGCCGGGGACCTCCTCGGCGCGAAAATCCGCGCCATCGCGCCCGTCCTCGGCGCCAGGTTTGCGCCACTCGGCGCCCTGATGTCCGCAGCCCCGCGCACACTCGTCCACGGCGACTATCGCCTCGACAACATGTTCTTCGGCCTCGCCGACGGCGGAGAATTCGCCCTCCTCGACTGGCAGGCCGCCCAGCGGGGACGCGGCCCGGCCGACCTCGTTTACTTTCTGGTCGGAAGCCTGCCGCCAGATGACCGGCGCGACTGGGAAGACGACCTCACCGAACGCTACCTGCGCGGCCTGCGCGACCGCGGTGTGAGCGGCTACGGCCTCGACGAATGCCGCCGAGACATGAAGGCGGCGGCGCTGTACCAGTTCGGCGTTATGGTGCTGCTGGTTTCGGGCGCCGGCGATATCGACCTGCCTGAGCGTGGGCCTGTCCTGGCCCGCCAGGCGTTGCAACGCTACAACGCCTACGTCGAAGACAACGATTTCGCAGACACTCCTGGGGTCATGACCGCGGCCATCGGTCCGCTGGTCGCCGTTGACCTCGGCGGGACGAGGCTGCGCGTCGCCGTCGCGGACTCGACGGGTGCGCTTTTGCGCCGCGCCGATGAGCCGGTCGACGCAGCATCGGGCCCGTCCGCTATCGCCGACCGCATCGCGGCCCTCGCTGGCCGCCTGCTTGACGGCGCCGAAGCCAGTGCGGCCGGCATCGCATCGCCGGGCCTTGTCGACCCTGACCGGGGCGTAGTCATCGGCGCGCGCAACCTCAAAGGCTGGCAGCACGTGCCTCTCGCCACCATGCTCGCGCAGCGCCTGGGTTGCGCGGTCCACGTCGAGAACGACGTCAACATGGCCGCCACGGGAGAGGCCTGGCGCGGCGCCGGCCGCGGCGCCGCCGACGTGGCGTTCATCGGCATCGGCACCGGCGTCGGTGTTGGTCTTGTCCTGGGCGGGCGGCTGCACCGTGGCCACCACTTCAGCGCCGGCGAGGTGAACCCCCTGCCATCGGGAATCGCCGGCCCGGACGGGCGCCTGCTCGGCATCGAGGCCGTGGCCGGCGGCCCCGCAATCCTGCGGCGGGCGCTCGAAGCCGGCCTTACCGCCCGCGGCCTCACCACCGACCGCGTATTCGCGCTGGCGGCCGCCGGCGACGCGCTCGCCGGCGGCGTAGTCGCAGACGCGGCCTCCGCGCTGGGCCTAGCCGTCGCCTGGATCGCCGTCCTGGCGGACCCGCAGGTCATCATCCTCGGCGGCGGTGTCGCCGCACAGGGGGAGGCGCTGCGCGCCGCCGTCGAAGCCCAGGCGGCCAGTTCTGCCGGCGGGCGCCTGCCGCCGGTCGTGCTGGCAGTACTCGGCGCCGACGCACAGCTTTTCGGCGCCTTGCGGGAGGCAATGCTGCTCGCCGGCCTCGACCCGGACCAGCCCTAGAACCCGCGACGCGAGTACTATTTCGAAGCTTCGCCGCCGCCCTACCGGCGGCGAACAGGAGGGCATCATGGCTGACACGATTCAGGTAGGCGCCGCAGTCGTCGACATCACTCCTGGGGTAGGTTTGGCGATGGGAGGCTACGGCGCGCGCCAGGGCGTCTCTACCGCCATCCACGACCCCCTGAACGTGCGCACGCTGGTCCTGCACGACGGCCGCTCGCACGTCGTACTCGCGGTCTGCGACCTCGTCGGCGTGCCGGCAGAAATGGTCGCGGCCATCCGCGAGCAGGTCCAAAAGGACACCGGCATTCCCGCCGATAACGTCGCCATCGGCGCCACGCACACGCACTCCGGCCCGCTCCTGCGCGACGCCGACCTCCCCGGCTACACCGCCGTGACCGCGAAGAAGGTCGCCGGCGCCGTCGCCATGGCCCTGCGCAACCTGCGCCCGGCGCCCTTGAAGGTGGGTAGCGCTAACGTTACCTCGATCAGCCAGAACCGCCGCCAGCCGGATTGGCCGATTGAAGAAACGGCCAAAGTCATGCTGGCGGCGCCCGAAGGCGGCGCGGCCCCGATCGCCACGGTCGTGAACTATGCCTGCCACGCGACGGTGCTCGAACACGACAACCTGGACTATTCGGCCGACTTTCCCGGCGCGGCGATGCGCTTTGTGGAGCGCAACCTCGGCGGCGCCGGCGTTTACATGCAGGGCTGCTGCGGCAACATCAACCCCGTCTGGATGCGCCACGACTTCGCGGAGGTCGAGCGCATCGGCGGCATACTCGGCGCGGCCGCGACGCGGGTCGCCCACGAGGTCCGCCCGCTGGGCGAAGGCCAGTGGTGCGTCAACCTCAACTGGTCGGAGCAGACGCCCAAGGAGACGCCAGGCGCCCTTCTCAGCGGCCTGCGCCTCGACTCCGCCCGCACCTCGATCGACCTCACGAAACGCACCCTGCCGACGTTGGAGCAGATCGAGGCCGAGGTCCGCGACCTCGAAGGCCGGCTGGAGGCAGCCGGCGACGACCAGGGGCAGCGGCGCGCGGTCCGCCCCCGGCTCAACTCGCTGCGCCTCTGGCGGGGCCAGCGCCAGCGCGGCGGGGGCGAAGGGGGCAGCGAGGCCCTGGAGCTACAGGCCTTCCGCATTTCCGACGAGTGCGCCATCGTCACCCTCCCCGGCGAGTTCTTCGTCGAAGTCGCGCGCGACCTCGAGCGCCGCATTGGCCTGCCGCACCTCTTCATCGCCGGCTACACCAACGGCACCGCCGGCTACTTCCCCACCGCCTCCCAGTTCGACGCCCACGGCTACGAAGTCGGGCAGGCGCGCTTCGTGCCGGACACCGCGGAGATCGTGACCCAGGAGGCGGTGAAGCTGGTGCGGGGGTTGTTCTAACCTCACCCCCTGCCCCCTCTCCGTCAACGGAGAGGGGGTTCCGAGGCGGAGGAGAGGGATACGAGGCGGACGGAGTGGGCATGGAAGGCGAGAGACGGGGTGAGTGGCGGACACCTCCTGGCATGTGGGAGAAGCTGAAGCCCCTTGCGCGCGAGATGCGGCAGCAGCCGACGGCAGCCGAAGATGCCGTCTGGCAGGCGCTGAGAGGCGGTCGCCTCGGCGGCTTCAAGTTTCGTCGCCAGCATCCCATCGAGCGCTTCATCGTCGACTTCTATTGCCGCGAAGCGCGCCTGGTGGTGGAGGCGGACGGACCGACTCACGACATCGCCGGGGCCGAAGACACCATTCGCACAGCCTACCTGCAGGCCAACGGCCTCACCATCCTCAGATTCAGGAACGAAGACGTCCTTACCCACCTCGAGGCCGTCCTTGCCACCCTCGAAGCGCAGCTCCTCCTCCGCCCCCTCCGAACTCCCCTCTCCGTTGACGGAGAGGGGCCGGGGGGTGAGGTTTGATAGGCTTTGGATGGCGACGCCGCCCCGCCCGCGCGAGTAGCATTACGGTTGGCGGGACTCAGGAGAAGACATGGACAGCGAAGAATCGGCCAGCCTGTACGCGGACCTGGGCGTCCGCCCAGTCATCAACGCCGCCGGCGCCTACACCATCCTCGGCGGTTCGGCGCTCTCGCCCAGGGTTCAGCGCGCCATGGACGACGCCAACCGGTACTTCGTAGAGATGCGGGCATTGCTGGAAAGCAGCGGCAAGATCGTGGCCGGCATCCTTGGCTGCGAAGCCGCCTACATAACCTCGGGGGCGGGCGGGGCGCTGGCGCTGGCGGCTGCCGCCTGCATGACCGGCAAGGACGAGGCGCGCATCGAGCGACTGCCCGACACCACCGGCATGAAAGACGAGATCCTGATCCAGCGCGCCGGCCGAATCAAGTACGACCGCTGCGTCACAATCCCTGGCGCGAAGCTGGTCGAAGTCGGCGACCCAGACAAAACCACTGTCACGCAGCTGGAGGCCGCCTTCAACGACAAGACCTGCGCCGTGCACTTCCTGGCCACGGGCACCAGGCCCGGCAGCCTGCCCCTGACCGAGGTCATCCGTATCGCCCACGCCTACGACGTGCCCGTGATCGTCGATGCCGCCGGCCAGACCTATCCCACGGACGAGCTCAAACGCTACGCTCGCGCCGGCGCCGACCTTGTCTGCTACGCCGCCAAGTACTTCGACGCGCCGCATTCGACCGGCCTCGTGACCGGGCGCAAGGAGCTCGTCGAGGCCGCGGCGCTGAACGGCTTCATCAGCTTCGAGACCAACGGCCTGCGCTCCATCGGGCGGCCGATGAAGCTGGACCGGCAGGAGATCATCGCCTGCGTCGTTGCGCTGCGGGAATGGTTCACCATGAACCACGAGGAGCGCTTCATCAAGTACGGCGAGCGCTGCGACGTGATCATGGAGGCCATCGCCGGCATCCCCGGGATCGAGGCGCGGCCGATTTCGGAGACAGGGACTCCGCGGCCGGTCGTCCGCGAAGGCGTCAAGGTTCGCTTCAAGGAGGGCGCCTCCCTGGACGCCGAGCGCGCCTTCGAGGCGCTTGTCGACGGCACGCCCTGCATCTGGACCGGCGTCGAGGGCGGCGCCTTGCATGTCTCCGTCGCCTTCTTCAACGACGGCGAGGAGCGGATCGTGGCGGAGCGCCTGAAGGCCGTGCTTTCCGCCTGACCCCTCCGACTCGCTCCCACATCGCGACATGGAGATGATCCGGGTGATGCAGGGCGCGGCTGAATCCGGCGCATCGACCGGCAGGGCCGTCCTTTCCTTTGGAATGCGCGACGCCACTCTGTCAGGGTCCGGCTAATTACTGATCACTTGTCACTGATTACTGAACCGTAGTGCTCCGCCAGCGCCCGCAGGTCGGCCTCCGTCGGCTCCTGGCGGCAGGACGTGCTGACCGCGGACATCACGGAAGGCCCCGGCAGGTGCGGCAGGCCCAGGAAGTGGCCGGCCTCGTGCAGGATCACGGAGTAGAGGCAGCGCTGGTTTCGGTAGGTCCGCGGCGGGCTCTGGTCGATGATGATGTCGGCCTCCACCAGGTGGGCAACGCTTTCCGAGGTGCAGGTGACGCCACCGCAGGCCCTGAAGCGAATGCGCGTGAAGCCGGCTTCATAACCACCTCGGCTTGCCTCGGGCACAATTGGCGGCGAGCCCCAGCCGATCTGATTGCGGGCGTCGTCCTCGCGCATGGCGCCGTCGCAACGGCCGCCGTCCCGCGCTGTGACCCCCCAGGCCGCGAAAGCCTGCCCGACCAGCCGCGCGAAGGTCGCGTCGTCGGCGTAGCCGTCGGCCGCCAGGTCCAGGCAATAGGACACCGGCAGGGCAGGCCAGCGCAGAGTCTGGTCGGACGGCGTCGATGGCGTCTCCGCGGGCGCCACGATCTGCCGCACCAGGTCGCCGCATCCGGCCGTCAGCGGGGCAAACAAGAGCAGGCAGGCCAGCGCCAGAAGCGCCCTCATCTATCGAAGATACGGCACGGCGGCGGCGGCGTCCGTGCCGAGGACGGGGCGGCCGCATTTCGAAAGGATTTCGGCCGCCCGTCTCTCACTGCGCCGGTGGACCCGGCCCTCCCTCGCCCGCCCTACTTGACATAGTGTTCATCGATGGCCTCATTGGGATAAATAGATGGTTTTTGGGTTCCCAATGGCGATCCCGATGATAGAATTGCAAGGTCAAGCAACCAGGTGGGGGGTGTATGGGCTTCGACAACGATTTCCCGATCAATCTCGACGAAATTCTCCGAACCATTGAGACCGCCGAAGTGATAACCATCCGCTTCTACTTGATTGAGAAGCGGCTCCTGATCGACAACCGCGTCAACGAAATCGATGGCCCCATGGCCAAGTTGGTTGCCCGCGTTAGCTCGTCCGAAGAGCGCTTCCGCAACATCCGCAGGCTTCGCCCCCGCTTCGCGCTGCCGGAAAAGCTGACCTCGATCTGGTGGCCGAAGCACATGTCCACGCTCGAAACCTCGGGCGTCTGGTCGGCGCTGGTGCGGCGCATGGCGGAGTCCGGCTTCGCCAACTCCGTGCGCCAGTGCGAGGAAGTGCTGCGGGAGCTCAAGGACATGGAGCGCAAGGAGATTCTGGGCTCCATCCCCGGCGGCGAGGGCTTCCAGACCCTGTGGCAGGCCTCTCACTCCACCCTGTAACCTCTCTCATATGACGCCAGCTTCGCGCGTCGCCCGCTACATCCGGGCTGCCATGCGTTCATTGCCGCGCGAGTACGAACGCCGCCTCGACAACGTCGAAATCGTCGTGGCCAAGCGGCCTTCGCGCTTCCAGCGCCGCCGCATCGGTCACGAAGGCGAGCTCTACGGCCTTTACGAAGGCGTGCCCCTGCCGCATCGCGGCTCCGGTTACGGCATGGTGACGCCGGACAAGATCACCATCTTCTGGGAGCCGCTGGTGCGCGAATTCCCCGAAGATGACGCCCTCGCCGACCAGGTGCGGCGCACCGTCTACCACGAGATCGCCCACCACTTCGGCATCAGCGAAGCTGATCTGGCCAGCACGGGAGTCGAATAGGCTTGTCGGCTTGTCGGCACTTCGGCTGGTCGGCCAGAGGCGGAGTGGCGTTTCAGCGCTCAGCGGGCGGAGGAACTCAGAGCGAGGCAGCGGTCCGGTGCCTCTGGCCGACCAGCCGACCGCCGTCTGGTTCCGGCCGACAAGCCGACCGGCCTCCTGGTGCTAGAATGCGGCGGATTCGCAGATGAACATAGTCGAGCCGGTTCGCGGCCTCTCGCCGAGGCTCCGCCTTCAACTCGTACTGCTGCTTCTGATCGCCTGGGACATCATCGGGCTGCTCGCGGAGCTGAGCTTTGGCGGCCCGCTCATGCACGTCTCCGGCGGCAAGATCGGCGGCGTCTTGGCCGCGCGCGCTTCCCTGGGCGGCGCCCTCGTCGTGCCGCTAACCCTCTACATCTACGCCCTGATCCGCGGGCCCATGCGTTATCGCGGCCTGGTCTGGATCGGCGTCCTGGAGCAATCGATGGTCGCCGTCTTCGCCGTCTTTCACGTCATCGCGGACGACATCAAGGTTGAAGGGGCAATTCTGCCGATCGTGGTCTCGCTGGGGCTTGTCGTCCTCCTCCTCATCAACATGCCGCGCGGCCAAACCACGTCTTGACCCAGCCCACGGCCGAGCCGCCGGCGCCGCACGCGACAGTCAGCACCCAGCTCCTCTGGCGCGTGGTCATCATTCTGATCGCCGTCTGGGATTCCGTAGCCGGCCTTGTCCTGCTGGCATTCCGCGGCGCCAGCACCGGCGCGCTCGGCGCCGGGCTGGAGGACCACGCCGCCCAGCGTCTGCTCGGGGTGCATCTGCTTGTCCTGGTACCCGTCTACCTTCACCTCGCCTGGCGTCCGGAACGTTACCGTGGCCTGCTCTGGCTCCCCTTCGCGGCGCAGGCGGGCGTTGTGCTGGTAATCGGCTACAACATGGTCCTCGGCCAGACCGAGGTCGGTGATGGTGCATTGGCCTTTGCCGTGAGCCTGATCTTTTCGGCCTTGCTGGCTTTCCTCTGGGTCACGGAGCAGCGCACCCTTGCCCGCATGAAGGCCGACGCCGAAATGGAAGGCCCCTCCCAGCCGCCGGACCGCCTACCTCCGGGGCCAGCCCAGCGCGGATAAGGCCAGCACTCCTGCCTGCGCCAGAAGCCGCCGTGATTCAGCCGCGTCCGGGATCGCGGCCCCGGCCTCAAGCACCTCGACCGCGTCGAACAGGCCTGCGGACTGCTCGTAACCCGGGCCGCGCGAACCGGCCAGACACGCGACCGGCCGGCCCGCCTCGCGCGCCAGTCGCGCGACGTAGGCAGGCGTCTTGCCGAAGGCCGTCTGGCCGTCCAGGCGCCCTTCCCCGGTGATCACCAGGTCGGCCGCCCGTACTCGCTCGTCCAGGCGAGCGGCCTCGCCCACGACCTCGGCTCCCGGCCTGATCGAGGCGCCGAGGAAGGCGATGACACCCGCGCCGAGACCGCCCGCCGAGCCGGCGCCCGGCACGTCGAGCACGTCGACGCCGAGATCGCGCTTCACGACGCCCGCGAAGGTCCTGAGCGCGCGGTCCAGCTCCGCTACGGCCGCTGGGTCGGCGCCCTTCTGCGGTGCGTAAACCACCGAAGCGCCTTCCGGCCCGCACAGTGGGTTGCGCACGTCCGTCGCCGCCACGAACCTGGCGCCTCGCAGCCCTAGCAAGGCCACGCCGGCCTCGATCCGGGCCAGGCGCGCCAGGGCGGCCCCGCCCGGCGCCAGTTCCCGTCCGGCCGCGTCCAGCAGGCGAAAGCCCAGCGCCTGGGCCATGCCGGCGCCGCCGTCATTGGTCGCCGAGCCGCCGAGGCCGACGATCAAGTCGCGGCAGCCGGCTTCCATCGCCGCGCGGATGAGCTCGCCGGTGCCGAATGTCGTCGCCCGCAGCGGGTCCAGCTCCTCTCTTGCGAGCAGCAGCAGTCCCGAGGCGGCCGCGCATTCGACCACGCCCGTGCCGCCGGACAGCAGCGCCCAGCCGGCCGCGATCGGCCGCATGAGAGGGTCGTGCGCCGGGCTCGCCCGCCATGCGCCGCCGACGGCCCTGAGCAAGGCTTCGGCCGTACCCGGGCCGCCGTCGGCCATGGGAGCGACGTCGATGTCGACGTCCGGAAGGGCGGCACGCAGGCCATTCGCGATCGCCTCGGCGGCCTCGACCGCGGTCAGGGTGCCCTTGTACTCCTGCGGGGCCACCAGGACGCGCATCAGCCGTAGATCTGGTCCCAGCGAAACACCAGCGAGATCAGCGCCGCCAGGAATATCACTAGGGCATAGACGATGAACACCAGCTTGAACCGCACCCAGAGGCGCAGCGCCCAACGCTGACGCAACGCCACGAACGGCCACAGGGCCAGCCCGGCCACGACTAGCAGGATGAGGAGCACTTTCATGGCCGGACACCGCCGGGCGGCCTTCGAGAGCGAAGCGAAGGGATGAGCGCCCCGAGGCAGTAGCGGCAGGTCACGTCACGACTGTACACAAGAAGCAGCCGGACGAAGGCATCGACGGACCCCTCTCCCGCGCCGGCCCAAGACGTGGGCTCACCTTGCCGGCGTGTCGCCGATGACGCCCGCGGCCGCCAGCTCCGCGATCTCGCCCTCGCCGAGACCCAGGAGCTCGCGGAACACGTAGCCGTTGTGCTCGGCGAAGGCAGGAGGAGGCAGGCGGATGTGCGCCGGCGTCTCCGAAAAGTGGTAGGGCATGCCGTCCATCTCCCAAGCGCCGGCGCTGCGGTGCGCGACCATTTCCAGCAGGCCTCTCGCGCGAAGCTGGGGGTCGTCATAGAGCATGGCGCTCGTGTTCACGGGCGAGGCCGGCACGCCCGCCGCGGCCAGCTCCGCCGCCGCCTCGCGCGCGCTGCGCGGCAAGGCCCATTCGCCGACTATCGCGTCAAGCTGGGCCTGGCTCTTGTAGCGGCTGATCACGTCAGCGAAGCGCGGGTCGTCGATGAGGTCGCGGCGGCCGATCGCGCGGGTCAGGGCCTCGAAGTCGCCGTCGTCGCGGCAGCAGATCGCCACCCATTCATCCTCGCCGGCAGTCTGGTAGACGTTGTGAGGCGCCATGTAGGCGTGCCTGTTGCCCTGAGGCACGGGAGCCACGCCGGTCATCGAGTACTCGAGCATCTTCTCGCCCAGGAGCGTGGTCAGGGCCTCGCGCTGCGCCAGCTCGATGTAGGCGCCTTCGCCCGTGCGCTTGCGCAGGAAGAGGGCGGAGATCACCGCCCCGGCGGCGGCGATTCCCGACATCGGGTCGCCGTAAGAGATACCGGACTTGTGCGGGCCGCGGTCCTCGTAGCCCTGAATCGAGACCAGGCCGCCGAGCTGCTCGACGTTGGTGCCGTAGGCGATGCGTTCGGCCTCGGGGCCGTCCTTGCCGTGGCCCGGCATCGACACCATGATGATGTCCGGCTTCACCGCTTTGAGGACCTCGAACTCCAGGTCCAGGTTCTTCATCACGTCGGGGCGATAGTTCTCCATCACCACGTCGGACATCGCGACCAGGCGCAGGGCCAGCTCGCGGCCGCGAGGGTGGCCCAGGTCCAGCGTGCAGCCGAGCTTATTGCGGTTGAGGTTATTGAAGTAGGCCGACTTGTCATAGGCCTGGTCGACTCCCGGCAAAAGGTGCAGGTCGCGCAGCAGGTCCCAGTTCCGGACGCCTTCGACCTTGATGACCTCCGCGCCCATGTCGCCGAGGATGCGGGTCGCGTACGGCCCCGCCCAGACCATGGTCAGGTCCAGCACGCGGATGCCCGAGAGGGGAAGCGGCAGGTTCATCGCGCCCAGGCGTGAGGAACACGGAATAAGGAACACGGCGAAGCGATGCGCGTCCGTTCTCCCCTGTTCCTTATTCCGTGTCCCTGGTGCCTTCTTCCTTTCATATGACCCCCGCCTGTCGCAGCATGACCATGTCCTTGCGCGCGAAACCAAGGAGGCCCCGGAGCACCGCCTCGTTGTGTTCGCCCAGCAGGGGCGCCCGGCCCTCTCGCCAGGGCGCGCCAGACATCTCGAAGGGCCCGCGCGGGTAGTGCAGGCGTCCCGCATCCGGGTGGTCGATTTCCCGCACGGCGCGGCGGTAGCGCAGGTGTTCGGACTCGACCAGGTCCTTCATGTCGTGGACGAAGGCCAGGGGCGCGCGGTGCTCGCCGGCCAGGCGATAGGCCTCGTGCTTGGGCATGTCGGCCGCCCAGGCGTAAATGTGCGCGGACAGCTCGTCGTTGCGCCGCAAGCGGTCTTCGCCCAGAGAGGCGTCGTCGATCCCCAGCAGCTCCAATAGCGCCGGCATCTGGCGCGCCATCGCGTGCACGCCGACGTAGCCGTCCGCGGCCGGATAGAGGCCGACGGCGGCGGAGGCGGCGTTGCCTCGCCGCGAGGGGCCGGCAAGAAACGGCTGTGGCGGGTCGTCCTCGGCCCCCGGCCGGTGCCGGTAGAGGTAATTCGAGAACGAAAGCTCCAGCGTCGTGGCCATCGCTTCCATGAGGCCGACGTCGACGGTCTGGCCCCGCCCGGTCTGGGCCGCGTGCCACAGCGCGCCGAGGGTGGCGGCATAGGCGTGCAGCCCCAGCTGGTAGTCGCCCTGATAGCCGCCAGCGAGCAAGGGCTCCCGGTCCGGGTCGCCGCACATGGCCATCTGGCCGCCGGCGGCGAAGCCCGTGAGGTTGGTCGCCGGCCAGGAGCTGTAAGGCCCAGTCGCGCCGTAGGCCGAGACTTGAGTGATTGTCAGGCTCGGCCGCAGCGTCAACAGGGCGGGGGCGCCAAGCCCAAGTTCGTC
This sequence comes from uncultured Chloroflexia bacterium, assembly GCA_963703905.1. Lineage (GTDB taxonomy): Bacteria > Chloroflexota > Dehalococcoidia > DSTF01 > WHTK01 > DATLYJ01. Next base: position 103,357 of record CAVPFY010000007.1, read on the forward strand.
GCGGCGGCGCGTCGGGTGGTCCTCGACGATGCCGTCGCTCTGCGCGATCAGCCGCTTGAGGATCGACGCGCCGGTGCTCGTGGTGTAGTCGAGCGTGAGGCTGAGCTTGTTCGTGTTGAGGTAGAGGAAGAGCGCGCTCTTCTCCTGATGGGGCAGGTCATCCGGAAACGGCCCCTGTCGCCGTGTAGGGTCGCCCGTCCCCGGCCGCTCGACCTTGATGACGCTGGCGCCGTAGTCGGCGACCAGCTTCGTGGCGAAGGCCCCGGCAATGCCCTCGGACAGGTCCAGGAGCGAGAGGCCGCTAAGGGCGCCTTCCGGGCTGCTCTCAACCACGGCTGCATGATGCAGCGCGGCCCGCGGCAAAGGCAATGAGCGGGGGCTGGTAGTTGGCCCGGGAACCAGAATGGTTACTGGGAGCTTACTCAACCATTGACACTTCTGATACTCTTATTGCTAAGGAGGTTAGACACTATGACTAAAAATTCCTGGCAGATCTCCGGCGCAGCCGGGATCTTATTCGTGGTTACATTCGTGGTCGGCATCTTTGTGCAGGGTGATGTCGCGGACTACAAGGACAGCGGCGAGACTATCGTGGCCTGGTATGAGGACAATGCGGATCAATTCCTGGTGGGCGACTTCATTACCGGCCTGGCGTTCATCTTCTTCTACTTTCCGTTTCTAGCCGGCCTCTACGCGCGCCTCAGCGAAGCCGAAGGCGAGCCGCGCGTCTTCTCACGCACTGTCCTGGCCGGCGGCATTCTTTTCCCTGTAGCCGGCCTCATCGGCGGGGTCTTCGTTGCCGGCCTGGCACTGTTAAAAGACGACGCCTCGGCGGAAGTAGCCGTATACGCTTCAGCTGCGTCTTACCACACCTTCACTGCGCTTTCCGGGCTTGCGGCGGTACTGATGGGAGCGGCCTCCGTCGTAATCCTGACCAGATCCGCCTTCTGGAAGTGGCTCGGGTGGCTCGGAGTGGTGGCCGCGGTGTTGGGCATCATCGGCGGAGCGGCCTCGCTCGAGAACGACCCGGACGGCGTGATCAGCGGGCTCGGATTTCTCAGCTTTATTCTGTTAGGAGTGTGGATACTCGCCGCCTCTGCCGGCCTCTGGCGTTACCAACAGACGACGGCGACGGTGGCCGCACCCTCCGCATAAGGGAGGCCTCGCGCGCGGGGCGAACTAAGCCAGCCAGGGGATGGCGCGGCTGAGGACGATCGGCCGGACCTCACCGTCTGCGACCAGCGCGACGATGTCGAGCGCCGCGGCCAGTGTTGGGTCGAATCCGCGCAGCGCCGGCCCCGCCGTCTCATTCTCGATGTAGTCGTAGGCGCCGACCAGCACCAGCGCGCGCAGGGCGCCCGTCGCGCCGGCCAGGGCATCGCGGGCCGCCACCAGCTTCTGGCGCAATAGGCGCCGCGTAGTACCGCCATCGAAAGGGTCGTAGCCCTCGGGGCAGCCGGTGATCGCCCAGCCGTCCGCGAGGTCCTTCGCGGCAGGCCCGCGGGCCAGGCGCTGCACGGACCAGGCGTCCTCGTGCTCGAACTCGACCGCCTCACCCTTCGCGACGCCCTGGCTCAGCAGGGCGATGTGGTCGAAGAGCTCCTCGCGTTCGGCCTCGTCGCGGGTGAGGCGCTTCAGGGGGTTGCTGTCCAGATAGAAGGTGCCGTTGACCTTCGCCGTGACCGTCGTCCAGTGGCGGCTGAGGCCGCCGAGGACGTTGGCGTAGCCGCCTTCGTCTCGCACCTTGCCCAGCACCATCTTCACCGGCAGGCGGACCTCGCCGTTGCGCCCGGACGCCAGCCGCGAAGCCGCCAGCACGACGCGCCGCACCCATTCCGACTCGTCCGGCTCCTCCTGTGGCAGCTTGCCGCCGGGCGGCACCCAGAGCAGGTACGAGCCCGGCCGCGCCCCGTCGAGGCGCGCCTCCAGCTCCCGCGCGCGCTCGTCCCAGGCCGGCGCAGCCTCGGAGAGCCGGTCGGCGACGAGCGCGATGCGGCCGCCGGGGCGCCCGCCGCAGCCTCGTCCTCGGCGAGCCAGGTCGGGCCGGCGAGGTCAACCGGCGCGAAGGAACGCCCATAGCGCTCGTTCAGCCAGGCGAGGAAGAGGCGGGCGGCGTACTCGCGGTCGCGTGTCATAGGGATGGAGGAACAAGTAACAGGGAACATGGAACAGGGGAGAATCGGACTCTATCGTTCCCCCATGTTCCAGGTTCCATGTTCCCTGTTCCTGCTCCTAGATGTTCGAGTGCGACTGGCCGCCGTCGACGTTGAGGCAGGCGCCCGTGACCCAGCTCGCGCGCGGCGACGCCAGGAAGACGACGGCGGCCGCGACCTCTTCCGGCCGGCCGAAGCGCCCGGAGGGGATGTTCTGGGCGACGAAGGCCTTCATGCCCTCCGGGTCGGCCTGGACGCGCCGGTCCCAGGAGCCGCCGGGGAACTGGATCGAGCCAGGGGCGACGGAGTTGACGCGAATGCCGTCCGGCGCCAGTTGCAGGGCCAGGTTCTTGGCGTGGCTGATCATCGCCGCCTTGTAGGCGTTGTAGATCAGGGCGCCGCCGGCCTCGCGGCCCCAGATCGAGACGATGTGGACGATGCTGCCGCCGCCCTGGCTGCGCATGTAAGGCGTCACCGCCCGCGAGGCCCGCACCGCCGCCAGCAGGTTGATTTCGTGGCCGGCCTGCCAGTCCGCGTCGTCGTCGCCGGCACGGCCGCCGCCGGCGTTGTTGACCAGCACGTCGACGCGCCCGTACGCCTTCACCGCCTCGTCGACCAGGCGGTCGACGTCGGCCGCCACCGTCACGTCGGCCTGGACGCCGAGCGCCCTCACTCCCTTCGTCCGCAGCTCGGCCTCGGTCTCGCGCAGCTTCTCTTCGCCGCGGGCGCAGAGGACGACGTCGCAGCCCTCGTCGGCCAGCGCCAGGCAGATCGCCCGCCCGATGCCGCGGCTGCCGCCGGTGACGATCGCCACCTTGCCGCGCAGCCCAAGGTCCATGGCCAGATTCTGTCAGGAAGGGCGGAGACGGACAAGGAAGGTGCGCCGGCGCCACCTGTGTCATCCCGGTCCCCCTCCTGTCATTCCGACGCGAGGAGGAATCCCGGGAGAGAGCCCCTTCCTCACGAAGTTGCGCTGTGGCTACTCAGCGCCGCTCCGGGATTCCTCCTCGCGTCGGAATGACTGAGGGGCCTATTAGTCACGACGTTGCACCGGGCTCGGGCCGTCGGGATTCCTCCTTGCGTCGGAATGACAGGAGGGTGCCCATTAGTCACGACTTTGCACGGTGGGTACTCGGCGCCGTCCGCGACTCTTCCTTACGTCTGAATGACAGAAGGAGGCCCATTAGTCACGCCCTGCATCGTGGTACTCGCGCCGTCGGGATTCCTCCTTGCGTCGGAATGACAGAGGGGTGCCCATTAGTCACGCCCTTGCACCGTGGGAACTCGGCGCCCGTCGGGATTCCTCCTTGCGTCGGGATGACAGAGGGGGGCCCATTAGTCACGACTTTGCACCGTGGGTACTCAGCGCCGCTCCGGGATTCCTCCTAACGTCGGAATGACAGAAGGAGGACTTCGGGATGCCAGGAGAAGGCGGGGCAGCGGCAAGGGAGTCTTGGGGTCGCGCAAGGCGGCTCGTCCTCAGCCGGACCGCCGGCGGCCGCGTTTGATGCTCCCGAAACCCCTGTGTATAGTGATCACACCCCGCTTACTGAAATTTATGGCCGAACTAGGCAACACATTGTCCCGGGCGCGTCGTGCCCGCGGCATCACAATCGAAGACGCCGAACGCGACACGCACGTCTCGAAGCGCTACCTGCAGGCCCTGGAGAACGAAGACTTCTCGGCTTTTCCGGCGCCGGTGTACGCGCGTGGTTTCCTGCGCACGTATTCCCGCTACCTTGGCCTGAACCCGGAAGAGCTGATCCGCGTCTTCCCCAACCAGGAGCTGACGGTCGACATCACGCCGCTGCCGACCATCAACCGTCCAGTCGGCAACAGCATCAACATGAACTGGATCGTGGCGGGGATCGTCGCCTTCTTCCTGCTCGGCGCCGGCGTCCTCCTGGTCAAGGCAGGCAGCGACAGCGCTACCGTAGCCGACCAGCCGCGGGTTTCGCAGACTGTCACAACCAACGGCCAGACCAACCCCGGAGTCATACAACCCCCCATCGGCGCTACCACGCCCAGCGGCGCGGCCCAGGGCAGGCCCTTGGGCCCGATCCAGCCGGGCGTGATCCCGAACTTCGTCGGCGTAGACGCGGTCACGGCCCAGGCCGCCCTTCGCGACAGCCAGATGGCTTACGTGCTGATCGACGTCGCGAACAAGACCACCGCCAAGGGCCTTGTCATCTCGCAGACGCCCGACCCCGGTGCGAAGTCGAACTCCGACGTCGCGGTTACGCTGCTGGTCAGCCGCGGGCCGCAGTAGCTCACGGCCGTCAGCAATCAGCATTCAGCTGTCAGCCAGCAACGGGCCTGATTTCGATTGCCCGAGAGGGCATGAAGCACAAAGCGTCGGCAGCAGGTCCTTCGGCGCCTATGCTGGCCGAAAGCTGACAGCTGATAGCTACACAGCCGGCGGCGGCGGCTCCGGCGCCGGCGGCGGCATGTCTGGCGGTGATCCGCCCTGAGGGATGTCGGCGCCGCCCTGGGCGCCCTGGGGCCTAAGCTGCTCCGGGACTTTCTCCTGGACCTGCTCCGGGAGCGCCTCTTCGGCCCGAGCGCCCATGTCCCGCGTCTCCTGGGTTGCCTCTCGCGGCAGGTCCGCGCCGCCCTGTGCGCCGCCGGGGTTGGGCTTCAGCTGGTCCGACGCCTTGTCCTGAACAGCTTCCGGCAGCTTCGACATCACCTCCTGCTGGCCTTTCTGGGCCATTTCGGCGGGCTTGTCCATCACGTCCTGGGGAATCTTGTCCTTGACCTGGTCTGGGACGGCGCCGGCCACCTTCTGGGCCTGATCGGGAGCCGTCTGAGCAACGTCTTTTCCTTTGCCGAACAGCCTGCTGAGAAAGCTCATGTTCTCTGCCCTCCAGAGCGCCATGCTGTCCTACCAGCGCTTGCGGCATGACGAGACACCCGTGCCTTTGGCTTGCAGGAAGGTTGCGGTTCGAAACCGGCCCTTCCGCCACCCCATGATCGGGCCCGTGGTCCGACACCCCCAGGATTTGGGGGCCGGAGGGCGCCCTCAGTCCTGAATCAACTCGATGTCCTCGTCGATGACTTCGGCGTCCAGGCGCATGGTGTGGACGAAATCGAGCGCCTTCGACAGCACCTCATTGGCGTGCATGGAGCTGTTGGAGACGCAGCAGATGGCAATGCCCGCCATTTGCCAGGCGTCGTTGTGCTCCACTTCCGCGACCGACACGTTGAACTTGTTGTGCAGCCGCTGCTGCAGGGATTTGATGACCTGCCGCTTGCCCTTGAGCGAGCCATTTTCGGGCAGTCTCAGTGTGAGCCGGCAGACTCCGATTGTCATTTTTTCAGTGGGCGCCCGGCGCCTCTGCCGGGCAAGGTGATTCTCGTTGTTCGAGTCGTGGCGCCGCGGACCGAGATTCTTTCGTCGCTCCTCGCGTCGCTCCTCAGAATGACACACTCCGGTCTCTCCAGTGGACCACTGCCGGCGGAGCTGAAAGCAGGTCAGGCCCCGGCACCCGCGCCGGCCGCCGGCGCCGTCAGCGCGCTGTCGGGCAACGGCGGCAGGTCGGCCGGGTTCTTCAGCCCGAAGTGCTCCAGGAACTTCAGCGTCGTGCCCAGCAGCGCCGGCCGGCCGGGGCCCGGCGCGCGGCCCACCTCCTCGACCAGGCCGCGCCCGATGAGCGAGGCGACGGGGCCGTCCGAGTTCACGCCGCGCACCGCTTCGATGCCGGCGCGCGTCACCGGCTGGCGGTAGGCAACGATGGCCAGCGACTCCAGCGCCGCAGTCGAGAGGCGCTGCTTGCTCTCCGAACCGAGGTAACGCTCGATGTAGGGGCCTGCGTCCGGCGCCGAGACAAGCTGGATCAGCCCGTGAGCGCGTTGCAGGCGCAGTCCGCGGCCTTCGTAGGCCGCCTCCAGGCGAATCAGAGCAGCCTCGACTTCGCCTCTCGGCTGGCGCACCGCCTTGATCAGGGATCCGAGGTCGACCGGCTCGTCGGCCACGAACAGGATGCTCTCGAGCACGGCAGGCAGGCGTTCGGCGGGAAGCCGAGGCAGTCTCTTCATGCGCCGTTCTGTCTCAGCGCCCCTTCGGCCGGCGGCGTCATGTCCGTGACCCCTGTCACCGCCACCTCGCCGCCGGTGCCGGCCGCCGCCAGCGCCGGCTCCGCGGGGGCCACCGGTACCGCCCGCGAGGGCGCTGGCCGCTGCTGGAGCCGTAGCTCGCGATAGTGCATGCGCACGCGTGGCTGCGACGCCAGAGCGACGTGCAGGCGCTCCGACATGACCTGGCGCACCGCCTCGCAGGCGGCGTCGGCGACCGTCGCCAGGTTCGCCTCGGGCTCGACGTGCAGGTCCAGTGACACCTCGACGCCTTTGCGGCGCGTCCTCACGGACGTGCGCACCTGCGACACGCTCGCCACCTCGCGCACCGCCTCCTCGATCCGCTGGCCAATGGCCACGGTCGAGAGGACGGCGTCGCCGGCCGTCACGTCCGTGACCTTGACCGCGGCCGACGAGGACGGCGTCAGCTCGAAGACCAGCAGCGTCAGCGCCACCAGGGCAATGAGCGCGCCACCCGTGGTCAGCACCACCTTCTGAAGGTCGTCGTTGTTGTCGCTCAGCCAGTTGACCGCGTCGCGCAGGCCGCGGATCGAGTCGTCCGGCATGGTCCAGGCCAGCGCGATAACCGCGATGGCGCGCGGACGCGAGCGCCAGCAGCAGAAACGAAACCAGCATCCGATTTAACAGCGTCACAATAACCCCCTGACCCCGCCCTCACTAAGCTCGACAATTCTAACCGGCGCGATCTGATTCTCAAGATCGCTCTCAGACCGCGTGAACACGCGCACGTAAGTATCCGTCAGGCCCTCCCAGGCCCGGCCGGCCTCCGAACCGCGCGAATGCTCCCAGAGGACTCTCTGCGTCGTGCCCAACAAAGCCTGCCGGTAGTGCCCGGCCATTTCCTCCGCCAGGGCCATCAGACGGCGCACGCGCTCCTTCTTCGGCGGCTCGGCCACCTGGTCCGGCATCCGGGCGGCGGACGTGCCGCTTCGCTGCGAGTAGGGAAACACGTGCATTGCCGCGAACGCCATTTCGCGGCAGAAAGCCAGTGTCTCCTCGAACTCGGCTTCGGTCTCGCCGGGAAAGCCGGCGATCACGTCCGTGGTGATCGCGATGCCGGGGATTTCGCGCCGCAGCATCGCCACGGTGTCACGATACCGCCGGCTGCTGTAGCGGCGCCGCATGCGCCGCAACGTCGCCTCGCTGCCGGACTGCAGCGCCAGGTGGAAATGCCGGCACAGCCGCGGGTCCTGCCACAATTCGATCATGGGCGCCGAGATATCTTGCGGCTGCACTGACGACATGCGGATCCTCGGTATGGAAGTCTCCTCCAGAAGCGCCTTCAGCACCGGGGACAGGCCGCGTTGCCCTTGCTCCCGCCCCCAGGCCCCGAGCTGCGTGCCCGTGATCACAACTTCCAGCGCGCCCTCGGCCTCGCGCGTCTGGACTTCGGCGACGATGGCGCGCACGGGCTTGCTGCGCTCGCGGCCACGCGTCCTGGGGACGATGCAGAAGGCGCAAACGTCGTTGCAGCCCTCCTGGGCGGAGACAAAGGCGCGCGTCCGGAAGGCGCGCGCCTGAACCGCGGCCGCTTGTGGCCGCATCTCGATCAGGGCGGAAGCCAGGTCTGGTTGCAGCACCTGGCGGTAAACGAGATCGGCGCCGAGGCTCTCGACGACCTCCGCGCTCGCGGTCTCGAGCATGCAGCCCGTGAGCGCGATCTTCGCTTCCGGGGCCAATCGCCGCGCCTGGCGCACCAGGTGGCGGGACTTGGCGTCCGCGGTATGGGTGACCGAGCAAGTGTTGACGATTACGGCGTCGGCATCGGCGATGGGCCGGTCGCTGACCGCCCACCCCGCATCGCGCAGACGCCGGGCCATGGCCTCCGAGTCCGCGAGGTTCAGCTTGCAGCCCAGGGTGAGGACGGCGGCCGTTGGCGGCCGCGCCGGATCGAGCTTGTCCTGAATGGCGGGGTCTGGCATGGATGATGGCCGGGGCGCGTTATGGAAAGGCAGCACCGCTGGCGATCATAAGCGAAAGCGGTGGCCTGTCAAACGAGGTTCACTCGTCCATATGACAGGCCACCGCTCCGGAGGTGCGAGGGGCGGGTTCCGCGCCGGGGGGCAAATCCGGCGCATGTACCGGTGGGCTAAGCCGGTGTTGGTGGAACCGCCCCGACGGGGTTAGCTACAGCGGGTGAAGCCACAGATAGGGCAGCGGAAGCAGCCCTCGCCATGGACCACGGGGCCGCCGCAATCGGGGCATCGGGGTCCGCTTGGGCGGTAGATGAGGCGTCGTCGCTGAGGCATTACCGTTTCTCCTGCGTACGTTTGTTCTACTTCGTGGCCCTATTCTCTAGAACACCCGTTCGCTTGTCAAGGGGTCTGGCGAGAAATTTAGAACAAAATTTCGCTCTCTGGGCCGGCCCGCCCTGCAATCCAAATGCCGACGGCCGGCGTTGATCTGTTACCACTCGATAACGAGTGAAGCGGGCCAGCAGCCATATCGGAGAAGGAGGCGGACATGTCTACAACGCGCGTTTCCCGGTTCGCAGGTGCTATTGCCTTCCTTGGGCTGGGCCTGGCCGCCGCCTGTGGCGGCGGCTCCGGCAGCAGCGGCAGCCCAGGCGGCGCTTCCGACACAAGCGCCGGCCCCAGCCCCGGCCTGCCACCTTCGGCCGATACCCAGTCGAGCGACGCCAGCGCCGAGCGCCGGGTCGTCATCAACAGCACCCTCCAGGTCGAGGTCGAGAAGCTGCAGCCGGCCTACAACGAGGTCCAACGCATCGCCCGCTCCGCCGGCGGATACGTCGTCGACGCCAGTCTCAGCGGCGATGCCTCCAGCGGCGCCGCCTCGATGCGCATCCGCGTCCCAGCGCCCCTGCACGACGATGTCGTCGCCCAGGTGCGCGGGATCGGCAGGCGCGTGGTCCGAGAGTCCACAAACGCCAGGGAGGTCACGGACGAGTACACCGACCTCCAGTCGCGCCTGCACAATCTGCAGGCCACCGAGGCTCAGTACAAGACCTTCCTGACCCAGGCCAGGACCATGGACGAGGTCCTCACCGTCAGCAACCGCCTCGACACGGTGCGAGGCCAGATCGAGCAGACGCAGGGCCGTATCAACGTCCTCGAGAGCGTCACCGACTTCGCGACGATCGGCGTCACGCTGGCCCTGCCGGCGCCACCGGCGGCGAAGGCCACACTTCCCGGCCCGCTGGAGGTCTTCGCGGACGCCTGGCACGGCGCCACGCAGGTCGCCCTGGTGTTCGTGAACCTGGCCGCAGTGCTCGCCGTGGCCGTGATCTGGCTGGCGCCGGCTTCGGCATTGGGTATCTTCGCCTGGCGCTACGGCCGCCGCCTCGCCCCAGTCGCGCGCCGGATCATCGGTTCGTAGCGTTCGTGGCGCCAGATGGACGGTCATGGCGGCAGGCTGAATTCGAGCGCCACAAGATCGAGGCTCTTGCTGGATGGGTCGCGACTATCATAATGCGTAGGGCCAGGGTTCATCCCTGCCCCTACGCCAATGTCTACACGAACCTTCCACCGTTTCGACTCTGAGGGCCTGCCGTATTTCGTGACCTCCGTAACCTTGAACCGGCAACCGATATTCGCAGACCCAACGATTGCGACATTGTTCCTGGACTCGCTCTACGAATCGCGACGGCGCTACGGCTTCCTGGTCATGAGCTTCGCGGTTATGCCGGACCACGTTCACCTTCTCCTGCTGCCCGACCGGCGTAACAGCATTTCGGACGTGATGCGATTCATCAAAGGCGCCTTTGCGCGACGCCTTAACGTCGAGAAGCGTGGTGGCGGCCCAGTATGGCAGCGGAGCTTCTACGAACGCATTATCCGAAGCGAACAGGCGCTCCAGGACGTGCTTGGCGTACATAGAGGAGAACCCGGTGAAGGCTGGATTTGTGGATGAGCCGCAATTCTATGAATTTGGGTCGGCGAGCGGCATCCATGAGACCGACCTGGAGAAGTACCTCGGCGGTTGACGGTCTAACGCGGGCGGTCCGGAACGGGCCAGGGTGAATCCCTGGCCCTACAAATATGCCAAGGCGCCTTCGATCATGTAGGCCAGCGGCTGCGCCCACGTGGGGCCAGGAGTTACGACGACGTAGGGCCAGGGATTCACCCTGGCCCTTGGCTGGCCTTCTCGCGCGACAAAGCCAGGCCGTATTCGCCGCTACTCCGCCAGCCAGTTGATGACCTCGCGCAGGCGCTCCATCAGCGTCCGCAGGCGGTCGGGGTCCGCGACCAGCAGCACCCCGAATACCAGCACCGCCAGCCCGATCTCCGCCACGGCTAGCCTTCCCCTTCCGACTCGTCGTAGGCGCGCTCGAGGTGGCGTAAAAGCTCCTCCGGCAGCGGTCCGACGTCCGAGGCCGAGGCGTTCTCCTGCGCCTGGTCCGGCGTACGGGCGCCGGGGATAGTGACTGTGAGCGCCTGGTAGGACAGCACGAAGGCCAGCGCCGCCTGCACCCGCGTCGACCCCAGGCCTTCGACCACTGGGTCCAGAGCCTGGGCGCGCCGCAGCATCTGGCGCCGCCTGGGCTCGCCGAGGCGCGCGCGCCAGTCCGTGCGGTGAAACTTGTGCGCGTGGCCGTACTTGCCGGTAAGGAAGCCCGAGGCCAGCGGCACCCGTCCGATGACGCCGACATCCTCGGCCTTCGCCGTCTCGAACAGCCCCCGCGCCTCCTGGTCGATTACGTTGAACACCACCTGCACGGTATCGACGTCGCCGTTCTTGATCGCGAGCACGGCGTCTCTCGGCGAGTGCACGCTGGCGCCGTAAGCCCGCACCTTGCCCTCGGCCTTCAGCCGGCGCAGCGTCTCCCAGAGCTCGGGGTCTTCGAGCGCCGCCCTGGTGGGGTTGTGGAGTTGAAGGAGGTCGACCCATTCTGTGTTCAGCCGCGTCAGAGAGGCCTCCAGGGCCGCGACGATGTGGGCGGGGCTGAAGTCGTTGCCACTGGGGGATTTGAGGCCGGCTTTGGTGGCGATGACGGCGCGGTGGCGGGCGTTGCCCTCCAGCGCCCGGCCGATGAGCTCTTCGCTGTGGCCTTCGCCGTAAACGTCCGCGGTGTCGATGAAGCTAACACCCTCGTCGACAGCCTTGCGTATCGCCGCGACCGAGGCTTCGTCGTCGACCGGCCCCCAGCCGCCGCCGATCGCCCACGCCCCGAAGCCGACCTCCGAGATCATGAGCTGGCTGCGGCCGAGCTTCCGGTATCGCATCTGTCCTCCGTATTCACCGACTGCATCCTATCCCGACCGCAGGGACGCAGCTTTGACTCCGGCCGGCCCCTCCCGATTGTAGGGATGCAGATTCAGCTCCGCCGGCCCTTTCCCGATATAGGGACGCAGCTTTAGCTCCGTCCGGGGAGGGCGAGTGCTTCGCAGTCTAGCACCGCCCGCGCCACGAGTAACGCCTACTCACACACTCCGTGGCCGTGCCCGAGCCCGAACAGCAGATAGCGGCCGTCCGGCGACCACGACCGGTCGCCGACGTCCGGCTCCAGGGCGAAGGCCAAGTCGATGCGCACACCGCCGGCGAGGTCGCGGACGTGCAGGCGCCAGGACGGCGGCGAAGTCTGCAGCACTGCGGCGTAAACGAAGGCGCTGCCCGCGGGAGACGGCGCGAACTCGTACTCGAGCTCGTCCGGCGCGGCGGAGAGGTTACGCGGCGCGCCACCCGCGGCCGGGGCCGAGAACAGCTCCGTTGGACCGACAGGACCGCCCGTTGGGCACTGGTAGCCGAGGTAAAGGACTGTCTTGCCGTCCGCGGCCCAGCGCGACTCGAAGCCACCCGCCAGCTTCGTGCGTACTCCGGTATCGAAGTCGAACGCCTCGGCCAGACCGAAGCTTGTAACCGGGTCGATCGACAGGATCAGCGCGCGGTGTGTGCCCGGCGCCCATTCGGCCAGCGTCAGACGCGGTTGCAAAGGCGTCAGCTCGCGCGTCGCCCGGTTCCAGGCCAGGCTTTTGCCCTCGCCGCGACGGTAGGGGCCGTCGAAGTAGACCACCCAGGCGCCGTCCGAGGAGCCGTAGCCGTAGACGATGCGCGGGTCCAGGTCGTCGGGCGGGTCTTTCGCCCTCAGCTCCTGCGATTGGCCCGGCCTGTCGACCCGCGCCACGAAGAAGGCCGGCTCATCGACGTTGGGCGTGCCGACTGTGTAGGCGATGCGCGTGTTGTCCAGCCAGCGCGGCTCGCCGGCGCCCTGGTGGAGGACGATCGAGCGCACGTTCGTGCCGTCGCGGTCGACGGTGCGCAGGCCCGTACCGGCCTGGTACTGGTCCATCGGCACGTAGGCCAGGCGCCTGCCGTCCGGGGACCAGGCCAGGTCGCGCACGTCGCCGGCCTGCACACGATGCGAAGCGCCGGTCGCGACCTCGAGTATGTCGATGAAGCCGGCCGCGGCCGCGGCGCAGCAGTCGCTGAAGGCGACGGCGCCGCCGTCGGGCGCCCAGAGGCCGCCGGCAAGGTCTGTCAGGCGGTACATTCTCCCCGTCTGCGTGTCGAGCGCGTAGGAGCCAGCCTGGTCAGGAGGCACGCCGTCGGGTACCGGCGCTAGGCGTGCCTGCGGGACGGAAGATGGTCCCGGCCCAGACACTATGCTTGTGCGCGCTTCCCGTGTCAGGCTTTGGCCCTGAGCCGGAGACGGAGCCGCGGGCGTTTCAGTCCCGGCGGCGTCGTCATTGGAGCAGGCCGCGAGCCAGAGGGCGGGGAGCAGGGCCGCAACCAGCGTCAGACTCGCCTGCCGAGCCGCCCGCGGCCGCCCGTAAGTCGGCTCGTCCGATGGGTCGGAGGGTCCAGTTCTTTTCACGCCCACATCGTAGCTACGACGCGGGCCCCCGCGCGGGATGTGACTCAGGCGTTCAGTACCAGGTCCACGCGCACGACGAAGTCGACACGGCCGAGCTCGGCCTGCGCGCGGGTGACGGCGTCGGCATAGGAGCGCGCGTCGTTGAGGGTGTAGCCGATGACGGTGGAGCGCCGGCCGATCGCCCAGACCTCGTTCGAAATCGAGTTCAGAAGGACCTCGTAGGGCATCCCCGAAGGCCCCGCGACGGCCACGTCCGCCCCGGCTTCCGCCAGCGCGACGACGAGGGCGCGGTGCTCCGGCGTGCCGCTGCCGACGGCGAAGATGACCTTGGAGTCGAGAGCGTTAGGCATGGGGGCCGTACGACGGAACAAGGAACATGGAACACGGAACATGGGCGAAAGAGAGGGCATCCGGACTCTGCCTTGTTCCTTGTTCCCGGTTCCTTATTCCCATCTTTGATTTCACTCCTCCAACCTCACCACGCCCGCGGTCCCGTCGACGGTGATCAGCTGGCCGTCCTGGATCGTTGCCGTCGCCACGCGGGAGCCGACGACGGCGGGGATCCCGTACTCGCGAGCGACCACGGCGCAATGCGACAGCATGCCGCCGGTGTCGGTGACGATGCCGCCGGCGATCGCGAAGGCCGGCGTCCAGGGCGGCGCCGTCGCGTAGGTCACCAGTATCTCCCCGGGCGCAAGGTTGTCGATGTCGTCCAGGGTCAGGATCAGGCGAGCAATGCCACGCACCTGGCCGGGGCTGCCGGCCACGCCCCTGAACGCGCCGGCCTCCATCGGCTCGTTGGCGGTGGGGCCGAAGAAGCGCTGCATGGGCTCCGGCATCATCACCGCGCCGGCGCCGATGGAGGCGGGTGGCAGGACGCGCATCCAACGGTCGCGTTCGGCCCGGTTCGCGGCCACCAGCGTCCGATAGTCGTCTCCCGCGGCCGCCCGCCGGATGTCTTCCTCACCGAGATAGTAGACGTCGTCGCGTTGTCCGATGATGCCGCGCGCAGCCAGGACCTCACCGATGGCGCTGCACACCTCACGCGTGGCCGAAGGACTTCGCTGGTCGATGTAGAAGTTGTGGTCTTCCAGCAAAACAGTGCGCACCTGGCCGCCACGCATCTGCTTCAAGAAGGCATCGCGTTTTTCGGGATCGGCGCTCAGCTTTGGCAGCACTTCGGCCAGGCGTGTCTCGCGGCGCCGCTCGACGCGCTGGTGCATGGCCCCGGGGCTGGCGTCGGCCGGCGAATCGATGTAGCGCCGGATCATCAGCAGCGCGAAGCGCGGTTCCTCACGCCACGTGGGAAAGGACAGCTCGCTGAAAGACTCATTACGGTGGCCGTAGACCTCCAGATATGCGTCCAGCCGCTCACGAAATGCCGCCCCGCCTTCGACCGAAGCCAGCGCCGCCAGGAACTCCGAAGGGCGATTATCCCGCAACAGCTTTTCGACCGCGGGCGCCCCCTTTGCCGCTTCCGCCAGCTCCCAGAGGCCGATCGCCGACTCCATGGACTTGTTGTGAAAGCCGCCCATTAGGTCGGTGGCAATCAGCTCGCCCTCGGGCCCGAACTCTTGCTTGCATGTGTCGATAAACATGCTCGCGGCGGGCGTTGTCAGGCCCATGGCCAGCATGTGGAGCTGGCCCAACCGGCGCCGGGAGGCGTGCACCTGGTCGAGAATTTCGGGCCAGGGCAAGCTCTTCGCGTCCTCAGCCAGCGCCCTTATCGAGCGGGTGAGAGCCTGGCATTCGGGCTGGTACTCGTCTCGCCAGAGGTCAAGGAGCCGCTCTCCCCGCAGCGCAACGTCGCGACTTGCCAGCCCGAATTGAAGCGCCACGTCGCCCCTGGCAGGCTCTGGGTGGGTGAAGGTAAACCCATGGAACTCCCGCGAAACGGGCCGGACCGGCGACCCCGTGATCTCCATCCCGCCCCTGAATCCGGCCATGATGTCGCCCCAGAAACCACGTGAGAGCGGCGTGATCGGCAGCGGGCAGTGCATTTGGTCCCAGAACCAGCCGTACTGCTCGTCGGCCTCTTCTTGCCACTCGACCGGGAAGTCCGTGCCGTCGGGGCACTTGTATACGGTGACTTTCGCCGCCAATTGAGCCTGCCTTTAAGGAATTGGGGATATTGGCGGAGTGTAGCGAACCTCACGGCGCTCTGGAAGTGGGCGCATCACCCAATAATCGTGACCGTCCCGGCCGTCCCGTCGACGGTGATCTCGACGCCGTCCGCGATCAGCTTCGTCGCCGCGCGCACGCCGACGACGGCGGGAATGCCGTACTCGCGCGCCGCGATCGCCGGGTGAGAAAGCAGGCCGCCGCCGTCTGTGACCAGAGCGCCGGCCACAGCGAACAGCGGCGTCCAGGCGGGCGTCGTCGTGGCGCAGACCAGGACCTCGCCCGGCAGCAGGCGCTCGTACTCTTCGAAGCTGGACAGTACACGCGCCCTGCCCGTGAACGTGCCGTGGCTGGCGGCGGTGCCGCGCAGTTCGGCCGGCGCGGGCGCCGTCGACGCTTCGGCGACGCTGTCGCCGCCAAGTTGGGCCGGCGGCGTGACGCCTGACCAGCGCTCGCGTTCGGCCCGGCGCTCGAACACCAGGGCCGTCAGGTCGCCGGCAGATGGCGTGCCTTCGATCTCGTCCGGCAGCAGGTACAGGATGTCCACGCCGTCCGCGATCTTGCCGGCCGCGACGAGCCCCTCACCTTTGAGGAGAAGGGCGTGGCGCAGCGCGCCACAGAGGCTGAGCTGCCACAGGGCCCTGCCCTCCTTCACGCCCAAGTAACCCGACAGGCGCATGAGGCCCTCGCGAAACTTGGCCAGCTTGTCGGGGTCGGCGGCGAACCGCGCTTCGAGCTCGGCAACCAGGGCTTCGCGCGCCTCGGCCGCGGCGGACACGCGTTCGGCCGGTTGCGGCAGCTCGTCCACGATCGTGCGGCGCAGCACCCGCAGGCTGATCTCGGGGCGCTCGCGGATCATGGCCCCGGACACGTCCCAGTCGATGGTCCGCCAGCCGTAGTAGTCGAGATAGCGGGCGAAGGCTGCGGCGAAGTCCGCGCCGCCCTCTACCTGCGAAAGCTCTTCGGCGGACGGAAGCTTGTCTCGCAGCAAGACCGCGCGCACGGCGGGGCGCTCCTTCGCGTCCTGCGCGAGCTCCCACAGGGCCTGGTCGGCTTCCAGGGTTGCGTTCGGATAGCCGCGCGTCAACTCCGCGGCCAGGCGCTCGGCTTCATCACCCATTTCCTCTTTGAGGAAGGCCTGCGGGTGGTCATCGTAGATGCCCCACATCAGGAACGTTTGCTCGAAGCCGTATCCGAAAACTTCGAGCAGGTCCGCGATCGACTCCGTGCCGGTGGCCTCGCGCAGCCGTTGCACCGCCCGTGCGGCGCGTGGCTGGCACCACCTTTGCCAGAACGCCGCGGGGTTGCCGTATTCCGCGCGCAGGCGGGCATTTGCCGCCTCGGCCATTGCCTTTTCTTCGTCCGTCGGCGGTCCCGGCCGATAATAGTTGAAGCCGTTGAAGTAGCGGCCCCGGCGCCCGCCGATGAACACGTCCGTTGCCGCGAAGCCGCATTCCACACGCGCCCGGCTGGTGCCGCTGGTGCAGTTCAGCCACACTACCGCGTCCATCGGCGCGACCGCCGCCGGGTTGTGCTCCGGGTCCCAGTACCAGGGCCCTGTGGCCTCATCGGCGTTCGCCCAGCGCACCGGAAACGGGCGGCCATCGGCGCACTCGTACACGGCCGTCAGCTCTGGCACGCCCATCAGTCCTCGATCCGGACGATGCCTTGCGCGCCGTCGACCGTCACAACAGCGCCGTCGGGAATGCGCTGGGTGGCGACGTTCGTACCGACGACGGCAGGGATCGCGTATTCGCGGGCGGCGATGGCGGAGTGCGAAAGCACGCCTCCCGAGTCGGTTACCACCGCGCCGGCGATCGCGAACAGCGGCGTCCAGGGTGGCGCCGTTGAGGGACAGACCAGGACCTCGCCGGGACCCAGCTTGTCGGAGTCGCGCAGGTCCATGACCACCCTGGCCACGGCCCTCACGACGCCCTTACTCGCGGCGATGCCATTGACGATCCGCGTATCCGTCCCCTGCTCCACGCCCACGCCGAAGAAGCGCGCCATCATCGGCACCGTGCCAATTTGAGGCGGCGCGCCCAGAAATCGAGGCGGGATCAGTTTCTCCCAACCTTCCAGCTCGGCGCGGCGCCGGGCCACCAATTCCCTCGGGCCCGGCAGAGGGCGGCCGTTGGCCATGTCCGCCAGCTCTTCGTCGCTGAAGTAGAAGACATCTTCAGCCGTCTCGATGTGGCCTTCGACGGCCAGCTTGCGGCCCAGGGCCAGCAAAGGGATACGCAGCACTCCACTGCCGATCAGTTGCCACATGGCGCGGCCTTCGCTCACCGGCACCGACGCCTGCGCGGCCTTCAGTAGCTCGCGAAAGCGCGGCAGCTTGTCCGGCGCCAGCGTCGACTCCATCTCGCGGATGCTTGAGTCGCGCTCGGCGCGCGCCCGCCGCAACGACGCCGCCGGCGACCGCTCGGGGTCGGCCAGGTAGCTCGCGATCAGGCGCAGAGGCACAGTCGCGTCCTCGGCCCAGGTCTGCAGGTGCACCTGCCCCCAGCTCGGGGCGCGCCAGCCGTAAGTGTCCAGGTAAGACTGGAACTCGGCCATGAATTTCGGACCGCCCGTTGCCGAGGCGATTTCATCGAAGCGGCCTTTGCTGATCGCCTGCGCCACCGCGGGGAGGCCGGCAGCCAGGTCGGTCAGGCTCGAGAGCCCGGCGCCGGACGCCGCCGATTCGTTGTCGAAGCCCTGCAGCATGCTCGTCGCGCGCAGCGCGCCGTTCGCGCCGTCCTCCGCCTCGCAGAAGTCGATCAGGGCGTTCGGGCCGGCGCTGAAGCTCATCGCCCGGCCGAAAGTCAGCGCCAGGGCCTCGCCGCACTCCTTAATCAGCTCGTCCAGCATCCCGGCAATGCGGGCGCTGGTCATCCCTTCGTAATCGCGGCCGCGGATGCGGTCCACGATCACCCTTAGCTTCGGCAGTTGGTCGCCCTCCCAGATCGAGATCGGGTCGACATCTCCAAGGGACGATGGCGCTCCGCTCATTAGCGCGATGGCCCAGGGCGGCGGCGCGCCCATGGTCCGATACGGGTAGCCGTTGACTACCATCGACCGCCCGCCCATCACATGCTCCATGACGCGCTCGCCGATGATCCCCGCCAGGGGCGGCATCGGACGCGGCGTGTGCATTTGGTCCCACATCCAGACCATTGCGGCATCCGCCGGGTCCGGCCACTCGAAGCGAAAGTCGTCAGTCGCGCGAATCGTCGTCATAGTCCGTCAGCATTCCAGTATTTCCGCGCGGCGACAAGCCCTCCGCCCTCGTGTGCTCGCACGCCGGCCCCTAACTGTCCTGTAGTCGCTTCAGCTGCTCCTCGCGGCGCTGCTGATAGCGCTCCGCCGTGCGGCCGTCACCGAACTTGCCGTCGCGCCACTCCAATGCCGTCTTGAGGCCCTGCTCGCGGCTGATCTGGTTGAACTCGCGCACTGCCGGCGCCAGGTGGGCGCGCGCATCCATCTCGGCGGCCATGCGCTGGACCGTGCGCGCGCCCATCATCTCCATGGCGAGCTGGCTGATGCGCTTGTTCGCGGCCAGGAGATCCGTATCGACCATCTCCATCTTGTCCGCCAGGCGCTCGACTTCTGCTTCGAGCTGGTCCGCAGGGACCGCGCGCCAGACTAGGCCGATGCGCTCGGCCTCGCGCCCGTCGATCGAGTCGCCGGTGAGGAGCATGTAACGCGCCCACTGCGGCCCGGCGAGGTACGTCCACATGTGCGCCACCGGCGAGCCCATTGCCCGCACCGGCGGGAAGCCGATGAGGGCGTCCTCAGCCGCGACGACGATGTCGCAGAGCAGGGCCAGGTCCGTGCCGCCGGCGATGCAGTAGCCGTGCACCTGGGCAATGACCGGCTTGTGGACGTCCCAGATCGCCATGCGCATTTGCTGGCCCTGCTCCAGTCGCCAGGCGTCGTCCTCCATCGTAGCGCCGCGGCGGGCTGGCCTCGGCGGGCCGAGGGCGGTCGGGTTGGCCGGCGGCGGCGAAGGCGTGAGGTCGTAGCCGGAGCAAAATGCGCGCCCGGTGCCCTTGAGGATGATCGAGTGCACGTCCGGGTCGGCGTCGGCGCGCCAGAAGGCATCGTTAAGCTCGCGCTGGCCGAAGCCGGAGAGCGCGTTCAGCTTCTCCGGCCGGTTGAGGATAATCCGCGCACGCCCGTTCTCGACCTCATAAATGATCTGTTCGTAGTCCACCGTCAGCTCCTTTCCCACACGTGCTCCAGGATTGTGTCGAACGCCAGGCCCCGGGCGGCCGAAGAATCCAAGCGCCGTGTTTCTAAGCAAACACTTCCTCAAGCGTGGCCCATCTCAGACCATCGACAGACGCCTGCCATCGCTCGTAAATCCTCTGCGGGCCTGCATTCTAGCGGTTAATGCCGTGCCCCAACTAGGATGCCTGCATGACGATTGCCGGCTGGGCAATGATGGCCGTGGGGCTCCTGGTGTACCTGCTCGCCTTCGCGCAAGGACCCGGGCCAACCATGGGCGACCAGCCCCTGCAGGCCTCCCTCTTCACGCTGGCGACCGTGCTTCTGATCCTGGGCTTCGTCTTGGTCGCCGTGATCTAGTCGAGCGCTATATGCCCAGGGCGCCTCTCCAGCTCCGAAGCCCCTCTCCCTCTCTCCCTCCGGAAGCCCCCTCTTCTCTCTCGCTCCGAAGCCCCCTCTCCGTTGACGGAGAGGGGGTTGGGGGGTGAGGTCAAACCACCTCCACGCTGTCGCCATCCTTAACCTCGTGCTCGCGGCCAACGTGCTGGCCCTCGAAGCGGGCGGAGGGGCCCCAGATGCGCGCGCCCTTCAGCGTTTCGGCCAGGTCCTTGTGGATCGCGCGGGCCACGTCAAGTACGGTCGAACCGGCGTCCAGGGCCAGGGGCTCCGCGTCGGCCTGGCCACCCTGGCGCAAGTAGATACGCACCAGGCCGGTCATCGCCCAGACCGCCTCCTTGAACGCCTCCAGGCTGGCGTCATCGATGATCGAGACCGCGGCGCAGTCGAGTTCCGGGAATGCCGCCGCCAGGCGCCGCAACGCTTCCGGCGAGGCCTCGTCCGCCTTCGTCAGCGCCAACATTGCCGGCAGGTCGATGCCCGCGCCCTCGACCTCTGCCCGCACGGCGCGCAGCGCCGCCGGCCCATAGGTCGCGTCCTGGCAGTAAACGATGGCGTCGGCGCCGCGCAGGACGCCCAGAAGGGCCTTGCCGCCGCCCTTGTCCTCGGCCGCGCCTGCGATAAGGCCCGGTATCTCCACGAACTGCACCAGGACGCCGCGCACCCGCACCAGCGCCGGCACCGGGCGAAGGGTGGTGAAGGCGTAGTCGCCGATCTTGATCTGGATCTCGGACAGGGCGTGCAAGAGCGACGACTTGCCGGCGTTCGGCGGCCCCACCAGCGCGATCTGTGCCGCCCCCTCTCGCCGCACGGCGATCGAGTCGCGATGGACTACTCGCGCGCGCTGCCGCGTCGCCTCGATCTGGTCGGTCACCCACTTGCGGATGTCGGCGTAAGGGCCGTTCTTGTAGTCGGGCAGGTCGTCGAGGATCGAACGCAGCTCACGCAGGCGGTCGGCGCCTTCCTTGCCCGTGAGGCGTCGGTGAATGAGCTGCATCTGGGTCCGGTGGGGCATGGGCATGGCGAATCGCTCCTGAGCTATCCGATAGCAGGAGGGGCGCTGCCGGGGACCGGCGTTCCTCGCTGCGCCTCCCCTCCTTGATGGGGGAGGCTCGAGGTTGGGGGTTGCCGGTCGCGTCTCGCTCTCCCGCTGCTTACACCGACGCGGTGTTCGTAAGCAGCGGTCTAGCCTGTTTGGTGCAGGACCTTCAGCATCCAGCGCGATTCGTTCGTGAGCATGGAGTCCCTCAAATGAACGCCGTCAGGGTTTGAGAATAGCAGGAGCGATAGACAGAGTGCAGGGTGCAGAGTGCATCGAGAACGTGCTCTAGCGCCTGCCGTTCCCACCTACTGCGCTCTGCGTTCTGTCTTCTGCACTTCGCTCTACAGGTGGCAGAGCAGGCCGCCATCGACCGCGAAGACCTGGCCCGTCACGTACCCGGACGCGTCCGACGCCAGCCATAGTGCCATCGGCGCGACCTCGTCCGGGCGGCCGGGCCGGCGGTAGGGAATGTACCGCACCAGCTGGTTGACCTCAGGCGTGGGGTCGCCCAGGCCGGGGGTGTCCTCCAGCCAGCCGGGGGCGATGCAGTTCACCGTGATCGCCTTCGGTCCCCACTCCTGGGCGAGCGCGCGCACAAGGTTGTGCACGCCGGCCTTGGCGGCACAGTAGGCGGCGCTGTTCGCCAGACCGCGCTCACCCAGCGCGGAGGCGATGCAGATGATGCGCCCGCGGTTCAGCTCGCGGCCGGCCGGAAGCTCGCGCCCCAGCATCTCTTTGCCGGCGCCGCGGCAGGCGTAGAAGACGCCGTTGAGGTTGACGTTCATCACTCGCGCCCAGTCGGCGTCGCTGGTCTTTTCGGCCGGCTTGTGCAGGACCATGTCAGGCGCCGTCACCAGCACGTCGATCGGCCCGAAGTCCTTCGCGACCTGGCGCACCGCGATCTGGACATTGGTGCCGATGGCCATGTCCACGCCCAGCTCCATGCTGCGGCGGCCCATCGCCGCGATCTCGCGCGCCAGCCTGCGCACGGCCAGCACCTCTTCGGCGTCCATCGTCGCGCTGGTCACGGCCACGTCGGCGCCCTCTTCGGCGAAGGCCTTCGCGACCTCGGCGCCGACGCCCCAGCCCGCGCCCATGACCAGCACGTTGCGGCCGCTGAACTCGAAGGCCTCCGGGCCAAGCTTTGCGTCTGTCCAGGCCATTGTCATGGCATTGCTCCTCTGTGACCGCTCGCAGGGGTCGATCGGCCAAACCTTCATGACGGGAACGTCGGCGTGAAGCCCGTGGTGGCGTAGCCGCCGGCCAGACCGCCGCCGTCGATGATGAACATCTCGCCGCTGACGTAGCTGGAGGCGTCCGAGGCCAGGAAAACGGCCAGCGCGCCCAGCTCCCAGGCGTCGCCCAGGCGCTGCACGGGCATGTAGCGGCCGCGGGCGCGGCGCGAGTCAGCTTCTTCTTGACTGCGCGGCGGGAACTGGGACACGAAGCCGGGCACGATGGCGTTCGCCCTGATCTTGTGCTCGGCAAGGTTCACGGCCGTGGTCTTCGTCAGGGCGATGACGGCTGCCTTGGCGACGCCGTAGGCGCCGTTGCCGCGATTGCCGCGCAGGCCGGTGCCGGAGGAGGTGTTGATGATCGAGCCGCCCTGCCCCTGTTCGACCATCACTTTGCCGGCGGCCTGAGTGCAGTGGTAGGTCCCGTTGAGGTTGACGTCGAACGTGTATAGCCAGTTCTCGAAAGGGTATTCGAGGAACTCCTGGGGACCCGGGCGGCGGTCACCGATACCGGCGTTGTTCATCATCACGTCCAGCCGGCCGAACTCCTTGACCGCCGCCTCCACTAACCCGGCGCAGGCGTTGCGGTCCGTGATGTCAGTCGGCACCGCCAGCGCCTTGCCGCCGTCTGCCTTGATCTCGGCCACGACCTCGTCGATCTGGCCCTGGGTGCGCGCGGCGACAACAACGGCCGCTCCTTCCTTCGCCAGGGCAAGGGCCATCTGCTTGCCGAGACCGCGGCCGCCTCCGGTCACAATCGCGACCTTGCCGTCCAGACGGAACTTCTCTTTGTACACGGCGTCACTCCTCGGGAATCATCACAGGCGAGGCTGCGAGCGGAGGGCTGCGGGGCGCGGCGATCATATCATCGCTGGCGCCGCCGCTGGGGAATCACGTCACGAGAGTAAAGCCATACCGCACGAAGTCCGCGTCAAACGCAAACGCCTGGTCAATGCCTAGCCGCTCCATGACTACAAAACTGCCGGCATCTGTGAACGAGAAGTCCTTATCGGTAAAGCGTCTGAGTATGGAAATCGCCTGGAATTCGTCCTCGGGCTTGAGCCGGATGAGCCTGATCGGTCCGGCAAGGAACTGTTCCAGGAACGTCAGCGCCGCCGCGCGGCCTACCCTTCTTAAGAGTGCCGCGTGGGTCTCGGCCAGCACATAGTTCGATGAAACCAGGCGCCACCTGTTGTTAACAAGTTGTGCCTGAATCCGCAGAGCGTCACGGTGAAATCCATCATTTTCGTCAGCAAGTGCCTGGAAGGCGGAGGTGTCGATGAAGGCCGCGTGACGCTCAATCGAGTTGCGCAGGGTCAACCCTCTCCCCTCTCATAATCTGTTCGATGATGTGCCGATCCCGGTCCTGCTTGGCCACAAACCCCTCATACAGGAGCTTGTATTTCTCGGCGACATTTTCGTTCAACTCGGAGGCGTTGGCGATTCCAATAATGCGCCAGATCGGGTCGTTCGCCGTTATCGCCGGCACAGTCTTCCAGAACTCCTCGACGCTTCCTTCCGCCACCAGGCCCTCGATGTCATCACGCCGAAGCCTTACATTTCGCCCCAGCCGGACACACCTGAGCCGGCCGGACTTGATGTAGCGACGCACCGTGACGGCGCTAACCCGCAACTCGCGCGCCGCTTCTTCGACTGTGAGCAGGTCCAGAGCCATGACTGATCTCCAGTGATCATCATGATACATGACTGATCATAGCGAAAGCTCGCGTCTCCTCGTCGTATCCTGTGCCTGCCATGCGCATTGACCTCCCCTACAGCCGCTTCGCTCTCACCATTGACGTCCCTGAGTCGGCCACGGTGCTGCGCCCGGCCCCAAGTGCTGCCGTCGCGAATGCGGCGGCAGCGGTCGCGGGCGCGCTGCGGCAACCTATCGCAGGCCCGCCGCTCCGTGGTCTCATCCAGCCGGGACAAAGCGTCGCTATCGTCATCAGCGATCTCACCCGCCCGGTGCCGAATCAGGTCCTCCTGCCGCCGGTCATCGAAGTGCTGCGCGACGGTGGGGCGCCGGGACGAAGACATCACCATCGTCAACGGCACCGGCCTGCACCGCCCAAACACGGACGCCGAGCTGCGCGAGATGCTGGGCGCTGCTCTCGTCGATCGCTATCGCGTCGTCCAGCATGAGGCGCGGCGCCCCGAGACGCTGGTAGAGGTCGGCCGCAGCCGCCGCGGCGTCCCCTTCGAGCTTTGCGGCGCTTACGTCGAAGCCGACCTGCGCATCGTGACCGGATTCGTGGAGCCGCACCTGTTCGCCGGCTATTCGGGCGGCGCCAAGGGTGTCATGCCCGGAGTGGCCGGAGCGGAGATCGTGATGAGCAACCACGGCGCCGAGAACCTGGCCCACCCGAAGGCGCGCTGGTGCGTTACCGAAGGCAACCCGGTGTTCGAAGAGATGCGCGATCTGGTCGAGCTCTGCCCGCCGCACTTCCTGCTTAACGTCACCCTGGACAACGAGCGCGCGATCACCGGCGTCTTCGCCGGCGATTGGCGCGCGGCGCACGACGCGGCGATCGAACAGGCGGCGCGGCAATACACTGTGCCGATCTCAGCCCCGTTCGACGTCGTCGTCGTCACGAACATGGGCTACCCGGCCGACACCTCGCTCTACCAATCGGTAAAGGGCATGTCCGTCGCGGCCGAAGGCGTCCGGCAGGGCGGCGCGATTCTCCTGGTCGCTGGTTGCGAGGAGGGTCTCGGGCGGCGACGAGTACGTCGATTTCCTCACCAGCCGAGGCTCACCCCAGGAGCTTCTGGCCGCGATCATGGGTGCGGAGCGCCCACGGCACGACCAGTGGCAGATCCAGTGCCAGGCGTTGGTGCAGCAAAGGGCGAGAGTCTACGTCCACTCTGAAGCTGACGCGCGCGCAGACGCGGTCGGCGCACCTCGAGTACAGCGCGGACGCATCTGAGACCGTGCGGGAGCTTGTCGCGCTAGCGCAGGCCGAAGGGCGGCAGGGTTCCGTGTTGGTGATGCCCTACGGCCAGCTGACGGTGCCGGTAATCGCGTAGGCGCTCCCCAAGCGGCGGCCCGTAAGCGTCGATCGCCTCCCGCCGGTCGGGCTGGATGGCCCGACCTACGGAATGACTACGGACGGACGAAGTCCGGCGGCGGCGAATCCACGGAAACGTAGGTCGGGCCTTCCAGCCCGACCGGCGCGTGCGCGATGTGCCGCGACCTTCCAGCCCGACCGGCGCGCGTGCGATGTGCCAGGGTTGGCAGCCCAGCCCGCCGCGCCTAGCTCTTGCTCGCCAGCGCCCTCTTCGCGCGCTCCAGGACGAATTTGTCCAGCGCCTCCAGGTACTCCTTCGAAAGCTCGTAGTACTTGTCGCGGATCAGGGCCAGCAGGTCGCGCTGGAGGACGATGCGGCGTTCGTAGCCTTCGACCGTTGGGAAGTCGGCGAGGCTGCCGACGTCCAAACCGTAGAGGACGCGATAGGTAATCGTGCCGGCCCCGCGCAGCTTCGAATGCACGGTCGAACGGCAGCGGAAGTGGCCCAGGTGCTCGAAGCCCAGCTCTGCGATGCCCGCCTGCTCCAGCGCGATGCGCCGCACGGCAGCCTCGGCGCCTTCACCATGCTGGACGTCACCTTCGGGCACGACAGGCTTGCCCTGGAACCAGGGCAGTACCACGCGCTCGCCTCGATACGGGTAGAGCGTGACGTGCACGACCTCGGCATCCCCGGGCAGGTCGCCGGTTTCCCAGGTGGCGAGCGTCTCGTCGGGGAACTTCTTCTCGGTCAGGAAGCGGCCGCGGCCAGGTGATTCAGGCAGATACGCCGTCTGCTCGCCGAGGAATTCGTCAGGCGGGCACATGTGAGCCTCCTAAGGTTGTGAGCAGGGCCATTTTGAAAGCGGCACGTGCCAGACGCAAGCGCGAGATCTACTCGCTGATGTCGCGCCCTTCGACCAGTGCCTTGAACTCTGCGGCACCGAGACCCGCCTGTTCAAGGATGCGACCCAGGGTCTTTGGTGGAACGACTCGCTGACCCTGAGTGAGCGTCACGTTCCGCTGCTGGCCCCTCCACACGCCACGAAATCTCAGATGGCTGCCAATTTGCCGAACGAAGCGGAAACCTATTCTCGATAGCGCCCTTTCAATGTCAGCTGCGGAGTAGCGATCCGGCATTTATGGAGAACTTGCTCAACTTTGGATCGCCCTCGATCGGTTGAAACAGCATTGCGATCTCGTCCGCGGACATGTCCTCGAGCTCCAGCTCGACAGCCTCGCGCAGCATTGTCTTCGCGTGCTCTTCGTTGTCCCCCTGAGTCACAACATCAAGTTCCAGGCACTGGGCGACCCACTGGTCACTGCCAGCGTCCTTGTAGATCACCGCGTGCAATGTCTTCTTGCCCATTACCAGCCGCGCGTCGCCAGCAGCTCCTTCTCGGGGATGGCGCCGATCTCGAGGCCCGGCATCGCGGCGCCGAGGCCGCGCGAGACGTCGGCGATGATCTTCGCGTCGCGGAAGTGCGTCGTCGCCTGGACGATGGCCTTGGCCATCAGCGCCGGGTTGTCCGACTTGAAGATGCCGGAGCCGACGAAGACGCCGTCGGAGCCGAGCTGCATCATCAGCGCCGCGTCCGCCGGCGTGGCGATGCCGCCGGCCGTGAACATGACGACGGGCAGGCGGCCCTGCTCCTTGACCTCGCGCACCAGCTCGACCGGCGCGCCCAGGCGCTTGGCCTCGGCGTAGAGCTCGTCGTCGGGCATGTTCTGGATGCGGCGGATGTCGTCCATGACCTGGCGCATGTGGCGCACGGCCTCGACGACGTTGCCGGTGCCGGCTTCGCCCTTGGTGCGGATCATCGCGGCGCCCTCGCTGATCCGGCGCAGCGCCTCGCCGAGGTCGCGGCAGCCGCAGACGAACGGCACCGTGAAGGCGTGCTTGTCGACGTGGTGGGCCTCGTCGGCCGGCGTCAGCACCTCGGACTCGTCGATGTAGTCGACGCCGAGCGCCTGCGAGCACCTGCGCCTCGACGAAGTGGCCGATGCGGCACTTGGCCATGACCGGGATGGTCACGGCCTTGATGATGCCTTCGATCATCGATGGGGTCGGACATGCGGGCGACGCCGCCGTCCTTGCGGATGTCGGCCGGCACGCGCTCCAGGGCCATGACGGCGCAGGCGCCCGCCTCTTCGGCGATCTTGGCGTGCTCCGGCGTGACGACGTCCATGATCACGCCGCCCTTGAGCATCTGGGCCAGGCCCTTCTTGACCGTGAAGGTGCCGGTCTCTCTGCTGCCGTTGGTCTTTGCCGTCATTGCGATGCCTCCGAGCCTCCTAACCCCCAATCCTCGGGGCACCGGAGGCCAGTCTAGGTGTTAAGTATGCCTGATGCGTGGCGGGCGGGCACCATCCAATGGTGTGCGGGATGCCGGGAGGATGGGGGTTGGGGGTGGAAGTTGGAGGATGCAGATTCGAGACTGTTTGGTAGTTTCGTGTTTTTGCGGCGATCTTGGGGCGACGGGGCATCTCGGCGGAGCAACCGGCGGCGAGGGGGCCAGCCTCCCGCACGGGCGGAGGGTGCGGCGGGGCCGAGGGAAGAGCCGGCGCATCGGGTGAAGGTAGCAGGTGGGCCGCGAAGCTCCGAGGGGGTTGAGGCAGCCGGAGGTTGGGAGTGGAGGATGGAGGGCGGAGAAGCCCGCGTTCGCCGGCCAACTACTGACTGATTACTTATTACTGGTTACTCTCCGAATCTTGGCGCCTTATGCATTACGGAAGCACACTCGGCCTGCCGATTCTATGGCCGAGGCCGCACGCCTGCCGCCCGCTGTTGCGGGCCGTCCGGCGCGCCTGGACCCCGACGCTGCGGGGATCCGGGGCGCCCGCGGGCGCCGGCGCTCGAATCGCAGAAGGAGCGCCCGTCCTCGGCAGGGGCGCTCCTTCTTTTTAGCGGTCAGCTATCAGCTTTCAGGCGGAGCGCGGAGGGCGGGCGGGTCGACACGGCAATCGCAGGTGGTGCGGTGGATCCGTAAGCGGCGGGATGGCCACGCCCCTTCCGCCTTCGGCATCCAGGGCCTCGCAATGACAAATGGTGGGGCGCATTGCTTCCCTGACTGCACTACATCCCGGTCACCCTGGTGTGTGTATAATCCGCCGATCCCTATGGCCGTCGCCGCCCCCACCAACTTCCCAACGCCCTCCGCGGACGGCGAGAACGCCGACGCCCGCCGCCGCTTCTACGGCCTCGTGCGCGACGTCCGGGCCGAGGCGCAGGACCTGGAAACGGCGCTAAGCGTCATTCTCCAGACCAACTCTCTGAGCGATCCCGAGACGCGCGAGCGGGAGATGACGGCGGCGATCCTGGACGGCCAGAAGGTCCTGAGCCTGGACCAGGGCCGCATCGCGGAGTTGCTGAGCAGCCTGCGATATCACCTGGACCAGTACGCGGACCTCTACGACTGGGCGGGGGACGAGGCCACGCACATCGAGAACTGCTGGCAGCGGGTCTGGTTGCCGGACGCAGCCGTGGCCACGGCCAAGGACTTCGAAGCGACCGGCGTAGCCAGGCGCTTGCAGGCTTCGACGCAGGCGCTGGCCGAGCTGATATATCACGCGGCGCTGGTGACGATCCCGAGCCGGCTGAACGACCACCTCAAAGGCCTGCGCGTCGGCGGCGTCCTCGACTTTCACGAGGCCTTCCGCGACGAGCTCCCGCGTGACGAAGACCGCCAGAAGCTGCTGCAGTACATCCACGCGCATCCCGCCAGCGTCCAGGGCGTTGTCGACCCGAAGCAGGGCCTCGTGTACAAGGCCTCTCGCTCGACGGGCAGGCGGCTGGTGAGTTACGCGCTGCTGGTCGCCAGCGCCGCCATTGGGCTGCCGGCGGTGTTCGTGGTCGCGCATCTCGGCGATTGGTTCAACCTTGACGGCTGGAAGGTGCCTTCGACGCGTTCCTCGGAGCTTCTGGTGGCCTACATGTTCCTGGCCCTGGGCGCGTTCGGCCATCTCCTCATCGAGACGCTGAAGACATCGCGCAGCGGCGCCAACCGCGGCTTCCTCGTCCTGGGAGACCTCTTCCTCTGGGTGCACGTGAGGGAGACGTCGATCGCGCTCAGCCTGCTGGCCCTGCCGCTGGCGATAGTCGTCATGGCCTTCTCGATCGACGACGTGCAGTGGGAGACGGCGTTCTTCGTCGGCTACAGCATCGACAGCTTCCTCGGGCTCTTCCTGGACCGCTTCGCCGCGACAGTCGGCGCCAAGACGGCGGCGATCAAGGCCTCACTGGCTTGACGGCATTCGCCTCTCGCCGCTAATCTGACCGTCGAAGTAAGCCTGCAAAGGAGGGCGATTACTCATGGCAAAAGTCTCTGTGCGCAGCCTCAGTGTTTCGTGCCCTCCGGAGGCAGCCCCCTAGCGCTTCGTCTCGACATTCTCGATACGCCGCAGAGGCCGCCGTTCGGGCGGCCTGTTTCGTGCCAAGGGCAACGGGCTCGGAAATCGAACTTGGACTTTGGAATCTGGTTTTTTCGGATTCTGGACCCAAATTCCAAAGTCCAGATTCCAGTACCTCAGCCCAGTATCGAGGAGTCAGGACCAAGTGAGCGAAGACTTAGAGCATCTCGCGGACGGGGGACACGTCGGCGGCCTCAGGGGCTGGCGCCGTTCCCAGGGCCGCGACCACATCCAACAGTTGGACACCTTTTATCACCAGGGCCTGATCTCGGAGGTCCTGTACCTGATCAGCATCGGCAAGGAAGCGTCAGTGTACTGCTGCGCGGCCGGCGAGCACCTGAAGGCAGGCGAGTCGCGCCGGCTGGCGGGCTGGAAGACCTCACCCCCTAACCCCCTCTCCGTCAACGGAGAGGGGGGATCGAGACGCGGAGAGGCGACACTTCCCGCTCCCCTCTCCCTCCCTGGGCTGCGCCCTGAGCCTGTCGAAGGGAGAGGGGCCGGGGGAGAGGGTCCGCTCGTCGCTGCGAAGGTTTACCGGGCGCGCCAGTACCGCTTCAAGAACGACGCCGTCTACCAGGAAGAACGCACCCGCGGCATGAAAGGCCAGGCGGTGCGCGCGCTGGCCAAGAAGACCGACTTCGGGCGCAAGATCCAGACCGGCTCCTGGGTGAACCACGAGTACGAGGTCTTGAAGGAGCTCCACGACGCGGGCTGCGACGTGCCGCGCCCTCTTTCCCTGGGCGAGGACGCGATCCTGATTGAGTTCGTCGGGGACGAAGACGGTCCCGCGCCGCAACTGAACCGCGTCGAGCTTAACCGCGAGGACGCTGAGGAGCAGTTCGAACGCACGATGAAAAACGTCGAGATCGCGCTGGCGCTGCACCGCGTGCACGGCGACCTTTCGGCCCACAACATCCTCTGGTGGGACGGCCACGTGGTGCTGATCGACTTCCCCCAGGCGGTCGATGCGCGCTTCAACAGCCAGGCCGAGCGCCTGCTGCACCGCGACGTCGAGAACGTCTGCCGCTACTTCGCCCAGTTCGGGGTGAAGACGGACGCCTGGGCGGCCGCCCACGAGCTGTGGCGGCGCTACACCTTCGCCGAGCTGTGAGGGGCGGCGGAGAAGCCGAAGGCGGAATCTCAGGCGGATGGACGCGGATTGGCGAGCGGGATGGACGCGGAAGAGAAGATGAGGGGAGAGGAAGGAAGGAGGAAATGAAGGACAAAAGATGAAGAACTCCGGGTCCCCAAATCCGCGTGGCTCCGTGTCAATCCGTGTGAATTTCCCCTTCCTGTGAGTTCGATCGGAGCAGCTTCATGGCAGACCCTGAACGCGTCGCGCGCTTGATTCAGCGCTTCGAGAGCGCGCGCTTCAACAATTACGCGCGCCAGGAGTTCATGACGCCCGGCGTCGAAGAGGTGCTGGCGCTGATCGGCGAGCACTGCCGGCCGCAGGGCGCGCGCATGCTGGAGGTGGCGTCCGGGAAGGGTGAGGCCGCGTGCACGCTGGCCGAACGCCATCGAGCGCGTGTCATCGGCGTCGACCTGCTGCGGACCTTCGCGCGCTACGCGACCGCGAAAGCCGGCGCCCGGCAAATGTCGTCCGCGGTCTCGATCGTGTTAGGCGACGGCGGCCTGCTGCCGGTCCGCGGCGAGGCCTTCGACATCGCTTACTGCACCGGCTCGCCGCAGATCGCCGGCGGTGACGCCTGCCTGCGGGAGATGCACCGCGCCCTGAAGCCGGGCGGCTGGCTGGCGGTCAGCGATTGGGTGTGGCGCGCGCGTCCGGTGCCGCCGGAAGTAGTGCCGCCGAATGTGCGCGTCGAGCAGTTCATGCTCCTGGAGGAGTACGGGGCCTGGCTCCGCAACGCGGGCTTCGAGGTGCTGCTGGCGCAAGTACTGCCGGACTCCGTCTGGAACGACTACTACGGCCCGATGCTGGAGCACTACGCCGACATCCGCCGCCTCTACCCGGACGACGCGGAAGCGCTGCAGTGGGTGGAGGAGAACTACGCCAACGAGCCTCGCTTCTGGTACGAGACAGACGCGCCGCGGTGGTGGGCGTACGCGGCGTTTTTGGCCCGGAAGCGGTGACACACGATTGAGAAGCGCCGGCCTCGCCCAAGAAGGGGGCCGGAGCGCCCCATGCGCAGGGGCCATTCGGCACTTTGCCCGGCTAATGGCAGGTAAGACAGTCAATTAACTCAACATTCGTCTGAGGTGAGAAAATGACTGTCGAAAGCGAGTCTGTTCCGTTTCCGGCCAAGCCCCGGATCGACGCGCATCACGAGATCGTCATCATCGGCGGCGGTAACGCCGGCATATCCGTGGCCGCGCGCCTCTGTCGCAGGCTCAAAGCCCCGGACGTCGCGATCATCGAGCCGTCCGACAAGCACTACTATCAGCCGCTGTGGACGCTCGTAGGGGGTGGCGTCTTCCCCAAGGAGAAGAGCGAGCACAGCGAGGCCTCTGTCATACCGCCGAAGGCGACGTGGATCCAGGACGTCGTAGACGAGGTGTGCCCGGAAGAGAACACCGTGCTGACAGCGCGGGGCAAGCGAATTGGCTACGACTTCCTCGTGGTCGCCCCCGGCATCCAGATCGACTGGGGCAAGATCAAGGGCCTCAAGGAGAGCCTCGGCAGGGACGGGGTCTGCAGCAACTACTCTTACGATTACGGTCGACAAGACCTGGGATTTCATCCGGCACGTTCAAGGGCGGCAACGCCGATATTCACTCAGCCGAGCACGCCGATCAAGTGCGGCGGCGCTCCTCAGAAGATTGCTTACCTGGCCGACGACCACTTCCGCAACGCCGGCGTGCGCGACAAGACCAGGATCACGTTCGCGACGGGGGGCGCGAGCATCTTCGCCGTCAAGAAGTACGCGGACTCGCTGACCAAGGTCGCCGCGCGAAAGGGCATCGACGTGCGCTTCCGGCAGGAGCTGATCGAGCTGCGTCCGCAGACGAAGGAAGCTGTATTCCAGGACCTCGACACGGCTGAGACCGATCGTCCTGCCCTACGACATGATCCACGTGACGCCGCCGATGAGCGCGCCGGACTTCATCAAGGCGAGCCCGCTGGCGAACGCGGCCGGCTGGGTGGACGTCGACAAGAGCACTCTGCAGCACGTCCGCTATCCGAACGTTTTCAGCCTGGGCGACGCCAGCAGCCTGCCGACCTCGAAGACGGGCGCGGCGATCCGGAAGCAGGCGCCGGTGCTGGTCGAGAACCTGCTGGCGTTCAGAGGCGACGGCAAAACGCCGCGAAGCTACGACGGCTATACCGCCTGCCCGCTCGTCACCGGTTACGGCAAGCTGATCCTGGCCGAGTTCGACTACGACGGCACGCCGCGCGAGACCTTCCCCTTCGACCAGTCGAAGGAGCGGCGCAGCATGTACCTGCTGAAGGCGTATGGGCTGCCCGCGCTGTACTGGCACGGGATCATGCCCGGGCGGGCGTAGCGGCTCTGCGCGAGATACGGCCTGCGCGAGCTTCATCGCGCGCAGGCGGTCAGAGGACAGACCGAATAGCCGCGCTGAACGGCCAGCCGCAATGCGTCGCAATCTAGCACAGACTGTGCTATCAGCAGCGGTTTTCGCGCGTGACTCCACAGGAGCCCACTGGAAAGCTTCGAAAGAGTACAATCACCGCGCTGACGATTCAGCAAGGGGTCAGTACAGTTGTAGTCAGAAAGGTGAGGGGACGAAGATTCGGAAGCCACTCGCCCGTCGGATGGCCACCTTGACTTCTGTCGATCAAAACCATCGGTCCCACGATGGAGAGGTGCTGAAAACGCCTAAGAGAGAGGTTGCCGCAATTTCACAGCAGAGGCCATACGGACGTCAGTCATGACTCTGACTCTAACAGCTATTCCAGACCGCTTGATCAAACCCATGTATAGCTTTGCGGAAGCGGACCACCTCGCTGGGGCAACCGCCGGTACAACGCGGCGCTGGATAAAAGGCTATGGCTACGTTCGTAATGGCAAGAGAATCGAACAGCCGCCAGTGACGCCTAGGACGGCAGATGTCGTTGCTGCCTCATTCTTCGATCTGTTGGAAGTGGTCGTTATCAGCAGGCTTAAGAAGTACGGGTTGTCGCTGGGAGCCGTACGACGGATGGTCAAGAATTGCGTCGACTTGTTCGAATACGAAAGGCCTCTCGTGCAAGCCCGGTTCAAGACAGACGGTCGCGAAGTCTTTGTGGATCAAGGTGATAGGTTGGGGAGGTTGGCAGACGAAAACGGGAGGCTGCTTGGAACCTCGTTCTAGAGCCATTCCTAGCGGAACTAATTATACCGACGAGTGGGCAGACCAGTGGCGCCCTCGTGCCCGCGCACCATACTCGTCGATCCTGAGTATGGTTTTGGTCAACCTGTAATTGAGGGCTCCGGCGTCCGCACTGAAATCATCATCGAGCGTAAGTTGGCCGGGACCTCCGGGATCGCCAGGACTTCAACGTAAGCGTCCCGCCTGGCGGCGTGATCCTAATCGACCGATCCGTACCGAAGCCAGTTGCGGAGGCACTAAAACAAGTTCGGACGGACGTTGTCTGGTTCGAAGATCATTTTGAACATTGGATCAAGGACACCGAATGGCTCCCAATCGCCGGTGCCAATGAGTGGCTTGTCATCCTCCGCGACAAGAAAGTCAAATCCCGCCCAGGTGAGCGCCAGGCCATCATCGACAACCGGGTGGGCTGTTTCATACTTAACCAAGGCAGCGACCCGACGAAGTGGCAGTACTTGCAGCTTCTAGCAAAAACGCTCGATGAAATGGAGCGAACATTTGCGGTGGAAACCTCGCCCCTTCGTATACCATGTTGACCGCGAAGGCAGAATGCGGCCTTGGCTGAGAACGACTCCTGGCACAACTGAAGCTTAATCGAGGCCTAGGTCCGCTCCGCGTCCCCGCGCTATAATCGCGCCACCCGCCCCGTGACCCCGACCCGCGGACCGAGGCCGGACGCCCGGCTACGACTTCCCGAGACATCGCTGGAGCCGCGCCCTTCCGGCCGCGGACTGGCGCGCATCCAACAAGAGGAGGAACACCCATGGCCGAAATCGATGGCGCCACAATCATCGCCCGCAGCCTGAAGCGACACGGCGTCGACTTCGCGTTCGGCATCGTCGGCATCCCCGTGCAGCCGATCGCCGGCGCCATGCAGCGCGAGGGCATCAAGTACATCGGCATGCGCCACGAGCAGTCGGCCTCCTACGCCGCCGGCGCCGTCGGCTACCTGACCGGGCGGCCCGGCGCCTGCCTGGTGGTGTCCGGGCCCGGGCATGACCAACGCCATCTCCGGCCTCGGCAACGCCCAGGCCAACTGCTGGCCGATGATCATGCTCGCCGGCGCCAACGACAGCTACCAGATGGGCATGGGCGCCTTCCAGGAGGCGCCGCAGATGCAGGCCGCCGCGCCCCTGGGCCAAGTACGCCGCCCAGCCGGAGAGCACCGCCCGCCTGCCCTTCTACGTCGAGCAGGCCGTCAAGCACTCGATCTACGGCCGGCCCGGGCGCGACCTACCTCGACCTCATGGGCGACGTCATCAGCGGCAAGGTCGAAGAAGACTCCGTGAAGCAGTACCCCCCCGTCGCGGCGCCGCCACGCGCGATGACCGACCCCGGCACGATTTCGGCCGCCATCGACGCCCTCAAGTCGGCCAAGAACCCGCTGGTCATCATCGGCAAGGGCGCCGCCTACTCCCGCGCCGAGGACGAGGTGCGCAAGTTCATCGAGGCGACGCAGGTGCCCTTCCTGGCCTCGCCGATGGGCAACGGCGTCGTGCCGGACGACCACCCGCTGTCGGTCGGCGCCGCCCGCTCCTTCGCGCTGCAGAACGCCGACCTGGTCTTCCTGATGGGCGCGCGCCTCAACTGGATCATGCACTTCGGCCTGCCGCCGCGCTTCCGCGAAGACGTGCGCGTGGTGCAGATGGACATCGCCGCCGAGGAGATCGGCCACAACGTGCCGACGGAAGTCGGCCTGGTCGGCGACGCGAAGGCGATCACGGCGCAGCTCAACAGCTACCTCGACGAGCACCCCTGGCAGTACCCGGTCGAGAGCACCTGGCGCACCGGCATCCAGAAGAAGATCGAGGAGAACGTCGCCGGCAACGTCGAGATGATGAACGACGACGCCACGCCGATGGGCTACTACCGCGCCCTGAAGGAGATCCGCGACATGCTGCCGAACGACGCCATGATCGTCAGCGAGGGCGCCAGCACGATGGACATCGGCCGCCAGGTGCTGAACAACTACCTGCCGCGCCACCGCCTCGACGCCGGCACCTGGGGCACGATGGGCGTCGGCCTCTCGTTCGCGATCGCGGCGCAGCTGGTGCACCCGGAGAAGCGCGTCGTCGACGTCGAGGGCGACGCGGCGTTCGGCTTCAGCGGCATGGAGGTCGAGGTGGCCGTGCGCCACAACCTGCCGATCACGTTCATCGTCTTCAACAACAACGGCATCGGCGGCGGCCCGGACGACATCGAGCGCGCCCGCATGAGCCCCGGCGCCTACGTCCCCGACGCGCGCTACGAGAAGGTGATCGAGGCCTTCGGCGGCCTCGGCATCTACGTCGAAGACCCGCGCGACCTGCAGCCGGCGCTGCAGAAGGCCTTCGACCACAAGGGGCCGTCGGTCATCAACGTCAAGATCAGCAACCAGTCGCGGCGGCGGCCACAGCAGTTCAACTGGCTGACGAGGTAGGCTTGTCGGCTGGTCAGCATTTCGAGCATTGTCGGCCAGAGGCGGAGGTCGCGCCCGAGAGCCTTCGGCCTCTGAAATGCTGACAAGCTGAAGTGCTGAAATGCCGCCAGGGGGTGCGACTTGCGCGCTGACATCGAACTGAAGCTGAACGCGGACCGGGCCTGGCTCATCGAGGCGTTCATCGCCATGGCCGAGGCGGACCTCATGCGCCCGGCGACGCGAGCGAGAACGACCCCGCGGGCTACTGGAGCGCGCAAGACCACCTGGTGCACCTGGCGGGCATCGAGGGGAACTTCAACCGCATGATCCGCCGCCACTTCGCCGGCGAGTCCAACCCGGTTGGCCTGGCGACGGACCAGGGCGGCCGCCAGCGCACGCGCGAAGAGATCATGGCCGGCGTGCACCAGATGAACGCGGACTGGGTGCGGCGTCCACGAGCCGGGGCCCCTTTACAAGAAACGTCTGGCACGACTAAACGGGTCACTACAGCTTGAAGCGCGCCGAAGTCATGCTGGCGTTCTGCGACCAGACGCTCAAGACCGCGAACCTAGACCAAACGTTCAAGGCGATACCAAGGCCGAGACAGCCCGGTGATCTCCGCGGAGGAGCAAGATTCCCGTAGGCCTCCGAAGTCTTGCATGGATCTTCCCCGACCTGTTCATCAGTCACCTCGGCAACGCTTTAAGACGGCCGCTGGGCAAAGCGTCCGCCGGACACCCTGAGACTGCTCTCGGAGCTGACTGAGGAGCAGTTGGGCCTCAAGCTGCCGGGACGCCTGGCCGGAGAGCATCGCCGGCGGAATCGCTGCATGACACGGCGACCATGGGCGGCAGCACCTGCGCTGGGTCAAGGCTGCTCGGAGGCCGCGGCGCAGCCGTAGCCGCTGGCATTCGAAGGCGGCAGCCTCGAGGAACCCCGGGAGCGCTTGAACGCCCCGGGCACCTCCGTGCTAATCAACCGCCAGGCGGGCATCGAGGGCGAACTTCAACCGCAGATCCGCCGCCACTTCGCCGGCGAGTCCAACCCCGTTGGCCTGGCGACGGACCAGAGCGGCCGGCAGCGCACGCGCGAGGAGATCACGGCCGGCGTGCACCAGATGAACGAGGACTGGGTGCGGCGCCACGCCGGGAAGTCGCTTTCGGACGTGCTGGCGCTGGGCGAAAGCGTCCGCGCGGACACCCTGAAACTGCTCTCGGAGCTGACTGAGGAGCAGTTGGGCCTCAAGCTACCGGGGGCGCCCTGGGCGGAGGGCAGTGCAGCTCATCGGCAGGAATGAGGCCTCCAATGCATTCGAAGGCGGCGACCATGAGCGGCAGCCGACCGAGCGCGGGTCAGCGCAGAACGGCGGGCAGACCGCGGCGCAGCCGTCGCGGCGCTGCGCATTCGAAGGCGGCATCAGCCTGAGCCGATCCCCGGGCGCGCTGAACCACCGGACCTCGTTCCCGTCAGCAGTCAAGGCGCGCGCCGGGATTCCTCGTCGGCCGCGACGGCCTCCTCGGAATGACAGGCTAGCCTCTGTCATTCCGAAGGCGCTAGCCTGAGAAATCCCGGGCGAAGCGACCGAGCTCACGCAGCCTCTTTCGTCAGCAGCAAGGGCCTTCCGGGATTCTTCACTCGACGGCCCGCGACGGCCTCCTCGGAATGACCAGACTAGCCTGTCATTTCGAAGGCGCTGCCTGAGAAATCCCGGGCGAAGCGACCGAGCTCACGCAGCCTCTTTCGTCAGCAGCAAGGGCCTTCCGGGATTCCTCGACGGCCGCGACGGCCTCCTCGGAATGACAGCCAAGCTCTGTCATTCCGAAGGCGCTAGCCTGAGAAATCCCGGGCGAAGCGACCGAGCTCACGCAGCCTCTTTCGTCAGCAACAAGGGCCTCCTCGGAATGACAGGATCGGTCACGGCGCCCGTTGTCCCGCGCGCAAATACTCAACTCGGCCCGTAGGCGCCCGATCTTTAGAGCAGGACGGCCTATTCTGGAGGGGACCCATGGACATACCTGCTGCCGCGCTCGCGCCGATTCTGCTCATCTGGCTCGGCCTGCTCGTCTTCTGCCTCTACGACCTGCGAAAGGCAAGCGTGCGCTACTTGCCGAAGTGGGGTTGGGCAGGCGTAATTGTCTTTTTCACCTTTGGCGGCGTCGTCTACCTGCTTGCCGGCAAGGACCACTCTTGACGGTAGGGGGCAGTGAGATTGTCGAGACCCGCAGCCTCACCAAGGTCTACGGGCGTGCCCTGAGGCGGGCCGAAGCGCCGCATCGCGCCCTCGACTCAATCGACCTCGAGGTGCCGCGGGGCGGCGTCTACGGCCTGGTGGGGCCCAACGGCTCCGGCAAGACGACCCTGCTCGCCCTGCTCGCCCGGCTGCGCCACCCGACGTCGGGCGAGATTAGCATCGACGTGGATCGCTCCAAGATCGCTGTGCTGCCGGACACGCCCCAGTTCGAGCCCTGGCTGACAGCCCACGAGGTCGTGGACCTGGCGCGCAATCTCACGGCGCCGTGGGTACCGGCGTCCAAGGTCGAAGAGGCCCTGCGCGAAGCCGGGCTCGCCGACGCCATCGACCGGCGCGCCGGCGGCTTCTCGCGCGGCATGCTGCAGCGCCTGGGGCTCGCGGCGACGGTAATCGGCGAGCCGGAACTGTTGCTCCTGGACGAGCCCTGCTCGGCGCTGGACCCGGCGGGCCGGCGCGAGGTGCTCGACCTCGTGAAGCGCCTGGGCGCGCGGGCCACGGTGCTCTTCTCCAGCCACATCCTCTCGGACGTCCAACAGGTCTGCGACACGGTCGGCGTCCTGCGCCGGGGCCGCCTTCTGTACCAGGGCCCGCTGGAGAAGCTGCTTGTCGGCCACGCGGTGCCGGCCTACCGCGTGCGGCTTCACGGCGAAGATGGGATCGTCGCCGACGCACTGCGCAAGGAGCCCTGGGTGACGTCTGTCGAAACAGAAGGCTTCGACCTTCGCCTGCGCGTACGGTCGATGGCTGAGGCCGAGATCGAGCTTGCAGGCGCGCTGGCGCGCGCGAATGCGCATGTCGTGAGCATTGCCCCGGAGGCGGCCGACCTCGAAGACGTGTTCCTGGAGCTGACGCAGTGACGCTATGGCGGCTGGAGGTCCTGCGGCTGGTCCGCACTCGGCGTTGGTTGCCGGTGGTGGGCTTGCTGCTGATCTCGGGTTTCCTCTCGCCCCTGACCGCGCGCTACTTCACCGAATTCCTGGAGGACTTTGGCCCCCCCGGCCTTCAAGTGACGGCGCCGCCGGCAGCGCCGGCCGACGGTATGCGCGAGTTCGTTGGCAACGCGCTGCAGTTGGGAGTGCTGTCCCTGGTGCTGGTCGCGGCCAGCTCGCTGGCCATCGACTCGCAGCCGGAGATCGCCATCTTCTTCAGGACACGCGTGCGTTCGATGGCGCAGCTGGTGATCCCGAAGTACGTGGTCATGAGCGTCATGGCGGCCGCCGCGTTCGTCCTCGGCTCGCTCGCGGCCTGGTACGAAACCGAGATCCTGCTGGGCTCGTTGCCGATCGGGCGGACCCTTATCGGCATCGCCACGGGGGCGCTTTTTCAGTGTTTCGTGGTCGCGGTTGTGGTCTTCGCGGCCGGCTGGTCGAAGAACTTCATCCAGGCGGCGATCCTGGCCGTTGTCCTCGTTTTCACGTTACCGGTGATCGAGATCTTCGACGCTGTCCGCCCCTGGCTCCCCAGCCGCCTGGCCGCCAACCTCCTGGATGTCGACAGGGCCCGTACCTTTGTCGAATACATGAGGCCCGTGCTTGTGACGCTGATCGCGATCCCGCTGCTGATCTATTCGGGCATCCGCAAGCTGGAGCAGCGAGAGCTCTAGCTGCGCGGTCAGGGAGGGGATGGTGATGGTGGCCGGTCGTCAGAGTGGGAGACGGTGGAAGAGAAGCAACGCCGCACCCCGGCTCCGGAACGCGAGGAAAACTCAGCGAAGTCCCTTCCACGAATCCATGTAATCCGCGTGAGTTTCTTCTTCCCTAACCAAGAGGCTTCTCCGGCTGCGATTCTAGCCGCCCGGATTCAGGGTGGAAGACGTGGACCGTTAGGAGGCGCTCGTCGCCTCACGGATGCGGTAGGTGCAGGAGCGGTCGCCGCGAAGCAGGCTGCGCACCAGGCGCGCGTCGCCGCCGGTGAGGCGGCGCACGAACTCGACCTCCATGGCGCAGACGCCGCTGTTGTGCTTGGCAACGTTGGGGAAAGGGCAGGTGTACTGGTGAATGTAGAACTCGTCGCCCTTCTCTTCGACCTCGGCGACGCAGCCGCGCTCGTTGATGACCGCGGCCGCTTCGACGACGCGTTCCGGCAGCGGCTTTCCGCGGGTGCGCGGCTCGTACGGTTCGGCCGAGCGCGCGGCCACGCGCATCAAGACGCTCTGTAAGCCCTGGCTGCCGGCGATCGTGCGGATTTCGGCCAGGAGCAGGTTCGCCAGGTCGTCGTGCCGGTTGGGGAACTGGGCCAGCCCCGTCGCGCTGAGCGAGTACACCAGCGCCGGGCGGCCAACGTGGCCGCGGGCCTCGCGCACTTCCACAAGGCCGTCGCGCTCGAGGACGGTGAGGTGCTGGCGAATGCCGGTGGCGGTGAGGCCCAGGAGGTCGCCCAACTCACGCACCGTCGCTTCGCCGTGCCGGCGAAGGTGCGCCAGGATTTCTTGCCGGGTCGCTTGCATGACTATTGGGGCTGCCCGTGATCGACTATACCACGGGCACAGGGCCGAAATGTGGCGTGCGGCGGCAAGGTCTTCCGACCGCGTGTTGCGCGTTGCTTGCCGCGTGGGATACTACCGTTTGCATGTCGCAGCGAGGGGGATCATGACCGCAGACACCGACCCGCTGGCCCGAAAAGCGCACGCCGATCTGGTGATCGACCGCACGGCGCAGCAGCTCGCCGACATCCTTCACGCGGCGGTCGCGAGCCTGAACCCGTTCCCGCCTTACCCCGGCTCGTTCTTCAACTACGCGATCGAAGTAGAGGCGGGCGTCCTCAGCGGCCCCAACCGCGGCTGCATCGTGGTCGGCAAGGACGGCGAGCTGTACGAGCTGATCATGCGCATGGACTTCTCCGGCGATGACGGCGACCCCGTGGGCATGCGCGACGAGGAGATGCGCAAGCTGGAGCTGCTGCCGCACGAGTACATCATCCTGGCCCACCAGGCGATCAAGGCCGTGGTCGAGTACGCCCTGGAGCAGCAAGAAACGCAACCGTAGCCCGGCAAACGTAGGCCGGGCCTTCCAGCCCGGCCGGCTCCTCATCGAAGACGCGGCGGCACTCACACACATGACTGAAGACTCAGGCTTCGAGGCAATTGTCGAGCTCAGCGTCGCGATCCCGGTGACGGACATAGACCGCGCCCTCGACTTCTACTGCGACCACCTGGGCTTCGAGTTCGTCTCCGAGGAAGACGCCTCCGGCGACGAGCGCCGCATCGTCACCATTCGTTACGGCAACGTGCTCCTGGACCTAATCGCCGGCGCCCCGGCGGCGCCGCGCCAGAACTACCGCCTCCTTTGGACCGTCGACGACCTGGAGACGGCCCTGGAGCACTTGAAGGCGGGCGGCGGCGCGGCTCTGCGGGAGATGGAGTACGGCGTGTATTGCGCAGACCCGGACGGCAACATGATCCTGGTCAAGATCAAGGAGCCGGACCCGGAGCAGGCCCAGGAGCTGTACTTCTAACTGTCCAAGGAACCTGGATCTCCGTCGCGGGGGATCCAGCTTTCGGCACAAGGGCGCTTCGCTGTAGTTGCTTCTCGCGAGAAGCAACTACGGAGGAAGCCCGACGCGATTGCAGCGGAAGCCCGACGCGATCACACCAGAAGGCAGAGGCACGGCGCCTCATTCTGATCCGAAGGCGATAGGCCGCCACATTTACTTGACCTGTTATTGCGCCCGACCGCGAGCTAGCATGGAAGTGTCGCCCCCACCGACATCCTGGCCCGCACTCGCGGTGACGCTCTTCTCCGGAGCGCCGCGAGTCGGGCCTCCTTATTGCCACTCGGCTGGACGGCTTGTCGGCCAGAGCAAGGCCGGCCGACCGCGAGGGCCCTAGCGGCTTCCGCCGGAGATGTGCTCCGGCTCGATCTTGACGATGAGCCTGACCTCGCCTTCGCGCCGCGGGTAGTCGCGGCCGGTGTACTTGTGCGAGAGCTTGTTGATGTGGTCGTAGGCGCCTTCGGCCTTAATCTCGACGACGCGGCCCCTGATCGCGACCCAGGCGAACGGGTTGGCGCGGTCCACCACTGAGAGCGCAATGCGCGGGTCGCGCCGCAGGTTTCGCGGCTTCACGCGCCCTTCGGCCGTGTTGAACATGACAAAGCCATCGGCGTAATCGATCCACACCGGCGTGACCTGGGGCGAGCCGTCCGCCATCAGCGTGACCACGTCCGCGAGGTTGGTACCTAGAAGTAGCTTTTGCTGCTCTTCGGTCAGTTCCGCTGCCATGCGCTCTCTCCTGCTTGATGCGGGGCTCTTGTGCTGCCGCTACAGTATGATCCCGCCGCAGGAGAGTCGAATGGACACCTACAAAGCAATCGTCTCCAAGCGCGATACCCGCGGTTACCTGGACAAGCCGATTTCCGAAGAGGCGCTGCGCCGCATCCTGACCGCCGGGCGCATGGCCGGAAGCTCCAAGAACAGCCAGCCCCTGCGCTTCATCGTCCTGCGCGACAGGGCCAACATCGAGAGGCTGGCCGCCTGCGGCGACTTCACGATGGCGATGCGCACGGCGCCTTTGGTGGTCGCGATCTTGCTTCAGGAGGGCTGGCGCCCGTTCGACGCCGGCCGCGCGGCGCAAAACATGATGCTCGCGGCCTGGGCCGAAGGCATCACCTCTTGTCCCGTCGGCATTCAGCACGTCGAAGAAGGGCGCAAGGCCGTCGGCGCGCCGGACGACTTCGAGGTGCACATGGTGATCTGCTTCGGCTATCCCGAGCCTGCGACGCCGCTGTCCCGCGGCCAGAGACGCATCGACTTCAACGACCTCGTGCACCAGGAGGGCTGGTGAGCGCGGGCCCCGCGCCCGGCCCCTTGATCCTGGCGGGCGGGGCCGAGTTCGACCAGCGCATGGCCGAGGCCGACCGCGTCTGGCTGGCCGCCAGGGGCATCTTTCGGCCCCGCGTCGGCGTCTTCCCGACCGCCAACACCGAGCGCCCCGGCCGCGCCGCGGCCAACGGCGCCGGCCATTTCCGCCGCCTGGTCAGCCACGCCGAAGCCGTCATGGTCACCACTCGCGAGACGGCGGCCGACGAGCGCATCCTGGCCCAGGTTTCGAAGCTGGACTTTGCTTACTTTGCCGGCGGCGACCCCACCCACCTCGCAGGGACCCTTGAGGGCTCCGAGGTCTGGGCAGCGCTGGGCGGCCGCTGGCTCGAGGGCATGGGCCTGGGCGGCTCCAGCGCCGGGGCTATGGTCCTGTGCGAGGCGATCTACGTTCGCGAGGTCTGGGCCCAAGGCCTCGGCATCGTCCCCGGCGCCGTCTGCCTGCCGCACTTCAACCGCCGCGACGCGCCCGGCGCCGAGCGAGCGCGCGCCGCCGTCGCCGCCCGGGGCCACACCGGCCTCGGCATCGACGAGTCGACGGCGCTGGTCTGGACCGCCGCCGGCGGCTGGGTGGCCGCTGGCCCCGGCAAGGTCTGGGTGCTGACCGCCAGCGGCGCTACCGCCTACGGCGACGGAGAGCGCGTCGCGGGCGTGCCGGCCCCGTCCATCACACCCTGACCGCCCCTTCCATCAACACCGGCCGCCGCGGTGTACACCGGGCGCCCTCAATCCTGTCGGATCAGCTCCTGGTAATCCTTGTAGAGCTTGCGGATCTTTGGGTCGATGATGACCGTGCAGTAGGGGTTGAAGGCCCGGTTTCGCTCGTAGTAGTCCAGGTGATACTTCTCGGCCGGGTAGAAGACGTCGAGCGGCGCCACCTCCGTGACCACCTTGTCGGTGTAGTGGCCGGAGGCGTCGACTGCCTTGATCGCGTCCTCGGCCGCCTGCTTCTGGGCCTCGTCGTGATAGTAGATTGCCGAGCGGTACTGCGTGCCGACGTCCTCGCCCTGGCGGTTCAGCGTCGTCGGGTCGTGGAGGTTGAAGAACACGTCGAGTAGCGTCTTGAACGAGATGACTTCGGGGTCGAACGTGACCTGCGCAGCCTCCGCGTGGCCGGTGATGCCGGCGCAGACCGCCTCGTAGGTTGGGTTAGCTATGCGGCCGCCGGTGTAGCCCGGTACGGCGGACTCTACACCGCGCAGCCGCCGGAACACGGCCTCCGTGC
This sequence comes from uncultured Chloroflexia bacterium, assembly GCA_963703905.1. GTDB lineage: Bacteria > Chloroflexota > Dehalococcoidia > DSTF01 > WHTK01 > DATLYJ01. The sequence goes on from CAVPFY010000007.1 coordinate 147,783, forward strand.
ACCAGAAGCACCCACCCGCCAGAGTCGCTGTCTCGCTCATGCCGGCCCCCTAACGTACCTGGTATTGCGATTGTAACGGCCAACGGCCGGCCTGCGAACCTCCGCTGTCCAGCGTCAGTTGTCAGCCGCCGCCGGGGGCTAAATTGACTCCATAAGCGCGCATGTGCTGACGCCCCCGGAGTCGTCCTTCGAGGACCTCAGGACGATCGGGCTCCGGCCCTCACGGCTCGCACCTCACGCCTCGCACCTCACGCTTTCACACCTCCCTCCTCACACCTCACACCTCCCACCTCGCACCTCTCACTTTCCATTGACGTTAGCGTCAGGGATCGCATAGATTACCTCGCACCCCCCGCCCCCAAAAGTTCTGCCCCTTCAAGGAGTGTCTTCGTGACCGAACAGAGGCAAGCACCGCCGAAGTCCGCGCCCGCGCCCAACGCCGAAACCATCTTCTTCTGGGAGAAGGTCAACGAGAACGAACTCTGGCTGCAGCGCTGCAAGGACTGCGACCAGGGCCCCTTCTTCTACCCGCGGTTCTTCTGCCCCAAGTGCCTCAGCAAGAACGTCGAGTGGTTCAAGGCCTCCGGCAAAGGCAAGCTCCACACCTACATGATCAACCACCGCCCGCCGCCGGCCTTCATGAACGAAGCGCCTTACGCGATTGCGATCGTCGAGCTGGACGAAGGCGTGCGGATGATGACCAACATCCACGGCATCGAGAACACGCCGGAGAACCTTGTCCTGGACATGCCGCTCCAGGTCACTTTCGAAGAGATCGCTCCCGGCCGCAAAGTCCCCTACTGGAAGCCCGCCTAACCTCACCCCCATGCCCCCCCTCCGTCAACGGAGAAGGGTTCAGACAGGCTGGAGAAAGCACACCAATGACTTACAGCGTTAGATACCAGACGGCCATAGTCGGGCATGCGGAGACCACCGAGCTCAACGACATCCCGGGCATGTCGACGATGATGCTCGCGGCGGACGCGGCGATGAACGCGATCAAGGACTGCGGCATCGACAAGAACAAGATCGATGGCGTCTTTTCGACCCACAACCCGACGGCTCTGGCCCACTACCTGGGCCTGACGCCGACCTGCATCGACGGCACCTCGATCGGCGGCACCTCCTTCCTCCTGCACGTCCGCCACGCGGCCGCGGCGCTCGCCCTGGGCTACTGTAACTACGCTCTCGTGACCATGGGCGAAAGCGGCCACACCCGCGGCGACTCTATCGGCATGCCGCGCGGCGGCGGCATGATGAACATGGCGCAGATGATGGCGTTCGGCGGCGGCAACAGCCTCGGCGGCCAGTTCGAGTCGCCTTACGGCCCCGCCGGGCCGACCACGCTCTTCGGCATGGGCGTCCTGCGCTACATGAAGGAGACCGGCCTCACGCACGAGCAGCTGGCTTCCGTCGCCGTGTCCGAGAGCAAGTGGGCTTCCGGCAACCCGCGCGCCCAACGCCCGCAGGAGGTCACGGTAGAGGACGTGCTCAACAGCCGCATGATCTGCTACCCCTTCCACCTTCTCGAGTGCTGCGTCGTCACGGATGCCGGCGGCGCCCTGATCATGACCACTGCCGACCGCGCCAAGGACTTCCCGACCAAACCCGTATACATCCTGGGCACGGGCGAGACCGTCGAGACGCCGATGGTCAGCATGATGGAGGACTTTACGTCCTCGAGGGGCTACCGCGTCGCCAGCAAGAAGGCCTTCGACGAGGCCCAGGTGACCCACGCCGACATCGACCACGTGATGATCTACGACGCCTTCGCTCACTTGCCGATCTTCGCCCTGGAGGACACCGGCTTCTGCAAGCGCGGCGAGGCAGGCGCCTTCATCGCCGAAGGGCACACTTCGCCCGGCGGGCGCCTGCCTGTGAACACGAACGGCGGCGGCCTCTGTTACACGCACTCCGGCATGTACGGCATGCACATGATGCAGGAGTCCATGCGGCAGCTAAGGGGCACAGCCTTCCGCCAGGTCCCGAACATCAAGACGTCGTTCCTGCAGGGTATCGGCGGCATGTTCGGCGGCTTCGGCTCGCTGGTGTGGACGAACGAGCCGCCGCACTAGAGGTATGAGGCGTCTGGTATCAGGTATCAGGATGAGAGGCGGCCCTTCGGGGCCGCTTCTTTGATCCACAGCCAGCCTCCACGAAGGTACAATCGGCGCGCGTGCGGACGGGTCGGGGTTCAGGCGGAGTAGCGGAATGACTTACAGCGTTAGATATCAGACGGCGATCGTTGGGCACGGCGAGACGACTCAGCTCAACAACATCCCCGGCATGTCCAACATGATGCTGGCAGCGGACGCCGCGATGAACGCGATCAAGGACTGCGGCGTCGACAAGAACCAGATCGATGGCGTGTTCTCGACCCACAATCCGACAGCCCTGGCCCACTACCTGGGCCTGACGCCGACCTGCATCGACGGGACTTCGATTGGCGGCACCTCGTATCTGCTCAACGTCCGCCACGCCGTCGCCGCGCTCACCCTCGGCTACTGCAACTATGCCCTCGTGACAATGGGGGAGAGCGGGCACACCCGCGGCGACTCCATCGGCCTGCCGGCGGGTGGCGGTATGGGGATGGGATACATGGGGGCTTTCGGCGGCGGCAACAGCCTGCTCGGCCAGTTCGAGGCGCCCTACGGGACCGCGGGACCCACGACCATCATCGGCATGGGCATCATGCGCTACATGAAAGAGACCGGCCTTACCCACGAGCAGCTGGCCTCCGTGGTGGTGGCCCAGAGCAAGTGGGCGGCAGGAAACCCGCGCGCCCAGCGTCCTCAAGAAGTCACCGTCCAGGAAGTCCTCGAAAGCCGGATGATCTGCTATCCCCTGCACTTGCTGGAATGCTGCGTTGTGACGGACGCGGGCGGGGCACTGATCCTGACGACCGCCGATCGAGCGAAGGACTTCCCGACCAGGCCCGTCTACGTCCTCGGCACCGGCGAGGTTGCGGATACGCCCATGGTTACCACGCTCTCCGACTTCAGCTCCCTGAGGGGCTACAAGATCGCGAGCAAGCTGGCCTTCGATGAAGCTCAGGTGACGCACGCGGACATCGACCACGTCATGATCTACGACGCCTTCGCGCATCTGCCGATCTTCGCGCTCGAAGACACCGGCTTCCTTAAGCGCGGCGAGGCCGCGGCTTTCATCGCGGACGGCAATACCGCGCCCGGAGGGAAGCTGCCTCTCAACACTCAAGGCGGCGGCCTCTGCTATACGCACTCAGGTATGTACGGCATGCACATGATGCAGGAGTCGATGCGGCAGTTGCGAGGCTCAGCCTTCCGCCAGGTACCGAACGTCAAGACGTCATTCATGGTTGGCATCGGCGGCTGGTTCAACGCCTTCGGATCGCTGATCTGGACAAACGAGCCGCCGGATTAGAAGTAATCAGTAATTAGTTGTCAGTAATTAGTACAGAGCAGCGGCCTCCATGCCGCCCTTGTGATCGCAGGCGTGGGCCTTGCGCCGAGCGGTCGCCGAGATTCTTCGCTCCGCTCAGAATGACATTAGCGGTGCCGTTACAATGCCGCTGTGACTGACGAAGCTGAACCCGCCGCCGACGCCTCTTGGGCGGGCTCGCCCGAAATCGCGGACCTCGTGCTGCGGCTGCTTAAGGAGCTGGGTGAGGACCCGTCGCGGCAGGGCCTTCTGGCAACGCCCCAGCGCGTCGCGCAGTCGCTGCGTTTCCTCACGCACGGCACCCACGTCGACCCGTTCGAGGTCGTCGGCCAGGCGGTGTTCGAAGAGGACTACAACGAGATGGTGGTCGTGCGTGACATCGAGGTGTACAGCCTCTGCGAGCACCACCTGCTGCCGTTCTTCGGCAAGTGCCACATCGCCTACCTGCCGAAAGGCAAGATCGTCGGCCTGAGCAAGCTCGCGCGCCTGGCCGACGTCTACGCCCGGCGCCTGCAAGTGCAGGAGCGCCTGACGACGCAGATCGCGGAGGCAATCGACCAGATCCTCCAGCCCAAGGGGGTCGCCGTGGTGATCCAGGCGCGGCACCTTTGCATGATGATGCGCGGCGTGCAGAAGCAGAACACGGAGGTCGTCACGGACTGCCTTCTGGGCAAATTCCGCTCCGACCCCCGCACCCGCCAGGAGTTCTTCAGCGTCATCGGCAAGTAGGACGACGCAGCGCGAACGCCGCCCGCGCGGGTTGGCCACCGAGGCCGCTTCACGGACGCCCTTCAGTCAGTTAAGGAATGCCGCCGCGAGGGCCGCCACATGCGAGAGCCTGTGAAGCCAGGCGTTCGGCGCTGACGCTCCGAGAGCTACTGGATCCTGGCGAGGGCCTTCTGCGCCAGAGTCTTCAGCGCCTCCGACCGGTCGGGTCCCGACGCCTGCGTGATCTGGAAATCAACGAAGGTGGCGCCCTTGAGGACCTGTAGCTCCGTCTTGGTTGAGTCGTACCAGCAAGCCAGGTCGCCGAGGCCGGTAACCCGTTCCTTTTGCGCGCACAGCAACTGTTCGAAGGCCTGCCGGAGCTGAGAGGCGACAGTTCCACCGGCTTTCCAGAACGTGACTTCCACGGAGCGCGCGCCGGAGGATGAATCAAACGTGCAGCTCGAGATCGTAGCCGTCAGTCCAGGCGCCAAATCCTGCGTCCCTACGTTGACCCCGTCCGGGTCCTTGACTCCCTCGCCCAGCGCCGCGGCAGCCTCGTCCTTGGTCACGAGGCGGCAGGCCTCGATTGTGGACGCGCCCGTCCCCGAAGCGACAGTCAGCGCGATGACCGGCGTGCTGACGGCGGTCGGCGACACGCCCGCGGCCCGGGTCGGGCTGGCCCCAGCCGCGGCGCCCGTTGCCTGTGTAGCTTGCGGCGGCTGCGTGGCCTGCGCCGCCTGCGTGGCCTGCGGGGTAACGCCGGCGGCGGCGTTCGTCGCCTTCTTCTTGCCGCAGCCGGTGGCGAGTAGCAGCGGGATCAGCAGCAGCACCGAGGCGAACAAGAGCAGATTTCGATCCTTCATGCGGGGGAACCTCCTGAATTCGGACCACAGAGATTGTGCGCGCCGTCTAATCTAGCGTCCACTTAAGAGGGTCGGCCGAATGTGAGGGAGCTAACAGTCTCAGATCATCGGCCAGGGGTAGGGGCGGTACTGCGGTGGCGGCGGGAAAATGCGCAGGCGGTCGACCACGTCTATGCGATAGCGCAGGCGTTCCAACTCCGATTCGGTGATGTAGCGCAAAAGGTCGCTGCGTAGCTCCAGGTCGGACTCCAGCCGTTCGCCGAAGCGGCAGACCTCGTCAACCAGCTCGTCCGGCACCTGCTGGCCCTGGAAGTCCCAGATCACGGTGCGCAACTTGTCATCGACATGGAAGGTCAGCCCCTGGTCGATGCACCACAGGCGGCCGTCCGTCGCCAACAGGGTGTGGCCGCCTTTGCGGTCGGCGTTGTTGGTGAACCAGTCGAACAGGGCGATGCGCCTCATCTCTTCGATGCGGCCGTCCTTGAGGGTGAAGTAGTGCTGCGAGGGGTCATGCTCGATGAACAGCTGCATTACGCCGATGCCGTAAGGCATGCCCTCTTCGCGGACGATGCTCGGCGGCACAAGATGCCAGCCCATCGCCTCGCTGACCACGTAGGCCGCGTATTCACGCTTGTAGAGCGTGCCGTCGGGGAAGTCGGACAGGGGGGCCTCACCGCGCAGGGGCTTGTAGACGGCGTAGCCCGTGCCCGCCGAGGGGTGGTGCAGGCTGCAGAGGTAGACGTAGTTGGAGCCCGCCGCGAGAAGCGCCGCCTCCTCGCACTCGGATTCACGCAGGAGGTCAATGGCATCGGGCCTGTTCGGAAGCCAGGGCTGGGCGGGCATGCCGCGCACGTAGCGTGTGAAAATGCAGGCACCTCCCCTGGCTTCGGTTCGATTATAAGCGGCGACGAGCCGGGAAGGGCGCGGCCTGCCTGTGGCCCGTGCTGTAAAATGCGAGCTATCTCACCTGCCGATATCGCACCTTTCGAATGCGGGGATCGGGAAGGCCAGTCCGGCATTGCAGAAATTAGCGCCCGAAAGGAGCCAGGCCATAAAGAGGGTCGACAAGACCACGACGCCAAGCTCGAGCTTCCTTGGCGTACCTTGGTCTCCGTTAAGCCAATATCCGATCAGGACCACGCTTAGCCAGCACGCCGCTGCCCAGCCGATCAGAATGACGGTTGTGGCGAGGATCGCACCCGCCTGGCTACGGACGATGGCGTTGTAGTACACGGCCCAGACAAAAATCGCCAGAGGTATGGAGATGACAAGGACGATTGCGGCTGCGATTGCAGAACGCAGGGTGGGTGCCATGAGCCCAATGCAGCCCGGGGGAATTCAGGGACAGGCTGAGGTGTCTGGGGCCGGAAGGGCTCCTGATGCCGCGAACCCTGACGGTCCACCCGTACCTCGGAGTTGTTGTACTGCCAGATCATTGAGCGAACTGTCAGCGGGAATCTTGATACTAACTGCGACCTTGCCGAACCAAAGGACAATGTGACCATCGCCAAAACGCTGTAGCCTGGCCGCCCCCCGAACCGTCTCCTCGGAGGAACTCTTTACGCTTTCTTCGATTGACTCTCGTGTTAAGAAACAATTGTTGTGGACCCTGACGGACACAGGTACAGGACAAGCTGACGTGCCCTTGGCGGGTGTGCACTGTCCGTAGATGAAGAGTACGTTGTCTCGGGCAGGCTGCTCCCGCGTCCCGGCGTATTCCTCTCTCACAATTTCCCGAAGGTTATAGCCAGCGAACTCTGGACCAAGCCAGACCAGAGGGAAGTCGCGAAACGCCTGGACATCGAGGGCGCTCAGGCGGCCCTTCTTGGTCACGGGTGCACTGGGATCCCACGCCGGACCGGGCTGAAAGCGCTCCGCGCGCTCTTGAGGTGTCATCGTAGGCCGTCCGGAAAGAGCTGGAGTCTGACCCGAGCCAGCTGCCTGGATCGTGAATCCTAGAGCGATTCCCGCAAGTATGAACGCAAATCCTGCTATTGATATCTGGCGCGCACTGTGACTCATAATCGAGTTCTCCTAGGTGGAAGTCTCGTCCGATTCCGAGACATCGATCTCCTCCAAGAATCGGCAATCATGCAGACATTCCTTGATCCTTCAGAATGCATCGTGCTAACGGTCATCCATCACGACCAACGCCCGGACACCCGCTTTTTCTGGCAGGCTGGCTACGGTGTTCCAATCGGCAGCGGTGACCGACTCCCACACACGCGCCGTAGCATTCCGAATTAAGCTGAGCTTCCCGCTGTTGAACCATGCCACATATAGCGTGTCGGCATCCGCATCATATGCAACTGCCCTTATTGACTGCATTAGACCGATACTGGGCAGAGCGCCCACTTGCTGCCAATCCTCGCCGTCGTTGTCAGTACGCAGAATCCCATGAGGCGGCGTGGTGTCGCTCGATGACGCGAATGCGAACGCCGTGTCCGTGCCTGCCCGAGTGATGCCCAGCGACGTCTCAGATATAGCGGTCGTCGACAGCGTTGCTGCTTGTGTCCAGTTTTGCCCGTCGTCGGATGAATGAAGAAGTCTTAGAGTAGATCCGTTGTCTCCGACAATGATGATTGACGAACCACTCCAGGCCACTTGGGGAAGCACTCCTCCGCTGAACCCCGGGCTGTACTGTGTCCAGTTTCCACCGCCGTCAGTGGTCACTCGAACCCGCAGGGACGTCGCTCCAGTCACCCACGCCACTGCGATTCGATCGTCGTCGGTCGGGTGGGCATCGATAGAGCCGGCGATACCCGTGCTGATGGTGAACGAATCTGCCCCCACCCATGTGTCGCCTTCGTCGTCGGAATAGTAGACCTTGGCCGTGCTGGAACCTTCCCACAGGGACCAGACCCGTCCTCCTGTGCTCCGCGAGACGTTGATTGGCTTGAGATTCGTATCGGGCGATGTAAGCGCCGTCCAAGAGGTACCGGTATCAGTTGAACGGTGAAAGGTACCTCCAGTGGCGTTTACTCCGTAGAATAGCAATCCGTCACCAAAGTAGACCAAATTGCGCCCTTGATTGGCAGGCGTCCCCGCCAGCGTTTGCCAGGTGCTTTCCGGGACTATGCGCTCGTAGTGGTCCGTTGTCGAGTCGGTGACGCTAAATAGGTCGCCCACGTTTAGTTCGACTAGGTGAACCCACCCGTCGCTCCATGCCGTGGTGCCGTCGCACTGGTCCATCGGCATATCGTTGTCCCAATTCAAAATGCCGCCAAAGCCGTGAGGGGCTCCGGGCGCGCCCCACCAGTGCCAAAGGTTGGCAATTTCTGTCCGGCCTCTGATGAAGCCGCCAGGGGGCTCAAGTTCGTTGTCGTCGACCGTATGACTGACGCCGAAAAGTCCGCATCCGGGCCACACCGTTATTTCCTCATGGTGCGGGCTAGCGAGAGTGAAGACTCCGAAAGTTCCATCAACGCTCGCTTGGCTATATCTCATGTGATGACGCGTGCATGCTTCACACCCGTCCGCGTTAGCTCCATCCTGATTGACGCAACCATGATCGTAGAAATCCTGTGGCTGTCCTTGGGAGGTTTCAGTCCAGCTACCGTGTTCTTGCGCGTGAACATCGACGTTGGCAGGATAGGCATCGCCGTAGAAGACAACCGTTATAGGGTCAATTTCACTTCCCTCAGTACACTGACTATCATCGCCGTAGGTATAGGTTCCTACGTGATCCGCATTATCGAGGTGAGCTACCGCGGGCTGGGCCAACTTGACGGGTAGCCACAAACCCATAAATAGCCCTAGGGCAAAGAGAAACGCATAACTCCGCGAGCTTTTGGGCGACAATGACGGCCTCTTCTCAAGATTCGGCGGCAAGATCGGCAGAGATCCCACGCGCTGCCGGATGGACTGGCGCGATAGTATGCTCAAGCGCACTGCCGCGTCTACGAATAACTAGTCAAGTCGCAAGAAACATTTCGAACTGTAGGTATCGAATCAGCTCGCAAGGTTGCCGCGCCGGGGCAAATTTCACTTCTGCAGTTTCCGGGCACGCCGAATGCAGTCGTCTCGGATAGTCTTGTCGGAGAGGTGGTTCATGCCTGGCGAACAACTTTCACACATCGACGAATCCGGGCGCGCGCGCATGGTCGACGTCAGCGCCAAGGACGAGACGGCGCGCGTCGCCGTCGCCAAGGGCCGCGTCGCGATGCAAGCGGAGACGCTGCGGCTGCTGCTCGCGGGCGAGATCGCGAAGGGCAACGTCCTCACGACGGCGCAGGTCGCGGGCATCATGGCCGCGAAGAAGACCCACGAGCTCATCCCCATGTGCCATCCCCTGCTCCTCACCGGCATCGCCGTCGACCTGGAGCCGGACGAATCGGCCGGCGCGGTTGAGATCACCGCGACCGTGCGCACGACCGGCAAGACCGGTGTCGAGATGGAGGCGCTGACGGCGGTCTCGGTCGCCGCCCTCACCGTCTACGACATGTGCAAGGCCGTTGACCGCGGCATGCGGATCGAGGGCCTGCGTCTTGTGTCGAAGACCGGCGGCAAGTCGGGAGACTGGTCCGCCGAGGGCTGAGGCCCCGCCTTCGACCAAGGATTGCCGCGGCCCTTCCGCCTTTCGGCGTCCAGGCCCCCGCAATGACGGACGGCCCTCCCGCCCTCCGGAAGCCCCCTCTCCGCCGGGCGGAGAGGGGGTTGGGGGTGAGGTTACAGCCAGCCGGTGCGCGTGCCCTGCGAGTTGTAGAAGCCCACGGGCCAGTTGCGGCCGGTCATCATCGCCTTGTCGATGTCTTCGCGGGTGGCGATGCCGTCGGCGACGATCTTGTCGGCCTCGCGGCGGGCGGCGGCGAAGACACGGTTGAGGATGAAGCCGTAAGTGCCCGGCATGTCCTTGACCATCGACACCACCTTGCCGGCCTTCTCGGCGACGCCCTTCACCGCCTCGCTCGTCTCCGGCGCCGTCTCCGGGGTGTAGATGACTTCGCACATCTTCATCGCCGGCACCGGGCTGGCGAAGTGCATGCCCGCGAACAGCTTCTTGCGCGAGTCGGACACGTCCTTGGCGATCTCGGCGATGACGAAGCCGGAGGTGTTGGACGTGAAGATGGCCTCCGGCTTGACGATGCTGTCGATCTCCTTGAAGACCTTCTGCTTCAGCTCCAGGTTCTCCGGCACGGCCTCGATGATGAAGTCGCAGTCGGCCAGGTCCTCGGCCTTCGTGGTGAAGAAGAGGCTGCTGACGACGGCTTCGAGCTGCGAAGAAGGCAGCTTGCCCAGCTCCACGGCCCGTTTCAGGCCGAAGCGCGTCTCGACTATGGTGTTGCGCGTCTTGTCGACGATTTCCTGGCTGATGTCGCGGATGACGACCTGGTAGCCGCCGAGGGCCAACACCTGGCCGATGCCTCCACCCATCACGCCGCCGCCGAGCACCCCGATTTTCTTTACCTGGTCCAGCTGCATTGTCGCTTGCCCCTTCGTTAGCTATTCAGCAGTTCAGCTTGTCAGCAGTTCAGCTTCCAGCGGGAAGATCATCGCGAACGTGGGGCGGTGCGTCAAACGGGAGATGGGCATGGCCTGAAGCGCGATACGCCGGGATTCTTCGTCGCTCCTGGCGTCGCTCCTCAGAATGACATGCCAGCGTGAGGCGCCGGCGCAGAAGACATAGCTAAAGGCAGGACTACGTGGCATCAACGCCTCCCTGAGTGCTCTGTGTTACGTCGCCGGCCTCGGGCGGCTGCAGCTTGACTGCGCGCCGAGAGTCTACAAGGCCGCCGCGCCGGCGATAGCGCACGGCGGCTTGCAACGACCAGACATCGATGCCGGCCGCGGTCAGGGCGTCGCGGACCAGGCGGACGGCGGCGCGGCCGGCGAGCTTCCAGCCGGGGGCATGCAGCAGCGGGCCCGCGTAGGTCAGGGCGATCTCCTCCAGAAGCTCGCGGCGCAGCCGGTCGGGCTCGGACATGCGGGCCAGGTAATGGCGATTCTCCTGAGCGCCGGCCGCCAGATAGGAGCCACGGCGCAGGCCGGCGGGGATCGCGACCACGGTAACTCGCGGCACCTGAAGCATTATCTTGCCCTGGCGCATTGCGCGCAGGAGCAGGTCCTGCGTCGGGTGGCGGTAGAGGCGGCGATAATCGCGCCAGGGGCCCGCCGCCGCCAGCGTCTCGCGCCGCCACACCGTCGTCGATGCCGGCGCGAAGACGTAGCGGGAGAAGCGGCCGGAGGGCGGCGCCACGCCAAGCAACTCCTTGCCGTCGGGCCGGATCCGGGCGGCGAGCGTGAACACCATGTCCGCGCCACTGCTCTTCGATTACGGCCAGCGCCAATTGCCAGGTGGTCGGCGAAACCAGAGGTCGTCCTGGTTGAGGTAAGCGATGATCGAGCCGCGCGATAGCTCGAAGCCGGCATTGTTGGGGCCCGACTGTTCGCCGTGGTTCTCGGCCAGGTTCGTGAACCGGATGCGCGGGTCCCGGTACCGCGCCGCCACTTCGGCCGAATCGTCCGTGCAGGCGTCGCACACGACGATAAGCTCCCAGTCCTGGAAGGTCTGGCCGAGCACCGACTCGATGGCGCAGGCCATCACGGCGCCGCGGTTGTAAGCCGAGAGTATGACCGACACCGTGGGCGCATCGCCTGCCACGCCCGCAGCATAGCCCTCCTGATTTCGACGCGACACCGCCCCTTCCCTGCCTCCTCCCCTCCGTCCGCTCCCCTCCCCTCTCCTCCCTCTCCGTTGAAGGAGAGGGGGCCGGGGGGTGAGGTACAATTGACCAGCGAATGACAACCGTCGGCGTTCTGGCTCTTCAGGGCGACTTTGCCGAACACGAGAGCATGCTCCAGCGCCTCGGCGTGACGGCCCGCGAAGTCCGCCTCCCGTCAGACCTCGAAGCGCTCGATGCCCTCATAATCCCCGGCGGAGAGAGCACGACGATAACGCGCCTGATTCAAATCTACGAGCTCGCCGAGCCCCTGAGGGCCTTCGCCGCCGAAAAGCCCGTCTGGGGCACCTGCGCCGGCGCCATTGTCATGGCTAAAACCGCGAGCGACCTCGACCGGCCGACCCTCGAGGTCATGGATATGGCGGTGCGGCGCAACGCTTTCGGGCGGCAGGTCGATAGCTTCGAGACCGATATTCCGATCGAGGGGATCGAAGGAGGGCCGCTGCACGCGGTGTTTATTCGCGCGCCCACAATCGAGTCCGTCGGCAAGGGCGTGAAGGTCATCGGGCGGCTGGACAGCGGCGAGATCGTCGCCGCCCGCCAGGGGCACCTGCTGGCGACTTCGTTTCACCCGGAGCTGACGGACGACCTGCGCATGCACCGGCTCTTCCTGAGCATGAGCAAGGTGGCGGCCAATGGTGCGTAGCGCCCGGACCGTGCTCCCGATCGACCTCCTGGCCCTGGTCTCTTACCGCGACAAGGTTTATCCGAACGAGGCCCGCCCCCGCGAACGCCTGGGCGCCGCCGACCCCACGCCGAACCCGGTGACCACGGGCTTCGACCAGTGGTTTTCCTTCGCGACGCGGCGCAACGCCTGGATATCCGCCCGCCGCCAGCGCCTGCTGGGCCTGGTCTCGGCGCGGCGCCGTGGCGGCCGCCAGGCCTGGGAAATCGACTGCCTCATCGACACCACGATCACTTACGAGGCCGTGCCCGGCCTGCTCGACTGCGCGATCGAGGCCGGTGGCCGGTCCGGCGCCGAGAAGATATTCCTGCGGCTGGGGGCCGACAGCCCGCTGCTGCCGGTGGTGATCCGCGCAGGCTTCTCCGCCTACAGGTCCGAGTACCTCTACGTCGGTAGCTCGCTGGCGGTGAGCGGCAAGCAGGACCTGCCATTGCGCCCCTTCAGCCAGCCGGACATGTACCCGGCTTACCTCCTCTACAACCGCGTCCTGCCGGAGCGCAGCCGGCGCGCCGAAGCGGCGACCTTCGGCGAGTGGCAGGCGGCACGGGAGCGGCACTGGCTCAAGGACGGCGCCCAGTTAGTGCTCGAAAACGAAGGCGCGCTTTCGGCCCACGTCAGCGCCTCTCGCCTGCAACACGGCGTCCTGGTGGACATCGTCGCCGACAAGGACGGTGTGCCACACAGCGAAGGCCTGGTGGCGGCGGCGCTCGCGGCCGTGGGGCCGGGCGGCGGGCCGGTGATGGTGCTGGTGTCGGAGTCAGACATCGGCGTCGCATCCAGACTCGCGGACCTGGGCTTCGAGGCCCGCCACGAGTTCATGTCACTCATGTGCCGGACGACGCGCGTCGCCCGCCTGCCCAAGCTTGTGCCGGCGGCAATACCCATTGGAGCGGTGATAACCTGAACATGGAGGTTGGACATTGGCGATTGAACGGTGGACCGGAAGCACTTCTGCCCCCAACGCCAGCCAACACACCACACTTCCCATACCGGAGCCCCTGCGCTTGACACGCACAATCACGGACGACCTGGACCTGCTTCTCGACGCACTGCCGCCGCACATCTGCGACCCCCTCATGGGCCGCGACGACAAGCACGAGCTGCTCGAGGTCGTGATGGACCTCGGGCGCCTGCCGGAGGCGCGCTTCCCCGGCCGCGAGGTCGTGCTCAGCGAGCGCGAGGTCACCGAGAGCGACATCGACTACGTCGTCGCGCGCATCGGCGAGTTCGGCGAGGACAACCGCGCCGGCATCGAGCGCACGCTGCACCGCATCTCCTGCATCCGCAACCGCCGCGGCCGCATCGTCGGCCTCACCTGCCGCGTCGGCCGCGCCGTCTTCGGCACGATCGCGATCATCGAGGACATCATCCACAGCGGGCAGAGCATGCTGCTGCTCGGCCGCCCCGGCGTCGGCAAGACGACGATGCTGCGCGAGGTCGCGCGCGTGCTCGCCGACGAGATGAACAAGCGCGTGATCATCGTCGACACGTCGAACGAGATCGCCGGCGACGGCGACATCCCGCACCCGGCGATCGGCACGGCGCGCCGCATGCAGGTGGCGACGCCCGCAGCTGCAGCACGCCGTGATGATCGAGGCGGTCGAGAACCACATGCCCGAGGTCATCGTCATCGACGAGATCGGCACCGAGCTGGAGGCGCAGGCCGCGCGCACGATCGCCGAGCGCGGCGTGCAGCTCGTCGGCACCGCGCACGGCAACACGCTCGAGAACCTGATGATGAACCCGACGCTCTCCGACCTCATCGGCGGCATCCAGTCGGTCACGCTGGGCGACGAGGAGGCGCGCCGCCGCGGCACGCAGAAGTCGATCCTCGAGCGCAAGGCGCCGCCGACCTTCGACGTCGTGGTCGAGATCCAGAACTGGGACCGCGTGGCCATCCACCACGACGTCGCCGAGACGGTCGACTCGATCCTGCGCGGCTACCGCATGCCGCCCGAGGTGCGCGAGCTCACCGAGGACGGCGAGGTGCGCGCACCTGACAGCCGCAGGAGGCGGGCCAGCTGCGAGCAGGCAGCCGCAGCGAACGCTCGCGGGCGTACAGCGCGCATGCCGGCGCCGGTGCCGCCTGCAGTCGCGGCAGCCGGCGAACGCGAGCAACGCCAGCAGCGCATCTACCCCTTCGGCATCTCGCGCAAGCGCCTGCTCCAGGCGATCCGCGAGACCGGCTCCGGCGCCGCGATCTCGGAGCGCCTGGAGGACGCCGACGTCGTGATCACGGACCGCAGCTACTACCGGCGCAAGCCCGCAGGCGCTGCGCGACGCGGAGGCGCGCGGCATCCCGATCTACGTGCTCAAGAGCAACACGCTGCTGCAGATGGAGCAGGCGCTGCTCGTCGCTGCAACGAGCGGCCGCGCACACGACCCCGTGCTTCAACGCGATGACCGAGGCCGAGGAGGCGATCCACGCCGTGATCTCGCAGGACCGGCCGGTCGAGCTGACGCCGCAGCGCGCCTACATCCGCCGCCTGCAGCACGAGCTGGCGCAGCGCTTCAACCTCGACTCGCGGAGCCGGGGCCGCGAGCCGCAGCGCCGCGTGCGCATCCTGCCCGGCCAGGGCAACCCCAACGAGCTCTTCGGCGAAGCGACGGAGTGACCGCAGCTTTCAGCATTCAGCTTCTCAGCATTTCAGGTGCGAGGCGGTCAAAGTCCTTCCGGCTGAGCTGCTGAAGTGCTGAAATGCTGAAATGCTCTTCGTAACCTTCGAAGGCGGCGAAGGCTCCGGCAAGACCACGCAGGTGGAGCTGCTGGCCGGGCGCGTGCGCGAGGCGGGGCGCGAGGCCGTTGTGCTGCGCGAGCCCGGCGGCACAGACCTCGGCGAGGAGCTGAGGCGCATTCTGCTCCACGAGCACAAGCCCAAGAGCATCGAGGCGGAGATGCTGCTGTTCCTCGCCGCGCGCGCGGAGCTGGTCAACGCGGTCATCCGCCCGGCCCTCGACCGCGGCGCCGTCGTGATCTGCGACCGCTTCGCCGATTCGACGCTGGCCTACCAGGGCTACGGGCGCGGCATCGACGCCGGCGCCATCCAGACGCTGAACCGCTGGGCGACGGGCGGCCTGGTGCCCGACGTCACCGTGCTCCTGGACGTGCCCGTCGACGTCGGCCGCCGCCGCAAGCACGGCGACGACGACGTCTTCTTCCGCGAGGGCGATGCCTTCCACACCCGCGTGCGCGAGGGCTACCACTACCTCGCCGCCCGCGAGCGCGACCGCTGGCTGGTCGTCGACGGCACACAGGACCCGGAAGCGATCGCGGAGCAGGTGTGGGAGCGGGTGCGGGAGAAGGTGGGATAGAGGAACTTTGCCCGCGCCGGCAGGCAAATGCTCGGTACTGGCGAGTGAGTGCGGATTCCTGTCGGGCAAGGGCCGGCGTCAAGCAGTTTGAGCGGTGCTAGACTCCGGCGGTGGCGGGAGACACCACGGCCTTAAACGACACCTGTGCTGCGCTGGTGTTCGCCGAGACCGGCCAACAAAAATCCTTGAACGGGAGCGGGCAAGAGGAGTGGAAGCGTGATCGACGATTCTTGGCGTGCCTTTCGGGCCGAGGAGGAAGATGCGCACAGGGCCTGGCAGACAGGCGACACCGGTCCGATCAAAGCGCTGTGGGCCCATGACGGAGACGTGAGCATTTTTGGCGGCCTCGGTGGCCTGGAGCAGGGATGGGACCTGGTTCGACCGCGGCTGGACTGGGCCGCGGCGCGGGTAGCAGGGCGTGGCGGACGCTTCGTGAGGGAGACCCTGGTAGAACGCGTCGGAACGGAGATCGCTTACACCGTCGATATCGAGAAGACGCTGGCTCCCGAGAGCGAGGAAGTGATTTCCACACGACGGGTCACCCAGATTTACTTGCGCTTGGGGAAATCGTGGCTGACGGTGCATCGCCACGCAGACTTGTCGATGCAACAGGGAGGTCCTTAGCGCCGGCATCAAGTACCTGACTACAGGCTGCTGGAGGCGGCTGAGCGCTGCGTAGAGATCTCGACCGGCGCCCACATCGACCGCATCCAGCAAGACAAGAGTGGGACCGTTACCGGCCCCACTCGCGCCGCGTGCGGGTCGCCTAATCGTACGTCGCGGCCTTGGGGGCGGGGCGGCCACGCTGGTAGCGCTGCCAGACCAGGGCCGTGAGGCCGGCCAGCGGCACCAGCCACCAGGAGAACACCAGCACCGACACCACGCCGGCGGCGATTCCGCCCAGGAACTCCAGGCTGTCGTCCCAGGCGCGGCTGACTTCGGCGCCGAGGTTAACGCCGGCGCCGTCCGATTTCACGGGCACTACGATGGGGCGCATCTGCACCGTGATCGTCGCCAGGTCGGAGAGCTTGTCGAGCAGGGCGAGGCGCCCTTTCGCCTGGTCGATCTGGGTGCGGACGTTGTTGATGCGGTCCTGGACTTGAAGGACTTCGCTCACGTTCTTGGCCTGGCCCAGGAGCTGCAGGAGCTGCGTCTCGGTCGCCTCCAGGTTGCGGATGCGCGCCGAGAGGTCGCTGTACTCTTCGGACACGTCGCTGGCGTTCGAGGTCTCGCCGTCGACTTTGGCGCCGAGGGCACGGACCTGCGTCAGCACCTGCTGGTAGCTCTTCGCCGGCACGCGGATGGTCACGCTGGCCAGCTCCTGGTTGCCCTGGAGGGCCGAATTCGAGCTGGCGACGAAGCCGCCGGCCGCGTCGGCGATGCGGCCGACCTCCTCGAAGCTATCGCGCACAACCTTGACCTGCAGGCGCACCGAGGCGGTCTGCACGATCTTGCGGTCTTCGACCGAGCCCAGGCTCGACGTATCCGGCGCCGCACCGGCGCCCGTCACGCCGCCCGCGGTCGAGGCGTTCGGCGCTGGCGGCGCGGCCGCCGGCGAAGAGCCGGCGCTGCCCGCGGAGCTTCGCACCGCCTCGTTGGCGCTGGCCTGCTTCGTCGTCAGGGGCGCCCCAACCGCATCGCGCCCCAGGGCCTTGTCGATCGACGCCATGGTGGCGTCGTCAGCGAAGTCGCCTTCACCCGTCAGAGCCGGCGGCGACGCGTTGTCCCGGCCGCCGGCTGCCTGCCCGGCGACCGCCAGGGCGGCCAGTCCCAGCGCCGCGATGCCCAAAACCTTCCAGTGCTTCTTCATCTTGTCCCTCCACGGCTGAGTGCGTTTGGAGACAAGACGACGGCCTCGCGAAAAATGTTCCCGATGCTAGGGAAACACCGCGCCCTGGGTGCGCCCGTGTTCCGTCTCGACGTCGTACTGGAGGTCGGCGAGACGGATTCGCTCGATGTACTGCTCGCCGAGGGCGCTGAGGCCGCTGCCGAGGCCGGCGCAGGTGGCGGCGCCGCCGGCAGCTTCGTACTCGGCCTGCAGGGTGCGGGCAAGCGTTAGCTGGCGTTCGACGTGGCCGATCTCGTGCACTTCCAGGGCTTCGACGTAGGCCTGCCAGCGCGCGGCCAGGTCCGGTGGCAGCGCCTCGGGCTGGGCCAGCTCCGGCAGGACGATCTCGACGTCCATGGTCACGGTGGCATTTGCCAGCGCACACTCGGGGCCGCGCTGGTAGCGGAACACCCAGGTCAGCGACCAGCCGGTGAGACCGTCGAAGTGGCCGTTGCCGCCGCCGGCCGCCGCCCCAGGGCCGCGGGCGTTGAGGTTTTCGCGTACTTCCTGCGCCGTCACGCCATCGACCGTGTATACGCGCTTCGTCAGCGTCTCGACCAGGCGGACGCGGCCGCTGTCGCGCTCTTCGCGCGAGAGCACCGCCGTCCGCTCCGGGGCCGGCTCGCCGGCCTCGCGATGGGAGGCCGTGGCCAGGGAGCAAGAGGCCGCAAGGGCAGCAAGCAGCAGGGCGGCAGCAAGTAGTCGCGCCATCCCATGGTTATCGCCTCAGAGGCGGCCTGGGAGAATTCGGGAGACTACTTAGACGGATCGGTGAGTCGCGTCGACAGGCCCGGCGAGCCACCCGTCCCCACCCCTGGCGACCCTTCGGCCTGGCTCAGGGCATGCCTGAGGGTCGCCCCTACACGAGCTGGTAGATCCAGGGGTGGACGCGGCCGCCTTCGACCTCCATGAAGGCCAGCGTGCCCAGCCGGCGCTCCAGGTTTCGGGGATACACGGGGCTGCCGGAGTTTACGCAGAGCACGCCCCTGTGCACACGGATGTCGGCGACGTGCGTGTGGCCGTGCACAACGACGTGCACCGGCCCGCCGAAGTAGCGCTCCATCATCTTGTCGATCGTGCGGTAGGGCGGCCACTCCGGCAGGGCGAAGTCATGGGTCAGGCCGATGCGAAAGCCATCGATGTCCAGAACCTGGTCGGCCTTGAGTCGGGGGTGATCGGGCTGGAAGGGGCGGCCGCCGCCACCGTCGTCGCCGTTGCCGCGGCAGCCGTAGACGGGCACGCCCACCCTGTCCTCGAGCCAGTCGAGGACGCGCACGTCGTGCATGTCGCCGGCGTGGAGGATCATGTCGACCTTGGGCTGCTCGGGATTCGTGCCCAGGAAGGCGTCGTAGACCTGGGGCCAGAGCTCGCGGCCGGCTTCGGGGACGTGGGTGTCGGAGATCAGGCCGATGAGCATAGTGTGCCTATGTTAGCGTGACGGCGGGGATCGGAGAATGGCGGGCAGTCGGGCAGGCTTCAGGCTTCAGGCTTCAGGCTTCAGGCTTCAGTCGGGCAGTGAGGGCAGCCATGGTTGTGTTAATTAGGCCGGCCAAACCTTCGGACGAAGGCCGCATCCTCGAGCTGATGGAGGAGTTGATGCTGCCGCCGAGCAGCCGGCCCGGCGGCTACACGCGCGAACGCGCCCTCGCGGGCGTTCGCTGGGCACTCGCGTCACCGGAGGCGGAGATCCTGCTCGCCGAAGACGGGCGCGAGGTCGTTGGCCTCGCCACCCTGTACAGGGTGTTCCCCTCGATTCGCCACGGCTGGCGCTGCTGGCTCCAGGACCTGGTCGTCACGTCGTCGCGGCGCGACAGCGGCGTCGGCCGAGCCCTGTTGGACGCTTCGGCCGACTGGGCGCGCGGGCGCGGCTGCGATCACCTCATGCTGGACTCCGGCAACGCGCGCAAGGACGCGCACCGCTTCTACCTGCGCGAAGGGATGGCGCAAGAGTCGCTGACCTTCAAACGCGAGCTACGGTGACGATCAACCGGACCGCGGAGGCCACATTTTCAAAAATTGTCATTCCGAGCCGTGGCGGCGAGGAATCCGCGGCTGTGGCCTTCGTGTTTCAGGTGATGCTTGAGATACCCGCCGACTCGCCGGGATTCCTCGCTCCGCTCGGAATGACAGCGGTTCTTCCTTAGCCCCTCGTTACCACGCCTCGCCGAATCGCTCGCGGAAGGTCACTTCTCTCACCGGTTTGCGGTGCCCGCGCCCGTAGCGCCGGTCCGGCCAGCCGATGGGCACGATTGCGTGCAGGCTCATCGACTCCGGCAGCCCCAACAGCGGCCGCACTTCGGGCTCGCGCGCCTTCCACCGAGTCGTGAGCACAGCACCGAGGCCGAGAGCGCGCGCGGCCAGCAGCAGGTTCTCGACCGCGGGATAGATCGATGCGCCCAAAGCCGCCGCGCCGGCCTCGGTTCGCCCGAACGCGTACTCTGAGCACACGGCGATGAGCGCCGGCACCTCCTGCCAGGGCGTGCGGTCGGGCGCTCCGGCGCCGTACATCTGCGCGCCGAGCTCGTCGAAGATGGCGCCGAGCCGGCGCTTGGTCTCGATCTCGCGCACGACGATGAAGCGCCAGGGCTGGGCGTTGCGGGCGCTGGCCGCATAGCTGGCCGCCCGCAGCAGCTTCTCGATGACGTCGTCGCCAACCGGCTCAGGCGTGAACCTGCGCACCGCGCGCGTCGTCGCCATCAGGCGTTCGAGAGCATCGAAGTCCGCCATTACGATGCCTCCACCGCTCTGGCGATGCGCCGGCCCATCTCCTGCGTCGTCACGACGGCGCCGCCGGCGGACGCCAGGTCCGGCGTGCGCGCGCCTTCGGCCAGCACCTTCTCGACCGCGCTCTCGACGGCGCCGCGCCGCTTCCGGCAGGTCGAAGGAGAGGCGCAGCATCATCGCGGCGCTGAGGATCATCGCGACCGGATTCGCCTTGCCCTGGCCGGCGATGTCCGGCGCCGAGCCGTGGATCGGCTCGTAGAGGCCGAAGCCCTTCTCGTTGAGCGAAGCCGAGGGCACCATGCCGAGCGAGCCGCGGCAGGACCGACGCCTCGTCGGAGAGGATGTCGCCGAAGATGTTGGAGGTCAGGATGACGTCGAACTGGCGCGGGTTGAGGATCAGCTGCATCGACGCGTTGTCGACGTGCAGGTAGTCGCAGCGCCACGTCGGGGAAGTCCGTGCGCGATCGGGTCCACCACCTCGCGCCAGAAGAGCCCGGACGGCATGACGTTGGACTTGGCGATCAGCGTGAGCTTCTTGCGCCGCGCCCGCGGCCAGCCGGAAGCGCCTCGCGGCCGATGCGCTCGATCTCGTGCTCGTGTAGACTCCGTGTCCCAGACCTCGCGCTCCATGCGCTCGTGCGGGCCCTCGACCTGGCGCTCGCCGCGCGGCGCCGAAGTAGATGCCGGAGGTCAGCTCGCGCAGGATCAGCATGTCCGTGCCGCGCACGATGCTCCGGCTTCAGCGGCGAGAGCGCCGAGCAGGGCTCCGAGCACGACTACCGGGCCGCAGGTTCAGGAACAGGTCGAAGTGCTTGCGCAGCGGCAGGATCGCGTTCGTCTCCACGCCCTGCCACTTCGGGTGGTTGATCTCGCGCGCGGCCCGCCGAAGGGGCCCTTGAGGATCGCGTCCGACTGCCTCGCAGGTCGCCAGCGTCGACTGCGGCAGGTGCTCGCCGTAAGCGTCGTAGGCCGCGCCGCCGGCCAGCGCCTCCGTGAACTCGAACGTGTGCCCGAAGCGCCTGCCGACGGCCTCCAGCACGCGCCGCGCCTCGGCGATGATCTCGGGCCCGATGTAGTCGCCCGGCAGCACCGCGATCTTGAAGCTGGTCATTCTTCACTTACCCTGAAGCAAGTCTCGAATCTTTCCGATTACACCTTGCGAGAAGCCGCGTCGCTTGGCCTGAGCCCAATCTCCTTCAGCGTCCCGCGCCCGACCCAGGTCATCTTTGCGCTCACGGATCAGGTCGCGCACGCGATCGTCCTCATTCTTGTCCAGCCAGAAGCCGTGGCCGGCTGTGCAAACGTCCAGTTCAAGGTCGTTTGCGCGATAGTCGAACGCCGTCAGTGAGGCCGAACAGACGGGACACTTTTTCGCTGAAAGCCGAGTCGCATACTGGACAGTGCCGGCAATCGCACCTTCGTCGCCTGCCGTTGCCTCCAACTTCGTTAGCTCGTCCGCATCCAACCACTCCCCGTGACAGACGGGACAACGCTGTATCTCAATTTCAAATTCTTCGGCGGTCAGAAGGTCGTTTCCGTCATTTGGGCAGATCGGCATGGTCTCCTCCGGAACTGTATGTTAGGGCCACGCGAGCCCAGCCGGTAAGATTGTCCCCTCGCCTCCGGGATACCAAACCTCGTGGTCGTCACTCCTACTGGATTATGGCTTCGTAGCCTTCCGCCTCCGCTTTCAGGCGCCGCAGCATCTGCCCGTAAGCCTTCCGCAGCCGCCGGCGGGCGAAGAACTCCGAGATCGTGTCGCCGTAGCTGAAGTCGCTATGCAGGAAGACGAGGCAGCCTTCGCCCTGGGGCCTCACCGTCCAGGTGGTGATGTAATTGTCCGCCGTGGGAGGCGACTCCACCAGCTGAAGCTGGGCCTCATCCTCGCGTATCTCCTGTATCTGCACCATCTGCGCGACCGCCGCCGGCCCAACCCGTGACTCGATCTCGATCGAGGAACCGATGCCGTCCAGGCGCTCGGTCAGGGGGCGCAGGACGCGCCAGCCCTCGGGCAGAATGCGATCGCGCCGGCCGAGGTCGCGCACGATGCCGAAGACGCGCTCGGGCGGCGCGTCGATCGCCTGCGAGACCAGGACCTGGGCCAAGCTAGCCGGCGGTGACGGGCTTGAAATCCGGCCGGCCTGCCTCGAAGGCGGCGATGGCGTCCGCTTGCTGCAGCGTCAGGCTGATGTCGTCGAGGCCGTTCAGCAGGCAGTGCTTCACGAACGGGTCGATGTCGAAGTGCCGCGCCCAGCGTGCCCGAGGCCAGCGCCACCGTCTGGCTCTCGAGGTCGACCACCACCTCCGATCGACGGCGTCTCTTCGGCGCGTGCGATCAGGTAGTCGACGTCTTCCTGCGGCAGCATCACCGTCAGCAGGCCGATCTTGGCGCAGTTGTTGCGGAAGATGTCCGCGAACGACGGCGCGATGATCGCCTTGAAGCCGTAGTCCTGCAGCGCCCAGGGCGCGTGCTCGCGCGACGAGCCGCAGCCGAAGTTGCGGCCCCGCCACCAGGATCGGCGCGCCGCGTAGTGCGGGTCGTTGAGGACGAAGGACTCGGGTCCTTGCGCCAGGCTATCGAAGAGGAACTGCCCGAAGCCGGTGCGCTCGATGCGCTTCAGGTACTTGCGCCGGGATGATCTGGTCGGTATCGACGTCGGCGCGGTTCAGCGGCATCGCCTTGCCCTGACCGTCTTGAACCGGCTCCATCTAGTTCCCTAGCCCTTCCAGCTTGCGGATGTCGACGAAGTGCCCGGCGATCGCCGCCGCGGCGGCCATCTGCGGGCTGACCAGGTGCGTGCGGCCGCCCGGGCCCTGCCGCCCCTCGAAGTTGCGGTTCGAGGTCGAGGCGCAGCGCTCGCCCGGCAGCAGGATGTCCGGGTTCATGCCCAGGCACATCGAGCAGCCGGCGTCGCGCCACTCGAAGCCCGCGTCCAGGAAGATCTTGTCCAGGCCCTCCTGCTCCGCCTGCGCCTTCACCAGGCCCGAGCCCGGCACCACCATCGCGCTGCACCGTCGGCGCGACCGTGGTAGCCGCGCACCACCGCTGCGGCCGCGCGCAGGTCCTCGATGCGCGAGTTCGTGCAGGAGCCGATGAACACGCGGTCGAGGTGGATGTCCTCGATCGCCGTGCCGGGCTTGAGGTCCATGTAGGTCAGCGAGCGCCAGCCCAGCTCCTTGCGCGCCGGCGTCGGCGAAGCTGTCCGGGTCGGGCACGCGGCCCGTGACGGGCACGCTCTGCGCCGGCGTCGTGCCCCAGGTCACGCACGGCTCGATGTCCTCGCCGCGAAGCGTCGACCATCTTGTCGAAGTCGGCGCCATCGTCGGTCGGCAGCGAGCGCCAGTAGTCCAGCGCCTGCTCCCAGTCCTCGCCCTTCGGGCGCGTACGGCCGGCCCTCCAGGTACGCGAAGGTCTTGTCGTCCGGCGCGACCAGGCCCGCGCGGGCGCCGCCCTCGATCGACATGTTGCAGACCGTCATCCGGCCTTCCATCGAGAGGCCGCGGATCGACGTCGCCGCGGTACTCGATCACGTGGCCGATGCCGCCGGAGACGCCGATCTTGCGGATGATCGCCAGGATCACGTCCTTGGCCGTCACGCCCTCGTGCAGCGCGCCGTTGACCTCGCACCGCCATCGTCTTCGGCCGCGCCTGCGGCAGCGTCTGCGTCGCCAGCACGTGCTCGACCTCGGACGTGCCGATGCCGATCGCCAGCGCGCCGAGGGCGCCGTGCGTCGACGTGTGGCTGTCGCCGCAGACGATGGTCATGCCGGGCTGGGTCAGGCCCTGCTCCGGCCCGATGACGTGGACGATGCCCTGGCGCACGTCGTTGACGCCGAAGTAGGGCACGCCGAACTCTTCGACGTTCTGGTCGCAGCACCTCGACCTGCTGCGATCGAGAGCGGGTCCGGCCAGCGGCTTGTCGCGGTCCACGGTCGGCACGTTGTGGTCGACGGTCGCGAGCGTGAGGTCGGGCCGGCGCACCTTGCGGCCCGCTCAGCCGCAGCGCCTCGAACGCCTGCGGCGAGGTCACCTCGTGCACCAGGTGCAGGTCGATGTAAAGGAGGTCGGGCTTGCCTGCCTCGCGCTGGCACGACGTGGCTCTCCCAGATCTTCTCGGACAGAGTCTTCGCTCCAGACATCTGCTGCCCCTTCGTCTAAATCACGTCATCGAGCCGGACGTAGGGTACGCCGGGGACTCCTGGACCAGCGCTCTGTCGTTCCCCACGAGCACGTCGCAGCCGGTCTCGATCGCCGTCGCGATGATTATCGCGTCGGCGATGCTGATCCCGTTCACCGGCCTGCAGCTTCGCAGCCCGGCGGGCGATCGACCGCGTCACGTCGACAACGTAGATGCCGTCCTCCGACAGAAAGTCTTCGATCTTCTCGATCGCCTCCGCGTTCCCGTCCGCTCTGCGGCCGCACCAGCAGCTCCGCCTCCGTGATCGCCGAGACGATCATGGCTCGCCTGGCCGTCGCTGCACCCGGTCGAACAGCGGCAGCAGGACGCCGAGGTAGGGCTGCATGCCCTGCAGGTAAGTAGATCAGGGCGCTCGTATCCAGCAGTGAACCGCCGGCTACTCTCTGAGCGCTGTTAGTCCGGCCAGACCAGGCCCTCTCTATCTCTTGCGCGCGAGCGCCTTCTTCCCGCAGGTCCTTCAGGTATTCATCCGTCTGCCGGCGCGTACCGCCGTAGAGGCCGCCCAGGCTGCCGGCGTAGTGCCGCACCCAGTCTTTGGGCCGGGCACGCAGCACCAGCCGGTCGCCCTCCCGGCTCACGGCCAGGCGGTCACCGGGGCCGAGGCCCATCTCCCGCAGCAGCTGGGCCGGCAGGGTTATCTGGTTCTTGCTGCTTATGGTGGTCACGGCAGGGTCCTCCTCCTGGCTAACGCTGTACACCAGTGCAGCCTCCGCGACTTTACTACTGCCCTTGTTCGCTTGTCAAGTACTCGATTGCTTTACGTGACTTGCGTGCCTTTGGCATTATGGCTGAACCCTTACTGTGCGCGTCGTCTCGGCGCGTGGACGCTAGAGAGCGCGGTTGATCGCCTGGAGCACCGCCTTTGCCGCCGCCACGATGATGTCCGTGTCGACGCCGCGGCCTGTGTAGGTACTGGCCGTCCTTCTCGATGCGCACGACGACCTCGCCGTTGGCATCGATGCCTTCCGTGACGCTCTTTACCGAGAACTCCGTCAGCTCGTTCTCGACGCCCGACCAGGGCGTTGATCGCCTGGTAGGTGGCGTCGACCGGGCCGGTGCCTGTCGAGGTGTGCACCAGGGTACGGCCGTCCGGGCGTCGAGAGCCTGACGGTGGCGGTCGGCACGAGCTGGTTGCCGCAGCTCACCTGGAGCAGGTCGAGCTTGAAGACGTTGTCTTCCTCGCGCGCGCTCCTCGCCGACGATGGCCTCGATGTCGCGGTCGTCGATCTCCGGCTTCTTGTCGGCCAGCTCCTTGAAGGCCGCGAAGGCGCGCTCGAACTCGTCGGAGGTCAGCTCATAGCCGAGGTCGTCCAGGCGGGCCTTGAAGCCGTGGCGGCCGGAGAGCTTGCCCAGCACGATCTCGCTGCCCGCGGGCCAGCCGATCTCGCGCGCGTCCATGATCTCGTAGGTCTCGCGCATCTTGAGGATGCCGTCCTGGTGGATGCCGGACTGGTGGCGGAAGGCGTTGGCGCCGACGATTGCCTTGTTCGGCTGCACCACCATGCCGGTCAGGTCCGACACCAGGCGTGACGTGCGGTAGAGCTCGCGGGTCTTGATGTTGGTCTCGAGGCCGAAGAAGTCCGGCCTGGTCTTGATCGCCATGACGACCTCTTCCAGGGCGGCGTTGCCGGCTCGCTCGCCGATGCCGTTCATGCAGGTCTCGACCTGGCGGGCGCCGGCCCTGACCGCGGAGAGGCTGTTCGCGACCGCGAGGCCGAGGTCGTTGTGGCAGTGGACGGAGATCATCGGCCTTGTGGATGTTCTTTACGTTTTCGTAGATGCCAAGGATGAACTCGCGAAATTCCTCGGGCGTCGTGTAGCCGACGGTGTCGGGGATGTTGACGGTCGTCGCGCCCGCGTCGATGCACTGCTCCAGCATGCGGTAGACGTACTCACGCTCGGAGCGCGTCGAGTCCATCGGGCTGAACTCAACGTCTTCGACGTAGGTCTTGGCGCGCGCGACCATGGTGCGCGCCATCTCCAGCACCGTGTCGCGGTCCTTCACCAGCTGGTGCATGAGGTGGATGTCCGAGGTCGAGAGGAAGACGTGGATGCGCGGGTCCTTCGCCTCCTTCAGCGCCTCCCAGGCGGCGTCGACGTCGTTCCTCACGGCGCGCGCCAGGCCCGGCCAGCCGCGAGCGCCTTGATCTCGTCGGCGACGGCCTTGACCGCCTCCATGTCGCCGGGCGAGCTGGCCGGAAACCCGGCCTCGATGATGTCGACGCCCAGGCGCTCGAGCTGAGTGGCGATCTCGATCTTGTCGCGAATGTTGAAGGCCACGCCCGGCGACTGCTCGCCGTCGCGCAGCGACGTGTCGAATATCAGTACCTTGTCTGCCATTTCGGCTCACTCCTCGTGTTTGTGCTCGTCCTCGAAACCCAAGGCCGGTCCTTCGATGCGGCCGGCGTCGCGGGCCCTCCCGCGCGGAGCGCGGAGGGCCGAAGGAGTCTGAGCCGTTGGTGGCGGCCCTGCATGGTCATGAGCGCCACCCGGACGGACGAGGTCGCCAATTGGGGCGCCCCGACCAGCAGCCAGGCCAGCTGTTGCTCGATCTCTTTGGTGTGGAAGCGCTCGTGCGAGATCAGGCGCCGCAGCGCCTTGCGCACTGTCCAGTGCTCCCACCCCTTGTCCTGCCAGGACTGGCGCTTCTTGAACTCGGCGCCAAGCTCCGCGTCCGAGAGCGAGACCAGGCGCTCGAGAGCGCGGCTTCGTTCTTCGACCAGGCTGGGCGTTTCGCCGGGCATAGCCCCCTTCCAGAATGCTTCGCCGACGTTTCCGGCGTAGTAGCTTTCGGAGCCGGCGATGTGTCCGAGTATGCGCCTGATGCTGCGAACGCCAGCTGCCCACTCATCCTGTCTCACGGCCGTCGCAGGCGGTTGCCAGTCGAGCACCCGGTCAGGCAGGTGACGCACCGTTGCCAGCAGGTCCTGACGCGAGGATGCCAGGCGGCGGGTCACAGTTTCCATCTCCTCGCGGGTAGAAGCGCGCAGATCGTCTTGGAAGCAGAATTCGCCGTCCGCGACTGCATCGCCCAGCGACAGGACCTCGACACGCTCGACAACCTCGACCTCGAAGGGGAAGGCGTCGCCGATGAGGTCGCCGTGCCGGCTCAGCCAGGCGATGTGCTCGGCGATTACTACGGGCAGGAGCCCCCGTGCCGACGGCTCGTCGGGCGCGGAGCAATCGCAGCCGGGCAGGTCGAAGACCACGGCATGGACCTCGTCCGGGCGGATGGCCAGTCCGGCGCGATATACAGCCGGCTTAACGCCCGATTGGCCGCTCAACCCTCACCCCCCAACCCCCTCTCCCACTGAGGGGAGAGGGGGAGTCGGAAGTCCTGAATCAGATTCATGGCAAAATCCCTCAACCCTTCCGGAAGCCCTTTCTCCGTCCCCAGGGAAGGGGGAGTCGGAAGTCCTGAATCAGAATCGTCGACATTTCGCTCCGCCTCCGGAAAGGCCCCTCTCCCTCCCTGGGAGAGGGGTGGGGGAGAGGGTTCGCTAGAACTGGCTCCCTACCTGCGGCTTGCCCTCGCCGGCCGACTTGTAACGTTCGTGCGTGCCGGCGGTCGGGCCGCCGGAGCCGTTGACGCTGACACTGCCGCCGCCGCGCGACATGGCGATGCGGCCGGTCCGCACCAGCTCCTTGACGCCGTAGGGCAGCAGGAGCTCGTACATCGCTTCGATCTTGTCCTCGTGCCCGTGACTTCGACGATCAGGGAGTCGGGGCCACGTCGATGATGTTTGCCCGGAACAGGGTCGCGATCTCGATGATCGCGCTGCGGGTCTGGGCGCCGGCCGCGACCTTGATCAGCGCCAGCTCGCGCGCGACGATGTCTTCCGCGGTGATGTCGGTGATCTTCACCACCTCGATGACCTTGAAGAGCTGCTTCGTCACCTGCTCGATGTCGTGGCGGGCGCCGTCGACCGTGAAGGTCATGCGCGAAAGGCCCGGCATCTCCGAGTGGCCGACTGCCAGCGACTCGATGTTGAAGCCGCGCTGCCGCCACTTGGAGGCGATGCGGTTGAGGACGCCGGGCTTGTCCTCGACCAGGGCGACGATGGTGTGATGTTCGTGCTCGTGGCATCGTCATTCTAGCGCTGCCCCCCGCGGCCTCGGCGCTCGCGCGCGTCGGGCGGCGTCCGTCGTCTGGTACGGCGAGTCGACGGTCTCGCTGCAGCGCCGCGCCCGGCGGCACCATCGGGAAGGTGTTCTCGTACTCCTCGACCTGGAAG
Source organism: uncultured Chloroflexia bacterium (assembly GCA_963703905.1). Lineage (GTDB taxonomy): Bacteria > Chloroflexota > Dehalococcoidia > DSTF01 > WHTK01 > DATLYJ01. The sequence continues at coordinate 176,437 of CAVPFY010000007.1, forward strand.
TCGATGAGGACGGGGCCGGGGTGGCTCAGCGCCAGCGTCGATGGCGCCGACTGGACCTGGGCCTTGTCCGTGACGCGCAGGGCCCGCATGCCGTAGGCCTCCGCCAGCTTGACGAAGTCCGGCTGGTACATGCGCACGGCGGAGAGGTTGTTCTTGTAGAACAGCTCCTGCCACTGGCGCACCATGCCCAGGTAGCCGTTGTTGATGATCGCGAACTTGATCGGCAGCTCGTACTCGACGACCGTCGCCAGCTCCTGCGAGGTCATCTGGAAGCCGCCGTCGCCGCAGATCGACCAGACGGTCGCCTTCGGGGCCGCGAACTGGGCGCCGATCGCCGCCGGCACCTCGAAGCCCATCGTGCCGAGGCCGCCGGAGGTGATGAAGCCGTTGGGCTTGTCGATCCAGAAGTACTGCGCCGCCCACATCTGGTGCTGGCCGACGCCGGTCACGTAGTAGGCGTCCGAGCCGGAGGCGTCGTAGATCGACTTGATCACGTACTGCGGCAGGACCTTGTCGGTCTCCGGGATGACGATCGAAGGGTGCTTCGCGCTTCATGTCCGCGAGCCAGCCCAGCCACTCGTCGTGCCGGGCCGGGCGCGACCTCGCGGTTGAGCTGCGGTCAGCACCTGCTTGACGTCGCCGACGATCGGCACGGCGGCCGGCAGGTTCTTGCCGATCTCCGCCGGGTCGATGTCGATGTGGATGATCTTGGCCTTGGGCGCGAAGTCCTTCAGCTGCCGGTGACGCGGTCGTCGAAGCGCATGCCGATGCCGATGACGAGGTCGGCTTCGCTGATCGCCGATGTTGTTCCAGTACATGCCGTGCATGCCGGGCATGCCCATGTTCAGCTCGTGCGTGCCGGGAAAGCCGCCGAGGCCGAGCAGCGTCGTGATCACGGGGATCTGCGCCTTCTCCGCGAGCTCCACCAGCTCCGTCCCAGGCCTGCGAGATGCACGACGCCGTGGCCGGCCAGGATCACCGGCCGCTCCGACTGCGCGATCAGCTCGGCCGCGCGCTCGATCTGGCGCGGGTCGCCTTCGGTCGTCGGCTGGTAGCCGCGCAGGTCGACGCTCTCCGGGTACTCGAACTCGCAGAGTCTGCTGCTGCACGTCGCGCGGGATGTCGACCAGCACCGGGCCGGGCCGGCCCGTGGTCGCGATGTGGAAGGCCTCCCGAATCGCCGGGGCGATGTCCTCGACGTTGAGGACCAGGGTGTTGTGCTTGGTGATCGGGATCGTGATGCCGGTGATGTCGGCTTCCTGGAAGCCGTCGCGGCCGATGAGCCAGCTGACGACGGCGCCGGTGATGCAGACCAGCGGGCACCGAGTCCATCCAGGCGTTGGCGATGCCGGTGACCAGGTTGGTGGCGCCGGGGCCGGAGGTGGCCCAGCAGACGCCGGCCTTGCCGGTGACGCGGGCGTAGGCGTCGGCGGCGTGGGCCGCGGCCTGCTCGTGCCGGACCAGGATGTGGCGGATGTTGCGGGTACTGCGGCAGGGTGTCGTACATCGGCAGGTTGGCGCCGCCGGGGTAGCCGAAGATCGTGCTCGACGCCCTCGCGCAGGAGGCACTCCATGATGATTTGCGCGCCTGTGAGTTTCACTACGTCCTCCTTCGGACGAAGGCAGCCGCTTGCGGCTGACTGGTTGTTATTCCTGGGGGAGCCCCGTGGGCGTCGCCGTCGGCGACCGGGGCTATGTAAGGAGGAGGAGGGTCGGGCTGGGAGTTGGAATCTGGACTCTGGACTCCGGGTCCAGATCCAAGATTCCAAATTCCGCGTCCCCGGCCGAAAGACGCGCTACGGCCCGGTCTCGGCGAAGCTGGCCTTCGGCCGAGACCTTAGAGGCCTCCAGAGCTGCGTTTCGGCTCGTATTCATCATCACTTCGAACGATCCTCGATGCGGCCACAAAATAAGAAGTCCCACTTCTCCAGGGACCCCGGGAAGCGGGACGGTACCACCCTGGTTCCCTTCCGAAGGTTTATCGGACGGGCACCTCAATCGCTGTATCGGGCTTACCCGCTCATGCTTATCCGCGAGGGTTCAGCCTGAGGGCTCAGGAGCGAGTTCAGGGCGCTGCGGCCGCCGGCTTCCACCAACCCGGCTCGCTATTCACCGCGACGAATCCCTACTACTCTCCGTCAACGCCGCGCTATTGAGTTCAGGAATGAAGAATAGGCGTGATGTTATGTGTTGTCAATGAATGGGACACCTGGGCTGGTCTAGAAAGTGAAGCCCAGCGGCGTTTTGGTCGGCGTCGGCGGGCAGACGGAACAGGCCGTCGGCGTTCGCGTCGGCGTCCGCGTGCGGGTGGCGGTTGGCGTGCGCGTGGCCGTGCGCGTCGCGGTTGGGATCGGCGTGGCCGAGGCCTGCACCGGCGCGGGAGCCGGCGGCGTCGGGCTCGCGGGCGCCGCCGGCGCGCCCTGGGGGTCGGGCTGCGGCGCGAGGGAGCCGGCGCCCCCCTGGGGGCCGGGCGGTGGCGGGCCTGGAGGCGTGGTCAGGCCGCCACCCGGCGCCGCGGGGTTGGTGCTGCCTCCGTCGCCATTGCCCGTGAGGCCGTCGCCTCCGGTCAGCGAGCCCTGGCCCCCTGGTTGGGCTTGGCCCGCGCCCGGCGCCATCGTGGCCGTCGCGATGGCCGCGACCGCCGGGGTCGACGCACCGGCCCGGGCTCCGCCCGCGGAGCCGGCGCCCGAACCCTTGGGCGCGCCGGCACCGCTCGATGCCTCGACATCGGTCCGGTCTTCGGCTCCGGTCTGGCCGAGAGCAGCGCCGGCGGCCAGGACCAGCAGGGTCAGCCCGCCGGCGAGGCCGGCAGCGAGGCGCATAGGCCGGGGGCTCTCGCCCGTGAGCGTCGATGCCGCCTGCGCCGTACTGCCCGTGACCCCATCCCATATCCGCAGGCCGTAGCGCGAGAGGCGCTGGAAGAAGGCCCTGCGCCGGCGGCGGCGGCGGTCGCGCAGGCCGCGGACAGCGCTGAGGGTCAGGAGGACGAGCCCGCCGCAGGACAGCGCCAGGACGCCGAGCCGCAGGGCGAGAGGCATGCCGCCCGGCCCGCGCTCGAAGAATGCCCAGGTCGCCGCTGCCAGGGTCGCCACGAAGACGGCGGCAAGGCCGACGACCAGCGCCGCTACCACCAGCCAACCACCGAAATCCAGCGCGCGACCGCCGCGAGCTCGCAGCCGGCCGGTGACGCTTGCGAGTCCGAGGTCGGGCGGCGCTGACCGCATGAGGTCCGCGGTGCTGACCCGGTCCAGCGCGGGAGTGCCCGCGGCTGGATCGGATGCGGGTGCGGGGTGCCGGCGTCCAGGCAGCGGCAGCGAATGCCGCAGGGCGAACAGCGGGCCGGCGAGGGCCAGGGTCGCGAACACCAGTACGGCCAGGCGCAGGACGTCGAGAGTGCTTACGTGGCCATCGCTCAGGGTGGACGCGGCGCCCCAAATCGCCAGCGCGGTCATCGCCAGCGCCGCCAGGAGGAAGGCCAGCGATACCGCGCGCCTGGCCCGCGGGGGCAGGCCCAGGCGGCGACTTGCCCTGCGCCGGCGTGGCGAGTCGGCGGCGCGCCAGGCTGCTCAGGACCACTTCTCGCGCGCCAGCGCCAGCAGCTGGGCCGTGCTGACCGCGTCCAATGGCGGCGGCCGGCCGGGCGCGGCTGACACCCGGCTTGCACGCGATCTAGCCATCGTCGCCTCGTCCTAGCCCGCGGCGCCCGGCCGCCCGGCCCAGCCCTGGCGCCACCTCGTCAGTCGAGCAGGTCATCGAGCTTGTCGCCAAGTTCTGCCGCCTCGTGCTCCAGGGCCAGGCCGCCGATACCCTTCACGGCATCGACGCCGCCGGTGTCGCCTTCGTGCTGGAGGTCCGCCAGCGTGGTCGGAGGCTCATCGTCATCAGCCAGACGTGACACGAAGGCCGTATCGGTCTGGTTAGGCTGCAGAGCGCGCTCGGCGCCGGCGGTGTCATCGCTGGCAAGCTCGTTCGCGCCGCCGCCGCGCGCGCCCTCGACGTTGAAGCCCGGCGCTCGAAGGACTCTGTCCGGAGCGTCCGGCCCCGGTTTGAGGTTCGGAATGTCGGACGCCTTGATCTGGTCCACCTTCGCTGCGGCCTGTTCGCCCGCGGAGCCCTGGGAATCGGGCAGGTGGGTGCCCTTCGCTGCGGCCTCATAGAGCTTCGGGGTCGCCTTCACCGGCTCCGCGGCGGCGGCGGCGATCTCCTGGCCGCTTCCCGCCTCGGGATTGATCTGCCCCACCGTGTACATCAGCTGGTCCCGGGTCTCCGAGCCGGGGGCTGCCGTCTCGCCGCCCGCCGGTGCGGGAGGCTCGGTTGGACCCGGGGGGCCCTCGTCCCGTAGCCCGCCGATTAACTTCGCGGGGCCTTCCTCGCCGCCGGGCGCCGACCCTGAGTGGCCGTCGAAGACCTTCACATGACCGCTTGCCCTGGGGCCGGCGTCCGCGGGCGGCGGCGGTTCGCCGCCGAGCAACATGTTCGGCGTGCCATCGGCCGCGTTCGGGCTCGAAGGTACCTGCTGCAGCCGCCCGTCATCTCGGCCCACGAAGGGGCCGGCGTCTTCGGCCGGCTCGGCGGTGGCCCAGGTGCGGCCGCCATCGGTGCTCTTCAATATCCCCTCGCCCGCCCTGGAGCCGGCGGCGGGTCCTTCTGACGAAGGCACGTGCGTGCCCTTGGACATGGCCTCGTAGAGCTTCGGCGTGGCGGCGTCGACGGGCCCGCCATCAGCGGCCGCGAGGTCCTCGGGGCCGCCCGGCGATCCCGGGCCGGAACGCTCGTGTTGTCCGACCTGCACGGTATAGTGCTCAGTTTTCTGCCAGAGCCCCATCCAGTGACCGACCTCGTGCGTGGCAGTGTCGCCCTGCCCGGGAGGCGTCGCCGGCTCCGGCCCGCCGAGGTCCGCCAGCGTCGAAGGCCCGGCGGCGTTGAAGGAAGGCGGCGACGCGTTGGCCGTGATTTCGTCCGCGGGCTGGCCAGCGTCGCCCGGGTGCGCGACAGCGACCTCCCAGCCGACGCGCGGTATCGCCGACTCGGGAGGAGCGTCAGCGGCGATGCCTTCCGTCCCATGGCCGCTTTCGCTAGTTGGGGTAGGCGACCAGAGGAGGTCGGGATGCTCGCCTTCCGCGGGCGCCGCCGCCGGTCCCGCGGCCAATCCCGGTGCTCCGGTGGGAGCTTCGCCGTCGAAGTCGAAGTTGAGGAGGGTAGGGACGGCGGAAGAGTCTGGGACCGGCGGCGGCGAGGCAGCGGCGAGTCCTTCCGGGCGCGCCATCCTCCGGCCCGTAGCGATGCTGCGCGCCGGTGATGTTGTATACGCCGTTGAACCGCTGGTCCTGTGAGTCGGGCGTGGGTTCGAGGCCCGCGATCTCGCCCTTGCCGGCCGCGCCCTCCTGGTTGGCGCCGGCAAAGGTGTCGCCGATCGGCCGGCCAACCGGCGACGCCGGATCGGACTGCGGCCGGACGTGCAGAGAATCGTTCCGGCCTCCCTCGCCGCTGGTGGGGAGCTGAGACGTGCGGACCCAGGCCGACGATTTGTCTCCCGCAGCCGCTTCATCGACTCCGGCCGCAAGGTCAAAATTCTCCGGCGAGACGGCGGGGCCGCCCTGGGCGACGTGGACAGCCTCGTGGCCGGGACCATCCTTGCCGGCGGACTGAATCTGGTATGAATTCGGGTTCGCGTATCCGCTGCCGGTCCCGGCGCCGTCGGCGCCCTGGACCTCGCGCGCTTCCGGATGCGCGGCCGAATCCGCGGCCTCCCCTCGGCGCGCGCCGACGATCTTTCGGACAAACGCGGAGATTCCTCCTTCGGACATAGCGTGCCTAGCCTTCCTGCCGCGTCAGCGGCGCGGTCTCGCGAGCGATGTCGAGAAACAGATGCGATGAGCCCCCAATGTGAGGGACGAGTTCCGGGAATCGGGCCAGAGGGAGAGTGCGGCGGCCGGCCGGGGCGGAGCCTTCGGCCAGCGTAATCAAGGTCGCCGGATGCTCGGGGCCATAGAACCGCGCCAGGTGGCGCACCAGCGGCAGATACGCCTCCGCGGCCTCGCCTGATTCAGCCGGCAACCCCTCGACGGCGGCCAATAACCCGACCTGAAGCACGAAAGCCGGCACGCCGGGGTTCAGAACCGGCTCCCTGGCGACGAGGCCGCGCGCGTCGAAGGCCTGCAGGCCGAAGGTGCCGACATCGAGGCCGATGTCCGCGATCAGCGCGTCGAGCGGTGAGACCGCGGGCAGGACCTGGACCTCCAGACCCATCTCCCTGGCCTTGAGCACGAGAAAACGGTTGAGCGAGTTGAGAAAGAGCGGGCTGCCGGCGGTAATGAAGGCAACGGGCGGCTCTTCGCCGGCGCGCCGCAGCAACAGGCCGGCGACGTCCAAGTAGCGGTCGGCGACAGGCCTCTCGGAATCGAAGAGGGCGCTGAGGTCCTCGGACCGTACGCGAAGTGACTTGAGGAGGCGCGTGACCGCCGGCGGGGGGTTCAGCGTGTAGGCGTGGCTGACGCCATTCAGGGCTTTCTGCGCCCCGAGGCTAAGCTGGAGGCCGTCTCCAGTCCCGTAACCCAACAGTAAAAGTGCCGGTTGTGTTGCCATGATCGCGAGCATGGCCCGCAGGCCTCGCCCTCCCCGGAACGTGCCCGGAAGGGCTCCAGACTAGCACAAAGCCGAGGCCTCGACAGGCCGCGGCTGTCGGCCCGATCACAGTCGTACTACTCGCCTGATCGTTGGCCCTTCACCCCGACGATGCCGGCGAAGTTGAACCACTGGAAGAACGTCTCCACCGTCTCGAAGCCGTTTCGCTTGAGCAGGTCCAGGTTCTCCTCCAGCCGATATGGCACCAGCACGTTCTCCAGGGCCTCACGCTTGCGGCTAATTTCCAGCTCCGAGTAGCCCTGGCGCCGCTTGTAGTCGTGGTAGTAGGCGATGAAGTTGCCGTCCAGCACCGCGCTGTTCGTCAACACCTTCTCGCACATGATGAAGGCGCCGCCCTCGGCCAGGCCGTCATGGACCTTCGCGATCAGGCCGTCGCGGCGCGCGGGCCGCACGAACTGCATCGTCCAGCAGGCCAACACCAGGCCGGCGTTCGCGGTCGGCAGGGCGTTCAGGTCGGCGTTGAGGTCGCCGCTGCGCAGCTCGATCCGCCCTTCGAGGCCGTGCCCGGCGACCTTCGCGCGCGCCTTCTCCAGCATCGGCAGCGAGTTGTCGTAGCCGACCAGGCGCTCGCAGGCGGGCAGGGCGCGGGCCAGGCCGATCAGCGTCGTCGCCGTAGAGCAGCCCAGGTCGTAGATGGCGGTCCCTGGTTGCCAGAGGCCGCGGGCCAGCTCCGCCACCATGCGTTGCTGCTCCGCGTAGAAGGGGACGCTGCGCAGGAGCATGTCGTCGAACACCCTCGCGACCTCTTCGTTGAACTCGAAGTCGCCCGGGACTGCCGTCCGGCGTCAGAAAGACGGTGTCGCGATGCGCTCCGGGAGAGTCTCCGTCACCCACGCTTGAACAAAAACCCCCGCGACTTGCCTTGCTCCGGCGCCCGCCGGACATTCCACGACTCTTCGAAGACGAATTCTCGCACCAGGGTCAGGCCCCGGGCTTCCATCCGCGTGACGACCTCGTCACGGTTCAGAAACCAGCTCGGATAGTCGGTGTTGTAGCCGCTGCTGCGTGGGGTCTGCTTGACAACGAATGACCCTGCCTTTGTAACAGTCTGCAGCCTGGCGATGTAGAGGTACCTTCCCGTCACCGAGGCCAGCTTATCGGCAGCGTCCTGCCAGTCGCGAAAGTAATGCAGCGAGCTGCTGCTGACGGCCAAGTCGTACGCTCGCGCCAGGACCTCGGCCTCGTCGGACGAAAAGCGCGCCTCAGGCACGAGCCTGGCGCCGAGCCGGCACATTGATTCCAGGTCGAAGCAAGTGTAATCGAGGCTCAAGCCGGGGCGAAGGGCGCCGGCGTAGCGCAGGTAGTGGCCCGCGCCGCCTCCCCAGTCCAGGAGCGAAAGCGTGGACTGGTCCGCGGCCGCCAGCCCCAGGACGTAGCCAAACGACATCATGATGTTGTGGTCGGAATGGTCGTTGCGCGTCATGTGTCCCGGCAGATGGGACACGCCCAGCGGTCCCGTGCCCGCCAGGTTGCTCATCAGCAAGGGCCAGTGCTTCTCCTGCGCGGCGACGACGCTCGGGTCGGCCCATCCGCCCGCGCTCGAAGCCGCCGGCCAGCCGCCGGGCACGAACTCGAACTCGGAGAACCGCCGCCGCAGCGCCCCGGCTGCTACAGGCGGCACCCAGACCCGGGCCGCCCTCAGGAGGCCTGAGCCGGCGCGGCGGACAAGCGAAGAGCGGAAGGGATCGAGCGCGACCATTGCACCTGCCGGATTCGCCTTGCCCTGGGACCGGGCGCGCCTCATTCTAAGGTAGGCGCCCGAATGGCCCCAACCGGCCTGCTCCTTGACAGCCTTGAACACGCCGATAAGATCGTTGGGTAGCCCAGCTCGAGCAGAAAGGTGAAACCATCGCGCGGACACCCGCGCCGGTGACGGCGGCCCTCCGTTTCGATTGACTCCCGGCCCAGTTCCCGCCCTCACCCCTCCCGATGTCGCAAGACGAACCTCCGGATAGTCGCGCTAGACAAAGCTCCGAACAGCGGGCGGGCATAACGCCGCGTGCCGCCGCCGCGTTGGCGCGCATAGGGCCGCGATGAGCCGCCCTCTGGTGCTGGTGCTTGCCGGCGGCGCCTCCAACCGCTTCTGGCCCCTCGAAGACAAGCCCTTCTTCGCCTTCGCCGGCCAGAGCCTGCTCGAACGCCACCTGCGCATGCTGCGCGGCCTCGGCTGCGAGCGCTTCGTCGCCGTCGTGCGCCCCGGCGCCGAGAATCGAGTTCGAGATCTCGCCGGCTCGCTCGGCCTCGGCCAATTCGGCGTGGCGACGCAGGAAGACGCCTCGGGCATGGCCGGCGCCTTGCTCAGCGCGCTCCCCGCCCTCAAGGCAGCAGGCCCGGGCGCCCTCTACATCACGCAGGCCCAGGACGTGGTCGAAGCCGGCCTGCACAGCGCGATGCTGGACGCGGGCGACCGTGACGACGCCTTCGCGACCATCGCCGCGGCCCGCGTGCGCGACTACTTCCCAGGCGGCTACCTCTCGCTCGAAGGCGACCGCATCACATCCGTCGTCGAGAAGCCGGGCGCCGGCAACGAGCCCAGCGACCTCGTGAACATCGTCGCGCACCTGTTCTCGTCCTGGCAGCCGCTGGTCGAGGTGCTCGAAGGCGTCCTTCGACAGGCTCAGGATGATCGGAGGCACAGGATGCCCTTCACAGGCTCAGGATGATCGCTATGAGCGGGCGCTGGCCGTCCTTGATGCAAGAGCACACGTATTTCGGCCGGCGATCTACGAAGGCCGCTGGCAGGCCCTCAAGTACCCCTGGCACGTGCTCGACGTGATGGACATGCTCCTGGAGGCCTGGGCCTCCGGCCGCGAGCCGCTGCCCGAAGGCTACGAGTTGCGCGAGGACGGCGTGATCATGGGCCGGGACGTGCGCATCTTTCCCGGCTCGCACGTGGTCGCGCCGGCGCTGATCGGCCACAACGCCGTGATCGGGCACAACGCCCTCGTCCGCGGCTCGATGATCGGGCCGCGCTCGGTGGTTGGCTTCGGCTCTGAGGTCGCGCGCAGCTATCTCGGCGAAGGCGTGGAGCTGCACCACAACTATGCCGGCGATTCGGTCCTGGCCGCCGGCGCCTCGATGGGTTTCGGCGGCACCACGGCGAACTTCCGCCTCGACGGCCGCACAGTGCCCTCGGCGGCCGCCGGCCGGCGCCTCGACACCGGCCGCGAGAAGTTCGGCGCAGTCCTGGGCGAAGGCGCAAAGGTGGGCGTGAACACCAGCCTCATGCCGGGCGTGAAGGTCGGGGCCGGCGCCATCATTGGCCCGAACCTGCGCATTAACAAGGACGTGCCCGCCGGCGAGCGGGTCCTCTACGACGATGAGTATGGGCGTCTATAGCTGGCTGGGGCTGGCGCTGCTGGTCGCCTCGATGGCGTTGATCGCCTTCGTGGCCGCGGCCGAGGCCGGCCTGATCACCATCAGCCGCGCGCGCGTCAGGCAGCTCGCCGGCCGGGGCGTGCCGCGCGCCGCCATCCTCCAGTCCTACATCCAGGAGCGGGAGTCATTTCTCGGCGCGCTCGCGCTCGCGCGCCTGACCGGCCTCGTGCTGGCATCGGCCCTCGGCGCCCTGATCCTGGCCCACAGCCGCGGCATCGACTGGTACGTCGTTGTCCTGGTCGTGCTCGCGTCCGTCGTCCTTGTGGCCGTGCTGGAGGCGCTGCCCCGGTTCATCGTCACCCGCGACCCGGAGCGCTGGGGCCTGCGAATGCTGCCGCTCATGGGCGCGTTCAAGTTCGTCTTCGGCGTGCCGGCAAAGCTCCTCAACTGGCCGATCCGCGCCGTCTTGCGCCAGCGCGAGGAGGATCAGGACGAGGAAGAGATGCTGCGTTTGATCGAGCTCGAGGACGACGAAGGCGAGATCGAAGAGGACGAGCGCAAAATGATCCGTGGCGTCTTCGGCCTGGAAGAGACCCCCGCGCGCGAGATCATGACGCCGCGCACCGACATCGTCGCCCTCGAGGCCGACGCCGACCCGCGGGAGGCCCTGCGCTTGATCGCCGAGCGTGGCCTCAGCCGCATCCCGATCTACGAGGGCAACCTGGACAACATCGTCGGCGTCGTCTACGTGAAAGACCTGATCCGTTACCTGTCGGCCGACCTGGACCTGCCGGCGCTGCGCGAAGTCGCGCGCAAGCCCTTCTTCGTGCCCGAGTCCAAGCGCATCGACGACCTGCTCACGGACATGCGCAAACAACGCCTGCACATGGCCATCGTCGTCGACGAATACGGCGGCACGGCCGGCCTGGCGACGATCGAGGACCTGCTGGAGGAGATCGTCGGCGAGATCGAGGACGAGCACGACCGCGTGGAGCCGCAGGTCGTCAAGCTCTCCGACACCGAGGCGGTCTTCGACGGCCGCGTCGGCATCGACGAGCTAAACGAGATGTTCCACACCGACATCAAGGGCGAGGAGTTCGACACCATCGGCGGCTGCGTCTTCCACCTGCTGGGACGCATGCCCGCCGTCGGCGACGAAGCGGCGACCGACGGCGTGCGCCTGAAAGTGCTTGCAGTCGATGGCCATCGCGTCGGGCGGGTCAAGGTCACGGTCGAGCACCAGCCGCCGGGCCCGGGGCCCGAGAACGGCAACGGGAGACCCAACGGCAACGGCCGCGACGGCAACGGCCACTAGCGCCATATTTGTCATTCCGAGGGCAGCGTCGCATTTGTCATTCCGAGGCCGCCAGGCTGAGGAATCCCGCCGAGCGTCCTTGGCCCAGATGAGTATCCTCACCACGCCAAAGCGCCCATCCGGGATTCCTCCTGCCGTCGGAATGACAGCAAACGTGGCACGAGCGGACCTCTGTCATGCCGAGGGCGCGAGCCCGAGGAATCCCGGAGGCGCCCTTGGCCCAACAAGCACAGTCACAGCCTGAAACGCCTCGTCCGGGATTCCTCCTGCCGTCGGAATGACAGCAATGTTGCAAAAGAGGACCTCTGTCATGCCGAGGGCGTTAGCCCGAGGAATCCCGGAAGCACCCCTGGCCAACAAGCACAGTCACAGCCTGAAACGCCTCGTCCGGGATTCCTCCTGCCGTCGGAATGACAGCAAATGTTGCACGAGCGAACCTCTGTCATTCCGAGGGCGCGAGCCCGAGGAATCCCGGAAGCACCCCTGGCCAACAAGCACAGTCACAGCCTGAAACGCCTCGTCCGGGATTCCTCCTGGCGTCGGAATGACAGGAACGCCGCGGACGTCAGGCGGGCTTATCCGCGAACACCAGCGCGCTGGCCAGCGTCTTGCCTTCTTCCAGCACCCGCGGCTCGGCGCGGGCGTTGACGAAGCCGGCGGCGCGAATCGCCGCCAGGTACTCCTCCAGCGGCAGCGCCCCGGCGACGCAGCCGGCCCAGGACTCCGCGCCCTGGGCGTCCGCCGGGCGCTCCCCCAGCCAGACCATGTCCGAGACGCGCAGGCGGCCGCCGGGCTTCAGCACGCGCGCGGCTTCACGGAAGACCTGGGGCTTGTCGGGCGAGAGGTTGATCACGCAGTTGGAGATGATGACGTCCACGGAGGAGTCGGCCAGTGGCAGATCCTCGATCTCGCCCAGCTTGAAGCGAACGTTGGTGGCGCCGACCTTGCGCGCGTTCTCGCGCGCCAGGTTCAGCATGTCCGGCGTCATGTCGACGCCTATGACGCTGCCGGACGGCCCCACCTGCTTGGCGGCCAGCAGGCAATCGATGCCGCCACCGGACCCGAGGTCGACGACGGTTTCGCCGTTGCGCAGCTCGGCGATCGCGGTCGGGTTGCCGCAGCCGGCGGCGGCCTCCAGCGCGCCCTGAGGCAGGCCTTCGACCTCCGTCTGGGCGTAGAGGCCGCGCACGAAGCTGATCTCTTCGTCGCTCGCGCTCTCCGTGCCGCAGCAGGAGTCGTCACAACAGGCGTCGGCTGAGGCGCCGGCGGCCACCAACGGTATGAGGTCGCCCTCAGCCGCGGCCGCCGCCTTGCGGGCTCGGGCCCCGTAGCGCTCGGAAACAGTGCGCTTGATCTGCTCCGCGGTCATTTCGGTCATGGCTCTCTCCTTCGGTTAGCCGCGCGTCCGCGCGGCGGCTCTATGGGCTGTCGATACGAATGTCTCCAAACGTGTGCGCATGCCGCGCGCGGTTTCCTGGAAGGCGGCGAGCTTTACCAGGTCCGGGCCTTCGACCGCCGCCGGGTCGGGGAAGCTCCAGTGGATGCGCTGCGGCGCGCCGGGAAACAGGGGGCACTCCTCAGCGGCCGAGTCGCAGACAGTGATCACATAGTCGAAGCTCTGGCCTTCGAACTCGGACAGGTGCTTCGACCTCAAGGTCGATGCGTCGATGCCCTCGGCTTCGAGGACGCGCTGCGTGTAAGGGTTGATGCCCTTGGGCCTGGTGCCGGCGCTGTGCACCTCGAATTCAGAGCCGCCGATCTCTCGCAGAAGGGCCTCGGCGATCACGCTGCGGGCGGAGTTGCCGGTACAAAGAATGAGGACGCGGACGGTCATTCGTGCCCGCCTCTGACGAACTCGTAGGTCAGTGCGCCCAGGACCGCGCCGATAGCCGGCGCCAGCAGGTACACCCAGAGCGAGGTCAGCTCACCCGAGACCAGCGCCGGACCCAGCGAGCGCGCCGCGTTCATCGATGCGCCGGAGATCGGGCCTGCGAACATCGCCTCCAGGCCGACCGTGCCGCCGATCGCGATCGCGGCGGCCTGGCCGACGGCGCGGCTATCCGTGGCCACGGAGATGATCACGAACATGAGGAAGAAGGTGAGCACGATTTCGAGGACAAAGGAGTCGGACTCAGGCCCGGCAGGCAGCGTCGCGCCGAGGCCGGCGATGTTGCCGAACAGCGCTCGCAGCAGGAGGGCCGCGGCGATCGCGCCCGCGAACTGCGCCGTCCAGTACGGCGCCACGTCGCGCTGGGGAAAGCGGCGGGCCACCGCAAAGCCCAGCGTCACGCCGGGGTTGAAGTGGGCGCCGGAGATGTGGCCGACGGCGTAGATCATGACCATGATCGCCAGGCCAAACGACGCGGCGACGCCCTCATGCGAGATCGCGCCGCCACGGTCGGCGCTGATGACAATCGCCCCCGCCCCCGCGAACACCAGCGCAAAAGTGCCGATGAACTCGGCCGCGGCGCGGTGAGTTATCGGCATCGTCGCCAGCGGCGGCGAAGTGGCCACTGAGGTCTCTTGCCCCGGCGCCTCGGCGGCCGTCACAGCGCGATCACCGTCTGCTTCAACCACAGCATCGCGTCCTTCCGCAGGCAGTACGCGGCGCGCGCCCCGGGTGCGCATTGCTCGACCAAACCGGCTTCCTTCAGCACCTTGAGGTGCTCCGAAACCGTCGACTGGGCCAGCGAAACCTCACGCGTCAGGTCCAGGCACTGCTGGTCGCAGTCCGCGAGCATGCGGATGATCTCAAGACGCACGGGGTGAGAGAGCGCCTTCATCATCGTCGCAAGCCTATCAATGTCAATCTCGGCGAGCTGCATAGCATCGTCACTTTACGATTGATGTGCAGCGAGCGCAAGGGGCGGAATGTTAACGGAGGTAAAGATTTCGAATCGGCCAACGGATTTGGAACGGATAAACCGATGTCGGAAGAGAGGCGCCTCCGCTTCCCGCCACGCCACCCGATCCGTCTATCCGTTCCTCGTCGTTGGCCGATTCGCCTCAGCCCCGCAGCGCCTCCGGCAGCCCGCCCTCGTATGCGCCCTCCAGCTCCTCGATCGCGGCATCGAGGTGGCCGGCGAGGCGCAGGCGATCGCCGCCGGTCGCGCCGAGGGGCGCGAAGGGGACGCCCAGCGCGCGCCATAGCGCCTCGGCCCGCGCCTGGTCCGGGCGCAGTACGGAGAGCACCGCGCGTGACTGGGCTTCGCCGAACAGGGCCGCGTCCAGTCGCCCATCGACGGCGAGTTGGGCCACGGAGAAGCCGATGCGGTTGGGCAGGCAGCATTCCGCCAGCGTCACCGCGAGGCCGCCGTGGGAGCAGTCGTGCGCAGAGCGGAAAAGGCCCAGGCGCGCGCCTTCGACCAGCGCCTTCTGCAGCCGCGCCTCCAGCGCCAGGTCCAGCGCCGGCATACCGGCGGTGAGCGCGTGTACCTGCCGCAGGTACTCGCTGCCCGCCAGGTCCCGCGCCAGCCCCAGGATGGCGTAAGTCTCCATGTCGGCGCCGTCTATCAGCTGCGAGCCGGCGCCCAGGAGGTACACGGCGTCGCCCGCGGCCTGAAAGGCCGAAGGGACCGCCATCGCGACGTCCTCGAGTACGCCGAGGGCGCCGACGACCGGCGTCGGGTAGATCGCGACGCCGTCGGACTCGTTGTAGAGGGAGACGTTGCCGGACACGACCGGCGTACCCAGGGCCTCGCAGGCCGCCGACATGCCCTTCACCGCTTCTTCGAGCTGGTAGTAGATGTCCGGCCGCTCGGGATTGCCAAAGTTCAGGCAGTCCGTGATTGCCACCGGCAGGGCGCCGCTACAGGCCACGTTGCGGCAGGCCTCGGCCACGGCGATGGCGCCGCCGGTGTAAGGGTCCAGGTAGGTGAGGACGCCGTTGCCGTCCGTCGCGACCGCGATGCCGCGCGGCGGCGCGTCCTTGACACGCAGCACCGCCGCGTCCGACCCTGGGCCGGCCACGGTGTTGGTCAAGACCTGGTGGTCGTACTGGCGCCAGATCCAGCGCTTCGAGGCGATCTCGGGGCTCGAAAGCAGGCGCAGCAGCGCTTTCCCGGCGTCGCCGGGCGCGAGATCCGGAAGCGCCGAGAGGTCGTAGGCCTGCAGCCGGTCGAGGTCTGCCGGCTTCACGCCCTTGCGGCGGTACTCGGGCGGCTCGGTGAAGATGGCGGCCGGCACCCGCACGGCCGGCTGGCCGGCGTCATGGATGCGCACGGTGTCGCCATCCGTGACCACGCCGATCACGTCGGCGTGGATCTCCCAGCGCCGAAAATGCGCCAGCACGTCGCCCTCGTGCTCCTTCTTCGCGATCACCAGCATGCGCTCCTGAGACTCGCTGAGCATCACTTCCGTGGCCGTCATGCCCTCTTCGCGCCGCGGCACCAGGGAGACATCGATCTCGATCCCGGAATCGCCGCGGGCGGCGCACTCGACGAGCGAGCTCGTGAGGCCGGCCGCGCCGAGGTCCTGGAGGCCAACGATCCAGTCGCGGTGCTTCTCCGCCAGCTCGACGCAGGCCTCCATCAGCAGCTTCTCCAGGAAGGGGTTGCCGACCTGCACGGTGGGCCGCAGCTCCTCCTGCCCCTGCTCGAACGTCCGCGATGCGAGCACGTTGGCGCCGCCGATGCCGTCGCGGCCGGTATCGGCGCCGACGAGGATGATCGGGTTACCGGCGCCAATGGCGATTGCGCGCAGAAGCTCATCTTTGCGCGCCACGCCTACGCACATCGCGTTCACCAGCGGGTTGCCCTCATAAGACGGCGCGAACGAGACCTCGCCGCCGACCGTCGGCACGCCGAGACAGTTCCCGTAGCCGCCGATGCCACCGACGACGCCGCGAAAGAGTGTGCGATTGCGGGCCGCGCTTTCCGCCGGCGTCTCATCAGAGGCGATCAGCGGGCCGAACCGCAGCGAGTCCAGGATCGCGATCGGCCGCGCGCCCATCGCGAAGATGTCCCGCACGATGCCGCCGACGCCGGTCGCGGCGCCCTGGTAGGGCTCGATCGCCGAAGGGTGGTTGTGGGACTCGATCTTGAAGACGGCGCAGAGCCCGCCGCCGATGTCGACCGCGCCCGCGTTTTCGCCGCCACGGTCGGTCAGGACGCGGGGGCCGGTGCTGGGGAACATGCGCAGCAGCGGCTTGCTGTTCTTGTAGCCGCAGTGCTCGCTCCACATCGCCCCGAACATCCCCAGCTCCACGTCGTTCGGCTCGCGGTCGAGCAGGTCGACGATCTGGTGGTATTCGTCTAGCGAAAGCGCGATCAGGGCAAGGGTTTCAGCGTCGCGGGGCACGGATCGATCTTAAAGAGCGAAGAGCGCACAGCAAAGAGGAGACTCAGGGCGCGGAAATATGGCCCGGTTGCATTAGACTGCCGCATGGCCTCCTGCCAGCGGTGCGGCGTCGTCCTGCGGCCCGGCCGCGGTTTCGCTCTCGGCGGCGAGGCTCGCTGCCTTCGTTGTACTTTCCTTCGGCCATCTCTGCTACGGAGGTCGTTGGCGACCGCGGCCGTGGTGGGCACGGCACTGACGGCCATCAATCAGGGCAACCTGCTGATCGCCGGGAGCTTTCCGGCGGCGCTGTACTGGAAGATCCCCCTGACCTACTGCGTGCCTTTCTGCGTCGCCACCTGGGGCGCCCTCGTCAACAGCCGGTTGCAGTGATCGTACCCGTGAGACTGCTTGTAGCGGTCTGCGGCCCCCTACGGAATCACGCCGCCCTGCGCTCACAGCTCAGCTCTTCATCCTCTGCGCCGCGTCCGGCAGGTCCACGCAGTTCCCCGTGCCGGCCCTGGCGCTGTGGTCCGGGTTGGCGATCACCGCGCACAACCTGGTCGCGCCTTTGGGGCGGTCCCTGAGGAAGTAGTGCCGCAGAGGGCTGTTGCCGACGTAGCCGTACCAGGGCCCGGCGCCCGGAAGGCCGGCCCGCACCTCGTCAACCTTGTCGAAGTAGAAGTGGACGTGCTCGCCAACGTCGTACTCGGGGTCGACGCTCATGAGGTCCTCGTTGTCGAAGACGTTTTCGTCGAAGTACACCAGGTATTTCTCGCCCGAGACGAACACCGAAAGGATGCGCACGGACGGCGTGTCCGGCAGGTCAGCCACCCTCGATGGCGCCGGCGCCGCCTGCCCGCGCCCACAAGCGATGCCGGCCACCAGAAGGAGTGCGGTCAGGGTCGTAAGCTTCGGCACCTTAATCGCCCCAACCTTACCTGAAAGGCGCGTAGCTTCCGGCCAATAGGCGGCCTTGTCCTGAAGGCGGCGGCTCCGCGAACCGTCACCTGCCGGAGATCAGGGGGCCGGTTTTACGCTTTCGCAATGATTCCGAAGCCAAATCTTCTCATTTGGCCGCATTTGAGAGCCCGCAAGGCCCTATGCAACCGCGCCGCGGCCCACTACCCTGTTCTAGTCTCCATAAGAGCGCTTAATCCTTCTTCCGGAAGGACGAAAGCGGCAAGGCCCGGGTCCGCTCCCCCCGGGCCTTGCACTTTTCAGCGCGGGGACTGAGTTCAGAGTACGGAGTGCATCCCGGCGCCGAGCCTAAGGCCGCCGAAGCTGATCCCCTGCTTCCTGCTTCCCCGTTCCCTGCTTCCTGCTTCCTCCACCGTATGATTCTGCTGTGGACTCTGCCGGCGGCCACCCCCGAAAACCAGCGACCTCCCACCCCGGCCAGGACCGCGGGCCCTGGCGCGTGCTGCAAACGCGCGAGGTCTACAAGAACCAGTGGATGCGCCTGCGTGAGGACGCAGTCCTGCGCCCGGACGGCAAGCCCGGCATATACGGCGTCGTAGAGTTAGAGCCCGCGGTCGGCATTGTCCCTATCGATGACGACGGCCGCGTGTGCTTGGTCGGCCAATACCGCTATCCCACGGAGTCGTACTCGTGGGAGGTCGTGAGCGGCTTCGCGGAGGCGGGCGAGTCTATCGAGGACGCGGCCGGGCGCGAGCTGCGCGAAGAAGCCGGCCTGACCGCCCGGGAGTGGGTGTTCCTGGGGCGCGGAGAGATATCTAACAGCGTCACCGACCAGGTCAGCTACCTCTTCCTGGCTCGCGGGCTCACCAGCGTAGGCCCCACCCCGGAAGAGACGGAGGCGCTCGTCGTGCGGACGCTATCCCTGGACGAGGCCGTGCGCATGGCTCAGAACGGCGGCATCGTCCAGGCGTTCAGCGCCGCCGCCATCTTTCGCGCCTGGCATCACCTCAAAGGCGACCTCCACGGCTGACCCGGATCCGTCATCGCGAGGCCCGGGGACGCCTCTGGCGGAGGGGCCGCGGCAACCCCGGCGCGTGCACGCCACATCGCCTCTGTCATTGACAGGCCATGGCGCCTCACCAGCCGTCCGTAATATGCCTGCGAACGCCCACGTTATACTGGCGACGCCCGCCAACTTTCCCGCGGAGGCCTGCTTCGTGGCCCGGTATCGGACCGAAATCAAGTTCGGCCTCATCACCGCCGCACTGCTGGGCGGGCTGCTCGCGCTCGACCGGACGAGCGTGTTCGCCGGGCTGGACAGCGTCAACGGCGATTTCATCGACACGATGGCGGGCCTGGGCGTGGCCGGCGTCTTCTTCGTAGCCTTCGTCGCGAACTCCTCGCTCCTGATCCAGGTGCCTTACACGCTGCCCTTGCTCTCCCTGGCCCTGGGCGGGGCCAGCATCACGGGCATGATGCCGATGGCCGCGGCCTCAGGTATCGGCGCCGGCCTCGGTGAAGTGGTCTCCTACGTTCTGGCGGAAAGGCTGCTGGGTGGAAACGAGAGCCTCAGCAAGAGCGGTCTCTTCCGCTGGGTGAAGACCACGGTGGCGTCGCACCCGCGCCTGGCGCCGGTGCTGGTATTTGCCTGGGCCGCTTCCTTCTTGCCGGACGACACCGTGATCATGCCGCTGGGCATGACGCGCTACGGAATGCGGCGCATTTTCCTGCCCCTGTTCAGCGGCAAGATCGTCCATAGCGTCGGTGTCGCCCTGGTCTTCTACTACTTCACGGGCTGGTCGGCGGAACGCATATCGCGCGGCGTCCAGGCGGACCTGGCCGTGGGGCTGCTGGTGCTCTTCGTCCTCGCCGTCCTCTACCAGGTCGAAAAGAACATGACGAGACGGCCAGGCCCCGGGCGCCGGCCGGAAACGCGCGCCCCGTCACTGACCCAGGGTCCGGATGCGGTCGGCGAGGCCATCGAAGCCTAGCCGCGCTCCTGGCGCCGCCGCGAACGTTCGGCCTCCAGCTTTCCCAGCCCCTCCAGCGCTTCTTCCATGGCCCCGCGCTTGCGCGCCTCCGTGACCGAGAGGTAGATCTGGGTGGTGTTGGGGCTCTCGTGCCCCAGAAGCTCCTGGACCACCCGCAGGTCCGCGCCGCCGTCCAGCAGGTGCGTGGCGAAGCTATGCCGCAGCAGGTGAGGATGAGCCTCGCGCGGCAGGCCGGCCTTGATCGCATAGCGCCGCACCATCGTCTGCACGGAACGGGCGGTCAGGCGCCCGCCGAAGCGGTTGAGGAACAGAGCATGCTCCGTCTTCGCCAACAGGGCCGGGCGCCCGGATTCGAGATAGCGGTCCAGCGCCGCTTCGGCTGGCGCGCCGAAGACTCCGATGCGCTCCTTGTTGCCCTTGCCACGAACGCGCACGGCCCTGTCGCGCAGGTCGACGTCCCCGAGGTCGAGGCCGCAGAGCTCGCTCACTCGCAGGCCGGCGGCGTAGAGAAGCTCAAGCAGGGCGCGATCACGCAGCTCCAGAGGTTCGGCGCCGGCGGCCGCGCCGATCAGCCGCGCCACCTCCTCGGGCGCCAGGAATTTGGGCAGGCGCCGCGGTTTTTGCGGCCCCCTGACCCCGTAAAAGGGGTCTATCTCCAGCACGCCTTCGGCGCGAAGGTACTTGTAGAAGCCTCGAATGGTGCTGACCTTGCGCGTGATGCTGGCAGTGGCCATGCGCTCCTGGATCAAACGCGCCAGGTAGCCGCGCAGATCCCCTCGCGAGGCCTCCAGCGGGTCGACGTCGCGGCCGGCCAACGCCTCAAAGAACGCGGTCAGGTCTGCGCGATAGTTGCGCAGGGTGTAGGAAGAAAGGTTGCGCGCCGCCCCGCGGTCACGCAGGTATTTCTCGAGCACCCCCAGCGTCCGCGAGGGGATCTGGGCCAGTTCGCCCGCTGCCCGGCTCGAGGATCCTCGATGCCCCCCCACCGTGCGTGGTTCGAGGGCCTCACCACGAACGGGAGAGGGCGCCTCACCACGAACGGAAGAGGGCGCCTCACCACGAACGGAAGCAAGCTTTTCGCCTCCTTGAAAGGCCGCACGTGATACAGGCGCAGAGCCTGTTCTCATTCGTGCTGAGCCTGTTGAAGCACGTGGCGGACGAGGGCTTGTGGACTGGGGCGCCGTCGCGGCCTGATATGAGCCCGGGGCCTGTTCCCGTTCGTGCTGAGCCTGTCGAAGCACGCGCGGACGAGGACTTGTGGACAGGGGCGCCGTCGCGGCCTGACGATGGCCGAGGCGACGGTCTCGCGCGTGTCCTGCGTCTCCGGCCGGCGGGGGCGGCCACTGGCGATCTCCTTTAGCCGGCTACGGCCGCTGCCTTGGGCTTGACGGTGCCGCGCTCGACCGTGCCGGAGGATGGGCCCTTCCACTCACACACGGTGCAGCGGGCGCTGCGGCCGCGCTCGGCTACCGCCAGGCCGCCACAGTTCGGGCACACCGTCGGCAGGGGCCGCTGCCAGCTGGTGAAGTCGCATTTGGGGTAGTTGGCGCAGCCGTAGAACTTGCGGCCTTTCTTGGTCGAGCGCTCGACGATCTCGCCCGCGTCCAGGGGACAGGGGATGCCTGTCTTCATCAACAGCGGCTTGGTGCCCTTGCACTCCGGGTATTTGGTGCAGGCCAGGAACGGCCCAAAGCGGCCACGCTTCACGGACATGGCAGAGCCGCAGACGTCGCACTTTTCGTCCGACTCCTGGGCGAGCTCTTCGTCCTTGTCGGGACGGGTGTAGCGGCACTCGGGAAAGCCGGTGCAGGCCAGGAAGGGACCAAACCGGCCGAAGCGCCGGATCAGGGGGTGGCCGCTGTCCGGGCACAGCTCGCCCGTCTCCTGCGAGACAACCGGGGCGTTTTCGGCGGACTGGATGGCCTCGGTAAGGGGGTTGTAAAACTCGCGCACCACCGGGCGCCAGGGCCGGACACCGCTGGCAATCTCGTCCAGCTCTTCCTCGAGCTCGGCCGTGAATTTCAGGTCGACAAAGTTAGGGAACTGCTCCGTCAGGAAGTCGCTGACCACGAAGCCCAGCTCCGTCGGCCGAAGCTGCCGTTCGATGCGCTCGACGTAGCCGCGGTCCTGGATGGTCGACATGATCGAGGCGTAGGTGCTGGGGCGGCCGATGCCGTTTTCTTCCAGCGCCTTGACCAGTGTGGCCTCTGTGTAGCGGGGCGGCGGCTCGGTGAAGTGCTGCTCGGGCTTGACCTCGTTCAGGCGCAGCCGGTCACCGGCCTCCAGGTCCGGCAGCGGCGACTGCTGCTCGACCGGCTCGTTGTCATCCTTTGCTTCCTCATAGACCTGGCGGAAGCCGGGGAAGCGCACGACGCTGGCCGTGGCCCGCAGGTGGTAGGTCCTGGAGCCATCCTGGGTGCGGCCGTCGATGTCCACGGCGACCGAGTCGAGGACGGCGTCGGCCATCTGACAGGCCAGGGTGCGCTGCCATATCAGCGTGTACAGGCGGCGCTGGTCGTTGCTGAGGCCGCGAAGCTCCGCCGCGTCCGGCGCCCTGAGGATCGAGGTCGGGCGGATAGCTTCGTGCGCCTCCTGAGCGCCCTTGCGCGACTTGTAGACGCGGGGCGCGTTGGGCACGAAGTCGGCGCCGAAGCGCTGGGCGATGTAGCCGCGGATCTCGCGCACGGCCACTTCGGCCAGGTTGGTGGAATCCGTGCGCATGTACGTGATCAGCCCCTGCGCGCCGGAACCGCGAAGCGAAATGCCCTCATAAAGCTGCTGGGCCACGGCCATGGTGCGCCGGGCGGTGAATCCGAAGCGGCGCGAGGCGTCCTGCTGCAGCGTGCTGGTCGTGAAGGGCGCGGACGGCCGCCGATGCTGATCGCGCCGCCGCACGGTCTTGACCTCGTAACCCGGCGCCGCGCAGGTCGGCGACGATGCGCTCGGCGTCCTCGCCGGAAGGTATCTCGAAGGTGCGCTGGCCGGCGATGCCCCGCAGGTGGGCGCTAAAGGGCGCCGCGTTCGCCGGCGTCAGCTTCGCGAGCAGGGCGTCGATCGTCCAGTACTCGCGCGCCGTGAAGTTCTGTATCTCGCGCTCGCGCTCGACGACCATGCGCAGGGCCGCCGACTGCACGCGCCCGGCCGAGGTGCCGCGGCGCACCTTGCGCCAGAGCAGCGGGCTGATCTTGTAGCCGACCAGGCGGTCCAGAATGCGCCGCGCGTGGTAAGCGTCGACCAGCGACTCATCGACGGCGCGCGGGTGCTCGAAGGCCTCGCGAATGGCCTGCGGCGTGATCTCGTGGAAGACCACGCGCTGCAGGGGCTTTCGCGCCAGGTCGGCCGCCTCCACCAGGTGCCAGGAGATGGCCTCGCCTTCGCGGTCGGGGTCTGTGGCCAGGAACACTGTCGTCGCCCTGGTCGCGGCCTCGCGGATGTGGTTGACGACGTCCTTCTTGTCCTTGGGCACCATGTACTGCGGCTCGAAGTCGTGGTCGACGTCGACGCCGAGCTTGGAGCGCGGCAGGTCGCGCACGTGCCCGACCGAGGCCGTGATCTCGTAGGCGCTGCCGAGGATGCCGGCCAGCGTACGGGCCTTGGCCGGCGACTCGACGATTACAAGATCGTAGTTGCCGCTCCTGGCGCGGGATGGGGTCGCGGCGCGCTTCGAAGCCGCGGCGCCGCCGGCAGTGCGGCCGTTCGCCGCCGCCCGGCCCTTTCGGGCCACAGTCTTCTTCGCGCCGGAGGGTGCTTTCTTCGGTGTTGGCATAAGCGGGGTTTTCCTAATTCGGAGTAGAGTACGCGATTCCTTCGTCCCGCGCCTGAATGGAAGCCGTGGCATGAGCTCGGACGAAGTTCATGGGGCCAGCCTGTTTGACCATACCTTTGAGCTCCAGCATAGCGAGTGCGCCGGAGACGGTGCTTATCGGCAGGCCGGAAGCCCGCTGCACCTCATCGATGTGGATCGGTTGATTCGAGATTACCTTTAGCAGCCGGGCCTCCGTTGGGTCCGCGGGGAGCACCTCTCGGAGCTCCATCTGGTGGGTTGTCGTCATAGTCAGGTTCAATTCTTCCAGTATGTCCTCTGCAACCGCAACCAGTTTGGCCTCGCCATCCCGTATCAGCTTGTTCGGGCCCCGGTACGTCGGCGAGTAGATGCTTCCCGGCACGGCGAAAACCTCCCTGTTCTGGTCAACCGCCACCCTGGCCGTTATGAGGGCGCCGCTGTCGATGTCTCCTTCCACCACCAGCACCCCCAGGCTCACGGCGCTGAGGATGCGGTTACGGCGCGGAAAGAACTCGCTCCGCGGCTGCGTGCCCAGCGGGTAGTCGCTGAGCAGGCAGCCGTGCTGCATGATCTCCTGCGCCAGCTTCGCGTGCTCCGGCGGGTAGACCAGGTCCAGCCCGCAGGCCAGTACTCCTATAGTGCGGCCGCCGGCTGCCAGGGCGGCCCGGTGCGCCACGGCGTCGATGCCCCGGGCCAACCCGCTGACGACGGTTATCCTGTGCCGCGCCAGGTCGGCGGCGAAGTGTTCCGCCGCCTGGCGGCCGTACGGCGTCGCCCTTCGCGTCCCGACCACGGCCACCGCCCATTCGTCGTCCGGCAACAGCGCCCCGCGCACGTACAGCACCGGTGGCCGGTCGTCGATCTCCTTCAGACGCGGCGGGTACTCGTCGTCCAGCCAGCAATACGCCTGTACGTTGGCCTTCCGCAGCGCTTCGACCTCGCCGTCGGGGTCGATTGCGCCGCGGCCGGTGATTATGCTCGTGACCGTGCCGCGATCGAGGCCCGCCGCCATCAGCTCCGCGGCGCTGGCTTTCCAGGCCTCCTCCATAGAGCTGAAGTGAGCCTCCAACAGGCCGGCGCGCACGCTGCCGATGCGCGAGATGCGCGAAAACGCGATCCAGTACTTGCGTTCGGTCGTCGAGACGCTGGCCATTGGGCTGGAATATTAGCACAAGGGTTTCAATGTGGAAGAGCGCCGCGGCGATTCTTGGCCGCACATTCATTGTAGAAAACGTGTCAAATCGGCGCTGAGGCCTTATTCGCTGGGTGCAGACTCCGCCCCGTGGGACGCTATTCGCCCCGCCCGTGCTGATCATCCTGAGCTTGCCGAAGGACGCACAGCCCGCGCAATATCGTCTCCTGGCCGCGCGGCACTTGACAAAAAACATGCACACATGTTCTATAGAGGCGTCGCAACGTGCTGCTTCGACAAGTGAACAACTTTGAGCCCCAAAACATGACCTGCTATCTTGATTGGCGTATCCCCGCCGTACAGAATCCCATCGCTAGCCCTCACTGTCCGCCCCGTCGCCTGGACTCGCCGTTCCAGGCCGGACAGTGGGGGCAAGCGCATGTCTAGGAGCAAATCATGCGAGTAGTCTTCCTCGATGACGTCGATGGCGTCGCCCGGGCCGGTGAGATAAAGACTGTCAAGGACGGCTACGCCCGAAACTTTCTCCTCCCCCGCAAGCTGGCGACCGCCGCCACCGTGGCCGAGGTCCAGCGTGCCGAAGCCGTGGCCCGCAAGATCCAGGCAGAGCAGGCCAAACACGACGCGACCGCCCAGGCGGTGGCCGACAAGCTCAACGAAAAGGCCATCATCATCCACGCCCGCGCCGGTGATCAGGGACGCCTCTTCGGCTCCGTGACCTCCAGCGACATCGCCGCAGAGCTTTCGAAGCTCGCCGGCACCGAGATCGACCACCGCCAGATATCCCTGGACGCGCCGATCAAGGAAGTCGGCGGCCGCCAGCTTTCCGTCACCCTGACCCGCAACGTCAAGGCCCAGTTCACGGTCGACGTCGTCGCCGAGGGCAAGGAGCCCGAACCGGAAGCGGCCGTGGAAGCGCCGGTGGAAACGGCAGTGGAGCCGGAGGAGGAAAAAGAGGAGTAGGAGAACCCCTCCCCGGTCCTTACCCAGGGACGGGGAAGGGAGTGCGAGTCAGAGGCAGAGCCAGAGGAGGGCCAAAGAGTTCAGGCCCACGGTTCAAGATGATCTCTGGCCGACAAGCCGTCCTTCGACAGAGCTCAGGATGGGGCCGACAAGCCGAATAGCCGAAAGGAAGAGCAAAGGGCTAACCCCGCCGCCCTATGTTCGAACAGCTACCACCTCACGACATCCAGGCCGAAGAGGCCGTCGTCGCCTCCCTCATCGTTGACAGCGAGGCGATATACAAGGTCGCGCCGATCCTGCACCCGCGCGACTTCTTCCGCGAGTCCAACGGCTGGACCTACGAGGCCTGCATGGCCCTCTGGGAGCGCAACGAGGCCATCAACCAGATCACCGTGGCCCACGAGCTCGACCGCCGCGGCAAGCTCGAAGACGTCGGCGGCCTCACCTTCCTCAGCCGCCTGATCACGGACCTGCCTACTCCGGTCGGCGTCGAGCACTTCGCCCACATCGTCAAGCGGGACGCGACCTATCGCCAGATGGTCGCCGTCGCCAGCACCATCGCCCAGATCGCCTACGAAGGCGGTGCCGACCTCGAAGGCGCGCTGTCGAAGTCGGAGCAGCTTGTGTACGCCCTGCGGTCGGGCGAGCGCCTGCGCGACTTCATCCACATCCGCGAGTTCCTCGAGCCGTACCTCGAGCCCGGCGGACGCCGACGAGACCACGCCCTTCGGCGGCAACGTCCGCACCGGCCTCAGCGACCTCGACATGCTTCTCGGCGGGCTCAACCCGTCCGACCTCATCATCGTCGCCGCCCGCACCGGCATCGGTAAGACCAGCCTGATGCTCAACTTCGCCCGCAACGCCGCCGTCGGCCAGCACGCGAAGGTCGCGATCTTCTCCCTGGAGATGGCGGGCGAGCAGCTGGCCCAGCGCCTCCTCGCCGCCGAGGCGCGCGTCGACTCCGCCCGCCTGCGTCTCGGCCTGCACAGCGAGGTGGAGGAGAGCCGGATCATGCACGCCTACGGCATGCTCTCCCAGGCCGACATCTACGTCGACGACAGCGCCGGCCTGCGATCCCGGAGCTGCGCGCCAAGCTCATGCGCCTGAAGCGCGACGTCGGCCTCGACCTGGTGATCGTCGACTACCTGCAGCTGGTCCAGGGCAACCGCAGCGACAACCGCGTCCAGGAGATCAGCTACATCACGCGCTCGCTGAAGGAGCTGGCGCGCGAGCTCAACGTCCCGGTCGTTGCGGGCTCCCAGCTATCGCGCGCGCCCGACCAGCGCCAGCCCCACATCCCCAGCTCAGCGACCTGCGCGAGAGCGGCTCCATCGAGCAGGACGCCGACGTGGTCATTTTCATCTACCGCGAAGAGATGTACATGAGCCGCGAGGACTGGCAGTCGCAAAATCCGGAGAAGCCGCCCGGCCAGTACCCGGCCGGCAAGGCCCAGCTCATCATCGCCAAGCATCGCAACGGCCCAACGGGCGTAATCGAAGTGCTGTTCCGGGACAACATCTCCAAGTTCGAGGACCCGATGACGCGGCCGGAAGAAGGGGCAGCCCCGTGACGGCGACTCACGAGCCTCGTCCGGCCGAAAAGGATGGCCGCTTCGCCGGATTCGCGGCCGGCGCCCGCGCCACCGTCGTCCCCAGCGGCCTTCTTCTCGGAGGTCCTGCCAGCCGATCGAAGACGAGGCGGAGCTGCGGGTGACCCTGTTCCTCTTCTACGCGCTCGGCCGCCACAAGGGCTATCCCCGCTTCGTCACGCGCAAAGAGATGGAGGCGCTGCCGCCTCTGGCGGAGTCGCTGGCACCCCTGCCCGGCGAGATCGCCGACAACCTTGACCGCGGCCTGCGGCTGGCGGCCGAACGCGGCGCCTTCCTGGCTCTGGACGTCGAAGACGATGGCCGCCTTGACACGCTCCTGTTCTTGAACACGCCGGCGGACCGACGCGCCGTGGAAAGCGTGCGCAACGGCACGCTGCGCCTGGGAAGGCCTGCGCCGGTGCCGGCAGCGCCGCCCGCGCCCCAGCGCGGCAACGTCTTCCAGCTGTACGAAGAAAACATCGGGCCGATCACGCCGCTGGTGGCCGAGGAGCTGCGCGAGGCGGAGCGGCTGTACCCATTCGACTGGATCGAGGAGGCCTTCAAGGAGGCAGCGGTGCTCAACAAGCGCTCCTGGCGCTACGCCGCCCGCATCCTGGAGCGCTGGGCCACGGAAGGACGCCAGCGTGAAAAAGCTGGACGAGATCCTGGCGGGGGATGACAGCATCCGAGCCCAGGTCACTCCGCCGCTTCGACGAGCTCAGCGGCGGCCACTAGACCGCGGGCAATCCCCGGCGCCGGCGCCGCCGGATTCCCGGACGGGGAGGAGGCGGCGGCGTGCCCGGACTGCGGCGGCGCGGGCTTTCTGCGCCGGGACCTGCCTCTGGACCACCCCGACTTCGGACGCGCCGTCGCTTGCCACTGCGTCCTGGACGAGAGCGCCGGGGCGCGCCTTGCGCGCCTGCAACGCTTCAGCTCGCTGGGACCCGCTGACGCGCCTGACCTTCGCCAACCTCATCGAACACGGCCGCAGCACCAACCCGCAGCGACCAGAAGCAGTTCCGCGCCCTGGCCCAGGACGCGAAGGCCTTCGCGGACGCGCCCGAGGGCTGGATCCTGATCCATGGGCCTTCGGGCGCCGGCAAGACCCACGTCGCGGCGGCAATCGCCAACCGCTGCGTCGAGCAGGGGCGGGCGGCCCTGTTCGTCGTCGTGCCGGACCTGCTGGACCATCTGCGCGCCGCCTATAACCCCGACAGCGAGGTCGGCTACGACAAGCTCTTCGACCAGGTGCGCAACGCGCCGATCCTCGTCCTGGACGACCTCGGCACTCAGAACGCCACGGCCTGGGCCCAGGAGAAGCTCTTCCAGATCGTGAACCACCGCTACAACGCCCGCCTGCCTACCGTGGTCACGACAAACCTGCCCGTCGACCGTCTCGACGACCGCCTGCGCATGCGACTCACGGACCCTGACCTCGCCCGCGTCTACCACGTCGAGGCCAGCGCCCCGGCCGTGGACCTCGGCGGGCTGGACGCGCTCGACCTGGCGCGCGTGCGCGAGATGACCTTCGACAACTTCGACACCCGCCTGCCGCACCTGACCCAGGACCAGCAAACGGACCTGGAGCGGGCGTGGAGGGCAGCCCTCAACTTCGCCGAGAACCCGGAGAACTGGCTAATCCTGGCCGGAGGACACGGTTGCGGGAAGACTCACCTGGCGGCGGCAATCGCGAACCAGCGGCGCGCTGCCGGCGAGAAACCGCTGTTCGTAGTCGTGCCCGACCTGCTCGACTTCCTTCGGCACGCGATGGAGCGCGATGCGCGCAACAGCTTCTTTGACGTGTTCGAGCACATCCGCGGCGCCCCCTTGCTGATCCTGGATGACCTTGGTGGCCAGAGCGAAGTCGGCTGGGTGCGCGACCGCCTGTTCCAACTGGTCAACCATCGCTACTCAGCGCGCTTGCCCACCGTCTTCACGGTCAGCACCGAGGCGTTGGACCGCATGGAGGAGAGGCTGCTTTCGCGCCTCTACGACCCGAATATCAGCGTCGAGCTGCCGATCCGGGCGCCCGCCTACCTCCTGGACCTGGAATCGCGACCGCGCGGACCCAGTCGCGAAGGGCGGCAGCCGTCGTCTCGAACGCGAGGTCCAGCCACGGGATCTGCTGCGGACGAAACCAGGCCGTTTCGAGCACCTCCGGGCCGCAGGCCGCCCGGCCGCTGACCCTGAGCCCGCGAAAGACAAGCACCACCACCCCGTGTTCGACGCGCGTGTATACGCCCAGGAGCGGGCCTGCCTTCACCGTCAGGCACACCTCCTCCATCGCCTCGCGCTCGGCCCCGGCCTCGGCGGACTCGCCCAGCTCCAGGTAGCCGCCGGGGAAGGCCCACTTGCCGTAAGAGGGCTCGATCCCGCGGCGCAGCAGCAGCACGCGGCCGCGACGCTCCGGCAGGACGTTGGCCACTAGCTTTGGGTTGACGTAGTGGACGAAGCCGCACCCCTCACACGCCAGGCGCTCGCGCCCTTCGTCCGCGATAAAGCGCGGCCTCAGCGCCGACGAGCAGCGCTGGCAGAAGCGCGGCAGCTCCGGGACGGGGTCGTCCGTCACGGCGCACAGCCTAGCGGGAATCGAATGGGGCGGCCAGCCTCGGCAGGGATATACAAATCATCAATTTTTGGGGGTAAAAGAGTCCGCGAATCGTTACAAATCTATTGACTCCGAGCTTGTCGCCTGCCACACTCCCCGCCGGAAAGCAGCCTTTCCCCCGCCCTCACAGCTGACTTCCCGCACCCGGCGACGTCTCAGAAGCGCCGGCCTACGCCACTCGTCCGGTTGGCGAACCGGGCGCGTGCCAGGTAATGCCAGGGAGGGCGATCTATGTTCCAGGACAAGACGCTTAATTGCCGAGACTGCGGCGACGAGTTCGTATTCACGTCCGGTGAGCAGGGCTTTTATCTGGAGAAGGGCCTGCTGAATGAGCCGCAGCGCTGCCCGTCTTGTCGCGCGAACCGCCGCCGGGACCGCACCACCGCCCGCGCCGGCGCCACCATCACCTGCGCCAGTTGCGGTACCGAAGCGATGGTCCCCTTTGTCCCGCGTCTGGACCGCCCTGTCTACTGCGGCGGCTGCTTCGAGGCCCAGAAGGAGCGCGTGCCGGTCGGCGCCGCCGCCCACTAGCCGTCATCGATTCGCGTTTTCCTGACCAGACGCTGAGCCCGCCGGCTGCTGCTGTCCGCCCCTGGCCGAAATTCCGTCCTTCGACGGAGCTCAGGATGGGCCGGCCAGCCTTCCTTCAGTGCTTCGCGCCCTCCGGCGCCTCCACAACGTGGCCGGCGACCCACGCCGACTGGCCATCGGCGAAGTGCTCTTTCTTCCACACCGGCACCACTTCTTTGATGCGGTCCACCGCCCAGTGACAGGCCTCGAACCCTTCCTTGCGGTGCGGCGATGAAAGCGCCACCAGCAGGCTTGCCTCGCCCACCTCCAGCGTCCCCACCCGGTGCCAAATGCCGATCTCGGCGATTTCAGGGAAGCGGGCTTTGACCTGCTCCGCGACCTCGGCCATTTTTCGCACCGCCATCGTCTCGTGGGCCTCGTACTCCAGCCGCAGCACGCGCCGGCCTTCGGCGTTGTTGCGTACGATGCCGTAGAACACCACCAGCGCGCCGCTTTCGCCGCGGCGGACCAGGTCCAGTAACTCGCCCTGCCTCGGCTCCAGGGCATCCGTAGTCAGCTCGAAAAGGCCAGCGCCGCCGCTGACCGGCGGGATCAGCGCCACCTCGGCGCCATCACGCAGGCGCGCGTCCGCCGCCACGTACTCATCGTCCATCGCGAAGACGACCGTCTTCAGCACCGGCCGGACGGCCGGGTAGCGCTCGCCGAGGAGCGCCTTCAGGTCGTCGATGCGCGCCCCCTCAGGCAGTTCCACATCGACACAGCGCGAGCCGATCAGGTCGCGGACACTGGCGTAGAGCCTCAGCGATATCTGCACAGGAGGATTTTAACATCGGGACGGTTAGCTATAGCCTCGGATGTCCCACAGGATTGGGGTTTCCGGGTGAACCCTCGGATGCCCCCAGGCTTGGGGGTCAGGGTGGACGCGCCGCGGTCCATCTCAGGCTATGCACTAAGGAGGGAGCTTCCGACTGCGCATTTCTTCACCCCCTGCCGATACCCAGACATGAAAGCCCTCACTCTGCCCGCCCTGATCCTGCCGGTCCTCACAGCCGCCCTGATCGCCTGCGGCGGCGGGGGCCCCGGCGACAGCGCCGCCCAGGCGCCGGCCGCGCCGCCACAAGCGCCGCTGGAGTCGCCGGCCGCCGACGCGCGCTTCGTGCTCGTCAAGGCGCAGCAGGCGATGGCGTCGCTTAGCGGCATGCACGTCACCCTCAAGTCGACCAGCAGCCAGAGCGGCTCCACTCAGACCAGCACCCAGGAGCTCGACGTCGAAGGCACAACGCGGGCCGTCGCCGACGTCACCGGCCTCACACCGGCACCCCTCTTGATGGCGATCGACGGCACTAACGTCTACATGAAGGTGGCTGGCAAGGGCTGGCAAACCTCGAAGGAGGCGTTCGGCCTCAGCTTCGAAGACCTCGGCTTCGACTTCTGGTCCGCCTCCCATCAGCTTGCGGCCGCGACCTCCGCCGCGACGAAGGTCGAGCGACTGGCCGATAAGACCGACGGCGCCGAAACCCTCTACCAGGTGCGGGCCTCCGGCACGGCCGAGGCCTACTTCCGCCAGTTCGTGGCGGCGTCGGGCGGCAAGGGGCCGCTGGCGCTGACCGCCACCCTGGTCAAAGGCGGCACCTTCGAGGCCACCTACCTGATCGACAAGGACAACCGTTTGCGCTTCGTGACCGTCGGCCTCAAGTACAGCGTCGGCACCCTCGAGGTCGCGGGCAGCAGCGAGGCCACGTTCTCGGCATTCAACCAGCCGATCAGGTTCCCAGCGGACTTCCCCCGGCCCTAGAGAAGCACGACACAGCCGACGCCCGCCTCCGGGTTCCCCTCCCCTTGATGGGGGAGGGGCCAGGGGTGGGGGTTGCTGTATGCTCGCCCTACGACGATGCCCGCGAGCACTCTTTCCCGCGCCACGCGCTTCGCGCTCGACCTGCTCTACCCGCCTGTGTGCGCCCTCTGCCGGCGCGGCGGTGCGCTCCTCTGCGCCACTTGCTCTTCATCCTTTCGGCCGGCGGACGGCGTGCGCTGCTCCGCCTGCTGGTTGCCGCTCCTGGCTCCCGCCGCGGGCTGCCGGCATTGCGTTGAAAATCCGATGGCCCTCTCAGCCCTGCGCTCGGCCTACCGCTACGAAGGCCTGGCCCGTGAGCTGGTACACAGCTTCAAGTTTCGCGACCTCAGCTCTCTTGCCCAGGTCATGGCGCCGCCGATGACCGCGATGGTCGAATGGCCGGCCGACGTGGTTACACCAGTGCCGCTTGCCGGCCGGCGCGAGCGCGAGCGCGGCTACAACCAGTCGATGCTCCTGGCGAAAGGCGTCGCCGCCGGCCTCGATGTCCCGGTAGCGACCGCGATCCGCCGCGTCGACAACGGCCGGCCGCAGGCGAAGAGCGCCGGCCGCGAGCAACGGCGTCTCAACGTTCCAGCGCGCCTTCGAGGTGCGGGACGCCCGGCCGATCGCCGGCCGCGCCGTCCTGCTGGTCGACGACGTCGCGACCACAGGCGCAACCCTCGACGCCTGCGCGCGGGCCCTGATCGCGGCCGGCGCCCGCGAAGTCACCGCCGTCACCTTCGCGCGGGAGGACTGACCTTCCGTGAGCGTCATGAGGATCGAGGACCCCTACCTGGTGCTCTTTTGCGGCGGCATGGGCGGCAGCCCTATCGAAGACCTGCAGGCCGAGGCGCTGCGCGAGTGCGCCCTCGACACGCTCGACGAGGCTCTGGGCACGGGCGCCTACGCCGGCGCGGTGCTCGTCGCCGACCAGCCTTCCGCTGACGCCCTGGGCTCCAGGCTTCCGGCTGGCGTGAAGCTGGACGTTGACGAGCCGGGCAGGGCCCACCACTTCGGCCGGCGCCTGACCGAGGTCGTGACGCGCTACGCGCTCAACCGCCCCGTCTACGTCGGTTGCGGCATGCCGCTCCTCAAGGGCGATGAGCTGGCGGCTGTGGCGACGGTGCTCTCCGGCCAGGAGGTCGCCGTCGTAAGCAACAACTTCTTCTCCGCCGACCTGGCCGGCTTCGTCCCCGGCGAGGTAGTGCGCGACCTGGAGCTGCCGGACAACGACCGCGTCCTGCCCCGCTTCCTGGTGCAGGAAGCCGCCTTCGTGAATTCGGCCCTGCCGCGGACGATCGCCAACCAGTTCGACATCGACACCCCGATCGAGCTTTCAATCCTGGGCTGTGCCGGCGGGGCAGGGCCGCGGCTGACGGCCTGGCTGGCAGCCCATCCGGTGGAGACGAAACGCCTGGAGGACGCGTCGTGGCTGTTCACCGACAGCCAGGCGATGGTCATGGTCGCCGGCCGCATCGGCGGCGACACCATGGAATACCTGCGCTCCGAGACCGCCAGCCAGACCCGCGTCTACTCCGAAGAGCGCGGCATGCAGGCCAGCGGCCGCGACCTCTCCGGCGAGGCGCGCTCGCTGCTGGCATTTCACATCCAGGCCGTGGGCATCGAGCGCTTCTTCGTCGAGCTCGGTGAGATGGCGAACGGCGCTTTTGTCGACACGCGGCCGATCTTCGCGCACATGGGCCTGCAGCCCTCGCGGCCGGACCGCTTCCTCTCGGACGCCCTTCGCCCGGAAGGCATCGCCGACCCCTTCATCCGCGACTTCACGGCCGCGGCCCGCGAGGCGCCGATCCCGGTCGTGCTCGGCGGCCAGTCGCTGGTCACGTCCGGCCTGCAATTGCTGGCCGAAGCCGCCTGGAAGCGCCACGACCGCCTGGAAGCGCAGTACAAGGCTCGCGGCCGGGCAAAAGAGCGCGGATAAGCTGTGGCTAAGACTCTCGGCGCGGACCTTGAGCCCCTGCGCCGGGCCTTCAACGCCGCTGCCGGGAATGCGCGCCTGCTTCTGCTCGTATCGCCTACCTGAGACCTCTGCCGGCAGGGGGCCTCTGCCATCGCGGACGGCGTGCTTGCGGTGGAGGCATCGCCCGGCCTGGCCGTCTTTGTAGTCTGGGTACCTATCCTCAAAGCCGACGGCCAGCCCGACATCGAAACCCAGGCCTTGGTCGCCGATCCACGCGCCCAACATTTTTGGGACGCGGCCGGCACGCTTTCGGCCCTCTTTCACACGATCCTGCCCCTCCCGCGCGAAGTCCGCGCCTGGGACCTCTACGTGCTCTATGCGCGCGGCGCCACCTGGTCCGCGGCGCCGCCCTTGCCGGCCTATTGGCAGCACCAGCTCGGCGAGTCCGTCGAGCTTCAAGCACCGAAGCTGGACGCTCCCGCGATGCTGGCCGCGGTCCGCCAACTCCTGCCATAGCCTCCGCCTCCCCATCTCCATCGGGGAGAGGCGCCGGGCGCACGCATCCGCGCGGCCCTCCTCCGGCCCGACAGGCCGACCAGCCGAAATGCCGAAAAATGCCGAAATGCCGACAAGCCCGATTGACTTACACCCCGCTCTCCCGTACGTTACCTTCGTGATTGCTCGCCCAAGCGGCATCGGAGGAGGACGGATTTAGGCCCAGCCGAGGTCCGGCTCCCCGCGCGCCCCACGACCTCGGTCGCGGGGCTTTTTGTTTGATCCGGCAACGACATTCGCGAATCCGGCAAACGCCTCTGGCCGACCGGCCGACCGGCCGACAAGCCGACGGGCCGACAAGCCAAGTGAGGACCGACATGCGACTCGAAAACCTGAAGGCCACCGACCCCCAGATCTACGACCTCGTGCGCGCCGAAGAGAAGTACGAGGCAGACACCATCCGCCTCATCCCTTCCGAGAACTACGCCTCCGCCGCCGTCATGGAGGCGCTGGGCACGGTCTTCGTGAACAAGTACTCGGAGGGCTATCCCGGCAGGCGCTACTACGAGGGCCAGCGCTACGCCGACGAGCTGGAGACGCTGGTCATCGAGCGCGCGAAGGCGCTGTTCCACATGGACCACGCCAACGTCCAGCCGTATTCGGGCTCGCCGGCCAACTTCGCCGTGTACTACGCCCTGCTCGAGCCCGGCGACACGATCATGGGCCTTTCGTTGCCCCACGGCGGACACCTGACCCACGGCTGGGAGGTCAGCGCCACCTCACGCTTCTGGCGCTCCGTGCAGTACACCGTCGACCCCCAGACGCACTTGATCGATTACGACAAGATGCGCGAGCTTGCCCTTGCCGAACGCCCGAAGATCATCGTCGCCGGCGCCACCGCCTACCCGCGCCTGTTCGACTTCAAGCTCATCGGCGACATCGCGAAGGAGGCCGGCGCCTACTTCATGGCCGACCTGGCGCATATCGCCGGCCTGGTTGTCGGCGGCGCCCACCCCGACCCCTCGCCCTACTGCGACGTCATCACGACGACGACCCACAAGACCCTGCGCGGCCCCCGCGGCGCCATGATCCTCTGCAAGCAAGAGCACGCCGCCGCCATCGACCGCGCCGTGTTCCCGGCCCTGCAGGGCGGCCCTCACAACCACACCACGGCCGCGATCGGCGTCGCCCTCAAGGAGGCGGCGACGCCCGCCTTCAGGGAATACGCCCACCAGGTGGTCCGCAACTCGAAGGCGCTGGCCGCCGGCCTCAAGGAGCGCGGCTTCGACCTGGTCTCCGGCGGCACCGACAACCACCTGGCGGTCATCGACATGACCAGCAAGAAGGTCTGGGGCAAGCAGACCGCCCAGGCCCTGGACAAGGCCGGCATCGTCGCCAACTACAACACCATTCCCTACGACCCGCGCCGGCCTTTCAGCCCCAGCGGCGTGCGCATCGGCACGCCTTCGGTCACCTCGCGCGGCATGCGTGAAAGCGACATGGCGCGCGTGGCCGCCTGGATCGACGAGGTCGTCGCGAACGTCAAGGACGAAGAAAAGCTGGCGGGCATCGCCGCCGAGGTCGCGGAGTACTGCCGCGCCTTCCCCGCGCCCGGGATCGCGTACGATTAGGGCGCTTTTACGCTGAAGGGGGCGCGGAGCCGCCGATGGACGAGATCCACCGTGTCCTGCTCCTGAGCACCAGCACGACCTTCTTTTCCGAGGCCGGCCCGGATCAGAGCCTCCTCGGGCTGCTGCGGAGCGAGCTTCAGGAGAGGCATCCCGAGCGGCAATGGGACTGCCTGGGAGCGCTCCTCTATATCACGCCCGACATGGCCGGCCGGGCCCTAGGGCACGTGGACAGCCTCACGCCGGACATCGTCATCGTCAGGCCAACCAGCCAGGCCTTCATGCACGACGATGTTGTGAGCGCCATCCGCGACCGCTGGCCGCGGCTCTACCGCCTTTCGGTATCGCTGGCCGATCGCCTCAGGTTCCTCGCGGGCGGCGCGCGCTGGGGCGGGCAAGGACTGCGGGGACTGGTCTTCAAGGTCCCCAGATGGGTCGCCGTGAGGCTCATTGGCGTCGCGCCGCGGGTCCGCGTCGAGGACGCGGTTGGCTACGTGATAGAAACGCTCGACTTGCTGGTCCAGCGTGAGTCGATTCAAGTCGCCTGTGAGGCAGCGGTCGGCAACACACCCAATAATCTCACCGCCGCCGAGAGCGCCAGACGGGCGGGCCATTTCATGGATGCCGTGAGTTCCTATTGCTCGGCACGCCACATACCTTTCGCTGATTTGAAGGCCATTCTAGGCGCCCGTAGCGTCGCCTATGAAATAGACTCCGACCAATACCACTACACCATGACGCCCAGGGCGGTGGAGGCTCGCGAGCTGTCGGAGATTATCGGCCGCCTGGCTATGGCGGGAAATATCTCAGCCTCAGCGGCGGGCTCAGTTTCGCCCAAATGAGACAAATTGGGCAGCGCTCCGCCTTGACCGCCTGGAACCTCCGGTCGATAATCCATAGGTACAACCTATGACTGTCCGAACGTCCAACTGAGGCAAATCGGGGGCACTCGCGTGAGTGCCCCCTGCATTTTTCAGCGGGAGGCGCAAATGAACTCAAGCGTCATCGGCAAAATTGAGAAGGCACGGCGGTACGCACAGGAGCGTGACCGCATGAAGGTGAACTCGCTCTCGGTCCACTTTCGCGGGGAGAACGGCGACCACGACGTCGAGCTGACGGAAGAGGCCTGGCGCTGCACCTGCGACTTCTTTGCCGGCTACGGCGCCTGCGCCCACACCATGGCCCTGGAACGCGTGCTCGAAGGGATGCTGCCCGCCAGCTTGATGGCCGCCTCCCCCCAACGGGCGCCCGCGCGCTAGGCGCCGACCGCGTGGCCAAGCTTGACCAGCTAACCGGCCTCCTGCACGGCCAGAACCTGGAGCACCGGCTGGACGGCCTGCTTGACAGCGCCGACGACTCCGGCGAGCCGGTTAGCCTGATCATCGCCGACCTCGGCGGCCTCAAGAACATCAACAACCTTTACGGATTCGAGGCCGGCGACATCGCGCTCAAGGCGGTCGCGGTGCTCATTCCCGCGGCA
Organism: uncultured Chloroflexia bacterium; assembly: GCA_963703905.1. Classification (GTDB taxonomy): domain Bacteria; phylum Chloroflexota; class Dehalococcoidia; order DSTF01; family WHTK01; genus DATLYJ01. The sequence continues at coordinate 213,880 of CAVPFY010000007.1, forward strand.
ATGCCGGAGACGGCCCTCTGCTACCGCCTCGGCGGCGATGCCTTCGTCGTCGTCCTGCCGGGACTCGGCGCCGGCGAAGCCCTCGAATGCGCGGCCCACCTTCAGGAAGCGATGCGCACCTCCCGGATCGAGGTCAGGCCGGGGGAGCACATCACCATGCGCGCCTTCACCGGCGTCGCCACCTATCCGGGCGAAGGCAACTCCGGCCGCGGCCTCGTCCGCACCGCGGACCGTCGCATGCACGCGGCGCGCTCGTCCGAGGGCGTGGCCTAAGGTTCAGCCGTCCTTGCTCATCCGCGCGCGGTAGTAGTCCACCGTCCGCCGCAGGCCTTCTTCGAGCCCAACCCGCGGTTGCCAGCCCGTGACTTTCCGCAGCCTCTCTGAGGTCGCATAGTTCGCCGGAACGTCGCCGGGCCGCTCGCCCAGGTCCTGAATCGGTACGCTGTAGCCGAGGATGTCCGTCACAATCTGGACAATGTCGCGCGCCTTCGTACCCGTCTCGCTGCCCACATTGAAGTAATTCAGGCCGCGAAGGCCCAGCACCTCAACGTGCGCGGCTGCCAGGTCTTCGACGTAGATGTAGTCGCGGACCTGCTCGCCCTTCCAGTACAGCGGCATCGGCTGGTGAGCCAGGGCGGCGCGGATCACGTTTGGGATCAGGTGCGTCTCCGGCTCGCAGAGCTCGTTTGGGCCGAAGGGGTTGAAGAAGCGCAGAATCGTCGCGTCGAACCCGTGGAGCTGATGGTATACGGCAACGAACGCTTCGGCCGCTATCTTGGTGGCGCCGTAAGGGTTGGCCTGCACGCCAAGCGGGTCATCCTCGCGCAGGGGCAACCGCTTCGGCAGGCCGTACACGGTGGCCGAAGACGAGAACACGATGCGCCTCACCTCCGCCCGCCGCATCGACTCCAGCAGGCGCAGCGTGTTGACGACGTTGTTCTCCGCGAACTCGACCGGCCTCTGCACCGAAACGCCGACCGCGATGAACGCCGCCAGGTGGATCACGGCATCGTGCCCTGCCAGCGCGGCCGTGAGCTTCTTTTCATCCTTGACGTCGCCCCGAACAAAGGCGGCGTCGTTGGGGATCAAGGCCCTCTTGCCGGATGAGAGGTTGTCGTACACGGTTACCTGGTGGCCCCGCGCCAGCAGGCTGCGAGTCGTGTGGCTGCCGATGAAGCCGGCGCCGCCGGTGACGAAGATTCGCATGGACATAGGGTACAGAGTGCGGGGTGCAGAGTGCGGGGTGCAGAGTGCAGAGTGCAGAGTGCAGAAGGCATAACGCATAAGGGGAAGGCCAGCCCTCTGGCCGACAAGCCCGACAAGCCGACCAGCCGACAGGCCCGATCGGGGTAATACCTTACTTACGGACGCTCCCTGGACGCTGTACTCTGGCCTGACCGTGCCGGTTAACCTTTTCAGGCTCCCCTTCGTTCTTATGTATGCAAGCGGTGGCTTGGCGTGCCCTTTTGCGGCTGCCACGATTTGTCCGCTGTGCGAGGAGAGGGTTATCATTGGCTCGATTTCCGAGACCAACTGAAAAAATGACAAGACTCTTCTCTTCGAGCGACGAGGCTGCCCGCGAATGGGAGCCGGAGCGCCGCGTAATTCAGGCCGCCCAGTCCGGCGACCTCGAAGCGCTTGGCTCGCTGTACGACACGCACATCAATCAGGTCTACCGCTACGCCCTGGCCCGGCTCGGCAACGTGCACGACGCCGAGGACGTAGCTGAAGAGATATTCCTCAAAATGCTTGCCGGCCTGCCCGCCTACCAGTGGCGCAAGGTGCCCTTCGCGGCCTGGCTCATGCGCATCGCCCGGAACGAGGTTGTGAGCTTCGCCCGCCGCAATGGCAAGCGTTCTCAGGACGGCGAGCTGCCCGAAGAGCTGATGGACAAGCGCACCGCCGATCCGGCCGAAACTACCGAGAGGACGCTGGCCCTGGAAGACCTCCGCGAGGCGGTCGCCCTGCTGCCGGAAGCCCAGCGCGAGGTGATTATCCTGCGCTTCGCCTCCGGACTGTCCGTGGCGGATACGGCGAAGGCGTTGGCCAAGAACGAGAATAACGTGAAGGTACTTCAGCACAAGGGTATGCAGCGGCTTCAGGTCCTGATGTCGCCGAAGTACCCCGAACTGGCGCATCGAACGGGTTCAGGACAGGCGCAGAGACAGGCATGAGCAGAGACGTAGACAAGCTGCTGCAGGAATGCCTTGCCGGGCTCGATGCGGGCCTCACGGCGGAGGAGTGCCTGTCCGCGTGGCCGCGGCAGCGGGATCAGCTCGAGCCCATGCTGCGCCAGGCCGTCATGCTGCGTATGGCCTTCGCCCACGCCCCGGCCGAGGAGTACCGCGAGAACGCCCGCGAGCGGCTGATGTTCGCCGCCGGCCGCGAGGCCAGCCAGGCCCTGGCGGCCGAGCCGGACTCGCGGTTTGTCCAGCGCCTGCGTCACCACCTGCTCAGCGCTGCCGGCGCCTCCGCGCAGGAGTCCCTGCGCAGCGTCGCGCCGCCGAGGCTTGCTTTCTGGGTAAACGCGCGCCGGCGCCTGCTGGACGCCGCCGCCACGCACAGCCTCCCTGCCCGGCCTTCACCCGCGATGGGCCTCGCCTTCCGCAGCGCCATGTCGGCCGCGGTCGTCGTGCTCGCCATCGCCGTCGCCGGCATGGCCTACTTCTCCGCCCAGCCCGCCAAGGCTTCCGTCGACGCCCGGCTGGCCGCGATCGACCAGCAGCTGCGCGAGATCGAGCAGCAGCAGGATGCCGGCAATCAGGTATCCGCAGCGAAAATCGTCGACCTGAGCACCAGTTATACAGCCACAGTAGAGAAGCTCAGCGCGGAGTCGCCGGCCAGCATCACGAAGGCAAACGAGCTCATTCCCAGACTGAAGGAGGCCGCCAACGCCAGCGACCCTTCCACCAGCCAGCAGGTGACCCAGCAGTTGAACCAGGTTGAAGACAAGGTGCGCCTGTTGGCCGCCGGCGCTTCGGCCCCTCTGCCGCCTGCCGCCACTCCCGCGGCCCCTACCGCCGTAGCCGGGTCCGGCGCCAACCCGACGGCTGCACCGGCGGCCACCTCGCCTACGGCGTCGCCGGCAACGCCTGTGCCTCAGCCCCTGGGCGCGAACCAGGCCCGGCTGACGCTGCTGCCTTCCGACAACGCCCTGGGACTCAATTGGTCAGAGCTGCGCACGGAACGCTTCCGGATCGTCCTGCCTTCCAACTGGACGGTCATAGGCGCCAACTTTGACGCCACCGGGCTGGCCAAGGTGGAGACGAAGTTCATCCCGCTTCTCGCCCCGGACGGCACGACCGTGACAATCAACATCCAGAACGGCGAAGTCCAGGCCATAGCCAACGGCAGTCTGCTGGCCCTCCGCGACGAGGACGGCGACCGCATGAACGTCACGGACCTCGTGGCCAAAGGCGGCGAACTCGCGAGTGTCTTCGACCACATGCTCGAGTCCATAGTTCACGTGCCCCTGACCCCAACGCCCAGCCCGACATCGACCGCGACGCCGCCTTCGCCGACGGCCGCACCCGCGCGGACGAGCACGGCGACGCCTTAAACGCCAACATTCGTAGTTTTCCTCATAAACAGCGCGCGCCCATCGTCCGATAGTTAAACATCGGGCATCAGGCTGCCCTGAAGGCCTGTACTACGCGCATGGAGCGAAAGCTATGGTCCAACTTGGATCCGCCGGATATGACGACCTGATGGATGAGACGCCGCCCGATGAGGCTGACCCGCGCGACGCGGGGCTCCGGGAAGCCGTCCGCGCTCTGGTAGAGAGCGTGACCGCGACTTCCCGGCTGTTCTCAGACGCCGCTGACGCCTTCGCCTCCGAGACGACCCGCGTCCTGGAGGGCTTCGCCGACCGCATCGAGGACTCCGCGGTGCAGACGCGCGACATGGCAGGCCTCGCCGGCCGCGCCGCCGACGAGGCGCGCCGGGTCTCCGAGGGCGTCGAAGCGAAGGTCGCCGCGGCCGCCGAAGGCGTCCGCGCCGAACTCGAAACGCTCCTCAACGAAGCGCGGGCCCAACTCGAAGAAGCCCTCAAAGCATCGAGCGATGCTGTCGCCGCCGTCCGCCAGGCGGCCGAAGAAGCCCAGCAGCGCACCCAGGAGGCATCCGATCTCGCCGGCCAGTCCGCCGCGTCCAGCCGGAATGCCGCCACCGCCGCCGAGAACGCCGCCGAAGCCGCCCGCATGACCGCCGACACCATCGAGGCGGCCACGGCCGAAGCGCGCGAGGTCATCCTGGCCGAGTCAGCCCGCATCGACAGTGAGTCGGCGACCCGCTTCGAGCAGTCGCTGGCGGAGAGCCGCGAAGCCGCCGCCGCCGCCGAGCGCGCCGCCGACGATGCGCGCCAGTCCGCCCTGGAAGCTATGACCTACGCCTCCGAAGCTCGCGTCGCGCCCGCCGCCGCCGAAGTCCCCGGCGCTCAAGAGCTGCTGGATCGCCTGGAGGCGGACTACGAACTCCTGACATCACTCGTCGCCAACCTTCATTCCGGCATTGCCGGGCTGGAAAGCGCGCCCGCCACCACTTCAGACTCGAGCGATTACAGCCCCGAAGGCGCCGGTCGAGGCGTCTGGGCGGACGACGAAACAGCCATCAAGGACGAGACACCGGCGACCTGGTCCGCGGTACCTGCCCCTGAACCGAACGACGCGCCGGCCAGCACTACCGCCCTCGAAGACACGGACGACGCCTGGACAACGGGCAGCTCAGAACCCGAAGACATTTCGGGCTCGGCCTGGACCGCGCCGGTCTTCCAGCCGGAAGCAGAACCCGCCCTGTCCGCACTTTCTGCTACACCCGTGTATGACCTGGAGGCGGAGCCGGCCGGCTGGGGATACAACCCCGTTGAAGATACAAAGCCGGCGCAGGCTGAAGGCCCCTGGAGCGGACCGGACGACGCCGCGATCCTCGAACCCGCCGCGGTTTCCAGCGAGCCCGACGAAGATGCCGGCGCACCTGCGCAACTGATGTCACTCGAACCTCCAGCGACGGAAGCCCTGGCCGCGACGGCAGCGGCCGAACGCGCCGGCGACCTCTGGCACGGCTGGCAACCGGCGTCCACTCCCCCGGCATACGAGCCCGAGGCGCCTGCCCCGGCAGACTATTCGGCGCCGGTATGGACGCCCGCGGCCGCGGAGACTGCCGCGACCATTGACGCCGGTGCGGAGGACAGCCCAGAAGGCGGGGCGCCTATCACGGCGGCCGGCGCCTGGGATTGGGACGCCGCCCCGAACCCCGAGCCTGCTCCGGTCGCCGAATCCGCCTGGTTGGCCACGACTCAATCAGGGACAAGCAGGCCGTCCGATCGGGAAAAGGTGGAGCCGGATGGCCCCGCCGCGGCTGAAATCGAAGCGCCCGGCCGCGAGGATCCGGAGAAGCCGCTGGTGGGAGGCCGCCTGATCCTGCATATTTCACCCGTCCCGGACTTCGACCGCCTCCTCAGCCTTGATGGCGCGCTCGGACGCCTGAGCTTCGTCCACAACGTCACGCTGGCCGACTACGCAAGAGAAGAGGTCACGTTCCGCGTCGAACTCGGCGAAGGGACAAATGCGGAGGCCTTTACAAGCGAGCTATCGCAGATGTCCGGACAGTCCCTGGAGGTCACGGCCTCGGAGCCCGGACAGCTCAGCCTGCACATCTTGAGTCACGGAATCTAGATGGCAGCCGAAGGCTCAAACAGGAATCGCTTTTGGCTGTACGTCAGCATCGGCGCGCTGCTGCTATTGGCAGGCGCCGTCTCCGCCATTTCGGTGCGCGACCCGGACGGCTGGATCCTGCGCATTGGCATGGTCCTGATGACGGTCGGCCTGGCGTTCTGGCTGCCCTTGCCGGCGGTTATTCTTGCTATCCCGATGGTCTGGTTGGGCCCAAACGCGATCCGCGCCAACATCTCCGGCGATGAGATTTTCCGAACGGAAACCCTGTTGGAGCTGCCCGGCCTGATCGGACTGGCGCTGGCGACGACGCTTACACGCAGGCAGCTGAACGTCATTGAGGAAGAGCGCGATGCTATGACCGCGTTCGTCGGCCTCCAATCCGAGATCGACGAGGACACCGGTGTGTACCAGGAGCGCCTGCTTCGCGAGTCGGTTGAACGCGAGCTGGTGCGCTCGCGGCGGTTCGGCCGCGAATTCGCCCTCATGCTCGCCGACATCGACCCGCTCCGGGTCAAGTTCGACTACCGGCACGAAGAGGAGTGGGCGGCGGGACTGCAGGCCACGGCCGGCGTGCTGCTAAACACGCGCCTGCACATCGACAGGGTCTACAGGTACGGAGAGCACGGTTTCGCGCTCCTGCTGCCGGAAACGGGCCAAAAAGACGTCACCGGACTGGTGAGGCGTCTGGGCCGCAGCTCCAAGAGGGCAACGCCTCCTGAAGGCGAGCCGGGCGGGCCTCTGCCACTACACTTCGGGGTCACGTTCTTCCCGCAATGCGCCACGACAGTCGACGACCTGCTCCGCCGCGCCGAGGTGGCAGTGCGCCTTGCCGAAAAGAATCCTTCGCGGCTTCAAGTGGACGGGGCCGAAGCGCCTCTGATGCCGGCTCCCGAGAGCATGCGAAACACCGACGATGACGAGCTCGCGGCGACGCTCGCGGAGAATTGGCTCGGCGCCGAGGCCCCGGACGAGGAAGTTGCCCACATTAGTGGGTTGCCTTCCTCCACCGCGCCCATGATCGCGGCGCAGGCCCAGCCAGACAGCGGCGAGTGGTTCACACCACCCAACCTGGTCAGCCTGCCGGAGTGGGCGGGATCGAGACAGGCAGCCGCGGCCACAGGCCACCAGGGTGCGGCAGGCGAAGCTCCACCAACATCCGCCGCGGGCGCGAAGAGACCTGCCGCAATCGTGTCTCTGGAACCTTCGGTGTCGGACCTGCTGACGCGGCTGGACGAAACGTTGGCGCTGATACGTTCGATGAAGAACGACGCCAGCCGTCAGATCAAGCCTTAGCTTTTGACCGAAGGAGGAGGACCGGCACCTCGCCGTGCCTCAATACGGCCTCGGCCACGCTGCCAAAGAGAAGGCGGCTGAGACCGCCGCGGCCGTGCGTTGACATCACGATCATCCCGGCATTTTGGTCCTTAGCCAGGCCAAGAATGACTTCGCTGGCGCCGCCTTCGCCGACGAAAGCCTCCACCTGATTTCCCTTCGCGGTCAGCTTCGTCCGGTGCTCCGCCAGGTACCTCTGGGCGCCTTCCTTCTCAGCGTCGAGGGCCTTTTGCAGCAACTCGACATTCGCTGCAGCGCCCGCCGGCGAATCCAGTATCCCGATGGGCTGAGTCATGCGATGGGCCAGCGAATCCACGGCCTGGACCAGGACCAGCCGCGCCCCCAGCCCTGAGGCCAGCTCAGCCGCCGTTTCTAGGGCCTCTTCGGCGAGCTCAGAACCATCGAGAGGAACAAGGATGGTCTCGAACATGGGTCTCCTGCCTTAGCGCCGCGCCGGCACCAGTACTTCGGCGACGCCCTGAGTGGGGCGATCTCCGCGGGGGTCTTCGATAAAGACGTCCAGTTTGACCAGCGTCTTGTCGCCGGCGTCCTCTTTGTCGGTCACCAGGCCGATGCACTTCAGCGGCTCGCCGTGCCGAGTTGGCCTGCGGAAGTTGACGTCCAGGCTTCGGACCCAGCCCAGGGGCCCTGCCCAGTCCGTAACCAGTTGAGAAAGGAACGCCTGGCTCATGGGGCCGGGCAGGATCGGCCCCTGGAGGCCGTCACGGCGGGCAGACTCTTCGTCCGTAAAGCGGCCCTGGCCGGCCGCGGCGCCTCCGGGCGGACCGCTCGCGCCGGTGACCCGCCAGACTCCGAGGTAGCGCTGGACCTGATCCAGGTCTGGGTGCTTCAGCAAAGGCCCAATCTCGTCGCCGGGCTCAATTTCGTCGCCGTAAACCTGTTCTGCCATGCTCATACCTGCCGGTAGACCATCGACTGGTCGGCGATCGCGACCACATCGTGGTGCTGGTTCTTGTAGGTGGTCCTGCGCACGAGGAAGACCATGCGGCCGCTGCGGCCGGTCTTCTCATAGACTTCGTGCACTTTGGCGTGGGAGGTGATGGTGTCGCCGGGCCGTATCGGCGCCATGAACTCGCCGCGCTGGCCGGCGTTGAAGGTGGTGTTACCGAAGACCAGCTTCGGGTCGGGGCCGGCGCCGCTGCGGATAGAGGTGTAGAAGGCCGGCGGCGCGATCAGGCCGCCGTGAGGCCCTGCCTTGGCGGCCTCGTCATCGGTGAAGAGAGGGTTGGTCTCGCCGATCGCCGCGCAGTAAGCCAGGATGTGCTCCCGCGTGACTTCGAAGCGGCCGGTCTCGACCTCAACGCCGACGACGCTGGCGTCATACTGAAGCTCGGTGTCCTGGGTCATCTTCAGTCCATTTCTCTGAGAGTGTCTTCGATGCGTATGGGGAAGTAGTGTCCGTGCTGAAGTTGCTCGACGAGCTCTTCGATACGGCCGATTGGCTTCTGAAAGGCCGTCAGACAACGGCCGATGGAACTCACGTAGTGCGCGTCCGAGCCGCCAACCCGCTTGAGCCCGTACTGTTCGGCCAGCGCCTCCGCCCTGCCATTCTCCTCGGCGCTGCTGCCGCCGTTCAAGCACTCGATGACCTCGACGTGGGCGAAACGCACACCGCGTTCGGCATGCTCTGATAGACCGATCCGAGGCCTGCCGGCATGCGCCCCAACCGCGAACCCGCCGAGGTCCTTCGCCGCCCGGAACAGGTCCGCGGACGAGAGGTCCACGCGGGCGAAATCGAACTCCTGCTTCAGCCGCTCGTTGAGCCCGTAGACCAGCACATGGCCAATATCCGTCTCCAGCTCCGCCCCCTTGAGGACTGTTATGCCGTACTGATGCGCCAGCCCGGAGTATTCGACTTCGGGATCGAAGCTGCGATGCTCCGTGAGGACGAAGCCGTCTACCTGGTAGCCGCGCTTGCGCCGCCCGGCCAGCCACTTCAGATAGCCTTCGACGGTGCCGCCGGCGTCATCCGACGCGTCGGTCGAGTGCGAATGCAGGTCGAGGTAGAAGAGGCCGTCCAAATGATCCCGCCGCGATTCTAGCAGACGCCTTCCTTACAGCGTGCCAGCCACTTGACAGGCCACCGATAGGGTACGAATATTTGTTCGTGACGCTGACCGCTGTTCATCCTCCGACGCTGTACACCATCGGGCACTCGAACATCTCGCCCGATAAGTTGCGCCGGCTTCTTGTCGGTCACGGGATCGCGACCCTCGTGGACGTCCGGTCTCAGCCTTATTCGCGGTACTCGCCACAGTTCAACCATGACGCGCTCAGCCGGTTCCTGGAGGACGCGGGATTCGAGTACCTCTTTGCGGGAGACACGCTCGGCGGCAGGCCACCGGGCCGCGAGTTCTATGACAGCGACGGCCGCGTGCAGTACTTCAAGGTCGCAAACGCTGACGTCTTTCAGAGTGGGATTGCGCGGCTGAAGTTCCTTCTTCAAGAACGCCAGGGCGTTGCCATACTGTGCTCCGAAGAAGACCCGACTACCTGCCATCGAAGGCTTCTTATCGGCCGGGTGCTCTCCACCGAAAGCATCCGCGTGAAGCACATTCGTGGTGACGGACGCGTCCAGGACGAAACCAACCTCGCCGCGGCCGGCAAGGTTTCGAGCCTGGTCCAGCGTGGGCTGTTCGACGAGGCCGAGGAAAGCGCTTGGATATCTTCACGGTCGGTTTTGCCGGCAAGACCGCGGACCAGTTCTTCGAGTCACTGAAACGAGCCAGCATCGAACTGCTCGTGGATGTGCGCCTCAACAACGTCTCTCAACTCGCCGGTTTCACGAAGAAGACGGACCTGCCGTATTTCCTGAATGAGATCGCCGGCATCGACTATCAACACGAACCCCTGCTCGCCCCCAACACCGAGATGCTCAAGGCCTACCGAGCGAAAAGGATCGATTGGGCCATGTACGAGGAGCAGTACCTTAGCCTCCTCCGGGAGAGAGACGTCGCGGCAACGCTGCGGCCGTCCGATTTCCCCGGCCGCATCGTCTTGCTGTGCAGCGAGGCGACGGCCGAGAAATGCCATCGCCGCCTCGCTGCCGAGTACCTGCGCGACCATTGGCCATCCGTCACGGTGTATCACCTCTAGCCATGTACCTGCTCCGCCGCGTACTCGAAGCCCCCTCTCGCATCGCCGACAGGCTCCGGGCTGAGTGGCACACGGACCCGCCCGAAACCGAAGACATCGTGTGTTTGGCTTTCTCCCGCAAGTACGGCGGCCGGTGCGTGGCCGGGTTGAGCCTTCGCACCGGTGACTGGGTCCGGCCTGTTTCCGCCACGCCGGAAGGCACTTTGATGCCGAATCACTTCAGGCTGGAAGACGGCTCCTACCCGAGAGTCCTGGACGTCCTCCAGATCGGGCTCGGGCCGTCCAAGCCCGAACCGCACCAGCCGGAGAATCGCTTACGTGGCCCCGCAACGATGGAAGCTGAAGGCGCGCCCCTGTCCCGAGGGTGCCTGGGAGACCATAGCGGCCGCCGTCTCGAGCGAACCCCACATATTCGGCGGCCCGGGCGACCGAATCAGGGTCGAAGACCTCGCGACACATCCAATCGCCGGTTCCCTGTGCCTGGTGGCACCGCGCGAAGTCCGGTTCGTCTCCCAGATTGGCTACCGTGGCCTGCCCCAGGCGAGGCTGCGGTTCTCGCACCGCGGCACGTCGTACCGGCTGGCGGTCACGGACCCGGAGTGGGAGCTGAGGATAGGCGGCATGCCGGACGGCGAATATTCGGCCTCCCAAGTCGGCGTGCGCGAGGACAGCCTGCTCCTGACGCTCTCACTTGGTGAGCCCTTCGAAGGCGCCTGCTACAAGCTCGTAGCCGCGATCTTCGAGAGTCCAGCGCCGCTTCCGGCATGACGTCAGGCGCCTGACCTGCGAGCGCGGCCACTGATGTACAATCCCCTCGCCCCGCTTCTTCATCCTCTACAGGAGACACACAGACATGGCGCGACAGGCGAAGTCCGCGATTGTAGGTCTGGGCATCACCGAGATGGGCAAGGTCTTCGGCCGCTCCGGCACCAGCCTGGCGCTGGAGGCGATCAGCCTCGCCCTCGAAGACGCCGGCCTCAAGAAAGAAGACCTCGACGGCCTGCTGATAAACGCCGGTATCAGCAACAGCATCGGCCTCGGCCTGCAGAATGCCGGCGGCTTCAAGGACCTGCGCCTCCTCAACCACATGAACGCGGCCGGCTCCACCGCCTGCCAGATGGTCCAGTACGCATCGATGGCGGTGCAGAACGGCATGGCGAACTACGTCGCCTGCGTCTTCGCGGACACGCCGCTGGCCGCGCCAGGCGCGTCGTCGGGCGCGGCCTACGGCACGGGCGCGCGGGCCTCTTCGCCCGTGGCCGGCGGCAGGCCCGCGGGGCCGCCCGGATTCGCGGGCCTCAACGCCCACTACGGCTACTTCGGCGTGAACATCGGCTATGCCATGGCCGCGCGGCGGCACATGGCCGAGTTCGGCACCACCAGCGAGCAGTTCGGCGCCATCGCCGTCGCCCAGCGCGACTGGGCCGTGATGAACGATCGCGCCCAGATGCGCACGCCGATCACGATCGAAGACCACCAGGCCTCGCGCTACATCGTCGAGCCGCTGCACCTGCTCGACTGCTGCCTCGTCTCCAACGGCGCCGTCGCGGTCATCGTCACGTCCGTCGAGCGCGCGGCCAGCGTCAAGTCATCACCCGCTTACGTCCTGGCGATGGCCCAGGGCCACCCCGGAAACTCGAACGCCGGCGGCGACCCGCACGAGGTCTCGACAGGCGCGGCGATCGCCCGCGAGACGCTCTACGGCCAGGCCGGGATCTCGGCGAAGGACATCAACGTCTGCGAGCTCTATGACTGCTACACCTACACCGTGCTCGTTACGCTGGAGGACTACGGCTTCTGTGGCAAGGGCGAGGGCGGCGCCTTCGTCGAAGGCGGCAGGCTCGGCCCCGGCGGCAGCCTGCCGACGAACACCGGCGGCGGCGAGCTCAGCGCCTACTACATGTGGGGCATGACGCCGATGGCCGAAGGCGTGATCCAGGCCCGCGGCAGCGGCGGCGAGCGCCAGATCGAGAAGAACGACCTTGTCCTCGTGACCGGCAACGGCGGCATACTCGATTACCATGCTTCGGTGATCCTGAGCCCGCGGCCGAACTAGCATTTCAGCCGGGCCGGCACTTCAGCATTTCAGACCGCCGGAGGCGCGAATGACTACCACCAGCAACAGGCCGATACCGACCGTCGACGAGCGATCGGCCGAGTTCTTCAAGGCCGCGAAGCAGGGCCGCCTCCTGATCAAGCGCTGCCCCCGCTGCGGACGCAATCTCGCGCCCCAGAGGGAGATCTGCGATGGCTGCATGAACGAGGCCCTGGAGTGGGCGCCGGCGTCCGGCAAGGGCAGCGTCTACAGCTTCGTGGTCATGCATCAGCTCCTCAACCCCGCCTTCAAGGACGAGGTGCCCTACAACGTTGCGGTGGTGGAGCTGGACGAAGGGCCCCGCCTGACCACAAGCCTCGTCGGCGTCGCCAACAGCGATATCAAAGTCGGGGCCCGCGTAGAGGCGGTGTTCGAGGACGTCAGCGACGACGTCGCGATTCCCAAGTTCAGATTGGCGGCGGGGTGAGGCCAGGCTCAGGCCGCGGCACGAACACCCGCGGGATGCCCGCGTAAACAGGAGGAATGATGAAGGCTCAGGACATATTGGCGGACCAGCTTGCGTTCTCGCACATGGCGATTGCAGGCACCATCGGCGACTGCTCGCCCTCGATCCTGCACCAGGCGTACGAGGGCGGCACCATCAGCAACGTCGCCTCCATATACGCCCACATGGCGTTCACGGAGGACTTCATAGTCAACGGCATGCTCCAGGGCAAGCCGCCCCGTTACAAGGCTGAGAACTGGGAGTCGAAGACCGGCATACTCATGCCCGCCAACCCGGCGATGGACGTCGCCTGGACCGAGAACCTGCGGATGGACCTCGACCAGTTCGACCAGTACGCGAAGGAAGTCTTCTCCCACAGCGAGACCTACATCCGCGGCCTCTCCGACGCGGAGCTGGAGCGCATGGTGCCGGCCTTCGGCAGCGAGCGGTCGGTCGGCTGGCTGCTGGCCAACATCATCGGCACCCACACGCCGATGCACACCGGCGAGATCGCGGCCCTCAAAGGCGTCCAGGGACTCAAGGGGCTGCCGTTTTGAAGTAGCTGTCAGCTATCAGCATTCAGCTTTCAGGCCAGAGGAGCTGTCGGCCGCCAGCCAGCACCAATCAGCCTCCGGACCTGATAGCTGATAGCTGAATGCTGATAACTTCCCTTAAACTGCGGCGCTCATTATGATCGGTTATCACCCGAATCCCATCACCGAGGAGACCTATGGCGGCAACCGTTGGCAAACGATACGTGGCACCCTCCGGCGCCGAGGTAATCGTTACCAAAGGCGGGACCGGCGTCTTGAGTGACAACGAAGTGGCCCTTCACCTCAAAGACGAAGCCCCCGCCGACCTCAAGGACGGCTCCGGCCGCACGGAGCCCGCGATCCAGCTTGGCAAGCGCTACAAATCGCCCGATGGCGAGGTCGAGCTGCTGGTGATCAAGCCCGGCGTCTGCGACCTGCGCTACAACGGCGCCGCGATGGAGCTTCTGCAGCCCAAGGTCCTCCCTTCGGCCGACTAGGTCTGATTGGTGGCGCCCTGGTGAGGCCCGCCCCCGCGCCAGTCGTCCTTCGAGAGCCTCAGGACGATCTTCGAGAGCTTCAGGACGATCTGACTGCCTTCAGGACGATTGTCTTTCAGGCCTCACCACACCCCTACGCTGAGGCCCCCGCCATCTCGGGGGCCTCCTCTTTCTCCGTCAGCAGCTCCATGACGGCGTAGAGGAAGGGCACGCCCGCCAGCAGCGCAACCATGAAGTAGTCCAGTGTCCTTGTCGCGTCGGCGAAGGGAAATATGGCGTAGAACATCAGCGCGGCGATGCTCGCTACCACGGTGACGCGCGCTTCGACGCTCCCGGCGAGGACAGCGCCCAGGGGTATGAACCAGAGGAAATACCAGGGCCAAAAGTACGTGACCAGTAGCAGCGACGCCGCGGCCATCAGCCAGAAGCAGCCGCGGAAGAGCGAGCGGTGCGAGGCGTCGACGACGAACGCCAGCGTCGACAGCGTGACGACGGCGAAGAGGCCGATGCACGTGTACCGCGCCAGCTTGATCGCCCGCTCGCCCTGCGAAGGCTCCAGGGCGTAGTAGATCGCGCCGTACAGCGTCCGAAAGACCGGGAAGTCCAGGAAGATGCCGAAGTTCGTCACCCTTCGCCCGTCCAGGATCGCCGCCATGGCCACTACGCCGGCCGCGATCACGATCGCCGAGATGATCAGCGAGCCGCGGCGCCACAGCCACCAGAGGACCACCGGCGCCACCAGGGCGGTCGCGTACTTGACGGAGGCGCTGATCCCCCAGGCCAGGCCCGCCTTCGCCGCCGAGGCCGCGGCGAAGTAGCAGGCCAGGAGCAGGAAGCCGGCCATCAGCAGGTCGTTGTGGGCGTTGCCGACGCCTTCGAACAGGACCATCGGGTTCCAGCCCAGCAGGACCATCGCCTGGACGCGCCGGCCCGGCGCGAACATCTGCGGCGCACTTGCCCGCCAGCCACACCATCCCCACCAGCACCGCCGCGTGCAGCGCCTTGAACGCGATCATGTTGGCCAGCACGGAGTCGCCGCCCGCCAGGGCCGCGGGGCCGTAGAGGACGTAGGTGCCGAGGCCGTAGTAGGCCCTGCCGCCGCGCTGCACGGCCGCTACCTGCCTGTACAGGGGGTCGTCCTCGTGCGGGCGGACCTTGCGCGGGTTCTCGTGGTGGACCCAGAGCGTGCGCGTGTCCGTGACGTTGCGGAAAAAGTCAGAAGAGCCGGACGGATAGACCACCACGAAAATCGCCGCCAGAAGCGCCACGACCGCCAGCACCTTCGCCGCGGAGGCGTCGTCGCGCATCTTGCTCGCCAGCAGCACCGCCAGCGCGAACACGGCCGACATGGCGGCGATTAGCGGGGCCACCAGCGATTGCCCGCCCCAATCCTTATATATGGAGATGAACGCGTCCGAGTCCACGAAACCGTAGGTGTACTGGAAGACCGAGCCCGGCAGGGCGAAGCCCAACGCCGCCAGCGCCGCCAGCGCCAGCCCGCAGCCAAGCAGCAGGCGCTCCCGCGCCACCCCACCCCCGTCGTCCTTCGAGAGCCTCAGGACGATCTTCCAGAGCCTCAGGACGATCTTCGAGGCGCTCACGGCGTTGCCCCCGCTCGCGCCCGGCCGGACGCCTCACTACGCTGAGGCCCCCGCCAACTCGGGGCCTCCATTTCGACGCCTCTCCGGCCACCGGTCGCGGGATGTTCTCGACCACCTGGCTTCGCATGAGGAGCGGGCAGAGGATCGGCATCGCGAAAAAGAGGATCACGAAGTAGTAGGTGGCGTTGGGGTCTCGCTGAATGTACGGGAAAATTGCGTAAGAGATGAGGGCAAAGGCGCTGGCTAATGCAGCGACCTGGGCCTCGAATCTGCCGGACAGCGCCGCCCCCAGAGGAATGAACCACAGAAAGTACCAGGGCCAAAAGTAGCTGACTGCTAACGCGGACGAGGCGGCCAGAACCCAGAAGCATCCTCTGTAGAGGGATAGGGTCGAACGGTCGGACCTCCAGAGCACAATGCCGATTGAACCCATCTCCGTCGGACGGAGCTACGTCCTGAGCTTGTCGAAGGGAGGGGAGGGGGTGAGGTGCGGGCTCACAGGCCGGCCAACGCTTTGAATGCGACTAGATTTCGCACGAGCGAGTCCCCGCCGACAACAACTGCAGGTCCCGAAAGCGCGTAGTACAGCGGCCCGTAATAAGCCGGCGCCCGCCGAAGCCTAGGGACCGTTACCGAGTCGATCAGGGCGTCGCTCCGGGCTGGCTGCGTTTTGAGCGGGTTCTGGTGATAAACCCAGAGAGTCCTTGAATCGACGATGTTTTTGAAAAGGTGCCGCGAACCCAGCGGATAGACCATTACGAACAGGAATACCAGGACGCCCGAAATCATCAGCACCCAGCGTTCGTCTCGCCGGCTCTGGAGGCGGCCTGCTACCAGCACGGCGGCTAAGAACACAATCGCCAGGGACGCGAACAGGACCAGCGCCAGCGCCTTGCCAAGCTCGCCATGATAGACAATCGTTAGAGGTTCGCCAGCGGCTATAGCCTGGCTGTACTTGAAGATAGACGCGGGTATTACCAGTCCGGCCAGGACTACCAGGCACAAGGAAATTCCGTTCGGCGCCCACCCCACCCGTGTCGTCCTTCGAGAGCCTCAGGACGATCTTCCAGAGCCTCAGGACGAGCGACTGTCTCAGGACGATCTTCGAGGCGCTCACGGCGCAGCCTCCGCCCCGCCCTTCGGGACCCCCTCTCCGTCGGACGGAGCTACGTCCTGAGCTTGTCGAAGGGAGGGGGCAGGGGGTGAGGTTCGGCTCACGGCCGCTTCCGCCGGCCGGCCGCGCTCCGACCAGCGCTTCAGCTCCGGCTCGAAGGCCAGATATGCGAGCAGCAGGAACATCGCCGGCGTCGCGAGCGACGAGCATGTAGCCGTGCTTGTGGCCGATGTCGATGCCCACCTTCGAACAGCTGCCACATGCTGGCGTTGATCGCCAGGTGCACCGCCGCCAGAGGCCGGCGATGAACCAGGCGTCGCGGCGGGTCAGGGCCAGCGCGAAGGCCGGCGGCAGCAGCAGCACAAGGTCGTAGTAGAGGACGTGGGGTATGGCCAGGTTCGTCGCCAGGGCGGCGGCCATCCAGCTTTCGAGGAGCAGGCCGCGCGCCCAGACCTTGACCATCACCAGGGCGGTAACAGGTAGAGCGGAAACATGATCGGCGGGGCCGGCGGCGTCAGGGTCAGGCGCCCGTAGAACCCGTTCCAGTTGAACATGTAGGCCGCGCCCGCCGTGATCCTTCCGGTCAGAGTACGAAGGCGTCGTTTCGCGAGCGGAGAGCAGGTCGAAGTAGTGGCCCAGGGCCGTCAGGCCCGACGATGCGAACGGCAGCGCGCCGAACAGGACCACGCCCGCAATGAGCAGCCGTGACGACGCGAGGGCCGGCCCCCGTAGAGCATCAGACCCATGTGCGCCAGGGCCACCGACGGCTTGAGCACCAGGAGCGCGCACGTCCAGCCGGCCGTGCGTCTCGCGCTTCTCGTACAGGGCGACGAAGGCGACGGTGGCGACCAGCGCGAAGGCGAGCGACGGCTGGCCGACGAGAGGGACGCGTACGCCGGCCAAAACGAACCGTGGCCAGCACCATCATCAGCAATCAGGTCCTCGCGGCGGCGCGTCCATCTTCGGAATTGCCAGATGGTGGCCACTGCCGCGATCACCAGGGCGACGCTGCGCGACTTGGCGTCCGCGGTGAGAGCAGTCCGTCAGCGGCGAATACAGAAAGGCCGAGGAGGGGCGGGTTGAAGAAATTCGGCGACCGCCTCCGCAAATTCGGGTCGGATCGCCTTGCCGCCGCCACCGAAGATCAGGTCGCGCTGGTCGCTCACCAGCATCTTTCCGGACACGTAGAAGACCTTGAAATCGCCGCCCGTCCCGCAGACGCCGCGATGATCTTCAAGGCCGCGATAGCCACGTAGGCCGTTGAGACGGCCAGGAATAGCCAGAAGGGCCAGGGCCGGGAAACTGATTTGCCTGTCGGACACTGCGGCGATTTTGCCTCGCGACTCCCTAAGAGACCAACTTCACAGTCAATTAGGTTCGAGGAATCGTTAACCTTTCGCCCCTCCGGCGCGTTTAAGGAGTGGTAGCCCTTTAGGGTCTGCTCGATTTTGGTCGTTTGGAGGTGAAACGAGATACCCGGCGGTAATCAGAGGGCCAGCCTTCGGCGTCGCAGCAGCAGTCTCGGCCGAGGGCGACGCGGAACGGCCTGAACCCCGAGTGAGCGCCAGGGACAGAAAAACGAAACCACAACCACACGCACAAACAGCACTTGCTTGATGCAAGGAGGATTTTCAAAGTTGAGACTCAGATCGAAAAGTAGGGATTGTCGCCGCGGTGGCCGCCCTGCTGGTCGCCCTCGGGGCCTTCGGCCTCGGCTCGTCTACTCCCAGTGCTCTCGCTGACGTTACGAAGCTTCGTATCCTCACCGAGCAGGGAATTGACCCGGCGCCCGGCACGACCACCGCTCGCGTCGACTGTGACTTCGGGACTGGCAACGGGCCAGTATCGGCCGGCCAGCCCAACGGTGCACGCGCACCCGGCACGACCGGCGCCCTCCCGTCCCCGACCGAGGTCGTCGCGACCAGCGGTACCATCATCATTTGCGTCAACATCACCAGCACCGACCTGACCAGCTGCGCGGCGCGGATGGGCCGCCACGGCGCAGTGCCTTGGCAAGCTGACGTTCGACTCCAACGACTACGGCAGCTTCGACCGCGCTTCTTGCGCTCCGGTCGGCACCGGTGACGACGGCGACGTCCGAACGTCGCGGAATGGCCGGACGACGAGTGCGTCGCGGTGTCGGGTAACGGCACCGACGTCATGGTCGTTGACACCAACCCGGTCGCGGGTGGCGGCGGCACGATCAACGACATCCAGGTCGCCATGGTCAGGTTCACCTGCCAGTCTACCGCCGGTAACACGACCATCACCGCGACCCAGGTGGACAACACCGGCAGGGTCACGGTCCTGAGCTTCGTGGTCAGCTGCCGCGGCCAGGCCGGTGGTATGACTCTGACCGCCACACCGACGACGGTTGAGATCGTCCCGGCCCCCAGCAACGGCGCTCACTCGCTGATCCAGGCGACTGATGACCGATTCTGTCGGCACCGCGATCCTGATCCCGCCGGGCACCGAGATCGACTTCACGACCGACCGCTGCGCAATCGAAGAGTCTGGTGTTGACGACGCGACAGAGCTGGCCGCGGCCCGCGCTCTCGTCGCCGCACTCAGCACTTCGCTGCCCAGCACCTACGGGTTCTGGACCGCCGGCGCGAACGCCGTGTCTCCGTGACACCGACTTCGCCCCAGTCGGACCAGTCCAACATCTTCGACATCGACCTCCTGGGCCTCGGTGGTCTGGGCGCTAACCGCTCGATGGCCGCTGCCATCCTGCACTGCGACCCGCACAGTGGCATCACCAACGCCACCCCCGGCGTTGCCACCGTCCAGGCTTGTGTCGACGTCACGGGCGCCGCGGACATCTGCCGCACCGTCCAGGTCACGGTCATCGGCCCGCCGGCTTCCATCACGGTTGCCGCCAGCCCGACGACTCTCCGCTGTGGCGAGAAGTCGACCATCACCGTTACGGTGAAGGACGCTATCGGCCAGAACGTGTCTGACCACACGCCCGTCGAGCTGGTCACCAACCTTGGTGGCACCATCGGCGGTACGGGTGGCGTGGCTGCCGGCTTCGGCCTGGTTAGCCCGATCTCCAGCAACGGCGCCGGCACCTTCGGTGGCGTGGCTACCGCCTTCCTGCTGACCAGCGAGTCCCACTCCGGTCCGTACGAAGTCGTTGCCACCACCGGTGGCACCGCTCCGTTGCACGACACGGTTCGAGCCCACGCTGCTCCTCGGCATCTTCTCGACGCCGCCGATCAGCGCGCAGGTCACGGTAACGTGCACCATCCCGGCCCCGGTCGCCCCGACCGCCGCCGCGACGATCACCGCTCCGCGCACCGGCACGGGCATCACGCCTCCGAACACTGGTGACGCCGGTCTCGCTGGCTCTTCGAGCTCCAGCTGGGCCCTCTTCGCCATCGGCGGCATGGCAGCCTTCGCTCTCGCGGGTCTGGCGAGCCTCAAGTTCGCCCGCCGCTAAAGCGAGCTAGGTAACTAGCGCTGAGGAGGCCCCTCGCGCGAGGGGCCTCCTCTTTTCGCCTCCAACTCCAGACCAATCCGCCCATCCGCGCTGCCCGCTCCGCGTAAGGCGCGGTAACCTCCCACCCCGCCGGCCGATCTGAGGCGCGAAAACACCCGGTCCACAAATGTGGCTTCTTGGGCCTGGTTCCGTTAACCTTTGCCCGGCCGCAGGCGTTATACCTTACGCAGCGCCATAGCTGATGTAGAGTCGCGGCCCGGGTCTGGGCGGCTGAGCAGTGAAGGAGTGGTCAAGGATGACTCGAAGATTTGGACTCGTGGTCGCGGCGCTTGCCTTTAGCGTCCTCGCCCTGGCGGCGCTGGGCCCGCGGACCTCCTCCGCCTCCGGCGAATTCATCAACGTAACGCCCGACAGCGCTTTCCTACCCGTGGGCTCGATCCACACCGTCACCGCCGTGCCCGGCTGCACCGACTGTGGCACCAACAACGTCGTCTTCACCTTCTTCGTGCGTTCCGGACCGAACGCGGGCAAGGGCTCGCCCGGCGTTGGCGTCCCCTCCAGCCCCTGCATCCCCGCCAACTGCGCCAGCAGTACCTCCGGCGCCCTCGGCGCCGCCGTAAAGTGGTCATACTCCAGCGATGCGGCCGGCACCGACTTCATCCTGGTCTGCGGCACCTTCGACCGGGCCCAGGTGACCTTATGCGATACGGTAGAAGTGACGTGGGAACGGCCTCCGACCGGCGCCTTCCCCATCGGCGGCGCCATCTCCGACCAGGCCGCTGAGAACCGCGCCCGCGCCGCCGCCGCGGCAGCGCCCCCGGTCGTGGTGCCGCCGGCCACCGGCACCGGCATCACGATCTCGCCCCCCAACACCGGCGACGCCGGCCTGGCGCGCCCCACCGGCTCCGCCACCACGGCCTACGAAGCCGCCGCCCTCTTTGCCTTCGGCATCGCCGGCCTCGCGGCCCTGAAATTCGCGCGCCGCTAAGCGCTCGCTACCCGGCGAAACATCAGAGGCCCCTCTCCGGAGGGGCCTCTCTCGATTCCGCCGCCACTCTGTCCTTGCGAGGCCCTGGATGCCGACAGGCGGAAGGGCCGTGGCAATCGCGGGCCGGCGCCACCCTTATGCAGACGCCACCCTCATAAGTGGCTGGACGAGGTAAGCGGCGCCACGCTCCCACCTCCGCATCCATCCCCCTCCCCCCATATCCACCCGCCTCAAACCTCACCTCTCACCGCCCGGGCGGCGTCCTCGTCGGCACGCCGGGAATGTAGTCGAGCGTTGGGAAGGGCGCCGGCCGGGCGCCCGTGGGGTCCACGCCCAGTGCCCGGGCCTCGAGCTCGGCCAGCTCCGGGACCTTGCGGCGCATCAGCTCCAGGCTGGCGTTGTCTTTCTTCTTCCAGGCCGCGACCGTTGCCTGCGCCCAATCCCCGCGCTGGGAACGCGCGCTGACCAGGGCGTCGAATTGCTCCTGGTGGGGCGAGTTTGTGCCCAGCACTTGAATAGCCTTCACGTCCTGAGCGAACTGCTGGTACTGGGGCAGCGCCTTCTCGATCTCGGCCAGCGCCTCGTCGCAGCCGCGGCGCGAGCGAGAGTGGCCGCTGGGGTCGGGCGGGGCGTCGACGCCGGCCTGGGCACGCCGTTCAGCTCATAGCAGTCGAAGAAGTCGCGGTCCAGGAACTTGCCGGCGCCGTCCTTCCACTCCAGCCAGGCCGCGTTGCTGACAGCGATTGTCTCAGAAAGGTTGTCGGCCGGGATCGCGGTGCTTCCGGCCGGCGGCAGCGTGCTGGCGCCGCCACAGCCCGCGCCGACGATAACCGCGACGCCGAGCGCGATCCCAACCGCACGTGATGCCCGCATTCGCTGCACCATACCGCTAGATGATGCCTGCCACGCCCTCCTGGGACAAACGCCGTCCCCGCAAGTCCCACTCTCCTCCCTGCGGAAGTCCGCTCTCCTCCCCTTCGGAAAGTCCCCCTCTCCGCCCCTCCGGAAGCTTCGCTCCCCTCCCCTCCGGAAGTCCCCCTCTCCGTCGGACGGAGAGGGGGATTTAGGGGGTGAGGTCCTCCCACTTGACGCGGCGGCCTGCGGCGCATGTAATGGGCGGATGGCGGGGGGGATTCAGGCTTTCTTTGGAGACGGCTGGGAAGACGCGCTCGATTCGCTGAAGTCGGCGCCGGGCGCCCTTGGCGGCGTCATGCTCAGCGGGCTGCGGCAGGTCAGGCCGCTGGAGGCCCTCGCCTTCGCTTTGGTGCTCGCCGGTTGGGCCTTCATCATCGTCACCTACTTCGGCAGCACCGACCAGCGGGCGTGGCATATCGCCCTGGGCCTCTTACCCGCGCTGCTCTGGCTGGCCGCGGGCGTCGCCGGCGCCCTCATCTTCGAGATCGGCGGCCTGGGCCCGCGGACCATGGCCTACTGGGAGTCCTACGCCCTGCTCCTGGTCTTCGCCGTCTTCGGCATCGTCAGCCTCAGGGTGGCCCTGAGCCCGGACAGCCGCCAGATCCACCACGGCCCGCGGCGCACTTCGACCTGAGCCATGTCCCGCAAACAAATCGTCATCTACGGAGTCACAGGCTCCGGCAAGACAACGCTGGCCCGGCGCCTGGCGCGCGAGCTCGGCCTGCGTCACGTCGAGCTCGATTCCCTCTACCACGGCCCCGGCTGGACGCCGACGCCGCCTGAGGAGTTCCGCGCCAAGGTCCAGAAGGAGCTCGACGCCAGCCCGGCCGGCTGGGTGGCGGACGGGAACTACACCGCCGTCCGCGGTTTCCTGCTGCCACAGGCCGACACGGTGGTCTGGCTGCGCCTCCCCTGGCGCGTCTCATACTCGCGTATGCTGCGGCGCACCTTCAGCCGCGCCATCACCCGCAAGGAACTGTGGAACGGCAACAAGGAATCACTGAGGCTGATGTTCTTCGACAAGGAGTCTTTGCTGCTGTGGGGCATCCGCCAGCACAAGCCATCGCAGGAGCGCATCGGCGGCGCCCTGGATGGGATCCCGCACGCCGCCGAGGTCTTCGAGCCGCACTCGGCCCGAGAGGTGGAAGCGCTGGTCCTGCGCTTCGTCGCGGAGCGCGCGCTCGTGGAGGGCTAGCCTCACCTCGCCCTTCCCTTCCGGTCCGGCCTCGCGCCTCCGCTTCCGGTCCCCCCTTTCTCCTCCGGCCCCCCTCTCCCTCCCTGGGAGAGGGGCCGGGGGAGAGGGTTGCGCTAGCGGCTCACCAGGCCGATGGCGTCCGCCTTGAGGACGCGCGTCGCTGGGTCGGTCGAGGTCACTACCGCCACCACCGACCCGCGGGTCAGGTCGGCGGCGCTGCCGGCGCTGCCGTCGGCGCGGATGAATTGCGTCTCGTCCGTCACCTGCACGACGCGGCTGCCCTGCGGCGTATCGACCGTCAGCGAGGAGCCGCTGACCGTCCGCACCTGGCCGACGAAGTCCGGCGCGCGCGGCAGGAGGTTGGTGACGGCGTCCGCGCCCTGGTTGTTGGGCTGGACCTGGCCGGGGGCCTGGCCCGGTACCTGGCCGGGGTTGACGGGTTGCGCCTGGCGCTGGCCCGGTAGGCCCTGGCCCTGGCCCTGGCCCTGGCCCTGTCCGGGCTGAGGTTGAAGGCCGCCCTGAGGCTGCTGGAAGCCGCCCTGCCCCTGCCCGGGGACACCCTGAGCCTGGCCCTGGCGGTTACCGCCGCCGAGAGCGCCAAAGGTGCCCTGATTGCCGGTGTTGCCGCTGCCAACAGCCACCGAATAGGCGGCGATCGACAGGATGCCGCCCATGACGGCGCCGGCCGCGACCATGAGCCAGCTCGGCGGCGCGGCGCGGGCCGCGGCCTCGACAACGCGCGGCGCCGCCGCCGCCCTCGATGGCCGTCGCAGGCGCCACGACGAGCTCGCGGCCGGACGCGTCCTCCGGGCCTTCGCTGCCGGCCGTCCGGAGGCTCCGTCCCCGGTCCGGGACGCCGCCAACCCGCGTCTCGCGCGCGGCGAAGCGTCGAATCGCCGTCCATTACCATCGACGCCGCCTCCATACGCGCCGGCGCGCGGCCGCCCGCGGCCCGATCAGGGGCCGGCGGAAAAGAAATCGCCCCGGAAACAATAACCACCTCAACATCGTCATCCTCCCAGCGTCTGCCAGCCTGGCTGCCGGCAGGCACGCCGCGTCAACCTACTTTATCGTCAGGCTGCCTATGTTCACCCATTCGCTCTGAGTCTGGCCGAAGGTGCCTCCGGAAACGCGCACATGGAAAGGCTGCGGCCCCTTGTCCAGGCTCGATAGCACCACAAGGTCATACTCTTCGACCAGCAAGGACCCGGCGGCCGGCTGACCGTTGGCCTGCACATAGCGCTGCAGGAGGCCGAAGCCGAGCTCGTGCGACTCGTAGTAACGCGTGTCGCCGACCCTCGTCGCCACCTGGGGCCGGGCGCTGCCGTTGGTCTGCCAGAAGAGCTTCAGGTGCACTGAGCCGCCAGCCTCCACCTCGCTTGAATCGACTGTATAGCCGACGAGGGTCGTACTGCTGCCGAAATCGTGCCCGACAGTGGTCTGCGGAGTCGCCGCCGCGGTGAACAGCTGTGGCGCCTGCGTCTGGGCCTTGTACAACGTGAGTTGGCGCGAAAATTCAGAGGAGCCGCCTTCATCGGTCTGGACGGGCGCAGCCAGCACGGGCACGTACCACGCGTTCGAAGACTGCAGGCCCCCAGGGACCGGACTGGGGCCGCCGAAGCCGCCCTGGCCGTTCGGCGGCGTCACGGTATAGGTCGGCTTGTCCTGGGCGGCGCGGTTGTTGTCGAAGCGCAGCGCCAGGGGGATGGATATGTCGGGCCTCAGGTTGTAGACGTAGCGCCAGTAGAACATGTCGTAGCCGAAGACGCCGCCACGGCCGATGAGCACGCTGTCCTGGGGCAGGTCCCTGAACACGGTCTCGTAGAAGTCGTTGATGCCGGTGTTGTCCGACTGGTCGTTCGGGCCCCAGTGCCGCGCCAGCGAAATCGCCGGCTGCAGCGCGAAGAACGCCAGCACCAGCGCGATCGAGGCGGCGCCGGCCCGGCCCGCCCAGCGGCGGACGTCGGGGCGGAGGAACCTCGCCAGCCGGACGGGGCCATCCGAGCGCCACAGGGCCGCGGCCTGAGCGATGCCCGCATCCGCCAGCGCCCAGGCGCCGTAGCCGATGAACACGGCCGTCAGCAAATGCGCCGTGATGAAGAAGACGTCGATGTCGGAGGCGCGGTACTCGAGAAAGAAGACAAGCTGGGCCAGGTACGAGGGCGCGAACAGGAAGAAGGCGCGCGGGTTGCGCATCGACATCGCCAGGCCGCCGGCAACGGCGAGGAAGATGCCGGCGAGGCGGAAGTTTAGCCACAGGAAGTCCAGGTACATCACCACGCGGTCCGGCACCGCCGAGAGCGGGTAGGACCACTTGAGCTGCGGAAACGCGTTCAGGGTGTAGTTGTAGATGCCCTGGAGGTCGTTCGGCGTGTTGCGGGCCAGGAAGGCGTCGTTGACGTTGGACGCCTTGTACGGCAGCCAGAGGAACTGCAGCGCCCCAAGGCCGGCGCCGAGGAGGCCCGCCAGCACGAACCTGGGCTGCAGCGCCAGCCGCCAATTCGTCAGCAGAATGAAGGCGATGAATCCGGGCGCCAGCGCCAGGTTCGAGAGGTGCGTGCCGGCACTCAGCCCAAACGCGAGCGCGAACACCGCGAACAGGCCCAGGGACTTCGCGTCCGGCGACCGCGCCTTCTCTGGCGCCGCCGCGACACGTCTCGTCTCATGGCGCGCCCAGACAAGCAGCAGCACCAGCGTCAGCGCCACCATGAACGCGTTCGGCGCGTACACCTCCGCGATCACCGCCTGCGACCATAGCGTGGTCGAGAAGGCGAACATCAGCGCGCCGACGGCCGCGCCCGCCGGCGCCAGCCAGTGCCGGAGCCCGGCTCGGAGTCGCCGCCCGCTCACGGCATCAAAGGCGCTCCCCGGTTGGCCGTCGCGGATGACCATGAGCACCGCCGCGAACAGCAACGCCGAGCCGCCCGCCGCGCCCACGGCGGACATCAGGTTCATGCGATGGGCGACGTCGCCGATGGGGATGAAGGTGAACAGCTTGCCAAGCCAGGTGTACAGGGGGTAGCCGGTCGAATGCGCCAGGCCAAGCTGGTAGGGCACCGTGGCCAGCTCGTTGCCATCGAGCGAAACGTAGGACAGCGAAGGCGTCAGGGTTGCGTTGTAAACCAGCAACGCGGCCATGAAGACGGCGCAGCCAATGGCCGTCTCGACCAGCGGCAACGTCAACGCCGAAACGCCCTCGCGCGCCCAAACACGCCGCACCTGACCGAGGGCCGACTCGGCGACCGCCATACGCGCGTATCCTCTCACAAATGCCAGCCTGCTTCTCAGCAGGCCCTAGCATATCTAACGTTAGAGTCGGCGCCGCATGGTTAGAAGGACGTTAAATAATGCATAACGCATAACCCATAACGCATAAGGGAAAGCGGAAGGGAAGCGAGATGCTCGGTCCCCTCCCCTTATGCCTTATGCGCTATGCCCTATGCAGTATTGAGCCCCCAGCGCTGCGATACCCACGCTTCCAGCGGGCCGAACACCAGGCGGTCGAACGCCAGACCGACGGCGACGATTACGCCCATGATCGCGAGGACCAGCGACATATTGTTGAGGTCCCGCCCCAGTTGCAGCAGGTGTCCGAGGCCGGCGCCGACGAACAGCAGCTCGCCGGCCATCAGTGAGCGCCAGGAGAACGACCAGCCGAGCTTCAGGCCCT
The DNA here is from genome assembly GCA_963703905.1 of uncultured Chloroflexia bacterium. Classification (GTDB taxonomy): domain Bacteria; phylum Chloroflexota; class Dehalococcoidia; order DSTF01; family WHTK01; genus DATLYJ01. The sequence continues at coordinate 240,496 of CAVPFY010000007.1, forward strand.
GGGCCATCGAGGGCAGCATGCCGGGCAGGGTCACGTAGCGGACGGTCTGCCAGCGCGACGCGCCGAAGACCTGGGCCGCGCGACGCTGCAGCACCGGAATCTTCTTCACGCCGTCGCGCGCCGAGATCGCAATCGCGAAGACCGAGCCCATCACCACGACGAAGACGATCGCCTGCTCGGTGAGCCCGAACCAGAGAATCGCCAGCGGCAGCCAGGTCACGCTCGGCAACGACTGCATGCCGAGCACCAGGCTGCCCAGGGTCTCGTCCAGCCACTTCACCGTGCCGATGCCGATGCCGATCGCCATGCCGGCGCAGAACGCCAGCCCGAAGCCGATCAGCATCCGCTGCAGCGTGATCTGGATCGAGTCGAAGAGGACGCCGTTGTCGACGTAGCGGCGCAGCGAGGCCAGCACCTGCTCCGGGTCGGGGAACAGGAACGGCGACCAGACCTGAAGCTCGTAGATCGCCTTCCAGAGCAGGAGCAATGCCGCGTAAAACGCCACCACTCGCGCAAGGTAGAGCGCCTTGCCGCCGAAGCCGGCGCGCTCTCGCCAGCCGCCGCTGCCGCGGGTCCCGCTTCCACGGGTGCCCGCCTGCTCCACATTCCTCTCAGACTGCATCGGCCAGCTCACCTCTCGTCATTCCGAGGCCCCGGACACCGGAGACTTCAGGGCCACGGCAATCCCGCGCGTCTGCAGACCCTCATCCTCTCCGAACCCACAACGGTCCGCGAAATCCGCGCCGTCCGCGTGAGTCCGGGCTCCCCGTCAGACTGCTCGACTGCACCATCCTCAGATCGCATAGGCCGTATCCCGTGGGCGGCCGCTGTAGTCCTCGTGCTGCAGCGCCGAGCGGATATCGGCGGCGAAGTCCGCGACCGCGTGCGTGTCCAGGGCCCGGGGCGGTGCAGAACCACCGGAATCTCGGCCTTCATGCGGCCAGGGCCCGGCGTCATCACGAACACGCGGTCCGCCAGCAGGGCCGCCTCGCGCACGTTGTGGGTGATGAAGAAGATCGTGGCGCCGGTGCGCGCCCAGATGTCCTGAAGCTCCATCTGCAACAGGTCGCGGCTCTGCGCGTCCAGCGCCGCGAAGGGCTCGTCCATCAGCAGCATGTGCGGGTCCACCGCCAGGGCCCGCGCCAGCTGCACCCGTTGCTTCATGCCGCCCGAGAGCTCGTGCACGAACGCTTTCTCGAACCGCGTCAGGTTCACCAACTCCAGATAGCGGTCGACGATTCTCGCGCCGCTCGTTCTTCGCCGTGCCCTTCATCTTCAGCCCGAACTCGACGTTCGCGCGCACGTTTAGCCAGGGGTAGAGCGCCGCCTCCTGGAACACCACCACCCGGTCGGCGCCCGGCCCCCGCACCTCGCGTCCTTCGAACCTGAGCTGCCCCTCGCTCGGAAAGTCGAGGCCCGCGATCAGGTTCAGCAGCGTCGACTTGCCGCAGCCCGAAGGGCCGACAACGCAGATAAACTCGCCCCGCTCGATCTCCAGGCTGATGTCCGTGACCGCCAGCGTGTCGTTGCGGCTGGTCACGAATCGCTTGGAGACATTGGTCAGCGTCAGAAGCGGTTCTCGATCGATGTTCCCCCTCTCCGTTGACGGAGAGGGGGCCAGGGGGAGAGGTTTGGCTCCGATCATCCCAGCCCTTTGACCAGCGGCACGCCCCGCTCTGCCAGCACCTTGTTCAGGAGGGACAGCTGGTAGATGTTCGCCAGATCCGGCTTCTTGTCCAGGAAGCCCAGGGCGAAGGCGTCGTCGGCCGACTTGCGCAGGCTGGACGCGACCGGGTCGAAGGTGATGCGCTGGTTCGGCCAGGCGCCGTCGATGACCCTGACCGGCAGCGCCGCCGACGTCAGCTTCTCGATCGAGCGGTTGAGCAGGGTCTTCGACTGCGACTCGTTGGCGTTGATGTAGTCCGTGACGTCGACGTGCGCGCGGACCAGGTTCTCAACCACCGCCGGGTGGCCGGCCAGGTACTTGGCCCGCACGATCAGGTGCGTCACAACGAAGTCACCGTTCGGCCACAGGCTGCGCTCGTCCAGGTAGACCCTGCCGCCGGCCTCCTGCACCAATCGCGTCGCCCACGGCTCCGGCACCCAGGCGCCGTCGAGGTCGCCCTTCTTGAACAGGGTCATCGTGTCGGCGTTGGCGCTGGGGATCACGGAGACGTTGCCACCCTGCTCCTTCGCACCCAAGCCGTTCGACTTCAGCCAGGCCCGCAGGGCCACGTCCTGGGTGTTGCCCAGCTGGGGCGTCGCCAGCTTCTTGTTCGCGAAGTCCGAAGGCTTGTTGAAGGCGCGGTCCGCCTTCACCACAAACAACGCGCCGCCGGAGGTCGCGCCGGCGACGATGCGTATGTCCTTGCCCTGCGACTGCACGTAGCCGTTGATCGCCGGGTTGGGGCCGATGTAGGCGGCGTCCAGCTCGCCGGCGAACATCGCCTCGATGACCGAGGGGCCGGCGTTGAAGACCCTGGTCTCCAGCTTGTTCTCGCCCAGGTACTTCTGGAAGGTGCCCAGCTCCAGGGCCACGTTGGGCTGCACGTGGGTCATGTTGGGAAATAGCCCCAGGCGCAGCGTGGCGCTGTCCGCTCCGCCGGCGGCGCTCGACGAGCTCTTGTTCGCGCCGCTGGAGCCGCCGCCGCAGGCCGCTACGGCCGCACCTGCGGCCAGGGAGCCGGAGAGGGCGAGAAATGCCCGGCGGTCAACAGAGTTCAAAGAGAAGCCTCCTGTATTCGTCGCTTATCGTTGCGATGAGCTGGCCCCGTTAGGGGCGAATACAGGCGCAGCCACACGCAGGCGCGGGGCACGCTGGCCGCTTCGTTATGCACGTTTGTCATAGTACTCGGTCAACAATATCAAGATTGCGGACTCAAGAGAGCGTACTTAAATCGATTATCCTTGTCAACATTATCAACATTACGTTCAAGGGCGCCGCCTCAACCGGGCTTGGTGCACCGTGCCTGCGTTGCGTGCGCATGGGCAAGGGGATAGACGGACGATTGACCGGCGACATGGAGATTGCCGCTCGAGTGCGGTTAGGCTGCGGACATGCGACGCGTTGCGCTTCTCTCGTTCCTGGCCATCCTAGCGGCGGCTGCTTTCGCGGCCGCGGCGCCTCTCCGCCCGCCAGCCTCCGCGACGGCTGGCTCGACGATTTCCGGCGTAGTCTCCGAGGACCTGGACGGCGATCGCGTCCTGGGGCCAGGCGACCGCGGCGCCTTCGGCCCGGTAATCGACCTGGAACGCAGGGTCGACGGCGAAGTCGCCTGGGTCGTCAGCCTCTACGGCGATGGAGATGGCCGCTTCGCGTTCACGGACGTGCCGCCGGGCGATTATGTGGTGGTGGCTTACTGGTTGCGCCTCTTTATCAACCCTCCGAACCGGGCGGGAAACGGCCTGCCGGCCGCCGAATACACGCTGAAGATCGAAGCCGGTCGGGACGTGGGACCACTGACGTTTCTTGTGGAGAAGGGCGCCCCTTCGGCCGGTCCCATTGGCACGCGCTCGCCCGCCTTCCCCGTCGGCACCCGCAGCGTCCGCGATGTCGTGCTGCCCCTTATCCCCTCAGAGCCGGGCCTGACGCATCGCGTCCTGCTGGGACCCGCCGTGACCGAGGTCCTCCTCACGCGGGTGCGCCCGTTGGGCGAGGGGCATGCCGGCCGGACGGAGCAGCTGGTTTGCGGCCGCTTTCCCGTCGTCGGTGATGTCGCAGTCGTGACGCCGCGGTTTTCCTACACCTGCCCGCCCGGCAGCATCATCATCGTCACTACCCTGCCGATCCTGGACACGCGGCGCAACTTCGGGCCGACCCACCCGCCGATCGACTGGCGCCTGCCTCTGCCCGGGGAAGGCGCCCGCACCGTGACAACGATCATCGGCGTCGGGCAACCGTCACCCCCAGAGGTCACGCCGCCTGGGACGGGCGACGGCGGCCTCAAGCGGCCGTAGGCGCTGAACCACAGGTCGAGCTCTGCTTACCGCCCCGGGTCCAGCTCCCTGAACGGCCCGTCCCGCCACTCGATCGCGGCGCGCAGGCCCTGCTCGCGGCTGATCTTGCCGAAGTCGCCGGCGCCGGGACGCACGCGGCCGCTGAGCGTGTGCCAGCCCGGGCTCGCGTAGAGCGACGTCCGAAAGCCCTGCATCTCGTACACCTGGTTGATCTGCATCTTGTTCGCGGCCAGCAGGTCCGGCGCGATCGAGGCCAGCGCGCGCAGTTCCTTCATGACCTCGTCTTCGAGCGAGTCCAGGGGAAAGCTCTTCACGATCATGCCGACCTCGGCCGCCTTCTTGCCGGTGATGCTGTTGCCGGTCAACTGCATGTACTTGCCCCAGCTCATCGGAAGCTTCCAGGGGAACCAGGGCACGTCAGGCGTCGTCATGCCGCGCATCGCCGGGTGGCCGATGATCGCGTTATCGGCCGCGAAGACGATGTCGCACATCGAGATCATCTCCGAGCCGCCGGCCAGGCAGTAGCCGTGGACCTTCGCCACCACCGGCTTCATCAGGTCCCAGATCGTCAGGAAGTCGCGGATGGCGCCGCGGGCGAAAGGGTCCGTCCAGTTGAACTGCGGCGACGTCTCCGGCTCGCCGGCGCCGTAGCGCCCGGGGCTGAGGTCGTAGCCGCTGCAGAACGAAGGCCCGTTGGCGTCGATCAGCACCACCGCGACGGCGTCGTCGCGCTCCGCGATCTTCAGCGCGTCGACCAGCTCGCGGCGCAGGTCCATGCTCAGGGCGTTGCGCTTCTCCGGCCGGTTGAAGGTGATGCGCGCAATCTTGTCCTCGACGCTGTACAGGATGCTCTCGTACTCCGCCACGGCAGGCTCTCCTTGTGGGTGTTCACGATTGGTCGGTTGAGGGCGGGCGGGCCAAGTCTACGCCAGCGGTCCGAAATCTCGACCAGATTGCCCGCTCGACTTGGCATATCATTCGCTGTGGATAGTCCCCGCCCTGGACATTTCCTCAGTAGTGGCCGAGAATAGAACAGGTGTACTAATGAGCGCCATCTCCAAGATTGAATGGACCGAGGCGACCTGGAATCCGGTGACCGGCTGCGACCGCGTGTCGCCCGGCTGCGCCCACTGCTACGCCCTGACCTTCGCCGAGCGCTTCCGCGGCGTCCCCGGCCACCCTTACGAGAATGGCTTCGACCTCCAACTCCGTCCCGAGCGCCTCGCCCAGCCGCTCGAATGGAAGAAGCCGAAGGTGATCTTCGTCAACAGCATGAGCGACCTCTTTCACGAAGATATCCCGGAGGATTACGTCCGCCAGGTCTTCGACGTCATGAAGCAGGCGAACTGCCATACCTTCCAGGTCCTCACCAAGCGCTCGCAGCGCCTGGCCGAGCTCGCGCCGCGCCTCGACTGGCCCGACAACGTCTGGATGGGCGTCTCAGTCGAGAACCAGCGCTGGACGACCCGCATCGACGACCTCCGCACCGTCCCCGCCGCCGATCCGCTTCCTCTCCTGCGAGCCGCTCCTCGGCCCTCTGGACCTGGACCTGCGCGGCATCCACTGGGTCATCGTCGGCGGCGAGAGCGGCCATCGCGCGCCGCATGCACCCGGAGTGGGCGCGCGCGATCCGAGACCAATGCACCGCACAGCGGGTCACGTTCTTCTTCAAGCAGTGGGGTGTGCACGACTCCACCGGGAGCCACCGGGGCAAGACGGCTGCCGGAAGGACCTTAGACGGAAGGACCTGGGACGAGTTCCCGACGTTATCTCAGAGAAATCTAAGGCGGGTACCTGCCGGGTAGGTAAACTGCTTCTTCCGATTCGAGTAGGTCACTTCGAGCTTTCCGGCCTTTTCCAATGGCGCCAATATTTGCCTCTTGTAGTGAGTTTCGCGGAAGGCGGTCGCAAGGAGAACATACGCTCGATGAGTTCGATAGCGACTTCTGGAACATCCTTGAAGGCCGTAGTCAGTTCCACTCGCTGCGCATAGTCAGGCTCGCCCCCCAAGAGGGTCAATTGAGCGGGATTGGTCACGTCAGAGAACCGGAACGCTCCAGTCGGGTCGACTTTCCACATCGCCTCCTTCATTGCCTTGAGGCCCTCGATGTGTTTCGTTCCGAAAATCAGGAAGTACTCGTCTATTCCCCTCATCTTTCATTTCGAATGAGCGGACGAATTTCATGCCAGCCTTCTGAAGTTGTGCAACATAGAGATCATGAAGGAACTGGCGGCGCTCCTCGGCAGTATCGCACTCATCTGCCTTCCGCCAATCAGCACAACCAAATAGGGCATCAAATGTCTTCTCGAGGTCAGGGTGAGTCCTCCAACGGACTATCGACTCGTACATGAAGGAGACTAGAAGTTCACTTCGGTCGTGTGCAGTTATGCGGCTAAGCACCGCCATCGGCATCCCGCTGAATCCGAAGGGGTCGACCATCACGAGAGCTGGGGCAAGCTTTTTGCCACGGCCCTCGACCACATCAAGGATTGACGCGACCTCCGATGCAAAGTCGCCATGCCTTGCGTCGACCTTTACGTATGCGGGAAGCACGTACGATTCGAGAACGGCCTGGAGGTGGGCGAATCGCTCGCCATTTGCCTCGATAAATATGAAAATAAGCTCGCATTCGCTAAGATCGTGGGTATGATCCAGCGCGGCCCTGAGGGCGACTATCGGGCTCCCCGGCTCTCCTCCTATGTACTCACCCGGACCAGCGAACCCGTCTATAAACACTACTCGTTTTGCCCACGCCAGCTTGGGAAACACAAGCCCCGAGATAACGCCTCAAGATTGAGTGTTTAGCCGCTGTGTGGGGCGCCAGTTCCCATACGACAGGTTGACGATCAGGCATACCTCATTATAGACAGACCTCGTGCGTCTTGACTTCTAACTGCAAACGCGCGCACGGCTCCCGATGCCCGTGCGCAAAGCACGTGCGCCCCCTCCCTCCGCCCCCCACCCGCACAAACCACGCCGATCTCAAAGCCTCTTCTGTCACCCCCTCACGGGCGGCCCCACGCCCTGCGCCACACCCCTACTTCCCCCGACCCCCACCGCCTGCTACTATGACCCTCACTTATGACGACTGCGTACGCCTCCATGAGCATGGCGATGCCCCGGTCCTTCCCCAGGGAAGGACCTCTCTGACCTTTTCGCCGAGACCTGCGCTCGCCTGACGCGAGCAGGCCCGCCTCGGCGGGCCGTTTCATTTCTGGGGCTGGTCGGACCACTGACCACCATCACCATCCCGGACCGCCACAGGAGCATCGCTCATGTCCTTCGCCAAAGCCCTCAAGTGCCGCGAGTGCGGCCGCGAGTACCCAATCGCACCCCAGCACGTCTGCGAGTTCTGCTTCGGCCCCCTCGAGATCGACTACGACTACGAGGGCATGCGCAAGGCCGTCACCCGCGAGAGCATCGACAAGGGGCCGCTGTCCGTCTGGCGCTACCGCGACCTCCTGCCCTGCGAGGGCGAGCCTGTCGACCTCCAGGCCGGCTTCACGCCCCTGATCCGCGCCCAAAACCTGGCCGAGCACCTGGGCCTGAAACACCTCTACCTCAAGAACGACTGCGCCAACCCCACGTGGAGCTTCAAAGACCGCGTCGTCACCGTCGCCGCCACCAAGGCGCGCGAGCTCGGCTACACCACCCTTGCCTGCGCCAGTACCGGCAACCTCGCGAACTCGGTCGCCGCCCACGCCGCCCGCGCCGGCATGGAGGCCTACGTCTTCGTGCCGTCCGACCTCGAAGAGGGCAAGCTCCTGGGCTCGAAGGTCTACGGCGCCAACCTCGTCGCCATCGACGGCTCCTACGACGACGTCAACCGCCTCTGTGCCGAGCTCGGCGACAAGTACAAGTGGGCCTTCGTCAACATCAACATGCGCCCCTTCTACGCCGAAGGCTCCAAGACGCTGGGCTACGAGGTCGCCGAACAGCTGGGCTGGCGCGCGCCCGACCACTGCATCGTGCCGATGGCCTCGGGCTCGCTGTACGTCAAGATCCGCAAGGGCCTCGACGAGCTGGCCAAGCTCTGGCTCATCGACAGCGTCCAGACGCAAGATGTCCGGGTGCCAGGCCCAGGGCTGCTCGCCCATCGTCACCGCCTGGGAAGCCGGCACCGAGACCATCCGCCCCGTGCGGCCGAACACCATCGCCAAGTCGCTGGCGATTGGCAACCCGGCGGACGGCTACTATGCTCTGCGTACGATGGCCGAATCCGGAGGCTCCTGCGCCGCCGTCAGCGACGAAGAGGTGGTCGAAGGCATCCGCCTCCTGGCCGAAAGCGAGGGCATCTTCGCCGAGACCGCCGGCGGCGTGACAATCGCCGGCCTGCGCCGCCTGGTACAGTCCGGCGCCGTCGACCCCGAGGAGGTAGTGGTGGCCTTCATCACCGGCGGCGGCCTCAAGACTCAGGAAGCCGTCGCGCCGTCACTGCCCGCGGCCAACGTCATCAAGCCAACGATCGCCGCCTTCGAGGAGTCGCTGGCGGCACGCCAGGTCCAGGAGGTGAGGACGTGACCCTCTCCCCTAACCCCTCCCCTACAGAGGGGGGAGGGGGATCAGATGCAGATTCCAAGATTCACCTCTCCCTCCCTCGAAGAAGGGCCGGGCTCGAACTCCCCTCTCCCTCCCTGGGAGAGGGGCCGGGGGAGAGGGTCCGCGGGGAGGTATGCGCATGAGCCCTAAAGGAGCAGGCGGCGCGGGCCCAGGGCGCCGGGCGCGCGTGCGTTCGGTGAAGGACGTCAAGAAACCGATGGCCCCGAATCAATCACTAGGCCGTGCCGCCGGCGGCCATCATCCCGGAATCCCGAGCAAGGACGCGCCACCTGTCGAAAACAGGCAGGCGCGACGCGCGCAACGAAAAGGCAGGCAGTAATGGCGCGACAGCGAGTCAAGTTCACTTTCGAGCAGCAGCTGATCAAGGAGCCCGTGATCTACGAGCTCGGCAAGCAGTTCCAGATCGTCACCAACATCCGAAGGGCCGACGTCACCGCCGACCGCGGCTGGGTCATCCTCGAACTCGATGGCGACGTGCCGGAGCTCGAGCGCGGCCTCGAATGGGTGCGCTCGAAGGGCGTCCGCGTCGACCCCGTCGAGGGCGACCTGGTGGAGGGATAGGGTTCCGGGTCCCGGCACAGGCGAGCCGGTTCGTTTGTCTGGAGTGACCTGGATTGACATCATGTACGGTCGAGGCCTGAGCCTCGTCGAATGAGGTATCACATGGCTGTAAAGGTCCGCATCCCGACTCCGCTGCGCAAGCTCACCAACGAGCTCGACATCGTCTCGACCGACGGCGGTACGCTGCTCGCCGCGATCGACGGCCTGGAGTCCAGCTACCCCGGCCTCAAGGAGCGCATCTGCGACGAGAAGGGCGAGATACGGCGCTTCGTGAACGTCTACATCAACGGCGAGGACGTGCGCTTCCTCAGCGGCCTCGACACCGCCCTTAAGGCGGGCGATGAGGTCTCAATCGTGCCGGCAGTGGCCGGCGGTTAGGTCATCCAGGGATCCCCCGTCCAAAGGCGTCTACGGGACACCATAGGAGTCGCTTCCTGACCCATCTGGTTGGCGATACACCTTCCGAAGTTCGCCGTTACGCATGATCTCTACGCCACCTGTAGCGGTCAGTCGGAACACCCGATTACGAAGCAGATTGCGCCGTGGACCCCACCAGTCAAGGAACCTGCGAAGCGCCTCAGCCAAGCGAGCAGGCGGGCAAACGAACACCAGGATGCCACCATGCTCCGTGGGCAGCCGATCCTGCCGCAGGAAGTCTTGATCGTGGGTCACAAAAAGGAAAGACCGAGAGCCCCGATAAATCTCTGGATCCGCAGCGTCTCGGCGAAAGCGGCGCTCCCGCTCCAGTTCACCAATTTGGCGGAAACGGGCTAAGCTACTGAGTTGCCGGGCGACCTCAACCTGGATGTTGTGGTCAAGCAAGACAAAGGGAGGCTGCTTGGGCTTCCTCGCCTCCCGACGTGGCACCGGCTAGACGTTACTAATGCGTCGTGTCACGCGGTGGAAATGGATCGTTGCCATAACTATCTCGAATCTTGCCGTCGCGGCCGTGGATGAACACGTCGGCGCCTTGATTCCGGGCAATTTTCCTCGCCACATCGATCGCTTCTTGTTGGGTGCTCACGACCTTGCTAGCCCGCTTGCTGCCATCACTCTTCACTGCCCACTTGCCGCTGTGGGGGACAACGTGCTGGTTTTTGGTCATGGCCTCTCCTCGAAACGGCGATGCTAAATTATAGGCTCGTACGGGCGCTCACGACTACGACTGTGGGCTTGCAGTGAGGATGGATCCTCACGCTCGCGCGACTACATGGCGCTTCCAAGCCCCTGGTGGAATTCGTAGCTTCTTGTCCCAAGAGACAACGAGGTGGTCGTCGCCAAATCAGGACTGCGCCTCACGCCAGCTCCGGCCACTTTCGTGCCCACGGCCGCGCTGCCTCCAGCGCCGCCGACACGCCCAACACTCCGGGCTCGTCGCCCAGGCGGCCGACTACCTGGACCGCCAGCGGCAGGCCGGCCGAAGAGAAGCCGGCCGGGATTGAGGCCGCCGGGTTGCCGGTGCGGTTCCACAGGGCCGTGTACCAGATCACCCAGCCCGGCTGCACCTCGGTGCCCGCGATCTCGCGCACCTCGCCGCCGATGGGGCCGGCCGGGTGCGCCGTTGCCGGCGAGAGGAAGAAGTCATAGTCGCGGAACCAGCGCTGCACGGCGCGGCGGTAGTGCTCGCGCTTACGCCAGATGAGGGCGTAGCGCCAGGCAAGCATCTCCTTGCCGGCCTGTAGCGTCCGCTGGGCGTAAGGTGTCAGGTCGTCGAAGTGCTTGTCGAAAACCTCGGTGTCGAACGCGTACTCGTCGGCGGGGATCATCGGCGTCGTGTCCGGGCCGGTCTGGACCGGCGGGCAGGCCTCGATCACCTCGCAGCCGAGGGCGCGCAGCACGTCCGCAGCCTCCGAGAGCGCGGCCGCGACCTCGGGGTCGACCGTGGCGTTGCCGGCCATGTCGAAGCTGAGGGCCACGCGCAGACCCTCTCCCCCGGCCCCTCTCCCAGGCAGGGAGAGGGGAGATGAAAGGCCGGCGAAGAAGTCGGGCGGGTCCTCTTCGAGGCAGATGGCATCGCGGTCGTTGGGGCCGGCGGTCGCCGCCAGGAAGTAGGCTGCATCGCGCACCGAGCGCGCGATCGGCCCCAGCGTCGAGGACCAGGGCGCGCCCGTGAGCTCGTGCGTGGGAATTCGCCCGAAGGTCGGCTTGATGCCGTAGCAGCCGTTGAAGCTCGCCGGTATGCGGATCGAGCCGGCGCCGTCCGTCGCCACCGCCAGCGGCCCCAGCCCAGCGGCCACCGCCGCGCCGGCCCCGCCCGAGGAGCCGCCGCACGTGTGCCCCAGGTCCCAGGGGTTGCGCCCCTCGTCGCCCAGGCGGTTGCGCGTGGCGCCGATGAGGCCGAACTCGGGTGTGTTGGTCTTGCCCAGCAGCACTGCCCCAGCCGCCTTCAGCCGCTCGACGATCGGCGCGTCGCGTTCGGGCCGTGTGATCCTTGTAGGCCAGCGAGCCGAAGGTGGTCGGCATGCCGGCGGTCGGCACCAGGTCCTTCACCGACACGGGGACGCCCAGCAGCAGGGGTTTCGGCCCCGGCTTCGCCCAGGCATCCGCGGCCGCCTTCGCCGAAGCCATGGCGCCTTCGTGGTCGACGTAAAGGTAGGCGTTGAGCTTCGGGTTCAGGCGGTCAATGCGGCCGAGCACCGCGCGCGTGACGTCGACCGGCGATACGTCCCGCTTCTGGTACGCGGCCAGCAGCTCGGACGCGGACAGACGGCAGAGCGCATCGTCGGACACGGCTACTTCTGGGCGTAGGCGCCGAGCGCGAGGGCCGGGATGCGGATCTTGCCGCCTTCGCGGTACTTGGAAGCTTCTTCGAGCATCGCCGCGCGCATCTTCGCGATCTTGTCCGCATCCAACGTCTTCATCGCCTGTGCAAGCACGGGTGAGAACTCGGAAGTGATGCGCCAGAAGTCATCGAGGCTGTTGAACTCGAAGGTCATCGGCCGGCCCTCGACCTCGATGTTGTGGAAGCCCGCGGCCTCCAGCATCGACTTGATGCGGCCGGTGTCGTTTAAGCGCAGCGGTGAAGGCGCGTCCGGAGGTGGAGGTGGGGCGTTCAGGAATTCGCCGGCGATACGTCCCGTGAAGACAAAATAGGGATTCTTGTCGGGGGCCGCGAAGGTGGCAGTCGCGAACGGGCGGTTGGGTTTGAGGACACGATAGATCTCGTTGATCGCCTTCTGAGGATCGGAAGCGTACATCAGGCCCCAGCGGCAGAGGACGCCGTCGAAGCTTGCATCCTCGAACTCCAGCTTCTCTGCGTCCATAACCTTGAATTCCACGTTATCGAGGTCGGCCATGTTCGCCTTGCGCTTGGCGACGCGCAGCATCTCCTCCGAGAGGTCAGTGGCCACAATGCTGCCGCCGGGTTTGACCAGCCGCGCCGCCGTGATCGCCGGCTGGCCGCTGCCGCAAGCGACGTCGAGCACCTTCTGGCCGCCGCGCAGGTCGGCCACGCGGCAAAGCCACTCGGTGACGCTGTGACTCTGGCGCTGGAACCAGGCGTCGTGCTGATCCCAGGCGGCGGACAAAGTGTCCCAGGTCTGACGCTGCTGCTCCCTGATCTGGTCGGCGTTTGTCATGAACGTCCCCTTTTGGGCTGCCTACGAGAATGATTTGCGCGGGTGGCCGTATTGTACGCCTCGTGCCCACTGCGCCCTAGCCCAGCGGGAACAGAGTGCAGAGTACAGAGCGCATGCACGACCTGGCTTCACGATGCACTCTGTACTCTGCGCTCTGAGGTTAACGGGGTGCCGTCGGGTGGGGCACAGGCGTCAATCCTTCGCTCGCGCCCCCAGCTTGCGCATGAACTGCTGGAACACCTCGTAGTCCTGCGCGCCCGCGAACCCCGCCCGCTTGGTGGAACCGTCCGCCAGCGTTGCGACGAAAATGAAGCGCGGCACGCCGCCCTGACCTGCAACGCGCGACCACTCCAGCTTCTCCTCCAGGCGCTCGTCGAACCGGCCTTGCTCGATCGACGCGATCATGTCGCCGGCATCCAGGTCCAGCTCGACGGCGACTTCGCGCAGCACGTCCAGGCTGCCGATGTCACGGCCCTGTTCGAAGTAGGCGCTGAACATGGCCTTGTGCAGCCGCGGGAAGACGCCCCGCTCCCGCGCCCACTCCGCGGCCTTGAGTGAGGGGATCGAGCTGGGGACGTGCTTGCGTTCGGCCAGCTCGATGCCGGCCTGGTCGGCCAGGACAGTCAGGTTCAGGAGGTACTCGTCCGTGTATGGGGGCCGGCCGCGCAGGCGTTCGAAGGGGGTGCCCTGCGGCGGCGTGTTCGGCCGAAGCTCGTACGGCGCCCACTCGACCTCGATCTCGTAGTCGCGCTGCAGTTGCTCGACGCGGGTGAGGCCGATGAAGCACCAGGGGCACACGTAGTCCGAGACTACCGTCAGGTGGACGCTCACACCCGCTTCCTCGCTCACGGGTCAAATTCTACGCTCCTGAGGGTGAACCCCGATGTCCCCAGGAGGGCCGGCGGCCGAGGATTCTCTTCAGGGGGACGCCATGGAGAACCAGAAAAGCCTCGCCGGCCGCATCGCCGCGATCTCGGCGCCGCTGGCCGAAGCCCTGAGGGCCACCCAGGAGCTGATGGCCCCCGCGATGGACGCCGGCACCAAGGGCATATCGCTCAAGCGCGCCGTCCAGCCGCCCTCGCCGCCGCCACGGCTGCCGCACCACTAAAAGCCCGCCTCTACTTCTGGCGCTCCAGCGCGACCACTGGGATCTTCCGGCTGGTCTTCTGCTGGTACTCGCCGAACTGCGGGTAGGCCTCCGCCTGGCGCTTGTAGAGCCGGTCGCGCTCTTCGCCCTTCAATACCGTCGCCCTCGCAGGGAACGTCTCGCCGCCGGCCTCGACCGTCACCGTCGGGTTCGCGACCAGGTTGTGGTACCAGGCCGGGCTCCTTGGCGCGCCCGCCATCGAGGCGAAGACGAGCATGCGGTCGCCATCTTGCAGGTACATCACCGGCGTCACATGGGCCTTGCCGGACTTCGCGCCCTTGGTCGTGAGGATTAGGAGCGGCATGTTGGCGAACTGGCCGCCCGCCTTGCCGCCGTTGGCGCGAAAGTCTTCGATTACTCGCTTGTTCCAGTCATTCAATGAAAAGCTCCTGCCTTGCTCCTTCTCCTACTTCCGTCCTTCCGACGGAGGAGGAATCGCGGCCGCGCTGAAATGCAGCTTACACGGGAATTAGACCGAGCGAGGCCTCTCTCTGGCGTTCCGACGGACCCTGGCCCTGTCATTCCGACGACCCCCCGCCCTGTCATTCCGACGTAGGAGGAATTCCGGAAGGACTGACTTGCGAGGCTTGTGGCTCGTACGAAACGAGCGGGCTTGCCGGGATTCCTCCTCCGTCGGAATGACATCAGGGCGGCGCGGATCGAAAGGGGCCCCGGCGTTGGCCCGGGGCCCCTACCGTCGTTGTCCGTCCTAGTTCGCGGCCGTGCCGCGTCCGTTACCACTGGCGCCGTTCGTCGGCGGCGCCGCCAGCGCGTCCGGGTTCGACGCCAGCAGGTGCGCGATGAAGGCCGCGAAGATGCTGCCGCCGCCACCGTTGCCGCCGCCGCTGACCACGATGTCCGGCGTGATCTTCAGCCCCGCCGCGGCGATCGCCTTCGTCACCTCGATGCCGGCCAGGTTCAGCTGGCCGACCGCGGCGACCTGCTTCTCGTAGGCCTCGGCCGTCGCGTTACCGACGGCCAGGATCTTCTTGCCCTCGGCGTCACCCTCGAGCTCGACGGCCCGCGCGCGGCCTTCGGCCTCGATGATCGTCTGCTGCTTCGTCTGCTCCGCGATCTGCACGCCGATCTGGGCCGCGACGAGGTCGATCTGGTGGTCGGCCTGGGCGCGGGTGTTCTCCGTGGCGATGCGCTTCTGCTCCGCCTTCTGCTGCTCGACGAACATCTCCTGCTGCTGCGCGGCGATCACGCGCCGCGTGTGAATCTCCATCAGCTCCTGCGGCAGGATGATCTGCGAGATCAGCACGCGAGACGCACTCGACGTGGTACTTCTCCAGCTCCTCGCGCGTGCGCTCCTCGGCCTTCGCCTGCTCGTCGGCGCGGTCCTGCATGAAGTTCATCGCCTCGCGTCGACGACGCCTGGTTGCGGAACGAGGAGTCGATCATCGGGTGGATGACGTGGTCGATCAGGTTCTCGATCGAGCCGATCTTCGCCACCATCAGCGGCGCCTGCTCCGGCCGCACCCGGATGACGACCTTGACGCTGACCCGCATCTCGAAGCCGTCGCGGCTGATCACGGCCAGCGGGTTGAACAGCTGCAGGCGCTGGAGCTGCCTGCCGTCGGTCTTCGGCGCGTCGACGCTCGACTCTTCCTCCGCCCAGTCGATGGTCAGGTTCGTCGTCGGGATGATGTAGGCGATGTAGGCCCAGCGGTTCAGGTAGTAGACGCCCGGGCCGGCAACCTCGGCCTGGATGCCGCGGTAGCCCGTCCGGCACCACGTAGCGCTCCTGGCCTGTCGAGCCGTTCCTCACGCGTGCATGCCTTGCTCCGGCTCCTGGCCGACGTTCGAGACCAGCACGGCGACCTCGCCGCGCTGGACGACGGCCACCTCGTCGAGCTTGACGTCGAACATCAGCGGGTTGATGTAGTACGTGCCCGGCTTGAGCAGGTCGTACTGGGGGCCGCGCTGGCCGCCGCTCGCAAGGAACGCCGAGCGCGTCCTGGAAGTCCTCGTGACCCTCGACGACAGCCGCGACCAGCTCGCCCTCGGGCAGCGGCGCGCCGTCCTTCGCCGTCACCAGCCCGACCTGGTTGGCCTGCACGATCGTCGCCGGCCGCACCTCGACCTCGAACAGGTCCGTGTTGATGCGATAGCGCCCCGGCAGGAGCACCTCGATCTGCGGGCCGCGCTGGCCGCCGTTGAAGAGGAAGATCTCGCCGTCCTGGAAGGCCTGGTGGCCCTCGACCTTCTGCGCCAGCAGCCGTCCGGACGCGATCGGGTCGCCGTCGCGCGCGCTGACGATGCCCACGCTGGCCCTGCGGGATGGTCAGCGACTGGCACCGTGCGCACGTGGAACAGGTAGGTGTTGATCCGGTACTTGCCCGGCGGCAGGACGTCGACCTGCGGGCCCTTCTGGCCGCCGTTGGCGAGGAACGCCTCGCCGTCCTGGAAGCTGTCGTGGCCGTTGACGTGGCGGCGCGAAGATGCGTCCCGGCTCCAGCGGCTGGCCGTCGATCGATCTCGATCAGGCCGACTTCGTCCTCGGCGATGACGATCATCGTCGACCTTCTGGACCACGTAGATGAACGGCATCAGGAAGTGCAGCCCGGGCGGAAGCACGCGCGCCTGGAAGCCGATCTCGCCGCTCATGGCGACGACGCGGCCCTCCGGCAGCGGCCGGCCGAAGTAGCGGCGCTCGAGGATGCCGACCTGCTGGCCGCGGATGTTCACGACCGCGCCGCCCAGGTACAGGAACAATAAAAATAGGACGCCAACGGCGCCCACAACAAAGGGTATAGCTTCCAACTCCGGTACTCCCTTTCTCACTCTCTGGGGCGATGGTGAGCGGGAGCCGGAGGGCTCGTCCTGAGGCCTCTGACCACCCGTCGCGGCATTGTAATGTCGCCAGCGCAGGAATGGTAGGGCGGGTCTTTCCGGTTTTACCGCAGACCATCGCCTCTGCACTAGGCGGAGACAATGGACTCCGTAATTACAATTCTATACCCGATGTCAACGACCTCCGCGCTGCCGCCGAGGCGCGCCCGGCCACATCTGCCCTCGGTACCATGCGCTCAGGCCACCCCCTCGTACAATGGTTGCGTGACAGCCCCAGACAGCGCTGCCGGCAACGACAGCCCCGGCCCCAAGCACTTCTTCGGCATTGTGCCCGTGTTCCTGGTCGATGACCTCGTCCCGACCTGCGAGTACTACCGCGACGTCCTCGGCTTCGAGGTCGATTTCGTTTACGGCGACCCGCCGAGCTACGGCAGCGTCTCGCGCGGCAACGCCGTCCTCAACTTCACGCAGTCGTCACCCCCCGGCCGCCGCAACAGCGTGCTCCGCGCAGGCCCCGGCAACGGCGTCGACGCGTACATCTTCGTCACAGACGTCGACGACATCTTCGAGGAGGTCAACGCCCACGGCGCCCTGATCCGCACATCCCCCGCCTCGCACGAATACGGCATGCGCGAGTTCAAGATCGAGGACCGCAACGGCTACATCATCGTCTTCGCCCAGGAAATAGAAGTTGAGGACGAAGAGGAGGATGGTGAGTAGTCGTCGGGGGTAGGATCGCGGAACCTGAAGGGAAGAGGAGTTGGAGGTTAGAGGCTGGGGTCGAGGGGTCGGGATTGGATTCTCACCTCATACCTCAATCCTCACACCTCACACTCCGAACTGACGCCTGATGCCCAACTTAGCCTCCCGCCACTGCGTAGCCTGCGAGAAGGACACGCCGCCCCTCACCGAAGCGCAGGCGCGCGCCTACCTGCCTCAGGTCCCGGCTTGGGAGTTGCGAGAGGCGAAGTCCTTGCGCCGCCGGTTCCGTTTCAAGGACTTCGCCGAAGCGATGGCCTTCGTCAACCGCGTCGCGGCGCTGGCGGCGGAGGAAGGCCACCATCCCGACATCCTCATCTCCTACAACCGCGTCCGCATCGACCTGACGACGCACGCGATCGGCGGCCTCTCCGACAACGACTTCATCCTGGCGGCGAAGATCGACCGTCTCGCCGTCGTGGTTTCGAAGAAGCCTTAACGTCTCCTGCGCACCTCCTTTACACCCGGGGCCGATAATACCGGCGATGCACTCGCGCGCTGGTCCCAATCGAGGCCGCCTCCTCATCGCGCTTGCGTTGCCCGCCCTCGTAGCCCTGGCACTGGCCGGCTGTAAGGACCGCGGCGAGACGCAGGACGAAGGAAGTGGGGCGCAATCAACGCCTCAGCCCGGCGCGCAGAGCGCCGGAAGTGGGACGCCGTCAACGCCCCTGGCCGGGGCGCAGCGCGGGACCATGAAGGTCGGCGCACTGGAGCGCGCTTACCGGCTCTACGTCCCCAAATCGCTGCCCACCGGCGGGCCCGCGGCGTTGGTGATCGGCCTCCACGGTGGTCTGGGCAGCGGCGAGCAGTTCGCGGAGAACTCGCGCTTCGACGCCGAAGCCGAGGCCCAGGGCTTTCTCATCGCTTATCCGGACGGCATCGGCCGCACCTGGAACGGCGGCGCCTGCTGCAACCCCGCCAGCCGCCAGAACATCGACGACGTCGCCTTCATCTCCGCCCTGATCGACGAACTGCGGGGCCGTTACGATATCGACCCCAAGCGCGTATTCGTGACCGGCCACTCGAACGGCGCCATCATGGCCTTCCGGCTGGCCTGCGAGCTTTCCGACAAGATCGCGGCCATCGTCCCCGTTGCGGGATCACTTGAGGTCCCCTCATGCGCGCCCGCGCGGCCTGTCGCGGTTCTGGCGATTCACGGAGATGCCGACCAGAACCATCCCCTGCAGGGCGGCATGGGCCCCAACTCGATCGCCGGCGTCGACTTCCAACCGCTGGCGGCGTCGATGGAGTCTCTTCGCCGGGCTAACGGCTGCACCGCGTCCACTGAATCCAACCGCGCCGGCGAGGTAACCACGACCGTCTGGCAGGGATGTCGGGCCGGCGGCTACACGGAGCAAAAGATCATCGCCGGCGCCCCCCACGCGTGGCCCGGCGCGCTGCGCGCGGGCTCGGCAGCGGGAGGCACGCCGACGCAGGCCCTCAACGCGACGCAGGAAGCCTGGCGCTTTTTCGCGGCGCACGGCAGGGCTGAGTAGGGCGTCTCAAGGGGCACTCCGCCGCCCGCCCTGCGCGGCCGCAATCCGCAGGCCGCACCAACTCCTTCAGACGCCACCCTCGCTCGAATCATCCTGAGCCTGTCGAAGGACTCCGGCCGGGCCACTCCGCCGTAACCGTGAGGCCGAGATTCTTCGTCGCTCCTCGTGTCGCTCCTCAGAATGACAGAGCTGGCGCGCGTCGCTCCCCAGAATGACAGCGCGCCCCTCAGCCCACTCCCGCCTGACGCCTGATGCCTGATGCCTGATGCCTCCCACATCCTTAGTCGGACTCCCTAGGCATAACCCCTAAAGATTCTCCCGAATCCACCGATTAAAACCCTAGACGGCCCATCGTCCGGATCGGGCCAACGATGGAAGGACTGCATATGAAGGATGTTCTCTCGCGCATCCGCCGCTTCTCCAGTAACGAGCGCGGCATCACCGGCCTGGAGACGGCCATCATCCTGATCGCCTTCGTGGTGGTCGCGACGGTGTTCGCCTTCGTCGTGTTGACGACCGGTATTTTCAGCTCTGAGCGCGGTAAGGAGACAGTGTTCGCCGGCCTCGCGAAAGCCCGCGGCACCATGGAGGTGCGCGGCGGCGTCGTGGCGACGGCGCCGGGCGCGGTAATGACTACGATTCAGTTCGCCGTGGCGACGACCGCCGGCGGCGACCCGATACCGATGGACCCGCTGGCGCTGAACAACCGCATGGTCGTCGCCTACCGCGACCCGACAACGGTCGATGACGACGTCCCCTACACGTCCGACGACGTCATCGGCGATGGCGACAACCTTCTGGAGCCGGGTGAGCTCAAGCTCATCGTTATCCAGGTCGCCGATATCAACCCCGCCCCGGCCATCCTGGCCAACAGCCGCTGGACCCTCGAACTGCAGACACCGGTCGGCGCCGTGATCGACCTCACCCGGTCGATGCCCGGCGAGCTTGCGGACGTGATGCAGCTGCACTAAGAGGCATCTTTCCGCGGCATTTCAGCCGGAAGGCCAGGCAGCGCGCCTGGCCTTCACCGCGCCGGCCGACGCCGCTCCGCCATTGTTCCAAAGTAGGCTGCCGTGGAAACATAAGCGCGGTTCTCATGCCCCGCGCATCCCCTGGAGGGTTTTCATGGCCTCGAGACGCGTGGCAATCGTTGGCTTTGGCGCGGTTGGCGGCAGCATCGCCCAGCTCTTCCCCCACGCGATTCCCTACGACGAACCGAAGCGAGTCGGCGACCGCGCCGAGGTCAACGCCTGCGACGTCGCCTTCGTCTGCGTGCCGACTCCCTCACGCCCGGACGGCTCCTGTGATACCTCCGTCGTCGAAGATGTCGTTTCCTGGCTGGAAACACCTCTAATCGTGATCTGCTCGACGGTCAGCGTTGGCACTACCGACAGGCTGCGCGCCGCCACGGGCAAGCGCATCGTCTTCCAGCCGGAGTACGGGCCGTCGGACTCACCCGGCCACCCCTATCGCGACCGGCGCTCCGTCGGCTGGCTGATCCTTGGCGGCGAACGCGGCGACACGGCGCCCATCGCGGACCTGTTCAAGGCGGTCTACGGCCCGGACCTGGTGATCCGCCACAGCGATAGCCGCACGGCGGAGCTGGCGAAGTATATGGAGAACGCCTTCCTGGCCCTCAAAGTGACCTTCTGCAACGAGTTCTACGACATCGCCGCGGCGGTGGGCGTGGACTACGACGAGCTCCGCGAGCTATGGCTCCTCGACCCAAGGATGGGCCGCAGCCACACATTCGTTTTCCCCGATGACCGCGGCTTCGGCGGCCGCTGCCTGCCCAAGGACGTGGACGCGCTTCTTCACTTCGCTTCGGCCGCGGGCGCGAAGCCTGGTCTCCTGCAAGGAATGCGGGACGTAAACGGCGCTTACCGCTCACAGCAGGATTAGGCTTCAGTCAATCGTGGCGCTCAAGATCCTCTTCATCGTGGCGGAGTATTATCCCGCCACCGCCGGCGGCGCCGAGCACCAGGCCCGTTTGCAGGCCGAAGAGCTGGTGGCGCGTGGCCACGATGTCACCGTGGTGCTGCCGAACTACGCCCGCCTGCCTTCGCGTGACATCAACGGCGTCCACGTGATCAGGACCTGGCTCGGGCCCAGGCCGCGCCGGACGCTGCACGATACCCGCTTCCTGCTCTACTTGCTGCGGACCGTCCGCTCCTACGACGTCGTCCACGTCCACCATAACCGCCCCGGCCAGCTCGGCCTCCTCGCGGGCCTCCTCATGCACCGCCGCGTGTTTTACAAGATCACGTCGGCGCCGGGCCCGGAAGGCCGCTTCGCGACGGCCCGCACCGGACTGACCTCCTTCTTGCCGGAGTACTGGTACCTCTTCGCCGCGGCGCGCGTCCAGGCCCTGGCGCCCTTTGTGGCGGCGCATCTGCTCGCCGGCGGAGTCCGAAAGTCCGCGATTCGCAGCATCCCGAACGGACTCGACAGTCACAGCTTCTTTCCCGCCGCCGGGCCGGAGGCGAAGCGCGCGGCGCGCATCCGCGCCGACCTACCCCCCGATTCGTTCTTGTTCCTGTTCGCGGGACGCCTTGTCCAGTCCAAGGGGGTCGAAGAGTTGCTCGCCGCCTGGCGTTCGCTGGCTGTCGAGCCGGCGCCTGGCCTTGTCCTCGCCGGCGCCGCGGCGAATTCGAGAATGGGGCCGATCGAGACTTTGCCCGGCCTGACCATCCGCAACTGGACCGACAACATCGTCGACTACTACCAGGCCGCCGACGTCTTCGTCCTGCCTTCCTTCAGAGAGGGCATGTCGAACGCGGTGCTGGAGGCCATGGCCTGCGGGCTGCCGGTCATCGTCTCGCCCGCCGGCGCGGCGGATGGCCTGGTCCAGGACGGCGTGAACGGCCTGGTCGTCCCGGCCGGCAACGTCCCAGCGCTGCGCCAGGCGATGCTAAAGCTGATCCATAACCCCGAGCTAAGGCAGCGGTTGGGGGCCGCGGCCGCGGAAACGGCCGCTTCCTACTCGATCACTTCGGTCGTATCGCAGATCGAAGAGCAGTACATAGCGATGATCGCGGAGCGCCGACACCCGCCGTGGGCGAGAATCCTCGGCGCCCCCTAACAGGTGCGAACGCACCCTTTCGTGGATTCGGCGGGCTCGACGGACGAACCTAAACCCTCGCGCTCCTTCGCAGGTCCCATCTCCCCTGCTCTGGAAGTCCGCCCCTACCCTGAAGTCCCTTCGCCCTCCCGGAGCTCCGCCCCCTCCGGAAGTCCCCCTCTCCGTCGACGGAGAGGGGGATTTAGGGGGTGAGGTTGTCATCGAACCGCGCGTCGCGGGCGCGGGCGCGTTCGGTGCCGCTCATTCCGGGCTCGTCGCCGGTCTCGCGGCGGTAGCCGACGCTGGCCATGTAAGCCTGAAAGCCGCTGTGGATGGCGGCGCGGAAGCCGGCCTCGTCCTGGGCCAGGTTCACCGACTGCTTGGCCATGCGCAGGGCCAGCGGGTCGTTCAGGGCGATGCGCTGGGCAAGCGCCATCGTCTCCTCGTCCAGCTTTTCGCGCGGCACCACGCGGTTGACGAGGCCCAGCCGCTCCGCTTCCGGCGCGGTCAGCCAGTCGCCTGTGAACAGGTACTCCTTGGCCTTACGAAAGCCGATCTCCCAGGGCATGCTGAAGTACTGGACGTGGGCGCCGTTCCAGCGCACCGTGCGGTCGCAGAACATCGCGTCCTCGGAGGCGACGATCAGGTCGCAGGCGCTGGCGATGATGAAGCCGCCCATGATGCAGTACCCGTGCACCTGCGCGATCGTCGGCTTCGGCAGGTCGCGCCAGCGCAGCGTGTTCTCGACGTTGAGGTCCCAAGCGCGCTCATACTGGCCGCGGTAACCGGGCGGGTAGGGCCGCTGTCGCTGGTCTTCCAGCTCCTGCGGGCTGCCGAGGTCGTGGCCGGCGGAGAAGTGGCGCCCGGAGCCCGCAAGGATGATGACTCGCACGCTGTCGTCATCGACGGCGCGATTGAAGGCGTCGTCCAGTTCTTCGCGCATGATCCGGCTCTGCGCGTTCAGGACTTCCGGCCGGTTAACCGTTATTTTCAAAACGGGACCGGTCTGGTCGATCAGGAGGTCGGTGTATTCGGGATGGTCCATGGCTGCGCCTCCGTTTCCTGGCGCAGATGGTAAAGCATTCGGGCGCGGGCCCGGCTTAGCTGCGCGCGCGGCCTGCAGCTCACGCTGAAGCATGGTCGCCACGTTGATAGAATCGCCAACTAAGCGCTTACTCATCTCTTGACGCGGCGCCCGATGATGATAACATCATCACTGTTGGGGTCCGGCTACCGGGCCCCGATTGGGAGCACCATCGACTTGACCCAGACCGCCGCTTCGACGGACCTCAGGGCAGGAGTCCGCATCGGCCGCCGCGAAGAGCGCTCAGCGCAGATTCGCGCCGACCTTCTCGGCGCCGCCGAGCGCATGCTCGCCCACAAGGGCGTCGACCGCACGACGATCTCGGACATCACGTCCGAGGCCGGCCTCGGCTTCGGCACCTTCTACAACTACTTCGCCTCTAAGGAAGAGCTGTACCAGGAGCTGGTCCTCAACGGCCTCAAGCTCCTGGTCGAGCGCATCGACGAGCGCTGCTCGCGCACCGACGACCACCGCCAGCGCCTGCGTATCATCGCCGAAGAGGCCGCGGACTTCGCCGCCGACCACTCCGACCTCTTCCTCCTCCTCACCACGAACGCCGACGTCCACACCGCCACCCACGAAGGCGTCGAGGGCCTTGCCGCCTCGCTCAAGCGCTGGCTACGGCAGGGCTTCGATGACGGCGCCTTCCAGCCCATCGACCCCGACATCGTCGTCAAGGCGATCATCGGCATGTACTCGCTGGTGCTTCGCCCACTGGCGCGCGATGCCGGCCGCCGGCGCGAGATCAAGTCGGCGCTCACTCGCCTGATTCAGGGGGCGGTCATCGGAGATCGAGAATCTGATGATGGGGATGGTGGTAGGGGTCGGCACAATCGAAGACATGAAGATGGTGATGATGGCAGGTGGTCGGAGAAGATCCGACTCCCGACCACCATCACTACCTCTCGACCAAGCTGAGACCGGTCTCGGACGGGAGCCCGAGCGAAAGGAAGTAGCGTAATGACCACACAAGCGCAAGACGTATACGCCCTCTGGAAGAAGATTTCAGACGAGCAGCCCGACCTCGACCTCGACCTGGGCTGGATGAAGGCCCAGGGCGAAGAAGGCGTGGCCGCCAAGCCGGGCAAGCACGGCCTCACGGTCGAAGAGATCCAGGTCGGCGCCTACGGCGACATTCCTGCCACCAGCACCAACTACAGCTCGCGGCCGCGAGGCGCGGTGCCGTGGCCGGGCGTCGGCCGCCTGGGCCTGCGCTGGGGCGAGAAGGCCCAGAGCTGGTCCGAGTCCGTGACGCTGCTCTACGAAGAAGCCCAGTCCCGCCAGTGGTCTTCGGCCACCGACGTGCCCTGGGAAGAGCTGCGCAAGAACCCCCTGCCGGATGACCTCGAGGCGGCGATGGCGCAGCTCTGCACCTTCCTCACCCAGGTCGAGTTCATCGCCGGCGACGTGCCCGGCCGCTGGGTGCAGCACATCAGCCCCGACCACTACGAGACGGCCCTGTTCCTGGGCACCCAGATCATGGACGAAGCCCGCCACATGGACGTGTTCCGCAAGCGCGGCCTCTTCGGCGGCGTCGGCATGCTCGAGGCCGGCGGCGGCGCTGTCGGCTTCCTCTACGACCAGGACTTCGCGGAGATGACCGCGACCCTGCACATCGTCGCCGAAGGCTTCGTGCAGAGCATCTTCCGCATGGGCGAGCTCATCGGCAAGAACGAGGCCGACAAGCGCATCTTCCGCCTCGCGGCCCAGGACGAAAGCCGTCACGTCGCTTTCGGCGTGATGCACTGCAAGCACCTTCTGGCCACCCAGCCGGAGCGCAAGGAAGAAATCGCCAACTACATCCAGCGCCAGGGCGGCACCGGCGGCGCCTCAATCGCCACCGGCAACACCACCAGCGAATCGCTGGCCATCCTCCTCGGCGGCGGCAAGGCCAACCTCAACGAGGGCTACAACATGCTCCTCGCGGCCCGCGCCAAGCAGTCCAAGGAGCTGGCCCAGCGCCTGAAGGTCGTCGGCCTGACGGAGATGGGCGAAGCGATCATGCAGCGCCTCGGCGCCGCCGCGGCGATACCAGCGTAGGACGTCGTCAACGGATATCGAACAGATAAACGGATAAGCGTCGAGGAAGCTGAGCGGTTTTCGGTAATCCGTTTATCCGTTTTCCATCCGTTGACGATTCGAACGGAGGGTTTCATGACTCAACAGGCAACCGATCTTCCCGAAAGCCTGGTTAAGGCCGCCGAAGAGAAGAAATGGCCGCTTGACCTCGTCAGGCAGGGCCTTTCGTCCGGAATCTCGGCCGATCGCATCGAGCAGGTAATCCGCTCCGGCGCTACGCCGCAGCAGGCCATGGCCATGCTGGCGAACGTGCGCGCCGGATCGCCCGGCGCCACCCTGCAGGGCCTCCAGTCCAACATCACGCCCGGCGGGCCGCCTGCCCTGGACATGAGTTGGGCCGACGTGCCCACCGAACGCGGCTTCTTCCCCGTAATCGGACCGCAAGGGCTGGAACTAAAGGACGTCGAGCAGTCGTCCTACGGCCTGATTCCCGACATCTGGCCCTACGAGAATGACAGGCCGCGCGGCTCCTACATGCCGCCGGACGCCGGCAACATGGCGGCGAGCTACAGCATCTACAAGAAGTCAGAGGTCTACGCGCCCAACGCGGCGGACCTCTACGAAGACGCCATCCGCAACCACTGGGTCTCGGCCACGGCCGTGCCCTGGGAGACCCTGCGGCCCCTGCCCCAGCACGAAGAGCTGGCCATCGACCAGCTCTGCACCAACTGGAGCGAGCAATCACACAACGGCCTCGAGTGCGTCTCCAAGTGGCTGGAGGAAATCAGCTACGGCTTCCACGAAGTCAAGCTTTACCTCGCGACCGCCTGCTTCGATTTCGGCCGCCAGACCGAGGCCTTCCGCAAGCGCGCCCTGGCGAACGGTGGTGGCCTGGGCATGCAGACGCCCGGCGTCTACACCCGCGCCGCCTACTCCGCCATGAAGTTCACGGAGATGATCACCATCGTCATGGTCGTGCGCGGCGGCTTCCAGGTCACACTCTGGGACGAGTTCGGCAGCCTGCTGGCCCGCAGCGAAGCCGACAAGAAGCTGCTCGAGTTCGCCAGCCGCGACCTCAAGCGCCACCTGAGCTACGGCCTGGAGCATCTGAAGTACTTCCTGCAGACGGAGCCCCAGAAGCGCGGCCAGCTCGCCGCCTGGTTCGCGCGCGCCGAGGGCGCGACGGCCGCGGAGTGGTCCCGTAACAAGCCCAACAACGAGGCGATGATGCTCCTGCTGGACTCCGACCCCCGCGCCGCTCGGGCAAAGCTCAAGGGCATCTGGCGGCGTCAGGTCGAAGCGCACAAGGAGCGCCTGGCCGGCATCACCATGCGCGACCACCAGATCTCGCCCTTGCTCGCAGCGCCACATCGAGGAGCCGGTAGCTAGTTAACCTGCAACCAGCGATTAGTCCGGAAGGGGCGCATTAGCGCCCCTTCCGTCGTTCAGGCGCCCGGGCCGGTCGAGGCACGGGCGCGCGAGCTTCTGCCGGCGATCGTCGCCGCCCTTCTGGCCTCAGAGGCTGACCAGGACCAGTAGCTCGCCTCGATGCCCCGCCTGGCAGTCTGCAGGACGGGCTGCAGCCTCAGGCATCGCGACAGTTCTTTACCGTAGGCTTGCTTCTCTTTCGGCCGGTCCCGGGATGGCGGGCGCAGTTAGGCGCCGCCGGCCTCGGCGGCCTAGGTTGTCGTATGATCAGGTCAGGAGAGGCGTCCTACCCCGCTACCGGACTACGGAGGTCGTAGGTGCCCGAACCGACCCGAGATTGGCTGGCCCTCAAGGCGGTCGAGTTGGCGCCGGACGCCATCATCGTCGTCGACGTCCAGGGAATCGTCCGCCTGCGGAACGCCGGCGCAGAGGCATGTTCGGCTACAGGGCCGAAGAGGCGCTGGGCCAGAACCTGGACCTGATCATTCCCGACCGCCTGCGCAAGCGCCTGGCCGAGCTGGAAGCGGCCACTCGGACGCAAGAGGGCGTCCCGACCGCGTAGACGACACCAGGGAAGACGCGGGCAAGCCCGCTTATGGCCGAAGGCCCAGGCCAAACGGCCACGAAAGAGAGGAGCAACGATATGTGCATTAGCTGCGGATGTGACGAGCCGGAAGCGAACCACGGCAATCCCAAGCACATCACTCTGAAGGAGTTCCGCGACGCCGCCGAGGCCGCCGAGGTGGACCTGCCTCAGCTGCTCAAGAACATCGAAGAAGGCTTCAAGCGTTACGCAGGCGTGCAGCCGCAGGGAGGCTCCCAGCAGCGGCGCTAGCCTCGAACGCCGGCACAGGGGGCGGCGAGGCCGGATGGCGGGTCCGGCCCGGCCGGGCCGGGTCAGCGCAGTCCTCGTTTAGGACCGCGCGGCCGAGTTGAACCGTGCCCTGTCCGAGAAAGAGAGTGTCGATGCGGATCCAGAGCATTTACAGCGGCCGGCCCCTCATAGGGCGCTGGACGCTCAAGGAAGCGTTGCAAGGCAAGCCGCTGGGCCACCCTTCGCACGCGCTCATGGTCCACTTCCCCGGAGCGCTGCTGCCGACAGCTTTCGCCTTCGATGTGATCTCCCGCCTGGGCGGCGACAATTCCTTTGTGCGGGCGGCGTTCTACGACATGGCCGTGGGCCTTCTGATCGCGCTTGGCGCCGTCGTGACCGGACTGGTCGACTATTTGCCCATGGTTCAGGGCTCCACGAAACGGCGCCTGGGCACATCGCACCTGCGGGCTCAGGCGACGGCCGTGTCGCTGTTCTTCGTAAGCTTCCTGCTCCGGGCCGGAGACCTGGACGCGGAGTCGACGGCCTGGGCGCCCCTGATCCTCGCGGGAATCGGCGCCGGAATCCTGGCGCTCGGCAATTTTTTCGGCGGCGAGCTCGTCTACAGACAGGGGATGCGCGTCAGCACGGACCTTTGAGCGACTTCAGGCCAATGCGACATTTGTCCTTGATCGCGCCGGACGGCAAGCCTAGGATTCTCCTACCTCTAGGGCAGGAGATACGAAATGACAATGGACCAGGCTAAAGCCGAAGCCTTCGGCGGGCAGATGATCGGCATCATCAACGGGGCGGCGACCGCGCTGATGTGCAGCCTCGGCCATCGCACCGGCCTCTTCGACAAGCTGGCGACTCTGCCCGCCTCGACCTCAGCCGAGATCGCGGCCGCGGCCGGCCTCAACGAGCGCTACGTCCGCGAGTGGCTGGACGGCATGACCACGGCGCGGGTCGTCGAGTACGACCCTTCGAGCCGCAAGTATCGCCTGCCGCCGGAGCACGCGGCGGCGCTGACCCGGGCCGCCGGCCCCGGCAATCTTGCCAACATGACTCAGTTCTTCTCCCTCTTTGGCAGCGTCGAAGACAAGATCGTCGAGAGCTTCCAGAAGGGTGGCGGCGCTCCTTACTCGATGTTCCCCAAGTTCCAGACGCTGATGGGCGAGATGAGCGCCGACATCTTCGACGCGACGTTGACAGGCGTGACTCTTGGCCTGGCGCCGGGCCTGACAGAGCGCCTGAAGGCTGGCATCGACGTCGCCGACGTCGGTTGCGGTCAGGGCCACGCGATCAACCTCATGGCGAAGGAGTTCCCCAACAGCCGCTTCGTCGGCTTCGACTTCTCCGACGAAGGCGTTGCCGCCGGCCGCGCCGAAGCCGCGCGTTTGGGCCTCACCAACGCGCGCTTCGAGGTCAAG
The DNA here is from genome assembly GCA_963703905.1 of uncultured Chloroflexia bacterium. Lineage (GTDB taxonomy): Bacteria > Chloroflexota > Dehalococcoidia > DSTF01 > WHTK01 > DATLYJ01. The sequence continues at coordinate 269,184 of CAVPFY010000007.1, forward strand.
GACGTTTCCACTCTCGACGGCTCCCAGAAGTTCGACCTCATCACCGCGTTCGACGCCATCCACGACCAGGCCAAGCCGCGCCAGGGTCCTCAAGGGCATCGCCGACAGCCTCAAGCCGGATGGGACCTTCCTCTGCATCGACGTCGCCGCTTCCAGCAACGTTAACGAGAACATGGAGCACCCGATCGCGCCCATGGGCTACATGATCTCGACCTTCCACTGCATGACCGTCTCCCTGGCCCTCGGCGGCGAAGGCCTGGGCACCATGTGGGGCGAGCAGAAGGCGCGCGAGCTGATGACCGAGGCCGGCTTCCGCGACATCGGCGTCAAGCGCGTCGAAGGCGACTTCATGAACAACTACTACGTCGCCCGCCTGTAGTTGCACCTTCAGACCGCCAGGGGCCGGGTGGCGGTGTCGAGAGGCCACGTTCTCCTCTGTAGTTGCTTCTCGCGAGAAGCAACTACAGAGGAAGGGCCGCGACGTACCGGGCGTTGCCCAAACGGTCGTTAACCGCGGCCCGGCGGTCCTCGCAGAACTGGCCAAAGGTTCCTCCTAGGAGGTCGAGCCGGCGGCGGCGTGCCAGGACATTGACACAGCTTCTCTACATATGTAGAGTTTCTCTGTGCCGCGCTTACCTAACGTTTCAAGGCAGACCACCGATGTGCTGCGCGCGCTCCTGGCGATGTACCCGGAGTGGACGTATGGATACGACCTCTCCAGGGTCACGGGCCTGAAATCCGGAACCCTTTACCCGATTCTGATGCGCCTCGCAGGCCAGGAGTACCTGGAACGCGATTGGGCGCCATCGGCACAGCAGGGCCGGCCGCCACGCCAGCTTTATCGCCTGACGGGCCAGGGCAAGGAACTGGCCCAGGACCGCACGTCCGCGAGAGTTTCTGCCCGGCGTGTTGCCGCCCTGGCCGAGACATAGTCTGGCCGGGATATGGAGGGAGACAGTTAGATGGGCAGCCATAAGGGTCCAATTGACCGTTTCAGCGAGATGCTCCTCACAGCCGCGCGATGGGCGCTCGGCGGCCGGGACACGGAATGGGTAGATGCGCTGAGAGCTGAGCTACCGGAGTTCCGAACCTCGCGCGAACGCCTGTCATGGTCGGAGGGCGTCGCGGGGATGGTGGCTTTCTCGATGCTGAATCGCCTTGTGGAGAGGCCGCTCCTCCTGGTCCTTGCGGCGCTGGCAGGCGCGCTCATCGGGCTGATAGACCTGAGCAGCGATGTCCGCTGGCCACAGCTTGCGGGACTGGCCGCGGTGGCGGCGACCTTCGGCTGGCGGGCGCCAAACTGGCCCTGGCGATGGGGCCTGGTCGTGGGCCTTGGCGTGCCGCTGGCTGTGTTGTCAAGCCTGAGCTGGGGTCCGTACGAGTACGACCACCTCGATGCGTTATACGCCCTACCCGTTACGGTGGTGGCGGCCTTCGCAGGCGCCGGTGTCCGGCGGTTGGGCCGGCTGTGGGCCTCTACGGCGTAACGCCGGCGTGCAGGATCAGGAGCGTTTCTTCGCCAGGGCGCTCAGCGCTTCCAGCACCAGCCGGTGCGCCACCTCCGCCGTGATCTGGCCGGGCCCGTCGTAGGCCGGCGCGACCTCGACGACGTCCATGCCCGACGAGACGCACCCGCCGCACGATCTCGCGCACGGCGCGCAGCAGCTCGCGACGAGGTCAGGCCGCCCGGCTCCGGCGTGCCGGTCCCGGGCGCGAAGGCGGGGTCGAGCACGTCGATGTCGACGCGAGAGGTAGATGGCCTCGGGGCCGTCCAGCGCCTGCTCGATCGCCTCCGAAAGCACCGCGTCGAAGCCACGCGCCTCGATCTCGGACATCAGGTGCCAGCGCATCCCCTGCTGCCCGCATCCAGTCGATCACGTCCGGGCGGCGGCCAGTAGCCGCGCAGGCCCACCTGGACGAAGTTGCGGCCGGGCACGGCGCCGCTCTCGATCAGGCGGCGCATCGGCGTGCCGTGGCCCAGGAGCACGCCCCAGTTGTCCGGCGCCGTATCCGCGTGCGCGTCGAAGTGGACGATGCCCAGCTTGCCGTGGCCGATCGCGTCGGCGACCGCCGTGGCCGAAGGTAGCGTGATCGAGTGGTCGCCGCCCAGCACGATCGGGATCGCGCCTGTCGCCACGACCTCGGCGACTTTGGCCCGAATCGCCTCATGCGAGCGCTCGATGTCGCTCGGCACGATCGAGGCGTCGCCGTAGTCGAAGACGCGCAGCGTCGCGCAGCGGCTGCACTTCCAGGCCCAGGTGGTAGATGCCGCGCCCCAGGTTCGAGGCCTGCCGGATCGCCCGCGGGCCAAAGCGCGCGCCCGGTCGGTTCGTCACCCCCATATCGAACGGCGCGCCGACGATGACCACGTCCGGGCGCTCCGCCGCCAGTTGCTCCGGCGTCTGCACCCAGGGCAGCTTCAGGAACGTCGGAATGCCGACGAAGGCGGGATCGGTGGGCATTCGGTCGAAGACCATGGCGGGTAGAGCATAGGTCATAGGGCATAACGCATAAGTCATGAGTCATGAGTACCGCTCGCCATTCCGGATCCGCTTATGCGCTATGCCTTATGCCTTTATGCATTCCCAATGCACTCTGTACTCTGCACACTGCCGGCAGCTAGCATGCCTTCATGATCGTCGTCACTCCGGGCCCGCTCCAGATCGGCTCCCGCACCTTCGACTGGGGCGGGCGCACCTACGTGATGGGCATCATCAACGTCTCGCCGGAGTCCTTCTCCGGCGATGGTCTGCGGCGCATCAGCGACGCTGTCAAGCAGGCCGAGCGCTTCGCGGAAGAAGGCGCCGACATACTCGACGTCGGCGGCCAGTCGACGCGCCCGGGCTTCGAGGAGATCAGCGTCGCGGCCGAGATCAAGCGCGTGGTGCCCGTGATCGAACGCATCGTCAAGCGCGTCGACCTGCCCGTCAGCGTCGACGCCTACCGCTGCGAGGTCGCGAAGGCGGCGCTCGACGCCGGCGCTGAGATGGTCAACGACATCTGGGGCCTGCGGCGCGACCCGGCCCTGGCGGTGCTCGCCGCCCGTCGAGGCGTGCCGGTGGTCGTCATGCACAACCAGCGCGGGCGCGAGTTCGAGGACGTCATTGGCGACATTCGCCGCGGCTTCGAGGCCGGCATCAAGATTGCCGAACGCTCCGGCCTGGCGCGCGACCGCCTGATCCTGGACCCCGGCTTCGGCTTCGGCTGGACCGCCGAGCAGAACCTGGAGATGCTGCGCCGCCTCGGCGAGCTGAGGGCACTGGGCCTGCCACTCCTAATCGGCACGCTCTCGCAAGTCCACGATCGGCGCCGTCCTCGGCGACCGTCCGGCCGAAGGCCGCATCTTCGGCACCGCCGCCACCGTTGCCGTCTCGATAACCAACGGCGCCGACATCGTCCGCGTCCACGACGTCGCCGAGATGGTCGACGTCTGCCGCCTCACGGACGCCATCGTCCGCCCCACGCCGCCTGCGCCCTCTTCGTCCGACTCCCCTCTCCCCTCCCCCTCTCCGCCGGGCGGAGAGGGGGTAGGGGGGTGAGGTGTACCTCTCTCTGGGCTCCAACCTCGGCAACCGCGCCGCCAACATCGCCCTGGCGCTAAAGCTGCTCGCGCCCGAAGTGCGAATCGAGGCCGTATCGCCACTCTACGAATCCGCACCCGCGGACGGCTCCGGCCAGCCCCGCTACTACAACGCGGCCGCGCGCGTGAGCACGGAGCTGAGCCCCAAGGCGCTACTGTCGCGGGCAAAGGCAATCGAGCGGGCAATCGGCCGCCGCCCTGCCGAACGCTGGGCGCCCCGCCCCATCGACATCGACATCGCGCTCTACGGCGACCTCGTCCTCGAGACGCCGGACCTCACAATCCCCCACCCACGGCTCAGCGAGCGCGCCTTCGTCCTGCGCCCACTACTGGACCTGGACCCCGAGCTGCGCCATCCGGCCACCGGCGTGAAGCTCGCGGACCTGCCGGCGGCACAAGGGCAACTCGTCGTGGTCGCGGCCGGCGAGTGGTGGCTTCGCGCCGCCGGCATCGGCCTGCCGCCGGCGCCTTGAGGAGGGAACGGCTTATTCCGCTTCCCCTTATGCCTTATGCGTTATGCCTTATGCGCTCCGCTTGTCGGCGCCCAACCTCTCCACCTTCGCGCCCCAGCATTGGGCAGAGGTCCCCTACCCCACGCCCGCGAACGCCACCTCGGACTTCAGCCCCTCGTGCTCCAGGCGCGTCTCGTACGCCTTTGGGGCGTCGTCGATGGAGAAGGTGTGGGAGACGATCTGGCGCAGGTCGGGCAGCGTCGGCAGCAGCTCCAGCGTGCGCTGATACTGGTCGATGTTCGCGTTTTGGGAGCCCGTCAGGATCAGCTCGTTGTAGTGGATGACGTTGGGGTCCAGGTTGACGATCGTCTCCGGCGGGAAGCCGGCGAAGAGGCCGATGGACCCCTGGCGCCGCACCGCGCTCAGGGCCGAGGCCGCGGCCGGGCCGATGCCCGCCGTCACGACCGCGACGTCGGCGCCGTTGCCGTCCGTGAGTTCCTTCACCCGCTTGGCGAGGTCCTGCGTCGTGGGGTCGATCGTCTCGATCGCGCCGAGCTTGCGCGCCCAGGAGCGGCGGCCCTCTTCGGGCTCGCTAACGATTACCATCGCCCCGAGGCGGCGGGCCAGCACCAGGTGCAGCAGTCCCATCGGCCCGGCGCCGACGAGCAGCACCGTTGTGCCGGCACCGATTCCCAGAAGCTCCAGCGAGTTCAGCACGCAGGCGGTCGGCTCCAGGAGCGAGGCCTGGTCCAGCGCCAGGCCGGCCGGGAGCGCGAAAGACGTGGCCCAGACGCACGATCGGTTCCGGCACCAGGACGTATTCGGCAAGCCCGCCATTCTCGTCGTAGCCAAGCGTCACGCGGCTGGCGCAGCGGTTGCGCTTGCCCACGCGGCAGAAGTCGCACGTCCCGCAGGCGATGATCGGGCAGAGGGCGACGCGCTGGCCGGCCTGGAAGGCGGTCACGCCCGCGCCGAGCGCGGCGATGACCCCGGCCATCTCGTGGCCCGGCACAACACCCGGCTTCGCGTACTTCTCACCCTTGAAGACGCGGACGTCGGAGTGGCAAAGGCCGGCGGCGCCGGTGCGCAGCAGAAGCTGGCCCGGCCCCGGCTCCGGGACCGGCAGGTCGATAACCGCCAGGTCGCGCGGGCCGCGAAATACGCAGGCCTTCACAGAGGCGCTCTAGGACTTCTTCGTGCGGGTGCGCGGGGCCTTGGTCTCCGGGGCCGCGGCCTTGGGCGCCGCGCTCTTGGTGGTGCGCGTAGTGGCCTTCTTCGCCGCCGGCGCCTCCGCCTTGGGCGCGCGCGAAAGGATACGCCGCTTGGGCGGCGCCTCGGCCGCCTTTTCGGCCGCCGGCTCGGCCGCGGCCTTGCGCGCCGGGGCCGCCGTCGCGGCCGCGGCCACGGCACTTGCCGTGGCAAGGTTGAAGCGCTTCAGCAGGCGGGCCTTGCTGCGGGCAGCAGCGTTCGGGTGAATGACGCCCTTCTGGGCGGCGCGGTCCAGGCCGCTGATTGCGTCGCGGACAGATTCTTCGGCGGTCGAAACGTCGGCACCGATAAAGGTAATTGCCTTACCGACCAGGGTCCTGGTCTTGCTCTTGACGGAGCGGTTCGCCTGCCGGCGCTTCAGCGACTGGCGCAGGCGCTTGCTAGCGGAAATGCCTTTGCGGCTCGGTTTCGGCAAGGAAGTCTCCTTTGATGCCGCGCACGGCGCGGCCTTGTACTCAGGATCGTACCGGACAGGCCTCTATCTGTCCACCGAAGCCACTACCGAACGCAAAGTGCGGACTCTTCTGCCTCCCGCCCTTTCCGGCTTATGCATCATGTCTTGTGTCCTATGTCCTATGTCCCCCACTCACCGGCTAACACGCGTGACCCGAAAGCCGCCGTTCGCTATCATTCAGATATGGAAATTACCTGGCTGGGCCACAACTGCTTCCGGCTCAAGGGCCGCGAGGCCGCCGTCATTACCGACCCTTGCGCGCCGACGACCGGCTACAAGATCGGCAAGGTCACCGCGGACGTGGTCACGATCAGCCACAACCACCCCGAGAGCAACTACCGGCAGGCCGTCCAGGGCGAAGCCAAGTTCATCACCGGCCCCGGGGAGTACGAGATCGGCGGCGTCTTGATGACCGCCGTGCGCACGAAGCACGACCCCGGCGAGCACGCCCGCAACCTGGCCTTTGTCTTCGACATCGACGACGTCCGTATCTGCCATCTGGGAGACATCAAACAGGTCCCCCACGCCGACGACGTCGAGCAGCTGGTCGGCGCCGACGTCCTCCTGGTGCCCGTCGGCGGCGGCACGACCCTCGACGCCCGCGCCGCGGCCGAGGTCGTAAGTCTGTTGGACCCGAAAATCGTCATCCCCATGCGCTACAAGACCTCCTCTTCGACCGGCGACCTGGATGGTGTCGACAGGTTCCTCAAGGAGATGGGCGCCGAGTCCAAGACGCCCGAGAACCGCCTCAACGTCACCAGGAGCAACGTCCCCGACGCCACCACCGTCGTGCTCCTGGAGCCGCGCGGCTGAGCCAAGCCCTCCGCACTCTGCCCGCGACGTCCGCCCTGCTATGACCGCCTCGAACGCCCGCGTGCCTTAACGTTGACCCGCCATGTCTCAGACCTCGGATAACGCCGACACGTCGGCCGCTCCCCTAAGGCAGGTCGCCGGACTCTTTCTGAAGCTGGGGACCATTGCCTTCGGCGGCCCCGCGGCGCACATCGCGATGATGCGGCGCGAGGTCGTGCAGCAGCGAAGGTGGCTTGCGGACGCCGAGTTCCTTGACCTCCTGGGCGTCACCAACCTGATCCCCGGCCCCAACTCCACCGAGATGGCGATGCAAGTTGGCCTCCTTCGCGCCGGCTGGCGTGGCCTCATCGCCGCTGGGGCCTGCTTCATCCTGCCGGCGGTGGTCATCGTCCTGGCGATGGCGTGGCTGTACGTCGAATACGGCTCCACGCCGGAAGCGAAGTGGCTGCTCTACGGCATCAAACCCGTAATTATCGCCGTGGTCTGTCAGGCGCTGTTCGGCCTCTCACGGACCGCGGCCCGGACAGTGTTCCTCGGGGCGGTAGGTCTCGCCGTGTTCGGCCTCTACCTCCTGGGCCTGAACGAGATCCTGCTTTTGTTCGGCGCCGGCTTGTTCGTCATGCTGGCCGAAAACGGACGCCGCATAGCCGGCGGCGCCCGCACGGCCGTTGCCGCGCTGCCGCTCGCCCTCGCCGGCCTGCCGGCGCTGCCATTGGCAGCCAGCGCCCCCGCCGGCTACAGCCTGCTGACGCTGTTTCTGACCTTTCTCAAGATCGGCTCCGTCCTCTACGGGTCCGGCTACGTCCTGCTCGCCTTCCTTCGAAACGACTTCGTAGTGCGCCTGGGCTGGCTGACGAACGAGCAGCTTCTGGACGCAGTTGCCGTGGGCCAGGTAACGCCGGGCCCGGTGTTCACGACCGCGACGTTCATCGGCTACGTGGTCGGCGGCTTCCCTGGCGCCATCGCCGCGACCGTAGGGATATTCCTGCCTTCGTTCATCTTCGTCGCCGCGGTCCACCCGCTTATCCCCCGCCTGCGCGGGTCGCCCTGGGCCGGCGCCCTCCTCGACGGCGTGAATATCGCGGCCGTAGGCCTGATGGCGGCCGTCACCCTCAAGCTGGCTCAGGACGCGCTCGTGGACGCCTTTACGGTGGTCCTGGCGCTGTTGGGCGCGGTGCTCTTGATCCGCTTCAAGGTCAATTCAGCCTGGCTGGTCATGGTCGGCGGGATCGCCGGCCTGGGGTACCACTACGCTGGGCTGTGACCGGTGCTGCGCCGGGCCGCGCGCGGTCGAGGACGAGCCTTCTACCGTTCGTGGTGAGGCCCTCGAACCACGAACGGGCGCTGGCCTTACTCAACGCGCCCTCCGGATCGCCACTCGCTGCCTTCCGTCCGCCCTTCGAGAGCCTCAGGACGAACGGAAGAAACGTTCCCAAGACGAACGGAATGAAGCGTTCCCTATGTTCGGAAGGTTCCCTATGTTCTCGGAAGGACGAACGGAATGAATAGTCCGAAGAGGCAAAGGGATGCCACAGAGCCTCTCTGTCTGAAAAGCTGACAGCTGACAGCTGACAGCTCGCCCCAGTCCTACGCCTCGAACTTCTTGAACACCAGGCAGGCGTTCTGCCCGCCGAAGCCGAAGCTGTTCTTCAGCACGACGCGCACGCTCGCCGACGTCGCGCGCCTTGTTCGGCACGTAGTCGAGGTCGCAGTCCGGGTCCGGCGTGCTCGTAGTTGATCGTCGGCGGGCACGATGCCGGTCTCGATCGCCTTGAGGCAGGCGACGGACTCGATCGCCGCCGGACGCGCCGAGCGTGTGCCCGATCATCGACTTCGTGGAGCTGACCGGGATGCGGTAGGCGCAGCTCGCCGAAGACGCCCTTGATCGCGACCGTCTCGGCCGCGTCGTTGGCCGGCGTCGAGGTGCCGTGGGCGTTGATGTAGTCGATGTCCTCCGGCGTCACGCCGGCGTCCTCGAGCGCCAGGCGCATCGCGCGCTGCGGCGCCCTCGCCGTCGACGCAGGGCGCGACGACGTGGTAGGCGTCGGAGGTGGCGCCGTAGCCGGCGAGCTCGGCCGAGGATGCGGGCGCCGCGGCGCTGGGCGTGCTCCAGCGCTCTCGAGGACGAAGATGCCGGCGCCCTCGGCGCAGACGAAGCCGTCGCGGTCCGCGTCGAAGGGGCGGCTGGCCTTCGTGCGGGTCGTCCGTGCGGCGTCGAGAGGGCGCGCATGATCGTGGAAGCCGCCAGGCCCAGCTCGCAGATGCCGGCCTCGCTGCCGCCGGCGACCATCACGTCGGCGCGGCCGAGGCGGATGATGTCGAGCGCGTCGCCCATCGCCTGGGTGCCGGCGGCGCAGGCGGTGGTGACGGTGTTGTTGTAGCCCTTGAGGCCGAACTGCATCGCCACCTGCGCGGCGGCCATGTTCGGCAGCATCTTCGACATGTAGAAGGGGTCGAGGCGGTTGCCGCCCTTCTCGATGATCGTGCGCATCGGCCTCGTCGGTCTCCGGGAAGCCGCCGTTGCCGTTGCCGAGGAGGACGCCGATGCGCGTCGCGTCCTCCTTCTCGAGCTTGAGGCCGGAGTCTTCGATCGCCATGCGGGCGGCGGCGACGCGAGAACTGGCTGAAGCGCGCCATGCGCCGCGCCTCCTTGCGGTCCATGAAGTCCTGCGGGTCGAAGTTGCGCACCTCGCCGTCGACCTTGACGGCGTAGTTCGTGGTGTCGACGAGGGTGATCCAGTCGATGCCGGAGCGGCCTTCGACGCAGCCCTGCCAGAACTCGTCGACGCTGTTGCCGAGCGGCGTGAGCGCGCCCATGCCGGTGATGACGACGCGGCGGCCGTTGTCGTTAGCATGGTCACTCGCCATTGCTTTGGATCTGCCTCCGCTCTGACCGAGCCTGGTCAGCCCAGTCTAGATCGGCGGGTCGCGCTCCAGGCCGAGGATGTGGGCCCGCGCTTCGCCGGCCAGGGCGACCGAACCGAGGATAACAACCGCGTCTGACGGCGTCGAGAGGCTGCAGCGCCGCATCGATGGCGTCGCGGCAGCTGTCTGCTCCCACGATCGTCTCGATGCCCAGGTCGCGGAACACGCGTCGCGACGGCTTCGGCGGTCCAGGGCGCGCGGGTGGTCGGCCCTCGTGGCGATGACCCGGCGCGCGACCGGCTCGATCGCCATCGCCAGCCCCTCGAGGTCCTTGTCGCCCATGACGCCGATGACCAGCGTCGCCTGGTCGACGCGCAGGTACTCGGCCAGCGGTGTCGCGCAGGCGCCGCGCCGAGTCGGCCGTGTGGGCCGACGTCGACGACGACCAGCGGCCGGCGCTTGACGATCTCGATGCGCGCCGGCCACTTCACGCTCTCGAGGCCCGCCTTCACCGCCTCTTCGGCCACCTTGACGCCGGCCGCCGCCAGCGCTCTCGACCGCGAGGATCGCCGTCGCGGCGTTGTCGAGCTGGTGCTTGCCGAGCAGCGGCAGCTTGGCCTGGTAGCCGCCGGTCGGCGTGCGCAGGCGGAACGGTCTGCGCGTCGGCGGCCGACGCTGTCGCGGCGCAGGTTGCAGACCAGCGCGACCTCGGTCAGCGGCGAGCCGCGTTCGGCCGCGACCTCGCGGATCACGTCGGCGGCGGACTCGCGCTGCGGCGCCATGACGGTCGGGCAGCCGGCGACGATGATGCCGGCCTTCTGGCGCGCGATCTCCGCGATCGTGTCGCCGAGGATCTCGCGGTGCTCGAGGCCGATGTTGGTGATGACGGCGCACGTCCTTCGTCTCGAAGACGTTGGTCGAGTCGAGCAGGCCGCCGAGGCCGACTTCGATGACCTGCGCCTGCGACCTCGCGCTCGCGGAAGAGCAGGAAGCCGAGCGCCGTCAGCGCGTCGAAGGTGACGAGCTGGCGGTCCGGCAGGCGCTTCGCCTGCACGCGTCTCGACGGCCGCCTTGACCTGCGCCAGGCCGGCCGCGAACTCCTCCGTCGACACCGGCTCGCCGTCGATCTGGATGCGCTCCGGGAAGCGATGGAGGTGGGGGCTGGTGAACAGGCCGGTGCGCACGCCGGCGGCGCGCAGCATCGACGCGACCATCGCCGCGACGCTGCCTTTGCCCTTGCTGCCGGCGATGTGCACCGTGACGCGGCCGAGGTGCGGGTTGTCCAGCTCCTCGAGCAGCGCCAGCATCGGCGCCACGTCCGGGCGGTCGGCGAAGCGGCCCGTGCGCTCGAAGTCGGCGAGGCTGTAGAGGTAGCGCAGGGCTTCGATGTAGTCCACGGGGCCCGAAGGATAGCGGGTTTTCGGCGCGCCGGTCGATGCCGAGGCGGGCAGCACCGCCGGACGTGGTGCCGGCCGCTTTAGCCGCCGGCCTGGACCTCACCCGAAGTCCTCGAGCGTCGGCCTTCGAGAGCCTCAGGACGATCACTCGACCCCGACGATCCTTCGAGGGCCTCGACGATCCTGGCACCGGCGCTCGACGATCGATTGCACTGTCACAATGGACGCCTGACCCTGGGGCCCGGGCTCGGGGCCGGCAGCCAAAGCGGCCGGCGCTACTTTTGTCTGAGGCCGATCCCGGTCCACTCGACCACGGAGGCGCCCCAGACGAGGCCGCCGCCGAAGGCGACGAGCAGCGAGGTTGTCGCCGGGCGTTGAAGCGGCCCTCCTCCCAGGCCTCGCAGAGGGCCAGGGGGATGGAGGCGGAGGACGTGTTGCCGTACTTCTCGCAGGTTGACGATGACGCGTTCTCGGCCGGCAGGCCCAGGCCCTTCGCCACGGCGGAGATGATGCGCGGTTCGCCTGGTGCGGCACGACGAAGGTCGATGTCCTCGCACCGCGCAGGCCGGCCGCCTCAATCGCCTGGCGCGATGACCTCTTCCATCGCCCGCACGGCGATGCGAAAGACCTCGCGGCCGTCCATGACGATGCAGTAAGCCCTCGCCTCGGTGATGCTCAGCGGCGAGCTGGCGGGCCGCGGGCGTAGAGGAGCTTGCGCCAGGAGCCGTCGCTCTTGAGGATCGACCGAGGCCGGCCCGCCGCGTTCCGACGCTTCCAGCAGCACGGCGCCGGCGCCGTCGCCGAAGAGGACGCAGGTGCCGCGGTCCGTCCAGTCGATGATCCGCGACATCACCTCGGCGCCGACGACGAGCACGCGCTCGTAGACGCCGGCGTTGATGAACTGGCGCCGGTGGCGAAGCGCCGCCAGGAAGCCGGTGCAGGCCGCGTTGACGTCGAAGGCGGCGGCGTTGCGGGCGCCGATCGCGTCCTGGATCAGCGATGCCGAGGCCGGGAACATGCCGTCCGGCGAGCAGGTGGCGCAGATGATCAGGTCGATCGTGGCCGGCGTCGAGGCCGGCGGTCTCGAGCGCCATGCGGGCGGCCTCGGCGCCCGAGCGTGGCCGACGTCTCGTCTGTCGGCGGCGATGCGGCGCTCGCGGATGCCGGTGCGGTCGACGATCCACTCGTCCGAGGTCTCGACCATGCTCTCGAGGTCGGCGTTGGTAAGGACGCGTGACGGCAAGTACTTTGCCGACGCCGACGATTCGGGCGCCCATGCAGTCCTCCGCTGGCCTTTGGTGAGCGGCACGGCGCAAGTCTAGGTTTGCCGTCAAGAGGGGTCAAATTGGCAGACAGTCGCGGGCATGCGCAGACTCGCCAGAGGGCCCAGCAGCCTTGACATGGTGAGGCCTGCTCTGCTACTTTAACACGGCGTTAGCACTCGCAACAGTGAGAGTGCTAATCGTACAGGGATACAAAGCAGATGCTAACTGAGCGCCGTTCAACTCTTCTGAACCTCATCGTCGAAGAGTACGTCGATACGGCTCTTCCCGGTCGGCTCGCAAGTACATCGTCACGCAAGCACGACATGCCCGTCTCGTCCGCCACGGTCCGCGACTGGAGATGGCGCGCCTCGAGGACGAGGGCTTCATCAGCCAGCCGCACACCTCCGCCGGCCGCGTGCCCTCCGACAAGGGCTATCGCTACTACGTCGAAAGCCTGATGGCCGAAGAGACAGCTTGGCCGGGACGAGCGGGAGACGATCCGCCACCAGTTCCACCAGGCGGAGCGCGCGATGGAGCAGTGGTTCCAGCTCGCCGCCGCCGTCCTGGCGCACTCAGTTGCAGCAACTTCGCCGTCGTGACGTCGCCGCGCAGCCGGGAGACGCGGCTGCGCCACGTCCAGCTGGTCCCGCTGCAGGAGTTGAGCGCGCTCTGCGTCGTGGTCCTGAACGAGGCGCGCATCCGCCAGCAGGTGATCGGCCTTCCGCGAGCCGATGGACCAGGCGGCGCTGACACGCGGCCGCCAACCGGATCAACGATCGCTTCGGCGGCCTCGACGCGGTCGAGCATGCGCAAGCATGCCGCAACCGGCCTCGGACTTCGACGAGTCCGTCCTCGATGTCGTCGTCGAGCTGATGGACCAGGAGTCGGTCGCCCTGGGCGAGGTCTTCCGCGACGGCGTGCGCGAGGTGCTTTCGCAGCCGGAGTTCGCGCGCTCCGAGCGCATGCTCGACCTGATCGACGTCCTGGAGCAGCGCACGCTCGTCTACGGCCATCCCGATCCGCCAGCTGGGCGACGACGGCATCAGCGTCGTCATCGGCTCCGAGAACAGCCACGAAGCGATGCATGACTGCAGCATCGTCCTCGCCCGCTACGGCTCCGAGGACGGGCCCTCGGGCGTGGTCGCCGTGCTGGGCCCGACGCGCATGCGCTACTCGCGCACGATCCCGACGGTGCGTTACCTGGCGGCGCTGCTCGGCGACCTGATCGCGCAGATCTAGACCCGCCGCGGCGGGCCAATCCTCATGGCAACAGGGGCGTTTCATGTCTGAACGGCAGGACGAAGAACCACGGATTGTTGACCGATCGCGCGTCGACCTTCCCTGAGTCTGAGGGCGGCGGCCGAAGGACGCGGACACCGCCCCGGAGAGCCGCTGGCGCGGCAGCTGGCGCGAAGAGCAGCGAGCGGGCGGAGTCTTACCTCGCTTCCTGGCAGCGCACGGCCGCCGACTTCCAGAACTACAAGCGCCGCGTGGAGCAGGAGCGCGAAGACATCGCGCGCCTGGCCAACGCCGCCCTGATCATCAACCTGCTGCCGCTCGTCGACGACCTCGAGCGGGCGCTGCAGAACGTCGACGCGCATCTCGCCGGCCTGACCTGGGTCGACGGCATTCGCCTGATCCACCGCAAGTTCCAGGCGCTGCTGGAGATGAACGGCGTGCAAGAGATCGAGGCTGACGGCGAGCCGCTTCGACCCCAACGTCCACGAGGCCGTGATGTTCGGCGAAGGCGAGGACGGCAAGGTGATCAGCGTGGTCCAGAAGGGCTACACGCTCGGCGGCCGTGTCCTGCGACCGGCGATGGTGGTCGTCGGGAAGGAGAAGGGATCGTGAGCATGCCCGCCTCCCGCCCGCGCGTCTGAACGGCCGCTCCCTCAGGGAGGGAACACCCCATCTGGAGGGAGATCGATGCCGCTATTCGGTGGCAGCGAGCGACCCAAGCTGGACGGCCTGACCAAGGACGAGGAGAAGCAGCGGCGACGCGCTGAACCCGGAGGTCCTGCGCCGCGCCGGCGAGAAGGGCGTCGCCGGCCAGATGCCGGCCGCTGCCGACGTCCTGCGCGAGAAGACGGACGCCGAGCCGCGCGAATTACCTCTGGCCCCTCCTCCTCGGCTGGCAGATGCGCGCCATGCACCGCTTCGACCAGTCGGTCGAAGCCTTTCAGGAGGCCGGCAAGCGGTCGCCGGACGAGGTCAGGGCCTTCTTCGGCGCCGGCAGCTGCCTACTTCGACGCCGCGCAGGTGCGCCTCGAGGCCGACGCCGACGCGCCTCCGAACGCAGGCGCGTTCCCAGAGCTGACGGTCGACAACCTCCTGCACGAGGCTAATGCGCCACTTCAAGCACGCGCATGGAGCTCACGGCCGACAAGGACGAAGAGCGACCGCCTGCGCAACGCCATCGCCAACGTCGATTCGCTGCTGGCGAAGCGCGCGGGGAGGCTATGAGAGATCGGGCAAAGAGATCGTTTTCAGGTCGAGAGGGGTTGCACACCGCGGCCCCGAGTACCGAAAGCCGGCCAGCGGCGGCGAAGTTCGGATGACCGCTGCAATATCCCTTGGAGCTAGCGAACAATGGCAAAAGTAATCGGAATTGACCTGGGCACCACGAACTCCTGCGTCGCGGTGATGGAAGGCGGCGAGCCCGTCGTCATCCCCAACGCGGAGGGCGGCCGCACGACGCCGTCCGTCGTCGCGGTCTCGAAGAGCGGCGAGCGGCTGGTGGGCCAGGTGGCCAAGCGCCAGGCGATCACCAACCCGGACAACACGGTCTACTCGATCAAGCGGCTCATGGGCCGCAAGTTCAGCGACCCGGAGGTCCAGCGCGACCTCAAGCTGCTCTCGTACAAGGTCGAGGCGGCTCAGAACGGCGACGCGCAGGTGCGCCTGGGCGACCGCAGCCTACTCGCCGCCCGAAATCTCGGCGATGATCCTGCAGAAGCTGAAGACGGACGCGGAGGCCTACCTCGGCGAGACCGTGACCGAGGCCGTGATCACCGTCCCGGCCTACTTCAACGACAGCCAGCGCCAGGCGACCAAGGACGCCGGCAAGATCGCCGGCCTCGAAGTGCTGCGCATCATCAACGAGCCCACCGCCGCCTCGCTGGCCTACGGCCTCGACAAGAAGGGCGAAGAGACGATCGCCGTCTACGACCTCGGCGGCGGCACCTTCGACATCTCGATCCTCGAGATCGGCGAAGGCACCTTCCAGGTGAAGTCGACCAACGGCGACACCCACCTCGGCGGCGACGACTTCGACCAGCGGGTCATCGACTGGCTGGTGGACGAGTTCAAGAAGGACCAGGGCATCGACCTGCGCCAGGACCGCATGGCCCTGCAGCGCCTCAAGGAGGCGGCGGAGAAGGCGAAGATCGAGCTTTCGACCGTGCTGCAGACGGACATCAACCTGCCGTTCATCACCGCGGACGCCTCCGGGCCGAAGCACCTGAACCTGACCCTGACGCGCGCCAAGCTGGAGCAGCTGGTCGGCGACCTCGTCGAAGCGCAGCCTCGGTCCCTGCCGCCAGGCGCTGCAGGACGCCGGCGTCAGCGCCGCCCAGATCAACGAGGTCGTCCTGGTCGGCGGCCAGACGCGCATGCCCCTGGTCATCGAGAAGGTGCGCCAGTTCTTCGGCAAGGAGCCGCACCGCGGCGTGAACCCGGACGAGGTCGTGGCCGTCGGCGCCGCGATCCAGGCCGGCGTGCTCAAGGGCGAGGTCCGCGACGTCCTGCTGCTGGACGTGACGCCGCTGACCCTCGGCATCGAGACGCTGGGCGGCGTGGCGACGCCGCTCATCCAGCGCAACACGACGATCCCGACGCAGCAAGAGCCAGGTCTTCTCGACGGCGGCCGACAACCAGCCCTCCGTCGAGATCCACGTCGTCCAGGGCGAGCGGGCGATGGCGACCGACAACAAGTCGCTCGGCCGCTTCATCCTGGACGGCATCCTGCCGGCGCCGCGCGGCGTGCCGCAGGTCGAGGTCACCTTCGACATCGACGCCAACGGCATCCTCAACGTCAGCGCCAAGGACAAGGCGACCAACCGCGAGCAGAAGATCACGATCACGGCCGGCTCCGGCCTCTCCAAGGAAGAGGTCGAGAAGCTGCAGCGCGAGGCCGAGCTCCACGCCACCGAGGACAAGAAGCGCCGCGAGGAGATCGAGACGCGCAACACCGCCGACAGCCTGGCCTACAGCGCCGAGAAGACGCTGCGTGACAACGCCGACAAGGTCCCGGCCGACCTCAAGACGGAGGTCGAGGCCAAGGTCGCGGCGGTCCGCACCGCCCTCCAGGGCACCGACGTCGACGCCATCCGCCGCGCCACCGACGAGCTGAACGAGTCGATGCAGAAGATCGGCCAGGCGGTCTACGGCGGCCAGGCCGGCCCCGAAGGCGAGCCCGGCGCCGCCCCTCCCGAAGAGGAAGCGCCGGAGGGCACCGTCGAGGGTGAGTTCCGCGAGGTGTAATCGTCTTTCTTCCTAGAAGGAAGCATATTGGCACTGTGGTAACGACCGGCCTAGCATCCATAAGTCAAGAAACGGATCTAAGGGCGCTAGTTCGGCTGGGGACGCGTGGCCTACCGGATCTCATACTCTCCTGATGTCGAAGGCCATCTTCGCCTCCTCACTGCACGTCAGCGCGGGATTGTCCTTGATGCGGTTGATAAACTATTGCCGTATACACCCACGGTTGAGACGACGCGTCGGAAGCGTATGCGGCCGAACCCGCTCGCTCCCTGGGAGCTGAGAATCGGCAACCTGCGCGTCTACTATGATGTGGAGGAAATTGGCGACAGAGACGAGCCAGTCGTCTTCATTCGGGCAGTCGGAGTCAAGACACGAAACTCGCTCCGAATTGGCGGAGAGGAAATTGAGTTGTGAGGACGATTGACATAGCGGAAGCTACGGCCACCCTGGCTGAATACGCGCATCAGGCCAGCCGAGAATCGGTAATTGTGACGGAAAGAGGTAAGCCCATCGCGGCGGTCGTCTCGATCGAGAACGTCGATTGGGAGACTTTAAGTTTGAGTACAAACCCGGATTTCCTGGCCCTGATAGAACGCTCCCGTGCCCGGCAAAACGCAGAAGGCGGCATATCGAGCGAGGATATGCGGAACCGCCTGGGCGCTTAGGGAACGCCAACCCTGTCGGCGAGGGAGTCCACAACCTGGCCCTTACCAGTCATCGACGAGCGCAACCAGATGGCCGATCTCTCGTCAACTCTTCATACCTACAGATCTTCGGATGTCAGCCCAGTTCGCTTGGCAATTCAGACCAGCATTCGTGGCCCGATCTCCTCATCGTCATGAAACGCGAAAAACGAAATCTGGCCAATCTGGGCGAGTAAGAGTTCGATGCGATCCCGACTGACGCTTCACTTCCCAGCCAATCCGTTGCAAGGCGGCCGGAACCCGCCGCGCTTTTGCTCGATGACCAGTTAGTCAAACTGCTTGGAAGATACCATTCAAGAGGCTCGGCCCGAGCCTCTTGATGCTCAAGCCTGTCGGCAATCACACGCAGAGCCAGGGCCTGCACGCTGGCGCGTGCTTCGTTACGGTCGGCGCCATAGCACATGACGCCGGGCAGGTTCGGAACTTCGGCCAGCCAGCGCCCATCGTCTTCAAGCTCGAGTTCAACCGAAGGAATCACGTTGGTAGTTTACCAGCGCCAGCTCGGGCTGCGTGACGACGGCCAAACCGTACCGACCGGGGGGCCTGAAGCGGGACGCTCCGGAGGGGCTTAACGCAGCCGCTCCGATACCTGGGTGCCTACTCGACAAGCCTGGCTGGGAACGGTTACTTTCCGCCAGGACAGAACGCGAAACACACAGGAGCGCCTGCATGCGCGATTTTGACGGCAAGGTGGCGGTGGTGACCGGCGCCGCCAGCGGCATCGGCCTGGCGCTCGCCACGAAAGCGGCGCGCGAGGGCATGAAGGTCGTCCTGGCCGACGTCGAAGAGCAGGCCCTCGATGCCGCGGTCACGGACCTCAAGCGTCAGGAATTCGACATCCTGGGTGTCCTCACGGACGTCTCCAGCGCCGCGAGCGTCGAGGCCCTCCGTGCGAAAGCCATCTCGGCCTACGGCAAGGTGCACCTAGTCTTCAACAACGCCGGTGTCGCCGGCGCCGGCGCCACGCCCGTCTGGGAGGCCACGCCCAAGGACTGGCAGTGGATCATGGGCGTCAACTTCTGGGGTGTCGTCAACGGCGTCCGCGCCTTCCTGCCGCTGATGCTGGCGCAGGGCGAAGAAGGGCACATGGTGAACACCGGCTCCGTGGCGGGCTTGTTGCCCGGAAGCGGCATCTACGGCGTCAGCAAGCACGCCGTCGTCAGCCTCTCCGAGTCCATCTTTGCCCAGTTGCACGCCAGAGAGGCGAAAGTCGGCGTGTCTGTGCTCTGCCCCGGCTGGGTGAACACCCGCATCATCGAGGCCGGGCGCAACCGGCCGGCCGAGCTCCAGAATGAAACCGCTGCTCCCGTAGCGGGGATTACAGGCCCGGGCGCCGAGTTGATCGCGAACGGCATGCCGCCACCCCAGGTCGCGGACATCGTCTTCGACGCCATCCGCGAGGGCCGCTTCTACATCCTCACGCACGACACTTTCGACGACGGCTTGCGCTACCGCTTCGACAACATCCTCAACCGCCGCAACCCGGTGCCGAGAGTGCCGGCGGGGTAGTGGCCGTCGGAGAACAAGCCAGGGAGGGCGCCGCGTGGGCGCCCTCCCTCCTTGTGTGAGCCGGTCGACGGACCGGAAATGGCGTCGCGGGCCTATTTCCAGCCGGTGATGTCGAGAACGATGCCCTTTCCGGTCACGTTGTGCTGCACGCTGACATAGAAGTGCTTGCCATCGCCGCTGAAGACTCCGCCGGTCCATTCGGCGTCGCCGCCGGGGTTGCCGGTGCCGTCATTGAGGGAGGCAATACGGACGCAGGAGTCGCTGAGGACGTCGTCGTCCATGCCGTCATCCATGCAGGCCCAGAGGTCGTTGTGGCCGGTCAGCTCCTCGCCGTCTTCGTGGATGATCCAGTTACCGCGGCCGGGTTGGTAGGCAATGTTGTCCATCATCGAGAGGTGGGCATTGCCAATGACCAGGTATTGGACCTCGGGAATCGCGGTGTTCGCGTTGGCCTGTGCCACAGTGCCATCGGTGACGCAGATCGTCTCGCCCCAGGTGTGGCCGTTTACGGACCCGGACGTCGCCTCGTTACCCGTGTTGTTGCCGCAGAAGCGAACCTGGCCGTCGGCAAACGCGGCCTGATCCATTGCGTAGTCTTCCGGACGGTAGTAGCCGGTGAACTTGAGGGCGTTCTGGACACCGCCGAGGTTTGGGAAGGGGGCAACGTTGGCAGGAACCCAGGCAGCCATGCCTGTCTGCGTCGCCTGGCCGTAGTCGGTGGTCGGACGAACGCCAACGCGCAAGCCGTAGACTGAGCCGCCGACCAGCGGGGAGTCCGCCAGGCTCGCGATTGGAGTGGTGGCGGTGCGGAGGGTTGTAGGGATGAACTTGTAGAGGGCGCCACCAGGGTTGCCATCGTCGGGGCGCCTCTCATCAGCGTAATAGACGACGCCGCTGGGGAAAATGACGATGCCCTCAAACGAGAGCTTCCCGAGCGCCGTCCTCTCAACGATATTGCCGGGGTTAGTGCCGTTCATCGGGACGCCGCCGACGATGTCGACATTGGTCGTGTTAAGCGGGTTGATGAGCTCCCATGCACGGCCGCTCGCGCCGTTCTCTTCCCCGAAGACGATCGTGCCCCAGGGGGTGCGGTTCACGGGGTCGCAGCTAGTCAGGCCGGAGTGCACGATGACCTGGCTGCTGCCGTCGGCGAGGCTGATGCGGATCAGGCCGATCTGGGCAGCTCCCTGCTCGTTGCAGGCGATCAAGTGGGTCGGGTTCGTGTCGTTCGGCCACAACGCGATCATGTCGATGTTTGGCGCGCCGTCGACGACCGCAACCGTTTTGGCGTCGAGGCCCTTCGCCAGGGTCGCCAGCTTAGTGGGGTCCGCGAGGGCAGTCGCGGCGTTGATGTTTGTCGTCGAAGATTCTTCGAGCGGCTTGCCGATGCCGAAGTTCTGATTGGAGTGCGCCCTGGCCTGGTTCTCGATGTCCTGGCCGAAGTCGCCGCGCGCACCGGCGATCCCAGCGATCGCCATCACGCCGAGGGCAGCTGCCGCGCCCAGGGCAATTTGTCTGAAGGATAGTCGCATTCGGTGGTTCTCCTTGTCGCTATAGGCAAAGCCCGGACACCGCGGGAGTCCTGGTGTCCTGGAGCGTTACTTGTCGCGAAGGCCTTCGGGTACGGGGATGATGATGTGGCGCCGGCGTTAACGCGCCGTTATCGCCCGTAAGCGGCGCGTTAAGGTTATGCGCGTTTGTTACGCGCGGTGAAGAAGCCTGCGACGTCGATGCAATCGCTCTCCCTCGAAACCGATTCGCCTGCTGTGCGCCAATTCGCGAAAATACCGCTGTGACCACGCCGGAGATGACAACGCGCCGCGCCTGGTGGATCGCGCTCAGGCCCTTCTCCTACCCCGCTTCGATCGTCCCGGTGCTAGTGGGTACCGCCGTCGCGGCCGATGAGGACTTCCGGCCGCTTCTGTTCCTCCTGGCCCTGGCCGGGTCCGTCTTGATTCAGGCCGGCACCAACCTGGCGACAGACTTCTTCGACTTCGTCGATGGCGTCCAGCCGCGCGCCACCCTTGGCGGCGTGATCCAGCGCGGCCTGCTCCCGGCGCAGACAGTTCATCGCGCCGCAATCGCCTGCTTCGTCGCCGGAGCGGCCTGCGGGCTGGTCATCGTTGCGTTTGTGGGCTGGCCGATCCTCGCCGCCGGCTTCGCCAGCGTCCTGGCCGGCTATTTCTACACCGCCGGCCCTATCGCCTACGGCCGGCGCGGCCTCGGTGAGGTGATGGTCTTTTTCTTCATGGGCGTCCTCATGGTCATGGCCTCCGCCTACGTCCAGGTAGAGCGCCTGACCTGGGAGCAGTTCTGGGCCTCGCTGCCGGTCGCGCTGCTTGTGGCCGACATTCTCCACGCCAACAACCTGCGCGACATCGACAACGACCGCGCCCGGCACAAAGTAACGATCGCGGGCGTCCTCGGCCGTCCCGGCGCGGACTACGTCTACCTGGCTCTTACGGCCGCGCCCTTTGTCGTTGTGGCCGCCGGCGTCGCGCTCGCTGAGCTGCCGGCGGAGGCGCTGATCTCACTGCTGGCGCTGCCCTGGGCCGTCTCCGCGGCGCAGGCGCTGCGGGAGCGGGACTCCGTGGCCCTGAATGCTCTCGTGCGCGGGACCGCGGGCCTGCACATGCGCTTCGGCCTGCTACTCGCGTTCGGGTTTGCGCTACGAGCCCTGCTTTAGCTTCACGAAAGCGAAAGACGCCCTCCCTCGCGTCTGATGCCCGGGCAATGCCACCCGGGCATGATCTGATCAGCCGCACGCGGGCCGCTGGCCGCTTGCCGCCAGAGGAGACTCCGATGTCTGAGCGAGACAGCCATTTTCAGCAGACCGGCGACCCCGGCCGCGGCGCCGTTAGTCCCGACGTCGTCCTCGCGTTCCGCCGAGCCGCCGACCGGATGGCCGACGACGAGCTCCATCCCCACGAGCGCGCAGGCCAGGCCTGGTCCGAGATCGAGCACGTCGAGAGCGATGACCTGCCGCCCCACATGACCAGCGCCTGGGACCGCCTGAAGGACAAGATGAAGGGCATCTCGCCCCGGCTCAAAAGCGACATCGACGAGCAGGCCCGCGAAGACGGCGTCCAGGCCGCGGACGACATCAACCGCTTCCTCTACGACCTCAACCCGCACGGCATGGCCATGTAAGTTCTGGCAGGCATCAACGTGCTCCCTCGCCCGCCTTTGCACAGGCTCAAGCTCAGTCCTTCGACAGGCTCAGGATGATCCAGTGGGGCCCTGCCTGAAGCAGGGGACTGCGTAAGTGCCGCTGGCTTCTCTAGACCAATACCTAACTGGATCATCCTGAGCCTGTCGAAGGACTGAGCTTGTCGAAGGACGGCGGCACCTGAGTGCCGCAGCGTGACTGTTTTACCGCCGCGCGGCTCTGCTAGAATCGGGCGACGCGCGGCCGCCTTAGGCATTCGGAGTGAGCATGCCCGACCAACCCCATCCGAACGGCGCACCGCAGGCTCTATCCGGCGTCCGCGTCCTGGACCTGACCCAATACATCGCCGGGCCCTTCTGCACCAAGCTCATGGCCGGCTTCGGGGCCGAAGTCATCAAAGTCGAACCGCCGGGCGCCGGCGACGTCAGCCGCGGCTACGGCCCATTCAGGGACGACATCCCCAACCGCGAAGCCGGCGGCCTCTTTCTTTACTGCAACACGAACAAGAAGAGCATCACGCTGAGCCTCGACACCGAGACCGGCCGCGAGATCGTCCGGCGCCTCGCGGCCGGGAGCGACGTTGTTGTCGAAAGCTTTGCGCCCGGCGAGGTCGATGCGATGGGCCTCGGTTACGAGGCGCTGCAGGCGTTGAACCCGAAGGTGGTCCTGCTATCGATCTCGATGTTTGGCCAGGACGGGCCCTGGCGGGACTGGAAGGCCGACGAAGTCAACCTCCACGCCATCAGCGGCCTGATGTCGATAACCGGCGACCCGGGACGGGAGCCCCTCAAGAACGGCGGCCATCAGGCCCTGTACAACACCGGCATCAACGCCTTCACCGCCGCCACGATGGCGATCTACGCCCAGATGGTCCGCGGCATTGGCCAGCACGTGGACGTCTCGGCCTACGAGACGATGAGCTTCCTCAACGAGCCGCCGCGCGTAATCCAGGCGTCGCAGCAGGGCGATTACATCGCCCGCGTCGGCAACCACAACACGCTCCTGCCCGCGGCCGACGGCCACGTCAACGTGGTCCGTGGCGGGGCCGGCATATTCTCCGAAGTCCTTGCCGACGTCACCGGCAACGAAGCTTTCCGCTCGCCGCACTTGCGCAACGCGCCCCTCATCGGCCCGGAAGCATCGGCCGCCGCGGACGAGATCGAAGCGCTGCTCCTGCCCTGGACAATCGAGCACGGCAAGGAAGAGTTCTACCACGGCGGGTCAAAAGGGCGGCCAGAACTTCGGCTACGTTGCCACGCCTGAGGACATGGTCAACTCACCCCACCTGAAGGCGCGAGGCTTCTTCGTGGACGTGGACCATCCCCAGGCCGGCCTGCTGACCTATCCCGGCGCGCCGTACAAGATGAGCGACACCCCCTGGGCCGCCGGCCGGGCGCCCCTACTCGGCGAGCACAACCAGGACGTCTACATCGGCCGCCTGGGCTACACGCCGGCCGGCCTCGTCGAGCTCAGCCGCGCAGGCGTGATCTAGGAGGGCATGGGCTTGGCAGGGCTGCTCGAGGGCATTCGCGTACTGGACCTGAGCACCATCTGGGCGGCGCCGCTCGGCACGCGCTGGCTTACGGACATGGGCGCCGACGTAATAAAGGTCCAGGAAGTCCCCAAGCTCACGCCCGCGATCGCGAATCGCCTCAGACGGGCCCGCGAGCAACGCGAGCAGGAAGAAGCCGCGGCGGCTTCGGGCCAGGCGCCTCCGCCCACAACGGGCCGCGCCGCCCGGCGCGATAACCCGGTGCTGCTTCAGACCGGCCTCTCCGCCTACGCCCTGCAGACCGAGGCCGGCAAGACGGTGGTGAGCCTGGACTTCGAGAAGCCGCGCGGCCGCGAGCTGTTCGTGCGGCTCGTCGAAACGGCCGATATCGTCGTCGACAACCACCGCCCAATCGTCCTCGAGCGCTGTGGCTTCGACCTCGAAGGCCTTCGCAAGATCAAGCCCGACATCATCCTCCTCAAGGTCTCGGCCATGGGCCAGACCGGCCCGGAGCGCAACTACTCCGGCTTCGGCGCCACTCTCGACGGCCTCGGTGGCCTGGCCTTCTTCACCGGCTACCACGATGGCGAGGGGCCGGTGCGTAGCGGCATCAACTACGCCGACCCGATCGCCGGCATGTACGCCGGCGGCGCCCTGATGCTGGCGCTGATCCATCGCGCCCGCACGGGACAGGGCCAGGAGATCGACCTCAGCCTGCGCGAGACCCTGCCGGTCGGCGAGATGTTCATGGACTTTTCCATGAACGGCCGCTTCTTTCCCCGCCTCAGCAACCGCGAACCCGGCCGCGCGCCTCACGGCGTCTATCGCTGCGCCGGCGACGACCGCTGGCTCGCCCTCGCCATCAACACGGACGCCGAGTGGCAGGCGCTCCGCGCCGAGATGGGCGACCCCGAGTGGGCCCGCGACGCCGCCCTGGCGGGCGCCTACGGCCGCTGGCGCCGCCACGATGAGCTCGACGCGCAGCTGAACGTTTGGACGGCCGGCCAGGACAACATCGTCCTGGCGGAGCGCCTCCAGGCCGCCGGCATCGCGGCCACGCCGGTGCTGACGCCCCCGGAAGCGCTCAAATCCCCACACCTCGCCGCCCGCGGCTGGTGGCAGATCATGCACCATCCCGAGGTCGGCGATTATCACTACGCCGGTCCGGGCTGGCGCCTGCCGGCAACGCCGGTCGAGTTCGGTTTCCCACCGGCCGTCTACGGGGCTCACAACCGCGAGGTCTACATCGACATGCTCGGCCTGACCGAGGCCGAGTACCAGGAGCTCCTCGCCGAAGGCATTGCCAGCGAGTCCGCGCTCCCCGTCCTGCCGCCGGGAACGTAGCCTCCAATTCCGCCCCACCCCTTCCGACGTCCTCTGTCATTCCGGCAGCCTCTGTCATTCCGACGCGAGGAGGAATCCCGGGCGGCGACCGAGTACTAAAGTGACGCGTCTTGGTGAAGATAGGCCTTGCCGGGATTCCTCCTCCGTCGGAATGACAGTAGTGGTCACATGAGCGCGCTTGGACTGCGCTCCGTGGGCGTTGCTGAGATTCCTCCTCCGTCGGAATGACAGTAGTGGTCACATGAGCGCTTGGACTGCGCTCCGCGGTCGCTCCCGGGATTCCCTCCTGGTGTCGGAATGACAGGCCGAAAGCCTTCAACGTCGAGTGCCGGCCGCTAACGCCGAGCGCGACAAGACCGCCCGCGCAATACCCCACCGTCATGAAAATGAAAGGCCGCCCGCGAACCACCGTTTCGCGCCCGCAAACCACCGCGGCCGAAACTGGCGCCATGGCATCGCAGCACAACCCTGAGCTGGCGAAAGCCCTCAAGGACCTGGCCGACCGCATCCGGGCCTCCGCGCCGCCGGCAGCCGCGAAACCGCCACCCCTCCAACCCCAACCGCCGCCCCTGACCAGCCGAGCGAAGTAGCTCCTCGGCTGCTCCGCTGACCCGGCATCTGACGCGCCGCTACCGGGTCGCTCGCTTACTCACCATGCCCCGGCCCCTCCCGTGGTTGCCTTGTCGAGCCCCAGTGCAAATAATGCCTGCACACCCAACCAGGGAGGGGAGCACATGGCATCCGGCCCGCTGAACGGCATTCGCATCCTTGAGTTCACCCAGATCATCGCCGGGCCCTTCGGCTGCATGATGCTGGCCGACGCCGGCGCGGAGGTAATCAAGGTAGAGCCGCCGAACGGCGAGCCCTGGCGCCTCTTCGGCCAGTTCATGCCCGGCGAGTCCAAGGCCTTCCAGGAGCTAAACCGCGGCAAGAAGTCGCTGGTCCTGGACATGTCTGACCCCAAGGCCCAGGAAGCCATCCACAAGCTCATTCCCAACATAGACGTCGTCGTCATCAACTACCGGCCCGACGTCGCCGCCAAGCTCCGCATCGACTACCCCACCCTGTCCGCGATCCGGCCCGACCTGGTCTACGTCGATAACACGGCTTTCGGCCGCAAGGGCCCCCTCGCGAACCAGCCTGGCTACGACATTGTGGTGCAGGCCATTTCGGGACTGATGGTCGGCGAAGGCAAGTTTGGCCCCGACGGCCGCCCCGAAACGATCACCTCGACCGCCATCGCGGACTACGGCACCGGCATGACCATCGCCTGGGCGGTCAGCGCGGCCCTGTTCCATCGCCAGCGCACCGGCGAAGGCCAGCTTGTCGAGACGTCTCTGCTGGCCACCGCCCTGGCTTTCCAGGGGGGCGTAGTCATGGAACTGCCGGTAGCCGATGCCGGCATGCGCCTGCCGGCGCGAGAAAATCGCCGCCGGATGCAGAACGAAGGCGCCGGCTTCGCCGAGCTCTCGGCCGCGCGCAACCCTCTGCGCGCCTTCAGCGGCAACATCTACTACCGGACCTACCTCACCAAGGACGGCGCCCTGGCCGTCGGCGCTCTCTCGCCGGCGCTGTGGGGGAAGGTGCGCGCCGCCATCGGCACCGACTTCCTCGGCTTCGCCGACCCTAACCTGAACATGGCGGCGCCCGACTTCCAGGAGAAGCTCGGCGCCGGCGTCGCCACCGTCGAGGCCCTGATACGGGAGAAGACCACCGACGAGTGGCTGACGATCTTCGAGCGCGAGGGCGTGCCGGCGGGCAAAGTCCAGTTCCCGGAGGACATGTCGGAGAACCCGCAGGTGCTGGCCAACGACATGATGGTGGACCTCGAACACGACCTCTCAGGGCCGCAGCAGATGGTCGCCCCGGTTCTGCGCATGTCGAAATCGAAACTGGCCGCGCAGGGCGCCGCCCCTCCCCTGGGCCGTGACACCGAGACCTACCTCAAAGAAGCGGGCTTCTCCGACGCGGAGATCGCGGACATGCGCGCCCGCAACGTCATCCAGTAATCGCGCGAGCCTTACCGCGCTCGAATCATCCTGAGCCTGTCGAAGGGACGCAGCCTGTCGAAAGCCGAGGGCCTCCGCCTTCAGACGCCAACCTCGCTCGAATCATCCTGAGCCTGTCGAAGGACAGCCGTCGAGCCGAGCCTCCACCTTCAGACGCCAACCTCGCTCGAATCATCCTGAGCCTGTCGAAGGACTGAGCCTGTCGAATCATCCTGAGCCTGTCGAAGGACGCGCCCGCATGGCCGCGTCTACCTGGCGGTGACTGTAGCTCGGCCGCGCCAGGTGCAGCGCTTCATGCCGTACCGTGTCCTCGACCTGGTCCCAGGAACGGCCGCGCGTCTTTACGTAGACCACCGCGGCGTGGCCGTGACGAAAGTGGCAAATCGTGGCCATGCCCAGCTTGCCGCGCGTGCCTCTGCGGGCTGTCGGCGAGGCCAGCCGCGCCGTGTACGCGGGACAAGCGGCGACGGTCATCGCCCGGCGCCAGCTTGCATCCGAGAGGCAAAGATAGAACTCAATGCCTTCGCGGCCCAGGCGGCTGAGCTCGGCCCGGAGCAAAGACAGGACGCGGCGGCGCAAGGGGGCGGCGGGGAACGTCTCCATGCCTTTCTGATACGCCTGCTGGCGCTCAGGGTCAACCACCGGCAGAGTAATCAGTAATCAGTTATCAGTCCAGAGTGGCGCCGGACACCTGAAGCCCCGAAACCTGACGCCTCATGACCTTTGTCGCCCTTGTTCTCGCGCCTGATAACTGATAACTGATTACTGATTACTAATCACACGGAGGCCAACATGACCAACGCGGCAAAGCTGCGCATCGGTATCACCGGTGGCATCGTCGGCGGCGGCGCCGGCCGCGAGCAGGCGCTCGAGAAAATACGGGTTGCGGACCAGCTCGGCTATGACTCCGTCTGGTTCGGTGAAACCTGGGGCTACGACATGGTCACCGGCATGGGTGACGTTGTCCGGGCGACCGAGAAGATCAAGATCGGCAGCGGCATCCTCAACGTCTACTCGCGCTCCCCCGGCGTGATCGCCAGCACCTTCGCCACGCTGGACGAGCGCAGCGGCGGACGCATGATCATCGGCCTCGGCTCCAGCGGCGCCAACGTCATCGAGCACTTTCACGGCGTGCCGTTCGAGAAGCCTATGCGGCGCCTGCGTGAATACGTGGAGGTCATCAAGATGCTCCTCCACGGCGAGCGCCTCGTTTACCACGGCGAAATCTTCAACCTCGACCGCGGCTTCCGTCTCCAGGTGCCGCTGGTGCGTGACGACATCCCCGTGTACATCGCCGCGATTTCGCCCGCGAGCATTGTCCAAACCGGCGAGATCGCGGACGGCGTCATCCCCATCCACTGGCCCAAGGACAAATATGCCTCCGTCCGCGCCCGCCTCGCCCGCGGCGCGAAGAAGGCCGGACGCGACGCCTCCAGCCTCGTTGTGGCGCCTTACCTGACGACCGGCTACGTCCTCGACGAGGCCCAGCGCGCCGCCATCCAGCGACAGTCCAAGCAGCCGGTGGCCTTCTACATCGGCCGCATGGGCGTCTTCTACAAAGAGATGCTGGCCCGCGAGGGCTACGCGGAGGAGACCAAGGCGATCGAGGCGGCCTGGGAGGGCGGCCAGGACGCGGCAGTCGACGCTGTGCCCGACTACATGAACAAGAACATCGCCGTCGTCGGCACGCCTAAGGAGATACACCAGCAGCTCGAGGAGCTTAAGGGCCTGGGCGTCGACGTACCGTTAATCTCGATGCCGCCGGGCAACCCCGACCAGGCCGGCCGCGTGCTCGAAGAGGTGATGAACGGCTAAGCCGCCCGCAGCGGCGGCCGCCTGTCGCCCCGTGGCGCCCGGCCGGCAAGCAGGTCTTCCACGCTGCGGGCCGGGACCGGCTCCGACAGGTAGTAGCCTTGCCCGAAGTCGCAGCCCAGGTCGAAGAGCTGGCTCAACTGCTTCGGCGTCTCGATGCCGACGGCCGTGATCCCGATGCCCAGGTCGTGCGCCAGGCTGATGATCGCCTGGACGATGAGCATCTTCGAGTCGTCGAATTCGAGGTTGCTGACCAGCGAGCGGTCGATCTTCACCGCCTGCACCGGCCACTGTCGCAGGTAATTCAAGGGCGCGTGGCCGGTGCCGAAGTCGTCGATGACGATGTCGATGCCCAGGGAGTGCAGGTCCTGCAGGCGGGCCGCCTGGGCAGGGCCTCCGTCCAGCAAAACTTTGTCGCTGATCTCCACTCGCAGGCGCGTTGGGTCCATGCCCGTCGCCAGCAAGATCTCTTCGACGCGGCGGACAAGCTCCGGGTTCGTCAACTGCCGTGGCGAAAGGTTCACGCCCAGATTGATGTCGCGGCCGGTCGCGTCGCGCCAGGCCCGCCAATCGCGGCAGGCAGTCTCCAGCGCCCAGATGCCGATTTCCGTGACCGAACCGGTCTCTTCCGCCAGGGTAAGAAAGCTGTTGGGCCGAAGTACCCCGTGGTCGGGGTGGCGCCACCGCACCAGCGCCTCGACGCCGCCGATCACGCCTGTCTGAATATTGACCTCGGGAAGGTAGTCGAGCTCCAGCTCACCGCGGTCCATCGCCTTCCACAGGTCTTTCTCCAGGTCCATACGGAACATCACGTTTGACTCCGTGGACTCGTTGAAGAAGACCACGCGGTCGCGGCCCTGACGCTTGGCCCGATAAAGGGCCAGGTCGGCCGCGCGCAGGAGGTCGCTTGGCGTCGACACTTCAGCCGACTTCACCGCGATGCCGATGCTCGCTGTCACGCAGACCTCGCGCCGGTCAGCCTTCATCGGCATCGCCAGGCTTGTCCGAATCCTGTCTCCCAGGGCCCGCGCGGCGCTTTCGGCCTCAGGGTCCTCGATCACGATCACAAACTCGTCGCCGCCCAGGCGCGCCGCCAGGTCTTCGGGCCGGATGATCCTGCGAATGCGCTGCGCGACGGCCTTTATTACTTCATCGCCGCTGTCGTGGCCCAGGCTGTCGTTGATCGATTTGAACTTGTCGAGGTCCAGGTACAGCACAGCGATTTGGGGGCGCTGCAGGCGGTCCATCAACCCCGAACGGTTCGAAAGTCCCGTAAGCACGTCCAGCGACCCGTAGTAGCGCAGCTCCCACTCGATGTGTCGCGCCAGCCGGCGCAGGAACACGGTCAGCCCCACCACGATGAAGCTGGCGATGACCAGCCCGACCTGCCACAGGGAATAAGTCTCCAGGGCGATGTTCCGCCCATCGAAGCGCAGGCCGGCGAAAGACCAGCCCATGAAGAAGATGGCGACCGCCAAAAAGATGGCGATCAGACGCCTGCTCCAGGCATACAGGGTCAAAACGATCGGTGCTGGTTCTTGTGGCCGCTCCGGCGCCTTTTGCCCGCTCCGCAAAGCGCTCCTTACCAGCTGGATTCACGTCTCCAGCTACGGATACAGAACAAGCCGGTCGCTTTCGCCACGCGGCTGCCGTTTGCGCTTCGTCCTTGAGGCTGATGGGGGTTCCGTCCCTATCAACCTAAAACGACAGCGGCTCTGGGTTGTTACCGTGGCGAACGTTGCAAAAGCGTCTAGACGGCGTGCTTTCGCATGTCAGGCCGCGGTCACCGGCTCCGTCTGTCGCCGCGTGTAAGCCCTCAGCAGACGCTCGATCGCGTCGGTCGGCTGCGGCTCCGACAGGTAGTAGCCCTGGCCGCGGTCGCAGCCCAGCCGGAACAGCCGGTCCAGCTGATCTTTGGTCTCGACGCCCTCGGCAGTGACGTCGAGACCCAGATCGTGGGCCAGCGTGACGATGGCCTGGACGATGAGCATAGTCGCGTCGTCATCGCCCAGGTTCCGCACGAAAGACTGGTCGATCTTGACGCCGTGCACCGGCAACTGCTTCAGGTAATTCAGCGACGAATACCCCGTGCCGAAGTCATCGATCGCCAGGCGAATGCCCATCTTCCGCAAGCGGTGCAGTTGGGCGATCATGTCCGTCCGGTTGGAGAGCAGCACGCTCTCGGTTATCTCCAGCCTGAGCTGCGATGCGTCCATACCCGTGGTCCAGATGATCTCCTGGATGCGGTCCACCAGGTCAGGCGCCTCCAGCTGGCGCAGGGACAGGTTCACGCTCAGAGACAGCGGACCGTTGCCGGCGAACTCTTCCTGCCAACGCCGCCATTGCCGGCAGGATTGCTCGATCACCCAGAGGCCAATGTCACGCAGGGCGCCGTTTTCTTCGGCCAGGCCGATAAAGCTTTCCGGCTTTAGCAGGCCGCGCTTGGGGTGGTTCCAGCGCACCAGCGCCTCGAAGCCAATGATTTTGCCGCTCTCGATGTTGATCTCGGGCTGGTAGTAGACCTCCATCTCGTTCCGCTCCACGGCGCGCCAGAGGTCGCTTTCCAGGTCCAGCTGCGCCAGCACGTTGTTGCTCTCCATCTCCTGGTTGAAGATGACCACCTGATCGCGGCCCTGGCGCTTCGCCCGGTAGAGCGCAAGGTCGGCGGCGCGAAGAAGGTCGTTCGGCTCGCGCAGCTCTTCGCACTTCACCGCGATGCCGATGCTCGCCGTCACAAACAACTCGCGCCGCTGGGCGGTGAGCGGCGAGTGCAATGCGTTGATCACGCGGGTCGCCGCGGCCACGGCCACGCTCTCCGCCTTCTCGTCCTCGACCACGACTACGAACTCGTCGCCTCCCAGCCGGCAGACCAGGTCCGACTCGCGGAAGATGTGCCTGATGCGCTGCGCCACGATCTTCAGCACTTCGTCGCCGGTGTCATGGCCAAGGCTGTCATTGATGACCTTGAAGCGGTCCAGGTCGATGTAGAGGACGGCGACGTTTTCACGTTCGACGCGCTCCATCAGGGGCATCCGGTTGGGCAGCCCTGTCAGCGCGTCGATCGAGCCCATCTGCTTGAGCTGGCGCTCGATGCGCCTCGCAAGGTGCCGGGTCCCGAGGGCTGCGACCGCGGCCACGATCGAACCGCCGAAGAGCACGTAGTGCCACGTGGCCCTGAAGTCGGAGACGATCTTGCCTTCATCGAACCACTGCCAGGCCAGCGCCAGCGCGGCATTGATGATGAACAACCCGATGAGCCACTCACTCCAGGTGAAGAGGCCCCTGACCATCGGTATGTCAGGCCCGCTGCGACTGCTCTTCGCCTTGATTTGAGGCACCAACCACTCCTTTTTGGGGCATAAAAATGCCCCGTTCCCGCAAAGAGGAACAAGGCCGGTCGGTTTCGCCACTAGGCTCCCCGGAATCCGTTGGCGACCACGTTCGGATCCCGGCTCAATGCCCACCCGGCTATATTCATGGTCAGTCCATGACCGGTAGGGCGATTCCTTCGCAGAGATAAGAACGGGGCCGTCCGCGAAGTGTTACACGCGTCTCGGACGCGCCCTTCCCCAAAACTAGGGTGCAAGCGTCGGTTTCCCCGCGCGCCACGTGAGCGGCTGCAGCCACAATGCACGCCTACCTCCGCCGCGGTCGCCGACGACGCCACTCCAGCCGTGATAGAGCATCCAGTAGTCCTGGCCGACCTTGATGATCGACTGATGCCCGGGGCCAATCGCCCGGGAGCTGGTAGACCCCGTCGCAAGTAGCGGGTTCTCCTTTGCCTTGGCGCAAGGACCGAGAGCGGATTTACAAACCGCGTAGCCCACCGCGTACGTCTCGTTGCGATAGTCGTTGCCTGAATAGAAAAGGTAATACTTGCCGCTGTACTTCAGCATCGTTGGTGCTTCGACTACGGTCCCCTCCCAGCCCGCGTCGACCTGGATGACCAGGGTCGGACCCCCGCTCGTCGCGAGGCCGTCCGAAGACAGCCTTTGTGCGTAGATGCCGTTCGGTTGGCCGCAGCAAACCCCGCTGAAGTAGAGGTAGAGCCGGCTTCCATCCTGGTACGGGCTGGGGTCGATCGCACGTTCGAAGCCGGCCGGGCATACCAGGGGCTGCGTGCTGCCATCTCGAAAAGGGCCCTCCGGGAATGGGCTGCTTGCGGCACCGATGCATTGCCGCCCTGACGCTCGGTCATGAGCCACGTAATACATCCTGAACCCTTCGCCGATTTGTATGACCTCGGGCGCCCATACCATGTTGGGAAGAGGCTGCACCCACGGAGCCAGCTCAGGCAGGGCATCCGCCAGCAGTGACCAATCGATAAGGTCATATGAGCGGGCTACCGGGATGTTCCTGTGGTTGGAGTTCGTGGCGAAGCTGTAAAAGGCGCCGTCCACTTCTATCACGGCCGGGTCCGGGAAGTTCAGTTCCAGGACCGGATTCTCGTAAACCCATGCCGCCGAGGCTCCGACCCTGGAATCGGACATCTGGGGTGGAAACGGCAGTGGCAGCGTCAGTTCGCTTTTGGAGGAAGAGGTCTCGGAGTAATAGAAGTAGGATGTCGCGATGCAGGCAATCAGTAGAGAGAGGCGAAGGGCGCGCATCCGCCACGCATGGTAGCCAAATTGTGCTTACGCGCCAACAAATCCTGCCAAAATCGTAAACATTTCCAGAGATCACGTAACAACACCGTGGCCGCCGCGGACGCAGCGGCCTGGGGCTTGAGCCTTACCCGTCGTCCTGCACAAGACGCCTGCGCTGGTGGGACAACCCAGCTTTCGACCAGCCCCCGGCGAGGGTTTGGCGGTAAGTCCTCACCTCGCACCTCGATCGAAAGCCCCCTCTCCGTCGGACGGAGAGGGGGTTGGGGGTGAGGTTCTGACCGCTGGCTAATCCGTCGGCTGGGTCCTCAGGCTCTGAATGAACTCGTCGTTGTTTTGGGTGCGCTCCATGGCGTTGAGCAGGCGCTCAGTGGCCTCCGTCGGGTTCGGCGAGTTCGACGCGACCTGCTGGACCATGCGCCGCACCAGCCATGCGCCGCGCAGGGTCTCCGGCGACAGCAGCAGCTCCTCGCGGCGGGTGCTGCTGCGCGCGACGTCGATCGATGGGAAGACGCGGCGTTCCGCCAGGTTTCGGGCAAGATGAACCTCCATGTTGCCCGTGCCCTTGAACTCTTCGTAGATGACCTCGTCCATGCGGCTGCCGGTATCGACCAGGCAGCTGGCGATGATCGTCAGGCTGCCGGCCTCGTCCGTGTTGCGCGCGGCGCCGAAGAAGCGCTTCGGCGGGTAGAGGGCGATCGGGTCGATGCCGCCGGAGAGCGTGCGCCCCGAGGGCGGCATCGCGGTGTTGTAGGCGCGGGTGAGGCGCGTGATGCTGTCCAGCAGGATCACGACGTCGCGGCCGCCTTCGACCAGGCGCTTGGCGCGCTCCAGGGCCATCTCGGCGACGTGGGTGTGGTCCTCGACCGGCTCGTCGAACGTCGACGCGATGACCTCGCCGTCGACGCTGCGCCGCATGTCCGTGACCTCTTCCGGCCGCTCGCCGATGAGCAGGACCATCACGTGGATGTCCGTGTAGTTGTGGCTGATGCCGTGGGCGATGTTCTTCAGCAGGAAGGTCTTGCCGGCTTTGGGCGGCGAAACGATTAGCCCGCGCTGGCCGCGGCCGATCGGCGAAACAAGGTCGATGATGCGTTGCGAGAGGTTGTCCGAGCTTGTCTCGAGCTGGATCATCTCGTCCGGGAAGACGGCCGTCAGCTGCTCGAAGTAGGGGCGGCGCTTCGCGACTTCGGGGTCGACGCTGTTCACCGCTTCGACGCGCAGGAGGCTGTAGTAGCGCTCATCGCCCTTGGGCGGGCGCACCGTGCCCGTCACGTAGTCGCCGGTGCGCAGGCCGAAGCGGCGCACCTGTGACTGCGAGACGTAAACGTCAGTCAGGCTGGCGATGAAGTTCTCGCGCCGCAGGAACCCGTAGCCGTCATCGACGATCTCGAGGACGCCGGCGCGGAAGACGTTGCCTTCGCTCTCCGACTGCGACTGCAGGATGCGGAAGACCAGCTCCTGCTTGCGCAGGGTGGAAGCTTTGTCGATCTCCAATTCGGCGGCGATGCCCGTGATTTCGTCACGAGGCAGCGTCTCAAGCTCGGCAATGGTGTAGCGACGGTTCTGTTCTACTGTTGTCACGCTAGGTTGTCCGAAGGTGCGACTGAGTCAGGGATAGGGATTCGCGCGGCCATTTCGGCCGGCCAGAGGGGGAGACGGGGATGAAGTGCTCGGCACCCAAGTGTAGCATGTTGCGCCCACGTTGCAAGGACAGGTGGGACATTCTCCTTCGCGGCGCCTAAACCGCCGCGTATTTACGTGAGTCGGCCAGAAAGCGCTCGATGCCGACGTCGGTGAGCGGGTGCTTCACCATCTGCTGCAGGATGCTGTAGGGGATAGTGGCCACGTGCGAGCCGGCCAGCGCTGCCTGGATCACGTGCGGCGCCGTGCGGATGCTCGCCGCCAGCACCTGGGCCGGCATGTGGTAGTTGTCGAAGATCTCGACCGACTGGCGCACGACCTCCATGCCGTCCTGGCCGGCGTCATCGAGGCGGCCGACGAAGGGGCTGACGTAGGTCGCGCCGGCAAGGGCCGCGAGCAGAGCCTGGTTGGCCGAAAAGATCAGTGTCATGTTGATGCGTATCCCCTCCTTCGAGAGGATCGAGGTCGCTTCGAGCCCGTTCGCGTCCATGGGTATCTTCACGACAACGTTCTTGTGCCAGCTTGCCAGCATCCGCCCCTCTTCGAGCAGGCCCGCCACCTCGCGCGAGGTGCACTCGGCCGAGACGGGGCCCTTCACGATCTCGCAGATCTCAACCACTCGATCGTGATAAGTCGACCCGCCCGCGTCCTTCGCCATCAGCGACGGGTTCGTCGTCACGCCGGCTACGACGCCCATGCGCGCGCCTTCCCTGATCTCGTCGATGTTCGCGGTGTCGAGGAATAGGCGCATGACAGGCCTCCTGAAGACCCGCCGCCCACCGGCATGGCGGGCCTATGAATTATCGGCTAATCGGCGGCAGACTTGGCATCAATAATCAAGCTACTCCCGAGGGAGAAGTCGCTAAAATCGCATCGCCTTCGGCCTGGCCGGCCGCGTTCCGCATCGCCGCCGCGACCAGGTCGCGGAACAGCGGGTGCGGCCGGTCCGGGCGCGAGCGGAACTCGGGGTGGAACTGCGTGCCCACCATGTAGGGGTGGTCGCCGATCTCCGAGATCTCGACCAGCGAGCCGTCCGGGGAGGCGCCGCTGAACACCAGGCCAAAGTCTTCGAGCAGGCCCTTGTAGGCGTTGTTGAACTCGTAGCGGTGGCGGTGCCGCTCCCGCACCTCGTCGACGCCGTAGGCCGCGTGGGCCTTGGTGCCCGGCAGCAGGCGGCAGACGTACGAGCCCAGGCGCATGGTGCCGCCCTTGTCCTCGATGCCCTGCTGCTCCGAGAGCAGGCTGATCACCGGGTTCGGCGTCTCGGGGTCGTTCTCGGTCGAGTTCACGGCGTCGGTGCCCAGCGCCGCCCTGGCCGCCTCGACGACCATGACCTGCATGCCCAGGCACAGGCCCAGGTAGGGCACCTTGTGCTCGCGGGCGTACTTCGCCGCCGCCACCTTGCCCTCGAAGCCGCGCTCGCCGAAGCCGCCGGGGACAATGACCCCGTTGACGCCGCGCAGCAGGCCGGCCACGTTCTCGTCGGTCACGTCTTCGGAGTGCACCCAGAGGATCTCGACCTCGGTGTCGTGGAAGATGCCGGCGTGGATCAGAGCTTCCTTCACCGAAAGATACGCATCCCGCAGCTCCACGTATTTGCCGACGATTGCGACCTTGACGCTGGAGTGAGGATGACGCAGGCGTTCGACCATTTGCCGCCACTCGTGCAGGCCACGTCCTGAGCTTGTCGAAGGTCGCGCGCGCTGGCGTTGAGGGCCATGCGTTCGACCACGAAGTCGCCGAGGCCGCTGTCTTCGAGCAGGGCCGGCACCTCGTAGATGCTCTCGACCGTCGGCACCGGCACGACGGCGCGGCGTTCGACGTCGCAGAACAGGGCCAGCTTGTCGCGCGTCTCCAGCGTCACCGGCGTGGTCGCTGCGCGCCAGGATCACGTCCGGCTGGATGCCCATGCGCCGCAGCTCCTGCACCGAGTGCTGCGTGGGCTTGGTCTTGAGCTCGCCCGTGGTCGAGATGTAGGGCAGGAAGGTGACGTGGATCGAGAGCGTGTCCTCGGTCGCCTCTTCGCGCCGCATCTGGCGGATGGCCTCGAGGAACACCTGGCCCTCGATGTCGCCGACGGTGCCGCCGACTTCGATGATCACGACCTGGGCGCCGGTGATGCGGCCGATGCCGCGGATGCGGGCCTTGATCTCGCTCGTCAGGTGGGGCACGGCCTGGATGGTGCCGCCGAGGAAGTCGCCGCGGCGCTCCTTGGCGATGACGGCCTGGTAGACCTGGCCCATGGTCAGGGAGCTGGCCCTGGTGAGGTCTTCGTCGATGAAGCGTTCGTAGTGGCCCAGGTCCAGGTCGGTCTCGGCGCCGTCCGAGGTCACGAAGACCTCGCCGTGCTGGTAGGGCGACATGGTCCCGGGGTCGACGTTCAGGTAGGGGTCTAGCTTCTGGACGGAGACGGAGACGTTGCGGCTCTTGAGGATGCGGCCGAGGGCGGCAACGGTTATGCCTTTGCCGACGGAGCTAACGACTCCGCCGGTAACGAATATGTATTTAGGCATTTACCTCTGGGGGAATGGCTCTTGGGATTGGGCATCGCCGCGGCATTGGCATGCCCTGAGGCCCACAACAATTCTAGGTTCGCCCTGTAATGCCTGTCAATGAGGTATCGGGGCAATCGCTAGAGCGCAAGAGCAGTTCGCTTCGGCTGGTCGACGAGGGGCTGATTGACGGTGCGCGCCGCGTATACGAATATTGGCGCGATGCCTTTGACCCAGCAGCAACTTACTGATCTTGTCCACGAACTATCCTCGCGGCCTAAACACGAGAAGGTGCGTAGCCTTGTATATGACCTCCTCGTCCACGAACTTGGGGTTCGTAGCACAGACATCGAATTCGAGAAGCCAGTCTGGGAAATTAGGGGAAGGCTAGATGCCCTCCTGGGACAGACGGTCTTCGAGTTCAAGAGCGACTTGAGGCGCGAGAAGCAAGACGCGGAAGAAGGCCTAGAACGGTACCTGACGGACAGGGAGCGCGACAAACCTCTGCACTTCCTTGGAATCGCGACCGATGGCGCCGATTGGATGCCCTATGAATTGAAGAAGGGCAATCTCACGCCTCTGACCCCTTACCGGGCGCGGACTGAAAGCCCTCGCGGCTTGGTTGCCTTCCTCGACGCCGCAATCGCGGTACAGGGGAATGTGGAACCACAACCCCAGAAGGTGCGCGATGAGTTAGGTAAAGAAAGCCTTGCGTACCAGCGCGCCCGCCGCCGACTGGCCGAGATGTGGGCCGAGGTTGCGACCATTGAGGAGGTCCAACTCAAACGCCAGCTGTGGTCAGGGCTAATGGAGCATCGTTTATGGCTCGTCGGTTGACTCCGACGACCTCTTCTTCCAGCACACCTATCTCACCATCGTGGCCAAGACGATGGCGATGCGCGTGCTCGGAATGGAGCTTCCAGAACCGGAGGATCTGCTTTCCGGTAGGGCATTCTCACAAGTCGGCATTGACGGTGCTATCGAGTCAGACTTCTTCGACTGGATCTTGGCTTCCGGCGACAGCAAAGACTTCATCAGCAGAGTAGCGCGGCAAGTGGCGCGCTTCGACTTCGAGAGCGTAAAGACCGATGTACTCAAAAGCCTCTACGAGTCGCTGATCGACCCCGAGCAGCGACATGAGTTGGGTGAGTATTACACGCCCGACTGGTTAGCGGCGCGCATGTGCGACAGGGCCATCGATGACCCGCTGCATCAGAGAGTGCTCGACCCTGCCTGCGGGTCCGGAACATTTCTGTTCCATTCGGTACGAAAATTTCTGGATGTAGCCGAGGTGGAGGGCATTTCGGGCCCTGAAGCGCTGGAGCGCTGTACGACTTCAGTGTTCGGGATTGACATCCACCCGGTTGCTGTCCAAATCGCCCGCGTTACGTATCTGCTCGCCATGGGTGAGCAGCGGTTGCGGCGTCGTTCGACAGTCAGTCTGCCGGTCTATCTTGGCGACTCCTTACAGTGGAACACCCAGATATTCATGGATCAGGCGATGCTCAGGATTGAAGTCCCTGACGAGAAGCCACTTGAGTTCCCCGATTCCATAACACGCGACTCGGGCGTCTTCGACGACGTATTGAACTTCATGATCGACCTGGGTGAAGCCGACGCAGAACCTGACGGGCTTCGGAGCTGGTTGCGCGCCAACCACCCGATTGATGAAAGGGACGAGGACCAGCTCGCGTCCGCGTACGAGCATCTGAGAGCACTCCGACGGGCGGGTAAGAACCACGTTTGGAAATACGTTGCGCGCAACCAGAGTAAGCCGGTTTCGCTGGCTTATCCGCCGCGCCGCGTCGATGTGCTGATCGGTAATCCACCGTGGCTTTCCTACCGGTTCATGTCCAAGGCGATGCAGGGACGGTTCCGCAAGGAATGTACGGACCGCAACATCTGGGATGGCGGCAACGTGGCCACTCAACAGGATCTGTCGGCGTATTTCTTCGCGCGCTGCGTACAGCTTTATCTAAAGGACGGCGGAGTAATTGCGTTCGTCATGCCCTATGCAGCCCTGAACCGAAAGCAATTCGCAGGATTCCGAAAGGGAAGCTTTGGCGCCCGCCTAGGTCGAAACCCTTTTTCATGGGTTCGGTTTGAGGAAGCCTGGGCAATGGACGAAAGCGTCCAGCCCGTCTTCCCCGTTCCATCATGCGTTTTAATTGCCCGTTGCACGGAGTACGGGAAGCTTCCGCTTACGATTTGGCGAGCCTCAGGAACTCTGCCTGGGCGAGATGCGCCACCTGAAGTAGCAGGAAGGGCATTGCACTGGGAGGAATCACCTTGGCCCGCCGCGGCTAGGTTTTCCGGAGGCTCGCCGTACCGTGAGGCATTTCATAACGGCGCCACTCTATATCCGCGATTGCTATGCGTTGTAGAAGAGGTCGCGCCCGGTTCCCTCGGGGCGAATTCGGAGGCCCCATTAGTTCGGAGTCGCAAGAACAATCTCGAAAAACAGCCCTGGAAGGGCATGCCAGCCCTACAGATGAACATTGAGGCAAGATTCCTCCGCCCGCTGCACCTCGGAGAATCGATCGCCCCGTTCCGCCCACTTGAACCCGTTACAGCTGTCATCCCGTGGGATGATAGCCTCGGCTTATTGGACGCGAAGTCCGCACAGACCAGAGGCTATCGCTATTTGGCTCGTTGGATGGGCGACGCTGAGCGCGTGTGGTCTCGGCGGAACACTCGGGTGACCTTTGCGCAACAGATTAATTACTTGCACAAGCTGAGTGGCCAGTTCCCAATCCGTGCGGAGCGAGTGCTCTACTCTAAGGCGGGAACGATTCCAGCCGCATGCGTCCTTCGGGATTCGCAGGCTGTTATCGACCACAAGCTCTACTGGGCGGCCTTGCGAGATGGCGAAGCCGAATACTTGGTAACCGTTCTCAATAGTGATACAGCCCGCTCTCGCGTAGCGCATCTGCAGGCCCGCGGTCAGTGGGGCGCACGAGATTTCGACAAACTGATATTCGGCCTCCCCATCCCGGAGTTCGACGAGGCGAATCGCTTGCATCAGCGGTTGGCCGCAGCCTGTCGCCGGGCAGAACAGGTCGCCGCTGCGGTTCCTCTGCGCGAAGGCATCCACTTCACCGCCGTCCGGCGCGAGATCCGCCGGGCTCTGGCCGACGACGGTGTAGCCGCCAGCATGGAGAAACTGGTCGCGCAGCTTTTAGACGGATAAAGCTAGACCTCCTTCGGCCGTCTGTC
Source organism: uncultured Chloroflexia bacterium (assembly GCA_963703905.1). Lineage (GTDB taxonomy): Bacteria > Chloroflexota > Dehalococcoidia > DSTF01 > WHTK01 > DATLYJ01. The sequence goes on from CAVPFY010000007.1 coordinate 309,756, forward strand.
TTAGAGATTGGCGGGGGGCAGTCAGCGTCACATCCCTCCTCCCACCTCCACCCTCCGCCCTCCACCACCGGCCCGCCCGCAGGCGCAGCGTGCCCAACACCAGCCCTCCGGAAGCCCCCTTTCCGCGACCGGAAAGGGGTTGGGGAGAGGGCGCCCTAGCGGGCCTTGCCCTCCAGGATGAGGTTGTCGTCCGGGTCCTCGGGGTCCACGCGGACCGTCAGCTTCACGTTCGAGCCGTCGAAGGCGCCGTCCCAGGGGGCGTTCACCGGATACGAGGGCTTGTCGAACACGAGCCTTTCGGACTTGCAGACGCCGCTGAGCGTGATCTCCGTCGAGCCGACGGCGGTGCCGCTGAGCTTGCCCGCGGCCAGCGTCCCCTGGAGGTCGATCGCGTCGACGAAGCGGCCGGAGCAGTCTTCGTCCTTGCTGCTGAACGTCAGCTCGATCTTGCCGCGGGCGGTGCCGCCTTCTGGAGGAAAGCAGAGCGAGAATCGGTTCAGCTCGAAGGTCACCCCGGTGAGATTCGGCAGGTTGATCGCGCCTTCCGCGCACAGCTCGCCGGCTTTGAGGTTCGTGAGGATCCACGACGCCGTTTCGGCGCCGCACTGGTCCGCCATGCCCTTCTCGATGTCCGGGGTGTCGGCGCCGACGCCAAAGCTTCGCAGCAGGGCCTCGCCCGTCACCGCCGTCTGTCCCAGGCCTCGCGGCCCCCAGACGCCGGCCGTCATCGCGGCGAAGATGTGATAGAGCGGCCCCATCTTGTCGTACTCGCCGGCCGGGTTCATGGAGCTGCCGGAGCGCCAGGGCTCGAGCTTGGCCACGGCGTTGGCCACGTCCTTGTCCACGCCACCCACCGCGCCTTCGCCCAGGGCGCGGCCGGCGTACGCCTTCTCCTTGAGGTAGTTGTGGGCGGCCAGGACGCCCAGGGGCACGTTGCCGCCGTTGGCATCGATCGCCGCGTTGAGGAAGTCGGCCGGCTTGAGCCTGGCGCCGCTGGCCAATACCTGCTTCTCGATTGCCGCGTGCGAGGCCTGGGTCAGGTTCCAGAAGTAGCCCCCGGCCTCGGGCGTGTCGGCTTTGAACAGGAAGAGGCCCAACTGGGCATATGTGATAGGCCCGCCGTAGTCGCCCGGGAACGAAAGCCGCAATTTGCTCTGCCGTTCCGCCAGGCTCGTCTTCAGCTGGGCGCACATCTCCGTCTGCGAGACCGAAGCCGACTCGCCCACGCCATAAAACGCCTTCGTGGCGTCGGAACCGGCCTCGATGCGCTGGCGCAGCTCGGCCTCGGTGCCCTTCGTGAGGCTCGGGTCGAAGACAGCCCTGATCGACTGCACCGTCTCCAGCACCGTGAGGCCGGTGTTCAGCGCCTCCTGAGCCCCCTCCAGAAACGCGAACGTCTTCGTCGAGAAGGATGCGATCTCGACCCGCGCCGCGGTGCCCGGCACCCTCTGCCAGTGCCCGTTGACCAGCTCAGCGACAGCGACGCTGCCGGACGCCCCGGCGCGTTCGAGCACGACCGGGCTTCCGAGTTTGCCGGCCTGCGTCGAAGTCGAGACCGAGTACAACCACGCCGACTGCGTGTTGACGCCGATACTTCTGCATCGCCAGCCGCCCCGAGACCACCTGCAGGTCAACCGCGTTCGCGAACGCGCCCGCGGGCACGCTGAGCTTCACGCCGCCTTCCAGGTCCGCGGACGATGCCGACGGCCCGGCGTGAATGACCACGGGCGGATGTGTTACGACGGCAATCTCAGCGAAGCGCGCCAGCTCGGGCGCCGAGCGCGCGAGGCTTGGAATCGTGACCTTGGGTTCGGCCGTCGCGCCCTTCTTGCTATCGCCACCACAGGCGGCGCAGGCCACCAACAGCACGACCAGGGCCGTCGCGGCCCACCGCGGACCCGGACGCCTCTGGGTAAGACTCATCTCCATCCCTCGCGATGCAGCGAATGTATTACAGAATCATATACAAGGGTGAGCTTGTCCAGTGCCATCCGGGCACGAGAGGCGCAATCAGCCTGCCGTCAATCCTTTGGAGGTCTTCTTTACGTCACCTATGCTTGCCCTGGGGCAAGCTATGCGCGGCGTGGAGCCGTCGGGCAGTCGCAACCGTCCGGATTTGCGGACGCGACAGTCAAAACATCGAAACTACCAAACAGTCTCGAATCTGGATCGCGGTCCTCCCTTAAGAAGAGGGCTGGGATTGGGCGCGAGGTCTAGCCTACCTCCCGCCGTCCTCCTCCTCCGAGGCCGCGGCCGCCCTGGCCGCGCGGGCGCCGTTTCCGGCAGGCTCGCGGGCATCGGCGGCGACGGCGCCCTTCGCCGGCGCACTTTGTCCTGAGCTTGCCGAAGGAGTGTCCTGAGCTTGCGAGGCCTCCGACATCCGTATCGTGCCGTCGATGGTCGCACCCTCGTGCACCGTCAGGTGCTTCATGAACAGCTCGCCCTGGACGCGGCTCTTTGGGTGCAGCTCCACGCGGTCGGAACAGCGCACCTCGCCCTTGAAAGCGCCGTGGATGACGACGAACGAGGCCTTGACCTTCGCCTCCACCTGCGCGCCCTCGGCGATGTGCACCGTGCCCTTGGCGTCGATCTCGCCGCTCATCTGGCCGTCGACGCGCACGCTGTCGTTGATCGCCAGGCTTCCCTTCCAGCGCGCGCCGGCCGCGACCACGTTGGGGCACTTTTCGGGCGGCGTCGGCATCGAGCGCGCGTCGCGGTCGAGCCCGGCGTACTCGCGCGGGGCGGGCGGCGGCCCCTCCTGAGCATGTCGAAGGGCCGCCGGCTCCTCCGGCCGCAGCAGATTCGGCACCGCGTCCGAAGGCTGCGGCAGGTCTGGGTCGGCCGGCCCGAATCGAGGCCGTGCGGGCGGTGTGAGGTCGCCGGACTGGCCGGCGCTGCGAGGAAAGCTCATGCGGGGGACCTCCAGAGAAGTAATCAGTCATCAGGCGAGAGGCGATCTTGGCTTATGTAATGCGAGCGACGCTAGGCGGCGGTCTATCGAATGCCTATCCGATGGGAGGAAGGGCATAGGGTAAGAACGCATAAGGCATAAGACAGAGTGCAGAGTGCAGTGCGAAGGCCGCTTCGACTTCCACACCGGTCTCACAGCGTTCCGAGCCGCGCGCCCAAGCCTGCTTCGAGGATGCACTCTGAACTCTGAACTCTGCTTTATGCGTTATGCCTTATGCCCTGTGCCTTATGCCCTTCCGCCTGGGGCCTTCCCTAATAGCGCGTGCCTACCTCCCTGACGAAAAGCAGACGTGCCGAAAGAGCCGAACGCTGCCGGAAGGCCGCCGACGAAGCCTATACCCAGAGCCGGGGACGGGCGCATCCTGAGCCTGGCCGATGGGCCGCGCCTCGCCGTGGCGGCGGGCGGCGCCGTCATCGTCTTCGCGTTCATCGTCGTGGTCGTGCTGCTCACTGGGCTGTGCTCCGGCGCGGACTCGGAGGCGGGGCAGACCGCCGCGGCCGTGCAGCGCATCTTCACGCCCGGGCCCGGCCGCACGCCGACGCCGTTCGTCGCCAACAACCTCACCGCGACGGCCCTGGCCCAGCTGGCGCCGCGGGGCACCGGCACGCCACGCCCGCCCTCCGCGCCGGTCGGCGCCGCAAGCCGCCAGACCCAGCCGCGCGCCACGAATACGCCGCGGCCGAAGCCGGCGCCGGCCGACACGAGGACGCCGGTGCCAACGCGCACCCTTGTCCCGACGCGCACACCCGCGCCCACCGCCACGCCCAGGCCGCCGAACACGCCGCGGCCCACCAACACGCCCGCGCCCACGAAGACGGTCACGCCGACACGCACGCCCACGTCGACCAGGACCGCCACGCTCTCGCCTACGCCGACTTTCACCCGCACCCCGACCTTCACCCGCACACCGACGTCTACGCGCACGTCAACGCCGACACGCACGCCAACATCGACGCGCACACCCACGCCAGCGCCCTGAGGCGTCCGAACGCGACCCGATCACGCCCAGAATTGGGGGCGGGAGCTACGCGCCGCTCAAGGACGCAAGGAACGCACGTTTAGGGGATGAGTGCAGAGTGCAAGCGAAAGGATCCCTTCTATTGGACTCCGACGCTTGCAGGATGCCGAGTCGGGCGACAAAGGCTGCGTCGAGGATGCACTCTGCTCTGCCTCTGCTCGATCCGCGGCGCTTCCTGGCGCGCTCAGCCCCTCGGCGCCTCGAAGAAGGCGGCCAGTATCTCGCGGTGCACGGGCACGATGGGGTAAGCGTCAAGTTCGGAGCGCGGCAGCAGCGCCATGCCGGCGCCCTCGCGCAGGGACAGCGCCTCCAGCGGCGCCGAAAGCTCCACGGCGTACACGAAGCGCTCGCGGCCGTCGTCGATGCGGTGGGTGACCAGGGCCAGCGGCCCTTCGAGGCGCAGATCCAGCTCTTCGTCGATCTCGCGCACGGCGGTCTGCTCCGGCGTCTCGCCCGCCTCCATGTGCCCGCCGAAGATGCCCCAGAGGCCGCCGGCGTAGGTGCCGGGGGCGCTGTCGCGCAACTGCATCAACACGCGGTCGCCCTGGTGCAGGATCACCATTGCCACGCGGACAAGGTCATCGGCCATGCATACCTCGTCGATTCCCGTCAGTCGGCCGCGGCGGCGTCCTCGGCCAGGCTTTCGGCGAACCAGTGCACGAAGTCCAGCTGGGCCTTGTTTTCAGGCCAGGCGCGCGCCACCCGCACCCTTCTCAGCGCCTCGCCGGCTTCGACGCCGAGGGCAATGAGGATGCAGGAGCTGACGGTGCCGGTACGGCCGATGCCGCCGGCGCAGTGCAGCATCATGTTGGCGCCGGCGCGAAGCTCCCCGCCGATTTCGCGCACCAGCCGGACGAAGGAGTCCGAACGCGTGGGGGCGCGAAAGTCCTCGATCCCGTGCTCGATCACCTTCCAGCCATGGGAGGCGTCCGCCAGCGCCTGGTGGTAGTGCGGCGACTTGTACTCGATCTCGTCGCGCGGGTTCAGGCAGAGCACCAGGGTGACGCCCAGCGCCTCCGCCTCCGCCAGGTCGGACTCGAAAGGGCGGTAGCGCCCGGGCATCGACGAGAGGTAGAGCCGGCCGGCGATGCCCTCCGGCAGGGCCAGGCCGCGGAACCCAAGGTGGTCTGACATTTGTGAGGAAGGATACGGGCCGCCCTGCTCTGGCGGTAGGGATAGACGGAGTACGGCCTGTAGGGACGGATCCTCAGGCGCGCAGGAGTAGGGACGAACCTTCAGGTCCGTCGGTGCGGCGCGCACCCACTGCCCTTAAGCTCATCGGCTGGTACGATCCTCAGGTCATGCACAACGACCGCGCGACGGCAATCCTGGCGGTGATTCGCATCGTCTCGGTGTTGGGGATGGCGCTGGCGATCTCGTCCGGGATCTTCATGCTCCTCGGCGGCTGGATCTTGCCCGCGCTCGCCGCGCTGGCCTGCTTCTTCCCCTTCTTCTTCGTGATGAGGTACATGGAGAAGCGCGCCGCCCGTGACGGGCAGGAGCTCTAGAGGCCCTTAACACACTGAGCTGTCCGCTGTGAAGCCGTGCCTCCGGTGCCGCACAGGACGCATGACGAGGACTAATGCGCCGCGCCCTCCGTCCGCTCACCAATCGCGATCATGTGGCCGTCCGGGTCATAGACGACGAAGTCCTCGTTGCCCCAGGGCCACTTCCTCAGCGGTGGCAGCTCGTGGCCGGCCGCCTCCAGGCGCGCGTGCAACTCTTTGACCCCGTGTACGTAAACATAGCAGCCGGACGGCTGGACAGTATCGGCTTTGCCGAGCGCGATCTCGGCGCCGCCGTTATGCAGCAGCGCAAAGTCCATTGGCTCACCCATGGTGGCGGTGACACTGAAGCCGAGCACATCGCGGTAGAAGGCGATCGAAGCGGCCACGTCCTGGACGTGAAAGTTGGGGCGCGCGTTAAGGAATTCGGTCATGGCTTCCGCTCCCTCCGGCCTTCGCTTCGTGCTCTTCCCATTCGACGCCGTTGTCCCGGCACCACTCGCGGGCGAACTGGCGCATCGCCTCGTCGCGATAGGCATACCACTCCTGATCGATGCCGGCGCGTTCGATGCCGGCCCGAAAGCGGCGGAATGCGCCCGTGCCTCTGATCTCGTCCGCGAGCTCGTCCAGCAGGCGGGCATCGCGCAGGCCGAGGACGAACCGCTGCATGACCCGGTACTCGTCAAATTCGCTCTCGTCGGGTAAGCAGAGGTAGGCGTCCGGGTTTTTCACGACTTTGAGTGCATCGTGGACCATGTCCCGACCCCACTCAGGATGAGACTCCAGGTCGTCGCCTTCCTGGTATCCCTGGGCAATTGCGAAGTACTCGGTCAGAAAACCGAGCAGCTCGCCGGTCTCGAGGTCCAGATAAGCAACGTTGCCGCCGCCGGCGGACATCTCGATGCCGTCGACGACTTCCCTGAGGCGCACCTTCATTGGAGCGCCATTGTACGTCGGGCGAAGGGGCCTTTATCCTCTGGCCACGCCGTCCGCGGGATTGCCGCGGCCCTTCCGCCTGCCGGCGTCCAGGGCGTCGCAATGACAGAATCGCGGCGCCGCAGGCATGCCGGGCGTCGCGGTGACGGGTGGGTTGGCGGGCATCCAGGGCCTCACGATGGCAGAATGGGCGGGCGCCCGGAGGCATACACATGAAGGCAGAGATCATCTCTATCGGCACGGAGCTCCTGCTCGGCGAGATCGTCGACACGAACAGCGCCTACATCGCCGCCCGCCTGCCGGGCCTCGGCATCGACGTCTACTACCAGCACACGGTCGGCGACAACCTGAACCGCATCGTCGAGACCATCGGCCGCGCCTGGGAGAACAACGACCTGGTCATCACCACCGGCGGCCTGGGCCCGACCGAGGACGACCTCACGCGCGAGGCGGTGGCAATGGTCCTGGGCGAAGAGACAAGCGTCGACCCCGAACTGGAGGCCTGGGTGCGGTCGATCTTTGCGCGGCGTCCGGGCGCGATGCCCGAGCGCAACGTCAAGCAGGCCTGGCTCATCCCCTCGGCGCGGGCGATCCCCAATCCTCGTGGCACCGCGCCCGGCTGGTGGGTGGAGCGCGACGGTAAGATCATCATCGACATGCCCGGCCCGCCGGCCGAGATGACCCGCATGTGGGAGAACGAGGTCGCGCCGGAACTGGCCCGCCGCAATCCCGGCATTGTCCTGGTCACGCGTACTCTGAAGACGTCCGGCATGAGCGAGGGCGGCGTCGACGAAGCCCTGAGCCCGCTGCTGAAGTCGACTAACCCCTCGATCGGCATCTACGCCCGCGCCGACGGCATACATGTCCGCTTCGCCGCCAAGGCGCCGGCGGCCGAAGAGGCCCGCCGACTCATCGAGCCGATGGAGGAGGAGGTGCGGCACATCCTGGGGCCGGTGATCTGGGGCGTCGACGACGACACCTTCGAGAAAGTGGTGGGCGAGATCCTCGCCGAGCGTGGCCTGACGCTGGCAACGATGGAATCGTGCACGGGCGGCCTCCTCGCCGACACGATCACCAACGTCCCCGGCAGCAGCCGCTACTTTCGCGGCAGCATCGTCAGCTACGCCACGGAAGTCAAGGAGCTGATGGGCGTGGATCCCGCGATCATTCGCGAATACGGCGTCATCAGCGACGAGACGGCAATCGCGATGGCGGCAGCCGCCCGCGAGCGTCTGCGGGCGGACGTCGGCGTGGGCGTCACGGGCGTCGCCGGCCCCGACCCACAGGACGGCAAGCCGGTGGGCGAGGTACACATCGCCGTCGACACCGGCACAGGGCCCGCGGCCGTCATCAGCTACACCATGGCCCAAAACCGCGAGCAGGTGAAGCGCCGCGCCGTCACCCAGGCGATCAGCCTCTTGAGGCGGACTCTCGGTGTACAATGATGCGGCCGCATAAGTTAGGAGATCATCGAAGTGGCAGAGCTAAAGGCTGGTGACTACGCGCCCGATTTCGAGAGCGTCAACGACATGGGTGAGCAGGTAAAGCTCAGCGATTTCCGTGGCAAGCGCGTGGTCCTCTACTTCTACCCCAAGGACGACACGCCGGGTTGCACTACCCAGGCCTGCGGCTTTCGCGACAACTATGCCGCGGTTCAGGAGAAGAACGCAGTGGTGCTTGGCGTCAGCCCCGACGGCGTCACCTCGCACCAGAGCTTTCGCGACAAGTTCAACCTCCCCTTCCCGCTCCTGGCGGACGAAGACAAGGCGATTGCCAACCTTTACGGCGTGTGGGGCGAGCGCAACTTCGCCGGCCGCACCTACATGGGCGTTATCCGGAGCCACTTCGTGATCGACGAACAAGGAAAGCTCGTTGCCGTCCAGTACGGCGTGCGGCCCGCCGACAGCTTTGAGCTGTCGATAGCCCAGCTTTAACCATCAGTGATAAGCCCCGCCTACCGCATTTCCACCGAAGCCACCAATAGACTCGAAGCCCTCGTCGCCCAGATCGAGTCCAAGCCGGGCGACCTCATTGACGTTCGCGAGTTCGAAGAGCGCACGAAGACGCTCGACGTCAGACAGGTCATCAAAACGCTGCCCGAAGGCCTCGGCGAAGAGGACCTGGCCGGGATCCTACACCTGGCGCTGCTGACCGAGTGCGCCACCGAAAGCTACGCTGCCGCCATCCGCGAGCGCGGCAAGCAGTTCAAGGCCGGCTGGCTGGTTCACTTCAACGACGACATCTGGACGCCGGACGAGCTGACCCACCACGCGCCCTACAAGTACATCCTTCTCAGCCTGGGGTTCTCCGAAGGAGACCTCGACCGCAAGATCCGCGAAACCCAGGAGAAAGAGTACATCCATTACGGCGGCGAAACGCCGGTCCACGTGAGCACCTTCGGCATGGTGCAGGAGTACCTCACGGACAACTGGCACGGGCTCATCGCCCAGCTCCTGAAGGCCGCTTCGCCTCAGGCCGCCTACATGGCCACGAGGATCAAGCGGCGCGAGACCCTTCACACGGCCTGGTACCGCGATATGACCGCCCTCCAGGTCGAAGCCGACCCTTCATACGTAAACTATGTGGCCGAGGAGGTCGCGCGCTTCCGCATGCCGGGGAACTCGCTGGTCCCGGAGCTACAGGCGGCGTCAACCCGCTGGCTACCCCTGATGAGCGCGAACATGGACCGCGTTTTCACCGACCTCCTGCGCCTGCTGCACCAGACGCTGGGCAGCGTGCGCCTTACCGGCCAGCTTGTCGTAAGCCTGGCGGCGGAGAAGGGCGTGAAGCTAGGGCCCTTGTCGGCGCGGCAGGTTCAGACCGCCCTCAACCGCCTCGGCGGCCCCGGCTACGGGCTCATCGGCGAGGCGGCGTTGGAGCTCGGAGGCCTGGACTACATCTTCAAGACCAGGGCCGAGCGCCAGGACAGCGGCTTCCAGCTCTACGACGGCGTCTACGAGAAGATTCGTTCCCTCGTACGCTCCTGGCTGGCGAAGGAGATGGCGTCGCGCGTCGGCGCCGTCACCGGCATCGGCGCCTAATCACTCGACATCACCCTCTGCCGGTCGAAGGCTTCAGCCCCTGGACTAACCGCACTGATGTCCGCGGCGTGCTGATAGCAGTGGTTCAGCCGTTGCCGGGGGCCTACCTTCTTTCGGCGGTGTCGGCTAGGATTCCCGCAGGCCAGAAGGCGCCTCTAATCCGCAACAACCCATGACGGACCTGCCGACGGTCAACGTCGTTATACCGGTGTACAGGAACGCTGCCGGACTGCGGCGGTGCCTCGAGCGGCTTGCCGCGCAGGACTACCCGCCGGGCCTCGTCACGGTAACCGTCGTCGATAACGAGCCGGACCCGGCGCTCGAGCCGCTGACCGCGGGCTTCGGAGCGCGCTACATGGTCGAGCAGGCGCCCGGCTCTTACGCGGCTCGAAACGCCGGCGCACTGCAGGCAGCCGCCGCGGTGATCGCGTTCACGGACTCCGACTGCCTCCCTGACGCCTCCTGGCTCTCCAGCGGCGTGGCCTGCCTGAACGTCCTCGGCGGCCGCGGAGTGGTCTGCGGTCCCGTGAGGGTCTTTCCACGAGACGCCGCCAGGCCGAGCGCCATCGAGGTGTACGAGATGCTCTTCAGTTTCACGGTGCCTTCCAACGACGGCGCCGGGAGCTGGGTGACGGCGAACTTGTTCACGACCGCCGTGACGTTCGCCGAGGTCGGTCCATTCAACGCCGAAATGCTCAGCGGCGGCGATTACGAATGGGTGCGGCGGGCGCAGCGGGCGGGTGTCGCGAAGCGCTTTTGTATGGAGGCGGCCGTGAGCCAGCCGGCGCGGTCCACGCTGCGAGACATGATCCGGCGGGCCGCCCGGGTCGAAGGCGGCGGCCACAGCCTCAGCCTCACCCGGCGGCGCACCAAAGGGAGGACTGTTGCCAGCCGCCTCGGCAACTTCGCGACGCCGCCCAGGCCCCACAAAGTGCGACAACTCATCGACTTCGACTGTCCGGCGTCAACCAAGGCGCGGGTAATAGCGCTGGCCGTCGCCCTGCGCGGCGTCCGGCTGGCGGAAAGGCTGCGCCTTACTTTTGGAGGCCAACCGCGCAGGGCCTGAGAACGGCGCAGGGATCAGGGCGTCGATGAGCGCATATAGAGGTCAAACGCGCCAGTGAGGAGCGGCGTCCCCACCGCGAAAGCGGTGAGCGCCGAGATCGCGCGCCAGTCCGGCTCCTGAAGCGCCGCGAGCACTTTCCGGCCCAGGAGAGCGCCCAGCGCCATCGCCGGGGCGGCCAGGAGCACGGACCAGGCGGGGTGGTCCCACCAGGCGGCGACGACGATGCCGAACAGGAAGCCGGCAACGGCCCAGGCGATCCCGTCGCCGCGCCGGAACGCCTTCGCGGCTACGTAACCGAGCGCGGCCACCACGTAGGGAATCGGCCGGAAGTTCGCCGGGTCGGCGGCCAGATCCAGACCGAGCTGATTATCGAGGGCCACCGCCCGGCCGTGGGCCGCTGCGAACGCCAGGAACGTCGCCAGCAGCGCGACCAGGAGGAAGCCAAGCTTGCCTCTGGTCAGCCAGCGCAAGCCCGCCAGAGCCGTGGTAACCACGGCCAAGAACGGCCGCAGGATCGCCCAGTACCGCCGCCCGGGCACGGAAACCGCCCGGTCTTCCGAGAGCCCAAGGAAGGTCCAGAGGAACGACAGGCCAAAACCGATCGCCAGGGCTGCCAGGGGCAAGAAGGCCGTGTTTCCGAAAGTAAGGTTGTATTTTGTCGCGATACGCACCGTGTGTTGGAAGGCGGGTGTCGCCGCCAGCACCGGGAACTGGCCGACGCCCTGGACAACGGCGATGGTCTGGTTGTTGTCCAGCGGCCCCAGGAAGATGCCCGCCGGCAGCGTCAGCGACAGCAGCCCGGCGAGGAGCGCAAACGGGCGCGAAATGGGAATGTGGCGCCTCAGCGACAGGCGCCCGGCCAGAAATCCCCACCAGGTCAGAATGATCCCGTAGCCGAGCATCGAGTGGGGCGTCGACCAGGCCGTCTCGTCCAGGCCGAAGCTGGTGTGCCAGATGTTGTCCAGCAGGCCGGCGAACATGACCGTCCCCATCCCCGCCAGGGTCAGCAGAAGGCTGGCGGGGATTTCGAGCGCGAGAACCGGCAGGCGAAGCGATGCCCCGAACCAGGCCCGCCGCTCGGGTGAAAGCGCCAGGCTGACGAACGTGGCGACGGCCAAAGCCAGGGTTGTGTAGATGAACAGGTGCGGCGGCGAGTAGAAGTCCTCGAACGGGTGGTCCGCGTGCCAGCCGCGGTCCCAGGCGGCGCCGATGCCAAAGGCCAGCAGAAAGAGCACGAAGCTGGCCCAGAAGCGGTACGAGGCCTGCTCGGGGGAGAGCGGCATTCGTACGCGGCTGCGCGAATCGAGGTCTCTTGCGTAGGCGAGCGCCATCTCAGGCCCTCCGGTCCAAAAGCCGCGAGACCCTGTCCAGGATGCGGACGGCGACTTCGTACTTCGTCATCAGCGGCAGCTCTTCGACGCCGCCTTCGGCATCGATGATCGTCACGCGGTTGGTGTCGACGCCGAAGCCGGCGTCCGCAGCCGAGACGTCGTTGGCGCAGATCAGGTCCAGGCGCCCGTGGGCCAGGGGCTTGCGGCGAGCATTTTCGATCACATCCTCGGTCTCGGCCGCGAAGGCCACCTTTACCAGCCTGTCGGGCACCTCGTGGAAGAAGTCCGCGTTCTTGACCAGCTCCAGGACCAGCCTGTCGTCGTCGCCCTTCTTGATCTTTTGCCCGGCGGCCTGTGCCGGGCGGAAGTCGGATACGGCGGCGGCCATGATCAGCGTGTCAGCGGTCTCGCAGGCCGCCAGCACCGCCTCCCGCATGTCCGCGACCGTTGTGACGTCGACCGGCCGCACGCCGTAGGGCAGGGGCAGGGCGCGCGTCGTCGTGACCAGGGTGACGTCCGCGCCGCGGTCACGCGCGGCTTCCGCCAGGGCAAAGCCCATCTTGCCGGTCGAGTGGTTGCTGACGTAGCGCACTGGGTCGATGGCCTCACGCGTGCCGCCGGCGCTGATCACGACGCGCCTGCCCGCCAGGTCGCCGCCCTTCGCCAGCTCCACAGTGGCCGCGCCGACGATCTCGGCCACGTCGGCCAGCCTGCCGTAACCGCTGCGGCCGCTCGCCAGCCTGCCCGAAGCCGGGCCGATGAACTCGACGCCGCGGGCCTTGAGCCGGGCCACGTTCTCCTGGGTCGCGGCTGCTTCCCACATGTGCGAGTCCATGGCCGGGGCGATGAGGACCGGCGCCGTGGTCGCCAGGACGGTCAAGGCGAGGAAGTCGTCGGCCAGGCCGTTCGCCAGGCGGGCGATGGTGGTCGCCGAACCGGGAGCGATCAGCACGAGGCGAGCCCGCCTCGCGACTTCGACGTGCTCTTCCGCCAGGCCGGTCACGGGCTCGAACATGTCCGTGAATACGGGGCGTCCTGTGAGGGCGCGGAATGTGAATGGGGTGATGAAGCGCTGTGCCGCCGCGGTCATTACTACGTCCACGCGGGCGCCGGCCTGCACGAGCTTGCTGGCGATGTCGGCGGCCTTGTAGCAGGCGATGCTCCCGCTCACGCCGAGGACGATCTGCTTGTCGGCTAGCGGGTTCAAGAGGGCTTCTCCGCGCCGGCAGATGGCGCCGTGTGGCCTTCGTTCATCTCGTACACCAGCCGCAGGCCCGTGAGCGTGAGGTCGGCGTCGATGTGGTGAAAAACGTTGGTCTCGCGGGCGATAGTCTCAGCCCAGCCGCCCGTACCGAGGACCCAGGCGTCATCGCCGATCTCGGCCTTGATCCGGGCGACCATGCCTTCGACCAGCGAGACGTAGCCGAAGATGATGCCCGACTGCATCGCCGAGGTGGTGTTGGTGCCGATCACGTTTCGCGGGGCGCGCAGCTCCACGCGCCTGAGCATGGCCGCGCGGTTAACCAGGGCGTCTGTGGCCAGGCCGATGCCGGGGGCGATGGCGCCACCGAGGTAGTCGCCGTCGCGCGAGACCACGTCGAACACGGTGGCCGTGCCCAGGTCGACGACGATGAGCGGCGGTTTGTGCATGCGCAGGGCTGCCACAGCAGTCGACGATGCGGTCGGGGCCCACCTCGCGCGGGTCCTCGTAGAGGATGCGCAGCCCGGTCTTGATCCCGGCGCCGACCCGTAAAGGTGTCACCTTCAAGTATCGGCGGCACATGTCTTCCATCACCGTGGTCAGGACGGGCACGCCGCTGGTCATCACCGCCTGGCGCACATCGGCGCGGCTGATGCCCTCGCTCTGAAGGAGGCTGAGCACGGTCACGGCCACTTCGTCCGGGCAGGCGTTCGCGGTCGGCGGCGAGCCGCCAGGTCGCCAGAAGCTTCTCACCCTCGAACACGCCCAGGGTGACGTTGGTGTTGCCGACATCGATCGCCAGAAGCATCGCCGCGCCATTATAGGTTCTTCGATAGTGTCGGATTAGCGGGGCGGGTGGCGTGAAAGCAGTGTGAACAACTCCTCAAAAAACAGCCGACCCACTGATCATAAAGTCCTTGACGTTCAAGGCTCCGGCTGTGCTACTTTTCGGCCATCCTGCTTGGCCCGCTGGGCACGGGGCGTCACAGGCGGCAGGAAATCTCTACCGTCTCTAATTCCACTTTGTCCTGTTCACCTAGCGGCGAACGGAGGGTTCGGCTTGTCTTTCCCCGTCGGTCATTCCGCGCCCGAAGTCTGGGAAGCTACGCTCGGCCAGCTGCTTCTCAGAGTCACCCGCCAGAACTTCGATAGCTGGCTCCGAAACACGACAGGCGTCCGATTCGAGGGCACCACCCTCGTGGTCGCGGCGCCAACGGAACTCGGCAAAGACTGGCTTTCCACGCGCATGAAGTCCGTCATCCAGCAGGCGCTGACCACGGTAGCCGGTCTCGGCCTCAAGGTGGCGTTCGAGGTACGCGCAGGACGCGCCACCAGCCAATCCTGCCGAAGCCGGAGTGCTTCAACCTTCGATGATCCCCAACCCCGCGACGCCCTTGAACCCGCGCTTTACTTTCGCGACGTTTCTCCCCGGAAGCCATAACCGCCTTGCGCTTCTGAGCGCGCTCGACGTTTGCGGCAACATCGAATCCCCCTACTCGCCGCTCTTCCTCACAGGGGCACACGGCAGCGGCAAGACCCACCTTCTGCACGCCATCGCCGGCAGGCCAGCGGCGAGGGCCAGCGGGTCCTGCTTGTCAACGCCGAGCAGTTCCTGAGCGAATTCACCGGCGCCATCCGCAACAAGACCGGCCCGGCCTTCCGCTCCCGTTACCGCGACCTGGATATCCTCCTTGTCGACGACGTTCAGGCGCTGGTCGGCAAGAAGGCGACCCAGGCCGAGTTTTTCCAGACCGTCGCCGCCCTGCACGACCTCGGCCGCCGGATCGTCCTGGCCGGCGACCAGCACGCGATCACGACGGGCGCCGGCGCACGTTTCGCGTCTCAGCTCCACTGGGGCCTCGTCGCCAAGATCGAAGAGCCCTCGGTAGAAGACCGCTACCACTTCTTGCTGGCCAAGACCAGCTGCCAGGGAGTGACGCTGCCGGACGAGGTCCTGCACTACATCGCCCTGCGCATCCGCACGAGCCTCCGCGACCTGGAAGGCGCCGTCAACCGCGTCCTGGCCCTCGCGCGCATCTCGCACGAGCCCGTCACGATCGATTTCGCCGCCCGGGCCCTGCAGCCGCTTTCGGAGGCTGGACTCGAGCGCGAAATCGAGTTCGCGCCTTTTCAAATAGTCCAGGCAGTGTGCGACCACCTGGACGTCCCGTCCGCGACCTTTCCAGCGCCAAGCGGACCGAGAGGTTACCTACGCGCGCCACCTCTCGATGTACCTGCTGCGCCAGGATTCCGGCCTGACGTACGCCGCGATCGCGCAGCTCCTGGGCAAGAAGGACCACTCGACGGTTGTGCACGCCTACCGGCAGCTTCAGCTGGAGCTCGATGTGTCACCAGCCTTGCGGGCCGACATCGATGCCGTGCGGTCGGCGCTGCGCGACCTCGGCGCCGCCTGAGCAACAGCGCAGGGCGTCTTGTGCCGTACTCGCGCTGTGCGCAAATTCCAGCCCGCGCCCGTTCACTAAATTCACCACATTCACAGGTCTAACACTACTTACTACCAGCAGAAATGCGTGTGGTTCCTATAATCGATGAAGTCATGATTGATCTCGTCCAAATACGCGCGATCTCCGGAAGCGGTGGTAAAGGCGCTGTGAGCTTTCGGCGCGAGAAGTTCGTGCCGCGCGGTCGGCCCGACGGTGGCGACGGCGGCCGCGGCGGCGACGTGATCTTGCGTGGCTGACGGCGGGCCTGACAACTCTGGCCAACCTCAGATACAAGAAAGTTTACCGAGCCGATGATGGCGGCGCCGGCACGAAGAGGCACCGTCACGGGTCCAACGGCGCCTCACTGGTGCTCAAGGTGCCGATTGGGACAGTTATTTCGGTAGCCGGCAGCGAGGAGGAGTGGGACCTGGACCAGGAGGGCGTGGAGGTCGTGATCGCCCGCGGTGGCGACGGTGGCCGCGGCAACGCCCGCTTCTGCAACTCTATCCGCCAGGCGCCAACCTTCGCCGAGAAGGGCCTGCCGGGCGAGGACAAGGAGCTGAAGCTGGAGCTGAAGCTCCTGGCGGACGTCGGCATCGTCGGCCTGCCGAATGCCGGCAAGTCGACGCTCCTGCGGGCGGTCTCGCGCGCGCTGCCGGACGTTGGCGAGTTCCCCTTTACGACGCTGGAGCCGGTGCTGGGCGTTGTCGACATGGGCATGGACGCGTTCGTGATGGCGGACCTGCCGGGGCTGATCGAAGGCGCCCACGAAGGCGTTGGCCTGGGCCACCAGTTCCTGCGCCACGTCGAGCGCACGCGCGTCCTGGTCCATCTGGTCGACGGCAGCTCTGAGAACCCCATAGGCGACTACGCCACGATCCGCCGCGAGCTGGAGCTTTACGACTCGCGCCTGGCCGAACGTCCCGAGCTCGTTGTGGTCAACAAGGTGGACATCGCCGGCGTGCGTGAAAGGGCCGAAAGCCTTCAGGGTCAGCTTGGATCGCGAGATGTGCTTGTGATCTCCGGCGCGACCGGCGAGGGCACGCGAGAGCTTCTGCAGGTGCTGCAGCGCATGCTCGCGGAGGAGCGCGCGATAAGCCCGACGGTCTCGCCGAAGGCCCTGCCGGTGCTGCGGCCGCAGGAACGCGATCGGCTGGACGTGGTCGAGGACGGGGAGTCATTCGTCGTGACCGGGCGAAAGGCGCAAGAGCATGCCTTGAAGCTTGGCGAGGGCGGCTACGAGGCGCTTGATGAGCTACAGGAGCGCCTGCGGCGCATGGGTCTGGAGAAGGCCATGAAGCGCGCCGGCGCCCGCCCCGGCGACCGCATGAAGGTTGGGTCTGTCGATTTGGAGTGGCACGGTTGAGACTGGGCATCCTCGGCGGCACCTTCGACCCGCCGCACATCGGCCACCTGATCCTCGCCCACTGTGCCTACGCACAGTTGAAGCTGGACCGCGTGCTGTTCCTGCCTGCCGGCGACCCCTGGCGCAAATCTGATCGAGCCATCACCACGGCGCGGCATCGAGTTGAGATGGTCAGGCTGGCAGTCGGCGGCGACTCCAGGTTCGTCCTGGACGAGCGCGAGGTGCGGCGCGGCGGCCCCAGCTACACGGTCGACTCGCTACGTGAGTTGCGCGCCGAGCTGGGCGAGACGGTCGAGCTGTGCCTTTTGCTCGGCCAGGACGCGCTCGACGACCTGCCGAACTGGCACGAACCGCGGGCCATCCTGTCCCTCGCCAGGCTGGCAGTAGCGCCGCGGCCGGAAACGCCCGCGCTCGCGCCTCCAGAAGGCGGCGCGGCCACAAACCTCGATCTGCCACCCTGCGATCGCATCGAAATGCCGTTCGTCGGGATCAGCGCCAGCGACCTGCGGGCCCGGGCCGCTCGCGGCGAGAGCCTGCGCTATCTGACCCCAGATGCGGTGGATGCGTACGTCAGGGAGCACCAGTTGTACCGCACTGGGCCATACCCTTCCCCTTGAAGGCGCCCAGCCCTTGCTGTGACGGCATGGACCTTGTTACCAGCAGCGCTTATTGAGTCCCTGCTTCAGGCTCTGCCCGCGGGTCGGGGCCGCTGCCCTACTCCGCGGCGATGGCCGCCCGGCGCGCCCGGCCGGGACCGGTGCGCTCGCGCCACTCCTCCGGCGCCTTGCCCAGGATGACTGAAGCGCGCGGGATCGGCGGGAACAGGAACGGGCGCAGGTGGGCGTTCTCCACCCAGTCGAAGCCGGCCGCCGTGCCCGCCGCTGCGAGCTGCGAGTAGCTCCTGAAGTTGCAGGTAGAGACGCCGCGGGTGAGGACCCAGCGGTGCCAGCGATTCAAGGCCGGGGACCGGGTGGGACTGAACTCCCAGACGACGGCAAACCCGCCCGGCTTGAGCACACGATGAACCTCGCGCAGGAGCGCCACGGTCCCGGTGTCGTCGAGATGCTTGAGGACGTAGCTACAAGTAACGATGTCGAAGACATCGTCCTTCAGGGGCAGGCCGGCGCCCGAGCCTTGCGCCAGCTCGATTGGGGCATTCGCCGCCGCGATTTCGGTGCGGCCGCGCAGGAGCATCTCACGAGAGAGGTCGATGCCTGTCGGGGGCTGCTCGAAAGACACTCGTGAAGCCAGCACCTGGAGCAGGCTGGCGCGGCCGCAGCCGATATCGAGGAGGCGGTGCTCCGGTTTGAGGATCAGGTTCTTGTCCAACCGAAAGACCGGGGTATTTATGAGCAGGGAGCCCGGGACCGATGCCAGAAAGGCGTAACCCAGGCCGCTGACGGAGCCGCGGCGTAGCCAGCGGTCGTATTCGCGCGCGGTCGTGGCTTCGCTCATGCCTCTTCGCTCATCGTAAAGGTCACGCGGATGCGCCGGCCCTCGTGCGCCGCCCAGGCCGCGAAGCTGCCGAGCTCGGCGATCTGGCCGGTCAGGCCGGGTATTCCTCGTTGAACATGGCCAGGCGGGTCTCGCCGCTGTCGAACGCCTTTGCGATAAGGTCGCAGCACTCTGCCAGCGGGGCCGCGTCCTGCCAGGCCTTCTCCAGCATTTCGGCGTCGGCCTCCATCTCCACCTCGCGGTCGGCGAAAGTTAGCAGCGGCTTGAGGTCGATGCCGAACTCGCCGCGCAGGATCAGGGAAGCGACCGACATCTCATGGTTGCCTCCGTAGCGCGCGGAGAAGGCCCAGGAGAGGAAGTACACCAGGTCGGAGGAGTCGCCGGCGAAGTCCGGAGCTCCCGCGGCGGGGGGATCGAAGTCGAGGATGATGCGCGGCACACGTCTAGCATGCCGCGAGGGAGGGTGATGGGCCAGCGGCCCAGGACTTCAGGTTACCTGGCGAAGAATGTCGGGAGGCACACCTTCCCGTAGCGCGGGATATCCTTCCACGATCCGGGCGATGTCCGCGAGGTCCTTAGGGTGCTAGCTCGGGCGTCGCGTTGGATCGGCAGCCGCCCAGAGTTTGCCCTGAAGTATGTCAGCCAGATTCGCCACCGGCATCTCTACGCCCAGGACTTCTCGTGTTTCTGCTCGCCCCACGAAGTCGAAGTACCGCGGGTCTGTCTGTATCTGAATGCGGAGACCTGAGTCGGGCGACTCCACGTTGAGCGAAGGCGCGAAGCGGTGAACCTTAAAGGATTCTGCAAGAAGGGCTTCGGCGTGTAGGAGCTGATCAGGGTCGACGACCAGAGCCAGATCCTCACTGACGACCGGGCTTGTGTAGGCGTTGACTCCCTGTCCACCGATGACGGCGTATCGAATGCCACCGTCCGCGAACACAGACAGAAACCGCTCCAGGAAATCAGAGCGGTCGGCGACCACGATCTTCCAGAATGTTCGAGCCTTCATGATCCGAAAGTACCATCTGGCGCCTAGATGTCCAGGTTTCTCACCTGGGCGGCGTGGGCCTGGATGAAGGCCTTGCGCGGCGCGACGTCGTCGCCCATGAGGTTGGTGAACAGCCGTGTCCGCCTCCATCGCGTCCTCGACCTCCACCTGGAGGAGGATGCGGCGCTCCGGGTCCATCGTGGTCTCCCAGAGCTGCTCCGCGTTCATCTCGCCCAGGCCCTTGAACCGCGTCGCGACCTTCGCCTTTTCCTTCGCGATCAGCTCGTCGCGCTCTTGCTCGGTGTAGACGTAGCGCTCCTGGCGGCCGACCCTCAGCTTGAACAGCGGCGGCTGGGCGATGTAGAGGTGGCCTTCCGTCGATCAGCGGCTGCATGTGGCGGAAGAAGAGCGTCAGCAGCAGCGTGCGGATGTGGGCGCCGTCGACGTCGGCGTCGGTCATGATGATGACGCGGTGGTAGCGCAGCTTCGACGAGGTCGAAGTCTTCGTCGATGCCGGTGCCGAGCGCCTTGATGATCGCGGCGATCTCGGCGTGACCGAAGATGCGGTCCAGGCGCGCGCGCTCGACGTTGAGGATCTTGCCCTGGATGCGGCAGGATCGCCTGGAAGCGGCGGTCGCGGCCGCCCTTGGCGGAGCCGCCGGCGGACGGGCCCTCGACGATGAACATCTCGCAGTTCTCGGGGTCGCGGTCGGAGCAGTCGGCCAGCTTGCCGGGCAGCAGCGTGCCGTCCAGCAGGCCCTTGCGGATGACCAGGTCGCGCGCCTTGCGCGCCGCCTCGCGGGCGCGGGCGGCCGTGATGCACTTCTCGATGATCCGGCGGCCGTCGGCGGGGTGCTCCTCGAGGTACTGCGTCAGGCCCTCGGCGACGGCGGACTCGACCAGGCCCTTGACCTCCGGGTTGCCGAGGCGCGTCTTGGTCTGACCCTCGAACTGCGGCTCCGGCAGCTTGACGCTGATCACGGCGACCAGGCCCTCGCGCACGTCCTCGCCGGTGAGGTTGGCGTCGTCGTCCTTGAGGATCTTGTTCTTGCGGGCGTAGTCGTTGAGGACGCGGGTCAGCGCCGAGCGGAAGCCGGTCATGTGGCTGCCGCCGTCGATCGTGTTGACGCAGTTGGCGAAGCTGAAGGTCGCCTCGTTGAAGGTCGAGTTGTACTGGATGGCGCACTCGACTGCTGGTGTCGTTGACTTCCTTCTCGATGTAGATCGGCCGCGGGAACAGGACCTCGCGGTCCTTGTTCAGGTGGCGCACGAAGCTCTGGATGCCGCCTTCGAAGTAGAAGGTGACCTCCGTGTCATTGCGCTCGTCGACGAAGGAGAGCCAGATGCCCTTGGTCAGGTAGGCGTCCTCGCGGAAGCGCTGCAGCGAGCAGCGGCCGAGTCGAAGTCGACGTCGCCGAAGATCTCGTCGTCCGGCAGGAAGCAGCTGGTCGTGCCGTGCTCGGCCAGGCCGTCGGTGTCGGGGCCGTTGTAGCAGGACTGCCTTGACGACTCTGACGGTCGCTGGTGGGGATGCCGCGCTCGTACTCCTGGCGGTAGATCTTGCCGCTGCGGCGCACCTCGACCCACATCTCCTCGGAGAGGGCGTTGACCACGGAGGCGCCGACGCCGTGCAGACCGCCGGAGACCTTGTAGACCTCGCCGCCGAACTTGCCGCCGGCGTGCAGCACGGTCATCACCGTCTCCAGGGCGGACTTGCCGGTGCGCGGGTGCGTGTCGATCGGGATGCCGCAGCCGTTGTCACGCACCGTGACGCGGCCGTCCTTGGAGATGTGGACCCAGATGCGGTCGCAGCGGCCCGGCCATCGCCTCGTCGATGCTGTTGTCGGCGATCTCGATGACGAGGTGGTGCAGGCCGCGCTGGTCGGTGCCGCCGATGTACATGCCGGGGCGGCGCCGGACGGCCTCCAGGCCTTCGAGGACCTGGATGTCGCGCGCTGTGTATTGGTCTTCGGTGGCTTTTCGTTCTGCTGCCATAATGGGAGAGTCGCCGCCCGGCGGGGAGGCTATCTTTTTAACCTCGACTAGATTTCGATGTTGCGATCCCTGTCACGCAGGGTAGCTGAAGGGAAGATGCCAGAGGCACGAAGAAGTTTACCACAAATCTGTGTCTTAGCGTATACCGCGACCCTTCCGCGAGCGACGCGGTTCGCTCCTCTACAGCGATCTCTTCAGGCTTCCTTGCGTTCCCCCTGCTATATTCTCTAACGTGCGTTTCAGCGATAAGTTCCGCAATCTGCTGCCGATTCGCAGCTCCTTAGTCGGCGGCGAGCCGGTGGTGTACCGCCCGATCGGCGTGGTGCGCAACCGGATTCGCGAACCCCGGACGGCCGGTTGGGAGAACGTGAGCTCCGACCTGTTTCTGCGTGAGGATCTGACGGACGGGCTCGACGGGATAGAGGGGTTTTCGCACGTAATCGTGATCTTTCATTTGGACAGGATTCCGCCTAACGAAACGCGAGTAATGAAGCGAGCCCTTGGCGACGAAATTGACGGCGAAATAGGCCTCTTCGCAACCCGCCTGCCGCTGCGTCCCAACGCCATCGGTCTCGGCGTGGTGCCGGTGGTCTGGCGGCGGAAAAACGTCCTTCGCGTGCGTGGCCTTGATGCCCTCGATGGCAGCCCTGTGCTGGACATCAAACCCTACTTGCCGGCGTACGACTCCGTAGCCGGCGCGCGCCTGCCGGACTGGGCGCTGAAAGCGATGCAGGGCCGTCGATGACGGCGCTTGAGGCCGAGACAAAGCTTCTGCAGGACGTTTACCAGCGCCTGGAGGCCGCGTACGACCTCGACCGCTGGCACTGGCGCGCGGACACGCCGGCATTCGACATCTGCGCCGGCGCGATCCTGGTCCAGCACACCGCCTGGAGCCAGGTCGAAAAGGCGCTCGACAACCTGCGCAACGCGGGTGCGCTGTCGCCGCGAGAAATCGCCTCAATGCCCGAGGAAGAGCTGGCGTCGTCGGTGCGGCCTGCGGGCATGCCTCTGACGAAGGCGCGGCGGCTGAAGGCGTTCGTTGCCCTGGCGGACCGGCACGGCGCATTGGAGGGGCTACTCGCGCTTCCCGCCGCCGAACTGCGCCGGGTGCTTCTAGCGACGCCGGGAATCGGGCCCGAGACCGCGGACGTCATTGTCCTGTACGGGTCCAAACAGCTGATCCAGGTGCATGATGCCTACACGCAACGCCTGATGCGCCGCCTCGGCGTTGGCCCCGAACGCGATGGCTACGCGGTGTGGGCGGGCTGGCTGAGCGACCGGCTGCCGCCGGAAGTGCGGCTCTACCAGCGCTATCACGCCGCGATTGTGGTGCACTGCAAGCAGACCTGTCGCGTGGCGCCGAAGTGCGCCGCCTGTCCGCTGCTGGTGGTATGCGCATACGGCGAGACACAAGTGAGCAGAGGCTAGAAGCGAATCTCTCCAAACCCCCAACCTCCAAACTCTACGTTTCAACCGCTTCCAGATTAGAATCGAAGGACTATGGACCTAGCTCTCATTGGCCTGGTGTCGTGCGGCAAGACGACTCTCCTGAAAGCGCTGGCCTCCGGCCATCTGCCGCACGGCGGCTCGCCCAGCGAACCGACGCTGGCGGTCGTGAAGGTGCCGGATGAGCGCCTCGACCGTCTGGCAACCCAGGTGCAGGCGAAGAAGACCACCTACCTGGAGCTGCGTATATTCGACTTCCCCTCCTTCGCCATCGGCAAGAAGGGGCCGCCGCCGCAACTGCTGGGCGCCCTGGCTACGAATGACCTTCTGGTGCATGTCGTGAGGGCCTTCACCGACGAATCTGTGCCCCACCCGCTCGAATCGATCGACCCGGTGCGCGATATCGAGGCTATGGACCTGGAGCTCGTGTTCGCCGACCTTGGCATCGTCGACCGCCGCATCGAGCGCCTTGCGGCGGAGATGCGATCTTTGGCCGCCGGCGCCCGCGGCGCCCAGGAGCGCGAGATGGCGCTGTTGCAGCGCCTGAAGGCCTCCCTGGAGGCGGAAAAGCCGATCCGGTCACTGGGCCTCAACGCCGAGGAGAAGGCTTCCCTGGGCGGCTTCAACCTGCTCACGCTCAAGCCCATGCTCATCGTCATCAACGTCGACGAGGCGGAGGCGGCGCGGGCTTCCGAAATCGAAGCCCAGTACCGCGACAAGGTGCCTGGCCCGGAGACCGCCGTGGTCGCGCTCGCCGCCAAAGGCGAAGCGGACGTGGCGGAGCTCTCCGAGGAGGAGGCCACGGAGTTCCGCCAGGAGCTTGGACTGCCGGACGAGGCCGCGGCCGCGCGCGTCCTGCGCGAAGCAGTGGCCCTCCTGGGCCTGATCGCCTTCTTCACGGCCGGGCCGCAGGACACGCACGCCTGGTCCGTGCCGGCCGGCACGCCGGCCGTGAAAGCGGCCGGGCGCATCCATTCCGACATCGAGCGCGGCTTCATTCGCGCCGAGGTCATCGGCTGGCAGGAGCTGCTCGATGCCGGCTCCCAGGCCGAGGCCAAGAAACGCGGCGTCCTGCGCGTCGAAGGCAAGACCTACGAAGTCAAGGACGGCGACGTCATCAACGTGCTCTTCAACGTCTGAAGGGGGCTGGTCGGCATTTCGGCTTGTCCGCCAGAGTGGGCTGGCGGAATGACGGAGCGCGCGACTATGCGGGTAAGTGGCTGCATGCCAGAATGAGGCGCCAACGCCAGCGCGGAGGAGCCGATGGCCAGACTGCCGTACCTGAATCAAGAGGACCTTGCCGAGGAGCACAAGCACTTCCTCAACCGGCCGATGAACCTCTATCGCCTGCTGGTTCACAGCCCGGAGGGCTATCGCAACTTCGCGCGGCTGGGCGCCTGGATTCGCAGCGGCTCCACGCTCGATGCCCGCCTGCGCGAGATGGCGATCCTGCAGGTCGGTTACGTGACCGACGCCGAGTACGAGTGGACGCATCACATCGAGATCGGCCGCGCCGCCGGGGTTACGGACGACGACGTGCGCGCCGTCGTGACCGAGACGCAGGGCGGCGGATCGGCGCTGTCGCGGCTAGACCGCCTGGTGCTGCGCGCGGCCCGCGAGATGACCATGGAACTCAAGGCGTCTGACGAGGTCTTCGAAGGACTGAAGGAGCACCTCTCGAACGAACACGTCCTTGACCTGTTCATGACCATTGCCTACTACAATCTGGTCGTGCGCGTCCTGCACTCGCTGGAGGTTGACCTGGAGCCCGAATTCGAGCACCTGCTGCAGGAGTTCCCGCTCGATGACTGATTCAGCGACCAACGCCCAGATCGCGCTGGAGGTCGTCCGCGCGGCGCAGTCCGGCGCCCCGGTCGCGGTCGCTACGATCGTGGCGGCGCCCGAAGGATCGCCCGCCACGGCGGGCGACAAGTTTCTGATGCGCCGTGAAGGCTCCCGCCTGGGAGGCTTTGGCGGCGCGCTCGAAGAGGCCGTGGCCGAAGACGCGATCGCGGCGCTGACGCGGTTTCCGCGCACGGCCACGCAGTCGCTGTACTACCTGGCCGAGGGCGGCCGCGTCCACCGCCTGGAGGCCAAGGCCGGCGCCGGCGCCTTCGAGGTCATGATCGAGGTAATCGAGGCCCCCGCGACGCTGCTGATCGTCGGCGGCGGGCACATCGGCCTGTCGCTGGCCACGATCGCGGCCCAGACCGGCTTCTCGGTCGCAGTCGTCGACGACCGGGAGATGTTCGCGAACGCGGAGCGCTTTCCGATGGCCGACAAGGTGATGGCAGGCGACGTCGCCGCACACCTGGACGCCTTCCCCATGACCACGAATACATACGTGGTCATGGTCAGCCGCGGCCACAAGGTGGACGAGTTGGCCATGCGGCATGTCGTCGGCCGCGGCGCCGCCTACGCCGGCATGATCGGCAGTAAGCGCCGCGTGTCGACGGTCCTGCGCCACCTGGCCGAAGAGGGACTGTCGATCGAAGCGCTGGAGGCGGTCTACACTCCCATCGGCCTCGACATCGGCGCCGAGACGCCGGAGGAGATCGCGGTCTCGATCATGGCGGAGATCATCATGGTGCGGCGCGGCGGCAGGGGCGGCCAGATGCGCGAAGGCCGCCCGGCGATCAAGGCCGAGGCGGCACCCTAGGCTTACGGACAGGTCCTTCGACAGGGTCAGGACGCGCCCAACTCCCCCAGGCGCTGCTGCGACGCCGCCAGGCGCGACTCGGCCGCGGCCAGCCGGTCGCGGGCGTCCTGGACCACGTTCGCGGGCGCCCGGCCGGTGAAGCTCGCGTTCGATAACTGGGCCCGCAGGCGCTCGACCTCGGCCCCCGCCGCGACGAGCTGCTTCTCGACGTTCGCGCGTTCGGCCGAGGCGTCGAAGAGTCCCGACAGCGGCAGGATCACGGTGGCGCGGTCGAGCACCGCCGTGGCGACCGAATCCGAGGGCGCGTCCTGGGCCGATGCCACCAGGTGCAACGGTCGCACTCGCGCCAGGGCCGCGATCGCCGGCGCGTGCGGGGCGAGGTCGTCGCGAGTCACGACGTAGGCTTCGATCCAGCGACCGGCATCGATATTGCGCTCGCGGCGCAGGTTGCGGACGGCGCGGACCACGTCCATGACGGCGTCCAGTTCCGCTTCGGCCGCGGAGTCCAGCCAGGCCCCCGCGGCCTCGGGGTAGGCGGAGACCATGATCGAGGCCGCGTCGGGCTCGGCCAGGTGCTCCCGCAGGTCGCCGGAGCCGGACCAGATCTCTTCGGTGACGTAGGGCATGTAGGGGTGCAGCAGGCGCAGGGCCGTGTCCAGGCAATGCACCAGCACCGGCAGGGGCGACGCCTCGTCGCCGGAGCGCAGGCGGACCTTCGCGATCTCCAGGTACCAGTCGCAGAATTCGTCCCAGACGAACTCGTGCATTTCACGCCCGGCCTCGCCCAGGTCGAAACGGGCCGAGAAGGCGGTCGGCATCGGCGGTCAGGCGGTCCAGCCTCGACATGATCCAGCGGTCTTCGGCCGGCATCGAGGCGCGCTTGGCAGGGTCGGGGCGCGGGACGCGCTGCCCGGGCTCCAACTGGCTGAGGACGAAGCGTGAGGCGTTCCAGAGCTTGTTGGCGAAGTTGCGCGCCGCTTCGATGCGAGGCTCCTCCAGGCGCTGGTCGTTGCCGGTGCCTCCGGCCGTGACCAGCTTGAAGCGCAGGGCGTCAGAGCCGTGGCTTTCGATCAGAAGCTCCGGGTCGACGCCGTTGCCCTTGGACTTGCTCATGCGCTGACCCTTGTCGTCGCGCACTGTGCCGTGGAAGTAGACGTGCTCGAAGGGCACGTCGTCCATGGCATAGATGCCCATCATGATCATGCGCGCCACCCAGAGAAAGATGATGTCGTAGCCCGTCTCCATGACGGACGTCGGGTAGAAGTAGGCGCAGGTCGTCGGTGTGCTCCGGCCAGCCAAGCGTTGAAAACGGCCACAGCGCCGACGAGAACCATGTGTCGAGCGTGTCCTCATCCTGATGGATGCTCGCGGCGCCGCAGTGCTCGCACTTGTCGGGGTCGACGACTGCGACGGTCATCTTGCCGCAGGAGTCGCAGTACCAGACGGGGATGCGGTGGCCCCACCAGATCTGGCGGCTGATGCACCAGTCGCGGATGTTCTCCAGCCAGTTGCGGTACACGCCCAGGTGGCGTTCGGGAATGATCTTGATCTGGGTGGTCTTGCCGGCGGAGTTCGTCCAGCCCTCGTTGACGGCCCTGAGGGCATCGCCGGCCAGCGAGCGGCCGGAAGCGCCGTAGGCCTTCGTCATCGCCACGAACCACTGCTCGCTGATCAGCGGCTCGACAACGGTGCCGCAGCGGTCGCAGGTGCCGATCGAGTGCGCGTATGGCTCTTCCTTGACCAGAAGCCCCTGCGCCTTCAGGTCGGCGACGATGGCCTTGCGCGCCTCGAAGCGATCCTGGCCCTCGTACGGCCCGGCCTCGGTGGTCATCTTGCCGTCGAAGCCGATGGCCGTGACAACGGGCAGGCCGTGGCGGTCGCCGATCTCGAAGTCGAGCGGGTCGTGCCCGGGCGTGACCTTGAGGGCGCCGGTGCCGAACTCAGGCTCGATGGCGTCGTCGGTGACGATCGGCACCAGACGGCCAATGACGGGCACGCGGGCGCGCAACTTGCCGGCGATGCCCTTGATAACGCCCGTCGCCGGGATGCACGGCGATTGCCGTGTCGGCGACGATGGTCTCCGGTCGCGTGGTCGCGATCGTGATGAAGGTGCCGGTGTCGGCGCCGGCCTCATCGACCAGCGGGTAACGGACGTGCCAGAGGAAGGATTGCTCCTCTTCGTGCTCGACCTCGAGGTCGCTGAGGGCGCTCATGCAGTTCGGGCACCAGTTGATGATGCGGTTGCCGCGATAGATCAGGCCGTCATCGAAGAGCTGGCGAAAGATCGTGCGCACCGCCAGAGCCGGGCCCGGGTCCATGGTGAAGTGCTCTCGCGTCCAGTCGGCCGAGATTCCCAGGCGCTTGTGTTGGGTGAAGATGCGGGCGCGGTTGCGGTTGACGAAGGCCCAGACGCGCTCCAGGTAGGCCTCGCGGCCGATCTCGCGGCGGTCCAGCCCCTCAGCCTTGAGCTCCGCCTCGACGAGCGCGTTGACCGCGATGGCAGCGTGATCGACGCCAGGCAGCCATAAGGCTGGGTCGCCCTTCATGCGGTGCCAGCGGATGAGGATGTCCTCAACCGTGTCCATCATCGCGTGGCCCAGGTGCAGCTCGCCGGTGAGGTTGGGCGGCGGCATGATGATCGTGAACGGCTCTTTGCCACCCTCGAGCTTCGCCGTGAAATAGCCGGCGCGCTCCCAGCGCTCGTACAGGGCGCGCTCGACCGCGGCAGGGTTATACGCCTTGGGCATCTCGTGGCGGATTTGCGGGTCTGCGGTCATGTCGATGCCTCCAGTCCGGCGCGCTCATCTATCATCGCGGCATGGAACAGAAGAGGCCAGTTATCGTCGTTGACCTCTTTGGCGAAGAGCGTACCCGTCTCCTGGAGCTTCTTAGCCCGCTCACCGACGCTCAGTGGGCGCTGCCAACAGCGTGCCCCGGCTGGTCCGTCAAGGACATCGCTGCCCACATCCTCGGCGACGACCTCAACAACCTCTCGGGCGGGCGCGACGGCTTTTCGGCCGCCTGGTTCCAGGGTGACTGGCAGGAACTGGTTGCCTTCGTCAACCAGCGTAACGAGGCCTGGGTCGACTCCCTGCGACGGCTGAGCCCGCGCGTTTTGCTGGAGCTGCTCGCGGATAGCGGCGAAAGCGTGGGGACCTATTTCCGCTCGCTGGACCCCATGTCGCCGGGCCCCAACGTGGCCTGGGCGGGAGCGGGACCGATGCCCATGTGGCTGCACATCGCCCGCGAATACACGGAACGCTGGCTGCACCAGGCCCACGTGCGCGAGGCCCTGGGCGCGCCGATGCTCTACGAGCGCCGCCTGTTCTTCCCCGTGCTCGACGCCTTCGTCCACGCGTTGCCCATCGCTTATGGCGCGGTCGACACGCCGCTGGGGACGGTCGTGGCCGTCGAGATTACGGGTGAAGCCGGCGGCCGCTGGACGCTGCTGCGCGGAACGGCCGGCTGGGAGCTCACGGATAGTGTCGAAACCGGGCCGTCGGCCCTTGTGCGCCTGGGGCCGGAGACGGCGTGGAAGCTCTGGACCAAAGGCCTGAGCTTTGACGAAGCGCGCCCCAGCGTCCGCGTCGAGGGCGATCCTGGTCTCGGAGAGCCGGCCTTGCGCGCCGTTGCCATAATTGCCTGAACGTGCGCTTCCAGGGTTGCCGCCTATGGCGGGCGCCTGAGAAACTTTCAGAGCAGCGATCCACGGATGTCAGAAATGGTCTTGATCCAGGGCCCCTGGCCGGAACCAACGCCTCGAAACCAGGCTTCGAATGGCGCGCCGGAATATAACCCGGCCGAAGCGCCGCAGCGCTGGCAGGCGGACCCGGACCATGTCCGCCGCTTCAACCACCGGCCGCCGAAGGGCTTCAGCATGAAGCTGGCCGAGAACGTGGAGGTGGCCGGTATCTCCCGTCCGGAGACCAGCGCGGCCGCCGCGGCCTTCATGCGGGGGGTGGGCCACGACCTGCGCCTGGACCGCGACCCCGGAAATGCGTTCGATGAGCACGCGATCAAGGTCATCGCCCTCTGGCGCGACCACGCCGGCGGCGAGCTCAAGCAAGCGCAGATCGGCTGGCTGCCGGCAGACCTGGCCCGCCAGGTCGCGGAAGTGGCTGCCGGGCGGCCGCTGGCGGTGGCGCTGCGGGTGATGTTTTTGCCGCGAGAGGGCAACAGCCCCGGCCTGCGCTTCGACATCTGGCAGCAGCGCGGCGGCAAGAGGATCTGGAACTGGAAGCGCGCCCACTGACCTGCGCGCCGACGCCACCAAAGCGCCGAGATTGCCAAGGCCCCTCCGCCTATCGACGTCCACGCCTTCGCAATGACAGCGCAGGGTTCCTTCGCTGGGCGGCCAGAATTCGGACCTGAAATGCCGACCGGCCGAAATGCTGAAGTGCTATTCGGCGCGAGCTTAGCGGGCGCCGCAGGAGCAGCCGCCGCCGCAGCCGCCACCACCACATCCACCGCCCTGGAGGCGAGGGTTGCGGATGGTGAAGCCGGAGCGCAGGTCCTCGGTGAGGTAACCGACCTCGGCGCCGGCCCAGAAGGGTACGCTGAGCTCGTCCACGTGAAGTGATACCCCATCGCTCTCTAGCACCACGTCCGACTCTTCGGCAGCGGACCAGGACATGCCGTAACGGATCTGACCGTCTACCGGCTGGGCGTAGAGCTTGAGCACCAGGGTTGCGTCATCCCGATCCTCGATCATTGCCTTGAATCGGTCCATTGCTTCGCGACTGACGTTGATCATCCGGTTCCTCCGAGCGAGAGGGTGTGCGCAGTATTTTCGGCGCTGCGGGCCGCAATTCGCAAGTGATCGCTTCGTCTATTGTAACCGGCGATCTGAAATATGGACTATGGAATCTGGGTTCGAATCGCAGAATCTGACGACCAAAGTCTGTGTCGCCGTCCTGTCGCATCGTGCAGGCGGTCCTGAGCCGGCCGCGGCGCGAACCGGGCGGAAGGGAACTGGCGGGCTATTCTGGCTGCTTGCCGGCGAGCAGGGCGCCGATGGCGTTGTAGACGCGCTCCGGCGGAAAGTCATCGGGCGAGATCAGGTGATGAACGCGCAGGCCTTCCCAGGCGCAGATCAGCAGCAGCGCCAGGCCTTCCGGGTCTACTTCAGGCGGAAGCTGGCCGGCGTCGTACGCGTCCCTCAAGAGCGCCGTGAGGCTGGTGCGCCAGGCGGCGATCTCGCCCCGCATAATCTCGAGGAACTCGGGCCGCCGCAGTGTTTCGGGTAGAAGCTGTAAGTGGACGTTCGTCATCGCGTCGAAGTTCGGCTCGCGCACGGAGCCGAACACCGCTTCGCCCAGTCTGGCGACGGCTTCGAGGGGCGCCGGAGTGTCTGCCCTGGCCTGGGCAACAAGGCTGTATGCCTCGGCGCGGGCGCGCTCGCTGGTGGCCCGCAGGATGTCTTCCTTGCTCGCAAAGTAGCGGTAAAGGGCGCCGTAGCTCAGACCACTCTGCTTGCAGATGTCCTGCATAGTGGTCTCGTGGTAGCCGCGGAGGGCAAAGCAACTCCAGGCGGCCTCGAGGATTTGGGTGCGGCGGGCTTCGAGATAAGCCTCGCTAACCTTCGGCAAGGGCGCTCCTTAGCGATGGCCCGCCAACTGGACTTCCCTGAACGCCGCCTGGGCCTCGCTGTCCAGAGCGACCGCGACCCTGAGGACCGCGGCAGCGGCACGGTGGCGCAGGGAACCCGCGGCGGGCTTTGCTGCCTCCATACTAACGAAGTATTCGAAGCGGTTGCGCTCCTCGGGCGAGATCTTTTGAGTCGCGCTCCAGGCGTGCACTGTCTCCGCGAGGTTTCCCCATTCGTACATTTCGGGCTCCCTTCAGCTAAACAAAACTGACCAATCACTTTTTATATCGGCAGGTATGGTCTTGTCAAGAGGGTTGTGTGAAAAAAGTCGATCAGTCCCCGCGGGGAAGGCCGATGCCGCGGGTCGCGATGATCGTGCGCTGGACTTCGCTGGTGCCGCCGGCGATCGTGCTGCCAACCGATAGCCTGTACATGCGCGTGAAGCGGCCCTGCAGCGCGGCCCACTTCGAGCCCTCCTCGATGACGCCGAAGAGGCCCATCAGCCGCAGCCCGGTGCGCGTGATCCGCTGGGCCAGCTCCGTGGCGAAGAGCTTGTTCATCGATGCTTCGTAGTTGGGCACCAGCCCCTGCGCCTGCAGGCTGACGACGCGATGCGCCAGCAGCACCGCGACCGCCGCCTCGATGCCCCGATCGGCGAGTTCCAGGCGTGTGGCCGGGTGCACGTCGATCAGCGCTGCCTTCGACGCGAGGCTCGCGCGCGAAGCTCGGCCAGCTGTTCGACGGTCACCTGTAGCTCTGTCGTCGACATGATGTTGGAGCGCTCGAAGTCCAGCGTCGTCGTGGCGACCGACCAGCCTTGATTCGGCGCGCCCAGCATGTCACTTTCGGGCACGCGCACGTTGTCGAAGAAGACCTGGTTGAAGGACGGCACGTCCGCCATGTTCACCAGCGACTGCACCCGCACGCCGGGGGCCTTCATGTCCAGCAGGAAGCAGGAGATCCCGCGATGCTTGGGCGCCTCCTGGTCCGTGCGCGCCAGAAGGAGCATCCGTTGCGCCCGATGTGCGCCCGTGGTCCAGATCTTGGAGCCGTTGATGATAAAGTCGTCGCCGTCCTTGACCGCGGAGGTGCGCAGTCCGGCCAGGTCCGAACCCGACCCGGGCTCGCTGAAGCCCTGGCACCAGTAAACCTCGCCACTGAGAATGCCGGGTAGGTACTTCGCCTTCTGCTCCGGCGTCCCGTGGGCGATGAGGGTCGGCCCGACGATGCCGGTCGCCAGGAAGTTCGCGCGGTGGGCGCCGGCGCGGGCCATCTCCTGATTGAAGATGAACTGGTCGATTACCGAGAGGCCGGCGCCGCCGTATTCCTTCGGCCACGCCGGCGCCACCCAGCCGCGCGTAGCGAGCCGTCGCAGCCACTCCTGGTCCTTCGGGTCCTCGCCGAGGCCGATGCCGAGCACGGTCTCGTCCTGCTGGGCGACGTCCTGCGGCAGCTCTGCCTTGAGGAAAGCGCGCACTTCGGCGCGGAAGCGAGCCTGATCCGGGGTGTCGCGAAAGTCCATCAGGCCCCTGATGGATGAGCCAAAACGGCTGGAACCACTTCCATCGTCATCAGGCGCTTGTTAGCCGGGCGGCACAAAGGCGGCAACCCTCCAGCGTGTATGCACTGATCAGCACTTGATCTCGCGGTGCACCAAACACGATCACAGTGTGGCGCGTCCGGCCTTCCAGACGGACGCTTGCTTCGGTGAACTCGCGCTGAGTGACAGTGCCGTCTGCCATCAGAAACGGAGTAGTACCTATGGGCTTGAGGCCCAATTCGGCCGGAATCGAGCCGGGCGCCCAGCTATATAGGCGATCCTGTATCGACCAATGCTCTTAGAGACCGATACTGCCCGTCGGCCGCCGACTCGATCTCGAGGGGATGCCAGAACACGCCCATGCGAATCTGAGTATAACCTTCCTAGGGCCAGCGCCTGGCCACGCGCCGGATGTCCGACGTGCCCAGTCCCTCCCAGATCGCCCAGTGCGCCCGATCGACCATGAACTCCATCAGGAGGTGGTCCTTGCTGGTCATGCCGATGGCGCGGGCCGCTTCCCAGGCCAGGGCTTCTGATTCGGGGTCGTCCGCGGGGACGGCGCGGCCGTGGATCAGGAACTCCTCGTCTTTTGGGCCGAGGATGGCGTGCATGGCGTAGCGCGAGTCACGCCCCAGGTTGCGGAACTTGGCCGTGTGCCGGCCGACGAAGACGAACAGCCTGCCGCCGTTGATCAGCGGCGTTACCGGGTGGACCGTCGCGGCGCCGTCCGCCGCCGACGTGGCGATGAATGCGTAGCCTTCGCCGAAGCGCTCTCGGCCGCGTTCGGCCAGGTCGGGCGTGGCAGCGGCAAACTCGCTCCAGCTAAGCATGTGGAGACTCCCGTGGTGAGGGTGCCGAATTATAAGTCGCGGAGACTACTCGTCGCGGGGTTTCGTCGGCGCGTCGCCGCCGGGCGACATGCGCAGCACGCCCAGCAGCAGTGCCGCCACCATGAGGTTCAGGCCGGTCACCACCATGGTTTGCGCGACGGCGCCGAGGCCGAGGGGCAGCGGCGGCGGCCGGTCCGACGTCCAGCGATAGAGCAGAAATGCGTCGAGGCCGAGGCCGGCCAGCAAGACGGCGATGCCGCCGAAGAGCAGGATCTCGAACGCGGGCACGGCGCCGGTGACCGCCCGCACCAGGCGGCCGGGTCCGCTGATGCCGCGGCGCCAGGCCAGCCACTTCGCCGCCAGGCCCAGCGTCATCAGGGCCGTCGCGCCGGGGATGAGAATGCCGCCGGCGAACACCGGCTGCCAGCGGCTCGACCCGACCTCGACGCCGCTTGTGGCCAGCGTGCCCACGACCAGCGAGACGACGCCCAGGACCAGGGCGGCCAGCGCCGGCGCGAAGAAGATGATGTCAGCGCTGTCCAGGACGATGAACTTCGCGATCTCCCAGCCGTGCGTCAGTGCCCTGAGCTTGCTCTGAGCCTGCCGCGCCGCGTAAGGGACCGGCACCTCGGCCAGGCGGAGCTTGTTGCGCCCCGCGCGCAGGCAAATCTCCGACTCCAGCTCGAAGCCGGTGGCCTGGGGCGACATGCGCTCCCAGGCCTCTCGTTTGAAGGCACGCAGGCCCGAGAGGCAGTCGCCGAAGCGTTGCCGCGTGATCAGGCCGATGAGGCCACTGAATAGCGGGTTGCCGACGTGGCGGTGCAGCCACGGCATCGAACCCGGCTCCATTTCCCCCGCCAGGCGGTTGCCCGTGACCATGTCGTAACCCTGCCGTAGCGGGTCGACCAGCGCGCCCAGGTGCGCGAGGTCATAGGTGCCGTCCGAGTCCGCCATCACGATGATCGCGCCCGAGGCCTCGCGCATGGCGCGCGCGATCGCATGCCCCTTGCCCCGCCGGGCCTCGACGAAGACCTTCGCGCCGGCCTCGCGCGCCAGCGGCACCGAATCGTCGCTCGACCCGTTGTCGACGACGATGACCTCACCCCTGTTTCCCGAGGCTTCGAACCAAGAGATCGCATCGCGCACGCAGGCGCCTACCGTACGGGATTCGTTGAGGCAGGGCAGGATCACCGAGACCTCGATGCCCTGCGGCACGCCGAATTCAGGCGCCGGTTCCGCGGCGGCGGCCGCTTCGGCGTCAGCGGTCCAGGAGGTGGTAGACGATGACATTGCCCTTATCGTAAGCGACTTCGGTGTAAGCGCCGAGGAAAGCCGGATTCAGGAGGTTCTGTTGGAGCCAGGCGGGCGGCCAGGGGCCGCTGTCGGCGCCCGGCGGGTGCCGGTAATCGATGAGAAGCCAACTTATGCCGCCCTCGCGCAGGATTCGCGCCGCCGCGTCAGGGGTTGTGCCGTAGAGCGCCGCCCTCGTGAAGGGCGATATCTCGCTCGGTAGGTTGATGTCATAGACGCGGTTCTCGACAAAATAGTTGTAGGGGTAGCCTACCAGCGCCGCGGCCTCGTCCGTCCCGCGCATTCGCCCATCGAGGAAACGCAGTGCGTCGTAGCCGGGTACCGTGCGCTCGCGATAGTCCTCACGGGACTCGCGCCCGAGGACCACGCCGGAAGGAAACGGCTGCGGCCAGAACATCGGCTGAAGTAGCACGGCGCCGCCGGCGAACCAGGCACAGATCAGGGCCGCGCCCAGCGCTCCCGCAAGCTGCTTGGGGGCGTCTCGCAGCGCCAGCGTCAGCCCGCCGGCGCCAACCAGCGCCGTCAGCGCGAAGGCTGGCAGTCCGTAGCGGTGGTACTGGCTGAGGAAAAACCAGGCGGCCGCCGCCAGCAGGGTCAGGCCCAACAGGGCCGCGGACTGCCGGTTCCGCGAGGCCGAGGGCAGAAGGGCCAGCGCTCCGGCCACGGCGAGCACGGGAATTCCGATCGCCCAGGCGGGCTGCCACTGGCCGAAGCGCCATGGGTGCAGCGCCACCTCCCAGAGCACCCCGGCCGCGTCGCCGGCGCTGTGGCCGATGCCGTAGAGCCAGAGGTCGAACTTCTCCTGCACGGGCGGCCATTTGTCGCTCTTGAAGATGTTGTTATAGAGAGGAAATACGGGGTTGCCGGTCTGGAATAAGCGAATCAAGAGCCAGGGCGCGCCCGCCGCAAGCCCGCCCAGCGTGAAGAGGCCGGCGTCACCCAGGCGGGCCCGGTAGCTCGCCTTGGAAGCGGTCAGCAGCAGGCCCGCGAAGACTATCGCGATTGGGATCAGGTAGATGCCGGACACGATCTTGAACGTCAGTGCCAGCCCCGCGAAGAGCCCGGTTGCCAGGGCAAGGCCCGGTGCTGCCCTCTTCGCATAAGCCGCCATCGCAACGGCAGCCGCGATCAGCCAGAAAGTCATCGCCAGGTCGCTGGAGGCTGTCGGCGCCTCCCAGCCGATCAAGGGCGCCAGGACGAAGGCCGCTGCCACGAGCGCGCCTGCCGGGCGGCCGAAAAGGCGGTTGCCGGCTGCCCCAGAGCAGCGCGGCAGTTAGGGGCGCGAAGGCCCAGTGCAGCAGCGTCATCGACGTCTCGCCGCCAAAGCGGAAGGCGGGGATGAAGGTCATCTCCAGCCCGAGGGGGAAATAGCTCTGGGCGATGTCCGGCCGCTCGACGAAGCCACCGTGGTCCAGGAAGGACAGCGGCATCGCGAAGTGGTAATGCAGCGCGTCGAACGCCGTCTGCGGCGCCAGGGAGACTCCAAAGGACAGCGTCAGCGCGATCGCGAGCAAGGCCAGCGCCGTGTACTCGACGAACTCGACGTTCGGCTCGTGCGCTTCGCTGGCCCGCGGGGCGCGAGACCGGGCGTGCAGACGCAGGCGGAGCACCAGGCCAAGGCTCGCGCCGGCAACCAGCACCGCGACCAGGCTCACGTCGCTGAGAATGTCCACCAGCGAAACGGCGAGGACCGCGAAGCTCAATAATGCTAGCCCCAGAGCCGTCTCGAGCGCACCCCGTGCCCACCCCCCGACGATCGCGTTCTCGCGGTCGAGGAACGCCAGCAAGGGGCCGCCGGCCCACCAGGCCCAGGCCACCAGCCCGGCAGCCGCCGCGACCTCTCCGGCCTGGCCGCTGGTCACCGTCAGCACGCCTCCGGCGACGCAGGCCGCGGTTATGGCCAGCGCTTTGAGGGCGAACAGGGCTTCCGGGGCGGCGACGCGGAACAGGACGCCGATGCCGGCCGCGATGAAGCCGGCCCTGAGGATGTAGTCGAGCTCGGGGCTGAGCCTCAGGCCATCGATGAGGTCGCGGGATTCGCCGAACTCGTAGGCGTCTGAGACGAAGCGGACGGTGATGTAGCCAATCCAGGCCAGGACGGCGAACGAGAGGATGATTGAGAGCGGCCGGACCGCCAGGCGAGTCCGCGCCAGGGTGAGATCGGTAACCGCCACGTTGCCCCGAGTATATCGGCTACTTGGGTCTTAGGCCGCTTGCCGGCCATGTGGCAGGCGCTCCAAAACTGTAGCGCTTGTCTGGGATGGATCTATCAGGCAGGGGCATCTTCCGTTCGTGGTGAGCCTGGTCGAACCACGAACGCGCACAGCGTGGGCGTGAGCGCTTGCCGGATCTGCGCTCGTGCGGCCGGCGTCCGTCCGCCCTTCGAGAGCCTCAGGGCGAACGGAAAGGGAGGCTCAGGACGGACTGAGGAGGGAAGGCTGAGCACCGACGGAAGAGGGAGGCTCAGGCGATGAGCAAGCCGGCCGGGCTGGCCCGGTCTATAGAGGCTAACCGGATCTTCTCTCGTGCGGGGGGCGTCCGTTCGCCCTTCGAGAGCCTCAGGACGAACGGAAAGGAGCCCCAGGACGAACGGAAGAGGAGGCTGACGAAGGACGGACAGCAAGCCTGAGGGACGAACGGCTAGGGCTGGCGTCTTGGCCTGTTGGGAATCGCACTGGCTCACAATCCGTTCGTGGTGAACCTGGTCGAACCACGAACGCGCACAGCGTGGGCGTGAGCGCTTGCCGGATCTGCGCTCGTGCGGCCGGTGTCCGTCCGCCCTTCGAGAGCCTCAGGGCGAACGGAAGAGGAGGCTCAGGACGGACTGAGGAGGGAAGGCTGAGCACCGACGGAAGAGGGAGGCTCAGGCTGGCCCGGTCTACAGAGGCTAACCGGATCTTCTCTCGTGCGGGGGGCGTCCGTTCGCCCTTCGAGAGCCTCAGGACGAACGGAAGGGAGCCTCAGGACGGCCCTCCGGACAGGCTCAGGCGATGAGCAAGTCGTCCGGGCTGTAAGGCTCGCCCTACAGGGGCGAAGCGGATTCCATTTGGCATCAGGTCTGGCCGACAAGCCGAAATGCCGACCAGCCGACCGGCCCGCTCAGTCCCTCGGCAGGCCCAGGCCGCGCTGCGCCACGACGTTGCGCTGAATCTCGCTGGTGCCGCCCTCGATCGTGTTGGCGATCGAGCGGATGAATGTGCCCGCGAAGCCGCCGGCGCGTGGGGCCTTCGCCTCGCCGCGCCCCAGCGTCCCGTAGGTCCCGATCACCTTCATGCCGGTGCGGGCGATGCGCTGGTTCATTTCGGTCGTGAACAGCTTCAGCAGCGAAGCCTCATGGTTCGGCACCATGCCGCGGTTCTGCAGGCTGATCACGCGGTAGGACAGCATCTGCGCGACCTCGGTCTCGATCAGGCGGTCCGCCAGCTCGACGCGTACGAGAGGGTTGCGGTCGAGCATGCTCTCGGCGCCGGCGCGATTGTCCTTCGCGAACTGCACCAGGCCCTCGACGTTCTGTCGCGCGCCGATCGAAGACCCGATCGAGGAGCGTTCGAAGTCCAGGGTCGTGACGCCGACGTACCAGCCGCGGTTCTCCTCGCCCACCAGATTCTCTTTGGGGATGCGCACGTTGTCGAAGTAGACCTGGTTGAACTCGTGCGTGCCGCCCATATTCACCAGCGGATTGATGGTGATCCCCGGCGTCTTCATGTCCAGAATGAAGTAAGAGATGCCGCGATGCTTCGGCGCCTCAGGGTCGGTGCGCGCCAGGAGGATGGCGTTCTTGGCCATGTGGGCCATGGTCGTCCAGATTTTGGAGCCGTTGATGACGTAGTCGTCACCGTCCTTGGTGGCCCTGGTCTGGAGGGACGCCAGATCTGAGCCCGCCCCGGGCTCGGAGTAAAGCTGGCACCAGATGTCCTCGCCGCGGGCGATTCCCGGAAGGTATTTCTCCTTCTGGAAGTCTGAGCCGTGGACGATGATGGTGGGTCCGGCCATGCCGGCGGAGATGATCAGATGCATCGGCCGCGGGGCGCGGGCCAGCGCCATCTCTTCGTTGTAGATGAACTGCTCCATGACGGACATGCCGGCGCCGCCGTATTCCTTCGGCCAGGCAGGAACCACCCAGCCGCGGCCGGCCAGCTTCTTGAACCAACCCTGGCTGGCCATGAAGCCGGCCGTGGCCCGGGCGATCTCGTCACCGCTGCCGTTGTCCGCCACCTTTGGCGCTTCCGCCGCGATGAACTGCTTGACTTCCTGGCGGAACTGTCCTTCTTCGGGGCTATCGTCCAGGCGCATGGCTTTCCTCCGAACTGGGAACGGTCTTGATGTTTGCGGTTATTTTAGCAGACGCTCGGTCGTGCCAGACTTAACAATCCGGGATGCTGGCTTACATTCGCGCTGCCGCGTTTCGGTGGTGCCAGTCCTGCGGCATGAAAGAGGGGGTCGACGCGCCGGAGTTGACCCTCGCCAATCCAGGGCAGGAGAGTCGACCTCAGGCAACATTGGCCGCCGCTCGAGGGTGCTGCTCTGCGGCCTGCGTCCGCCGTACAATCACGGACACGCGATCGCTGAAGCGCAGGAGAACCGCCATGGAGTTTCGAGATTCGCCCGAAGAGGCCACATTCCGCCGCCAGGTGCGCTCGTTCATCGACAAGGACTGCCCGTCGGAGTTGCGGCGCGGCACAGCGCGCGGGGCGATGTTCGGCGGCGGCGGGTTCATCCCTGCGGGCATGAACATGGAGGCCTTCCGCGACCTCAGCCGCTCCTGGAACAAGAAGCTCAACGAGCGCGGCTGGGCGGCGCCCCACTGGCCCAGGGAGTACGGCGGCGCCGGCTTCACCACCATGGAGCAGTTCATCCTCAAGGAAGAGATGGCAATGGCGCGGGCGCCGAGCCCCGGCGGCGGCATCGGCATGGGCTGGGCCGGCCCCACCCTCATCGTTCACGGCACCGAAGAGCAGAAGCAGGAGCACCTGCCGCACATCGTCTCCGGCGAGCGGCAGTGGTGCCAGGGCTTCTCGGAGCCGGGCGCGGGCTCCGACCTCGCGGCCGTCGCTACCCGCGCCCAGCGTGACGGTGACGACTACGTGGTGAACGGACAAAAGATCTGGACGTCGGGCGCGCAATCGGCGCACTGGATGATCCTCATGGCCCGCACCGACGTGGACGCGCCCAAGCACCGGGGCATCAGCTACTTCCTGCTGGACATGAAGACGCCCGGCATCCAGGTGCAGCCCCTGCGCAACATCGCCGGTGACGCGGGCTTCAACCAGGTCTTCTTCGACAACGTGCGCGTGCCCAAGCGCAACCTGGTGGGCGAGGAGAACCGCGGCTGGTACATCGGCACGACGACGCTCGACTTCGAGCGCTCGAACATCGCGACCGGGGTCGGCCATAACCTGGCGGTCGCCGACCTGGTCAGGTGGGCGCGGGAGCACAAGGCCGAACAATACGACCGCGTCGAAGACACAACCCTACGGCTCGCGTTGGCCGACCGCGCGATCGAGGCTCGCGTCGAGCTGATGCTGTGTTACACGATCATCAGCATGCAGGCGCGCAACATGATCCCGAACAAGGAATCGTCGATCGCCAAGCTGTTCTCGTCGGAGCTGGACCAGCGCATCGCCGCGACCCAGCTGAAGCTGCTGGGCATGTACGGCCTCCTCGGGCGCGGCAGCCACCTCGTCGTCGAGAACGGCCGCATGGGCACCACCTACATGTACGCCACGGCCTCGACAATCGGCGGCGGTACCTCAGAGGTGCAGCGCAACATCATCGCCCAGCGGGGCCTGGGCATGCCGCGGGATTAGCTCTATCTGACTCGGGAGGAGTGGTGGACTGCGTAGCGAGGTAGGTCGGGCTGGAAGGCCCGACCTACGAGATTAGGACAGCGGTCGCGCCACATATCTGTAGGTCGGGCCTTCCAGCCCGACCGGGTTCTTTAGTTAAGGCGCGTCATCTGAAGGCCCGACCTGCGAGTTCTGGGGCTACTCGGCCAACCAGCGCGACCAGCGACCCTAGAACGTCGTAGACAACCCCTGCGTCTGCCCGCTGGCCGCGGCGCGGTAGGCGGACTCGATGATCTCGATGACGTGGCGGGCGTGCTCGGCGGTGGCGATCGAGGGCGTGCCGTCACGCACCCAATCGACCAGCTGCATGACGTCCTCGAAGACGTGCTGCTCCTCGATGTCCTTGTGGGCGCCGGTCACGTGCGGGAGCACGGCTTCAACGCCCTGCGGGTGCGCCTCCGCCAGGTCGCGGCCGGGGTAGTCGAAAGGCTCGCCGTTCAGCTTCAGGCCCACGATCGAGCCCTGGCTGCCGTAGAAGTTGGGCATCAGGCCCTGGGCCGGGTTGCCGGCGGCCGCGCCGTAAACGAAGGCGAAGAGCGCGTTGCCGAAGTCCAGCACCATGAACGAGTTGTCGTCGGCGTCGCAGTCCAGCATGCGGCCGCCGAACTCGCGCTGGGGAATGCGCACGCCGGACATGGCCCCGACCGCGCGGGCCGGGCCGAGGATGCCGGTGAGGGCGTGCAACGGATACACGGTCATGTCGTAGAGCGGCCCGCCGCCCGGCGTGCGGAAGTACCACGAGGGGTCGACGTTGCTCAGGGGGTCGCTGCCGCCGCGCACGCGCTCGTTCTCGTGATAGCGGCCGAAGGCGGCGCCGCCAAGCGCCCAGGTCAGTGTGCCCAGCGCGCCCTCGCGGATCAGCTCCCTGATGCGCTGATTGTGCGGCCGCAGCATCTCGCCCGGCGAAGCGACGATGCGCAAGCCGTCGCGCTCCGCCGACTCGATGACCTCGGTGGCCTCCTGGACTGTCGTGGTCATGGTCTTGTTGAAGTGGACGTGCTTGCCAGCCGCCAGCGCCCGCATGCCCTGCTCGTAGTGCAGGCGCGATCGGCGAGGCGATCGACACCGCGTCGACCTCTCCGCGTTCGAGCAGGTCCTCGAATTCCGTGAAGTGTCGCGGGATGCCGAAGCGCGCGGCCGCGGCCTCGGCGCGTCCCGGCGCCGGGTCGCAGACGGCCGCCAGTCGCACCTGGTCGCGCAGGTCCGGCTGGCTCAGGTGAGGCAGGATGCCGCGGATCGCGATGCTGCCTGCCCCAACGACGCCCAGGCGCACGAAGTCACTCATCAGGCCTCCCGCGGCACCTTCTCCCAGGTGCCCTTCTTTGCCGCGCGCAATGCCGCGTCGATGGCGGCCTGGGAGCGGTAGCCGTCGTCGAAGGTCGCGGCGATGCCGGAGGCGTCGCGGCCGTCCAGGATCGTGTCGATGAACCTGCCGAGCATGATCGGGATCGAATGCGGCTTGCCGTCATGGGCCGCGGGCGGCAGCTCAACGCGCTCCCAATCACCGCCGGGCCGGATGCAGGCGCAGCGATTCGACATCCCCGCGCGAGAACGTCGTGCAGAGCGCGCCCCTGTCGCCGGTCACGATGACGTAGCCGAAGTGGCCGCGCGCGCCGTCGCCGTGAATGAGGCCGTAAGGCGCCGGCGCAGGTGTCACGCGGCTGATGAGGAACTGGCCCTCGATCCCGCCGGCCGTGCGAAACAACGCCGAACCCAGGTCGACGGTCGCGTCCGGCCGCGGTCTCGTCTGGGTTATGGCCGTGATTTCGGAGATGTAGCCGCCAAAAGGCCCCGCGAGAAAGTTCGCCGTGTCAATGAAGTGGGAGCCCATTTCGCCCAGCTCCCCGAAAGCATGGCTTTCGTCCCTGTCCCGCCAGGTTGGCGCGGCCCCGCCCGCGAACTGCTTCAGCCATTCGAAGTGGATCTCGATGAAATAGGGCGCGCCGATGTCGCCGTCCTGGAGCATTCTTCGCATCGTCGAAAGGCCGAAGTTGTGTCGAAACGTGAAGGCTACCTGGTGCACGACGCGGCGCTCATGGGCCAGGCGGGTCATTTCTGCCGCCTGCGCTTCGTTGAGCGCCATCGGCTTCTCGCAGAAGACGTGCTTGCCGGCAGCGAGCGCGGCCATCGCGTACGGGTGGTGCATGTCGTCCGAGGAGACGATGGTCACGGCATCGATGTCGGGTCGCTTCAGGAGCACGGCCAGGTCGCTGGTGGCCTCGGGAACTTCAGCGCGGGCGGCCATCGCGCGGGTGCGCTCGACGTCGCGGCCGTAGAGGGACACGACAGCAGCTTTTGGATGCGCGTTCAAGCCGGGAATATGCGCGATTTCGGCGAATGACGCCGCGCCGAGTACGGCCACGCGCACCTGGGTTTGTTGAGTGGTCATCGGACTGCTCTGTGCTCTCCTGTGGCGTTTCGCAATCGCGTAACTATATTCCGAAGCCCGCGACAAGCAGCGTCCAATTCCATCTACCAGGGGCCAGTGACTAGCGACCAGCGACCCTCCCCAGCCCGTCGTACGCCGCGTACTTGTACACGTCCGACAGCGTCGGGAAGTTGAAGACGTTGTCGATGAAGTAGTCGATGGTGCCGTGGTAGTACATGACGGCCTGGCCGGTGTGCACCAGCTCCGAGGCGCCGAGGCCGATGATGTGCACGCCGAGAAGCTCCAGGCTGCCGCGGTCGAAGACGAGCTTGACCATGCCGCCGGTGTCGCCGGCGATCTGGCCGCGGGCGTTCGCGGCGTAGAAGCCGCGCCCGCTGGCGACGTCACGGCCGGCGGCGCGGGCCTCCTCTTCGCTCAAGCCAACTTTCGAGACCTCCGGGATCGTGTAGACCGCGTAGGGAAGGAGGCTCGAGACTTCTGTCTTGTACTCGAAGCCGAAAGCGTGGCAGACGGCCACGCGCCCCTGCTCCATCGACGTGTTGGCGAGCGCCGGGAAGCCGATGACGTCGCCGGCGGCCATGATGTGGGGCACGGCGGTCTGGAAGCGCTCGTTGACCTTGATTCGGCCCTTCGCGTCGGTCTCGATCGCCCAGGCGGTCGAGGCCGAGGTCCTCTGTGTTCCCCAGGCGGCCGCCCGTGAACAGCAGCGCCTCGGCCGTCAGCTCGACGCCGTCCGCCAGGAGGACGCGCACGTCGCCGCCTGCCTGCTCGATCCTGGCAGTCGAGGCGTTGAGCCGCAGGTCAAGGCCGGCCTCGGCGAAGCGCGTCTCGAGCAGCGACGCTACCTCATCGTCGAGGAAGGGCAGCAGCGCCTTGTCGCGGTCGATCAGCGTCACCTTGATGCCCAGCGCCTGAAACAGCGACGCGTACTCGCAGCCGACGACGCCGCCACCAACGACGACCAGCGTCTTCGGCAGGCGGCTCAGGCCCAGGACGCCGTCGCTGTCGAAGATGCACTCGCCGAAGGGCACCTCCGGCGGGCGCATGGGCCGCGAGCCCGTCGCGATCAGGATGTAGTCGGCGGCTAGTCCGGTCGATGCCGCCGTCCTTCAAGCGCACTTCTACCGTATGGGCGTCGCGATGGAGGCGGCGCCTTCGACGTAGTC
Source organism: uncultured Chloroflexia bacterium (assembly GCA_963703905.1). Classification (GTDB taxonomy): domain Bacteria; phylum Chloroflexota; class Dehalococcoidia; order DSTF01; family WHTK01; genus DATLYJ01. The sequence goes on from CAVPFY010000007.1 coordinate 353,847, forward strand.
GATGCCGTGGCGGCGGATGTTGTCCGAGACCAGCGCTCGATAGGTGTCGACCACCTCGCGCTGGCGGAAGAACAGCTCGTCGCGGCGTCAGCTCCTGGTCGAAGGTCGAATGCAGGCCGTAGGGGTCGCGGCGGCGCAGGCCGGCGACGTGGACGGCGGTCTCGCGCAGCACCTTGCTCGGCAGCGTGCCGGTGTTCGTGGCCGAGCCGCCGACCTCGCCGGCCTCGACGATGGCGACGCGCTTGCCGAAGTACGCGGCCTGGGCCGCGCCCTTCTCGCCGGCCGGCCCGGAGCCGATGACGACGAGGTCGTAGCGTTCGGTGTTCACCCGTCCATCGAAGCAGGGTTAGCGCCGCAGGTCTAGTGCCGCTTTTTTGGGTGTTCCTGCAGACCAAGCGGTGGTGGAGGGTATGCCGCCGCGTAACTGGGACGCCGGCATCTGTCTGTCATTCCGACGCCCGCTTGTCTGTCATTCCGACGTGAGAAGGAATCCCGATGCCTCGCCTCCAACCGCCACAGGCGCTGCCTTCAGAATCGCGGGCTTGAGCCGAGGCCAGCTTTGCCTGTCATTCCGACGCTGCTTTCTGTCATTCCGACGTGAGGAGGAATCCCGATGCCTCGCCTCCAACCGCCACAAGGCGCTGCCTTCAGAATCGCGGGCTTGAGCCGACGCCCGTCCTCTGTCATTCCGACGTGAGGAGGAATCCCCGATGCCGGGCCTCCAACCGCTACAAGGCGCTGCCTTCAGAATCGCGAGCTTGAGCCGACGCCCGTCCTCTGTCATTCCGACGTGAGGAGGAATCCCGGGCGCCTGGCCCCAACCGCCACAAGGCGCTGCCTTCAGAATCGCAGGCTTGAACCGGGATTCCTCCTGGCGTCGGAATGACAGAAAGGACGGATGGTCCATTTCGGAATGAGAGAAATGCAATCCAAATCGATGGTGTCTCTTGACTATTCCCGTCCGCGCCCTAAGATCGACCACACAACGTTGACGTGCGCGTAAGAGTTGAATCGAGGAGCACATGCCCCAATTTACCGACACCGTTGAAGAGGCCGCGTTCAGGCAGGACGTGCGCAGTTTCATCGCGAACGAGTGCCCTGAGCCCCTGAAGAACATCAACCGCCGCATGGGCGGCGGCATGGGCATGGCCTTCGGCGCCCCCGAGTTCGCCGAGGCGATGAAGACCTGGCGCCAGCGCCTGGCCACGCGCGGCTGGATCGCGCCGGCCTGGCCGAAAGAGTACGGCGGCGCCGGCATGACCTACATCGAGCAGTTCATCTTCAACATGGAGCTGGCTGAAGCCCGGGTGCCCCCGGGCAGCGGCGGCATCGCCATCGGCATGGCCGGCCCGACGATCATCGTCCACGGCACCGAGGATCAACAGAAGGACAACCTGCCCGGAATCCTCTCCGGCGAGGTCAACTGGTGCCAGCTCTGGTCGGAGCCGGGGGCGGGCTCGGACCTGGCGTCGCTGCAGACGCGCGCCACCAAAGACGGCGATGACTACGTGATCAACGGCCAGAAGATCTGGACGTCGGGCGCCCAGACGGCGCATCGCGGCATCATGCTCGCGCGCACCAACCCGGACGCGCCCAAGCATCGCGGCATCACCTTCTTCATCCTGGACATGAAGACGCCCGGCATCACGGTTTCGCCGCTGACCCAGATGACCGGCCAGCAGGGCTTCAACCAGGTCTTCTTCGACAACGTCCGCGTGCCCTCCAAGAACGTGGTCGGCGAAGTGGACCGCGGCTGGTACGTGAACACGACGACGCTGGACTTCGAGCGCTCTTCGATAGGCCAGAACGTCGGCACCAAGCACACCGTGCGCGACCTGGTCGCCTGGTCGAACGAGGCGTTGAAGGACGGCACCAGCATGATCAAGCGCAACCCGCTGGTCCGGCTGGAGCTGTCCGATCGCATGGTGGAGGCGCAGGTCGCGCTGATGCTCTCGTTCCGCGTGGCGGACATGCAGAACCGCGGCATGATCCCCAACCACGAGGCTTCGATGGGCAAGATGTTCTCGACCGAGCTCAGCCAGCGCGTCGCCAAGACCGAGATGAAGCTGATCGGTCTGTACGGCACGCTGATGGGCGGCCCCTACTCGCCGCGCAACGGCGGCATCTCCCGCGGCTACCTGGCTTCCGTCTCGGCGACCATCGCCGGCGGCACCAGCGAGATCCAGCGCAATATCCTCGCCCAGCGCGGCCTGGGGCTGCCGAGGGACTAAATAGCTTTCAGCTTTCAGCTTTCGGCTTGTCAGCCGTCAGCCAGAGGCGAAATAAGGCGTATTTGTAGGGCCAGGCCTTGGAGCCTGGCCCTAACCTATGAGAGCGACTAGAGACTGAGATGGCAGGACCGCGCGTGGAAGTGAAGTATCAGCTCCCGGACCCGGCCTATCGAGGTCTACACCTGGATCCTCCAGGATGAGCACATGCAGGGGGTCCCGCCGCAGCTGATGTGGGACGGAGGCTTCTTCGCGACGCGGCCCCCCAAAGATGGCGAAGTGCCGATGATGGTGCAGGTCCACGGCTTCACCTATTCCCGCCCCGAAAGCAGCGGCCAGAACCCTTTCGGCAGCGTTGAGGCGCCGACGACGGTCGAGGACCTGACCAGGTGGCGCCAGGAGTGGCTGCCGCAGGTCGACGCCTTTGTCGAAGCCCTGGAGGGTTTTGACCCGGCATCGGTCGAGGCCGGCTCCTGGACTTCGACGCTTCGCGCCCAGGACCGCGAGATGGGGCGCGTGTTCAGCGGTGTGCATCTGAACACGGTAATGAACGGTTACATGGCCGTCGAGGCGTTCACGAAGGCGTATGTCGCCCGCTTTGGCGAAGAGGCGCGACCGGAGACGATGCAGCTATTGCAGGGCTTCCCTAACCTCTCGCTGGAGCGCACGGCGGCGCTCTGGGACCTCAGCCGCATAGCCCGCGGCGACGAAGCGCTCCTGACGGCGCTCGCAAGCGGGACCGGGATTCCCGATTCTGCTGCCGGCCGCGAGTTCCGTGCCGGGCTGGCGTCGATGATGGATCGCTTCGGCTACACGACGAACATCGGCGGGGCCCATCTGCCTTGCTGGAGCGATGACCCGTCGATCGCCCTGGCCCTGATCGCGTCCTACATCCGTTTGCCGGACGAGCGCGGGCCCCGCGCCGCGGCGGAGGAGCAGCGGCGGGCGCGGGTGGCCCTGGAAGACAAGCTCAAGGCGGCCGCGGGCGAAGACTCAGAGATACCGCGCCTCCTGCAGATGGCACAGCAGTACCTGCCAAATCTCGAAGACCACAACCTGCTTTGCGACCAGCGGATCGGCACGGCGATGCGCCGCCGCTGGAAGAGCGTTGGCCGGTACCTGATGGCGCGCGGCCTCGCGGCGGATGAAGACGTCTTCTTCTACCGGCGCGCCGAGCTGCTGGCGACCCTCGAAGGCAGCGACCTGCTGCCACAATCTACGGTCGCCGAGAGGCGGGCGCTGATCGCCGCCGTGGCCGCGAGCCCGCCACCGGCCCGGTTGGGGAAGGCCGATTCGAAGGACGGCGACGGCGCGCCGGGCTCGGGCGCGGTGATCGCGATCAAGGGCATCGGCGCATCACGTGGCGTCTACACCGGCCGCGCGCGGATCATCGAGACCCTGGACGACGCCTGGCAGCTGGAGGAGGGCGACGTGCTGGTCTGCCGCATGACTGCACCGCCCTGGACGCCGCTATTCGCGACGATTGGCGCCCTGGTCGCGAATACGGGCGGTATGCTCGGCCACGGGGCCGTGGTCGCGCGCGAATTCGGCATCCCGGCAGTCACGGGCACCGTCAACGGCACCGCCATGATCCCCGAGGGCGCGACCGTGACCGTGGACGGCACGAATGGCGTCGTCACGGTGCAAGCCTGAGTCCGGAAGACCGGCGCGGACAGGGCCGCCCGCGCCGTCCACTCAGGCGAGGATTAAAATGCCCGCTGTGTGCTAATGTGAAGGCAGGTGGGGAGTAGCCTGTCCTTCTCCGGAAGGACGCCTCCGGTCGTCAATCCGGCCCTCGCGAAGAGGGCCCGGTCGGTAGGACTGACAAGGCGAGACCACTACGACGCAAGCCGTAGGGTTTCGCCTTTTTCTGTGCCCTACGTTGATGACAGGGGAGATGAATGGATAACGGAGTAGACGCGAGCATCTGGGCCTGGATCGGCTTCAACGCGGTTGTCTTCGCTCTGCTGATCCTGGATCTGGGCGTGTTCCACCGCCAGGCCCACGCCATTTCGGTCAAGGAAGCCGCCCTCTGGACGGTGGTGTGGGTCTCTCTGGCGCTGATATTCAACGCCGGCATATTTGTCGTCTCCGGCAGCGAGCCGGGGCTGGCATTCCTCACCGGCTACCTGATCGAGCTGTCGCTCAGCGTCGACAACATCTTCGTCTTTGTGCTGCTGTTCTCTTATTTCGCCGTGCCGGCGGCTTACCAGCACCGCGTGCTGTTCTGGGGCATCCTCGGCGTCATCGTGATGCGCGGCGCGATGATCGCCGCCGGCTCCGCGCTGCTGCATGAACTCGAATGGATCGTCTACATCTTCGGCGTGGTGCTGGTCTTCAGCGCCATCCGCATGGCGACGCAGGGGGCCCGCCACGGCGATCCTTCCAGAAACCTTGCCGTCCGCCTCGTAAAGCGACTGATTCCCGTCACCGACAGCTACGAAGGCTCGAAGTTCTTCGTGCGCCGCAATAGCGTCCTAATGGCGACGCCCCTGCTTGTCGTGCTTGCGGCCGTCGAGACTACGGACCTGATCTTCGCGATCGACTCCATCCCGGCGATCTTCGCGATCACCAGGGACCCGTTTTTGGTCTACACCTCCAACCTCTGCGCCGTTATGGGCCTGCGGTCGATGTACTTCCTGCTGGCCGGCGTGGTCGAGAAGTTCCACTACCTGCAGATCGGTCTCGCGACGGTGCTGGCATTCGTGGGCACGAAGATGCTGCTGGCCGACGTCTACGAGGTGCCGGTCGAGCTGTCGCTAATCGTGATCGCGATCGTGTTGAGCATCGCCGTCCTCGCCTCGATCGCCTTTCCTCCGGCACGCGACCTGGAATTGGTTGCAGAGGACGTCAGGCAGTAGGCGCTGGGGCCAGTCGGGCGGTTCGGCGGCCATGGTTTATCCTGCGGCCATGAACGCGTCAGAAGCCTTCCTCGTCGTCCTGCGAGACAGTCACGCCATGCTGCAAACCGCCATGCGTGACATGCCTTCGGCCATGGCCTGGAAGCAGGCGCCCGGCAGCGCCAACCCCATTGGAGCGATCTACGCTCACGCCGTCGGCGTCGAGGATCTCTACATTCAGCAGATCATTCAGGCAGACAAGCCGCTGATCTGGGAGGCCGGCGGCTGGTCAACGAAGCTCGGTCGCGCGACTTCTCCCAACCTCTGGGAGGGCGCGGAGGCGCGGCCGATCAACCTCGACGACTTCGTGGCGTACCGGCGCGCCGTGTACTCGGCGAGCGAGCTCTACATCGCGGGCCTCGCCGACGGTGCATTCGACGAAGCGATCCCGTTCCCGGGGCGGGACTGGAGCATGACGCGCGCGCAGCTGCTGGCCCTCGTCGTGTCGCACGGCACCGGCCACGCGGGCGAGATCGCGGCGCTGAGGGGCGTCTTCGGCGATAAGGGACTGCCGTTTTAGCGCAGTCGGGCAATCGGGCAGTGGCAGTCGAGCCATCCGAGTCGGGCAGTCGGGCAGTCCGGATCCGGACTGCCCGACTGCGCGACTGCATACCTCAAGCCTTTTCCTTGGTGGCCTGAAACTCGGGCGAGGCCAGTACTTCGTCCAGCTCAGGCCTTGCGTAAAACCAGCCCGGCCGGGGGTCCGCCCGGTAGCGCCGGCCGAAGCCATACTGCTCCGCGACCGCCGGCAGGCGCCGAGGCTCGATGCCGAGGTAGGCGGCTGCTTCTTCGGCGACCAGCAGGTCCTTGGGGGTTATCTCTTCCCTTCGATGCCCCGGAAATGCGTCTTCGACTGCGTTAGCCTTCATTCCCTCATCATGCCTGACCCGCCGTCGAGGGTAAATTCGGGCGCCGTCTGGAGAAGTCTTCCGTAAGCCTCGCGACGGATGGAGGGCTAGCGCCGCTGCCCGGTTATTGGTCGTCCTCTCGCCGCTTCTCCTCAGCCTCCATGGCCGCCTTGCGCTCGTCGGAGTCCATTGGCAGCTCCGCGCCCGCGAACGCGGAGGAGGAGTCCAGCCCCACGTCTTCCTCAAGCTCCTCGACGGCGTCTCCCCTGTGGCCACGGCCCGAGAAGCTGTGGCGGATCCGGTCCTGGGTGCTGGACCAAACCTCTCCCTGGTGCGGTTTCGGTGCTGGCGGTTTGTTTTCGGAAGTCATTTCCCGGACTCCTTTCAGCCGCGAGCTCACATGAGCCTGCTGCGGCCGTGTCTGCCGGCCGGCTTCTTCCAGTATCACCATAGCCTGAGCAGTGGTCGCCGGTTGCCTTTCAGTCCGCTTCGGGGCGGGCCGATATGCGATTGAAAGGTCTGGAGCCGCGGTTACGCCAAAATGGTCTGCAGGATGTCGAACATCTTGCCCCAGCCATCCCTGGCCGGCGCCTCGCCGGCGGGGAGGACGCCTTCCTGGGTTAGCGTCAGGACGCAGCCGTCTCCGTCCTGCACGATCTCGACGATGACGCGGTTGAAGTCCGGCGAGAACTGGGGCATGCCGAACGTGAACACCAGGCGGCGCGGCCGGTCGACTTCGAGGAAGACGCCGCTGCCCGTGTAATCGGTGCCGTCGCGCCTGTCAGTGATGGTCCAGGAGCCGCCGACGCGGGCATCGATTGCGGTACTGTTCGCCTCGCTGGTGGTGGAGGTGAAGAGCCATTTACAGGCAACCCTGGGGTCGACCCAGGCGTCGAAGACGCGCTCAGCCGAGGCCGCGAAGCGACGCGTAATCCGCACGGAGTTGGGTGTTTCGGCCGTCACTGCGGGGTCGCGCTCTCCAGGCCTGCCCTTACTCCTGATACATCTGGATCAGGTTGCCGCAGGTGTCATTGAAGACGGCAATTGTCGTCGGGCCTGCCGCCGTCGGTGGCATCGTGAAGGCGACGCCGAGGCCTTTCAGGCGTTCGTATTCCCCCTGAATGTCATCAACGGCGAAGGCGGTTAGAGGTATGCCCTGTTCGAAGAGCGCCTTCTGGAAAACCTTAGCGGCGGGGACTCCGGTGGGCTCCAGCAGCAGTTCAATGTCGTCCGGGCCTGCCGGCGAGACCACAGTCAGCCATTTGAACTCGCCAACGGGCACGTCCTGCTTCTTCACGAAGCCCAGGGCTTCCGTGTAGAACTTGAGGGCCCTGTCCTGGTCATCGACCATGACGCTGGTGAGCTTGATTTTCAGCACGATCAGGTCCCTTTCCTGTCCGCAGGCGCAGCGGCGCCCGGGCCTTCGTCCCGGAGAAGCGATTCGAGCGCGTCCAGCTTTACTGTCCACAAGCCTTCGTAGAAGCGCAACCATTCGCCTGCCGCGCTCAACGGCGCCGGCTCGATGCGGCAGATGTGCGTCCTGCCGGCGACGCGGCGCCGCACCAGGCCGGCGCTCTCCAGCACCCGTACGTGCTTGGAGGCCGCGGCGAGCGACATGCTGAAGGGCGCCGCCAACTGGCCGATGTTGCGCTCGCCCGAGGCAAGGCTGCGAAGCATCGAGCGCCTGGTGGGGTCGGCCAGGGCGTGGAAGACGCCGTCCAGAGATGCGGGTCGTCCTAAAACCATCTGGTTGAATTTACAGGCCCGCGCGGGGACTGTCAACCAAGTGGTTCAGCATCGTCTCCCGCGGCGTAGGGCGGCGCGGCCCAATCATCGCCTTCGTCGGTGGCCGCCCGTTAATGGCGTCGAGGCGATGAGCTTCGACGGCGGTCATCCGCTATCCGTTCGTCAGCAGTTGACGATTGCTACGTCGCCGCGGCCACCTCTTGCTCGACGGCGGCCCGCTCCTGCACCACGTAGCGGTCCAAGAAGTGGCCCACCTCGGCCGCGCAGAGGTCGATGAACGCCGGCTGGCCGGCAAAACCGTGCGGTTGCTCGGCATAGAGGTGCATCTCGACGGGTACGCCCGCCTTGCTCAGGGCTTCATACATCACTATGCTCGCCGAGACGGGCACGACCTTGTCGGCGGTGCCGTGAAGAAGCATGGTCGGCGGGAATGACGCCGAGACGTGGTGCAGCGGGCTCGCGAGCCTGGCGCCTTCATCCGTCGCGGCCTCGCCCATGAGCGCGCGTGCAGGAGTTCCGCCGTGGATGCGCTGCTCGCCGGCGAAGAATACGGTTGGCGGAAACACCGCCACCACGGCCGCCAGGTCCGTCGAAACGCCCGCGTTGCCGCCGCTGCCTTCGAACCCGCCCAGGCCGGGCGTCCCAGCGGCCAGCAGCACCAGGTGCGCGCCCGCGGAACGGCCGATGGCCGAGATTTTCGACGCGTCGATACCCAGGTCGGCGGCGTTCGCGCGCATCCAGCGCAGCGCTGCTTTTACGTCCTCGATGCAGGCGGGCCAGGGCGCTTCCGGGGTGAGCCGGTACTCGCAGGCCACGCCGACGAAGCCTTCGCCGGCCAGGCGGTTGCCGAAGCCGGCCATTACGCTCTTCTCGCCGCCGCGCCAGCCGCCGCCGTGCACCAGCAGCACCGCCGGCCGCGAAGCGCCGGCGGCCTTTGGTGAATAGACGTCACAGTTGAGGTCGCGGCCGCTGCCGGTGCCGTAGACCAGGTTCTCTCGCACGCTTACGTCGTTGCTCAAAGCCGTCGTCTCCTGCACTAGATAGGTTCCGTATGATAGGCGCATTCCGGCTGAGTGTGACGCCTTCCCGGAGGTTCGTTCAGGAATGGTCCTCAGGAGTGAGGGCCAGGCGCCGCAAGGCGCCGTTGAGCTTGACTGCCTCCCCGGCTATCAGAGGCGTCAGCGAGAGCGCCGCCACAAGCGCCCACTGGCCGGCCGAAAGCGTGTCGAGGTCGAGGGCCCTTCGCAGGGGCGGCAGGTAGAATGCCGCCAGCAGCGCCAGGACCGACGCCGCGAGCGCGCCGATCAGCCAGGCGTTCCGCCGCAGGCGCCAGGCCACTTCGGTCTCGCTCCGGAACACCACTGACGCGGCGAGCTGCGAGCCCACCAGGGTCGCGAACGCAAGCTCCCGCGCGAGCTGGTTCCCCTCGAGCGCCCGGCCGGTCCCGAACGCCACCAGGGTCGAGAGCGCGATCAAGCCGCCCATGCCCAGCACCGGGGTCAGGGAGCGGGCGGAGATCAGGCCGCTATCCCGTGCCCGCGGCCCGCGGCGCATGACGTCCGGGTCTGCCGGCTCGACACCCAGGGCCAGCGCCGGAAGGCCGTCCGTCAACAGGTTCACGAAGAGGATTTGCAGTGGCGTCAGCGCAGGCTCGCTTACCGCCAGCAGGGTGAGGAACACGACCATGATCTCGGCCGCATTGCAGGAGAGCAGGAAGTGGATGAACCGCCCGATGTTGGCGTGAATCGACCGGCCTTCGGCTATCGCCGCGACGATCGTCGTGAAATTATCGTCGGCGAGGACCATGTCCGCGGCCTCGCGGGCAACGTCGGTGCCGCGCTGGCCCATGGCGACGCCGATGTCCGCCTCGCGCAGCGCCGGCGCGTCGTTGACGCCGTCGCCGGTCATGGCCACGACCTCACCCGACGCGCGCGCTGTCTGGATGATCCGGAGCTTGTGCTCGCTCGTTACGCGGGCGAACACTTCGGCAGTAAGCATCCTCTGCCGCAGCTCGTCGTCTGCCAGGTCCTCGACCTCGCGGCCGGTGACAGGCTGGCCTGCCAGACCCAGCGAGGCGCCGATGCTGAGCGCGGTGGCGGGCTGGTCACCGGTGAGCATAACCACTCTGATGCCGGCGTCCTCGGCGCCGCGGAGGGCGCCCGCGGCCTCGGGGCGCAGCGGGTCTGCCAGCCCCGCCAGACCGACGAAGACCAGGCCCTGCTCCACGTCCTCAGCGGCCGGCGCCGTCGCCGGCAGGTCGCGTCTGGCGAACGCGAGGACACGCAGCGACCTGCCGGCCATGTCTGTCGCGCGCGCGGCCACGTCCTCCTTCGCCACGCCGCCGGCCATCGCGTTCGATAGTCGCAGGAGCACGTCAGGCGCCCCCTTCACCAGCCCCAGGCGGCCACCTTCAGGAGTCCGCACTACCACGGTCATGCGGGCCGTCGAAGCATCGAAAGGGATCTCGCGCTCGCGGACGAAGCGCTCCGCCTCCCTTTCGATGTCTACACCCTTGCCGCGGGCATGAGCGAGCAGCGCCACCTCCAGCGGGTCGCCGCTCTCCTTACCGTGTTCGGATGCCAGGGTGGCGTTGTTGCATAGGACGGCGACCTGGAGCAGGCCCTGCTCGCCGCCGGGCGCCCAGACCTCCTGCACGGACATCTGATTCATGGTCAGCGTGCCCGTCTTGTCCGTGAAAATGGTGGTCACCGAACCAAGGGTTTCGACGCTCGATAGCCTGCGGATGATCGCGTGCCGTTCCGCCATCCTCTGGACGCCAAGGGCCAGGACGATGGTGGCGGCGGCCGGCAGGCCTTCGGGAATGGCCGCGACGCTGAGGCTGGCTGCCGTGAGGAACATCTCACTCACGGCCAGGCCGCGCAGGATGCCCACCAGGAATACGAAGCCGCAAAGCACCGCGGCCGCCCAAACCAGGTAGCGCCCGACCGTCGCCAGTTCGCGCTGGAGGGGCGTGATCTCCCTCGGTTGGGCACTGATCAGGTTCGCGATGCGGCCTACCTCGGTACGGCCGCCGGTCGCCGTGACCACCGCGCGCCCGCGGCCTCGGGCTGCGATTGTGCCCTGGTAGACCATCGAAACGCGGTCGGCCATCTCAGCCTCGGCGGCAACGGGCGCCGCGGACTTCTCAGCCGCAACAGACTCGCCGGTGAGGACAGCTTCGGTCACTGCCAGGCTGTTCGCTTCGAGCAGCCGGCCATCCGCGGCGACGATATCGCCGGCCTCGAGGATCAGGATGTCCCCGGGCACGACGTCGCGCGCCGCGATTCGTTCCGGCGATCCTTCGCGCAGCACGGTGGCGCCGGGCGCCGACATGGCCTTGAGCGCGCTGAGCGCCTTCTCAGCGCGGTACTCCTGCACGAAGCCGAGGGCCGCGTTCAGCACCGCGATCACCACAATGCTTGCCGCCTCGAGGTAGTCTCCCAGCAGCAAGGAGACGACCGCCGCGGCCAGCAACACGTAGACGAGAAGCGATGCGAACTGATGGAGGAGGAGGTCCAGGGCGCCCGGGCCGTGCTGTTCGGCCAGCAAATTTGGCCCGTGGCGTTCCAGGCGTCGCGTCGCCTCGTCCAGGCTCAGGCCGCTGCCGCTGTCCGTCTCCAGACGGGCGGCGACCTCGCCGAAGGGAAGCGCGTGCCAGGCGACTGTGTCCGCGCTCCGCGGCGGGCCGTTCGCTGCCATTTTCTGCCAGTCTAGCGCTGCCGGCCTGGAGCCTCAGAACCCGGTCGATAAGCCGAGCTGCGTCGGGCTCAGACCCGGCGGGATAATGCCTGGCCCATCGACTTCAATTCCGCCTGGGCCGAAAGCTGATAGCTGACAGCTTCCCCTGCCAACATTGACGCTGACGTTAAGGGATTTGGTATACTCCGAAGCCAGGGAACCTGCTCAAAACTTCGAAAGGATCAAACCACACCATGAGACTCACCGACTCTCCGGAAGAGGCAACGTGGCGAAAGACCGTTCGTGACTTCCTGAGCAAGGAAATCCCAGACGCTCTGCGGCCACGCGCCGGTCAGGACGGGATGGCCGCGATGATGGCCGCATTCGGCGAAAGCGGGCAGGACCAGCGTGGCCGTCCCGAGGCCCGCGCCGGCGGCGCCGGCTTCACGCTCGCCGGCGGCCCGCTGGGCGAGTGGCGCACGAAGCTGGCCCAGAAGGGCTGGATCGCCCCCGCCTGGCCGAAGGAGTACGGCGGCGCCGGCCTCTCGACCATGGAGCAGTTCATCCTCAATGAGGAGTTCGCCGAGGCCCGCGCGCCGCAGCTCGGCGGCATGGGCGTGCAGATGGCCGGCCCGACGATCATCATCCACGGCACCGAGGAGCAGAAGGAGGAACACCTCCCCAAGATCCTCAAGGGCGAGACCCAGTGGTGTCAGGGCTTCTCCGAGCCCGGCGCCGGCTCTGACCTCGCCGGCCTGCAGACCAAGGCGGTCAAGGACGGCGACGACTTCGTGATCAACGGCACCAAGATTTGGACCTCCGGCGCCCAGTTCGCGAACATGATGTTCATGCTCGCCCGCACGGACCCGGACGCGCCCAAGCACCGCGGCATCACCTACTTCCTGCTCGACTTCAAGACCCCCGGTATCACCGTCCAGCCGCTCGTGACGATGTCCGGCCAGGCAATGTTCAACCAGTGCTTCTTCGACAACGTACGCGTGCCCGCGCGCAACGTCGTCGGCGAGGTCAACCGCGGCTGGTACGTCGGCACGACCACGCTCGACTTCGAGCGCTCGGGCATCGGTTCGGCCGTCGGCACGGCGCAGAACGTCGACCGCATGATCCAGTGGGCCAAGGACAACGTGGTCAACGGCCACTCGATGCTGCGGCGCAACCCGCTGGTGCGGCTGGAGCTGACCGACCGCCTGATCGAGGCCAACGTCGCGAAGATGCTCTCGTACCGCGTGGTTCACATGCAGAACGTCGGCATGGTGCCGAACCACGAAGCTTCGATGTGCAAGATGTACTCCTCGGAGCTGGGCCAGCGCATCGCGCGCACCGGTATCAAGATGGTCGGCCTGTACGGGCTCGCCTGGGACGCCCAGTCGCCGCACTCGCCCAACCGTGCCCAGTACTCGCGCGGTTACGTCACCAGTGTTTCCGGCACCATCGCCGGCGGTACCAGTGAGATCCAGCGCAACATCGTGGCCCAGCGCGGCCTGGGGCTGCCGAGGGACTAAGCGGGCTGTCGGCTAGTCGGCCAGTCGGCCCAGAACCGAAGGCTGCGAAGGGGGCCAGGCGAACCGCCTGGCCCTTTCTCATTGGCGCCCGCCCGGGTGTAGAGTCTGTCAGCGCTGAGAGGAGCATCCGATGCTGAAGGTAATGAACTGGCGTGATGTCGAAGAGCGGCCGGCGCGTGGCGGGCTGCTGGTGCGCCGCGTGTTCGATGCCGGCGCGGGCGGGTTCGAGAGCAGCTTCAGCTTCGCTCAGTACAACCGCATACCGCCCGGAGAAGCCAACGAGCCGCACCTGCACGAGGACATCGAGAAGGTGTACTACGTAATCCAGGGCGCGGGGCTGGTGCGCTGCGGCGCCGAAGAAGCGCGCGTGGCCGCGGGCGACTTCTTTTTCCTGCCCGTGCGCGTCGAGCACTCGGTGGCGAACGTCGGCATCGACGAGCTGCAAATGGTGGTCTTCGCGGCGAACGTCAAGCCCGCTTAGCGTGATGAAGGTCCTGATCCAGACCCGGGCGCTCACGCTGCCGGACGTCAGCGAAGCAGAGCTGGCCCAGGTGCGCGAGGCGGCCGGACCCGGCGCCGAGGTGGTGCTGGTGCACAACGACGAGGACGCGCTGGCCCACCTGCCGGATGCCGAGGTGGTACTGGGCCTGGTCGACCGCCAGACGTTCCCGCTGGCGACGCGCCTGCGCTGGCTTCACGCCGTGGTCTCCGGTGTCGACATGGTGCTGTTCCCCGAATTCGTGGGCAGCGATGTGGTCCTTACCGGCGAGAAGGGCCTCGTCGGCGAGCACCTGGCGGACCACGCTTTCGCCCTGCTCCTGGCGCTAACCCGCCAGCTTCGGCGTGCGATCCTGGAGGCGCCGAATTCCTGGCCCAGCCGCCTGCCGATGCGCCGCGAGATGGTGGAGCTGCACGGCCTGACGATGGGCATCGTCGGCCTGGGCGGCACCGGGCGCGCGGTTGCCGCGAGAGCCGGGGCGTTCGGCATGGACGTTATCGCTGTCGACGCGGAGGCTGTCACGCGTCCGGACGCGGTTTCAGCGGTCTACGGCATGGACGGCTTCACGGAACTGCTGGGCCGTTCCGACGCCGTGGTCATCTGCTGCCCGCTGACCGAATCGACGCGCAACCTCTTCGACGACCGCGCTTTCGCGGCGATGCGGCCTGCTTCCTACCTCGTCAACGTCACCCGCGGCGCAATTGTCGACGGCGATGCCCTTGTCGGCGCCCTGCGGTCCGGCGCGCTGGCCGGCGCCGGCCTGGACGTGACGCCGATCGAGCCGCTGCCGCCGGAGCATCCCCTCTGGCAGCTTCCCAACGTGGTGATCACGCCTCACACGGCCGGCGCTTCACAGATGCGCGGCCACCGCAACATGGGGCGATTCATCGATAATCTGCGCCGTTATCGCGCCGGCGAGCCCCTGGAGGGCGTGGTGGACAAGCTCAAGGGCTACTGAGGCGGGCCGACTCTGGACAGCCAGAGCCCGCCGCTTCCAGTGTCCGGAGGCCTGATCTTTCCCGGCACCCCGGGGCTCGCAACGGTACTCGGCTCGGCAAGGGTTCCGCCCCGAGCTACAAACTGCGCGTCGTCTAGAGAGTTCAAAGGGATGCGGGAGGCGGTGATCCGGACGGTTGGGGGCAGTGGCGGCGCGTCAAAGCTAGCAAATACTGCCTCAGCAGCAGGCAGGCCCGGCATGCTGTCATAGAGCCGCTGACTCATGTACAGCGGCAAGTTCTCGTCATCTGATGGATCCTCGAAGAGAGTGACGTCGGAGCCTTCGAGCCTAAATCTCATCAGCGTTTTCCAACCCTCTGGTAAGTGCTTGAGGAAGACGACATATTGCTCCGCTGCGAAGAAGTGATGTGGCGTACTCAGGGGACAGGACGAAAGGCCACCCTTCGACTCCAGTACACGCAGACGTTGTTCCAGGTCGCGGCGGCCGGCCTCGTCCACCTGAAGATCGACCGGCATCGATCCCGCCAGCGCCCGCGTGACGTGCAGCGAAGCACCGAATCCTGAGAGGTCGAATCGCGAGCCAGGTGATTCCGGTGATTCTGGACCCGCAGACTCTGCGGACATCGCGTTCGGAGTTGAGGTTGGTGCTGGAGTAAGGGTGCCAGTTGGCGTTACCGTCGGCGCGCGATTTGTCGCCCCCATCACCGAACTCACCAGGACCAGGGCGACGGCATCGGATTCCGTCGCGAATTCGTCAAGCGTGTAAGGGTCGAACGGACCTGTGCAGGCGAAGGCTGACTTGGGCGTCGCCGGGAGCCCGGACGCGCCGAAGACGACGACCACACCAAGCAGGACGACGAGCGACGTGAGTCTCAACGAAGCAGCTCCTTCGAACGTAAGAACGCCGACGCGTGGTTTCGGGTTAACCTCTTCGCTCATATTCGCCTCTATCGACAGCGGAGGGTTCGTCGAAGACCTATCGTCGCTCTATCCTCTGCACGTTCACGATCCTGCTATCCGCGGCCGCGCCCCTTGACGCGGACGAAAGTGCGCGCGCCGCATGCTTCGCACGAAGCTTCCTCCAGGAGTCGCTAACCATGGTCAAAGAACGCGCGTCCAGGGTGACCCAACGCCGCATGACGTCCGCTGCCCGGCCGTCCGTCACGGAGCAGCGCCGTCCGGCTTCGACGCGGATGCCGCGGACCCAAATTCAGGAGTACGGCCAGATCCGCGATATGCCGATCGCCCTCCTTGGCAAGGCCCGCGGCGAAAGCTGCCAGATACTGAACCAGGTGCTCGCGGACAGCATCATCCTTTACAACCTCTACAAAAAGCACCACTGGCTGGTGCGCGGCCCGACCTTCTACCAGTTGCACTTGCTCCTGGACAAGCACGCGGCCGAACAGCTTGCCCTCATCGACCTCATGGCGGAGCGGGTGCAGACGCTCGGAGGCGTTGCCGTCGCCGATCCGCGTCACGTGGCCGAGATCACCACGATCGAGCGGCCGCCGAACGGCGCCGAGGCGGTGCCCGTGATGCTGTTTCGGCTGGTCCAGGCCCACGAGATCATCATCGAGGAGACGCGCGGCGGAATCGAACGCACCGACAAGCTCGCCGACTGGGGCACAAACGACCTCCTGATGAGCGACGTCCTGCGCACGAACGAGCTCCAGGTCTGGTTCATCCACGAGCAACTGGTCGACATGCCGCTGGTCCCCTGACTCAGCGCGGAGGAGAAGGAGGCGCCGATGGGCTGGCTCCGGTGTAACTGGCTCAGGCTGCTCGTCATGATCAAGGTGGGCGGGCTGGGAGGCCCGGCCTGCGGATGACTCCGACGGCCGTCAGCGTCCTTCGAGGTCAGCCGACGACGGCGAGGTCCTGCAGAGTCAACTGCAGCGCGCCGCCGAAGCCATCGTACGCGGGGCCGTAACGGTCGCTGGAAAAGCTGTAGACCGCGTCGATACGGGTGCCGGGAAGCAAGGCCGGCGCCTCCCAGCCGAAGAGAATGGCGGACCAGGTTACGGGACCGTCCTTCAGCTTCAGGCGCAGGTGGCGGGCATCCTCGCCGACCGTCCACGAATCGAGGACGGTGACGCCGCGGCTGAGCAGTGAGGGCTCAGGGTTGGCCATGCCGAAGGGCTCCAGCTTGCTCAGCCACTTGATCTCCTGCCCGCGCACCAGGCCCAGGTCCCACTCGGCATCGACGTCCAGCACCGGCCCCAGGTCGACGCCGGCCAGGGCTTCGGCGGCGTGGGCGACCATGCGCTGCTCTAGCTCTGGCAGGCGGCTGTTGCGGATGGTGAAGCCGCCGGCCTGGCGGTGGCCGCCGAAGCGCTCGAAGAGGTCTCCGCAGGCGCGCAGGCCGCTGACGATGTCGTACTCGGGGATGCTGCGGCAACTGCCGCGGCTGAACTCATCGCCCATCTGAAACACCACCGCCGGCCTGCCCAGCGCCTCGACCAGGCGCGAGGCCACAAGCCCGACGACGCCCTGGTGGAATGCGGCTGCGCCGACGATGCTGAGAGGCAGGTCCGCGCTTCCGGCGGTCATCTCCAGCGCCAGCGCTTCGGCCTCGCGGGTCATCTCCTGGCGCTCGCGGTTCAGCTGGTCCAGGCGTGTCGCCAGCTCCAGCGCGCGTGCCTCATCACTGGTCATCAGCAGCTCCAGCGCCAGCCCCGCGTCCTCCAGCCGGCCGGCCGCGTTGAGCCGCGGCCCCAATGTGAAACCGATGGCCCGCGACGACACCTGCTTCGGGTCGACGCCGGCCACGCGCATCAGCGCCGCGAGGCCGGGCCGCGATGTCGTCGCCAGCGCCTCAAGGCCGCGGCGCACGATGTCGCGATTCTCGTCGACCAGCGGCACCAGGTCCGCGACCGTCCCCAGGGCCGCCAGGTCCAGGTAGCGCTCGGCCGGGAAGGAGTGCCCGCAGGCTTCGTAGAGGGCGCCGGCGAAGCGGTAAGCAAGGCCGGCGGTTGCGAACTCAGCGAACGGGTACTCGGAAGACGGCAGCTTGGGATTTACCAGCGCCGTCGCCGGCGGCAACTCCACAGGCGTCGTGTGGTGGTCGAGGACTATGACGTCGAGGCCGAGCTCGCGGGCGCGTGCCGATCTCGATGACGTTCGTCGTGCCGCAGTCGCACGTGACCAGGACCTTTGCGCCGCCCGCGGCGATGCTCTCGATGGCGCCGATGTTGAGGCCGTAGCCCTCGCGCTCGCGGTTTGGGATGTAAGGCCGGGCACTGCCGCCGAGGTCGTTCACCGCCTCTGTAATCGTGGCCGTGGACGTGATCCCGTCGACGTCGAAGTCGCCGTACACGGTGACGGGCTCGCCGGCTTGGACGGCGTCACGCAGACGGCCGATCGCGGCGCTGAGGCCGGGAAGGCGATAGAGGTCACGCCGGGGCATATCCTTGCCGCCGAGGAACATCTGGGCCTCGGCGTTCGATGAGATGCCGCGAAGCTCCATGAGGCGGGCGACCAGGGACGGTAGGCCGCTGTGGGCCAGCTGGCCTTCCAGGGCGCCGGCCCGGAATCGCCAGCGTCGCCGGCCGCCGGGCGCCTGGCCGGTAGCGGGAATAAGGATACGCGCGGCGGGTAATTGCGCAGTCTCCAGAGCGAACACATATTCGGGTTAGGGACGTTGCCGTGTCAACCCTCTCCCCCTGCCCCCTCTCCCATGAAGGGCGAGGGCGTTCTGAGAGCGTATGGATTCGTCGAAAGCGTGGCCTGCCTCAGTTGCCGGGTTTGGGCTCCCCCATTCCGCCCTCTGGTCCCTTCCCGCTCTGATCCCCTTCCCCCTCCCTGGGGGAAGGGTTAGGGAAGGGGACCGTTTCTGTTAGCCTGTCCTTGACACGTCGGCGGCGCCCGCGAATAGTACGCGAAAGCCTTCGAGGAACCCGCCATGGCGACCGACACCGGCCCGGCAGCCCCGCCCCAGAAGGCGGTAGAGATCATCCTCGCCAGGCAACTAGCCAGCTATCTGGCCATGCCCGTATTCCTGGTCGACCCCGAAGGCAACCTCCTCTACTACAACGAAGCGGCAGAGGTGATACTCGGCCAGCGCTACGAAGAGCACGGTGAGCTCACCGCCGCCGAGTGGTCCAGCATTTGGGACCCGACAACAGACCAGGGGACGCCTCTCCCTCCCGAGGAGTTGCCGTTGATGATCGCGCTCACGCGCCGCCAACCCGCGCACCGCCACATGAGGATCACAGGCCTCGATGGCGTCGTGCGCCAGATCGAGGTTACGGCCTTCCCCATCGAGGGCCAGGGCGGGCGGCACCTTGGCGCCGTGGCCCTGCTCTGGGAGTCGCCGCGATGAGGGTCACGCTCTGGGGCACCCGCGGCTCGCTGGCCGCGCCCGGTCCCGAGACGGTTGGCTACGGGGGCAACACGGCCTGCGTCGAGATCCTCGCCGCCGATGGCGGCACCGTCATCCTCGATGCCGGTACGGGCCTGCGCCGGCTGGGCCTGACCCTGGTCGGCGGCTCGCGCCGTATCGACATCCTGCTTTCGCATCTGCACGTCGACCACATCCAGGGCCTGGGGTTCTTCGGCCCGCTGTTCGAACCCGGCCGCGAGATACACATCTGGGGCCCGCCCTCCACCACCATGGGCATGCGCGCCCGCCTTGCGCGCTACCTCTCGCCGCCGCTGTTTCCGGTGCCGCTGCGCGAGCTGCCTTCGCGGCTGACGCTGCACGACGTACCGCTCGATACCTTCGAACTCGGGTGTCTCAAGGTCGATGCCGGCCTGATCTGCCACCCGGGCTCCTGCGTTGGCTATCGAATCGAGGAAGCTGGACTGGTGCTGACTTACCTCCCCGACCATGAACCGGCGCTGGGCGCGCGCGCGTTCCCCGGTCAGACAGACTGGATCTCCGGCTACGAGCTGGCGCGCGACGCCGACCTGCTGATCCACGACGCCCAGTACACGGACGAGGAATATCCCGGCCAAGGCGGGCTGGGGCCACAGCTCCATCACCCAGGCTATCCAGTTCGCGATGGCCTGCAACGTCCGGCGCCTGGTTGGCTTCCACCACGACCCCGACCACTCGGACGACATGCTCGACCGCCTCTGCGCCGACATCGTCAGGCAGGAGCTACCATTCGACTTCAAGCCCGGCTGGGAGGGCGAGATCTTCGACTTGCGGCGCGGAGCGCACACCAATCTGATCGCGGAGCCTGGGAATGGACTTTGGAATCTGGAATTTGGGGTAAGACCCAGATTCCAGATTCCAAAGTCCAGCTTAGCGCCAGCGCTTGAAAAGCAGCGCGGCGTTGTGGCCACCGAGGCCAATCGACGTCGAGAGCGCGTATTCGAGGCCCGATACCGTGGCGCGCCTTGTTGGGCACGTAGTCCAGGTCGCAGTCGGGGTCTGGCTCCAGGTAGTTCACGGTCGGCGGCAAGACCTGGTCTTGTAGGGCGAGGACCGAGATCAGCGCCTCGACGGCGCCGGCCGCGCCCATCATGTGCCCGGTCATCGACTTGGTCGAAGAGACGGCGAGCTTGTAGGCGTGGTCGCCGAAGACCCGCTTGATCGCCGTCGTCTCCACCTTGTCGTTCAGCGGTGTGCCCGTGCCGTGGGCGTTGATGTAGCCGATGGCCTCCGGGGCGATGCCGGCCTTGCGCAGGGCCATCTCTATCGCCAGCACGGGGCCGCGGCCGGACTCCTCGGACGCCACCATGTCGAAGGCGTCGTTGCTGCAGCCGTAGCCGGCGAGCTCGGCGTGGATGCGGGCGCCGCGCGCCTGGGCGTGCTCCAGGCTCTCGAGGATGAGGGCGCCGGAGCCTTCGGCGACGACGAAGCCGTTACGCCGGCGGTCGAAGGGCCGGCACGAAGCCGCGACGTCATCGACGCTGGCGATGGCGCGCATCGCGTGGAAGGCGGCGTACATGAGCTCGTTGATCGGCGCCTCAGCGCCGCCGGCGATCATGAGGTCGGCGTCGCCGCGGCGGATGATCTCGGCCGCTTCGCCGATGGCCGCGGCGCCGGTCGCGCAGGCGGCGACGACGGCCATGTTCGGCCCCATGGCGCCGGTGAGGATGGCGATGTGGCCGGAGACCGCGTCCGGCAGCATGTTCGTGAGGAAGAAGGGGCTTACGCGCCGGGGACCGCTCTCGCGCAGGATGCGGGACTGCTCTTCGACCAGGATGTAGCCTCCCGATCCGGCGCCGAAGACAACGCCCGTCGAGGGCCCCAGCGGCCCCTCCAGGGAGAGGCCGGCGTCGCGAATCGCCTCCAGGGCGGCCGTGGCGCCGAACTGGGCGTAGCGGTCCATGCGCCGAGCGTCTTTGGCGGGCAGGGCGTCCGGCCGGAAGCCCTTGACCTCGGCCGCGACGTCGACATCGAACCTGGAGGCGTCGAAGAGGCGTGATGCGGCCGATGCCGCCGCGGCCGGCCAGGAGCGAGTCCCAGGTCGAGGCGACGTCGTTGCCGACGGGGGTAACGGCGCCGAGGCCTGTTACGACAACGCGGCGGCTCATGCCGGCTGGCGCGACTCCAGTGGCTGCCCGATGCCGGCAAGCTGGTCCGGACGGGCGTCTTCGACGTTCACGAAGGGAAGGTTAGCACTGAAACGCCGGGCGATGTTGCTCAGCGAACGCCCCGGGCCGACCTCGACGAAGGTCTGGATGCCCTGGTTCACCATGGAGCCCATGCACCGCACCCATTCGACCGCCTCGCAGATCTGGTCGGACAGCTCCTGCATGACCTCGTCCGCTGTGGTCAGTAGCGCCCCGTCGATGTTCGAGACCAGGGGCGCGCTGGGCGCGCCAAAGCGGGTCACCTGAATGACCTGCCTGAGCTGATCGGCGGCCTCGCGCATGACGGGCGTGTGTCCCGGTACGCTGATCGGTAGGCGGCGAACGCTGGCGCCCTGTTCTCGGGCGATGCTCATCGCGCGCTCCAGAGGGCCGAGGTCGCCGGAGATCACGAATTGGTTCGGCGCGTTGTGGACCGCGATGGCGACGGCCTCGCTGTCGGACACGGTGGCGCAGATCGCCCGCACTTCCTCCTCGCCGAGGCCGTGAATCGTCGCCAGGCCGCCGGGACGAAGGCGCGCCCACTCTTTCATGATCCGGCCACGGGCGCTGACCAGTTGCAGGCCGTCGTCCAGGGGCACCGACTCGGACGCCACGGCGGCGCTGAACTGGCCCAGGCTGTGGCCGGCGAAGGCCGAGGGCATCAGGCGGCCGGGACCTCCCGCTTCGCCGAAGCGCTCTTTCAGGTATTCGAAGTAGGCCACGCTGGTGGCCAGAAGCGCCGGCTGCGTGTTCTCGGTGTCGTCCAGCTCCGCCGCGTCGGCGTCGACGCAAAGGCGGGAGAGGCTGAAGTCGAGCGCCCGGTCGGCCTCTTCGAAGACGGCCCGCGCCGCGCGCGAAATATCCAGAAGGCGCGCGGCCATGCCGGGGCGCTGAACGCCCTGGCCGGGGAAGAGCACGGCGAACAGGGGCAGCCTCGGGACAGGAGCAGGTCCCGAAACCTGAGTGTCGGCACTAGTGTCGGGCACCCCGGCCTCCGTCACCTTTTGTGCTCCTTTTGGCATACTTTCCTGCGCAAATATAGCACAGCCGCAAGCGCCGGTATGCGGCTGCACGGGCGGTCGTTTGGCCGGCTTGTCAGCCGCGGAGCGGGCCGCGCCGCCGGCCTTCAGGACGCTGCCATTCACCGGCCGCCGACTATACTTCGTCCGTGGAGCGCGCATCGATCATTTCCAACCCCGTGGCGCGCAAAGCCCTTTCGCGCCAGCGCCTCACCAACGCCGCCGCCGCCATGAAGCCGCGCGGCTGGGAGGTCGAGGTCCTCGAGAGCCAGGCGCCAATGCACGCGCGCGAGCTGGCGCGCGAGGCCGCTGCCGCGGGTTCGAGCGTGGTTTTTGCCGCCGGCGGCGACGGCACCTTGAACGAGGTGATCAACGGCATCCTGGGGAGCGCGGTCTCCCTCGGCGTCATCCGCGCCGGCACCGGGAACGTCTTCGGCAAGGAGGTGGGCGTGCCTCGTAACGTCGAGCGCGCCCTGGACGTGCTGGTGGACGGCCGCGACTACCGTTTCGACCTGGGGTTCGCGGAGGGGCCAGGGCTCGCCGGCCTGCCCGGCGATACGGCAAGGCGCTACTTCCTCCTCATGGCCGGCATCGGCTTCGACGGCGCGGTGGTGCGCCGCGTGCCCAGCTGGCCCAAACGGCTGCTCGGCACCACGTCTTACGTCCTCTGGGGCGGCGCCGAGGCCTTCAAGTTCAGGAGCCGCCCGGTCTGCCTTGAAATCGACGGCGAGCGGGCCGAAGCTGACCTTTACTGGACGCTGATCAGCAACACGCGTTCCTACGGCGGCGTCGCGGACATCGCCCGCCACGCGGTCGCGGACGACGGCCTGCTGGAGGTGTACACGTTCGCCGGCGGCGGCCTGCCATGGCTGGTGGGCATGAGCGCCCGCATCGCCCTCAAGCGGCACGATCAGGCGCCGGGCGTGTCCTACCGCCGCGCCGCCTCGGTGCGTGTCGAGACGCCGGACCTGGACGTGCAGGCCGACGGCGAGTACTTCGGCCGGACCCCGATGAGCTTTGGGGTTGCGTCAAAAGCGCTGTCCGTGCGGCTCGCGCCCGGGGCTCCCGATCGCCTTCTGGCGTCGGCCTAGCGTTGTCGATGAGCGAGAGCATCGACCCCGTCGCGTACAACCGCGAAGCCTGGGACCGGCAGGTGGAGCTTGGCGATGAATGGACGCGCCCGGTCTCTAGTGAGGTCATCGGACGCGCGCGGGCGGGCGACTGGTCCGTGGTGCTGATCGACTACGAGCCGGCGCCGAAGGCCTGGTTCCCGGCGGACCTGCGCGGCGCGCGCGTCCTCTGTCTCGCTTCCGGTGGTGGCCAGCAGGGGCCAGTGCTGGCTGCCGCGGGCGCGGACGTAACCGTCTTCGACAATTCACCGGGTCAGCTGCGGCAGGACCGCATGGTGGCGGAGCGCGACGGCCTGACGCTGCGCACGGTCCTCGGCGACATGCGCGACCTCAGTGCCTTCGAAGACCAGAGCTTTGACCTGATCTTCCATCCAGTTTCGAACCTGTTCTGCCCCGACCTGGCGCCGGTGTGGCGGGAGTGCTGCCGCGTGCTGCGGCCTGGAGGCGCCCTCCTGGCCGGCTTCATGAACCCCGACCTGTATATCTTCGATACGGAGGCCGTCGATCGGGGTGAACTCACCGTCCGGCACAGCCTGCCATTCTCCAGCCTGGCGGACCTCAGCGCCGATGAGCGTGATCGCGCCTACGGAGCAGGCGCGCCGCTGGAGTACAGCCATACTCTGGCGGAGCAAATCGGTGGCCAGATCGCGGCCGGCTTTGCGATCACTGGGTTCCAGCAGGCGCCGCACCACGGCGATGTGACGGCCCGCTACATGCCCGGCTACTTCGCGACGCGCGCCGTGAAGGCCGGGCCCTAGACCACCGCGTTTTTGCCGCCTCCCTGTCATTCCGACACCCTTTGGTGTGTCACTCCGAGGTCGTTTCGGTCTGTCATTCCGACGTGAGGAGGAATCCCGGATCAGGCGCTGTACTTGGAGAATGCTCGCGTCCTTAAGCCGGAAGCCCCTCCGGGATTCCTCCTCACGTCGGAATGACAATGTCGCGTCGGAATGACAATGACAGTGAGCGCTGATCGGTGCTGTCGGCTTGCGCGAAGCCTAGCCCAGGGTGCCGCCGGCCACCTGGTAGACGCTCGCTGCTTCCAGGAAACTGGCGTCGAAGCCGTGGTCGTCCGTGGCCGTGAACCAGACCTGGTCGAAGTCGGCGATGCTGGCCAGGACAGAGCGCCGGCGGCGTTCGTCGAGCTCCGAGACGATGTCGTCGAGCAGGAGCACCGGCGGGTCCCCCAGGTCTTGCTGGAAGAGGCGCGCTTCGGCCAGTCGCAGCGCCAGCGTGGCGGTGCGCACTTGCGCGCGTGATGCGAATGAGGCCGCCGAAGCGCCGTCGATGCGGATCGCGACTTCGTCGCGGTGCGGGCCGATGAGCGAGAGGCCGGCCGCGACTTCGCGCCGGCGCAGGGAGCGCATGCCCTCGATCAGCGCCGCCGCTACTTCTTCCACGCCGGCGCCCGGATCCAGGCGCAAGGCCTGATCGTCGCCGAGGCGGGGGCAGTACTCGACGTCCAGCGCCTCGACGGCAGCGCCGCTGAGCTCGCGGTGGTAGTGGGCCGCGACCGGCGTCAGGGTCGAGCAGGCCCGCAGGCGCGCCTCAACCATGAGCGCGCCTTCTTTCACCAGGGACTCATCCCAAAACGCCATTTCGTCGATGCCGCTAAGGCCTTCCTTGACGCGCTTGAGGGCGGCGTTGCGCTGCTGGAGCACGCGCCCATAGCGCTGGGCGGCGGCGTAGTAGCGGCGGTCCAACTGCGAAAGCATCGAATCCAGGAATCGGCGCCGCTCTGAGGGCGAGCCTGTCACGATGGTCATGTCTTCCGCCGTGAACAGCACCGCGCGAAGCTGGCCGACGAAGTCGACGCCGCGCCGCGCTATGCCGTTGACTCGCAGGCGCTTGCCGGCCCGCGAAGGCGGCGATCCCGGCGCGGCCGGGCCGACGACGATGGCCTCGAGCTGGATGGGCCCGGCGTGGCGCTCGACGGCGGCCGAAACGCGCGCTACGGGCTGCGGTTCGGCCTCGGCGTCCCAGCCGATGAGATCGCTGTCGCTGGAGGCGCGGGCTGACCTGGCGCCGGCGAGCAGGTACACGGCTTCGAGGAGATTGCTCTTGCCCTGGGCGTTATCGCCCAGAAAGAGCAGGTTGCCCTGAGGAAGAGTGATGTCGAGATTGCCGTAGTTGCGGTAACCGCTGAGTTGAAGGCGCCTCAGGTACAAGAAAAACCCCGCGGCGATTATCGCACGGGGTCTTCCGCATCCTGAGACGCGTCGCTTCGGCATCCTGAGACTGTCGCTTGATCGTCCTGAGCCTGTCGAAGGGCGCCGGTCGGCGGCAGGCGCTAAGTACCGGAGACGCTAATCTTCATTCGCAGGCGTGACAGCTCCGGCCGCGACTCCTCGACAGCCGCCGAGTACTGAGTGGCCGCGCGGATTGCGCCGGCGATTTCGGTCGCGGTTACCGGCGCCCTGAGGTGCACCAGAATGCGCGAGTCGCCCTCGTTGTACCGCTCGACGGAAGCGCCGGCGACCTGCTGCATCGAAGACAGGGCTTTCTGGACGTCCATCAGGGCCTGGAAGCCCGGCACGCCGCTGATCGCCAGGCCAATGCCTTCGCCACCGGGGTGGAAGGCGGCCTCGGCGGGCTCGCGGACGCCGGCCGGCTCCGCCAGGCGCTCCAACAGGTCGCCCATCAATGTCGATAGGCCCTGAAGGTGGTCGACGAGGCGCTCGAGGGAGCCGGCCAGGGCGCCGAGCTGGTCGCCCATTACCCGGCGCTGCTCTTTGTCCTCATCCAGCTGGCGTTCGAGGCGCCGCCCCAGCTCTTCGATCGAAGCGCGCGCCGCCTGCAACTCTCCGTTAGCGCCGGCGAGGCCGGACGAGCCAACGATGGCTTCCTGGAGCTCCGCGAAGGCGCGGGCAAAGGAAGAGGCGACGCGGGCAGACGATTCCTGGTCGGGTCTAGATTGGCTTTCCGACAATCTGTCCTCTGCAAGCCGCCTCTTGCGGCCATTTATCTCGTCCGGGGTCTTGAAAATTATCGGCACCACGCACCCCGCGCGCAGGCCTGACCGGGGACGGATCACATATGGGATTGTAATCGGTCTTATCCTAAACGTGTGACCCAACAACGCTCATCAGGAGACACCCTACTTCGCGCCGTTACAAAATCCAGCGGTTTGGCCCGGCGCAAGGCCTTCGCCGCCATCCGCGAGGGCCGCGTCACCGTAGGCGGGACCGCGGCCCTGGAGCCTTCGGCGCCGTTCGACGGCCACGGCGAGCTCCGGCTCGACGGGGCGCCGCTTATCGCTTCGGCTGAGGCGAAGGTCTACCTGGTGATGAACAAGCCGCCGGCGACAATCGCCGCGACCTCGGACCCTCACGGCCGCGGCACGGTAATGGACCTCGTGCCGGTCGAGATGCGAGTGCCCGGCCTCCACCCTGTGGGCCGCCTGGACCTGGACACCACGGGCCTGCTGCTTCTCACGAACGACGGCGACTTCACTCAGAAGCTCACGCATCCCCGCAACGAGGTCGAGAAGGAGTATTGGCTTTCGGCGCGGCCGCCGCTGATCGAGGACGCCCGCGAATGGCTGCGCGAGGGCGTCGACATCGACGGCGAGCTGCGGCTGCCGGTCGCGGTCAAGCGCCTGCCCGAAGGCACCGGCTTCGAGACCAGCATCGTGATCCGCGAGGGCCGCAAGCGCCAGGTGCGGCGCATGGTGGAGGCCGCGGGATCGCGTGTCCTGCGGTTGAAGCGTGTGCGCGAAGGCCCGCTGCTGCTGGGCGCTCTCGAAGAAGGCACGGTCAGGGCGCTGACGCCGGCCGAAGTCGCGATGTTATCGGGTCAGTCGCGGCGCAAGGCCGCGCTCAGCGCCGCGAGTAGCCGCTCGCGAACATCAGCCCGACGCCGATAATCGCGGCCGCGAGGCCCAACATGACCGCGCGGGCCGGGTGGATGCCGGCGCCGGCGAGGCCGCCATTGCCTGTGTTCGGCGGCGTGATCGTGCCGGGCGCAGCCGCGGGACGGGCTGGCGCTGGCGCCGCGGCGTCAACGACGGCCGTTGGCCGGTTTGGCTCTGCCGGGGCCGCGATGACCACCGCGGGTTGCGGCGCAACCGGTGCGGGGATGCCGTTGAACAGCGGGTCGGTCCCGTCCGGCGAGGTCCCGGGCACGAAGCCGGAGGGCACGTAGACCTGGCCGCGCAGCTCGCCTTCAGGGTGGGCTTTCGTGTAGAGCACGACATAGAACTCGCCGGCGATGAATTCGTCCAGCTCGGACGGGCTCAGCGCGAGGTGGCCCGAAGTCACGATGAAATCACCGCCGGCCAGGTGCTTGAACAGGGCGCCGTTCGCGCCGGGACTGCCCCTGAACATGTCGGCGCCTTCGACAAGCGTGTTGGAGAGGCCTTTGACGTCGACGGTGTAGTCGGCCTCGGTGCGGGCGTCGTTGAAGAAGAAGCGCACGAAGCCCCAGGCGCCGCTGCTAACCGGCGGCACGACGTTCTCGCCGTGCATGTCGGTCTGGAAGACGAAGGCGACGCTCGCCGACGCCGCCGCTGGGGCGGCGAGCCACAACAAGGCGATGAGGGAAATCAGCGGCAGAAGGCGGCGAATCATTGGTGCTTCCGTGCGCGACGATTGACGGTGCCGTATTGGAGTCGCTGGTATTATCGGGAAGCCCGCCATAAAGATCATCCGTCAACACCCGCAGACCAGGAGAGCAGTATGAGCGATTACGCGCGGCCGGACATGATCGTCGATGGTGAGTGGCTGGAGAAGCGCCTCGGCGACCCCGCGGTCCGGATCGTCGACTGCGACCACCCGGAATCGTGGAACCGGGCCCACCTGCCCGGCGCGGCGCAGGTCACGGACCACTATTTCAAGAACCCGGCCAACAGCGTCTTCATCATGGACCCGGACCAGTTCGCCGCGACAATGTCCGGCATGGGCATCGGCGACGACACCCTGGTTGTCGGCTATGACACATCCGGCGCCCGTTACTCCGGCCGTCTCTGGTGGTGCCTGAACTACTACGGCCACGCCAACGTCAAGATCCTGGACGGCGGCTGGCCGAAGTGGTTCCGCGAGGGCCGCCCGGTCTCGATCGACCGGTCCGTCCCACCACCCGCGAAGTTCACGCCGAAGCCGAACGCCTATCTGATGGCTGACGCTGACGACGTCAAGGCCGCGATCGGCCGGCCGGATACCGTGATCCTCGATGCCCGCAGCGACGGCGAGTGGCAGGGCCTCGAGTCGAGGGGAAACAAGCGCGCGGGGCGCATCCCCGGCTCCGTGCACATGGAATGGCTGCGAAACGTCGGCGACGACGAGCTGCAGCTCCTGAAGCCGGCGGATGAGCTTAGGCGAATGTACGAG
The DNA here is from genome assembly GCA_963703905.1 of uncultured Chloroflexia bacterium. Taxonomy (GTDB): domain Bacteria; phylum Chloroflexota; class Dehalococcoidia; order DSTF01; family WHTK01; genus DATLYJ01. The sequence continues at coordinate 382,224 of CAVPFY010000007.1, forward strand.
GCCGCGGGCGTGACTCCCGACAAGGAAGTGATCACCGTCTGCCAGGCGGGCATCAGGGCAGCGCAGGCAGCGATCGTGCTGAAGCTCCTCGGCTACGAGCGCGTGCGCGTCTACGACGGCTCCTTCGCCGAGTGGGGCAATCGCGACGATACGCCTATCGAGCGGTAGCGGGCTCCGGCTCGGCCTTCGCGGCCGGGGCCTCGGCCCGCCGGGATGGCCGCGTGACGATGGTCACGATGGCCATGATCCCCCAGAGGAAGGCGACCGGAGCAAGGCGAGGTTGGGACCGCAGCAGCCTGGCCCCGTCCCTGAAGTCGGACACGGCAATGCCGATCAGCGAAGGCACCGGATTGGGCACCGTGAGCAGGGCGATGCCGGCGCCGATATCGCGCATGGCCATCTTTTGGACCTCATCCTCGGCCATGTTCGTCAGCTCCGCGAAGCGCTGAAAGCGCGCCAGTGAAAGGACGCCGTAGGCCAGCGTCCCGTAAGCCAACAGCAACCGCAGTGTTTTGTGGACGTTTTCCTTCACCCTCAACCCTCCATCAAGCGCCTATCATCATAGCGTTGCCATGGACCTCACCGAAGCCTTCGCCATCTCCAACCATGAAGTCGTCGCCCTCACCGGCGCCGGCGGCAAGACCACGACAATGTACCGCCTCTGCGCCGAAGCGCTGGCCCGCGGCCGGCGGGCGGTCGCCTCCGGCACGGCGCGATTCAGCGCGCCCGCGCCGAACCTCCCCGTCCACATGCTGGTCGACGAAGATGAGGAGCGCCTTTGCGCCGCCGTCCTGACCGGCCTTGACCCTGAAAGGGCCGTCGTCGCCACGACGGGACATACCGACAAGGAGCGCCTCACGCCGATATCGTACGAAGCCGCCGCCAGAATCGCCGCCTTCGATACCCTGGGCCTGCTCGCCCTCGAAGCGGATGGCTCGCGCATGCGGCCCTTCAAGGCCCCAGCCGGACACGAGCCCGCGGTCCCGCCCTGCGCCACCCTGGTCATCGCCATCGCGGGGGCGGACGTCTTCGGCCGGCCGCTCACCGATGAATTCGTGCACAGGCCGGAGCAGGTCGTCGCGCTTACCGGCGCGCGGTTAGGGCAGCCGATAACCCCCGATTTGGTGGCCGCCGTGCTGGCGCACCCGGCGGGCGGCCGCAAGAACGTGCCGGCCGGCGCCCGGTTCGCCGTCATGCTGAACAAGGTGTCGCTGGAGCGCATCGAGGCCGCGCGAGAGGCCGCGCGCCTGATGGTCGCAGGCGGCGTCGGCACCGTCGTCCTGGCCTGCATGCTCGAGGACGCGCCGCTGGTAGAGGTGGTTCGGGCGTAAGGCGACCCCGGACAGCAAGTATGACAGCGCGTCCGGCTTGACGATACTCAATCATTGACTCATCATCACTTGGCCAATGCCGCGCACCAAGGTGGGCCTCAACCTGTCCGAATACGCCGTCCTGGGCATGGTCCAGCAGCGGCCCGCGTACGGCTACAAGCTCCAGCGCCTGTTCACCGGTGATAGCGGGTTGGCCCGCGTCTGCCCCATCGAGCCGGCGATGGTCTACGCCATCCTCAAGTCCCTTTCGGGACTGGAGTTAATCGACGGCCGCTGGGACGCCAGCCAGTACCCGCCGAAAGCGGTATACACGGCCACGGGTGAGGGTGAGGCCGCGTTCGAGAGCTGGCTGCGGCACCCGGTCGGCCGCATGCGCGAGGTCCGGGCAGACTTCCTGGTCAAGCTCTACTTCATGCTCGACCGCGACCCCGGCCTCGCGCGCGAGCTGGCCGAAGCCCAGGTTGGCGTGTGCGCCCGCTACATGGTCGCGATCGAGGACGACCTGGCGACGGCGCCGCCCGGTTCCTTCGACGCGCTGGTATTGGGTTCGAAACTCACGGCGGCTAAGGGCACAAAGGATTGGATACAGGAATGGTTAAGAGAATCGCCCTCAGCCTGATCGCCGTCCTCACCCTGGCCCTCCTGGCGGCGTGCGGCGATAGCTCGGGGCCTGACGCAACCGAGGTTCCAGGGACCACCCCGGTTGTGCGGGGCAAGCTCACCGTGTTCGCCGCCTCGTCATTGACGGACGCATTCAACGAGATCGCCACGGCCTTCACGCGGAAGTACCCGGGCACGGAGGTCGAATTCAACTTCCAGGGCAGCCCGACCCTGCGCACCCAGCTCGAGCAGGGCGCCCGCGCCGACATCTACGCCTCCGCCGACCAGGCGCAGATGGACCTCGCCCTGAAGTCCGGCGTGGTCGAGTCGGCCGGTGAGGTATTCGTCCGCAACTCCCTGGTCATCATCACGCCGAGCTCGAACCCGGCGAAGCTGGCGACGCCCGGCGATCTGGGCAAGGCCGGCCTCAAGCTGGTGCTCGCGGCGCCCGAGGTGCCGGTCGGTAGTTACTCGCGCCAGATGCTGGCGAGCATGGAAAAGGACGCGTCCTTTGGCGCCAGCTTCTCGGACAAGGTGCTGAAGAACGTCGTCTCGAACGAGAGCAACGTCAAGCAGGTCGTCGCGAAGGTACAGCTGGGCGAGGCCGACGCCGGCGTCGTCTACGGCTCGGACGTCACTCCGTCCGTCGCTTCGGCACTGAACGTGATCGCGGTGCCGACTCAGTTCAACGTCCTGGCCGAGTACCCGATCGCGATCGTAAGAGACGGCGGCAATCCCGCCGCCGCTCAGGCATTGATCGACTACGTGCTTTCGCATGCCGGCCAGCAGATCTTCAAAAAGTACGGCCTGACGCCGGTGAGTTGACCATGGCCTTTCACCCTTTCGGCCGGTTAAAACCTTGACCGCGGCCGCGGGCGGCATTCGAGCGGGCCCGCCGGCGCGCACGCGGACAATTGGGATCGGGGCGGCGTTCGCGCCGCTGACCGTCGTCTTCGTGGCCTTCGTGGCGTTGCCGATCATGGCCCTGGGCTGGCGCGCTGTGGACAGCGGCGAGCTGGCCAACAACCTCACCTCGGACCTGGTGCTGGAGGCGATGCGCTTGAGCGCGATCACGAGCACGATCGCGCTAATACTGGCGATAACCTTCGGCACGCCGGTCGCGTATCTCCTGGCGCGCCGCACATTCCCCGGCAAGGCCATCGTCGACCTGCTGGTGGACCTGCCGATCGTCCTGCCGCCGACGGTGGCGGGCGTGGCGCTGCTGGTCGCATTCGGCCGCCGTGGCGTCCTGGGTCAGCACCTGGACGGCCTGGGCATCGAGCTGGCGTTCACGACGACGGCGGTCGTCCTGGCCCAGATCTTCGTCTCCGCGCCCTTCTACATCCGCACCGTCAAGGCCGGCTTCGAGAGCGTCAGCCCGGAGTTCGAGGGCGTCGCGGCAACGCTGGGCGCCAGCCCGCTGCGCATCTTCTGGAACGTGACCTTGCCGCTGTCCTGGCCTTCGGTCGTCGCCGGCGCGATCCTGTGCTGGGCCCGCGCGCTCAGCGAGCTCGGCGCGACGCTGGTGTTCGCCGGCAACTTCGCCGGGCGCACGCAGACGATGCCGCTGGCGATCATCGGCGTCTTCGACGCCGGCAAGTCGATCAACGTCGCGATCGCGCTCGGTGTGATCCTGGTGTTCGCCGCGGCCGCATTGCTGATCCTGCTGCGATTGGTGGCGCGAACGGCCGCCCGCGGCCCATTCTGAACCCGTGCTGTCGGTCGACTTCGAGAAGAGGCTCGGCGAATTCCATCTCCGGCCGCGCTTTTCGGCCGAAGACGAGATGGTCGTGCTCTTCGGTCCGTCCGGCTCCGGCAAGTCGCTGACCTTGCGCGCCATCGCCGGCCTGCTCAGGCCGGACCGCGGGCCGGATCGAGCTGTCGGCCGGCGTCGTCTTCGATTCGGACGGCGGCATCGACGTCCCTCCTCAGGAACGAAGCGTCGGGCTCGTGGTGCAGGACCTGGCGCTGTTCCCGCACATGACTGTGCGCGAGAACATCGGCTTCGCGCTGGGCCGCTGGCCCCGGCATGCGCGCGCGGAGAGAGTGGAGGAGCTGGTACGGACGCTGGACCTGGCCGGGCTGGAGGAGCGCCTGCCCGGGGCGATATCCGGCGGCCAGCAGCAGCGGGTGGCGCTCGGCCGCGCCCTGGCGGCCCGGCCCGCGGTGCTGTTGCTGGACGAGCCTTTCAGCGCCCTGGACGCGCCGCTGCGGACATCGATGCGCCGCGAGGTTTCCTCGCTGCGGCGCCAGCTCGGGCTCTCGGCGGTGTTCGTGACGCATGACCTGCAGGAGGCGTTCGCCCTGGCCGACCGGATCGCGGTCTACGACAACGGCCGCGTGCTGCAGTTCGGCGGCCTGACGGAGGTGTTCGGGTCGCCGGCATCGATACGCGTCGCCGAGCTCCTGGACTGTCGCAACATTATCCCCGGAGTCGTGGCCGAGACCACAGAGGCCTTCGTCAACGTCGATGCCGGCCTGTTCCGGGCGCGTGCCCGCCGGGACGCGGCCTTGAGGCCCGGCGATCGCGTAGCCCTTTGCGTCCGCCCGGAGCACGTCATAATCCTCCGCCGCGACCGGCCTCACGCCAACACCCTGGACACGACCCTCGACGTGGAAGTGGTCGACGAGGTCGCGGCCGGCAACAGCCACCGGCTGTACTTGAAGGTGAGCGGCAGCGATTGCGTGCTGGAAGCGGACATTTCCGCCCACCCCTACGAGGTCATGGGCGTCGCCGGCCAGCGCGAGTGGCGCGTGGCGTTGTCGCTGGAGCACTGCGTCGCGGTCCCTGAGGCGGCCGGCGTCGACGACGGATAGGCACCCGGCAGGCGGATGATGGGCCACCGCGGCGTACTGGGGCGTTACTCTTACAAGCGGTGTGAAATCCAAGGCGCGCGCTGTCCGGACGGGCTGATCCGCCAGGCGACGTGTCGCGAATCACGTTCGTGACCGCACAAAATTGCTAGAATCGCTGGTGCCATCACCCGGCTCCTCCCGTGGGAGCGCTTCGGGGAGTGGCAATGAGAGGCCAAGATTTCCTTCTTTCGTACGATAGCCCTGCTCCTCCCCGTTCTCGTCGCGACGCTCGTCGCCTGTCGAGCGCCTTCCGGCGCGATCGCCACGCCGACCCCCAGGACGCAGGCGCCCCAACCGACGGCGACCGCGCTCAGCCAAACCGCCTCCGGAAGCTTCGGCGATACGGCGCTGGCGCCGCTGGCTGCGGACCGCGTCAAGGTGGAGATTAACCGCAGCACCAGCTACTACCCGGTCTTCGGCAAGAGCGCCGAAGAGATATTCGCCTACATGGAGGCCTACGGCCCGGTCGATGACAAGGGCGCCCGGGCCAGCGGCGTCACCCACTACAAGTCGCGCCTGGACTGGCGCACCAGCGGCGACTCTTCAGCCTGCACCATCGGTTCGATGACGATCTACGTCGACCTTGAGATCGTGCTGCCGGTCCTCGACGGTCTGGCGCAGCTTCCGGCGGACCTTCAGGCCAACTGGAGGCGCTTCGCGGACGGCGTCGCCGCGCACGAACAGCGCCATATTGACATTTACACGGCCGGCGCGAACGCCGTACGTTCGCGCATGCTCGCCCTGGAACCATCGGCCGGCTGTTCGGCGCTGGCGACGAACGTCAACAATGTCTGGACGCTGGAGCAGAAGAACACCGACGACGCTCAGGAGAAGTTCCACCGCGACGAACGCGCCCGCATCGATGCGCTGCGGAACCCGATCAAGGTTCAGATCGATGCCAGCAACGGCCGCCTGGCGGCGCTGACCGCGCAGATCGCCAACCTAGACTCGAACCTGACGACGCTTTCGAGCCAGATGACCCCGCTCAAGGCCCTGCTTGATTCGCTTCAAGAGCAGATGAGGGCGATCGAGAGCCGCTACCCAGGACAGCCGGTGTCCGGCGAAATCTTTCAGCAGTACGAGAACATTCGCACCCAGTACAACAACCTCATCCCCAGCTATAACGCGCTCATCGACCTGTACAACAGCCAGGTCGCGCAACGCGGCCAGCTGGCGGCTCAGGCTGAGACGCTTCGCGGCCAGACCAACGCGTTGGTGGACCAGTACAACTGGTCGCGCTAAGGCGCGCGCAGGCTGGGTTCGGTCAGGCAGGCTCAGGCCGTCGTCTTCATCTCGCTCACCTTCACCAGCGCTGCCGGCGATACAGAAGGGGACCATGCCGTATTCATCGATTCTGGGGCACGAGCGGGTGCGGGTGCGTTGCCGCTGAAATCGGGCCGTGCCTATAATCGCCTTACCGGCAGGATTGGGGACTAAGGTCGACCGTTCTGAGCCAGTTCAGACCCTACGCCAACGAAGAACTCACTGCCGCGGCGAAGCGTGCCCGGCGAAACATCATCGAGATGATTTACGCCGCCCAGAGCGGGCATCCGGGCGGGTCGCTTTCGGCGGTCGAGATTCTTGCCGCGCTATACCTGCGTGTCATGCGCCACGACCCCGCGGACGCCGGCTGGGTCGATCGCGACCGCTTCGTGCTGAGCAAGGCGCACACAGTCCCCGTCCTATACGCCTTCCTGGCCGAATGCGGCTACATACCATTCGAGGAGCTGATGACTTTCCGGCGGCTCAACAGCCGCCTCCAGGGCCACAGCAAGATGAACACCGTGCCCGGCGTCGAGATGTCGGGCGGCTCGCTGGGCCAGGGGCTTTCGTTCTCGATCGGCCAGTGTCTGGCGGGGCGGCTGGACGGGCGAGACTATCGGGTGTACTGCCTCCTGGGTGACGGAGAACTGGACGAGGGCCAGTGCTGGGAGGCGGCGATGGCGGCCCACCATCACAAGATCGCCAACCTCACCGCCGTGGTCGACCGCAACCACATCCAGAACGACGGCTTCGGCGACTACGACCGCGTGACGGTGCACGATGGCCCGGTGGCCGGCGGCTGGGTGCGCCCTGATGGCCACACCGTCAACATCATGGACCTGGAGCCCCTGGCCGATAAGTGGCGCGCCTTCGGCTGGCAGGTGCAAGAGGTCAATGGCCACGACGTCCTTGCCGTCGCCGATGCGCTGGAGCGCTCGAAGGGTTTCCTCGATGGCCCAAGCGTGATCATCGCTCACACAGTGAAAGGCAAAGGCGTCAGCTTCATGGAAAACAACCCAGCCTTCCACGGCAAGGCCCCGAACGCGGAAGAGCATGAGAAAGCCCTGGCGGAGATAGGCGCGTGACCACTACTCAGCAGCCGCCAGCCGCCACCCGCGAAGCATTTGGCCCCACCCTGGTGCGCATCCGGCAAGAGGGCGCCGACATCGTGGTGCTGGACGCCGACCTCGGCGTCTCGACGACGGCCGCGACCTTCGGCAAGGCCTTTCCTGAGCGCTTCTTCACGCTGGGCCCGGCGGAAGCCAACATGATCAGCGCCGCTGCCGGACTCGCCGCCGCGGGGAAGGTGGCCTGGGCGAGCACGTTCGCGGTGTTCATGCCGGGCCGCTGCTTCGACCAGATCCGCGTCAGCGTTGCCCAGCCCAATCTCAACGTGAAGCTCTTCGCCAGCCACGGCGGCATCACTGTCGGCGAAGACGGCATCTCCGCCCAGGCTGTCGAAGACCTGGCCTTGATGTGCTCTCTGCTGAACTTTCGGGTCATCGTCCCGGCGGACGTGAACGAGACGGCCGCCGCCGTCGAGGTGGCGACGAGGACACCGGGGCCTTTCTATATCCGCGCCGGCCGCCCCAAGATACCGGTGATCTACGAGCCCGGCCACAAGTTCACAGTCGGCAAGTCCGACCAGCTGCGCGCCGGGAACGACGTCACGATCGCGGCCAGCGGAATCATGGTAAAGATGGCGCTGGACGCCGCCGCCACCCTCGCGGAGCGCGGCATCGACGCCCGCGTCCTCAACATGTCAACCTGGCGCCCCCTGGACACCGAAGCGGTGGAGGCGGCGGCGCGGCAGACCGGCGCTATCGTCACGGCGGAAGAGCACCTGGTGCACTGCGGCCTGGGGGCGCTAGTGGCGCAGCACCTGGCCGGCGTGTACCCGGTGCCGATGGGTTACGTGGGCATGAAGGACCGCTACGCGGAGTCCGGCAAGTGGGACGAGCTGTTGCAGAAATACGAGCTCACGCCCGCCGCAATCGTCCGCGAAGCCGAGGCCGTGGTCGCGCGCAAAGGCCGATGATCGCATCTTCTTTCAGAGCTGCGGTTGGATCACTGTCAAGCCGGGGATGCGGTCGAAGTCTCTCACGTTGTGAGTCAGGACTTGATGCCCGTGACGGAGCGCTGTGGCCCCAATGAGGAGATCATTACGGCCAATTGTCGTGCCAGTACGCCGAAGCTCAGCCCAAAGACCGGCATGAAGACGGGCCACGGCCAGGTCGAACGCGTACACAGGAAGACGATCCAGGATGTCCTCCACAAAGGTGCGGCGGGCCTGCGCATACTGTGCGGACCCATAGTGGACTCCTACTAGCAGCTCACTCGCCGTGAGGGCCGAGAGACCAATCGCACCCTGTCCCTGAATCGAAGGCCTTAGAGCGCTTAACGTCAGCCTTTGCCGTTCGAGTTCGATAAAGACACTTGAATCGATTATCAGTCCCACATTGGAGGCTCGGGCATCTCCCGGAAGATGCGATAGACCTGATCGAGTGCCTGGGCGAACCCTCGAGGGACCGTTCGCCCGCCGAAATCACGCAAAAAATCGTCAGCTGTATACGATCCTGCTTCGACAGGAGGAGGTTCGATTGAAGCGACGGCTTCGTCGTTCCGGTTGACAATAAATGATTCATTCCGATAGCGAACGCGACTCAGCACGTCAGAGAGTCTCTTGGCGAGTTCGGTCGAAGTTATGACCTTTGCTTCCATGGTGATGAGACTATGATAATCAGAAAATCAGATTTTACAAGGAGCAGCCATCTTGCCCGAGATCCAGCGCTTCCATTTCCACACAATGCGCAATATCAAGGCCGCCCAGGGCAAGAACACGGAGGTCGCCTACCGTCTGGCCACCTTCCAACCAGAGCGCGAGGTCAAGATCGTCGGCGCGACGTTAGGACTGCTGACCTGCGGCATCGACGACCACCTCAAGGGCTGCGTCGAGCTCTACGTGGCGGTCACTTACAACCAGGCCAGGCCCTCGAAATATCGAAACTGGGTGCAGTACAAGCGCGACTTCCTGTTCTATTCCCAACGCGACGTCTACATCGAGCCAACGAGCTCGAACGACCTCGTGGTCAACAACTGGCTGCCGGCTGGCCACTACTTCGCGGCCGGCCCGCGCCGCCCCGTTAACGTCTACGCAGGCGCGCTCAATTCCCTGCCCTGGGACACCCTCTACGACGTCTTTGGCTGCATTTACTACACGGAAGAGTGAGGCAAACTCGGGGATCGCGGGAAGCCCGAGCGTCCAACAGATGCCCCGCTACAATTGACGCGTGACCATCGATAAGCTCCGCGGGCGCCTGATCATCTCGCTCGTGCTCGGCGCCATGGTCGGCATCGCCCTCACCGCCTACGCCGACTTTGGCAAGGTGATCGACGCGCTCGGCGAGTTCAGGTGGGGCTACATGCCCTTCGTTTTGCTGCTGACGAGCATGAACTACGCCCTGCGCTTCCTGAAATGGCAGTACTACCTCCACATCATTGGCGTCCGTGAATTCAGAACCAGCGACAGCGCCCTGACATATCTCTCCGGCCTCGGCATGGTGGTGACTCCCGGCAAGGTCGGCGAATGGCTGAAGTGCTTCCTGCTGCGCGAGCTGCAAGGCACCTCGTTCAGCCGCAGCGCGCCCATTGTGGTCGCCGAGCGGCTGACGGATAGCCTGGGGCTGGTGATTCTGGGCGCTGCGGGCCTGATTGTGTTCCGCGATTCCTGGCCGGTCTTCGTGATTATCGTCGCCGGCTGCGGCGGTCTGGTGGTGGTGGCGCGGAACAAATCACTGTCCCACTGGATCCTGCAACGGCTGGAGCGCCTGCCGCTGGTCGGCCGCTTTGCGCACCAGGCCGAGGACTTTTACGACAGCAGCTACGCTTTGCTGGGACCTGTTCCGCTGGGCGCGATGACGCTTCTCAGCGTTGTCTCCTGGGGCTTCGAAGTGCTCGCGTTCTACGTCGTGCTGTTGGGCACTGGCCAGGAAGCGAGCATCGACCTTCTGCTGAAGGCATCGTTCATCATGCCCGTGGCCACGCTGGCCAGCGCGCTGCTGATGACGCCGGGCGGGCTGGGTGTCGCGGAAGCAAGTATCGCCGCCCTGTGCATAAGGCTACTCCACATGTCGGAAGCGGATTCTACGGTCGCAACCCTGATCATCCGTTTTGGCACGCTGTGGTTTGGAGTCATCGTTGGCCTGGTCGCCCTGGTCCTGGTCAGCCGGCGGCTGTCGGGCGCCGCCCGCGGGCGCCTGGAGACGATGGCCGTGGAGCCTCCATGAGGCTGGGCGAAGAGGGCCCGCCAGGGTCTTGGACACGCTTCATCCGACTGCCGTGGCCGGCCGACCTCGCCTCGCGCGCCGCCATTGTCTCTTTCGTTTCGAACTTTGCCTTGATGATAATGAAGCTCACGCGCGGGCATGATCACGGGTTCGGTTGCCGTGCTTTCAGACGGCATCGACAGCGGTCAGGACGTGTTTGCCTCGGCAGTGGCGTTTGGCAGCGTGCGGTTCGCGATGCGCCCGCCGGACTTCGCCCACCCTTACGGACACGGCCGGGCCGAGACGCTGGCGGCGATGTTCCAGTCGTTCCTGATTGCAGGCGGCGGCGTCTTCATCGCCTACCGGGCGATTTCCAGGCTACTAGAACCGCCGCAGAGTATCGGCGTCAGCCTGGGACTGGCAACGATGGCGCTGACCGCGCTCGTGAACCTGGCGGTGGTCCAGTACGTAGGACGGGTTGCCCGGCAGACGGACTCGCCGGCGATCTCCAGCGACGCGCGGCACCTGTGGACTAACGTCGTCCAGGCCGTCGCGATTTTTGCCGGCCTTGCCGTGGTCGCCCTGACGGGCGACGTGACATTCGACGCGCTCATCGCGCTGGGGCTGGCAGGCTATCTCTTCTGGACGGCGGGCCGCATCCTCTGGGATTCCTTGCACGACATCCTCGATGCCAGCCTGGACGAGGACGACGTATCCTTCGTCCACGATGTCATCCTCAAGCATCGCGACGAGATCGCCGGCTTTCACCGCCTGCGCACGCGGCGGTCCGGCCAGCGTCCGTACATAGACGTCCACGTCGTCCAGCCGGGTTCGATGACAGTGGCGGAAGCGGCGAAGATTTGCGACAGCATCGAGGAGGAGATTTGCGCCCGCTGGCCGGACGCGATAGTCACCATTCAGACGGAGCCGGCCGACGGCCGCTTCCTTGGCCCGATGCAGTCGACCGAGTCCCGCGGCCTCGAAGGCGAAAGACCACGGTCACGTCTATAGTCCCCCGTCACCTTATAATCGTTGAAAATGGCCGCGCGCCGCCGCTACCGCCGCATCGTCGTCAAGCTCGGCACCAGACCTCCTTACTTCGGGTGGCGAGCAGTTCGACCTCGCCCGCATCCAGGCTCTGGTCGAGCAGGTGGCCCAGCTCCATAAGGAAGGCGCCGAGGTGATCGTCGTCACGTCCGGGGCGGTCGCTGCCGGCCGATCGCGTCTCGGCAGGCAGCGGGCGCATCGCGACATCCCCTTCCGGCAGGTGCTGGCCGCGCTGTCGGCCAGGGCCAGCTGATGCAGGCCTACGACCACCTCTTCGCCGCGCACGACATCGTCACGGCGCAGACGCTGCTCACGCGCCGCGACCTCTCCGACCGCCTGAGCTACCTCAACGCCCGCAACACGCTGCTGGCGCTGCTGCGCTACGGGTGGTGCCTATCGTCAACGAGAACGACGCCGTCGCCGTCGAGGAGCTGGAGGAGAGCCGCATCGGCGAGAACGACACGCTGGCGGCGCTGACCGCCAACCTGGTGGACGCGGACCTGCTGGCGATCCTGATGACCCGCGACGGCCTCTTCACGGCCGACCCCAAGCTCGACCCGGCCGCGACGCTGGTCGAGCGCGTCGACCGCATCGACGCCACGGTCGAGGCCTACGCCGGCGGTAGCGAGGGCTCCGGCACCGGCGGCATGATCACGAAGCTCAAGGCGGCCCGCCTGGCGACGACCGGCGGCACCGACGTGGTCCTGGCCAGCGGCCTCGAGCCCGACGTTGTCCTGCGGCTGGCGCACGGCGAGCACGTCGGCACGTTGTTTCCCGCCGGCCGCCGACCGCCTCGAGAGCCGCAAGCGCTGGATCCTCTCCGGCCTCTCGATCCGCGGCAGCCTCGTCGTCGACGAGGGCGCCGCCAGGGCGCTGCGCGAGCGCAAGACCAGCCTCTTGCCGGCCGGCGTGCGCGACGTCTGCGGCGAGTTCGAGCGCGGCGAGACGGTGCAGATCGTGACGGTGGAAGGCAGCGCAGTCGCCTGCGGCATCACCAACTACGACTCGAAGGACGCTCTGGCCATCCGCGGCGCTGCGTTCGGAGCGCATCGCCGAGATCCTGGGCCACGACTACGGGACAGAGCTGGTGCACCGCGATAATCTGGTGTTGGTGTAGAGGTCGGATACCACCGGGCCGACGTGCACGGGGCATAACGTCTACCAGAGTCATTCGGAGGCTCCAAGTGATTGGGTTCGAAATCGACCATGTCACGGGTAGCCACTACATCATGAAACACAGCGACGGACGGCGGGTGTCGGTTCCCCGTCATCGGACTGTGAAGACGGGATTGTTACTTAACCAGTTGCAAGGGCCGGAATTTCCTGGGACGAGTTCCGGGAAGGACTTTAAGCCATGCAGGAATATTTGATCATCGTGCATCCCGACGAAGCTGGCGGATTCTGGACGGAAGTGCCCGCCCTGCCGGGATGCGGTTCGCAGGGCGACAGTGTGACCGAAGCGATTGATATGACGCGCGATGCCATTGTCGGCTTCATTGCCTCCCTGAAAAAGCATGGAGAGCCTGTACCTCCAGAGACTAATCTCGCGGTTAAGGTCACAGTGGCAGCATGACCAGCGTCCTCTCTCAGGCGCAGGCGGCGAAGACGGCCTCGCGAAAGCTGGCCGGCCTCTCGACGGCCGTGAAGGACCGCGCCTTGGACGCCATCGCCGACGCGCTGGTCGCCCGCCAGGACGAGATCCTGCAAGCCAACGCCCTGGACGTCGAGCGCGCGCGCGACGCCGGCCTGGCCGACGCGCCGCTGAACCGCCTCAAGCTCACGCCGGAGAAGATCGCCGGCATCGCCGCCGACGTGCGCACCGTCGCGACGCTGCCCGACCCCGTCGGCGAGGTCATCGACGGCTCGCGTCTGCCCAACGGCCTTCAGGTCAGCCGGCGCCGCGTGCCGCTCGGCGTCCTCGCGGCGATCTTCGAGAGCCGCCCCAACGTCACCATCGATATCGCCGCCTCTGCCTCAAGTCGGGCAACGCCTGCGTCCTCCGCGGCGGCAGCGAGGCCATTCGCTCCAACACCGTCCTCGCGCGCATCGCTCGTCGAGGCCGAGACGGCCGCCGGCGTCCCCGAGGGCGCGCTGCAGTTCGTCGAGAGCACCGACCGCGCCCTGGTTGGCGAGCTGCTGTCGCTGCGCGAGTACATCGACCTCGTCGTGCCGCGCGGCGGCGCCGAGCTGATCCGCTTCGTGGCCGAAAACGCACGCATGCCCGTGCTGACCGGCGGCGTCGGCGTCTGCCACACCTACGTCGACCGCGCCGCCGACCTCGAGAAGGCCGCCGCGATCGCCGTCAACGCCAAGACGCGCAACTGGTCGATCTGCAACGCCCTGGACACGCTGCTGGTGCACAAAGACGTGGCCGAGGCGTTCCTGCCCCGGCTGGCGCCGATGTTGGCCGAGAAGGGCGTCGAGCTGCGCTGCGACGAGCGCGCGCTGTCGATCCTGCGAGCGTCCGGCGACGGCGCCCGCGCGGTGCCGGCCGCCGAGACGACTTCGGCCGCGAGTTTCTGGCCCTGGTCGCCGTCCGTGAAGGTCGTCGACTCGCTGGACGAGGCGCTGGACCACATCGCCCGCTACGGCACCGGCCACTCCGACGCCATCGTCACGCGAGGACTACGAGGCGGCCCGGCGCTTCATGGACGAGGTCGATACCGCCGTCGTCTACGTGAACGCCTCGACGCAGTTCACGGACGGCGCCCAGTTCGGCCTCGGCGCCGAGATCATCGATTCGACGCAGAAGACGATCGCCCGCGGGCCGGTGGGCCTGCGCGAGATCACGACTTACAAGTGGAACGTCAGGGTGAAGGCCAGACGCGCTCGTAGCAGGCGGAGTTAACAACCGTCAGGAGGAGATTCATGGCCACCTACAACTTCGAGCGCGAGATCCGGACGCCCCAGTCGGAGACGTTCGTGATCGAGACGGACGGCGACGAGGTCGCCCGGGTGGACCTGCACTACTCCGGCAGCACCGCCTACGCCACCCTGTGCGTCCCGGAGACTTCGACGACGACGCCATCGAAGAGCTGATCGGCGAGATCGACGAGCGTCTGGTGATGAGCTGGGACCCGCTGCGCGACGACTTCATCGTCACGGTCTGGGCCGGCCGCGAGGTCGGCGTCTTCTCCGAGTCCGGCGACGACGACGAGGACGATGACGACGAGTTCGAGGAGAACGACGGGAACCGCTAGGCCGCTACCAGATTTCGCGGATCGTCGAAGCGCGGGCCTTCTTTGCACACCAGGCGCGGCTCGCCGCGGCGGTCGAAGATGGCGCAGCCGTAGCAGATGCCCGTGCCGCAACCCATCGGCGCCTCCAGCAGCGCCTGCACCGGCTTCCGCGCCGCGCGCCCGCGCCGGGCCTTCGAGCTTGTGCACCAGCTCCGCCAGCGAGACGAACATTGGATTGGGCCCGCAGGCAAACACCAGGTCCGCCCAGCCGAAGTAGTCCGGGAAGACGTCGGTTGCGCGGCCTTTGCGTCCTGCGGAGCCGTCTTCCGTGGTCACCACGACCTCGACCTCGGGCGGCACCAGCTCGGAGGGAAAGACGCCGGCCTCAGAGCGGGCGCCGACGACCATGACAACGCTCTTGCCCTTCTCGACGGCGTCGTCGGCCAGCCAGAGGAGCGGCGCGATGCCGATCCCGCCGCCGATGAGGAGCAGGTTCTGGCCCGGCGCCCGCAGCGAGTAGCCACGTCCCAGCGGGCCCCAGCCGAACACGCGGTCACCGGGCTCGCGCGCCGCCAGCCAGGCCGTGCCGCGGCCGACGACGTCGTAGAGGATCGAGAACTCGGCGCCATTCTCGCCGTCGCGCAGGCGGTGGTAGCTCATGGCGCGCGGCAGGAGGGGGTCGTTGGCCACGGATGCGCCGGTCAGGCCTTCGCCCGCGTCGGCGACGTCGGCGGTGCGCAGCATCAGGAAGCGGCCGGGCGCGGCGCCGCGCATCAGCTCCGGGCCATCGAACCAGGTGATGTAGGTGTCGCCGTAAAGGCGCTCGGTGGAGACGGCGCGGATGAAGGCAGGCTTCATCGGGCTTAAGGCTCGTGGCGGCTGACGCCGGGAACCCTGTCGAAGGCGGCGTCGTATGTGATGATCTCATGTCCGTGGCGCTGAGCAAGGACCATCGACCAGGCATCACTGAAATCAAGAAATTCGTGGCGCGCGAAGATGTCCAGCGCTTCGAGGATCAGCGACTTTTCAGGCAGATGAAAGTTCCTTAACGTCACGGGGGCTCTCAGGCGTGCCACAGCCTGAGAATTCTTCAAGCCGTACTGGCGCGGGGAACAGAGCACGTGGAGGACTTCGTGCAAGACCACTTCGGACGTGGTGGCGAGAACTTCGCCGCCCTCGATAGCTTCGAAAAGGGAGGAGCAGGCGGCGTGTTTGCGCCCGTCCTCGTCAGTGATGGGATCGGCTAAATAGCGAATGAAGATATTCGCATCCAGGAACTTCATTTGCCTCTCATACTGGCGACAATCCGCTCTGCCATTTCCTCCTGGGCCTCGTGAATCATCTTGTCGATGTCCTCCGTTCGTGTGGCCCTCACAGAGCCCGCGGCCGTTCGGACGGTGTACTTCATGCGCTCGATCCGTACCTCGTTACCGTCGATGGCGAACTCTACGCGGTCACGAGGCTTGACGCCCAGGATCCTACGCACTTCGGCCGGCAAAGTGATTTGGCCGCTGTTAGTGATGGTTGTCGCGATTCTCTTCATGATGATACGCCGTCCCCATGAACGTCCTAACGTTCCTTGAAGAGTGTAGCACTCAACGGACTGCGTGCGGACCCTCACGCCTATCATCAGCAACCCTCTCCCTCTGCCCCTCTCCCAGGGAGGGCGAGGAGGTTCAGAGCGGGACGCTGAAGGAAAGAGGGGCGGCGCTCCCGTCCGGTCCGCTTCCCCGTCCTTGGGGGAAGGGTTAGGGAAGGGGGACGAGGACCGGGAGCATGCGCACAGGTTGCTTAGCTTGCCTGCTCCGGGCGTGGGGCGATACCTAACCATCGGTGGCCAATGGTCATTTCCTAAGCTCCATCTCGCTTGCGGTACTCCGAAACCGGCTGGACGTTGTAGCTCTGCCCTTCGGCCAGCATCGCCTCGGTGGCCGCGAGGGCAGTGTCGATCGAGGTGAAGCAGGGGATGCGGCGCTCGGTGGCGGCGCGGCGGATCTGGAAGCCGTCGCGCAGGGTCGTGGGGCGGCCGCCCTCGGGCGTATTGATGACGCAATTCACCTCGCCGCCGTTGATGACGTCGAGCACGTTCGGGTGACCCTGGTCCAGGCGCTTCGTGACCTGCTCGACGGGCAGGCCAAGCGCCCGAATCTCGGCGGCGGTGCCTTCGGTGGCGTAGAGCTTGTAGCCGGCCTGGTGCAGCCGGCGAATCACAGGCACCGCGTCCGGCTTCGTGTGGTCGGACAAGGAGAGCAGGGCGCCGCCCTTGGGCGCGCAGGGCGATTCCGGCCGCCATTACCGCCTTGGCCAGCGCCGCCGGGAATGTGCGGTCGATGCCCATCACCTCGCCGGTCGACTTCATCTCCGGCCCCAGGTAGGTGTCGACTCCGATGAGCTTGGCCATCGAGAACACCGGCGCCTTGACGGCGACCAGAGGCTGGCGCGGCCAGAGGCCGCCCTCATAGCCCTGGTCGCGCAGCGACGTGCCGAGGGCGGCGTTCACGGCCAGACGGACCATCGGCACGCCGGTGACCTTGGCCAGAGAACGGCACGGTGCGGCTGGCCCGCGGGTTCACCTCCAGGACGTAGACCTTGGACTCGCCGTCCTCGGACATGATCACGTACTGCACGTTCATCAGGCCGCGCGTGTTCAGGGCGAGCCCGATTCGGGTCGTGTAGTCGACGATGCTGTCGACTTCTGCCTGAGTGAGGTTGATGCCCGGGTAGACCGCCATGGAGTCGCCGGAGTGCACGCCGGCGCGCTCGATGTGCTCCATGATGCCGGGGATGAGCACGTCCTCGCCGTCGCAGATCGCGTCGACCTCGACCTCCTTGCCCTCGATGTACTTGTCGATCAGGACGGGGGCCCTTCGGCCTGCTCGAACGCCGGCGCCAGGTAGCGGATCAGCTCGCTGGCGTTCTGGACGATCTCCATCGCCCGGCCGCCGAGCACGTAGCTCGGCCGCACGAGCACCGGGTAGCCGATCTGCTCGCGCCGTGCGCATCGCGTCTTCGATCGTGCGCACGCCGGCGCCCGGCGGCTGCGGGATGCCGATGCCGTTGAGGAAGTTCTCGAAGCGGCGGCGGTCCTCGGCCAGGTCGATGGTCTCGTGGCTGGAGCCGACGATGTCGTGCGCCGTGCGGTACAGAGGCTCCGCAGAGGTTGATCGCGGTCTGGCCGCCGAACTGGACGATGGTGCCGGGCGCGACGCCGTCCTCCGTCTCTTCGTTGTGGAGGATGTCACGCACCGATTCCTCATCCAGCGGCTCGAAGTAGAGGCGGTCCGACGTGTCGAAGTCGGTCGAGACGGTCTCAGGGTTGGAGTTGGCGATGATGGCCTTGTAGCCGGCCTCCTGCAGCGCCCAGACCGCGTGCACGGACGCGTAGTCGAACTCGATGCCCTGGCCGATGCGGATCGGGCCGGAGCCGATGACCAGAACGCCTCGGCCCTGGACCGGCGCCGCCTCGTTCTCTTCTTCGTAGGTGCTGTAGAAGTAGGGCGTCACGGCTTCGAACTCGGCGGCGCAGGTGTCGACCATCTTGTACACCGGCCGCAGATCGTAGCGCTTGCGCAGGTCACGCACCTGCTCCGGCAGCCGGTCGGCCAGAGTCGCGATCTGGACGTCGGAGAAGCCCAAGGCGCTTGGCATCGTAGAGGAGGTCGCGGGTCAGCGGCTCGGCGAGCAGCCGGCGCTCCATCGCGCACGATGTTCTGCAGGCGCTCCGTGAACCAGGGGTCGATGCCCGTTCGGCGCGACACGTCCATCGGCTCGATGCCGCGGCGCAGGCTGGCCATGATCGCCCAGAGGCGCTCGTCGGTCGGCTCCAGGGGCCGCGACTCGGGGCTCTCGGACCAGTTCGGGTCCTCCCAGAGCAGCGAGCGGCCGCCGATCTCGAGCGAGCGCACGGCCTTCTGCAGCGCCGCCTCGAAGCGAGCGGTCGATGGCCATGACCTCGCCGGTTGCCTTCATCTGCGTGCCGATGTGGCGGTCGCCGAAGGGGAACTTGTCGAAGGGCCAGCGCGGGATCTTGACCACGCAGTAGTCGAGCGCCGGCTCGAAGGCGGCGGTCGTGCGTCGGGTGACGGCGTTGGGAATCTCGTCCAGGCGCCGTGCCGACGGCGATCTTCGCGGCCACGCGGGCGATGGGGTAGCCGGTGGCCTTGCTGGCCAGCGCCGAGCTGCGCGATACGCGCGGGTTGACCTCGATGACGTAGTAGGGGGGCGCGTCGAAGCGGTCACGCATCACCGCCTCGGCGCCGTCCGGCCACTGCCACGACACGATGTCGGGCCGCGGCGCGAGGGCGAACTGGATGTTGCAGCCGCCTTCGATGCTTCAGCGCGCGGATGATCTTGAGCGCCGCCGAACGGAGCATCTGGTACTCCTTGTCGGTCAGCGTCTGGCTGGGCGCGACGACGATGCTGTCGCCGGTGTGGACGCCCATCGGGTCCAGGTTCTCCATGTTGCAGACGGTGATGCAGTTGTCGGCGGCGTCGCGCATCACCTCGTACTCGATCTCCTTCCAGCCGAGCAGGCTCTTCTCGACCAGCACCTGGTGGATCGGGCTGGCGTCGAGGCCGCGACTGGACGATGCGCTCGTACTGGTCCTGCGTGTAGGCGACGCCGCCGCCGGTGCCGCCGAGCGTGTAGGCGGGACGGATGACCAGGGGCAGGCCGATGCGCTCGCGCACGTGCGTCGCGCTTCGTCCATGTTCGTGACGGTCTCGCTGTCCGGCACCGGCTCGCCGATCCCGGTCAGCATCTGCTTGAACAGCTCGCGGTCCTCGGCCGTGCGGATCGTGTCGATCTGGCGTGCCGAGGAGGCGCACGCCGTAGCGTTCGAGGACGCCCGCGTCGGCGAGCGCGACGGCCAGGTTGAGGCCGGTCTGGCCGCCGAGCGTCGGCAGGAGGCCGTCCGGGCGCTCGCGCTCGATGATGCGGCTGATGACCTCGACCGTCAGCGGCTCGATGTAGACGATGTCGGCGATGCCCTCGTCGGTCATGATCGTGGCCGGGTTGGAGTTGACGAGGACGGTGGTCACGCCCTCTTCGCGCAGGGCGCGGCAGGCCTGCGAGCCGGAGTAGTCGAACTCCGCCGCCTGGCCGATGATGATCGGCCCGGAGCCGATGATGAGGACCTTAGAGGGCTTGCCGGTCATCTTCGCCGGGTGGATGGGGCATGGATTTTCAGGGCCGGCACGCGGCTGAAATGGCCGTCGATGGCGAGCACAGCGCAGTCGTTTCGCATGGCGACGGTTGCGATTACCAAATCAGCAAGGGGCGTCGCAAGACCGCGCCGGTAGAGTTGATTCGATAATCTGCCAGCTTCAATCCAGGCGTCTTTCGGTGCCTCCAGATAAGGCAATCTAACTAGAATGTCTTCCACTTCCGGCGCCTCGCCGGCCCGCGCTCCCTGCAGCACCTCAGCGACCACCATACCGGTTGTCACAAGCTCTCTCTCTCGAATCAGGATCCGCATCTCGGCAACTTCAGGTATGTCCCACAACCGCCGAATGTAAGGAATCCAGACCGAGGTGTCTCCAAGGATCACTTATGACGCGGCTTTCCAAGCTGTTCTCGAGCCTCAGCTAGCTCCAGTTCCTCCAGCTCCCGCCAGATGTCGTCTATCTCGATTTTGCCAGCCATCTGTTCGAGTCGATCCACCGCGCGCTGATAGAGGTAGGACTCCAGAATTTTCGACACTGCTTTGCTGGCCGTCCTCTCTCCGGTCGCCTGAATGACTTGCTTAAGGACTTTCTCGTCGATGTCGAGCGTAGTTCTCATGAGATCTCCGCATCAAGAAGTGATGCATCGATGATACATCAAACTCCAGCATCACAGTGGCAGCTCGAACTGCGTCTCCGGGTTGTACATCGGCACCAGGGCGCCGATGCTCGAAAGGAAGCTCAGCGCCACTTCGTTGCGTTCCGGCAGGCGTCCGCGGATGCGCTTGTAGCCCTTGTCGCGCGCGTGCTCCAGCGCCCGCTCGGCCATCTGGGTGCCCAGGCCTTGCTTGCGGTGCTTTTCGAGTAGCCAAACGCCCAGGGTCGCCGTCTCAGGGTCTTCGGTGTTGAAGTCGAGCAGGCTGAAGCCGACAACGCGGCCTTCGGCCTCGCAGACGAATATGCCGCCCTGCTCGCCCAGGCGGCGAATGCGGGTCGCGATCTGCTCCGGCGTCTGCTCTTCGATGGCGACCGGTTCAGCGCTCTTGCGCACCTCTGTGATGACCTGGCTGATCTCTGGAGCGTCGTCTTCGGTGGCGCGCCTGACTTTAGGGTCGGCCATGACTAGCGTCCTTTCTCGGCGGCTACCATTTCCAGGAAGCGCTCGAACAGGTACATGTTGTCCAGGGGTCCAGGCGAGGCCTCTGAATGATACTGAATCGTGAGCAATGGCACTTCCCGATGGGTCAATCCCTCGACCGTGCCGTCGTTCAGGTGCTCGTGGCTGACCTGCACCGCCGCGGGCAGGCCGCCGCCGTCGACGGCGTAACCGTGATTTTGGGCCGTGATGTGAATCCTGCCGTTGAGGTTGTCGCGCACCGGGTGGTTCGCGCCGCGATGTCCGAACTTGAGCTTGTAGGTCCGGGCGCCCAGCGCCAGGCCCGCGACCTGGTGGCCGAGGCAAATGCCCATCAACGGCGCGCGCCCCAGCAGGCCGGTGACCGTCCGGGCGGCGTAATCGAGCAGGGCAGGGTCGCCCGGCCCCGGCGAGAGCACCACGCCATCCGGGTGCAGGGCAAGTATCGCGGCGGCGTCTGACTTCGCCGGCAGGGCCATGACGTCGCAGCCCAGACGGCGCAGCGAGCGCATGATGTTGTATTTCACGCCCAGGTCCAGCAAGACAATGCGATGCCTCAGCTCCGAAACGTCCGCGCGCGGGGCGTAGACACCCTCCGGCGGCCAGGTGAACGGCCGCGGCGAGCTGACCGTGGGGACAAGGTCCACGTCGCCATAGCGTGGCAGGGCCCGCAGGTGCGCGAGCGCTACCTCGGGCGACTCCGCCCCGGTAACGGTGCCCATCATTACGCCCGCCGAGCGCAGGCGCCTCGTCAGGGCGCGCGTGTCCACGCCGCTGATGCCGGGCACGCCGCGCTCGGCCAGGTACTCGTGAAGGGTGGCGTTGGCGATTGCGTGGCTGGGCGCCTCGCAGTGCTCGCGCACAACGAAGGCGCTGACCTGCACCCGGCGCGACTCGTCGTCGCGGGCGTTGGCGCCGTAATTGCCCTGGATCGGGTAGGTCATGACCAGCATCTGGCCTGCGTACGAAGGGTCCGTCAGGGCTTCCTGATAACCGGTCATGGACGTATTGAAGACCACCTCGCCCGTGGCGGTGGCGGGCGCGCCGAAGGAGCGCCCTTCGTAGATGCTGCCGTCCTCCAGCACCAGGTGGACCCTGTCACCCACGCCGTGCCTCCACCTTGTCCGCCGCGCGCCGCGCCCAGTCGACCGCCTTGCGCATGGTGGGGCCGCGGTCGCCCTTCAGCGCCGCGGCCATCGCCCGCAGCTCCGGCAGCCAGGCAGGGTCGTCGCGGGCGGCCTCGATCAGCGTCACGATCGCCAGGCGGCGCTGCCAGACGTGAGGGCTGGCGCTGAAGTCGTTGAGGCCGGACAGTAGCGCGGGACGAATCACGACCATCGGCCCGGTGAGGATCGAAGCCATGTTGTCGACGAGCTCCCAGTTGTCGATCGCCGCCGTCCAGCGCTGGATCACGCCCCAGTCGAGGGCGGATGGCGCTTCCTTGCGCCGCCCCATGATTGTCATGGCGACGATGCGTTCTTCGCGCCACTCCGTTGCCCAGAGGGCATCCGCCACGGCCAGCACGGCGCCGAAGGGCAGGTCTTTGTGCTCTCGCGACCACTCGGCGCCCACCCGCCGGATCTCGGGCAGGCGCACGGCGTGCGCCTTCTGGCCGGAGGGCACCGTGCGGCGCATGCCGGCCTCATAGGCGGGGTCGACGCGCTCCTTCAGGGCCGCTGTGATCGCCGCGACTGGCGCGCCCGTGTCGAACTGCCGGGCGGCCGTCATGTCGCGGCACCCTCGAGCTGGTGAACCAGCTCGCCCGCGACCACCGTGGCGACCACATGGCCGCGCAGCGTCATCCCACCCAGGGGCGTGTTCTTGCCCTTCGAAGCGAAGCTTGCAGGGTCGACGACGAACTCCGCGGCCGGGTCGAAGATCGCGATGTCGCCCGGCGCGCCTTCGCGCAGCGTGCCGATCCCCGGCACGTACTGGTCGAGCGCCAGTGCCCGCGCCGGACCGATGGTCAGCGCCTCCACGATGCGGGTCAGCGACAGACCACTGCCCGCCTTCGTGAGGACGAGCGCCAGCGCCGTCTCCAGGCCGACGATGCCGTTGGCGGCAACGTCGAACTCGCAGAGCTTCTCTTGAATCGCGTGGGGAGCGTGGTCCGTGGCAATCGCGTCGATTGTGCCGTCGCGCAGGCCCTCGACGCAGGCCGCGACGTCTTCGGGGGACCTGAGCGGCGGGTACATCTTGGCGTTGGTGTCGTAGGCCAGCACCGTGGAGCCGGCGCGGCCCATGACGGCTTCGTGGGTCAGCGTCAGGTGGTGGGGCGTCACCTCCGCGGTGATGTGGACGCCATCGATCTTCGCGCGGCGCACCAGCTCGACGCCTCCGGCAGTGCTCACGTGGGCGATGTGGACGTGGGCGCCGGTCTGGCGCGCAAGCGCGATGTCGCGGGCGATCGGCGCTCTCTTCGGAGGCGCTGGGGATGCCCTTGAGGCCCAGGCGCGTCGAGACCCAGCCTTCGTGCATCACGCCGCCGGCCAGGCCGGGGTCCTCGCAATGGTCGATGATCGGCCGCTCCAGGCCGTGGGCGTACTCCATCGCGCGGCGCATGAGCCCGGCGTCGGCGACCGGCGAGCCGTCGTCGCTGAACGCGATGCAGCCGGCAGTCGCCAGCTCGCCGAGCTCGGCCAGAAGCTTGCCCTGCCGTCCCTTGGTGACGCAGCCGATGGGCAGCACTCGCGCGAGCGCGCTTTCCGCGGCGCGCTCCAGCACGTATTCGACGGTGCCGCGGTTGTCCATCGCGGGGTCGGTGTTGGGCATGGCGCAGACGGTGGTGAAGCCGCCGCGCACGGCGGCCCTGGTGCCGGTCTCTATGGTCTCTTTGTACTCGAACCCCGGCTCGCGAAGGTGCGTGTGGAGGTCGATGAAGCCGGGCGCGACCACAAGGCCGCGCGCGTCGAATACGCGCGCGCCGGCCGCCTCGATGCCGCGGCCCACGGCGGCGACGCGGCCATCACGGATCAGCACGTCGCCGCCTTCCAGGTCGACGCCCATGGCGGGGTCGATGATGTGGCCGTTGCGAATCAGCAGGCTGCTCATCGATTGCCCCTGCCCATCAGGTAGAGGAGCGCCATGCGCACGGCGACGCCGTTGTTGACCTGCTCTTCGATCAAGGAGCGCGAAGACTCGTGCGCCAGCGCCGCCGAAATCTCCACGCCTTCGTTCATCGGCCCGGGGTGCAGGACGGGGGCGCCGGGGCGGGCGCGGGCCATCCGCTCATCGTTCACCTGATAGAGGCGGGAGTATTCGCGCAGGCTCGGCAGCAGGCCGCTGGTCATGCGTTCCTGCTGAAGGCGGAGCGTCATCACCGCGTCGGCGCCGGAGATGGCGCGGTCCAGGTTTGTGTCCACGGTAACCGGCGGCAGGCCCACGGGGCCTGTAGAAGGAGCCTGCCCTGAGCCTGTCGAATGGGCGGCGCCGCCGAGTCCTGCCGGCAGAAGCGTCGGCGGCCCGCAGATCACCACCTCGGCCCCCATCTTCGTCAGGCCCCACATGTCGGAGCGCGCGACGCGGCTGTGCGTGACGTCGCCGACGATGACGATGCGTTTGCCATCGAGTGAGCCCAGGTGCTTGCGCAGGGTCAGCAGGTCCAGAAGGCCCTGGGTGGGGTGGGCGTGCCAGCCATCGCCGGCGTTGATTACCTGGGCGTCACAATGCTCGGCCGCCAGGTAGGGCGCGCCCGACATCGAGTGGCGCATCACCAGGGTGTGCGCGCCGATGGCCCGCAGCGTCCGCACGGTATCGATCAGCGATTCGCCTTTTTCGACGCTGGAGCCTGAGGAAGTGAGGTTGATGACGTCGGCGCCCAGGACCTTGCCGGCCAGCTCGAAGGAGGCGCGCGTCCGCGTCGACGATTCGTAGAACAGGGTCACTATGGTCGTGCCGCGCAGCGCCGGCACGCGCGGGACGTCGCGGTTGAGTACCTCCTTCATAGCTTCGGCGGTGTCCAGCACCAGCACGATTTCGTCCCTGCTGAAGTCGTCCAGGTCCAGGACATGGCGGCGTGTCCAGGCCGGCGCCGGCTTGGTAGTGATCGGCGTGTCCAGGGCCGGCGGCGCGGCGATCAGGCCTGGGTGGCCGGCGTAAGGGTCCTGGTGTGGTCCCGGCGCGCGCCGTCCCGCGGCGGAGCTTTCGCGTTCGGCGGATATGCGGGGTCTGGCCATGCCTATTCCTCTCGGCCGACTATTGCGACTTCGTCGCGTCCATCTGTTTCTGCCAGGTGGACCTCGATCTCTTCGCTGTGGCTGGTAGGGATGTTCTTGCCGACGTAGTCCGGCCGTATGGGCAGCTCGCGATGCCCGCGGTCGACCAGCACCGCGAGCTGAATGCGCTGCGGCCGGCCGAAGTCGGTCAGCGCATCCATGGCGGCGCGGATCGAGCGGCCGGTGTAGAGCACGTCATCGACGAGGACCACGCGCCTGTCCGTGATATCGGTCGGAATGTCGCTGGGCGCGACCTGGAGCGAGGGCCCGCGCGTCTGGACGTCGTCGCGGTAGAAGCTGATGTCGAGCGAGCCTACGGGCACGTCTTCGCCCTCGATGTCCCTGATCGACGCGGCGAGGCGGCGGGCCAGGGGCACGCCGCGGGTGCGCATGCCGACCAGCACCAGGTCGCGGGCGCCGCGGTGGGCCTCGACGATTTCGTGGGCGATGCGGACCAGGGCGCGGCGGACGTCCTCGGACGTCATCAGGACTCGTTCAGGCATTAGAATTGCGCCTCCATCGTTTCGATTGGAGGCGGCGAGCAGCGATGCAGGCTAGAAGTTGGCTGCGCGCAAGCACACGCTGGAGCGTTTGGGAGTCCACCGGCAGGTTCCTTCCCGGCCTCTCAGGACCGGACTTAAAGGTTCAGCTATCAAAGTATAAGCCCGCCCCCTGGACGGCGCCAGAGGGCGGGCTCAGCCGTCGTCGAAAGGGACCGTCAGGGGGCGTTCACGGTCAGCGTGGCGTTGACGAACGTTTCGGCGTAGTTGGCGGCATCGCCGGTGCACTCGATGGTGTAGAGTCCCGGCCGTGGGATGTGCGGGTCAGTGTCGGTCGGGATCGGTAGGCGGCGCAGGTCACGGGTGTCGTGAAGAGGCCGGGCTTCGTCGCGAAGTCGCCGCTGGCAAAGCCGCTGTAACGTCACCGTGAACGCCGGCAAGGCGCCGCCCTGCGTCATGGTCTTGTTTTGCGCGGTAATCGTCAGCGGGGCGAGGTTGATCGTGAAGGTCCTTTGTTCGGACGGCGCGGCATTGTAGTTGTTGTTGCCGGGCTGGCCGGCTGTGATCGTGCACGGCCCGACGCCGGTTAGCGTGATCGGACCGAACCAGGAGCCCGGTGGCACGGTGCACTGCCCGACTGCGGCCAGCGAAATGAACAGGCCGGAGCTGGCCGTCGGGCTGATTGTGAACGACGCCGCGCCGAAGGTCTTGTCCGCGATCGCGTCGAAGGTGATCGTCTGGTCGATCTTGAGGATCGTCAGCGTCCCGGGAACGTTTGAGATCGCGTAGTTGACAGAGAAGAGGCCACCGCAGGTTATCGGATAGACGCCGACCGGCGAAAGCTGGCTGGCGAAGGCGGTGCAGGTCAAGGAGCCCGACAGGTCGCCCTGGTCGTCCCCGTTCACAAAGCCGCTGATTACAGGCACGAGTGCCGGATTCGCCGCTTTGTAGGGGCGGCTGGCCGAAGGCGCTGTCACCGTCAGGGGCGCCCGCGCAATGCTGAAGGTCCTGTTGGCCGGGAAGGCGGAGTTGTAGGTCGCGTTTCCTGCCTGCGTCGCCCGAACCGTGCAGGAGCCGGCGCCGGTAATCGTCAGGTCGAAATCATCGGGACCAGCGTCGCCGTCGTCGGGGTCGTCATCGGCGGCGACGCTGCAACGGCCGCTCGTAGTGACGGTTACGGGCAGCCCGGACGAAGCCGAAATCACCAGGTCCAGGGGGAGGGCGCCATAGGTCTGGTTCGGGATGCTCGCAAAGGTGATGGTCTGGTTGAGCTTCGGCGCGGCTTCGGCCCTCTGCGACCAGGGCAGGCCCGCGCGCAGCCGCGACCAGCGCGACACAGCGCGGCCACAATTCCAAGTCCGGCGACGGCGCGACGCTGAATCTTCATATTGGTGTACCTCGGCTCCACTTTAGTCAGTGAGAGCTTAGGCCGGGCTTGTTCGCGAGGGCAAGCAGCGCGGTGAAGGGGGCGGTCTAGGGCAAGTAGACGAGAGGGTTGACGGTCGTGCCGCCGAGGTGGACCTCGAAGTGGAGGTGGTTGCCGGTGGCGTAACCGGTGTGGCCGGCGTAGCCCAGGAGCTGGCCCTGGGCTACCTGTTGGCCCTGGCTCACGGCGATCGACGAGAAGTGGGCGTACAGAGTCTCGAAGCCGTTGCCATGAGCGACGACGACGTAATAGCCGTAGGAGCAGCAGGGATTCCCGCCCGCGAACACCACGCGCCCCGCCGCCGCCGCGGCTACAGGGGCGTTCGGGTTCGAATAGAGGTCGACGTCGATGCCCAGCGGGTGCGCGGGGCCGAAGTAGCTGGAGATGGGGCCAGTCAGCGGCCAGATGAAGCCCGAACGCGACGCCTGGCCGCCGCGGACAATCTGGGCGGCGTTGCTCGCGGCGCCGGAAGGGGCCACGACTACGGGCGCTGGCTTGGCGAAGCGCTTGGGCCCGGGGACCAGCAGATCCTGGCCTACCGTGAGGGCGTTGAGGTCGGTGACGCCGTTTTGGGGCAGCGTCGCGATGGCGGCGAGCTCTACGTCGTAGGTCTCGGCGATCGAAGAGGCGGTCTCGCCGCTGCGGACGGTGTGGATGACGCCGCTCTGCGTGGGGATGCGGACCTTCTGGCCAATTTGCAGCAGGTCGTCTTCGGTGACGATGTCGGGCTTGTTGCTGTTCACCAGCAGGTCAGACGCCTTGACGTCGCCGTTCTTGAGGCCGAATTCGGCCGCGATGCTGGAAAGCGTGTCGCCGGGCTGGATGGTGTAGACGCAGTACTGAATGCTCTGCCCGGTGTCGCATGGCGGCAGGGTCGAGGTCGGCGAACCGGCGCTGGCAGCGCTGATGCGGACGTTGGGGTTGCCGGGATCGGTCATCAGGCCGGCGGCCTCGAAGGTGGTCTGCGGCGTCTGGGCGAGCGTGGCGGCGGTCGAGCGCTGGGTAGACGCGGACTGCAGCGTGACGCTCGCGGTCTCCTGCTGGGGACGAGCCGTGGCGGCGCCCGAGAAAGTCAGGCCTTCGGCGGCGTTAGCCAGCCCGCCGGCACGCGTCGCATTGCGGCTGGGCAGGAAGGCGGCATAGAAGGCTGAGACAACAGCAATGGCGAGAATAAGACCGTGAAAAAGGGGCCTTCGGTATCGCCTGGTAGCGGTTTGACTCGCCTTGCGTCCCGCGCGGGGATTCAGGGCATCGGGCGAAGTTCGCCCGCTCGGCGCAGATGAAATGCTCTAACCTCCGTGCTAAAGCACATAGTTGTGCTGACCCTGGTCGAGCGTTCGGGGTATTCTACACCGCGTTGTCAATGCTTCTTTTCACAAAAGCTGCATAAATCTTGTATCGAAGTTACTTCTAATGACCATTCGACGTTTTCTATCGAATTTAGAAGGCTTATGTCGAACAGCGGAAATCTGTTCGTAATACGCGAAGTTATGTCATGCGCGCATCCAGAGGGGACATTGCGCAGGGTAATTCGTGATGGACCCTCATGGCGGCCGGCGCCGAGCCCGGGCACGGCCCAGCACCCGGCCACGGACGCGCAACTCTAGCGACGCAAGCCGGCCGCCTGAAAAGCCCGGCCTACGGTTGTGGTTGTAGGTTTCCGGGCATCGGGGCCGTGGCTCTAAATTCGTAGGCCGGGCCTTTCAGCCCGGCCGCCTTGTGGTTGACCAGCACGGTATTCAGGGCCGAAGGATCACCCGTGGCTTGCTGCGGCGCCTAGGGCGACGCCACTGGCAGGCTGGATGCGGGATTCAGGGCCTAGTTGGCGCGCTCCAGGTAAGCGCCGCTGCGGGTGTCCACCTTCAGCTTGTCGCCGACGTTGATGAACAGCGGCACGGTGACGGTCAGGCCCGTCTCCATCTTCGCGGGCTTGGTGGCGCCCTGGGCGGTGTCGCCCTTGATGCCGGGCTCGGTGTCGACGACCTCCAGGACAACGGCGGCGGGCAGCTCGACGCTGATCGCCTCTTCGCCGTAGGTCAGCACCTGGCAGGCGTCGTTCTCCTTGAGGTAGAGGCGTCATGTCGCCGACGCGCTCCTTGCTCATGGGCACCTGTTCGTAGCTCTCCGTGTTCATGAAGTAGTAGAGGTCGCCGTCGTTGTAGAGGTACTGGGCGTTCTGGCGCTCGACGCGGGCGCGGGCGAACTTGGAGCCGGCGGGCCAGGTGCGCTCGAAGATGTGGCCGGCGCGCAGGTCGCGCAGCTTCAGCCGCACCACGGCGCCGCCGCGGCCCGTCTTGTTGTGCTCCCAGTCGACAACCGTGTAGAGGTTGCCTTCGAGCTCGATGGTGATCCCCTTGCGGAGATCGCCGGTGTCAATCATTCGTCCTCCTCGGAGGGCTGGCAAGCCTTCGTCAAGATCAACCTAACTGGGAACGGTCCTCGGTTCAAGTCAGGTACTCGCGTCAAATCACCTCAGAGCGCCGGTGGGGATTAGTCGGAAAACGAAGTTTGGATTGGGGCCGGGCAGTGTTGCCCGAGACAGCAGTAGACAAGCTCAGGTTCATCGGGGCCATGACCGAACGATCGGCGCCCTGCTGTCCGGTGGCCGATCCAGCCTAACCCGAGAACTTGAGCTTGCTCGCGTGTGACATCGAGACGTAGCGGCCGTCCTTGAGGTAGCCCTGGTCCTCGATGCGGACGCCGCCCCAGCCGGGCAGGTAGATGCCCGGCTCCACCGTGAACACCATGCCGTCCTCCAGCTTGTCGTCGGAGGTGCGGCCGACGCGCGGCGACTCGTGCACCTGCAGCCCGACACCGTGGCCGAGGCCGTGGCCGAAGTTGTCGCCGTAGCCGGCCTCTTCGATGACCTTCGCCGCCAGCATGTGGGCCTCGCCGCCGGTCATGCCGGGCGGACCAGCTCCTCCGCCGTGAGCTGGGCGCCGAGGACGATGTCGTAGATCTTGCGGAACTGGTCGTCGGCTTTGCCGACGACGATCGTGCGGGTGAGGTCGGACATGTAGCCGTTGAGCTTGACGCCCATGTCGATGACGACGCCGTCGCCCTTCTGGATCGACGTGGTCGCGCGGCTGGGCGTGGGGCATGGCGCCCCAGGGGCCGGCGGCGACGATGGTCGGGAAGGACAGGCCTTCGCCGCCGTGCTCGCGGACGTACTTCTCGATCTCCCAGGCGACCTGCTTCTCGGTCCAGCCCGGCTCGACACGCTCGGCGACGTGCTCGAAGGCCTCGTCGCCCAGGGTCACCGCGGCCTGCAGCGCCTCGATCTCGTCCGGCTCCTTGATCACACGCAGCGACTCGACCAGGTTGGTCGGTCGGCTCGAGCTTCGGGCGCTCGCCTTCCGCCAGCTCGCCGATGGCCTTGCGCAGCGCCTGGTAAGTGCGCGTAGCTGATGCCCTGCGCCTCGAAGCCGAGCTTCTTGCCGCCGAGGTTGGCCTCGCCGAAGAAGCTCCGGCAGCCAGGTCCTCATCGGTCCGTTGGCCTTGAACAGTGTGAAAGTGCGGCGACTCCTTCTCCGCCTGCTCGTAGTAGCGGAAGTCGACGGCGATGGAGGCCAGCGTCCGCGCGTGATCAGCAGGTGGCCCATGGAGCCGGTGAAGCCGGAGAGGTAGCGCCGGTTGGCGCCGATCGTCTTCGACGTGTCCTCGGCCGGCGCGCTGATGAACACGCCGCCCAGGCTGTGCTCCTGCGAGCTTCTGCGCGCAGTCTCGTCAGCCTGTCGTTCATGTGTCAGCGGCCTTCCTGAGCCGTGGTGGTCGACGAGGGAGTCCAGCGCGTACACGTAGCCCGCCAGCCGAGCCCGACGATCACGCCCTTCGCAGACGGCCGAGAGGTAGGAGTGGTGACGAAAGGGCTCGCGCGCGTGGACGTTGGAGATGTGCACCTCTACCGTCGGCAGGCCGCTGCCGGCGATCGCGTCGCGCAGGCCGATGCTGGTGTGCGTCAGGGAGCCGGCGTTGATGATCAGCCCGGCCGAGTCCGTCGCGTTTCTCCTGGATGAAGTCGATCAGCGCGCCCTCGTGGTTGGACTGAAAGGCGGCGATCGTCGCGCCCAGCTCCGCCGCCCGCTCTTCGACGCGCGCCGACGATGTCGTCCAGGGTGTCGTAGCCGTAGATCTGCGGCTCGCGCTGGCCGAGGGTGTTGAGGTTGGGGCCGTTGACGAGAAGGATGCGCATTGCGCTATTTGTAGCACGGGGCGGCCGAATCGCCAACGGATGGGGAATCGCCACCGGATGGGGAACGGATAAGCGGATGGGAGAAGGGGGCCCTCGTGTGTGATTCCGACGGCAAATCTCGAACGGATGGGGAACGGGTAAGCGTATGGAAGAGGCGCGCCCTCGTGTGTCATTCCGACGTGAGGAGGAATCCCGGGGCAGGCCTTTCTGCGGAAGCGGCGGCCGAATCGCCAGTGGATTGGGCGGATCGCGAACGGATGGCGAACGGATATACGGATGGGAGCGGCGCGCTCTCGTGTGTCATTCCGACCTGAGGAGGAAGCCCGGAGCGGCCTTTCTAAGGAAGCGTCGGTGAACTTGGCGTCGAGGGGTTCACCGGGATTCTGCCTGGCGTCGGAAATGACGGTGATGTGGGCGGACGGCCCCGCCCTGCCCTCGCTCATGCGTGTGGGCGCGTCTATACTCCGATTCGCGATGTTCGAACTGCTGCTCTTCGAAAAGCAGGAGATTGAGGCGAAGCCGTCCGGCTCCATCGCCTGGATCACGCTGAACCGGCCGGAAAAGTTCAACGCCGTCAACCTCCAGATGCGCGACGAGCTTTGGACCGCGATGGAGTGGGTGCGCGCCGACCCGGACGTCGGCGTCATAGTCCTACGCGGCGCCGGCGCCGCTTTCTCTGCCGGCGCCGACATCACCGAGTTCGGCACCGCGCCCTCGTACGTCGACGCCCGGCGCGCGCGCCACGAACGCGACCTCTGGGGCCTGATGCTGGCGATCGAGAAGCCGATGATCGCGGCCATCCACGGCTATGCCTTCGGGGCCGGCTGCGAGATGAGCCTGTGCTGCGACCTGCGCGTCGCCAGCGATGACGCGACCTTCGGCCTGCCGGAAGTCAGCCTCGGTTATGTCCCCAGTGCCGGCGGCACCCAGCTCCTGCCACGCACCATCGCGCCGGGGAACGCCCTGCTGATGATCCTTACCGGCGACCCCATCGACGCGGACCAGGCCCTCGCCTACGGCCTGGTGCAGTACCTGGTCCCGCGCGCCGAGCTCTACGCGAAGGCTGAGGAGCTGGCGCGGCGCGTGATCGCCCGGCCGGCGGGAGCCGTTACACGCGCCAAGGAGGCGATTGTCCGCGGCCTGGACATGAGTCTGGAGGAAGGCTTGAGGTTGGAGTGGCGGCTGAACCCCCACCCCTAACCGCCCATCAAGGGGAGGGGGACCAGAGCGGAGGCGGAGGCCCGTCGGCGCCCGCGCGAGAGGGTTGCCCACGCGAGCGCCTCTCCCTCCTCACTCCCACCTCCTTGATGGACTCCCACCTCCTTGATGGCAGAGGGGCCGTTGGAGAGGGTTGGTTAGACATAACCCCGCCAAGTTTGAGTAAAATCGGGCTTACCTGGGCTTCTCGCCGCCGCTGCTCAGGCGCTCAGGGGTAAGTGGTTCAGGGAATAAAACGAGGGCAAGCAATGAATCCAGCCGAATTCCTGACGATATCGAGCGCCGTCGTCCCCGACCGCGAAGCCCTGATCGCCGGCGACGGCTCCAAGCGCATTACCTACATGGAGATGGCCTCGCGCGTGAACCGGCTGGCCAACGCCTTCCAGGCGATGGGAATTCAGGCCGGCGACCGCGTCGCTGTCATGTCGGTGAACTCGCCCGAGGCTGTCGAGACCTACTATGCCTGCGCCAAGGCCGGCGCCTGCTTCGTGCCCCTGAACCCGCGGGCCAAGCAGGAGGAGATCGAGTACATGCTCAACACCTCCGAGGTCAGCGTCGTCCTCGTCGGCGACCGCTACCTCGGCCTGATGGCGCATCTGCGCTCGAAGCTTCCCAGCGTCCGTGAAGTCATCGCCCTGGAGACCAAGACCGATGGCCTGCGCTCCTACGAAGAGCTGCTCGCCTCCTACCCCGATGACGAGATCTTCACCGAAGTCGACGAGAGCGAGCCCAGCGTCCTGATCTTCACCTCCGGCACCACGGCCATGCCGAAAGGCGTCGCCCTCACTTACCTGAACCTGTCGCTCTACGTCATGAACACCATGAGCCCGGCCGACCCCACAGTCGAAGCGGTTGAGACGACGCTACTCTCGGTCGGGGTCTATCACGTGGCCGGCATCACCGCCGTCATGTCCTCGATCTGGGGCGGCCGCCGCCTGGCGATCCTGCCCCAGTTCGACCCCGAGGCCTGGCTTCACGCCGTCCAGAACGAGCACGTTACCCACGCTTTCGTGGTGCCGACGATGCTCAAGCGCGTGATGGAGCACCACAACTTCAATAAGTACGACCTCTCCTCGCTTCAGCTCATCACCTACGGCGCCGCCCCCATGCCCTTTGAGGTCGTGCGCAAGGCTATCGACGTATTCGCCACGGCTGCCCCGAACGTCGGCCTGATGAACGCTTACGGCCAGACCGAAAGCAACTCGACCCTCACATACCTGGGCCCGGACGACCACCGCCTCGACGGCACCGCCGAGGAGAACGAAAAGAAGATCAGGCGCCTGCGCTCCGTCGGCCGGTCGATGGACGACGTCGAAGTCGCGATCATGGACGCGCACAACCAGCCCCTGCCGACGCCGCAGGAGGGCGAGATCTGCGTCCAGAGCGCACGCGTTATGAAGGGCTACCTCAAGCAGGCCGACGCCACGGCTTCGGCCATCGTCGACGGCTGGCTGCACACCGGCGATGTCGGCTACCTGGATGATGCCGGCTATCTCTTCATCACCGGGCGCGTCAAGGACCTGATTATCCGCGGCGGCGAGAACATCTCCGCCGGCGAGATCGAGGCTGTCCTCGAAGGCCACCCGGCGGTCGAAGAGGCCGCGGTCATCGGCGTGCCCGACCCGGACTGGGGTGAGACGGTGAAGGCCATCGTCGTGCTGAAAGACGGGCCGGACGCCGGCCGCGCCGAGCTGCAGGCTTATTCGCGCGACCGCCTGGCCAGCTACAAGATGCCGGCCTACATCACCTTCGTCGATGAGCTGCCGCGCAATCCGCTGGGCAAGGTGCTGAAGAACGACCTCCGCCGCGACCACGGCGGCGCCGACGACAACTGAGGAAGTCCTCAGTATTCAGTAATGAGTAATCAGTCCTGTCATTCCGACGCCAGGAGGAATCCCGGTTCTGGGTTCCGGCTCCCGTGAGACACGCCTTCTTCACCTCCGGCTGCTGCGGGATTCCTCCTGGCGTCGGAATGACAATTCTGACAACTGATAACTAATTACTGCGTTTCCAGCTTCGCCTTGATCCGGCGCAGGTCTTCGGCCAGACCCTTCTTCTGGTCAGACTTGATCTTCATCGACATCAGCTTGGCCAGTGAACGATGGGCTTCACCATCTCCATGGACTTGACGACCTTCGTGGCGCCGTCCTGCGCTGCGATGTCGAAGGTGTGCTCCGCCAGACCAAGCGTGCCGGTGGCCTGAAAGACGAAGCGGCGCGGAGGCTCGTGCGCGGTGATCGTCTGTTTCTCGTGCTGGGTGCCGAACAGGTGCTGCGTGCTCTCGAACGTCGCGCCGACGCCGGCCGCCGCCGGCGACGTCGCTTTCACTTCGACCTGGTGCGAGCCCCACTCGCCGTGCTTCGTCATGTCCGAGACGTAGGCGAACACAGCGTCCGGCGAGGCGTTGATGGTGATTTCCTGGGAATAGCGCGCCATGAGGGTTGGTCCTCCTCGACTAGTTGGCGGCTATTGTAAGCGCAGGCTTAAGTTTGTGGAAGTGGGGTGGCCTAAGGGCCGTTGTGCTCCTCTTCGCACCGGCTACAAATGACCTCAGCGCACCCCTCGCAAAAGAGAGTGTGCGTACAAGCCCTGTCGCACGACCAGCCGTCCTCACAGTTTGGGCAAGTAGGATGTGCCAAAAGTATCCAGTTTGAAGCTGGGACGGGCCGAGGTTCGGGCCGACTAGCTATGATCCAGACAATTGGTATGGCCAGATTAGACAAAGGCTGAAGGGTCATTCCTTGTCGCGGTCCCGACGGCCACCAGGGCGTAGACATAGAGCGACTGGTTTGCGTTCTCGCGCCGCAACTTGGCGCATCTCCGCCGCGCATCTTCAAGGCTGTCGAAGTAGGTGTTACCTTCATCATCCTCAACGATCTGGTTCGGCGCTTTCATCGGGGCATCTACGTTCATAATTACGTAGCCACCCGAGTCAGTACCGTCGAGACGGGAGCGACGATAGCGTGTCGGCATTGTCATCCTTCTTCTCCTCCGTGAATTGACAATCCCATGGCCTCTGCCATGTACATGCTTTTATGAAGATTCAAAAGGAGCAAAAAGCGAATTCCGTCGGGAGTGATATACACGGCCTTTCCGAACCTACCTAGGAGTCCCAGCTCGACCGCATAATTGGAATACATTTTAGTCCCGTGGCTTGCTGAAATCTCGGACTTCCAATCACTCAGCTTCCCAACGGCTGCTCTGAAGTATGGAATCAGCAAATCGTCTGTCACTGGATAAGAATTTCTGGCCATGTTGAAAACGGCGTCCACTACCGAATAAATCCCTACAAATAGGGGAGAAGCGAATGGGTTCTTGATCACGTAGTCGCGAATAATTGCCAGCTGTTTTGCAGATGCCTCGGACGGGGGCATGTCCGCGTCACGGGCAGAAACGTAGACAAGTCCCAGCTCCGTTAGTTGGTATCCAGAGCGCGTGTGCTCTACCAGATGCAAGTCAGTGGCGAAGCGGAGGTGGTTCATCACCGATGCCCGTGATAGACCTGTCTGAGTTGCTATCAGACTTGGATCGTATAAACCATCGCCGAGCGAGTAAATGACGCGATGAATCAAATAACGATTCCAGAGGCCATAGTCTTTCGGACGCAGCTGGATGAGGCCTGTCAGGGCAGGCAATTGTCTGAAGAACTGTCTCAAAACCACGTCTGGCGAGAACTTGACCGCCACGATGTGTTCCGCTTGGCAGAGCAATTCGACAGCCTTAGGAATCCTAGGTGCGGCAAGAACCTTCACGATCGGAGCACGCAATAGTTCACCTTTGTCCTGGAGAACGTGCAGATCTCGGGCGTAATTGTGGATTTGCAGGACAGCTTGGTCTGTTGCGGACTCTACCTTGAGTTCGACCAGCATGAGCGTTGGTCCTGAGGCGTAGAGCAGATCAAGGCGACCCGAAGGGAGGCGCATTTGCCTTGAAATGAGGCGCAGTTCTGTGGACGCTCGGAGCGTGACCTTCGCAATGCTTGGAAATGTTGCGAGTATGTCTTCGATTTGGGATTCAAGAACAGGCATCGGAGGCGATATTACGCCTGTTTGGAAGAAGCTGCGAGAGGGTGACTTATCGCCGCTTGCAGACGCGCCACCAGCGCATCCTCCAGCGAAGCGCTCGGCAGCGCCATGTCCACCTCGTCGCCCTCGCGGGTGAGGATGGTGAGGAAGACGGGGTCGTCGCCGGGGGCGGCGCGCAGGAGGTCGAAGACCTTCGCCAAGCGGTCCTGATCGAGGCGGGCGTCGCCGGACTCTTCGAGGGTGAGGCGGAGAGGGGCGGAAGAGGGAACAGGTTGGTGGGTGGTGGTAGGGGGTAGGACCCGAGCGTCGGTTGCCGCCGTCGACGGTTCGATGTCAACCGGCGTCGCCGGACCCCGCCCCTGCCCTGGCGACCCTTCGGCCTGGCTCAGGGCATGCCCTTCGGCCTGGCTCAGGGCATGCCTTGAGGTCGCCGCTACATCCGGATCGGTGGCGTCGTGGGACGGAGCCGGATCCTCAGGCGACTGACGCTTCCAGCGGGATGCCGTCTTCGTCCGTCTCCTCCTGGGAGTCGGGCGGGGCGGCGGACTCGAGGACGGCGGCGCGCACGAGGGACTCGGCGTGGCCGTTTGCGCGCGCGGCCGAGGCGGCGCCAGCGCCTCCATTGACCGCGTAGCCGTTGCCGGCGGCCGGAGCGTCGGCGACGCGGCTGAGGAGGTCGGCGCGCGACTCGGAGGCCCACTCCGGCGGCTTGAAGTCTTCGCTGTAGGGGACGGCATCGACCACGCCGGCGGTCAGGCGCTCGCCGCGCTCACGCACGCGAAGCTGGAGCATGAGGATGTTGCCGGACTTCCACAGCTCGGGCGTGCGCTCGAAGATGTCGGGCCAGACGGTGACCTCCAGAATGCCGGACAGGTCCTTGATCTCGACGGCGATGAACGGGCGGCCGTCGCGGGTCGAGAGGCGCCGCTGGGGGCCGACGATGCCGGCGATGATGACCTCGCGGCCCTGGGGCGGGACGTCCTCGAGCAGCTCAGGCGTGACCTCGCTGCACAGGGCGGTCACGTGCTGCACCAGGACCGAGGCGGCGTGCTGGAACGGGTGCTCCGAGAGCCAGACTCCCGTTAGCTCCTGCTCCCAGGCCAGCACCTCCTGCTTCGGCACCGGCGCGCTCTCGAGGTCGATGCCGGCCAGCGGCGTCGCGACCTCGGAGCCGAAGAGGTCGAACATCGTCGCCTGGCCGGTCTCCCGCAGCCGCTGCGAGCTCTGGGCGATGCTGACGATGCGGTCCAGGCTCAGCAGCAGCGAGCCGCGCGCGTCCGATTTGCCGGTGACGCCATCGAGGGCGCCGGCCTTGACCAGGCTCTCCAGGCCGCGCTTGTTGACGTTGTTGGTGTTGAGCTTGCGGCAGAAGTCGTCGATCGAGGTGAAGCCTTCTTCGCCGCGCGTCTCCACGATCGACTCGGCAGCGCCGGTGCCGACGTTTTTGATCATGGCCAGGCCGAAGCGGATGGCGGCCTTGCCTTCGACCTCTTCAAGCTGGAAGTTGACGCCGCTCTTGTTGACGTCCGGCGGCAGCACCGAGATGCCGAGCCGGACACATTCGTTGTAGCCCTGGGCGATGCGGGCCAGAGCGCCCGAAGGGTGGCTGCCGGCCTGCATCAGCACGGCGCAGAGGTAGTCCTCCGGGTAGTTGGCCTTCAACCAGGCCGTCTGGTAGGCGATGGTGCCGTAGGAGTAGGAGTGCGCCTTGTTGAAGGCATAGCCCGCGAACGGCTCGATGAGCTCGAAGACCTTGTCGGCGTCCTCCTGGGAGTAGCCGTTGGCCAGGGCGCCGGAGATGAAGCGGTCGCGCTCCGCCTGCATCAGGGCCGCGATCTTCTTGCCCATGGCCTTGCGCATGATGTCGGCCGCGCCCAGGGAGTAGCC
Organism: uncultured Chloroflexia bacterium; assembly: GCA_963703905.1. Taxonomy (GTDB): domain Bacteria; phylum Chloroflexota; class Dehalococcoidia; order DSTF01; family WHTK01; genus DATLYJ01. Next base: position 420,525 of record CAVPFY010000007.1, read on the forward strand.
GGCGAACTTCTGCGCGATCTTCAGCACCTGGTCCTGGAAGACGATGACGCCGTAGGTCTCGTCCAGGATGTCCGCCAGGTCCGCGTGAGGGTACTTGACCTGCTCCAGGCCGTGCTTGGCGCGGCAAAAGGTGCCGATGTGCTGCATCGGCCCCGGCCGGTAGAGCGCCACCAGCGCCGCGAGGTCGCGCGACGCCGCGTGGGCTTTAGCTCCAGGACGGCGCGCCGCATGCCCGCCGACTCCAACTGAAACACGCCGAAGGTCTCGCCGGCGCCCAGCATCTCGAAGGTCTTGGGGTCGCCGTCCTCGCAGCGCGTCCAGCGGCACCTCCACGCCGTGGCGCTCGCGGATCAGCTCGGCGGCGCGGTCGAGGATGGTCAGGTTGGCCAGGCCCAGGAGGTCCATCTTGATCAGGCCGATGGCCGCGACGTTCTCCATGGTGAACTGGGTCGTCGGCATGGCCTGGGCGTCGCCGCGGGCGGGGCGCGCCAGGGGCAGGTGCTCGACCAGCGGCTCGGCGCTGATCACGACGCCGGCGGCGTGGGTGCTGGCGTTGCGGGCCACGCCTTCCAGGCGGCGGGCGCTGTCGATGAGGTGGCGGATCTGGGTGTCCTGCTCGTAGATCGCGCGCAGCTCCGGCGTTTCCTTCATCGCCCGCTCGATGGTCATGTGCAGGGCATTGGGGATCAGCCGCGCGACGCGGTCGACATCGGCGTAGCCGAGGCCGAGGGCGCGGCCGGTGTCGCGGATCGAAGCCTTGGCGCCCATGGTGCCGAAGGTGATGATCTGGGCGACGCGGTCGGCGCCGTAGCGGTTGGCGACGAAGCGCAGGACCTCGTCGCGGCGGTCTTCGGGAAAGTCGAAGTCGACGTCCGGCGCTTCGGGCCGCTCCTTGTTCAGGAAGCGCTCGAAAATCAGGTTGGCCTTCAGCGGGTCGATGTCCGTGACGCCCAGGCAGAAGAGGATGAGGCTGGCGGCGGCGCTGCCGCGCACGCCGACGCGGATGCCCTGCGAGCGCGCGAACGCGCCGATCTCGCGCACGATGTGGATGTAGTTCGTGAAGCCGGTGTGCTCGACAACCTCGAGCTCGTAGCGCAGGCGCTCGCGGGCGCTCTCATCGGAACCGTAGCCGAGGCGCTGCAGGCCGTCCCAGCAGAGCGAGTGGAGGTATTCGTGCGGGGTCACGCCTGCCGGCAGCACCGGCTCCGGCAGGTGCAGGCGGCCGAACTCAAGCTCCAGCTCGCACTCCTCGGCGATGCGCCAGGTGTTGTCGCAGGCCTCCGGCAGGTGGCGGAAGGCGGCCAGCATCTCGGCCTCGGCCATCACGTAGTAGGAGGGGTCGGACATCTTCATCCGCTTCTCTTCGTGCACGGTGGCGTTGGTCTGGATGCAGAGGAGGATGTCCTGCATGTCGTGGTCGTCGCGGTCCAGGTAGTGCGAGTCGTTGGTGGCGACGAGGGGGATGTCGAGCTCCTTCGACATCTCGACCAGCGCGCGCTGGGCCTGCTTGAACTCGGGCAGGTCGTGCTCCTGGACCTCGAAGTAGTAGTTGCCGTCGAAGACCTCGCGGTACCAGCGGGCGGTGTCTCTGGCGTCCTGGAGGCGGCCGTCGCGGATGCAGGCGCATGACCTCGCCGGAGGGGCAGCCGGAGAGCACGGTGATGCCCTCGCTGTGCTTTTCGAGAATTTCGCGGTCCATGCGCGGCCGGTAGTAGTAGCCCTCCAGGTGAGAGCTGGTGACCAGCTTCAGCAGGTTGCGGTAGCCGGTCTTGTTGCGGGCCAGCATCGTCAGGTGGAAGGGCTGGTTGTCGCCGGGGTTGCGGCTGAGGCGCGAGCCGGGGGCGACGTAGGCCTCCACGCCGATGATCGGCTTGATGTTGTTGGCCTTGGCCTCCTTGTAGAAGTCGACGGTGCCGTACATGGCGCCGTGGTCGGTCATGGCCACGGCTTCCTGGCCGATCTCGCGGACGCGCTCCATCAGCGGCCCGATCCGCGTGAGGCCGTCGAGGAGGGAGTACTCCGTGTGAAGGTGGAGGTGGGTAAACATTAGGCGGGGTCCATCGGGAACGGCCCCATTGTACTCGGGGAGCAGCGCTGAGGGCAGAGACTGCGACGGGAGCAGGAGTTTGGACGACGCGCCGCCGCGGAAGAGAATTTGTTTGGCAGTTTGGCATTTCTAGACA
>CAVPFY010000008.1:0-18729 GCA_963703905.1 uncultured Chloroflexia bacterium
CTCATGACGATCTCCCAGAGCCTCAAGACGATTTTCGAGGCGCTCACGGCGCATGCCCCGCCGCGCCCGTCCGGACGCCTCTCTGTCCGTTCGGGACCCCCTCCCCGTCCGACGGAGCTACGCCCTGAGCTTGTCGAAGGGGGGCAGGGGGTGAGGTTCGGCGCCCCACCCCACCCCTGTCGTCCTTCGAGAGCCTCAGGACGATCTTCCAGAGCCTCAGGACGAGCGACTGTCTCAGGACGATCTTCGAGGCGCTCACGGCGCAGCCTCCGCCCCGCCCTTCGGGACCCCCTCTCCGTCGGACGGAGCTACGTCCTGAGCTTGTCGAAGGGAGGGGGCAGGGGGTGAGGTTCGGCTCACGGCCGCTTCCGCCGGCCGGCCGCGCTCCGACCAGCGCTTCAGCTCCGGCTCGAAGGCCAGGTATGCGAGCAGGAGGAACATCGCCGGCGCGGCGGCGACGAGCATGTAGCCGTGCTTGTGGCCGATGTCGATGCCACCCTCGAAAAGCTGCCACATGCTGACGTTGATCGCCAGGTGCACCGCCGCCAGGCCGGCGATGAACCAGGCGTCGCGGCGGGTCAGGGCCAGGGCGAAGGCCGGCGGCAGCAGCAGCACCAGGTCGTAGTAGAGGACGTGGGGTATGGCCAGGTTCGTCGCCAGGGCGGCGGCCATCCAGCTTTCGAGCGGCAGGCCGCGCGCCCAGACCTTAACCATCACCATGGCGGTGATCAGGTAGAACGGAAACATGATCGGCGGGGCCGGCGGCGTCAGGGTCAGGCGCCCGTAGAACCCGTTCCAGTTGAACATGTAGGCCGCGCCCGCCGTGATCCTTCCGGTCAGGTAGAAGGCATCGTTTCGCGACGCGGAGAGCAGGTCGAAGTAGTGGCCCAGGGCCGTCAGGCCCAACGCTGCGAACGGCAGCGCGCCGAAGAGGATTGCGCCTGTAATGACGGACGTGACGACGCGAGGCCGGCCCCCGTAGAGCATCAGACCCACGTGCGCCAGGGCCACGGACGGCTTGAGTACCAGAAGCGCGCACGTCCAGCCGGCCGTGCGCTCGCGCCCTTCGTACAGGGCGACGAAGGCGACAGTGGCGACGAGCGCGAAGGCCAGCGACGGCTGGCCGACGAGCAGGGACGCGTACGCCGGCCAAAACGAACCGATGGCCAGCGCGATCATCAGCAGCTCGGCCCTTTTTCGCGTCCATCTTCGGAATTGCCAGACAATGGCCACCGCGCAGGCGGCCATGAGGGCAACGCTGAGCGACTTGGCGTCCGCGAGTGAGAGCAGTCCCAGCGGCGCATACAGATAGCCGAAGAGGGGCGGGTTGAAGAAGTTCGCGACCGCCTCCGCGAATTCGGGTCGGATTCGCTGGCCCTGTGACGACCCGAAGATCAGGTCCCGCTGGTCGCTGACCAGCATCTTTCCGGAGACGTAGAAGACCTTGAAATCGCCGCCCTGCCGCAGGAGCCCATGGGGATCTTCGAGGCCGCGATAGCCCACGTAGGCCGTCGAGGCCGCCAGGAACAGCCAGAGAGCGATTTGGGGTCGAAAGAGGGAGGTGAACACGGCAAGGATTGTGCCTTCTGGACTGGTAAGAGACCAACTTCACAGTGAATTAGGTTCAAAGAATCGTTAACCTTTCGGCCCCCTGGCGCGTTTAAGGAGTGGTAGCCCTTCAGGGGCTGCTCGATTTTGGTCGTTTGGAGGTGAAAACGAGATACCCGGCGGTAATCAGAGGGCCAGCCTTCGGCGTCGCAGCAGCAGTCTCGGCCGAGGGCGACGCGGAACGGCCTGAACCCCGAGTGAGCGCCAGGGACAGAAAAACAAAACCACAACCACACGCATAAACAGCACTTGCTTGATGCAAGGAGGATTTTCAAAGTTGAGACTAGATCGAAAAGTAGGAATCGTCGCCGCGGTGACCGCCCTGCTGGTCGTCGTCGGGGCCTTCGGCCTCGGCTCGTCTACCCCCAGCGCTCTGGCTGACGTTACGAAGCTTCGTATCCTCACCGAGCAGGGAATTGACCCGGCGCCCGGCACGACCACCCCGCGCGTCGACTGTGACGGCTTCGCCACCGGCGCCCGCGCGCCCGGCACGGCCGGTGCCCTCCCCGCCCCGACCGAAGTCGTTGCGGTCGGCGGGACCATCATCATTTGTGTGAACATCACAGCCCCGGCTGTGACCACGGGCGACGACCTCACCGGTAAGGTGACGTTCGACTCCAACGACATTGGCAGCTTCAAGGACCCGTCTTGCGCCCCGGGCGGCACGGGTGACGATGGCGATGTCCGAACGGCGGAGTGGCCGGACGACGAGTGCGTCTCGGTTGCCGGCGTCGGCACCGACGAAATGATCATTGAGGCAGCGCCTGTCGGCGGCGGCGGCACCAACTTCCTCGACGTCATCATGGCCAAGTACACTTGCCCCGTCCTGCCTGCGAACACGACAATCACTGTCTCGCAGTCGGACGCTGGTGGCGAGAACACTGCCATCGCCTTCGCGGTCAGCTGCCGCGGCAATGCCGGCGGGCTAACTCTGACGGCCACACCCACGACGGTTGAGATCATTCCTGCCGCCAGCAACACCGCTCACTCTCTCATCCAGGTGACTGTGACGGATTCTCTCGGCACCGCGATCCTCGTGGCCCCGGGCACCGAGGTCGACTTCACGACCGACCGCTGCGGAATCGAGGAGTCGAACGTCGACACCGCCGCCGAATTGCTGGTGGCTCGTGCGACAATTGGCTCGCTTAGCACGTCCCTGCCTTTCACATATTTCAACTGGGACAGCTTTGCGAACAGCTTCGACGGCTCGGACCTCGCTCCGTCGACAGCCGCTGAAGGCGTCGACACGACTGCCAGCAGCGACCAGACCGGTGCCTTCGACTTCGACATCGGTTCTGCCACCTCCAGTGGCAATGTCTTGAACCGCTCGATGGCCGCTGCCATCCTGCACTGTGACCCCCACAGCGGCGTGACCAACGCTACTCCGGGCGTCGCGACAGTTCAGGTTTGTATCGATGTTGTCGGCGCTCTGGACATCTGCCGCACCGTCCAGGTCACGGTCATCGGCCCGCCGGCTTCCATCACGGTTGCCGCCAGCCCGACCAGCCTGCGCTGTGGCGAGAAGTCGACCATCACGGTCACGGTGAAGGACGCCATCGGCCAGAACGTCTCTGACCACACGGTCGTCGAGCTGGTCACCAACCTTGGTGGCACCATCGGCGGTACGGGTGGCGTGGCTTCCGGCTTCGGCCTGGTTAGCCCCATCTCCAGCAACGGCGCCGGCACCTTCGGTGGCGTGGCAACAGCCTTCCTGCTGACCAGCGAGTCCCACTCCGGTCCGTACGAAGTCGTTGCTACCACCGGTGGCACCTCTCCGTTCAACGACGGCTCGAGCGGCATCCAGCAGACGACGCTCGGTGGCATCTTCTCGACGCCGCCGATCAGCGCGCAGGTCACGGTAACGTGTACCATCCCGGCCCCGATCGCCCCGACCGCCGCCGCGACGGTTACCGCTCCGCGCACCGGCACGGGCATCACGCCTCCGAACACTGGTGACGCCGGTCTCGCTGGCTCCTCGAGCTCCAGTCGGGCCCTCTTCGCCATCGGCGGCATGGCAGCCTTCGCTCTCGCGGGTCTGGCGAGCCTCAAGTTCGCCCGCCGCTAAAGCGAGCTAGGTAACTAGCGCTGAGGAGGCCCCTCGCGAGAGGGGCCTCCTCTTTTGCCAACGAACGTACGCGCGACCCTCCGGCTGCTCTCGGGAGGGGAGGCGGGCAAGCCGTCCGCGCCGACTTGCCTGGACGCCTGATGCCTGATGCCTGATGCCTGATGCCTGATGCAAAGATTTGCGGCCCAGGAATATAGCGTCAGTGTTGCAATTTCGGTTAACCTTTGCCCGGCTCCAAGCGTTATACCGAGGGCAGAACCGCGGCCCGGCGTGGGCGGCTGAAGGATCTAAGGAGTTGTCAACGATGATTCATCGTCTTGGAATCATGGCCGCGGGCTTGGCTCTGGGTTTTGCGGCAATCATCGGCTTGGGTTCTCAATCGGCCTTCGGCATAACTGTGATCAACGTCACGCCTAGTTTTTCTTCACTTCATGTCAATAACGCGATTACCATCACCGGCGCGTCCGTACCGCCGCCGGTCGAACAGGCCAGTAGCCAGGAGCTGCGTTACAGTTTTGTTGTCGTGTCTGGGCCAAATACCGGCGCCAGCAACGTGATTCTGCCATGTAATCCAATCGGCTGCATGGGTGGCTCCGACGGCCAGGTTGTTAAGCCTGTGAAATGGACCTACGGCAGCAATCAGCCTGGAATCGACACCGTCGAAGTCTGTGCACTCGACATCCGCGAGCAAAGTAGAGACTGCGAGCGAGTCTTTGTGGAATGGTTCCGAAACGTCGGCGCGTTCCCCATCGGCGGCGTTATCTCCGACCAGGCGGCCGAAAACCGCGCCCGCGCCGCCGCCGCGGCTGCGCCCCCGGTCGTTGTGCCGCCGAGCACCGGCACCGGGATCACGATTTCGCCCCCCAACACCGGCGACGCCGGCCTGGCGCGCCCTACCGGCTCCGCCACCACGGCCTACGAAGCCGCCGCCATCCTTGCCTTCGGCATCGCCGGCCTCGCGGCCCTGAAATTCGCGCGTCGCTAAGCGCTCGTTACGTGGCGAAACATCAGAGGCCCCTCTCCGGAGGGGCCTCTTCTCATTCCGCCGCCACTCTGTCCTTGCGCAGGCCCTGGATGCCGACAGGCGGAAGGGCCGTGGCAATCGCGGGCCTGCGCCACCCTCGTGCAGACGCCATCGCTCATAAGTGGCTGGACGAGGTAAGCGGCGCCACGCTCCCACCTCCGCATCCATCCCCCTCCCGATATCCACCCGCCTCAAACCTCACCTCTCACCGCCCGGGCGGCGTCCTCGTCGGCACGCCGGGAATGTAGTCGAGCGTTGGGAAGGGCTGCGGCCGGGCGCCCGTGGGGTCCACGCCCAGCGCCCGGGCCTCGAGCTCGGCCAGCTCCGGGACCTTGCGGCGCATCAGCTCCAGGCTGGCATTGTCTTTCTTCTTCCAGGCCGCGATCGTTGCCTGCGCCCAGTCCGCGCGCTGGGAACGCGCGCTGACCAGGGCGTCGAATTGCTCCCGATAGGGCGAGTTCGTACCCAGCACTTGAATAGCCTTCACGTCCTGAGCGAACTGCTGGTACTGGGGCAGCGCCTTCTCGATCTCGGCCAGCGCCTCGTCGCAGCCGCGGCGCGAGCGAGAGTGGCCGCTGGGGTCGGGCGGTGGCGTCGACGCCGGCCTGGGCACGCCGTTCAGCTCATAGCAGTCGAAGAAGTCTCGGTCCAGGAACTTGCCGGCGCCGTCCTTCCACTCCAGCCAGGCCGCGTTGCTGACAGCGATTGTCTCAGAAAGGTTGTCGGCCGGGATCGCGGTGCTTCCGGCCGGCGGCAGCGTGCTGGCGCCGCCACAGCCCGCGCCGAGGATAACCGCGACCCCGAGGGCGACGCCCGCCGCACCTGATGCCCGCATTCGCCGCGCCATACCGCTAGATGATGCCTGCCACGCCCTCGTGGAACAAACGCCCTCCCGGCAAGTCCCACTCTCCTCCCTGCGGAAGTCCGCGCTCATCGTCCCTCCGGAAGCTCCCCCTCCGCCTCCGAAGCTTCGCTCCCCTCCCCTCCGGAAGTCCCCCTCTCCGTCGGACGGAGAGGGGGATTTAGGGGGTGAGGTCCTTCCCACTTGACGCGGCGGCCTGCGGCGCATGTAATGGGCGGATGGCGGGGGGGATTCAGGCTTTCTTTGGAGACGGCTGGGAAGACGCGCTCGATTCGCTGAAGTCGGCGCCGGGCGCCCTCGGCGGCGTCATGCTCAGCGGGCTGCGCCAGGTCAGGCCGCTGGAGGCCCTCGCCTTCGCTTTGGTGCTCGCCGGTTGGGCCTTCATCATCGTCACCTACTTCGGCAGCACCGACCAGCGGGCGTGGCATATCGCCCTGGGCCTCTTACCTGCGCTGCTCTGGCTGGCCGCGGGCGTCGCCGGCGCCCTCATCTTCGAGATCGGCGGCCTGGGCCCGCGGACCATGGCCTACTGGGAGTCCTACGCCCTGCTCCTGGTCTTCGCCGTCTTCGGCATCGTCAGCCTCAGGGTGGCCCTGAGCCCGGACAGCCGCCAGATCCACCACGGCCCGCGGCGCACTTCGACCTGAGCCATGTCCCGCAAACAAATCGTCATCTACGGAGTCACAGGCTCCGGCAAGACAACGCTGGCCCGGCGCCTGGCGCGCGAGCTCGGCCTGCGTCACGTCGAGCTCGATTCCCTCTACCACGGCCCCGGCTGGACACCGACGCCGCCTGAGGAGTTCCGCGCCAAGGTCCAGAAGGAGCTCGACGCCAGCCCGGCCGGCTGGGTGGCGGACGGGAACTACACCGCCGTCCGCGGTTTCCTGCTGCCACAGGCCGACACGGTGGTCTGGCTGCGCCTCCCCTGGCGCGTCTCATACTCGCGTATGCTGCGGCGCACCTTCAGCCGCGCCATCACCCGCAAGGAACTGTGGAACGGCAACAAGGAATCACTGAGGCTGATGTTCTTCGACAAGGAGTCTTTGCTGCTGTGGGGCATCCGCCAGCACAGGCCATCGCAGGAGCGCATCGGCGGCGCCCTGGACGAGATCCCGCACGCCGCCGAGGTCTTCGAGCCGCACTCGGCCCGAGAGGTGGAAGCGCTGGTTCTGCGCTTCGTCGCGGAGCGCGCGCTCGTGGAGGGCTAGCCTGAGCTCGCCCATTCCCTTCCGGTCCGGCCTCGCGCCTCCGCTTCCGGTCCTTCCCCTCTCCCTCCCTGGGAGAGGGGCCCGGGGGAGAGGGTTGCGCTAGCGGCTCACCAGGCCGATGGCGTCCGCCTTGAGGACGCGCGTCGCCGGGTCGGTCGAGGTCACGACCGCCACCACCGACCCGCGGGTCAGGTCGGCGGCGCTGCCGGCGCTGCCGTCGGCGCGGATGAATTGCGTCTCGTCCGTCACCTGCACGACGCGGCTGCCCTGCGGCGTATCGACCGTCAGCGAGGAGCCGCTGACCGTCCGCACCTGGCCGACGAAGTCCGGCGCGCGCGGCAGGAGGTTGGTGACGGCGTCCGCGCCCTGGTTGTTGGGCTGGACCTGGCCGGGGGCCTGGCCCGGTACCTGGCCGGGGTTGACGGGTTGCGCCTGGCGCTGGCCCGGTACCTGGCCCTGGCCCTGGCCCTGGCCCTGTCCGGGCTGAGGTTGAAGGCCGCCCTGAGGCTGCTGGAAGCCGCCTTGCCCCTGCCCGGGGACACCCTGAGCCTGGCCCTGGCGGTTACCGCCGCCGAGAGCGCCAAAGGTGCCCTGATTGCCGGTGTTGCCGCTGCCAACAGCCACCGAATAGGCGGCGATCGACAGGATGCCGCCCATGACAGCGCCGGCCGCGACCATGAGCCAGCTCGGCGGCGCGGCGCGGGCCGCGGCCTCGACAACCCGCGGCGCGGCCGGCATCTCCCCGACCGCCGCACCAGGCGCCACGACGAGCTCGCGGCCGGACGCGTCCTCCGGCCCTTCGCTCCCGGCGCCGGGAGGCTCCGTCCCCGGTCCGGGACGCCGCCAACCCGCGTCTCGCGCGCGGCGAAGCGTCGAATCGCCGTCCATTACCATCGACGCCGCCTCCAGACGCGCCGGCGCGCGGCCGCCCGCGGCCCGATCAGGGGCCGGCGGAAAAGAAATCGCCCCGGAAACAATAACCACCTCAACATCGTCATCCTCCCAGCGTCTGTCAGCCTGGCTGCCGGCAGGCACGCCGCGTCAACCTACTTTATCGTCAGGCTGCCTATGTTCACCCATTCGCTCTGAGTCTGGCCGAAGGTGCCTCCGGAAACGCGCACATGGAAAGGCTGCGGCCCCTTGTCCAGGCTCGATAGCACCACAAGGTCATACTCTTCGACCAGCAAGGACCCGGCGGCCGGCTGACCGTTGGCCTGCACATAGCGCTGCAGGAGGCCGAAGCCGAGCTCGTGCGACTCGTAGTAACGCGTGTCGCCGACCCTCGTCGCCACCTGGGGCCGGGCGCTGCCGTTGGTCTGCCAGAAGAGCTTCAGGTGCACTGAGCCGCCAGCCTCCACCTCGCTTGAATCGACTGTATAGCCGACGAGGGTCGTACTGCTGCCGAAGTCGTGCCCGACAGTGGTCTGCGGGGTCGCCGCCGCGGTGAACAGCTGTGGCGCCTGCGTCTGGGCCTTGTACAACGTGAGTTGGCGCGAAAATTCAGAGGAGCCGCCTTCATCGGTCTGGACGGGCGCAGCCAGCACGGGCACGTACCACGCGTTCGAAGACTGCAGGCCCCCAGGGACCGGACTGGGGCCGCCGAAGCCGCCCTGGCCGTTCGGCGGCGTCACGGTATAGGTCGGCTTGTCCTGGGCGGCGCGGTTGTTGTCGAAGCGCAGCGCCAGGGGGATAGATATGTCGGGCCTCAGGTTGTAGACGTAGCGCCAGTAGAACATGTCGTAGCCGAAGACGCCGCCACGGCCGATGAGCACACTGTCCTGGGGCAGGTCCCTGAACACGGTCTCGTAGAAGTCGTTGATGCCGGTGTTGTCCGACTGGTCGTTCGGGCCCCAGTGCCGCGCCAGCGAAATCGCCGGCTGCAGCGCGAAGAACGCCAGCACCAGCGCGATCGAGGCGGCGCCGGCCCGGCCCGCCCAGCGGCGGACGTCGGGGCGGAGGAACCTCGCCAGCCGGACGGGGCCATCCGAGCGCCACAGGGCCGCGGCCTGAGCGATGCCCGCATCCGCCAGCGCCCAGGCGCCGTAGCCGATGAACACGGCCGTCAGCAAATGCGCCGTGATGAAGAAGACGTCGATGTCGGAGGCGCGGTACTCGAGAAAGAAGACAAGCTGGGCCAGGTACGAGGGCGCGAACAGGAAGAAGGCGCGCGGGTTGCGCATCGACATCGCCAGGCCGCCGGCAACGGCGAGGAAGATGCCGGCGAGGCGGAAGTTTAGCCAGAGGAAGTCCAGGTACATCACCACGCGGTCCGGCACCGCCGAGAGTGGGTAGGACCACTTGAGCTGCGGAAACGCGTTCAGGGTGTAGTTGTAGATGCCCTGGAGGTCGTTCGGCGTGTTGCGGGCCAGGAAGGCGTCGTTGACGTTGGACGCTTTGTACGGCAGCCAGAGGAACTGCAGCGCGCCCAGGCCGGCGCCGAGGAGGCCCGCCAGCACGAACCTGGGCTGCAGCGCCAGCCGCCAATTCGTCAGCAGGATGAAGGCGATGAATCCGGGCGCCAGCGCCAGGTTCGAGAGGTGCGTGCCGGCACTCAGCCCAAACGCAAGCGCGAACACGGCGAACAGGCCCAGGGACTTCGCGTCCGGCGATCGCGCCTTCTCGGGCGCCGCCGCGACCCTCTTCGCCTCATGCCGCGCCCAGACAAGCAGCAACACCAGCGTCAGCGCCACCATGAACGCGTTCGGCGCGTACACCTCCGCGATCACCGCCTGCGACCATAGCGTGGTCGAGAAGGCGAACATCAGCGCGCCGACGGCCGCGCCCGCCGGCGCCAGCCAGTGCCGGAGCCCGGCTCGGAGTCGCCGCCCGCTCACGGCATCAAAGGCGCTCCCCGGTTGGCCGTCGCGGATGACCATGAGCACCGCCGCGAACAGCAACGCCGAGCCGCCCGCCGCGCCCGCGGCCGACATCAGGTTCATGCGGTGGGCGACGTCGCCGATGGGGATGAAGGTGAACAGCTTGCCAAGCCAGGTGTACAGGGGGTAGCCGGTCGAATGCGCCAGGCCAAGCTGGTAGGGCACCGTGGCCAGCTCGTTGCCATCGAGCGAAACGTAGGACAGCGAAGGCGTCAGGGTTGCGTTGTAAACCAGCAACGCGGCCATGAAGACGGCGCAGCCAATGGCCGTCTCGACCAGCGGCAACGTCAACGCCGAAACGCCCTCGCGCGCCCAAACACGCCGCACCTGACCGAGGGCCGACTCGGCGACCGCCATACGCGCGTATCCTCTCACAAATGCCAGCCTGCTTCTCAGCAGGCCCTAGCATATCTAACGTTAGAGTCGGCGCCGCATGGTTAGAAGGACGTTAAATAATGCATAACGCATAACCCATAACGCATAAGGGAAATGCGGAAGGGAAGCGCGGTGCTCGGTACCCTCCCCTTATGCCTTATGCGTTATGCCCTATGCAGTATTGAGCCCCCAGCGCTGCGCACCCACGCTTCCAGCGGCCCGAAGATCAGGCGGTCGAAGGCGAGGCCGACGGCGACGATGACGCCCATGATGGCGATGACCAGCGCCATGTTGTTGAGGTCGCGGCCCAGCTGCAGCAGGTGGCCGAGGCCGGCGCTGACGAAGAGCAGCTCGCCGGCCATCAGCGAGCGCCAGGAGAACGACCAGCCGAGCTTCAGCCCCTGCGCCATCGAGGGCAGCATGCCGGGCAGCGTCACGTAGCGGATCGTCTGCCAGCGCGTCGCGCCGAAGACCTGCGCGGCGCGGCGCTGCAGCACCGGGATGTTGCGCACGCCGTCGCGCGCCGAGATCGCGATCGCGAAGACCGAGCCCATCACGACGACGAAGATGATCGCCTGCTCGCTGAGGCCGAACCAGAGGATCGCCAGCGGCAGCCAGGTGATGCTCGGCAGCGACTGCATGCCGAGCACCAGGCTGCCCAGCGTCTCGTCCAGCCACTTCACCGTGCCGATGCGCGATGCCCATCGTCATGCCGATGACGAAGGCGAGCGCGAAGCCGATGAGCATGCGCTGCATCGTCGTCTGGATCGAGTCGAAGAGGACGCCGTTGTCGACGTAGCGCTGCAGCGACTCGCAGACCTGCGCTCGGCTCCGGGAAGCAGGTACGGCGACCAGATCTGCGCTCGTAGAGCAGCTGCCAGATACGCAGCAGCGCCGCGTAGAAGCCGACGAGCAGCAGGATCGGGCCGCCGGCAGCGAAGCGACCGGACTGAGGCTGAGAGCCCAGAGGCAGCTCGTGATCGGTCAGCTCGGCGCTAGATGGCATAGGCCGTCTCCCGCGGGCGGCCGCCGTACTCGTCGTGCTGCAGCGCCGCGCGGATCTCGGCCGCGAAGTCGACGACGGCGTGCGTGTCCGGGTTGCGCGGCCGCTGCAGCGGCACCGGAATCTCGGCCTTGATGCGGCCGGGGCCCGGCGTCATCACGAAGACGCGGTCCGCCAGCAGCGCCGCCTCGCGCACGTTGTGGGTGATGAAGAGGATGGTCGCGCCGGTGCGCGCCCAGATGTCCTGCAGCTCCAGCTGCAGCAGCGTCGCGCGTCTGCGCGTCCAGCGCCGCGAACGGCTCGTCCATGAGCAGCATGCGCGGCTCGACGGCCAGCGCGCGCGCGAGCTGCACGCGCTGCTTCATGCCGCCGGAGAGCTCGTGCACGAACGCCTTCTCGAAGCGCGTCAGGTTCACCAGCTCCAGGTAGCGGTCGACGATGTCGCGCCGCTCGTTCTTCGGCGTGCCCTTCATCTTCAGCCCGAACTCGACGTTGGCGCGCACGTTCAGCCAGGGGTAGAGCGCCGGCTCCTGGAAGACGACGACGCGCTCGGCGCCGGCGCCTCGCATCGGCGTGCCGTCGAAGACGAGCTGCCCCTCGCTCGGGCGGTCGAGGCCCGGCGATCGAGGTTGAGCAGCGTCGACTTGCCGCAGCCGGACGGCCCGACGACGCAGACGAACTCGCCCTGCTTGATCTCGAGCGAGATGTCGTGCAGCGCCGTCGTGTCGTGGCGGCTCGTGACGAAGCGCTTGGAGACGTTGCTCACGCGTGAGCAGCGGCTCCGCGACCGATGTCGCCGGCCTCGTCCGTTGACGGCGAGGCGCCGGCTCAGCGGCGAGAGGCTCTGGCTCCGATCATCCCAGCCCCTTGACTTCGCGGCAGGCTCTTCTCGCCAGGACCTTGTTCAGCAGGGTGAGGTCGTAGATGTTCGCCAGGTCCGGCTTCTTGTCGAGGAAGCCGAGGTCGAAGGCGTCGTCCGCCGACTTGCGCAGGCTGGACGCGATCGGGTCGTACGTGATGTCCTGGTTCTCCCAGGCGCCGTCGATGACCTTGACCGGCAGCGCCGCGCGTCGTCGCCTTCTCGATCGCGCGGTTGAGCAGCGCCTTCGCCTCCGCCGGGTTCGCGTTGATGTAGTCCGTGACGTCGACGTGCGCCCGCAGCAGGTTCTCGACGACGTCCGGGTGGTCCGCGAGGTACTTCGTCGCGGACGATCAGGTGCGTCGTCACGAACTCGCCGTTGGGCCAGAGGTCGCGCTCGTCCAGGAAGACCTTGCCGTCGGCCTCCTGGATCAGGCGCGTCGCCCAGGGCTCCGGCACCCAGGCGCCGTCGATGTCGCCCTTCTGGAACAGCGGTCAGCGTGTCGGCGTTGGCGGTCGGGAGCACGGTGACGTTGCCGCCCTGCTCCTTGGCGTTGAGGCCGTTCTGCTTCAGCCAGGCGCGCAGCGCCACGTCCTGGGTGTTGCCGAGCTGCGGCGTCGCGATCTTCTTGTTCGCGAAGTCGGCCGGGCTGTTGATGCCGCGGTCCTGCCGCACGACGAACAGCGCGCCGCCGCTGGTCGCGCCGGCGATGATGCGCACGTCCTTGCCCTGCGACTGCACGTAGCCGTTGATCGCCGGGTTCGGGCCGATGTAGCTGGCGTCGATGCTCGCCGGCGAAGAGCGCCTCGATGACGGCGGGGCCGGCGTTGAAGGTCTTCGTCTCGAGCTTGACGTTCTCGCCCAGGTGCTTCTGGATAGGTGCCGCGCTCGAGGCCGACGTTGGGCTGCGCGTGCGTCATGTTGGGGAAGTAGCCGAGGCGCAGCGTGGCGCTGTCCACGCCGCCGGCGGCGCTCGACGAGCTCTTGCTCGCGCCGCTGGAACCGCCGCCGCAGGCCGCGACGGCCGCCCCCGCGGCCAGGGAGCCGGAGAGGGCGAGGAAAGCCCGGCGGTTAACAGAGTTCAAAGAGAAGCCTCCTGTATTCGTCGCTTATCGTTGCGATGAGCCGGCCCCGTTAGGGGCGAATACAGGCGCAGCCACACTCAGGCGCGGGGCACAGAGGTGGCTTCGTGATCACGTTTGTCATAGTACTCGGTCAACAATATCAAGATTGCGGACTCAAGAGCGTACTTAAATCGATTATCCTTGTCAACATTATCAAGAATGCCTGGCTGACCCCTACCCTTCCCCGTAGCCGACGCTTTCTAGCCATCGCGCGGCTCGTGGTGCCTCCGCTGTAGTCGCGTCTCGCGAGACGCGACTACAGCCGGACCAGGGCACAGCCAGGCACTCTTCCCACGAAAATGGATACACAAGCCCACACGGAAATGCGGTGGGCACCCGCGAACGCCCGAGGCCGTGCCCCTGACGCCTGGCGCTGCTGACCCCCTACTCCTCTACCGCCCCGGGTCCAGCTCCCTGAACGCCCCGTCCCGCCACTCGATCGCGGCGCGCAGGCCCTGCTCGCGGCTGATCTTGCCGAAGTCGCCGGCGCCGGGCCGCACGCGGCCGCTGAGCGTGTGCCAGCCGGGGCTCGCGTGCAGCGATGTCCTGAAGCCCTGCATCTCGTACACCTGGTTGATCTGCATCTTGTTCGCGGCCAGCAGGTCCGGCGCGATCGAGGCCAGCGCGCGCAGCTCCTTCATGACCTCGTCCTCGAGCGAGTCCAGGGGGAAGCTCTTCACGATCATGCCGACCTCGGCCGCCTTCTTGCCGGTGATGCTGTTGCCGGTCAGCTGCATGTACTTGCCCCAGCTCATTGGTAGCTTCCAGGGGAACCAGGGCACGTCGGGCGTGGTCATGCCGCGCATCGCCGGGTGGCCGATGATTGCGTTGTCGGCCGCGAAGACGATGTCGCACATCGAGACCATCTCGGAGCCGCCCGCCAGGCAGTAGCCGTGCACCTTCGCCACCACCGGCTTCATCAGGTCCCAGATCGTCAGGAAGTCGCGGATGGCGCCGCGGGCGAAAGGGTCCGTCCAGTTGAACTGCGGCGACGTCTCCGGCTCGCCGGCGCCGTAGCGTCCTGGGCTGAGGTCGTAGCCGCTGCAGAACGAAGGCCCGTTAGCGTCGATGAGCACCACAGCGACGGCGTCGTCGCGCTCCGCGATCTTCAGCGCGTCGACCATCTCGCGGCGCAGGTCCATGCTCAGGGCGTTGCGCTTCTCCGGCCGGTTGAAGGTGATGCGCGCAATCTTGTCCTCGACGCTGTACAGGATGCTCTCGTACTCCGCCACGGCAGGCTCTCCTTGTAAGTTCACTATTGGTCGATTGAGGGCGGGCGGGCCAAGTCTACGCTGGTGCTTGAAATCCCACCAGATTGCACCGCTGGACTTGGCCTATCATTCGCTGTGGATATTCCCCGCCCTGGACATTTCCTCAGTAGTGGCCGAGAATAGAACAGGTGTACTAATGAGCGCCATCTCCAAGATCGAGTGGACCGAGGCGACCTGGAATCCGGTGACCGGCTGCGACCGCGTGTCGCCCGGCTGCGCCCACTGCTACGCCGAGACCTTCGCCGAGCGCTTCCGCGGCGTCCCCGGCCATCCCTACGAGAAGGGCTTCGACCTCCCGCTCCGGCCGGAGCGCCTCGACTCAGCCGCTCGAGTGGAAGAAGCCGAAGGTCATCTTCGTGAACAGCATGAGCGACCTCTTTCACGAAGACGTCCCCGAGGATTACATCCGCCAGGTCTTCGACGACGATGAAGCAGGCGCACTGGCACACCTTCCAGGTGCTCACCAAGCGCTCGCGAGCGCCTGGCCGAACTGGCGCCGCAGCCTCGACTGGCCCGACAACGTCTGGATGGGCGTCTCGGTCGAGAACCAGCGCTGGACGACCCGCATCGACGACCTCCGCACGCGTCCCCGCCGCCGTCCGCTTCCTCTCCTGCGAGCCGCTGCTCGGGCCCTCTGGACCTGGACCTCGCGGGCATCCACTGGGTCATCGTCGGCGGCGAGAGCGGCCACAGCGCGCGGCCGCATGCAGCCGGAGTGGGCGCGCTCGCATCCGTGACCAGTGCGTGAGCGCGGGCGTGCCGTTCTTCTTCAAGCAGTGGGGAGCATTCGATGAATGCGGCGCCCGAAAAGGCAAGAAAAGTTCCGGCAGACGCTTGGACTTGCAGACTTGCGAAGAGATGCCGGACCGATTCGAAGGCTAACGTACCCGTGCGCGGTACTTTCTAAAGATATCCTCGACGATCCCTGCAGCGACGGGCTTCTGCGAGGCGAACACCAAGTAGTAGACAATGGCTCCCGTCGAGTTCCTCATCGGCAGGGCCTTGGAACCGTCTCGAATCCCGCAACGTTCTTGAGGCGGTCACGAAACGCCGTCACAATCGCCTCGTTAGCCCCAGGAACCTTCAACTCCAAGTCAAGAAGGTTCAAGTTCCGACCATAGACAGCATTCCTCCAAGACTCGTCACCCCAGAAGCGATTCATCCGATTCCGCTGCTCTGAAGCTGCCCTGTCCGGATCAGACCAAAGCACATTCATGTTCATGTCCATGCTTGGGAAGTTGAGAAAAATGTCCACCGTCCCTAGCTGGCCAGCTGTTTGTATCACCTCCCAGTCGAGGTGCAGGCCGTAAGGGTCCAACAAACAAAGCGCCCGTCTATAGTCCGCATATCGGGCCTTAGGAAACACATTACTTAGAAGAATTTTGTTGCAATCACCCTCGTAAATTGACACATCGGGCCGATCACCGACGGCCCGTCGTAATTCGGCAATCATGCTTCCATCGATATCGATGAAGTGGAATTCTCGAAAAGGAGGGCTAACGGTGAGAGCATTGAGCGGACTCCCCGCTACCATGGCGCCGCTTGTACGAGAAATGTGGGAGCCCGCGCCCGCAAATGCATCGATATACAGGTGGTAGAGCCGCGGATTGCGTTGGGAGGCGAGTATCTGGGAATAGGCCGCAGCGTAATCTCGGACGATGTCTAGCTTTACCTCAGACCAGTAGCCGATTTCATCGAAGGCGGGCACACGGCTTCTCCTAAATGTGTTGAGGGTGATTATACGCGACGGACAGGACATATGTACTAGCATGGCCCTACTTCCCCCCCACCCCCACCGCCTGCTACCATACCCATCACTTATGACGACTGCGTACGCCTCCATGAGCATGGCGATGCCCCGGTCCGCGGCAGGCGGACCTCTCTGACCTTTTCGCCGAGACCTGCGCTCGCCTGACGCGAGCAGGCCCGCCTCGGCGGGCCGTTTCATTTCTGGAGGCTGGTCGGACCACTGACCACCATCACCATCCCCGGACCGCCACAGGAGCATCGCTCATGTCCTTCGCCAAAGCCCTCCGGTGTCGCGAGTGCGGCCGCGAGTACCCGATCGCCCCCCAGCACGTCTGCGAGTTCTGCTTCGGCCCCCTCGAGGTCGTCTACGACTACGAGGGCATGCGCAAGGCCGTCACCCGCGAGAGCATCGACCGGGGCCCGCAGTCCGTCTGGCGCTACCGCGACCTCCTGCCCTGCGAGGGCGAGCCGGTCGACCTGCAGGCCGGCTTCACGCCCCTGATCCGCGCCAAGAACCTCGGCGAGGACCTGGGCCTGAAGAACCTCTACCTCAAGAACGACTGCGCCAACCCCACCTGGTCGCTTCAAGGACCGCGTCGTCACCGTCGCGGCCACCAAGGCGCGCGAGTTCGGCTTCACGACCCTCGCCTGCGCCTCGCACCGGCAACCTGGCGAACGCGGTCTCCGCCCACGCCGCCCGCGCCGGCATGGAGGCCTTCGTCTTCGTGCCGCAGCGACCTCGAAGCGGGCAAGCTGCTCGGCTCGAAGATCTACGGCGCCAACCTCGTCGCCGTCGACGGCTCCTACGACGACGTCAACCGCCTCTGCGCCGAGCTCGGCGACAAGTACAAGTGGGCCTTCGTCAACATCAACGTGCGCCCCTACTACTCCGAGGGCTCGAAGACGCTGGGCTACGAGGTCGCGGAGCAGCTGGGCTGGCGCGCGCCGGACCACTGCATCGTGCCGCTGGCCTCGGGCTCGCTGTACGGCAAGATCTGGAAGGGCCTCGACGAGCTGGCCAAGCTCTGGCTGATCGACAGCGTCCACACGAAGATGTCCGGCTGCCAGGCCCCGGGCTGCTCGCCGATCGTCACCGCCTGCGAAGCCGGCACCTGAACTTCCGCCCCGTGCGGCCCAACACGATCGCCAAGTCGCTGGCGATCGGCAACCCGGCGGACGGCTACTACACGCTGCAGATGATGGCCGAGTCCGGCGGCGCCGGCGCCGCCGTCAGCGACGACGAGGTCGTCGACGGCATCCGCCTGCTGGCCGAGACCGAGGGCATCTTCGCCGAGACCGCCGGCGGCGTGACCATCGCCGGCCTGCAGCAGCCTGGTCGCAGCCGGCGCACGTCGACCCGGACGAGGTCGTGGTCGCCTTCATCACCGGCGCCGGCCTCAAGACGCAGGAAGCCGTCGCGCCGTCGCTGCCCGCGGCCAACGTCATCAAGCCAACGATCGCCTCCTTCGAGGAGGCGCTGGCGGCACGCCAGGTCCAGGAGGTGAGGACGTGACCCTCTCCCCTAGCCCCTCCCCTACAGAGGGGGGAGGGGGATCAGATTACAAACTTCGGAGACTCCCCTCGCCCTTTCTGAGAAAGGGGCCGGAGGAGAGGGTCCGCGGGGAGGCAGGCGCATGAGCCCTAAAGGAGCAGGCGGCGCGGGCCCAGGGCGCCGGGCGCGCGTGCGTTCGGTCAAGGACGTCAAGAAACCGATGGCCCCGAATCAATCACTAGGCCGGCCGGCCGGCGGCCATCATCCCGGAATCCCGAGCAAGGACGCGCCACCTGTCGAAAACAGGCAGGCGCGGCGCGCGCAACGAAAAGGCAGGCAGTAATGGCGCGACAGCGAGTCAAGTTCACTTTCGAGCAGCAGCTGATCAAGGAGCCCGTGATCTACGAGCTCGGCAAGCAGTTCCAAATCGTCACCAACATCCGCCGGGCCGACGTTACAGCCGACCGCGGCTGGGTCATCCTCGAGCTCGATGGCGACGTGCCGGAGCTCGAGCGCGGCCTCGAATGGGTGCGCTCGAAGGGCGTCCGCGTCGACCCCGTCGAGGGCGACCTGGTGGAGGGATAGGAGGCGAAAGGCGTATAGCTCATGACGCCGAACCATCGACCACCAGCACGTGTAGGGGAGGCCTTTAGGCCTCCCGCGAGGCCGCACGAGCCGCCACCAAACCGCCCGCTTTCCGCGCCACCACGTGTAGGGGAGGCCTTTAGGCCTACCGCGAGGCCGCACGAGCCATCATGGCCCATCCGAAAACGCAATCGCCTCCCTCTCGATACCTACCGCGAGGCCGGCGCTTACTCCCTCACCCTGGTGACCCAGACTCGTTCAAACGCCTTCAACAATGCGACCGTCATCCGCTACTGCCTGGAAACGCTTCGGGCCGAGTCGGTGTCACACGGCTTCCATGTCCTTGCCTACTGCTTCATGCCCGATCATCTCCACCTTCTTGTTGGGAGCGAGGAGAACAATGACGTCCTCAGGTTCGTGAAGGCGTTCAAGCAGAAGACCGGGTACTGGTACAAGAATCGTGCGGCCTCGGTGGGAGGCCTGAAGGCCTCCCCTACACATGCTGGCGCGCTTTGGCAGCGGAGCTTCCATGATCATGTCGTGCGCACGGAGGAGTCACTTCGCGTACTCGCAGAGTATGTACTCGATAATCCGGTGGTCGCCGGGCTGGCGCAGAATCGCGGCGAA